>CAWEVH010000044.1:0-60975 GCA_963812415.1 uncultured Thermoleophilaceae bacterium | reverse complement strand
GAGCGGCTCGAGGGACTCGAGGTCACCCATCCATCGCTCGAGGACATCTACCTCGAGCTGACCGCCGAGGCCGAGCCCGACCACGGAGCCGTTTCGTGAGCAGCGCCGCCCTCGCCTGGAGCCAGTTCCGCTTCGAGCGCAAGCAGTTCTGGCGCAACCCGAGCGCCGCCTTCTTCAACTTCCTGCTGCCGATCCTGTTCCTCGTGCTCACGGCGAGCGCCTTCTCGGGGGATGAGGACGTGCTCGAGGTGCTCGTGCCGGGCATCGCCGCCATGGGCGTGGTGGCCACGACCTTCACCGCGCTTGCGTTCGCGTCACCTTCCGCCGCGACGAGGGGATCCTCAAGCGCGTGCGCGGCACGCCCATGCCCGAGAGCGCCTTTCTCACCGGCCTGATCGGCTCCGCCGTCCTGAACGCCTTCCTCCAGGTCGCCATCATCGTCACGCTCGGCAACGTCGTGTACGGCGTCGAATGGCCGGAGGATCCGCTCCTGCTCGCGGGTTCACGCGCTCGGCGTGATCTGCTTTGCGTCGCTCGGCGTGGCGTTCTCGCACGTCATCCCGAACGAGGACGCGGCGCCCGCCTTCACCAACGCGGTCTTCCTGCCGCTCATCTTCATCTCCGGGGTCTTCTACTCGGCCGACGACCTGCCGAAGGCGCTGCTCGCCATTGCCGAGGCGCTGCCCCTGAAGCATCTGGTGGACGGGTTCTCGGACGCCATCATCGGAGGCGGCTCCGACATCGCGAGCGCCGCGGCGATAATCGCCGGCTGGGCGGTGGCGGGGATCTTCCTGGCGGTCCGCTTCTTCCGCTGGGAGTGAATCGGGGGGCTCACGCCCCCGCGGTGGCGCATGGCCGGCCGAGCCGTCAGAGCTCAAGGCGTGCCCGTGCCGGCGCAGCCAGCGCTCGTGCTCTCGCCAACCCGGGCAGCGTGAGCCGAGCAGGTCCCAGAATCGCTGCGAGTGGTCGTGCACCTCGAGGTGCGCCACCTCGTGCTCGACGACGTAGTCGAGGATCTCCGCCGGCGCGAGCAGCAGCCGCCAGTTGAAGCTCATCGCGCCGCTCGACGAGCAGCTCGCCCAGCGCGTGCGCTGGCCCCGGATCTGCAGGCTCGTGTAGGCGGCGCCGGCACGCGTGACCGCGGCGTCGAGCCGTACGGCCACCTCCTCGCGCGCGCGCGGCGATACCAGCCCTCGAGCGCGTCCATCAGCGCTCCGCCCGCGGGCAGCGCGACCCGTCAGCGAGCCGCCACGGCGCGCCACATGCGGGCCGCACGCGGCGCGGCTCCTCCGCACGGCCAGCGCGAGGCGCGTCCCCAGGTACGGCAGCTCGCCGCCGTCCTCGAGGCGGGCGGGCGGGAACTCGGCCTCGGACTCGCGCATCCGCCGCAGCGTGCGCTCGATCCAGGGCCGCTTCTCCTCCACGAACGGCTCGACCTGGCGATCGGGAAGCGCCGCGGCACGACGACCTCGACGCCGTCGCCCCCGACGAGGATGCGCGCGTGGCGGGCGCGTCCGAGCGCCTGATCGTGTACGGGACCGAGGCCACGCGGCGAGGATAGGCGCCGCCCCGGCGGAAGGGCGGCCTTAGCGGCCGCGCGCCGGCGTCCAACACCTGTCCAGTTCCGTCAAAGGCGTGCCCGAGCGTGCCGAAAAGACCTGCAACCTGCGCCGCCGTGCGAGCACGACGCCGCCGGGACCCCACACGCCTAGACCAAGGCACCCCACACAGGCTCGAAAGGAGCTGTGCAGTGTCCACCACCAAGAAGGTCCTCCGGACCGTCGTCGTGCTCGGGCTCATCGGAGCGTTCGCCGCTGTCGGCGCCTTCTCCGCGTTCTCGAGCCAGACGGAGAACCCGAACAACCAGATCACCGCGGGTACCGTCGACCTGGCCGACAACGATTCCGGCAACGCTCTCTACAACCTGACCAACGCGAAGCCGAGCGATCCTCAGCAGCGCTGCATCGAGGTGAGCTACACCGGCTCGCTCGCGTCCGAGGTGAAGATGTACCGCGTCCCGGGCGCCGCGCTCGGCGCGCTCGCCGCCGACGTGACCGTGACGGTCCAGAGCGGCACGCAGGCCACGCCGAGCTTCCCCGGCTGCACCGGCTTCACCTCCGAGGACACGCTCTACACCGGCAAGCTGACGCGCTTCCGACCGACTGGAACACCGGCCTGCTCGATGCCCCCGGCAGCGACGGCGACTGGGACCAGAACGAGAAGCTCGTCTACAGGGTGACCGTGTCGGTTGACGACGTGCCGGCCGCCGAGGGCCAGACCACCGGCGCCCACACCCTGCGCTGGGAGGCGCGCAACCTCTAAGCGAGGGAAGGAACCGAGGAGTCCAATGACCTCCTCGTCGCAGCGTACCGCGAGGGCGGCCGGTCTCGTGACCGGCCTGGCCCTCGCGGCGCTGCTCGTCTTCGCCATGCGCGTACCCGCCTCGGACCAGCCGCTCGGAGCGGGCGTTCGCGTCGAGGTGCTGCCGCCTGGCGAGCTCGATGCCGGCGCCGATCCGGTGCTGCTGGCGGCGCCGAGCTCGTGGCAGGCGAGGAGCGCCGCGGCGGTGTGGCGCTCAGGAACATCACCGTCGGCGCGGTGAGGGTGCGCGTGCGGGCGCGGGCGCGGGGCCACGACCTCGACGACGCCGTCCATCTCGAGCTGCGCGCCGGCGGTCGCAAGCTCCCTCCGGCCCGCTTCGTGTGCGATGTCCGCGGCTTCCTGCTCGAGCGCGCCGACACGAAGATCTGCGCGCCCGCGCGTGGATTCCCGCCGGCGCCGAGGGCTACGAGGGTCGCCACGCGCGCGTCCTGCTCGCGCTGCGCACGGAGCTCGTCGGAGGCGCAGCCGTGAGCAGCGCCAGCGCCACCGCCCGGCCCGCCCCCGGCCGCCTCGCGCTCGAGCTCGCGCGCACGGCGCTCCGCTTCCCCGTCTTCGCCGCGCCCGGCTTCGTGCTCGGCATCGCGCTGGCGCTGGCGCTGCCGCTCGCCTTCGACGCGCGCCCGCTCGTCGTGCTGTCGGGCAGCATGGAGCCGACCCTCGGCACCGGCGACGTGACCGTTGTCCAGCGGATCGCCCCGCTCGAGGCCCGCCCGGGCGACATCGTCACCTTCCGCGACCCGGCGAACCAGAACCGGCTCGTGACCCACCGCGTGCGCGGCATGCGGGTCCGCGGCGACAGCGTCGCCTTCGTGACGCGCGGCGACGCCAACAACGTCTCGGAGCGCTGGGCAGTGAGCACGAGCGGCGAGATCAGCCGAGTCGCCTACCGCATCCCCGAGCTCGGCCGGCTGCTCGTGCTCGCGCGCACGAACCGCCTGCCGATGCTGCTCTTCGGCCTCGCGCTGGCGGCGCTGCTCGCGCTCGAGCTGATGACGATCTGGCGCCCGGCAGAGCCGAGGAGGAGCGATGAAGCGCGTGCTCGGCCTGGCGCTGCTCGCGCTCGCCGCGGCCGCTCGCGGCCGCCGGCATCGGCTCGACCTTCGCGGCCTTCAACGCGCAGACGAACAACACCGGCAGCAACGTGACCGCAGCGTCCGACTTCCGGGCGCCGACGCTCACCCCGATCGTGATCCAGAAGGCGTCGGGCGGCACCGCGGTCGGCTCCGTGCGCGCCGGGGGGACCTACCGGGTCTACGCGACCGTCGCCGACACCGGCTCGCCCGCGAGCGGCGTCAGCTCGGTGACGGCCAACGTCTCGACCATCACCCCCGGCCAGACCGCTGCGCCGATGGCCGCTGGGACCTTCACGATCGACGGCGTGACCTACAACCGCCGCTCGAACGTGCTGACGGCCCAGGCGTCGCTGCCGAACGGGTCGCGCGCGTTCAGCGTCACCGGCGTCGACGTGGCCGGCAACAGCGCGACCGCCAACGGGACGGTCCTGATCGACAACAGCGCGCCTGCCGGCGCGAACGTGCAGACCGCGAACGGGCCGGGCAACATCGCCGGCCGGGCTGAGGAGGGCGACTCGATCACCTGGACGTACAGCGAGCCGATCCAGCCGGCGTCGCTGCTCGGCAGCTGGACCGGCGCGGCGCAGGACGTCAACGTCAGGATCTTCAACGCCACCGGCGGCGACCGCGTCGAGGTCTACAACGGCAGCTTCTCGACGCAGGTCACTCTCGGGACGCTCAACCTCGGCCGCACCGACTACGTGACGGGCGGCTCCGTCTGGTTCTTCGGCTCGACGATGACGATGAGCGGCACGTCCGTGACGATCGTGCTCGGGGGGCAGTTCGGCACGTCGAGCACGGCCGCGGGCAACGGCGTGATGGTCTGGACGCCATCCGACGCGGCCACCGATCACGCCGGCAACCCCGCATCGCAGACGCCGCGTCAACGAGAGCGGCCCGGCCGACCGCGAGTTCTAGAAGATCGCCTGGGTCGTGCCGCCGTCGACGGACCAGGCGGCGCCCACGACGTTCGACGCCTGCTCGGAGCAGAGGAAGACGATCACGGCGGCGATCTCGTCCTCGTGCCCCATGCGCCCGGTCGGCGCCTTGGCGTGCGTCGACTCGAGCACCTCCTCGCGCGACTTGCCGGTGCGCTGCGCGATCTGGTCGGCGAGGCCCCCCTCGTCGAGCCACAGCCCGGTCGCGACCGCCCCCGGCAGCACCGCGTTGACGAGCACGCCCTGGCCGGCCCAGCGCGTCGGCGAACAGCCGCGACAGCGAGAGCTGGGCCGCCTTCGTGACCGAGTAGGCGGCGTCGAGCGTCTGCGAGGGGCGCCTGCCCGACGAGGACGCGACGTTCACGATCCGCCCGCCGCCCGCCTCGGCCATGGCCGGCGCGAACGCCTGCATCAGGCGCATCGGCGCCATCACGTGCAGCTCCCACTGCTCGTGCCAGTCCTCGTCGGTCAGCTCCTCGAGCGTGCGCGTCCCGGTCGTGCCCGCGTTGTTCACGAGCGCCCAGGGAGGCTCGGGGCACGCGGCGAGCAGCCGCTCGCCGGCGTCGGGCGCGGTCACGTCGAGCTCGATGTCGGCGCCGCTGCGCGCCACGGTGAGCACGCGCGCGCCCTCCTCCGCGAGCATGCGCGCCGTGGCCGCGCCGATCCCGCGGCGTGCCGCCCGTGACCACGCAGACCCTGCCTTCGAGCCCCAGATCCATGACGGGATGATTGCCGAATGAAGTCGCACACCGTCTACACGCACCTTCAACACCGAGCGCCGGCGCGAGTTCGTCCGCATCACCGAGGACGTCCAGGAGGCGGTCGACGAGGCCGGGATCGCCGAGGGCCTCGCGCTCGTCGCCGCGATGCACATCACCGCGGCCGTCTGGATCAACGACGACGAGCCGGGCCTGCACGAGGACACGCTCGAGTGGCTCGACAAGGTCGCCCCGCCGAGCTGGAAGGAGCCGGCGAACGAGGTCGCCCGCGAGCTGCTGCCCGACCCGGGCGACTACCGCCACCACCGCGGCGGCGAGGACAACGGCGACGCGCACCTGAAGAACCTGCTCGTCCACCACCAGGTGATCGTGCCGGTGACGGACGGCCGGCTCGACCTCGGGCCCTGGCAGCAGGTCTTCTACTGCGAGTTCGACGGCCGGCGGCCGAAGCGGCTCGTATCAAGGTGCATCGGGGAGTGCGAGCCGCGCTACGCGCGCGTCGCCCCCTCGTAGACCTCCGGATTGGCGCAGTACGGCATGCGCTCGCCCGCCAGCCCGGCCAGCAGGTTGTCGACCGCCATGTCCGCCATGCGCTCGCGGGTGGCGTGGGTGGCCGAGCCGAGGTGCGGGATCACGAGCAGGTTGGGCGCCCCGAGCAGCGGGTGGTCGCCGGGCAGCGGCTCGGGCTCGGTCACGTCGAGCGCGGCGCCCGCGATCTCGCCCTGCGTCGAGCGCGCCGCGCAGCGCGTCGCTGTCGACGATCGGCCCGCGCGCGGTGTTGACGAGGTACGCGCTCGGCTTCATCCGCCGCAGCGCCTCGGCGCCGATCAGCCCGCGCGTCTCCGGCGTCAGCGGGCAGTGGAGCGTCACGAAGTCGGAGCGCTCGAGCAGCTCGCCGAGCTCGACCCCGCCGCTGCGGCTCGTGTGCAGGATCTCGCAGCCGAAGCCCTCGAGCCGGCGCGCGACCGCCTGGCCGATCCGGCCGAAGCCGATGATGCCGACGGTCGCGCCGTGCAGGTCGTGCCCGAGCAGCAGGCCGGGCTCCCAGGTGACCCACTCGCCGGCCCGCACGAACTCGTCGCCCTCGACGAGCCGCCGTGGCGATGCCGAGCATGAGCGCGAGCGCGAGGTCCGCGGTCGAGTCCGTGAGCACGCCCGGCGTGTTGCCGACCGGGATCCCGCGCGCCGTCGCGGCCGCGAGGTCGACGTTGTCGACGCCGACGGCGTAGTTCGAGATCGCGCGCAGTCCTGGCAGGCGGCGACCAGCTCGGCGTCGATCGGATCGGTGAGCAGCGACAGCAGCCCCTCGGCGCTCCGGGCGCGCTCCTCCAGCGCCGGCGCGCGGCGGCGGCAGCCGATCGGGCCAGACCTCGGTCTCGTGGGCGGCCGCGAGGCGCTCGAGCGCACGTCCCGGCAGTGAGCGGGTGACGAAGACGCGGGCCATCGGCGCGGCAGCATCGCACGGGCCTGCCAGGATTGCGCGCCGTGAGATGCGCCGCCCGCCATCGCCTCGGCGCTCCTCGCCCTGCTCGCCTGCGCGCCCGGCGCGCTCGGCCCAGCAGGGCGGAGCGCCGGCGCCGGACTTCAGCGATCCCTGTCCGCGCGCTCTATCCCGGCGACGGCGCGTCGCAGGAGCGACCGCCCGCTGGATGGCGCGCGGCGCGGGCGAGCGCGGCCTGCCGCTCGAGCTGCCGGTGATGGCCGGGCTCGCCGAGAGCGGGCTGCGCAACCTGCGCGGGCCGAGCTACCACGGCTTCTTCGGCATGCACGAGAGCCTGAACGCGGGCGACTACCGCGGCTTCCCGAAGAAGCCCGCGCTCCAGCTCGACTGGTTCCTCGACACCGCGGCGCTCGTGCGCCAGCGGCGCGTCGCCGAGGGCGGGCCCGACCCGGCCGCCGACGCCGGCGACTACGGCCTCTGGATCGCCGACGTCGAGCGGCCCGCGCCTCAGAACCGCTCCGGCTACCAGCCGCACCTGGGCGAGGCGCAGCACGCTGATCGGCGGCCGCTGCCCCGCCCCGGTCGAGGTCCGACCTGACCGCCCCGGCGCTGCGCGTGAGGGTCGCGCGCCGCCAGCGCGCGCTGGCCTCCGACGGGATCGTCACGCGCCTGCGCTGCCCGGCGGAGGCCTGCCTGGCGGGATCGCGGCGACGCGTCACGGCCGGCGACCGTGAGCTGACGCTGCGCGCCCGCCGATCGACCCCGCGAGCACGCTGGTCGAGCGTCCTGATCAGGCTGCCGCGAGCCGCCCGGCGGATGCTCCGCCGCGGCCGCGAGCGTGCGCGGCACCGTCACGGTGTTCGCCGTCAGCGCGGCGGCGAACGCCGCCGCCAAGCGCGGCCGGCGCGTCCGCGGCAGCGGCTCGATCCCGTGCGTCATCCGGCTGACCGCCGCCGGCCTGTACTCTCGGAGGCGTGGCCAGGGACACGGGTCTCCCGAGCGCAGACGCGCAGTTCGACTTCAGCCGCGCGCGGCGCAGGCGCGCCCTGTCGCGCCTGTCCGCGCGGCTGCGCGGCGAGCGCGAGCGACGTCAACCTCATCCTCCCGTTCGAGGAGGTCGTGGCGGCGCTCGGGCGGCGCGGCGAGCGCCGGCTCGGCCAGCAGATGATCGCGCTCGACTCGATCGTCGGCACCGTCGACCGCGGGCGCGAGTTCGACCGCCGCTTCCGCCCGACCTCCGGGCGCGTCCGCCAGCGCTGGGAGCGCATCGCCGCGGCCCAGCGGCGCGGCGAGGCGCATGCCGCCGATCGACGTCTACCGGATCGGCGAGCTCCACTTCGTGAAGGACGGCCACCACCGCGTGTCGGTCGCGCGCGCGCTCGGGCACCGCGACATCAACGCCTACGTCACCGAGGTCCTCACCCAGGTCGGCGCCGATCCGCGAGATCCGGCTCAGCGACCTGCCGCTGAAGAGCCACGAGCGGCTCTTCTTCGAGCGCGTGCCGCTGCCCGACGAGCAGCGCAAGCGGATCCAGCTCACCGACGAGTGGCGCTACGCGGCGCTCGCCGAGGCCGTGGAGGCCTGGGGCTTCCGGGTGATCCAGGACCGCGGCGAGCTGATGAGCCGCGCGGAGGTCGCCGAGGGCTGGTTCCGCGACGAGTACGAGCCGGTCGTGGAGCTGCTGCGCGAGGCCGACCTGTCGGCGCAGCGGCTCCGAGACCGAGGCCTACATGCGCGTCTCGCACCTCCGCTACCTGCTGCTCCGCACCCACGAGTGGGACGACGCCGTGATCGACGCCGTGCGGCACGACCTCGAGAGCCCCGGCGGCTCGAAGAGACACGATGGTGCGCAGGCTGCGGCGCGAGCTGAAGTAGCCCCTACTGGGGGCGGGCCTGCGGGTCCTCGCCGGTCACGTCCTGGCTCGTGTCGGCCGGGGCGCCGCTCTCGGCGGGCGCTGCGCCGCCGCCCTGCGCGCTTGCGGTGGTCGGCGCTCCGTCGCCGGCGGTCGTGGCCGCCGGGCCCCGCTGCTCGACCGTCAGGTTGATCCCGTTCTCGGGGTCGAACAGGTGCAGGCGGGTCGCGTCCACGAAGAGCTCGGCCTCCTGCCCGACCCTCACCTTGCTGGCGGGGTCGAGCCGGGCGACGATGCGCCCCTCCTCGCCCGCCATCGGGACCTCGCCGCCGCCCGCGTCCTCGGCGAGCTCGCGCAGCTCCTGGGACTCGATCGTCGCGTCCGAGGCGACCGTGAAGTGGGCGTAGAGCTCGGCGCCCATCGACTCCAACACCTCGATATTCGCCGTGAAGGTCGTGCCGCGGTCCAGCGCGTCGCCCACGAGCGAAGCGTCCTCGAAGTGCTCGGGCCGGATGCCCGCGATCAGCTGCTTGCCGTGACGCGTCGCTCACGGCGCTCGCGCAGCTCGCTCGGGCAGCCGTCACATCGCCGAACGGCAGCTTCACCGTGTCGCCCTCGACCGTCGCCGGCATGAAGTTCATCGCCGGCGAGCCGACGAAGCCGGCAACGAACAGGTTGACCGGCTCGTTGTAGAGCTCCATCGGCGAGCCCACCTGCTGGATCACGCCCGCGCGCATCACCGCGACGCGGTCGCCGAGCGTCATCGCCTCGGTCTGGTCGTGGGTCACGTAGACGGTGGTCGTGCCGAGCCGCTGCTGGATGCGCGACACCTCGGTGCGCATCTGCACGCGCAGCTTGGCGTCGAGGTTCGAGAGCGGCTCGTCCATCAGGAAGACCGCGGGCTCGCGCACGATCGCGCGCCCCATCGCCACGCGCTGGCGCTGGCCGCCGGAGAGCTGCGAGGGCTTGCGGTCGAGGTGCTGCTCGAGATCGAGGATGCGCGCCGCCTCGGTCACCTTCTTGTCGATCTCGCCCTTGTCCACGTGCTTGAGCTTGAGCGCGAAGCCCATGTTGTCGCGCACGCTCATGTGCGGATACAGCGCGTAGTTCTGGAACACCATCGCGATGTTGCGGTCCCTCGGCGCCTTGTCGTTCACCACGTCGTCGCCGATACGCAGCTCGCCCTCGGTGATGTCCTCCAGCCCCGCGATCATGCGCAGCGCGGTCGACTTGCCGCAGCCGGACGGCCCGACGAGGATCACGAACTCGCCGTCCTTGATCTCCATGCTCATGTCACGAACGGCCTCGTAGCCGTCCGGATAGCGCTTGGTGAGGTTGTCCAGCGTGATCTGGGCCATCTGCTCTCTCCTTTATCCCTTCACCGCGCCGGCGGTGAGGCCCGCGACGATTCGGCGCTGGAAGATCAGGACCATGATGATGATCGGGACCGTGACCACGACCGAGGCGGCCGAGATCGCGCCGATCGGCTGCTCGAACTGGGACGCTCCGGTGAAGAACGCGAGCGCCGCCGGCACCGTCCGCGCGGCGTCGGTCGAGGTCAGCGTGTTCGCGAAGATGAAGTCGTTCCAGGCGAAGATGAAGACGAGGATCGCAGCCGTGAAGACGCCCGGCGCCGCCAGCGGCACGATGATCTTGCGGAACGCCTGGAAGGGCGTCGCGCCGTCGACCTGGGCCGCCTGTTCGAGCTCCCATGGGATCTCGCGGAAGAACGCCGAGAGCGTGTAGATCGCGAGCGGCAGCGTGAAGGTCATGTACGGGATGATCAGCCCGATCCAGGTGTCGTAGATGCCGAGCGAGCGCCACATCTCGAACAGCGAGCCGACGATCGAGATCGGCGGGAACATGGCCACCGCCAGAGCGCCCGAGAGGATCAGCGTCTTGCCCGTGAAGTCGAGCCGCGAGGTGGCGTAGGCGGCCATCGCCGCGAGCACGATCGAGATGAACGTGGCGATGGAGGCGATGCCGATCGAGTTGATCAGCGCGGCGATGAAGGTGTCGTCGGAGAAGACGACGTCGTAGTTCTCGAACGAGAAGCCCGAGAAGAACTTCTTGTCGCCGACCTCCTCGGGCGTCTTGAACGACAGCGAGGCGATCCACGCGACCGGGATCAGGGCGTAGAGCAGGACCACGAGGATCCCGATCGCCCACAGCAGCCGCTCGCGGCCAGTGTGCTTCACCCATCGCTCAGGTCTCCCCTCGCTGCTGCGCGGTGCTGGTGCCGAGCCCCTTGACGAAGAGGACGGCGATCAGGATCACGCAGATGAAGATCAGGATCGAGATGGCCGAGCCGAGCCCCAGGTTCACCCGGTTGATCAGGACGTTGTAGCCCAGGATCGAGACGCTCTCGGTGCCGAGTGCGCCGCCCGGCTGGATGATGAAGATGTTGTCGAATATTCGGAACGCGTCGAGCGTCCGGAACAGCAGCGCGACCAGGATCGCCGGCTTCATCAGCGGCAGCGTGATGCGGAAGAAGCGCTGCAGTCGTGCTGGCGCCGTCGACCTTCGCCGCCTCGTGCAGCTCGTCCGGGCACGAGCGCCAGGCCCGCCAGGAGCAGCAGCGCCATGAACGGCGTCGTCTTCCAGATCTCGGCCAGGATGATCACGAAGAGCGAGCCTTCCTTCGTGGTCAGCGGCTGCCAGTCGTCCGGCACGAGCGGCAGCCCGAATACGAAGCCGCTGGTCGGGTCGAAGGCGTAGCGCCACGCGAACGCGGCGACGACCGTGACGATCCCGTACGGGATCAGGATCGCCGCGCGAACCGGGCCGCGGCCGAAGATCGCGCGGTGCATGACGAGCGCGATCAGCATGCCGAGCACGAGCTCGACCGCCACCGAGATGACCGTGATGATCAGCGTCGTGAGCGACGTCCGTACCACCACGTGCTCGAGGTGAGCACGTCGCCGTAGTTCGCGAAGCCCGACGAACTCCTTGTCGTCCGGGAAGCGCAGGTCGAACTTCTGCAGCGACAGGTAGAACGCGTACGCGATCGGATAGCCGGTCACGAGCAGCATCGCGATCACGGCCGGCGCGCACAGCAGCCAGGCGAGCTTGCGCTCGGCCTTCGCGCGGTCGGTCATGCCCTTCTTCTTGGGCGGCGCGGCGGCGGGAGCCTGGGTAGTGGCGGCTTCCATCAGAAGATCTTCCCGTCGACGGCCTTCTCGATGCGGTCGCGCAGCTGCTCCACGACCGTGTCCGGGTCCACCGCGTCCGGCGGGTGGTAGGTCTTCTGGATCGCCAGCGAGATGTCGCTGTAGGCGGGCGTCACCGGCCGCGGCCCGGCGTTGTCGATCGACTCGCGCAGCTCATCGGCGAAGGGGTACGCCTTCTGCACCTTCGGATCGTCGTAGACCGACTCGCTGGTCGGCGGCAGGCCGCCCAGCTCGGCGCTGAGCGCCTGGTTCTCCGGGCTCGCGATGCACTCGGCCGCCTCGAAGGCGAGGTCGGCGTTGTTCGAGTACGCCGATACGGCGATGTTGAAGCCTCCGAGCGGCGGCGCGCTCGGCCGGTCCGGCACGCTTCGCGGGTAGCGCGCCCAGCCGATGTTCTTCTGGAAGTCCTCACCCACCTCGGCGGCGGCCGGGTAGATGTAGGGGTAGTTGACCATGTAGTCGGAGCGGCCCGTCCTGGAAGCCCAGCCGGCCGGCGTCCTCGTTGGCGGTCGACATTCCCGGCGGCGCCGCGGCCGAGGTGGCGAGCTTGCTCTCGATCTCGGCAGCCGTCTTGGCCGTGTCGTTCACGAGCACGTCGCCCTGCTCGTTGACGATCTGGCCGCCGGCGCTCGTGATCAGCGCGTTGATCCAGACCACGAGCCCCTCGTACTGGGCGCTCTGGACCTCGACCACGGTCCCCTTGTCGACCGCGTCGTCGATCATCTCGTCCCAGGTGAAGTCGTCGGGCGGCGCGTCCACGCGGTCCTTGCGGTACCAGAGCAGCTGCGTGTTGCTGGTGTGCGGGATCGCCCAGATCTTGCCCTGGTAGTCGACGGTCTCGAGCGGGCCCTCGAGCTTGCCCTCGGTGGCGGCCCCGCGGCGCTCGCCCTCCCAGGGCAGGATCCACTCGGCCTCGGCGAACTCGGCGGTCCAGATCACGTCGAGCGACGCCAGGTCGATCGAGTCGTCCTCGGCGGCAAGACGGCGGACGAGCAGCTCGCGCTGCTGGTCGGCGATGTTCGGCAGCTTCACGTAGTTGATCGTGTACCTGCCGTTCGCCTGCTTGTTGCAGTTCGCGACGGCCTGGTCATAGGAGCCGCCGGGCTCGTTGAAGGCGTACCAGTTGATGGCGCGGGCGCCGCTGCCGCCCTCGTCGCCACCCACCCCACAGCCGGCGGCCAGGCCCGAGGCCAGTATGAGCAAGGCTCCGCACACCCTGCGGACGGCGCGCGAACTCCGCTCCACATTGCTCATCACTGAGCCGCCTGTACCCACTCCGCGCGACTCTGAAGCCACAGCGCTTCCGACATGCCCGCCTGCTCCTCCCCTGCGCCCTCCCGTCGCACTCGGCCGCGCCGCCGGCGAGGTGCTCTTCGCCAGTCTCGACGGCGAGATCGGGCCCCGGAAGCGGGTGATCGTCCCGACCGAGTTCATCGTGCGCGGCTCCGGCGAGATACGGCCGACGCGCTGAGGCGGGGCGAAATTCGGCGCCGTCCTGACCTGATGCTGCAGTGCGACAACAATCCAGGACAGCGGAGGCGCGCCGGTGCGCTAAGCCACCTCGGCCACCACCCCCGCGTGCGCCGCGAGCGTGCCGTCGCGAAGCGCGCCGGGCTCCGTCTCCAGCAGCGCTGCGCCCGCGCCGCGGCCGGGAGCCGCTCGGCCGTGGTGTTGATCGCCACCACGTGCTCGCCGCGCCGGAATGCCAGCAGGCCGGGCTCGGCGTCGAGCAGCTCGAACTCCGGGGACAGCTGGCGCCGCAGCGCGATCAGGTCGCGCACGAGCGTGAGCATCGAGCCGGGGTCGTCGCGCTGGTCGTGGACGTTGTGCGCGCCCGGGTCGATCACCGGCAGCCAGGGCTCGCCGGTCGTGAAGCCCCCGTCGGCGTCCCGGCTCCCACTGCATCGGGTGGCGAAAGCCGTCGCGCCCGGCGCGGTCGAAGCGTGACTCGCCGGGCGGCCCGTCGCGCTGGCCGATCTCGTCGCCCTGGTAGAGGAAGGCGGGGCCCGGAAGCGTGAGCAGCAGCAGCGCCGCCGCTCGCGCGTTCTCGGCGCCGAAGCGGGTGGGCAGCCGGCCGAAGTCGTGGTTCGACATCACCCAGGCCGCTCGGCCCGGCACCCGCGCGCTGGCGTCGATCGCGCGATGCAGCGTGGCGGCGTCCCAGTCCGCGTGCAGCAACTCGAAGGCGAACGCGGCGTCGAGGCTCTCGAGGTAGGGCTGCCGGCGCGCGGCGGGCAGATACACCTCCCCCACGAGGAAGGCGTCGTCGGTGGCGGCGCGGATCTTGGCCAGCGCCTCTCCGGTGTCGGGCGCGTTGCGCGACATCGACAGCGCGAGCGCGGCCTCGTCGGGCCGCAGCGGCAGCCCGAACGGCTCGCTCGCCGGCGGGTCGTCGCGCAGCTGCGCGTCCTTCAGCAGCCGGTCGATCGCGTCGACCCGGTAGCCGGAGGCGCCGCGCTCGAGCCAGAAGCGCAGCACGCCCTGCATGGCGTCGATCACCTCGGGGTTGCGCCAGTCGAGGTCGGGCTGCTCGGGATAGAACGAATGGAGGTAGAAGGCATCGTTCAGACGGCTCCAAGCGGAGCCCCCGAACGCCGACGACCAGTTGTTCGGCCGCTCCGCCCAGATGTACCAGTCCGGGTGCTCGCGGAACCAGGGGTGCTCGATCGAGGTGTGGCAGGGCACGAGGTCCATCAGCACGCGCAGGCCGCGCTCGCGCGCGGCGGCGGTCAGCGAGTCGAAGTCGGCGAGCGTCCCGAAGACCGGGTCCACGTCCGTGTAGTCGGAGACGTCGTAGCCGAAGTCGTGCATCGGCGACGGGTAGATGGGCGACAGCCAGAGCGCGTCGACGCCGAGCCAGGCGAGGTGATCGAGGCGCGCCTCGATCCCCGGCAGGTCACCGATCCCGTCGCCGTCCGAGTCCTGGAACGAGCGCGGATAGATCTGGTAGACGACGGCGTTCTCCCACCACATGGCCCGGCGCAAGTTAGCCTGGATCCGGCTTAGATCACCCGCCCGTCCCAGCCGTTGCGGAGCGCCCACTCGGCCCCCACCGTCCAGGCCTGCACGCGGTTGGCGATCCCCACGGGCTCCGGGCCGCCGGGGCCGACGGCGTACAGCTCGGGCGCGCCGCCGAGCCGCTCGAGGGCCGCGAGCACCCCGGTGCGCACGCGCTCGGCCTCGCCCTCGAAGCCGGCCGCGCGCAGGCCGCCCCAGCCGATCCAGCTGTCGAACGGCCAGACCGTGCCGCGGTGGTAGGCGTGGTGGTCGAAGCAGGGATGACCCTCCGCCAGCGTGCGGAGCCCGTAGCCGGTGAGCACGTCCGGCCGCACCAGCCGCTCGGCCGCGCGCCGGGCGCCGGCGCCGGAGAGCGCGCCCGCCCACAGGAGCCAGCCGAGCTGGGAGCCCGCGCCGCGCACCGGCCGTCCATCACCCTCGAGCGCCAGCACGTCGGGCAGGAAGTCGGCCTCGATCCGGCGAGCGAGCGCGGCGGCGCTGCCGCGAACGCCCTCGCGCCGCGGGTCGAGGCGCTCGAGCGCGCGCAGCGCGACGAGCGCCACCGCCTGCGTGTCCGCATCGGCCAGCGGCGGCTCGGGGGCGCTGCCGTCCTCGCGCAGGATCCCGCCGCCGTGCCCCGCCGGGTCGAGCGGGTCGATCGCATCGCGCCAGCCCTGCTGGGAGAGCGCGCCCGGCGCGCCCGGCCCGTGGCGCACCAGGCCGCCGCCGCGCTCGAGCGCCTGCTCGAGCCACGCCGCGGCGCCCCGCCAGGCCGCCTCGAGCTCGCCCGCGAGGGCGGTGTCGCCGGTCGCCGCCAGCACGACGAGGAACCAGGGCGTCGAGTCCGCCGAGCCGTAGTAGCGCAGCTCGCCGTCGCGCACCGGCCAGCCGCGCGCGGCCATCCTCGGCGGGGCAACCCGCCAGTACTCGTGCACGATCTTGCCGGGCTCCTCCTCGGTCTCCGGGTCGAGCGCCCGCCCCTGGAGCGCCGCCAGCACCCGCAGGGTCGCCCGGGCGACGTCGGGCCGCTCCGGCAGCAGCTCCAGCGCGGTGATCAGCGAGTCGCGCCCGAACAGCGTGTTGAAGCGGCCGGGGTCGTGCTCGTCGACGGGGAGCGAGCTGGCGTAGGGCCAGCCCTCGGGCGACAGAATCCGGTCGAGCACCGGCGCGCGGCGGTCAGCCCTTGACGGCGCCGGCGGTCATGCCCGCCACGATCCGCTTCTGGAAGATGAGCACGAGGATCACCAGCGGGATCGTGATCACCACCGACGCGGCGCTGATCGTGCCCAGCGGGACCTCGAAATCCTGGCTGCCGGTGAAGTTCGCCACCGCGACGGGCACCGTGTAGGCGTCGCGGCGAGCTCGTGAGCGTGACCGCGAGCAGGAACTCGTTCCAGACGAAGAAGGCGGTGAGCAGCCCTGCGGTCACGAGTCCCGGAGCGGCGAGGGGCAGCACCACCTTGCGGAAAGCCTGGAAGTGCGTCGCGCCGTCGACGAGAGCCGCCTCCTCGAGCTCCTTCGGGATCTGCTTGAAGAACGTGACGAGGATGTAGATGCACAGCGGAAGCGCGAACGTCAGGTACGGGATGATCAGGCCGAGATAGGTGTTGTAGAGCCCGATGTCGGTCCAGAGCTTGAAGATCGGCGCGGCGATGGCGATCGGCGGGAACGTCGAGATCGACAGGATCACCGCCAGGAGCAGGAACTTCATCGGGAAGCGCAGGCGAGCGAGCGCGTAGGCGGCGAACGATCCCACCACCAGCGCGAGGATCGTGGTGACGGTCGTGATGATCACGCTGTTGCGAAGCGCGTCCGTGAAGTCCGAGTTCTCGAAGACCGATTGGTAGTTGTCGAGCGACGGGTTCGGCGGGATCAGGTCGGCCTCGGACAGGGCCCCGCCCGTCTTCAGCGACACGTTGACGAGCCAGTAGAAGGGGAACAGGCAGAAGATGCAGATGAGGACGACCGCGGTCCACAGCAGCACGGGCTTCACCCAGCGCCGCCGCGGCCGCTCGCTGATCCGTCCTGACCGGCGCGGGCGGCCGCGTCTCCGGTCGGCGTGCCAACCTCCGTCGCGGCCACGTCAGTCGTCCTTCGCCAGGTCGCGGATGTTGCCGCCCACCGTCCGGATGTAGATGAACGACACCGTCATCACGATCACGAACGTGAGCACCGACAGCGCCGAGCCGAGCCCGATCAGCCTGTTCGTTGTGAGCTCCTGGTGCGCGAGCAGGGACAGGGTCGTCGTGCCGTTGGATCCGCGCGTGAGCACGAACGGAAGGTCGAAGATGCGCAGCGCGTCGAGCGTCCGGAAGATCAGTGCCACGAGGATCGCCGGCACCAGCAGCGGCAGCGTGATGCTTCGGAAGCGCTGCCAGGTGCTCGCGCCGTCGACCTTCGCCGCGTCGTAGACGTCGTCCGGAATCACCTGGAGTCCGGCAAGCAGGAGCAGTGCCATGAACGGCGCCGTCTTCCACACGTCCGCCAGCACCATCACGGCCATCGCATAGCCGGACTCGCCCAGCCAGACCACGTCGGCTCCCGGGAGGCCGAGCGTGCTGAGCACCTGCGTGGCGAGCCCGAGGTTCGGCTCGAAGATCGTGCGCCACGTGATCGCGCTGACGACGGTGAGCACCGCCCACGGGACAAGCACGACCGTGCGCAGCAGCGCGCGTCCTCGGAAGGCCTCGTGCATGGCGAGGGCCATGCCGAGACCGACCACGAACTCGAGGCTCACCGAGATCCCGGTGAACAGGAACGTGGCCCCGACCGCGTCCCAGAACTCCGCTGAGCCGAGCGCCTCGGAGTAGTTCTTGAAGCCGGCGAATCGCGACAGCCCCGGGACCCGGACGCTGTACTCGTTCAGCGACAGCCAGATCGCGTACCCGATCGGGTAGGCGGCCACCAGGGCGATGACCACCATAGCCGGCGACAGCATGAGCACCGCAAGGCGCCGCTCGCCGCTCCCGTAGCGGCGCTTGTCCTGCCGCCGGCCGATCCTGGCGGTTGCTGCTTCCATGCGCGTCTAGAACGTCTCGAGCGCGGACTGAATCTCCTCGTTCATCTTCGTCGCCGCCTCGTCGGGCGTCATGTCCCCCTGAAGGACGGCGAAGACGTTGTTGTAGATCGCCTCGCTGACCTGCGGGTACACCGGCGTCACCGGCCGCGGCTTGGCCTGCGAGACGGCGTCGCGCAGCTCGGCGGCGAACGGCAGCGCCTTCGTGACCGCCGGGTCGTCGTAGACGTCGGTGAGCACCGCCGGCAGCGACGCCTGCGAGGCCTGGATCACCTGAGCGTCAGGGCTCGTGGCGAAGTTGGCGAACGCGAGCGCACCCTCGGGGTTCTCCGAGTACGCGGAGATCGCCAGGTCGTAGCCGCCGAGCACGCCCGCGCCCTCGTTCTCGCCGTACTTCGGGAAGGTCGTGACCGCGAAGTCGTCGGCGATCTTCGACTCCTTGCCGAGCGCGTAGGCGTACGGCCAGTTGCGCATGTACGTGCCGTTGCCGGACTCGAAGGCGCGCCGCGACTCCTCCTCCATGTAGGTGGTCACGGCCTTCGGGACGGCGCCGTCGTCGATGCCCTTCTGCATGAACGTCAGCACGTCCCGAGTCTCCTGGGAGTCGGCCGTGGCCTCGGTGGCGTCGTCGTTCACGACGCTCCCGCCCGCGCTGTAGAGCAGCTCGAGGAAGTTGACCGTGAGCCCCTCGTAGCGCGCACCCTGGTAGACGAGCCCGTTGTCCTTCTGGGCGGTCTCGTACATCGCCTGCCAGGACTCGGGCGGCTGGTCGCCCGCCTCGTCGGTGCGCCAGTAGATGAAGCCGGCGTTCGTGTTGAACGGGATCGCCCAGTACTTCCCGTCGTAGAAGGCCGTCTCGATCGTGGAGGGGATGAACTCGTCCTTGCGCGCCTCGACCGCGTCGGTCACGTCCGTGCAGCCAGCCCTGCGCCGCGTACTCGGCGGTCCAGATCACGTCCATGCCGAGCACGTCGCATTCGGGCGACTCCGCCCGCAACCGCTGGATCTGAAGGCGCCGCTGCTCGTCGGCGGCCGTCGGCAGCTCGAGCAGCTTGGCGTTCGCGTTCGGGTTCTCCTTGTTGAAGTTCTCGACGACGGTCTTGAAGGCCCCGGTGGTGTCCTTGCCGATGCACCACGTCACGTCGCCCTGGGCCTTGGCCTCGCCGACCTTCTCTGCGTCGGCAGCGCCCCCGCCGCCTCCGCCGTCGTCGTCGTCATCGCCGCAGGCGGCGATCGACAACAACGCAACCAACGCGGCCAGGATGGCCGCCAAACGCACGATCTTCACGACTTCCGTCCCCTCCTCCTCTGGATACCTGTTGATCCGGTACCCGGAGGGCGGCAGAGCTACTCCGAGCCGGGCCGGGTCAGAGCGCGCCCAGCACGGCGGCGGCGGCCCGCTCGCCCGAGCGAACCGCGCCGTCCATGTAGCCGTTCCACACCGGGGCGTATTCGGCGCCCGCCCAGTGGAGCGGACCGATCGGCTCGCGGAGCGCCGGGCCGTAGTTCGTCCAGGCGCCGGTCGGCAGGTGGCAGCCGTAGCAGCCGCGAGTCCACTCCTCCTCGGCCCAGAGCCGCTCGACGTAGGCGTCCGGCCGGGCCGCGCGCGGGCCGAAGAGGCGCGTGAACGTGTCCACGACCGCCGCGCGGCGCTCCTCGGGCGCGAGTCTGCCGAGCTGGCGCGCGCGGCGCCCCTCGAGGAAGCCGAGCAGCACCCCGGGCGTGCCCTCCGGCGGCGAGTTGTCGAAGGTGAGCCGCACCGGGCCGACGTCGCTCGTGCCCTGCCCGGAGAGACCCTCCGCTCGCCAGAACGGCTCGTCGTAGATCGCCATGCACTTGGCGACCGTGCCGAGCGGCATGCGCTGCGTCAGCTGGTCGCGGAAGCCGGGCAGCGGCGGGTCGTACGCGATCCGCCCGGCGAGCGTCGGCGCGACCGCGAGGATGGCGCGCCGGCCCCGCGCGAGCGTCGCGTCGGCGCGGACGGTCACGCCGTGCGGCCCGTGCTGGATGCGGCGGACGGGAGCGCCGAGCACGAGCCGGTCCTCGCCCAGCTCCTCGGCCATCCGCAGCGGTATCCGCTGCGAGCCGCCGACGAAGCGGTCCTGCTGCGCCCCGCCCTCGGTGTCGAACAGCATCTGGAGGCTGCCGGCCGAGTGGATGTAGAAGAGCACGTGCAGCAGGGACATGTCCTCGGGCTGGGCGGCCCAGACGGCCTCGAAGCCCAGCTCGAGCAACATCCGCCCGGGGCCGGTCGCCATGTTGCGCCGCATCCAGGTCGCCGCCGTCTGCGCGTCCAGCCGGGCAGCGCGCGGCGCCTCCCACGGGGCCTCGAGCGGCACGCTCCTCGCCAGCCGGTTGAGGCGACGCTGGGCTCGCTCGACGTCGATCAGGACGAGCGGGTTGATGCGAGGGATCGCGCCCGTGTAGCGGCGCAGGCTGCCGCGGTACTCGATCACGTTCTTGCCCTGGCTGTAGGTGGGGAAGGTCTCGACCCCGAGCGTCGCGGCGAGCGCCGCAAGCCGATCCTGGGTCGGCCCGATCCACTGGCCGCCCACCTCGACGACCCGGCCGTCGCCGATGTCGTGGTTCTCGACCCTGCCCCCGACGCGCTCGCGGGCCTCCAGGACCACCGTCGAAGCGCCGCGCGCTGTCAGCTCGCGCGCCGCCGCCAGGCCCGCGAGACCGGCGCCCACGACCACCACGTCGACCTCGTGTGAGCGCTCGGCAGACACCGCGGCGACCCTATCGCTACCGTGAACGGCTCTGATGGCTTCGACCCCGCGCACAGTCGAGCGCGAGGAAGAGCGCCGCATCAACAGTCGGACGCTTGCGATCGCGAGCATCGCGTCCGCCACCGCGGCCGCCGTCACCTCGCAGCTCTGGATCCACGGCACCTGGATCGCCGCGGCGGCCACCCCTGTCCTCGTCACGCTGCTGAGCGAGGCGCTTCACCGGCCGACGGACCGCATCGCACGCCGCATCTCCACGGGCGAGCGGACGCGCGCGCCGAGCCGACCGCCGGCCGCCCCGTCCGCGCCCCCCGCCTCTCCCGCGGAGCCGGCGAGCGCCGGCGCCGAGCCGCCCGTGCGCATCTATCGCCAGCCCTCGTCGCGGGCGCCGCGGCGCAGGATCGCGCTCGGCGTGGTGGCGGCCACGGCCGCCATCGCCTTCGTGATCGCGGCCGTCACGCTCACGGCCGGCGAGCTGCTCGCGGGCGGCTCGCTCGCGGGCGGCGAGCGCAAGACCACGCTCGGCGGCGGCTCGACCTCGGAGCGCAGCAAGGACCAGCCCGAGAGCGAGACCACTCGCGACGAGCGGAGCGCGCCCGCGGAGCGAGAGTCCGAGCCCACGGACGAGCCGACCGACACGCCGACCGCCCGCCCTGCGCCGAAGGAGCCGGCCACCACCGCCCCCGCCCCGGACCCCACGACGACCACACCGGCCGAGCCGCTGCCGGGCACGCAGTCGACGCCCACCTCGCCCTGAGGCCGCGGATGACCGGCACCGTCCCGTATTGGCTCGACGAGCGCTACGAGCCGCGACCCCCACTGCGTGGGCGGGTCGAGGCCGAGGCATGCGTGATCGGCGCCGGCGTGGGCGGGATCTCCTGCGCCCTCCACCTGGCGCGCCACGGCGTCGACACCGTGCTGCTCGAACGGGCGACGGTCGCGTCCGGCGCGAGCGGGCGAAACGGCGGCTTCCTGATCGCCGGCCTGGCCGAGTTCTACAACGACGCTCGCGAGCGCTTCGGCGCTGAGCGAGCGCGGCGCCTGTACGCCGCCACGCTCGAGGCGCAGGAGCGCG
The DNA here is from genome assembly GCA_963812415.1 of uncultured Thermoleophilaceae bacterium. Classification (GTDB taxonomy): domain Bacteria; phylum Actinomycetota; class Thermoleophilia; order Solirubrobacterales; family Thermoleophilaceae; genus JACVRW01. The sequence continues at coordinate 39,581 of CAWEVH010000044.1, read as the reverse complement.
TGCTCGAGCTGGCGGCCGAGCTCGGGGCGGGCGATGCCGCCCGCCGCGTGGGCCTGTTGCGCGCGAGCACGTCCGAGGAGGAGGCCGAGCACATCCGCGCCCACGCGCGGGCGCTGCACGAGGATGGGTTTCCGGGCGAGCTGGTCGAGCGCGACGACCTGCCGCCCGGGCTGGCCGGCTACGGGCACAACGCGGTCTTCACCGCCCACGACGCCGCGCTCCATCCGGCACGCTGGTACCGGCTGCTCTCGCGCGCGCTCGACGATGCGGGAGCCCGCGTGTTCGAGGAGAGCGCCCTCGAGGGAGCGGCGGCCGCACCCGGGGAGGCCGAGCTGCGCACGCCCGAGGGCGCCGTGGCCGCCCGGCACGTGGTGGTGGCCAGCGACGGCGGGCTGCCGACACTCGTGCCCGAGTACGCGGACCGCGTGCGCTCGCGGCGCCTGCACATGGTGGCCACCGAGCCCGTCGCCGAGCGTCTCGGTGAGCCGCTCGTGTACTCCCGCTGGGGCTACGAGTACTGGCACCAGCGCCCCGACGGACGGGTGCTCGCCGGCGGCTTCAGCGACCTGGACGGCGAGAGCTCGTACACCGCCTCCGACACCGGCAGCGAGCGCGTCTGGGAGCGCATCGAGCGCTTCGTGCGCGAGGACCTCGGAGCGAGCGCGCCAGTCACCCATCACTGGACCGGGGTGGTCGGCTACTCCGACGACAGGCTGCCCTACGTCGGCGAGGTGCCGGGCCGGCCCGGCCTCTACGTGATGGGCGGCTACTCGGGCGTCGGCAACGTGCCCGGGTTCCTGGCCGGGCGCGAGCTGGCCGACGCGATCGCCGGCGTCGGGAGCGAACCGCCGCTGTTCGGCGCCGCGCGCTGAGCGCCGACGGCTGCGACGCGTGCGACCATCACAGGCGATGGCGCACGCCCATCACCACGACCACGTTCACACGACGGACACGGGCCGGCTGGTCGCGGCGCTCGTGCTCATCCTCGGCTTCATGGTGGCCGAGGTGGTGGTCGGCCTGCTGGCCTCCTCGCTCGCCCTGCTCGCCGACGCGGCGCACATGCTCACCGACGCCGGTGCGATCGCGCTGGCGCTCTTCGCCGCGCACCTGGCGCGCCGGCCGCCGGGCGGCGACTTCACGTTCGGCTTCCGGCGCGCAGAGATCCTGTCGGCCCAGCTGAACGGCGCGACGCTGGTCGCGCTCGGCGCCGTGATCGGGCTCGAGGGCATCAGGCGGCTCGTCGACCCGCCCGACGTCGAGGGCGCCGCCGTGCTGATCGTCGCCGTGGTCGGGATCGGGGTGAACCTGGCCGCAACGCTGATCCTCGCCGGGGCGAACCGCCAGAGCCTGAACGTGGAGGGCGCGTTCCAGCACGTGCTGAACGACCTGTTCGCGTTCGTCGCCACGGCCGTGGCCGGCGCGCTCATCCTGCTCACCGGCTTCTCGCGCGCCGACGGGATCGCGGCGCTGCTCGTGGCCGGGCTGATGCTCTTCTCGGGCTTCCGCCTGCTGCGCGACTCGGGCCGAGTGCTGCTCGAGGCGGCACCCCGCGACCTCGACCCGAGCGAGATCGGCAACGCGCTGGCGGCCGAGCACCACGTGGTCGAGGTCCACGACCTGCACGTCTGGGAGGTCAGCTCCGGCTTCCCCGCGCTGTCCGCGCACGTGACCGTGCGCTCCGGCTGCGACACCCAGTCGCACCGTCGCCAGCTCGCCGAGCTGCTGAGCGAGCGTTTCGGGATCACGCACTCGACCCTCCAGGTGGAGACCCTCCACGAGGGTCCGCTCTCGATCGAGCCGTTGCGTCCGAGCGCGGGCGGCTGAGACCCGTGAGCGTCGAGATCACGAGCCCCGGCAAGCTGCTGTTCCCGGCCGACGGGATCACCAAGGCCGATCTCGCCGGCTACTACGAGCGCGTGGCCGAGTGGATGCTGCCGCACGCGGCCGACCGGCCGGTGAGCATGCAGCGCTTCCCGCAGGGGATCGATGGCAAGGGCTTCTTCCACAAGGACGCGCCCGACCACTTCCCCGCCTGGATCAAGCGCGTCGAGGTGCCGAAGGCCGGCGGCACAATCACGCACGCGCTGATCTCGAATGCGGACTCGCTCGTCTACCTCGTCGGCCAGAACACGATCACTCCGCACGTCTGGCTCTCGCGCGCCGACCGCGTCACGCAGCCGGACCGGATCGTATTCGACCTCGACCCGGCCCCGGGCACGGACTTCGCCCAGATCCGCCGCGCGGCGCGCGCCACCGGCGAGCTGCTGCGCGAGCTCGGCCTGGCGCCCTTCGCCCAGGTCACGGGCTCGAAGGGCATCCACGTCTGGGCGCCGCTCAGGCGGCGGGCCCACGTGGAGGAGGTCAAGGAGCTGGCGCGCCGAGCCGCTCAGGTGCTGGCCGAGCGGCATCCGGGGGAGCTCACCACCGAGTTCCGCAAGAACAAGCGCGAGGGTCGCATCCTCGTCGACGTGCTCCGCAACGGCTACGCCCAGACGGCCGTGCCGCCGTACGCGGTCCGTCCGCGCAGAGGTGCACCGGTGGCCACCCCGATCGACTGGGACGAGCTGTCCGATTCGCGACTTCGCCCCGACCGCTGGACGCTGCGCAACGTGCTGCGGCGGCTGGCCGCGAAGGGCGACCCCTGGGCGGGCATGCAAGCGCACGCGCGCGGGATCGGACAGGCTCGCAAGCGCGTCGATGCGATGCTGGAGACGTGACGGACGCAGCCGACGAGCTCTACGGCCTGGCGCCGGGCGACTTCACGAGCGAGCGCGACGAGCTCGCCAAGCGGCTGCGTCAGGACGGCCGCCGCGACGAGGCGAAGGCCCTCAAGGCGCTGAGGAAGCCCACGACACCGGCCTGGGCGCTCAACCAGGTCGCGCGCCGCAAGGGCCGCGAGGTGGAGGCGCTCCTGAAGGCCGGCGGGAAGCTGCGAGACGCCCACGAGGCCCTCCTCCGCGGCGGCGACCGGAAGGCGCTCCGCAGCGCGTCCGACAAGGAGCGCGAGCTGGTCGCGCGGCTCGTCGGCGAGGCCGTCGCGGTCGCCGACGCCGAGGGCGTGGCCACCACGGCCGCCTTCCGGGAGCGCGTCGAGGCGACCCTCCGGGCGGCCGCGACCGACGAGCAGGTCGCCGCCGAGCTCCGCGCCGGCCGCCTCGCGCGCGAGCGCGAGGCGGTCGGGCTGTTCGGCGAGGTCGGGGCGCCCGGGAAGGAAGCGAAGCGGTCGGCCGGAGCCGGACACGAACCCGACCCGTGAGCTCGAGCGCTCCCTGACCGACGCCCGCAAGGAGGACCAGCGCGCGCAGAGGGCGCTCGACAAGGCCACCAAGGCCACGCAGGCCGCGGAGAAGCGAGCGTCCGCCGCCAAGCAGCGCGCCGACGATGCGCGCTCGAAGGCCGACGACGCGGCCGCCGCCCTGCGCGCGGCCAAGGCCGACGAGGCCGAGGCCGCCAAGCTCCACCGGCGAGCGTCGCGCGCCGTGGGGGCGGCCGAGAAGAAGCGCGGCTAGCCCGCGCGGCCGCTACGCAGCGGCCTCGGAGCCCTCGCTCACGGCCATGCAGGCGGAAGCTTCGGGGGCGCCGGCCGGCCACCGGCGCCCCCACTTCCTGCGTCGATCGAGTCGCTGCCCCCCAGCGGCTCGAGCAGGAAGACCAGAGATCCTACGCCGCGCGCGGGGGCGGGGCTAGCGGCAGGGCCCCACGACGCCACCCATCACTCGTTTTCACCCTCCGGCGGACGGGTACCAACTCATCATGGAGACGTCGATGATCGACGCGCTCATCGAGCGCGGCGACGTGCAAGGCTGCGTGAACCTGTCCGAGCTTTCCGAGCTCGTCCAGGAACTCGGCCTGTCCGACGACGAAGCGCAGTCGCTGGCCGACCGAATCGAGGCCGGCGGCGTCGAGATCGCGGACGACTGCGGTCGCGCGAGCCCGGAGCCGGCTCACTACGACAACGTCGAGCTCGCCTCGATCACGAGCGACGCCCTGCAGCTCTTCCTCCGCGACGTGCGCCGTCACCCCTTGCTCACCGCCGAGCAGGAGGTCGAGCTCTCCAAGCGCATCGAGCGCGGCGACCTGGCGGCCAAGGAGCAGATGGTCAACGCGAACCTGCGGCTCGTCGTCTCCCTCGCGAAGAAGTACCAGGGTCACGAGCTGGCGCTGCTCGACCTGATCCAGGAGGGCATCCTGGGGCTGATCCGGGCGGTCGAGAAATTCGACTGGCGCAAGGGCTACAAGTTCTCCACCTACGCGACGTTCTGGATCCGCCAGGCGATCCAGCGCGGCCTCGCGAACCAGGGCCGCACGATCCGCCTCCCGGTGCACATCGGCCAGCGGCAGCGCAAGATCGTTCGGGTCGAGCGCGAGCTGGGGGCACGCCTCGAGCGGCCCCCCACCGACGCGGAGATCGCCGCCGCCGCGGATCTGACGCTCGAGGAGATCGAAGAGACTCGCGAGTTCACTCGCACGGTCACGAGCCTCGAGCGCCCGATCGGCGAGGAGGGCGAGACGGAGCTCGGCGACCTGCTGCCGAGCGACGAGCGCGAGCCCGTGGAGGTGGTCGAGATCGGCCTCCGCGAGGAGGCCGTCCGAGCCGCGCTGCGGCGGTTGCCGGACCAGGAGCGCGAGGTGATCGTGCTCCGCTACGGCGTGGGCGGCGCCGCCCCCACCCCGCTGCGCGAGGCGGGCCGGCGGCTCGGCCTGTCCCCCGAGCGCGTGCGCCGGATCGAGCACAAGGCGCTCGAGCGGCTCGCGGAGACGCGCGAGGTGGCCGCGCTCGCGGAGGCGGCGTAATAGGCACCGCCCGGGTGCGTATCGCGCCGGAAGACGGGTACTCGCGAGCCCATGGAGAGCACGACCACCGACGAGCGCCCGATCGGCGAGCTCGTCCAACGCCTGTCTCAGCAGACCTCGACGCTCATCCGCCAGGAGATGCGCCTCGCCCAGGCGGAGCTCACGACCAAGGGCAAGCACGCGGGCAGGGGCGCCGGCATGTTCGGGAGCGCCGGTCTGGTCGCGCTCTACGGTGTGGGTGCGCTCGTGGCCGCCGCGATCGTCGGTATCGGCACGCTGCTCGAACCCTGGATCGCCGCCCTGATCGTGGGCGCGGTGCTGCTGGCCGTCGCGGGAGTCCTCGCCCTGGCGGGCAAGAAGCAGGTCGACCAGGCCACGCCGGCCAAGCCCGAGCAGACGATCGAGAGCGTGCAACTCGACGTCGACACCGTGAAGGCGAGGGCGCGCTCATGAGCGAGGGCGGGATGACCGACGAGCAGCGCCAGGAGGAGTTGCGGCGCGAGATCGAGCAGACCCGCAGGGAGCTCGGCGAGACCGTGGAGGCGCTCTCCCACAAGGCAGACGTGAAGGCGCAGGTTCGTCAGAAGGCGCAGGACGTCCAGCAGCAGGCCAGGGAGAAGCCCGCGCCGGTGGGCTTCGCGGCCGCCGGCATCGTGGCGGGCCTGGTCGCGCTCTGGCTGATCCGGAGGAGATGACCATGGCGGAGCGCGACGACACGGGTCCCGAGGGCCCGACCGACCTCAGCAAGCGCAGCTGGATGGGCGTGCTCAAGCGCTCGGTCAAGGAGTTCCAGGAGGACAACCTCACCGACTGGGCGGCGGCGCTCACCTACTACGCCGTGCTGGCCATCTTCCCGGCTCTGATCGTGCTGGTCTCGGTGCTCGGCCTGATCGGCGAGTCGGCGACGCAGCCGCTGATCGACAACCTCGGCTCGGTCGCGCCCGGCCCCGCCAAGGACATCTTCACCAGCGCCATCGAGAACCTCCAGGGCAGCCAGGGGGCGGCTGGAGTCTTCTTCGTCATCGGTCTCGCGGCAGCCATCTACTCCGCCTCGGGGTACGTGGGTGCCTTCATGCGCGCGTCGAACGCCATCTACGACATCGACGAGGGGACGGCCGGTCTGGAAGACGCTGCCGGTGCGGATCGGGCTCACCGTCCTGCTTGATGGTGCTCACGGCGGTGAGCGCCGTGGCGGTCACGCTGTCCGGCGGGCTGGCAAAGGAAGTCGGCGGGCTGATCGGCGTCGGCGACACCGCGATCGACATCTGGAACATCGCGAAGTGGCCGGTGATGCTCCTGTTCGTCTCGTTCCTGTTCGCCGTGCTCTACTGGGCGGCGCCGAACGTCAAGCATCCGGGCTTCCGCTGGCTGTCGCCCGGCGGGATCCTCGCCGTCGCGGTTGGGTGATCGCCTCGCTCGCGTTCGCGTTCTACGTCGCGAACTTCGGCTCCTACAACGAGACCTACGGGGCGCTGGCCGGCCCGATCGTCTTCCTGGTCTGGCTCTGGATCTCGAACATCATGATCCTGCTCGGCGCCGAGTTCAACGCCGAGCTGGAGCGCGGCCGGGCGATCGAGAACGGGATGCGCCCGGAGGACAAGGAGCCGTTCGCCGAGCCGCGCGACACCCGCAAGATGGACAAGCAGGAGGCGTGATCAGCGCTGGCCGGCTCAGGCTGGGCGAGCCGACTTGCCCGCGCCTGGCCTGCCCTTCGTCTCGAGCAGCCGCGGCGGAAGCGAGGAGCGGAAGAGCCGGCTGACCTGCCCGAGCTTGGCGCGGCAGCGTGGGCAGTCCTCGTCGCCCATCGACAGGACGGGCCTGTACACCGTCAGCCGGCAGGTCGGGCAGTTCAGGTACGCCATGCTCTCCTCTCGCGGTGGTCACACCCGCGGCGCGAGCCTCGGGCGGGCGCCGAAGGGTACCCATTCGAGCAGCACGAGTCAACGGAATGGTTTAGATGAATTGGTGCAGCCCGGGTGGTCCTCTTGGACGAATAGGTGCAGGTTTAGCAACCGCACCACGAGGAGAAAATGAGACAAGGCGGTCTTTCGGGTTGCAAACACAGCTTGAAGGGGTGCCACGCCCGGATTCTGAGGGACGACGTGCGGTCGCAGGCGGTCGCGCAGCGGACCTTTGTCATTGACGACGGAGTTGACGACGGAGGTTCCAGCACATGGCCGTATTGGCGATCGCTTCGCCTGATCCGTCCGGTGGCCAACACCAAGGCGCCGGCTCTCGCGAGAAGACGCGGGAGATCGAGCGCGAGCTCCTGGTTCGCTATCACCACGAGGGTAACCTGGCCGCCCGGGAGGAGCTCGCCGAGCGCTTCCTGCCGCTCGCGCGCGACCTGGCGCTGCGATACACGTACACCGACGAGCCGTTCGACGACCTGCTTCAGGTCGCGTGCCTCGGCCTCGTCAAGGCGATCGACCGCTTCGAGCCGGGCCGCGGCACGAAGTTCACGAGCTACGCCGCGCCGACGATCCTGGGCGAGCTCAAGCGACACTTCCGCGACAAGGGCTGGTCGCTGCACGTGCCGCGTGACCTCCAGGAGCGGTCGCTGGCGGTGAGCCGTGAGACCGAGGAGCTGTCGAAGCGGCTCGGCCGGTCGCCCAAGCCCCGCGAGGTCGCCGCGTCGCTCGGCTGCTCGGTGGAGGACGTGCTCGAGGCACAGGAGGCGTCGGCGAGCTATGAGGCCGCGTCGCTCGACCAGCCCACCTCGCGCGACGAGGACGAGTCGGCGACGCTCGTCGAGCTCCTGGGCGACGAGGACTCCGCGTACGAGCTCGTGGAGGACCGCGACGCGATCGCCAGCACCTGGCGGGCGCTTCCCGAGGTGGAGCGCCAGGTCGTCGAGCTGCGCTTCAGGAACGACCTCACCCAGCGCGAGATCGGCGAGCGGATCGGCTACTCGCAGATGCACGTCTCGCGCCTGCTGCGACGGGCACTCGACCGCCTCTCGACCGCGGCCGAGGCCGCCTGAGCTCTAGCGCCTGCCCATCAGACCGCGCAGCGCCGAGGCGCCCGCGTGCTCCTGCTCGGCGCTGCGCGACCACTGCGTCTCGGGGCGCTCGGCGCTTTCGCCGTCCAGCTCGAGGTCGACCCGCTCGTTGAAGAAGCAGAGCATGTCCGCCACGGGCAGCGCATCGTGGTCGGGATCGCGGTAGGTCCAGACCAGGTCCTCGACGAGCCGCTCCCCCACGCGCACGTGCCAGTACGAGGCGGAGCCCTTGTAGGCGCAGCGCGAGCGGCTGGGGCTCGCCACGAGCCGCTCGGTGCGGACGTCCTCGGCGGGGATGTAGAAGCGCGGCGGCAGCGCGGTCTCGTAGAGGATCTTGGCCCGCCGGGTGTCGGCGAGCAGCTCGCCCTCGAGGAGCACGCGCACGTGGCGCGTCGACCTCAGCACCTCGATGCGGCTGTAGGGGTCGCGCGGGTGGCCGAGCACGAGCTCGTCCTCGGTGAACCACTCGTCGATCGCCGACCACTCGAAGGCGAGATGGCCGGCGAGGAAGCCGGCCGCCTCGACCGGGGACTCGAAGAGCCAGGCCGCGTCGGGCACGGCGCGCTCCCCGCAGCGCAGCGTTCGGTAGCTCGCCACCCCCTTCGACGGCACCTCCGACCGATTTGCCGGACGGCTCGAGCAGGTCGGTCCGCACGTCGTCGAGCGGGAAGTAGAAGACCGGCAGCCGGCCGCTCTCGTGGAGGAGCTTGGTCGCGAGGCTGTCGGCGACGGTCTCGCCCTCGAACAGCGCGCGCACGCGCGGCAGATACGGGTCGAAGAACAGCACCGTCTCGGGTAGGCCGATGCGCGCCGTTGAAGACGCCGGCCGGGCGCGGTGCGAGCGGGCCGCTGCCGAAGGTGAGCGACATCGCGCTCAGTCCGCGGCGCCCAGCGCCGGCCCGGAGCTCGGACGCCTTGCGCTCGAGCGTCTCGAGCAGCGACTCGTAGGAATCCGCGAATGCCTTCACGCCCTCGTCCACGAGCTGCCGCTCGACGATGTCGTCCACGTCGACGCCCGCCTGACGCACCTCGCGCATCACGGCCTCGGCACCTTCCAGGTCGCGGTCGATGGTGCGCTCGGCGGTGGCGTGGTCGCGAGCGGCCTCGATCGTCGCGTCCGGCATCGTGTTCACCGTGTGCGGGCCGATCAGCTCGTCGACGTAGAGCGTGTCCGGATAGTCGGGGTTCTTCGTCGACGTCGACCCCCAGAGCGGGCGCTGCGGCGCCGCGCCCGCCGCGACCAGCCGCTCCCAGCGCTCGCCCGAGAAGATGCGGGTGAACGACCGGTAGGCCAGCTTGGCGTTGGCCACTGCGGCCTTGCCGCGCAGGTCCTCGCGGCCCGTGCCCTCGAGCGCCTCGTCGACCTTCGTGTCCACGCGCGAGACGAAGAAGCTCGCCACCGACGCCGCGCGATCCACGGGCTCGCCCGCCTCGAGGCGGTGCTCGAGCCCGCGCAGGTAGGCCTCGGCGATCTCCTCGTAGCGCGCGACTGCGAACAGGAGCGTGACGTTCACGTTCACCCCGCCCGCGGTCAGCTCCTCGAAGGCGCCCAGGCCGGCCTCGGTGCCCGGCACCTTGATGAGCACGTTCGCGCGGCCGATCGCGTCCCGATGGCGGCGCGCCTCCGACACCGAGGCGTCGCGGTCATGGGCGAGCGACGCCGGGAGCTCGAACGAGACGAAGCCGTCGGCCCCGTTGGTGGCCTCGAACGTCGGCCGCAGCAGATTCGCGGCGTCGCGGACGTCGCGATAGGCGAGCCGCTCGAACAGTCCCTGTGGGTCCTCGGTCTCGTCGAGCGCCGCGCGGAAGGCGTCGTCGTAGCGATCCGAGTGCCCCATCCCCTTCTCGAAGATGGTCGGGTTGGAGGTCACGCCGCTCAGGCCGTCCTCGTCGATCAACCGTTCGAGGTCGCCGCCATCGAGCAGCTCCCGGTTCAGGTTGTCGAGCCAGACGGACTGGCCGAGCGCTTCGATCTCACGGAGACGGTTCATGGATCTCGCTTACCCGGCGACCGCCCTTTCAGGCCGCGCGGCGCTGCGTCACCTGGGACACACTACGGAGGGGATGGACAACGCTCACATCGCCGACCACCTCGAGAGCTTCGCGTCGGTGCTCGAGCTCGCCGATGCGAACCCGTTCATGGCGCGCGCCTATCGCCGTGCCGCCGACAGCATCCGTGGCGCGGCCGTCCCGGTGGCCGAGCTGGTGCGTACGGGGCGGGCGCGTGAGCTGCGGGGGATCGGTCCCGGAATCGAAGAGCGACTGCGCGAGCTCGTCCAGACCGGGACGATCGCCGAGCTCGCTCAGCTCGAGCGTGAGGTCGCCCCGGACCTGGTAGGGCTCGGGCGCTATCTCGGGCTGGGCGCCCGACGCTCGGTCGAGCTCGCGCGCGCGCTCGGGGTCCGCAACGCCGACGAGCTTCGCGAAGCGGCGGCCGCGGGCCGGCTCCAGTCGGCGCCCGGAATCGGACCCAAGACCGAGGCCCGTCTGCTCGAGGCGCTCGCTCGCGCCCCCGGTCCGCGACCTGGCCATGGGCTCCTGCTCGACCACGCCCGGGAGCTCGTCGGGGGCGTCGCGGCCTCCCTTGGCGGCGAGCCTGCCGGCGATACGCGGCGCTGGCGCGATGTGTGCGAGCTGCTGGCGGTGGTCTGCCCGGCGCGGGATCCGGGGGAGCTCGTGGCACGCTTTGCCGCGCTGCCTCAGGTGGTTGCGATCATCGAGCAGGACGAGCGCGGCGCCCTGGGCGTGACCGTCGATGGCGTGCCGCTCCAGCTCGTCGTCGCCGTGCCGGAACGATTCGGGACGGAGCTCATGCGCGCGACGGGCTCGCCCGGCTACGTCGACGCGCTCGAGCCACTGCCGGACGGGCCAGACGAGGGGGCGGTCTACCGCGCGCTCGACCTCCCCTGGTGCCCTCCGGAGCTCCGCGAGCAGGCGTTTCGCGGGGAGGCGCCGGCTCTGCTTCGGGCGGACGAGATCCGCGGCGACCTCCACTGCCACACCACCTGGTCGGACGGCCGGGCGAGCGTCGTGGAGATGGCGCGTGCCGCCCACGAGCGCGGCTACGAGTACCTGGCCATCTGCGACCACACCCCCGCCGTCGGCGCCGTCCGCGGGTTGAGCCCGGAGGACGTTCGCCGTCAGGCCGAGGAGATCGCGCATGCGAACGAGCTGCTCACTCCGTTCCGCGTCCTGCGCGGGATCGAGTGCGACATCCTCCCCGATGGCCGCCTCGATCTGCCCGACGATGTGCTCGCGGAGCTGGACTGGGTCCAGGCGAGCGTGCACGCTGGGCAGAGAATGGCGGCGCGCGAGCTCACGAAGCGGGTGGAGGAGGCGCTGCGCAACCCCCATGTCCGCTGCCTCAGCCATCCAAAGGGCCGGCTCATACGGCGACGGCCGGAGAACGCCCTCGATCTCGAGCGCGTGTTCGAGGTCGCGCTCGAGGAACGCGTGGCGCTCGAGGTCAACGGCCTGGCTGCCCGGCTCGACCTCCGCGGGGAGCACGTCCGCGCCGCCATTCAGGCGGGAGTGCGAATCGTCTGCTCAACCGACGCGCATTCGGTGCGCGGGCTAGGGAACATGATGCTGTCGGTCGCCACGGCGCGGCGCGGCTGGGCGACGGCCGCGGAGGTCCTGAACACCCGCCCGCTTCATGCGCTCCTCGCGCCGACCGACTAGCCAGGGCGCTCCCGATCCGCAAGGCGCTCGGTTTAGCTCGATCGTGTGGAGAAGAAGCGGCTATGACCGAAGGCGCCGCTTGAGCGAGCGAGCGTTGGCGACCGCGAACCCCTCCCAGTCGTTGTTGAAGTAGACGAGCACCTCGGCGCGCCGGCGCACGCGAGCGATCCAGCCGGCCCACTCGTCGAGCTCGCTCTCGGAGTAGTTCCCCCGCCTGCCGCGATGGCCGTGATGGAGCCGGATCAGCGTCCAGTCGGCCGTCAGCTCGCGGGCCTGGAACGGCCATTTCGGATGGTCGCCGATCACGAGCGCCGCCCCGTGACCGCGGAGCAGGTCGTAGATCTCGGCGCGGAACCAGCTCTCGTGGCGAAACTCGAAGCAGTGGCGCCCGGCCGGCAGCAGCGGCAGGATCGGCTGCCAGCAGCTCCGGGTCCGCCCGGAAGTTCGCCGGCAGCTGCCACACGACCGGCCCGAGCTTGCCGGCCTCGACGAGCGGCTCGATGCGCTCGTAGTAGCGGGCGATCCCGGTCTCGATCTCTCTCGGAGCCGGCGGACGTGCGTGAGGTAGCGGCTCGCCTTGGCCGCGAAGACGAACTCCGGCGGCGTCTGCTCCACCCAGCGCCCGACCGCCTCGCGCGAAGCCAGGCGGTAGAAGGTCGAGTTGACCTCCACGGTGTCGAAGACCTCGGCGTAGCGCTCGAGCCAGCGGCCTTTGCCCAACCCCTCGGGATAGAGGCGCCCGCGCCAGTCGTCGTAGTTCCAGCCCGAGCAGCCGATTCGGACCGGCAGCACGGCGGCCTCACCTCGGCCGAGGCAAACGGCTCGTGTCCACCACCTCGAAGGCGCTGCCCGGCACGCGCCCGAGGGAGTGCAGGTCGTCGTTGTCCCAGCCGCGGTTGGGCGCGCCGCTCACGTACCAGGACGAGCCGTTGTCGGCGAGGATCATCCCGTAGCGCTTGAGCGCCGCGAGCACCACGCGCGACTGGCGCGGGAAGCGCGAGATGTCGAAGCCCGCCCGCAGGCGAAGCCGCTGACCCATCGCCGGAAGGTCGGGGTCGTCCAGGTCGGACGCGAAGTGGCGCGCGGGGTACACGTAGGCACGCCGGGTCCGCTCGGCGGTGAAGCGCAGCGCGTGGTCGATACGGCCGCGCCGGACCTCGTCGTAGCGCGCCAGGCCCGGCAGGATCGGCAGCCCCGCGGCGTCTGCGGAGGTCCAGCCGCGCGGACGGAGCCGGTTGGAGCGCAGGTTCCAGATCGCGCCGGAGCCGGCCTCCCAGCGTGCTCCGCCGGCGCGCGGGTAGGCCGCGAACAGCTCGTAGAGCCGGCAGCGCGATCGGTCCACGACGATCACGTGGCGATCGCCGTCCGAGGCACGCCCTCCCTCGATCGGCACCTTCGGCGGCAGCGGGTAGTGGCGGCCGTCGGACTCGCTCGCGTACTCGAAGCTGACCGGCACTCTCGGCTGGGAGCGCCGAACCGTCCTGAAGGGGATGCCGATCGGTGCGCCCTCGTAGAGCCCCGAGCCGAAGTCGGCGTGCATGGCCTCGCCCGCGCCGATCGAGCGCACGATCGCGTCGGAGCTCGGGTGCACGGGCAGGCGGTCGACGCGCAGGTTCCAGTGGTTGTCGCGCGGGAAGACCTGGCAGCGCGGCGCCGTCGGCAGCGGCCGCCCCGCCGACGGGAGGGCGGCGACGAGCACGGCGACGAGCGCGACCGCCGCCGCGAGGACCGTGAGGCCGCGCACCCGCCGCTCAGCCGGGGCGACCCGCCGCGCCGAAGCGGCTGGTCTCGCCCTCGGGGAGCTTGCCGTCGCGCCCCACGTAGCCGTCCTTGCCGCCGGTCACGAGGTAGACGGCGGGCTCGTCCCCCACGTTCTTGACCTTGCGAATCGTGGCGGCGTCGACGCGCGCGACTCCACCCGGACCGAGCACGTGCGACTCGCCGTCGTCGAAGGTCATCTCGACGCGGCCGCGGTGCACGAAGTAGAGCTCCTCCTGCTTCTCGTGGTAGTGGCGCCCGGTCTCGTACCCGGGCGGGATCTCGATCGCGTTCACGCCGAAGGCCGTGACGCCGAGCGCCTTGCGAACCTTGCGAAAGCCCGGTCCGTCGGCCAGCGAGTCGACGTTCGCCACCGCGTAGCCGGCGCCCTCCACCACCTCATGCACGTCGTCAGCCATGGGGGCAGGGTACCGCGCGAGCGGCGGCCGTCAGGCCGTCCGCTCGGCGCTGGCCAGCCCGCCGCGCGCCCACAGCAGGCTGACGGAGATGAGCGCCAGCACCACCAGGAAGGCGGGCAGCACCTTGGCCGGATCGCCCGCCAGGAAGCCGCGGTTCGCCTCCAGTACGAGCGTGATCGGGTTGAACGCCGCGGCCGTCTCGACCCAGCCGCTGAGCAGGTCGTACGGGACCCAGACCGGGGCCATGAAGAGCAGGAGGAAGAAGGGCACCTGGATGGCCGGCGCGGCCTGCATCGTGCGCAGGCGCATCGCCACCCCGGTGCCCGCCAGCATCGCGAACGCGTTCACGAGCAGCACGAGCACATACAGACCCGCGAGGTCGACGACCCCGCCGTCGATGTGGAGCCCCGTGATCAGGGCGATCGCGGTGATCACCGAGATCGTGAACAGCGCCCGGGTGAGCCCGGCGAGCCAGTAGCCGCCGATGATGCCGCGGCGGTCGGCCGCCGCGAGCATCAGGCGCCGGGAGAAGCCCGACTCGAAATCGCGCGCGATCGAGAACGCGGTGAACACACCGCCGAAGGCGGCCGACTGGAGCAGCACGAAGCCGTAGACGAAGGTCGTGTAGCCGGCGTCGTAATCGAACCCGGGGACGCTGTCGACGCGCGAGAGCCCGCCCGCGAACGCCGTGAAGAAGAAGAGCGGGAACAGCAGCGACGGTATCAGCAGTGCCGGGTTCGAGAACCAGTTGTGCACGTTGCGCCAGCCCACCGCGCGCGCGACCGACGTGAAGCTGCCGCGGCTCACGTCCGCACCATCCGGGTCCGCAGCGCCGAGGAGGCGGCGACGAGGGCGACGAGCGCGAGCCCGCCCGCACAGGCGAACCCGAGCGCGAGCGCCTCGGGGTCCCAGCCGTCGATCATCAACGAGCGGATGCCCTCGAGCATGTACGAGACCGGGTTCCAGTCCGCGATCGTCTGGAACCAGTCGTTCTCGATCAGGTCGCGCGGCAGCGACATCGACGACAGGAAGAGCGCGGCGAAGAGCAGCGGGAACATCCCCTGCACCGCCTCCCCGTTGCCGGCCCGCAACGCCACGAAGGCGCCGATGCAGCCGAACCCGAGCGAGATCAGGAGCGAGAGCAGCACGATCGTGGCCATGCCCGCGATGCCGGCCTCGAACCCCGCGCCGAACACCCAGCCGACGCCCAGGAACGTCAAGGCCTGGATGAGCCCGAGCGCGACGATCCCGGCGAGCAGCCCGAGCATCAGCGCGACGCGGCGCAGAGGTGTGAGCGCAAGCCGGTTGAGAAAGCCGCTCTCGATGTCGTTCGCCACGTTCGTGCCGGCGCTGTTCGAGGAGAACAGCGCGCCCTGGACGAACGCGAGCGCGAGCGCGAACTGGAAGTAGGAGTCCGTCGGGAAGCCCGGCAGCTCGGTGGCGCTGTCGAGGCCGCCGCTGTTGATCGAGAGCAGGATCAGCGGGAACAGGATGGCGGGGATGACCATGGCCGGCTGCCGCAGCGTGCGCAGCACCGAGCGGCGGGCGAGCATGCCCACCTGGAGCGCGAGTGTCGACCGGCTCACCCGACCAGCGCCTCCTTCTCCTCCTCCGCCTCCTGCTCGGCGGCCTCCACCTCGGCTGCGCCCTCGAGCGAGCGACCGGTCTTGGCAAGGAAGACGTCGTCCAGAGTGGGGGCATGCAGCTGGAGGTCCTGGATCTCGATCCCCTCGGAGTCGAGCGCCCGCACCACGTCGGCGAGCTGCGAGCCCGCTTCGAGCCGGACGGCTCCCGCCTTCGGCGAGCCCGCCACGTTCTCGCCGAAGCGCCCGAGCACCGCCTTCGTCCGCTCGAGCTCGCCCGCGGCGCAGGGCGTGGCCTCCACGCTCGGCCGCCCGATCTCGTCCTTGAGCGCCTCGGGCGTACCCTCCGCGACGAGCCGGCCGTTGTCGATGATCCCCACGCGGTCGGCGAGCACGTCCGCCTCCTCGAGGTACTGGGTCGTGAGGAAGACCGTCACGCCGCGGTCGGCGGCGAGGCGCTGCACCTCCTCCCAGAGCGCGCTGCGGCTCTGGGGATCGAGACCCGTCGTAGGCTCGTCGAGGAAGAGGATCCGGGGGCCGTGCACGAGCGCGAGAGCGAGGTCGAGCCGCCGCTTCATGCCGCCCGAGAAGCCGCCGACGCGGCGGTCCGCCGCGCTCACGAGGCCGACCCGCTCGAGCAGCGCCTCGATGCGCTCCCGCCCGTCGGCGCCGCGCAGCCCGTGCATCGCGGTCTGAAGCTTCATGTGCTCGCGCGCCGTGAGATAGGGATCGAGCGCGGCCTCCTGCAGCGCCGCGCCGATGGCGCCGCGCACCGCCGGGCCCTCCTTCACCACGTCGTATCCCGCCACCCGCGCCACGCCGTCGGTGGGCGGCAGCAGGGTCGTGAGCATGTGTACCGTCGTCGACTTGCCGGCGCCGTTGGGACCGAGGAAGCCGTAGACCTCTCCGGCCTTCACCTCCAGGTCGATGCCGTCGACGGCGCGCGGGCCCTTCTTGAACTCACGGACGAGGCCGATTGCCTCGATCGCCTTCTCGCGTTCTGCCATCCCCGGGACGCTAGCACGGTAGTTGAACTTGTCAACTATCGAATGTTTCGATTATCATTAGCGTCGACCATGGCGCCTACGAACGATCCGGCCGCCGAGGCCTGGCAGCTGATCTGGCAGATCATGCAGGCCAACAAGCCGCGCTTCATGGCGCTCGCGCAGGAGCTCGGCCTGGCCCCCATGCAGCTCCATGCCCTGCGGCTGATAGAGCCGGGCGAGGGCATTCCCATGAGCTCCCTGGCCGCGATGCTGTTCTGCGACAACTCGAACGTCACCGGCATCGTCGACCGGCTCGAGGCGCGCGGCCTGATCGAGCGCCGCACGGCCGACCACGACCGGCGCGTGAAGCTGCTGGTGCTCACGCCGGCGGGCGAGCAGGTGCGCGCCACCGTTTTCCGCCAGATGAGCCAGCCGCCGCCCGAGATCGCCGCCCTGCCGCTCAGGCACCAGCGCGCCCTGCGCGATGCGCTGCGCGCCGCCTGCGGGCGGGAGTCGGCAAGCCGGGCGCCCGCGGCCTAGTGACCTAGAAACGAAGCAGCGCGCCGGCCTCGCCGCGCGCCGCCAGCGAGTCGCGGTCGTAGCGAACGGCGAGCAGCTCGGCGGACTGCTGGAGGGCGAGCTCGATCGCCACGTCGGTGAGGTCCTCGAGCTCGACCGTCGGTGAGCCGTCGGCCGGGCAGCGCTCGCCCTCCAGCCCCAGCCAGCCGCACTCGATGCACTGGACGCCCGGAACGCCCGCGAACTGCTCGTCGAGGATCAGGGTCTCGACGCGACGCTCGTTCAGCACCTCGAGCACCTTGTCGATGCCCACGACCCCGCGCTCCCCGAGTCGCTCGAGGGCCTCCGACTCGCGAGCGCGCTCCAGCTCGTCGATCCGGGGCTGGGCGGCCGCAAGGACCTGCTGCGGCGTCGAGCTGTCGACGTCGACCTCGATGCGGCCGGCCAGGCGATCCCGCAGGTAGCCGTGCAGCTTGGACTCGAAGTCGGCGGCCACCTCGCGCGGGCCGCCCACGATCAGGCGCTCGAAGGGCCGGCGCTTGAAGTGGCGCAGGAGCGACTCCCCCACGTGGCGCAGGTGGTCGTCCTTCTCCTTCTCGATCCCGCGGGCGAAGCGCGCCTGGGACCAGCCACCCTTGTCGTGCTGGCCGAACACGGTGTCGTGGATCTGCTCGATCTCGCGCAGGCCGTCGGGCGAGCCGCGGAAGATGCGCGCGTCGCGCCGGCTCACGAGCGCCACGCACCAGCGCTCGCGCCGCTCCAGCCTGGCGAGCGGGCCCACGAGGGGCGAGTGTCCGATCGCCACGCGGTTGCGCACCGGGCGCGGGAGCTTGATCGGCTCGAACAGCCCGGCGCTCTCGCTCGCGAACAGGGCCACGCCGTGCGCCCCCTCGGTGGGCAGCTCGCGCTCGAGGAACGCAGCAGCCCGCTCGAGGGTCGCCTGGAGGGAGGCGCGGTCGGCATGCGAGAGGCCGTTGCGCTCGCGGACGCGCCGCTCGGCCTCGTCGAGCAGCGACCTGACGGCGGTCGCGCGCGCCGGAGGCGTGCCGAAGCGGGAGGGGTCGAGGTCCAGGTAGAGGCTGAGGACGAGCGGCCGGTCGAGCTTCAGCTCCGTCAACGTGCGGAGCTGGTCGCGGTCGGGAGCGCTGACCTGCATCCCCCGAAAGGGTACGCGGGGGCGCAAGGACACCGCAACAAGCGTGTTTGGGCCACATTGACTCCAGGTAGGAGCACCTCTTTGGCCTCTGGGTAACCCCCGAGGGTCCATTGTGTATATACTTTCGACGAACTTCGAACTATCAAACCGAAGGAGTAATGACGACCACTGACACGCTGATCCGTCCGGCGGAAACGCCGGAGACCCGCCACATCGCTCCCGTCGAGCTCGAGGACTCCCTCCAGCTCTTCTTCAACGAGGCGCGACGGCATCCCCTGCTCACCGCTGAGGAGGAGGTGGAGCTCGCCAAGCGCATCGAGCGCGGCGACCTCGCTGCCAAGGAGCGGATGATCAACGCGAACCTGCGTCTCGTGATCTCGGTCGCGCGTAAGTACCAGGGCCAGGGCCTCCCCCTGGGTGACCTCATCCAGGAGGGCATGCTCGGCCTGATCCGCGCAGTCGAGAAGTTCGACTGGCGCAAGGGCTTCAAGTTCTCCACCTACGGCACGCTCTGGATCCGCCAGGCGATCGGGCGCGGGCTCGCCAACTCGGGCCGCACCGTCCGCCTCCCGGTCCACATCGTGGCGCGGGCGCGCAAGATCCAGGACGCCGAGCGCAAGCTCGCCGTCCAGCTCGGGCGCCAGCCGACGGAGGAGGAGATCTCCGAGTTCGTCGACCTGCCGATCGACGAGGTGGCCGACATCCGGCGCGCCGATCGCGGCCCGACGAGCCTCGACCAGGGCGTCGGCGAGGACGGCGAGACCGCCCTCGGCGACCTGATCGCAGGCGAGGGCCCGACCGTCGAGGACGAGGTCGTTGCCGGCATCGAGGACGAGCGTCTGCGGGAGGCCGTGGACACCCTCCCCGACGTCGAGCGAGACATCATCACGCTTCGCTTCGGCCTGGCCCGCGAGCAGCCGCACGCGCTGCGGGAGACCGGCCGCAAGCTGGGCCTCTCGAGCGAGCGCGTTCGCCAGCTCGAGGACCGCGCCCTGCGCCGGCTGGCGCAGGACGACGCGGTGGCGGCGCTGCGCGAAGCCGCGTAGTGCGCAAGCACCCGGCTCGGCCGGGTGCGCGCCGCCGCCCGCTCAGGGGACGGCGCGAGCCGTCTCCCCTACCAGGTGCCGCAGCACCCCCGGCATGCCGCCGCGCCCGTGCGCGGCGCGCTGCCGGTCGGCCCCCGTGCCCCCGGCGACGATCCGCTCGATGCCCTCGAGCGGATCGTCGCCATCCAGCTTCGTGACCAGCTGCCGCGCCACGTCGCGCAGCGGCATGGCGCGCCCCTCGTGATGGATCTCGGCGTCGAGGCCGTCGCGGGCGGCGCGGAAGCTCGACCAGTGGAGCGCCTGCCCCGGAGCCGGATCCCGCGGAGGATCCTCAGCTGCCCGGCGCGCGATCGCCCGCGCCAGCCCGGCGAGGCGCAGCGGCCGCGAGCAGGTCTGACTGGACGTCGAGCTCGCGCAGCTCGACGGTGCCGAGCCGCGGCTGGGGTCGCGCGTCCCACCAGACCATCGTGTCGTCGGTCGGACCGCCGCCGGCGCGCACCGCCTCGAGCTGCTCCAGGTAGTCGTCCCATGAGCGCAGGAACGGCGGGATCCCGCGACCCGGGTAGGCCCGGATCATCGCCGCGCGCGAGCTGGCGAGGCCCGAGTCGCGGCCGAACCAGTACGGCGAGTTCGCGGCCAGGCCGTGCAGCAGCGGCAGCGCCTCGCGCAGGCCGTTCATCGCGTGCATGGCGGTCTCCGGGTCCGGCAGGCCCACGTGCACGTGGAGCGCGCACTCGGGAGTCCGCTTGATCAGGTCGCGCATCCGGCGCTCCAGGCGCTCGTAGCGCTCGGACTCCACCAGCGGACGTCGAACAGCTCGGACGCCGGATGGAGTCCGGCGCCCATCAGCGTCGCACCCGCGGCGCGCGCGGCGGCGCGCCCCTCCACCAGCTGCCCGATCGCCTCGGCCACCGACGAGCAGGGCTCGGAGCGCACCTCGAGCTCGGCCAGGAACGCCTCGTGGTCGACGCGCTCGCGCGGCAGCTCGACCCGTTCCAGCACCTCGTCGGCCACATGGGCCAGGCGATAGCCGGCCGGGTCGACCAGCAGCAGCTCCTCCTCGATACCCACCGAGAAGGGCTCACCCTCACCGAAGCGATGCGGACGCTCGCTCACGGAGTCACGCCGAGCGCCGAGCGCGCAGCCACGCGGCCGAGCACGAGCGCGGCCGCCAGGCCGCTGGCGTAGCCGCCGGTCGCGACGCCGCCCGCGTCGGCCCCGCAGGCGAACACCCCAGGCGCGGCGCGACCATGCCGGTCGATACGCAGGCCGCCGAGGGTGGTCGTGACGCCGGCGACCGTCTCCACGACCACATGCTCGCCGTCGCGCCGGACGGGAGCGCCGGCGCCCTCCGCGGCGTCGACCATCTCCCCCACGCTTCGCTCGCCAACCCGCTCGCGGAGGGCACGCACGGGAACGCGGAAGAGCGCCCGGGCGCGCGGCTGGCGGAGCATCCATTGGGCCACGTCGATCTCGGACCAGGTGGCGGATCTGAAGGTCTCGCCGCGCTCGCTCGTGACCTCCGCGTGGCGCGCATAGAGCTGGGCCAGCCGAACCAGGTCCTGTGCCGTGACCCGAGCGGGTGGCGCCGGCATGGCGCGGGCGTATACCTCGCCGAGGCCGGCGCTCGCGCGCGCCCCCGCGGCCAGGCCGATGCGAAGCCCGTCGCCGCTGCTGCCGGGCGCGGCGCGCAGGCGGGCGTGGACGGCCTCCGGGGCCACGTGCCGGCGCAGCAGCTCACGCGACGCGGCGAAGCCGCCCGTTGCGAGCACGAGTGGCGCGCCGCGCGGCGGCTCGACCAGCCGTGTGCCGAGCTGGACACGCGCCGGCCGCGCCGGCCAGCACTCGGGTGAGGCCCGCCGGGTCGAAGCGGACGCCGGTGGTGAGCGGGTTGCCCGTCCGGCGCGCCAGCACGGGCGCGCCGAGCGCCTCGAGCCAGCGCAGGTCCTCGTCGAGCCGGTCGAACACCAGACGCTGCAGCGTCTCGTCCCCGCCCGGGCATTCCCGCCGAAAGCGCGCGAAGTCGGTGTGCCGCCAGATGACGCCGCTCGAGAGCCGCATCGACCCGCCGGGCCTGTCGAGCCGCTCGACCAGGAGCGGCTCGGCGCCCAGCCTGCGAGCCTCGGCCGCCGCGACGAGCCCGGCCATTCCGGCCCCGGCGACGACCACGTCGTACAAGGTCAGGTGAGCGCGAAGCCCGGCTTGTGCTCGACGTACTCGATCTGGACGTCCTCGGGACCGCGCACGAAGACCGCGAACGTGTTGGGCGCGTCCTTCACGTCGTCGATCTCGAGTCCGCGCGTCTCCGCTCCCCGCTGGACGGCGTGGGCATCGTCGACGAGCAGCGCGAGATGGTTGAGCAGCGGCCGGCCGCCGTCGCCCCGCGATCCGTGCTCGATCCGCACATGACGGTCGCCCACTCGGACCTCGCCGTTGCGGCGCTCGAATCCCAGCCGCTCGAACTGGGCGATGGCAGCATCGGGATCCGCCATTCCGAGCACCACGTGATCGAGGTCGTAGTCCGACCCCTCGGCCTCGACGAGCCCGAACGGCACGTCGCCGGGTGCGTCGAACTCGGCCGTGGCGCCGTCGCTCTGGGCGGGCGCCTCGGGCAACTGTTCGAGCGCGGTCTGGAGGTCGCCCACGCGCAGCACGATCCGCCCGAGGGCGCCCCGCTCGCGGGGTCCCTCGGCGTCGAACAGCGTGACCTTGCCGAGCTTGGCATCCACCCCGAGGAGGGTGAACGCGTCCGTCCGCTCGATGGCGTGCATGCCCAGGTGGTCACAGAGGAAGGCCGCGAGCGCCTCGCGCTCCGACACCCAGAGCGCGACGTGGTCGAGGCTGCTCGGTCGGAAGTCGGACGTCATGGCGAGTTGCTACCCGCGGGCGGCGGCTGCAATCTCGTCGAGCTCCGCCGCCGACAGCTCGAGCTCGCCGGCGCCGAGGTTCTCCTCGAGGTGCTCGATCGAGGAGGTGCCGGGGATCGGCAGCATCACGTGCGAGCGCGCCAGCAGCCAGGCCAGCGCCACCTGGCCGGGCGTGGCGTCGTGCGCCCGGGCCACGTCGTCGAGCGGTCCCCCGTCACGCGCCAGGTCGCCGATCGCGAGCGGGAACCACGGGATGAACCCGATGCCGGCCTCCGAGCAGACGTCGAGCTCGTCCTCCGTCGAGCGATCGACGACGTTGAAGCGGTTCTGGACCGTCACCACCTCGACGATCTCCCGCGCCTGCGCGAGCTGCTCGACCGACACGTTCGAGACCCCGACGTGCCGGATCTTGCCCTCGTCCTGGAGCTCCTTCAGCGCGCCGATCGAGTCCTCGTAGGGCACCTCGGGATCCGGAGCGTGCAGCTGGTAGAGGTCGATGCGCTCCACTCGCAGGCGACGCAGCGACGCCTCGCAGCACTCCTTCAGCCGCTCCGGGCGGGCATCGCGGGGCCACTCGCCCGGCCCGGTCCGCCGAAGGCCGCCCTTCGTCGCGATCACGAGCCCGTCGGGGTAGGGATGGAGCGCCTCCGCGATCAGGTTCTCGCTCACCTCCGGCCCGTACGAGTCGGCGGTGTCGATCAGGTTGACCCCCAGCTCGACCACGCGCCGGAGGAGGCGCAGCGCCCCCTCCGGGTCCTCGGGCGGGCCCCAGATGCCCTCCCGGTGATGCGCATGGCTCCGAAGCCGAGGCGCCGGACCTCGAGGTCGCCGCCGATCGTGAATGCTGTCCATCCCATTAGAGAGCTAGCCGCCGAGGCCATCGGCAGCACGACCGGCGCCGGCTTGCCGGCGCGCAGGCGCTTCATCGTGCGACTCCAGCCGCTTGCGGTAGAGCACGACGTTGCGCAGCTTGATCTCCTCGTAGCCGCGCACCAGGTCGGGCAGCTCGAGCAGCTCGAGGGCGGTGCCGTGCGTTGCCGGCGTGAGCAGGGAGAGCGCCTCGGCGACCGTGGCCTCGTACTCCTCGATCAGCTCGCGCTCCACCTTTCGCACCTCGGCGCGGCCGAACGGGTCGAGCTTGGTGCCGCGCAGGCGCCGCGCCCGGTACAGGGAGCGGAAGCCGGGGAGGAACCAGGTGCCGAGCTTGAGCTTGCGGTCGAGGCCCATGGCGCGCAGGGCCGGCGGATGGAGCATGAACCAGACCTTGGCGTCCTCGCCGAACTCGGCACGCAGGCGGGCCTGCTCGACGGCGTCGAGATGCAGGCGGGCGACCTCGTACTCGTCCTTGTAGGCCATCAGCTTGAAGAGGTGACGCGCGACGGCCTCGGCCAGCTCCGAGTGGCCCGGCGTGCGCTCCTGCTCCGCCACGTGCACGCGCCGCACGAACTCGGCGTAGCGGCGCGCATAGGCCTGGTCCTGGTAGGCCACGAGCTCCGGGATGCGTACCTCCACGAGCCGCCGGAGCTCGCCCTGATCGCCGTTGACGGCCAGGGTCACGAGCTCCCGCTCGGCGCCGCTCAGCTCGCGCACGGCCTCGATCGCCTCGGGCGGCCGGGTGGCCTCCTCGACGGCGTCCGGGGCCGCCACGACCGCGCGGCCCCACGCGAAGGCGGCGAGGTTCTTCTCGACGGCGGCGCCGTTCAGGCGGATCGCGTCCTCGAGCGCCTCGCTCGAGACCGGCACCATGCCGCGCTGGAAGGCCGCGCCGAGCGCGAGGGTGTTGGTCATCATGTGGTCGCCGAACAGGCGCTCCGAGAGCCGCTGGGCGTCCAGGTAGATGTTGTGGTCCTTACGCGTGACCGCGTCGATGCGGTCGAGCTGGCCGGCCAGCTCCGGGAAGCGCTCGCCGGTGTCCACGACCATGCGGCCGGTGGGCACGGCGCTCGTGGAGACCACGGCGACGGTGCGCTCGGGCGCGGCGGTGACGAGGTTCTTGTCGCTGGCGGCGCCGAGCAGGTCGAAGCCGAGATACAGGTCGACCGAGCCCGCCGGCGTCTTCGATGCCGCGGCGAGCGGCTCGCGCATGATGCGCAGGTCCGAGATCACCGGACCGCCCTTCTGCGAGAGACCGGTCTGGTCGAGCCCCGACACGTGCATCCCGTCCATCAGGGCGGCCATGCCGAGCACCTGGTTCACGGTCACGACGCCGGTGCCGCCGATGCCCATCATGCGGACGCAGAAGTCGTCCGCGCCGACGAGGCGCTCGGGCTCGGGCAGCTCCACGTCGAGCGCGGGCGTCTCGTGCTTCGCCTTCTCGCCCGGCTCGACGGTGATGAACGACGGGCAGTCGCCCTCGAGACAGGAGAAGTCCTTGTTGCAGGAGGCCTGGTGGATCTGCGTCTTGCGGCCGAACTCGGTGTCCACCGGGAGCACGGACAGGCAGCTCGACTTCTCGCCGCAGTCGCCGCAGCCCTCGCAGACGCGCTCGTTGATCCACACGCGCTCGGCCGGCTCGGGCGACTTGCCGCGCTTGCGCTGGCGGCGCAGCTCGGCCGCGCACTCCTGGTCGTGGATCAGGACGGTCACGCCGTCGACGGTGGCGAGCTCCTGCTGGGATGAGAGCAGCTGGTCCCGGTCGCGCACCTCGGCGATGCCGGACACGGCGACGCCCCTGTAGCGCGAGGTGTCCTCGGCGGTGATGATGATCCGCTTGACGCCCTCGAGCTCGAGCCAGCGCGTGAGGTCGGGCACGTTCAGCTGGCCCTCGATGGCCTGCCCGCCGGTCATGGCGACGTGCTCGTTGTAGAGGATCTTGTAGGTGATGTTCACGCCGGCGGCCACGGCGGCGCGCACGGCCAGCGAGCCCGAGTGGTGGAAGGTCCCGTCGCCGAGGTTCTGCACGAGGTGACGGTCCTCGGTGAAGGGCGCCATCCCGATCCACTGCGCGCCCTCGCCGCCCATCTGCGTGATGCCCGTGATCTCGCCCTTGCCCTCGGGGTTGAGGAGCACCATCGTGTGGCAGCCGATGCCGCCGCCCACGATGCGTGCCCTCGGGCGCCTTGAGCGACGAGTTGTGGGGGCAGCCGGAGCAGAAGAAGGGCGAGCGCTGGGCGGTCGGCAGGCGCAGCGCTGCGCGCGGCGATCGCGTCGAGCGCGCGCAGGTGGGCCTCGACCGAGTCGATCCGCACCCCGCGTGCCGCGAGCCGGCCGGCCACGGCCCGGGCGATCTGGTCGGCGTCCAGGTCGAGCTCCATCGGCAGCAGCGCCTGGCCCTGCTCGTCGCGCTTGCCGAGCACCCGCGGCGCGTCCGGCGTGCCGTAGAGGACCTCCTTGAGCAGCGTCTCGACGAACGGTCCCTTCTCCTCCGCCACCAGGATCTCGTCCAGACCCTGGGCGAACTCGCGCGCGATCTGCGGCTCGAGCGGCGAGACCATGCCGAGCTTGAGGATGCGGATCCCCGCGCGGTCGAGCGCGCCGCCGTCGAGCCCGAGCGAGCGCAGCGCGTGCATGAGGTCGTAGTAGGCCTTGCCGGGCACGACCACGCCCAGCCAGGCCTCGCGAGCGCCCTCGATCCGGTTGACGCCGTTCTCGCGAGCGTAGGCGAGCGCGAGCTCGGTACGCGGGCCCAGCAGCGTGCGCTCCATCTCGAGCGAGTCGGGCGCCAGCAGGCTCGCGTTCGGTACGTGCTCGTAGGGCTGGCCGTTCCACTCCACCGTCGGCATCACGGGGGTCACGCGGTCCGGAGCGACCGCCGCGGTGCTGATCGCGTCGGCGACGTTGGTGATGATCTTGAACCCGACCCAGAGGCCCGACGCGCGCGAGCAGGCGAACGCGTGCAGGCCGAGGTCCAGCACCTCCTGCACGCTGCCCGGGAAGAAGATCGGCATGTGGAGGCTCGCGAACATCGGCTCGGAGGCGCTCGGGATCGTCGAGGACTTGCAGCTCGGGTCGTCACCGACCACGGCGAGCGCGCCGCCGGTGCGCGAGACGCCCACGAAGTTGCCGTGCCGCAGCGAGTCGCCCGCGCGGTCGAGGCCGGGCGCCTTGCCGTACCACATGGCGAGCACGCCGTCGTAGCGCGCCCCGGGGAGATCGCCGGCGAGCTGGCTGCCCCAGGCCGAGGTGGCGCCGAGCTCCTCGTTGAGCCCCGGCACGTGCTTGACGTGGTGCTCCTCAGCGAGCTTGCGGTTGCGGGTGAGCTCCATGTCGAGCCCGCCGAGCGGCGAGCCCTGGTAGCCCGAGATCATGGTGCCGGTGTGGAGGCCGCGGGCGCGGTCGGCGCGGTGCTGATCGAGCGGGAGACGGACGAGCCCCTGGACGCCGGTGATGAGCACCCGGCCCTGCTCGCGCACGTACTTGTCGGCGAGCGAGATGTCGTGCCGGCTGCCGGCGTCGTCGCCGCCCGGGCGGCGGAAGCGCTCGCCCTCGCGAGCGGAGCGTCCGGCCCTTGCGCGCTGGCGTACGGCAGTTGACGTCATTGAGCTCTCCCTCTGCTCCCGACCGGTCTTTGGCAAAGACAACTTACCATTGACGGTACACGGAATCCAAAAATCGCACGGCTTGAAGGAGTCGGGGGTCGGGTATAAGGTCAAGCATCATGACCATTGCTACCCAGCCGCCTGTCCGGCGGAACATTTCCCTGGCCGACGACGACCACGAGCAGATCGTGATCCGCCAGGATCCCGCCACCGGACTGAGGCTGATCGTCGCAGTTCACTCGACCGTTCTCGGGCCGTCGCTGGGTGGCATGCGTCTCAAGTGGTACCCGGGAGGGCTCCGCGAAGCACTCGAGGACGTGATGGGCCTCGCCCGCACGATGACCCTCAAGGCGTCGGCCGCCGGTCTCGACCTGGGCGGCGGCAAGTCGGTCATGATCGACGACGGCGAGAGCGGCTCGCGCGAGGCGCGCCTCGAGGGCGCCGCCCGCGTGATCGAGGGGCTCGACGGCGCGTACATCACGGCGGAGGACATCGGGACCACCACCGCCGACATGGACTACCTCTCGCAGTTCACCCGCTTCGCGGTCGGCCGCTCGCGAGAGCGCGGGGGCGGCGGCGATCCCTCGCCGATCACGGCGGAGACCGTCTTCCAGGCGATCCTGCGCGGGCTGCGCGCGGCCACGGGGTCGTCCGACCTCGACGGCCGCCGCGTCGGCGTGATCGGCCTCGGCAAGGTCGGCGGCGCGCTGGCGCAGCAGCTGGTGGCGGCCGGCGCCGAGGTAATCGGGAGCGACCTCGACGACGAGCGCTGCGAACGTCTCGCCGACGGGTACGACATCGAGATCGTGCCGTCCGCCGATGCGGTGCTTGGGGGATCGCTTGACGTGCTGGCCCCGTGCGCGGGCGGCGGCATGATCGACGAGGCCGTTGCCGAGCGGCTCGACTGCCGCGTGGTGGCAGGCGCCGCCAACAACCCGCTCGCGGGGAGGGCGATCGCGGACACCCTGATGCGGAGGGGCATCCTCTACGTGCCCGACTTCCTCGCCAACTGCGGCGGGCTCATCCACGTCTCGCGGGAGTGGTACGGCGAGCGCGGGCCGGGAGAGCGGGAGCTGATCGCGCGGGCGATGGAGCGGCTCGAGCTGGCACTCGAGACCGCGGACTCCGAGGGCGTCACGCCGCTCGAGGTGGCCGAGCGCCAGGCACTCGAACGGGTGGAGGCGGCGAGGGCGTGAACCCGTCTCAGCTCCTCGACGACCCGGCCTATACTCGCCTCGGTTTGGAGCGCTCGTTCGAGCCCGTCGCGACGCGCCGCACGTTCGAGGAAGCAGTCGAGCAGATCGCGGAGAAGATCAAGGCGGGTGACCTCCACACGGGCGACCGCCTCCCGTCGGAGCGCGAGCTCGCCGCCCAGATGCGGATCAGCCGCCCGACGCTGCGAGAGGCGATCAAGACACTGAGCGAGGCCGGGGTGCTCGAGGTTCGGCGCGGGCAGGCCGGCGGCATCTTCGTGGCCTCCGAGCTGGTGCCGCGTGAGCTCGTGCGCTCGCGCCAGGAGATTCGCTTCAGCGAGGTGGCCGGCGTGCTCGAGGCGCGCCGGCTGATCGAGCCCCGGGTGGCGCAGCTGGCGGCCGTGCACGCCGCCGAGGACGACTTCGCCGTGATGGCCGCCACGATCGAGCGCCAGCGCGAGCTCGCCGCCAGCGACGACTTCCTGAGCCACGAGGACCTCTTCCTCCAGCTCGACCTGAAGTTCCATCTCGCGATGGCCCGCGGCACGCGGAACTCGACGATCGTCGCGTTCATGCGCCAGCTGCTGCGCGCGCTGGAGATCGCCCGTGACATGGCGATGCACGCGCCGCTCGTGCCCGACTGGACGATCGAGATCCACGAGCGCACGCTCGCCTCCGTCAGGTCGGCGGACTTCCCGCTGATCGACCAGGTGATGGACGAGCACCTCGCCCAGATGGAGCAGATCTGGGAGCGCGAGACCGGCCGCGGGCTGGTGAGACCGCTCCCCGACTTCCTCCAGCCGGTCGCGGAGCGGTCTCGAGCCCTGCGGTCGGAGCTCTAGGAAGCCAGGACCCCTCAGGCGGCCGGCTCGAGCTCGGCCAGCCGGCGCAGGTTGCGGGCGGCTCGGCCGATAAGCGCCATGATCATCACGCCGGCGATCCCGAGGCCAATCAGGTCGAGCACGGTCAGGCCGAGGTCCCCGACGCTGAAGCCGAGCCCCACCCCGAGCGCGAGCAGCGTGTTCAGCCCGATCAGCACCAGGCGCACCTCGGTCGGGCCGATGCCGCCGTAGCCGAGCGCGAACACGCCGAACGCGTGGGTCTCGAGGTAGGTGTTGATCGAGAGGATCAGATACGCGATCACGATCACGAGGCCGACCGCCAACAGCATGTACGGCGACAGGCCGAGCCCGAGCCCGATCACCGCGGTGGCGAGGGCGTCCACGAGGTGGTCGAGGTAGTAGCCGTACTTGGGCCGCTCGATCTTGCGCACGCGGGCGAGGGTGCCGTCGAGCGAGTCGCCGAGCCAGTGAACGACGAGCAGGGCGCTCGCGGCCCAGAGCCAGGTCTTGTCCCCGTTCGAGAGCAGGTACGCCCCGGCGATGCCGAACGCGGCGAGCACGCCGAGCGCCGTCATGTGGTCGGGCTTGATCCAGGCCGGTAGGCGCTGAGCGATGCAGGTGAGCACGCGCGTCTCGACGCGCGCGAGGACGAACTGCTTCTTGCGGGGGGCATCGTCGGCTGCCATGACGGGCTTCCCTTCGTTATTGACCATAGGTCAACAAGTACCCCGGCTCGGCGCGGCGGTTACCCCGCGAGGGCGCGCACCGCCTTGAAGCGATCGGCCGAAGCGCGTAGCGTCGCGCGCTCGCATGTCCGGTCCACTGCTCGTCGTCGACGCCCCCTCGATGCTCTTCCGGGCGTTCTATGCCCTGCCCGACACGATCACGGGCGCCGACGGCCAGCCCGTGAACGCGCTCCTCGGCACCGCCAATCTCGTACTTCGTGAGGTCGAGGAGCACTCGCCGCGCGCCGTGGTGCTGTGCTTCGGCCCCGACGCCGCCGACTACCGGCTCGAGCTGTTCGAGGGCTACCACGCCGACCGGCCCGAGCTGCCGGACACGCTCGCTCCTCAGTTCGCCGACTCGCGTGCCTTCTTCGACGCCTTTGGCTGGACGGTCGCGGTAAGCGAGACCCTCGAGGCGGACGACCTGCTCGGCTCGTACGCCGCGCACGAGGTCGAGGCGGGCGGCTCCTGCCTCGTGATGACGGGCGACCGCGACATGTTCCAGTGCGCGAGCGAGCGGGTGACGATCCTCTACATCCGCACCGGCGCCCGCGGCGCCGAGCTGATCGATCCCGCCGAGGTCAAGCGGCGCTACGGCGTTCCCCCCGAGCTCGTGCCCGACTTCATCGCGCTGCGCGGCGATCCCTCCGACGGCATCCCCGGCGCCAAGGGGATCGGGGAGAAGGGCGCGGCGGATCTCCTCGGCCGCCATGGCTCACTGGAGGAAGCTCTCGAGGCTGCGGTACGCGAGACCAAGCCGAGCGTGCGGCGGGCGCTGATGGAGCAGCGCGACGAGCTGCTGCGCTTCAAGGAGATCGCCACGTTGCGGATGGTCGACGTCGAGCGGCCGGGCGACCGGCCCACGGACCTCGCCGGGGCGGCGCAGGCCGCCCGTGAGCGCGGGATGGAGCGCCTGGCGGCGCGCCTCGAGCCGGATAGCTGACAGCGTCCGAGGCCGCTTGCCCGCGGCGGGGCCGCAGGCGATCCTGTTCGACCACATGGAAAGCGCTAGCCAGTGCCCCACGCGATACTGCGCTTGAGGATGTCGCGCGAGAACGTCGATCTGGCCTGGAAGCCATCGCAAAGGAGCCGTGATGAGCTCAGCTTCGACGGACATGATTCAGGTGGGTGCCCTCAGGGTGCGCTTTGTGGTTGAGGCTGGCGACTCGAACGGGAGTGTGAGCGTGTTCGAGTGCTTCGTTCCGGCCGATGGCACGATGCCGGCACCGCACAGTCACGACGCCTTCGAGGAGACGATCTACGGGCTCGAAGGCGTCACGACTTGGACGGTGGACGCCCGGACGCTCGACATTCGCCCTGGCGAGGCCTTCTGCATACCTCGCGGCGCGGTCCACGGATTCGGCAACCACGGCACTGAAGACGCCAAGTTCCTGGCGGTGGCCACCCCCGGCGTCATGGGGCCGGACTACTTCCGCGAGGTCCACGACGTGCTGGCGTCGAATCCCGGAGGGCCGCCGGACCTGGCGAAGGTCGCGGAGGTCATGCGCCGGCACGGCCTCACGCCGGCCCCACCCGCCAGCTGACGCGCATCCGCTCGGTATTCGGTCTTGCCTGCACGTACTGGGGTTGACACAGGTCGTCCTCTGCGTGGAGACTCGTTGCATCGGGCTAGCCGCGCCTCGGCGACTCGGCTGGCTCAGAGGCCCGCCGCATCAAACGCAAGGAGCGACCATGCGGAAACTCGTACTTAGCTCAGTCCTCCTGCCCCTTGTCTTCGCGGCCCCGGCGCCGGCGGTTCCCCCGACCACCGAGGTGACCGTGGTCGAGCTTGGAGACTTCGCGGCCGTGAACACGGAGCTCTGCGGGTTCCCGATCGCGTTCGACGAAAGCGGTTCCTTCAAGGTCAAGACGTTCTACGACGCCGAGGAGAACCCGGTGCGGACCATCCTCTCGAACTTCAAGGACAGGTACACCGCAACGGCGACGGCCAACGGGAAGACGCTCTCTACCAACTACCCGCTCGCCGTCATCGAGTACGGGGAGGACCTGAGGCTGGAGCTGGGGCTCCGAAACGCGTACAGGGTCCCCGGAGCCGGGGTGGTCCTTCTCGACGCAGGGCGCGTAGTCATTGATCTCGCAACCGACGACGTCCTCTTCGAGGCTGGCCAGCACCAGTTCCTGGAAGGCGACGCTGACGCCTTCTGCAGCTACTTCGCCGACCCCTAGACCGTCGCCTAGTTCCACGACTGAAGGGACGAAGCCCCCGCACGCGGCGCGGCGCTCCTTTGCATGTGGAAACCAGCACTTTGCCGCGCTCGCCCGGCGCTTGCGCTGCCATGCGAGGGCGAGAGCGCCCAGCTGCCGTTGCCGATCCGGCGGGCCCCTCCCGCGCGTGGCAGGAGGGGCCGCGCCGCGACGGTGTCTTCTCCTAGAACCGCCCGTCGCGCTGACGTTCTGCCTACTTCGCGAACACCCGGTCGGCCACCTTGGTGTCGGAGCAGGTCTCGAACGCTACGAGCTTGCCGCCGCCGTTGTAGGTGAGGATGTCGGCGCTCTCGACTGTCTCGCCCTCGAGGTGGATCGTCGTGAGCACGACGACCTTGTCGCCGTCGGCGATGAAGTCGTGCGGCTCGGTTCGGAAGTCCTTGCTCCCGAACTCGCCCCAGAGCCCGCCGACTGCCTGCTTGCCGTTGTAGGTTCCGGTCAGAGCGTTGTCACCGCGGACTGTCCACTCGACGGAGTCGTCGATGTTGCGCATCGCTCCCTCGGCGTCGCCCTTGCCGAACGCCTCGTAGGCATTCTGTGCCGTCTGCTTGTTCTCGTGCGCGCCCATAACTGTGTCCCTTCTGTGTGTGAAGGACAGGCCAAATCCGGAGCGTCCAATCCGATCTTGGACGAAGCCACTTTCGGGTAGAGGTACGTCACCGGCCCCGCAGTCAAAACCCAGTGGGCCCCGGCCTCTCGCCTCGTGGCGCTGGTTGCGCCGTCGGTGGCATTCGGACTTGGGCTAAGCGCTCTGGCCGCAGGGCCAGCAGGTCTCCCACACTACTCCTTTGGGGGCCGCTTGTGTCAAAGATCGCAAACGCGGTCGCTGCCTCAGTCCCGGCCCTCTCGATATTTCGGCGGCGG
The DNA here is from genome assembly GCA_963812415.1 of uncultured Thermoleophilaceae bacterium. Lineage (GTDB taxonomy): Bacteria > Actinomycetota > Thermoleophilia > Solirubrobacterales > Thermoleophilaceae > JACVRW01. The sequence continues at coordinate 7,443 of CAWEVH010000044.1, read as the reverse complement.
GCAGGGCGACGGTCCGGACTGCCGCTTTGGACAAAGCAGCAGCGGCGAGAGACCGCTTAGGCAAACCGAGAGTGCTCACGCTCGGCCGACCACGCGACCTCCCAATGGCGCTGCAGGATGTGCGGGTGCTCGTGCAGGAACACCCAGTCGAGCTCGTAGTACGGATCTCCAGGCTCGTGCGGGTACCAGGCTTCCGGCATCGGCGGCAGCGCACGACGTCGCCGCTCTCGGCCAAGCCGCTCCAAACGTCCTGATAGCTGAAGCCTTCGCCACCGCCGCACGGCCAGAAGTAGGCCGCGAACGCGCCAGCCGGCACAGCTCAGCGATGGATTCGGCGTCGAGATCGCCGTTGCCGGGGATTAGACGGCGGGGTCATTTGGGGTCGTTCCTTCTCCGGTCTTCTTTACAGCGACCCACCCGGCGGTCTGTTGCCTCGCAGAGGCGCACTGGCGACCGTCCCCCTCCCCACGGGATACTCGTCGGGCGATGTCGCAGGAGAACGTGGAGGTCATTAGGCGCGGCTTCGAGCACTGGATGGCGACCGGGGATTTCCGCGCCGGTGCGGATCTCGCCTGGGATGTTTCCCGCCTCGGCTGGCCTGACCAGCAGGTCTACCCCGGAGCCGAGGGCGCTAGGCGATTTCTCGCCGAATGGGCCGATGCATGGGACGACTGGGAGATGGAGGTCGAGGATTACATCGACGCCGGGGAGCGCGTCGTCGTCATCTGCAACCAGCGGGGGCGTTCGAAGGCGACGGGAATTCCCGTCGAGATGCGCTTCGCTCAAGTGTGGACGCTCCGGGACGGACAGGGGATCAGGATGCAGATGTTCGCGAGCGTGGAGGAAGCCCTCGAAGCCGTGGGGCTGCGGGAGTAGGCGATGTCGCAGGAGAACGTGGAGGTCGTGCTGGCGTCGCTCGATGGATGGAATCGCGGCGACATCGATGCCTGGCTGGGAACGCCGCATCCCGACATCGAGTTCCACACCTCCGGCATCTATCCGGGGACGGACCCGGTCTACCGAGGAGAAGCCGAGTTGAGACGATTCTGGGAGACCTTCCGGGAGCCCTGGGAGTCGCTTCATGTTCGTGTGGATGAGACCCGCGACATCGGCGATGAGGTCGTTACGCTCTGCACCTTCGAGGGGCATGCGCGGGACGGGATGACCGTCCGCCGGGAGGTAGCGTGGATCTTCCGGTTCGTGAACCAGCAGTCCGTCCGCGCCGATGCATATGGAAGCTGGAAGGAAGCCCTCGAAGCCGTGGGGCTGCGGGACGGATGAAAGTCAAGTCGGTGTAGACGGCGTCGGCCTCCTTTGAGATGGTTGTCGCGGTGCGGGTGACGACGAGCTAAAGCGCAGGGTCTGGGGCTGAGCCCTGCTGCGCTGCTTGTCCCATTCGGTGACTTGAAGATGCGCGCCCCGGTGTCGCACCCGCACCGCTCTTGTTCGGTTGCTGCTGCCAGTCGGCAACGAGGCGGCGGTATGCCTGCTCGACCTGCTCGGAGAGTTCGCGCTCGTGGCGCTGCTCGCGTTTGCTGGCCTTGGAGCCGGAGCGCTGGCCGCGGCGCGGGGGGTCGCCGGCCATCAGTTCGAGCCGGCGCAGCTTGTGGCGGGTGAGTGATGGCCGTTCGAAGGCGTAGTCCTCTGCGCGGCTGAGCAGGTGCCAGAACAGCACGCACAGCTTGCGACCGGTGGCGACCAGCGCGATCTGGGCACCGCGCCGCGCCCGCAGGCGTTCGTAGAAGGCGCGCAAGGGGCCCGGCGTCCTGACCGCGATCCAGGCGGCCTCGCAGAGCATGTGGCGCGCCGCGGCCGAGCCCTGCTTCGAGATCCCCCCGTGCCGTGCCTTGGCCTCGCCCGACTGGCGCACCTTTGGGTCGAGCCCGACGTAGCCGACCAGCTTCTTCGGCGTCTCGAAGCGGCCGATGTCGCCGACCACCGCCACGAACGTGGCGGCCGAGACGAGGCTCACCCCGGGCACGGTCATCAGCCGCCTGACCTGCTCCGAGGAGAGCGCCAGCCTGGCGAGCTCTGACTCGAGCGCCGCGATCTCCTGGGACAGAAAGTCGACCTCGCGCAGACAGCTCGCGACGATCTGGCGCTCGTGCGCCGGCAACTCAAGCCGCCCCAGCCAGGCGCGTCCCCGGCAGCCGAACAGGTCCGACATCGGCGGGCGACCCTTCAGCTCTCGCCCGAGCGCGGCGTGGACAGCGTTCTTGGCGCGCGTGCGCGAGCGGACCAGGCGATCGCGCCGCCCGAGCAGGCCGCGCAGCGCCCGGGTTTGCTCGTCGGGGCTCCAGACAGCTGGCAGAAAGCCGGCGTCGAGCAACTCGCAGAGCGTTGCCGCGTCTACCTTGTCGGACTTCACCTTGGCCTCGGCGATCGCCCGCACCCGGCGGGTGTTGGCGATCACGACACGGCCCACGTGGGGCTCGAGGACGCGGGCGATAGCGTTCGCCGGCCCGGTCGCCTCGAGCGCCACCTGGTCGTCCTCGGCCAGGCTCTGCGCGAACAGCTCGAGCTCGGCGACGGTCGTCTTGATCCGCCCCGCCGAGCGCAGCTCACCTCCCTGCCTGATCGCGACCTCGCAGAAGTCGCGATGGACATCCAGCGCTATCGAGCGCATGTAGCCTCCTCCCAGATGGTCGATGGTGGGAGACGCGGCGGGCAAAACGACACCGACGGATCCGTGCTCGCAGCACAACCGGACAAGTCGCAGGGGCGGCCAATGAGTAGCTCGGGCTCGCAGCCCATCCCGTAATGCGCGGCCTGCCCATCTACGTTCTCCCGAGTGCCCCTTGTTCCGGTGGCCGCGACGCTATGCCCGGCGTCGGACACCCGGCTGAGGCCCCCGCCGTAGTTTCATGGCGGGAGTAGGCGATGTCGCAGGAGAACGTGGACCTTGCGCGGCGGAACTGGGAGCTCTGGAGCCAGGGCGCTGACGACGAGGCCTTCCGCACACTCGCGCCCGATGCGGAGTGGCACCACAACATCGGGCTCGGAACTCCGCTCGAGGGCGTCTATCGGGGGCGCGAGGACGTGCTCGAGTTGTCCACGACGATTCGCGACTCGTTCGGAGTGGCGCGGGTCGAAATCGAGGACGTGCGCGATCTCTCCCCCACCGAAGTCCTGACGCTCGGGAGGCTTCATCTCGAAGGCAGAGGTAGCGGTGCGGCGGTAACGACTCCCTTTGGCGCTGTGACGGACGTTCTGGATGGACTCGTCGTGCGGCAGCGATTCTGGACGGACCGGGAGGCAGCCCTCGAAGCCGTGGGGCTGCGGGAGTAGACCGTTCAGCACTCGCAGCTCCGGACCTGAATCGGCGATACGGAAGGCAATCCCAGAACGGCGGAAACCCGCTCTATGAGCGGGCTTCCTGGGAGTGGAGGCGGCCGGTACTGCCCCGGCGTCCGCGGAACACCCTCCCGGTGCTTGCTACGAGCGTTCCCGTCGGAGTCTGATCTCGGCCACCGGGTTGGTCGGTCCGCGGGATACGTTCCCGGCGCCATACCCTCGAAGGTTGTCCCCGGGTGGCTGAGGGTCCGGCCGCCCGGGTGAGCCCGCTAGCTGAAGCCGCTTGACCGGACCGCGGGCTGCCCGGGGCGACTCCTCACCTAATTAAGCGGCGAGGGCGAACTTGTGGTTCTTGTCCGCACGTATTGGTTTCCGGGATCATTTAACGAGGCCAACCCGGAGTCCTCGACTCGCTACACCGGGACGAACACGCTCCACGTCGAAGCTGATTCGCCCCCTCATTGATTCCAAATCGCTCCGGTGCGGGCTGAGCCCGCACCCTCGCGCACAACAGCATCGAGTCTAGCGAGGGTCTTCCCCTACGGACCATTCCCAATAGGCAGACTGACGCTGTGACGGCAGCCTCCATGGCGACCTAGCGCGAGCCATCGGAGGACCGCAATGACTATGGACCAGAACCCCCCCAACGAGCCTGACGAGCAGCCCGAGGGGCCGCAGGCACCGCCGCCCGAGCCGGAGGGGCCGCAGGCCCCTGGGCCCGAAGCGCCGACCGAGCCGCTCGGACAGGCCCCGCGAAAGCGGCGGCTCCTGCGCTCTCGGTCGGAGCGCGTGATCGGCGGCGTGTGCGGCGGCCTCGGCCGCTACTTCGACGTCGATCCCGTGATCTTCCGGATCGCGGCGGTGGCGCTGGCGCTGCTCGGCGGCACGGGCGTCCTCCTCTACCTGGCGGCGCTGCTGCTGGTGCCGGCGGACGACGGAGCGGCCGCGGCCGCCGCACCGGGGGAGGGCCGCAACCGTGGTCTCGTGATCGCGGCGGTGGTGCTCCTGCTCCTCGTCGGCTGGCCCTTTCTTCTCGGCGGCGGACTCCTCTTTGCAGGGATTTTCTTCCCGCTCGCCATTCTGGTCGGTGCCGGTGTCCTTGTCTGGTGGCTCGTCTCCGGAGAGGGGCCGTCCGGCGACGCGGGCGAGGTCGCCAAGCGCGCTGCGCTCGGCGTGGGTGTCCTCATCGTGTGCTGCCTGCTCGCCATTGGAGCCGCCTGGGCCGCGGCCGCCGGTGGCGACACGGTGGTGGCGGTGATCGTGATCGTGGCGGGCGCCGCGGTGATCGCGGGCGCGTTCCTCAAGCCCGTGCGCTGGCTGATCCTGCCGGCCGTGGTGATCGGCTTGGCGGCGGGCACCGTGTCCGCCGCCGGCTTCGACCTCGACGGCGGCGTCGGGGAACGCAGCTACCGCCCGGCGTCCACGGTGGACCTACGCGAGCAGTACGAGCTCGGCATCGGCGAGCTCGTACTCGACCTGCGCGACACGGACCTGCCCGCGGGCGACGTGCCGGTCGAGATCGACCTCGGCATGGGCTCGGCGCGCGTGCTGGTGCCCGACGACGTGTGTGTGGCCACGACGGCCGAGGTCGGCATGGGCGAGGTCCGCGTGCTCGGACACTCGAACGACGGCATCGACGTCGACTACGAGGAGGCCGCCTCGGCCTCGGGCGACGTCACGCGGCTCGTGCTCGACGCGAACGTCGGCATCGGCGAGCTGCGCGTGAGCGATAGCCCCTGGGACGACTTCGACGACCACGACTTTGACCGCGGCTTCGACTTCGGCCCGCCGAACCGGCCCGACGACCCGTTCGGCGACGAGCCCGAGGGCAACCTCGCCTGCGACCGCGCCGGAGAGACCGCGAGTGGGTAGGCGACCCGAGCTTGCGTCGCTGGTCGCCGGTCTGGCGATCGTGGCGCTCGGCGCCGTCCTCCTGCTGGCCTCGACAGACGTGATCGAGTTGAGCTTCGGCGTCTTCGCCCCCGTCGCGTGTGCCGCGACGGGGGCGATCCTGTTGGCGCGCGGGCTCACGAGGCGCGAATGACGAGGCTCGCCCGCGACCGGCAGAACGGTTGGCTCGGAGGAGTCTGCGCGGGAATCGGCCGCCGCTATGGCGTGCAGGTCGCGCTGGTCCGCTTCGCCTTCGTCGTGGCCACCACCGCCGGAGGGCTCGGGATCGCGCTGTACGCGCTGGGCTGGCTCGTGATCCCCGCCGGCGAGGGCGCGCCGGCGCGACGGCGCATACCCACCGGGCGCGCAGCCGTCGAAGTGGCGCTGGGAACCGGCCTGCTGCTGCTGAGCGTGCTGCTCACGTTCCGCGCCCTGGACATCTGGTTCTCGGACGCGATCGTGTGGCCGCTCGTGCTCGTGGCGAGCGGCGGCGCGCTGATCTGGCGCCAGTCCGCCGAACGCGCCGCCCCGGAGCCGGCGGCGGCGCCGCGGCAGCCCGTCAGCGCGCCCCCGGCGCTACCGGAGGGCGGGAGCGGCGCCGCGTCGCGGCCGCGATATCACGCACTGGCGTGGGGATCGCGCTCGTGCTGGCCGCCGGGTTCGTGTTCCTCCAGACCACGGGGGCGCTTGGCGCGGCGCGCGACGTGCTGCTCGCGCTGCTCGTGGCGGTGGTGGTCCTCGCGGTGATCTTCGCCCCCTGGATCATCCGACTGGTGCGCTCGCTGACCGAGGAGCGCTCGCAGCGCATCCGCTCCGAGGAGCGCGCGGAGGTGGCGGCGCATTTGCACGACTCCGTGCTGCAGACGCTCGCCATGGTCCAGCGGCGGGCCGACGAGCCGGGCGAGGTGGCGGCGATCGCCCGCCGCCAGGAGCGCGAGCTGCGCGCCTGGCTCGCCGGACGGCCGCAGCCGGGCCAGGCGGCCCGGCTCGCGCCGGCGCTCGAGGCGGCGGCGGTCGAGATCGAGGAGGCGCACGGCGTGCCGGTGGAGGTCGTGGTGGTGGGCGACGTGGACCTGGACGAGCACGTCGAGGCGCTCGTGGCCGCGGCGCGCGAGGCGATGACGAACGCGGCCAAGTTCGGCGGCGGGTCCCCCATCGACGTCTACGCCGAGGGTGCCGACGGGCGGCTGCAGGTGTTCGTCCGCGACCGCGGGCCGGGCTTCGACACCTCGCAGGTCCCCGACGACCGTCGCGGCGTGCGCGAGTCGATCGTTGGACGGATGGAGCGTCACGGCGGGCGCGCGAGCATCACGAGCTCGCCCGGCGCCGGCACCGAGGTCGAGCTCGTGCTGGAGTCCCAGTCGTGAGCTCACCGCGCGTCCTCATCGTCGACGACCACCAGCTGTTCCGCTCCGGCGTGCGGGCGGAGCTCGAGCCGCTGCTCGACATCGCGGGCGAGGCGGCGGGCGTCGAGGAGGCGGTGCGGGGCATCGCGGCCACCCGGCCGGACGTGGTGCTGCTCGACGTTCACATGCCCGACGGCGGCGGCGTGGAGGTGATCCGGCGAGTGGCGGCCGAGAGCGACCACGCCCCCCTCTTCCTCGCGCTGTCGGTGTCCGACGCGGCCGAGGACGTGATCGCCGTGATCCGCGCCGGCGCGCGCGGCTACGTGACCAAGAACATCTCCGGCGCGGAGCTGGCCGACGCCGTCCGGCGCGTCTCGGACGGCGACGCCGTGTTCTCGCCGCGTCTTGCCGGCTTCGTGCTGGATGCCTTCGCCGGCCCGGGGCCGCAACCGGAGTCGGAGCTCGACGCGCTCACCCCGCGCGAGCGCGAGGTGCTCCAGCACATCGCGCGCGGCTACATGTACAAGGAGATCGCGCTGCGGCTGGACATCTCCCGAAGACGGTCGAGGCGCATGTGTCGTCGGTGCTCCGCAAGCTCCAGCTCTCGAGCCGGCACGAGCTCACCCGCTGGGCGGCGGAGCGCGGGCTCGGGCTGTAGCGCTCCCGGGCTAGTAACGCTCGGACAGCGCGCGCTCGATCTCGCGCTTCGTGTCGCGCTCCTTGAGCGCGCGGCGCTTGTCATAGAGATCCTTGCCCTGCGCGAGGGCCAGCTCGACCTTTGCGCGCGAGCCGTTGAAGTAGACGCGCGTGGGCACGAGCGTGAGGCCCTTCTCGGCGGTCTTGCCGGTCAGGCGCTCGATCTCGCGGCGGTGCAGCAGGAGCTTCCGCGGACGGTCGGGGTCGTGGTTCTCGC
>CAWEVH010000043.1:0-317807 GCA_963812415.1 uncultured Thermoleophilaceae bacterium | reverse complement strand
CGGTGCTACCGCTCCCGCCTGATAGGAGGCGTCTTCCCGCCCGAGCCCCGCTGCCGAGATGGACGACAAGCAGGACTGTCAGCACTGATTGACCTGGCTGCTGCATCTGTGGGAATGCGGGCTCAGGCTGAGGCGGCCGTGCGAGGACGCGAAGGCGGCGAGTTGGTTTGTGGCTAATGACAACTCGTAGTGCCAGGGGTATGCCCTCGAACGCGGCCCTTCGAATATCACCGGACCTCGGAACGTCGCTCCGAAGAACCAGGCATCGAGGACGTGTTGCCCTGGCCTTCGGAGATCGAGCCGTCGGTTCCAAGTGCAGGCCGAGCTCAACGGCTGCGGCGTCATGGGTTCCCTTTGGCAATTACGTCCCGTCCTACGAGCGGCCCAAACTGCTGCTCGGCCGCTGCCTCCCGCTGCTCGGCTTGTGCGGCCGCGCGCTCCTCGGCTGCCTTGGACTCATTTCCCATCTGGTCGTGCAGGTCTGCGAGCTCGTCGTCGAGCTCGGCGACGCGCTGGTGAAGGTCAGCGGCCTGCCGCCCCGCGTCGGCGGCGGCTTCTCGCGCATGCCGTGCTTCGGTCGTAGCTCTGCCGGCCCGCAGCTTGGCCTCGCCGCGCAATTGTTCGAGCAGCCAGATCCGCTCAACTAGTTGCTGTCGCTTGGAAGGGTCCACATCCAAAGTTGGGGATCCGTCAGAAGACGAAGGTTTGACGCGTGGCTTACCCGTACGTGAGGCGGCTAATCCAGCCGGCAGCGGTGCGTGGGTTTCCCGCTAGGGGTCGGGGATACGCGGACGCCGGCACCGACGCGACGGAGCCTCAGCGGCCGAGCGCCCCCCACTGGCGGCGATGTATCCGCCCGGCACTATCGCTGCACGGACTGCGGCGAGGAGATCGACATATGGGCCGACGCCAACGCCTAACAAGAGGTCATGGACGCCATCCCGTCACCGACGAGGACGACGTCAAGCACTGAGCCCAGCTCGCTCCGATAGCGCGTGCGGCTGGACGAGTACACCCACGCTGCTACGCGCGGCGCGGCGTACGGCGCCAGGCGCTCGGGCCGTATCGCTCACGTCTTGCGGCGGCGGCCCGAGCAGGACCAAGGTACGCCCTATCCGAGCGATCCGGCCCTCTTCGGCAAGGTTCTGGAGGGCGACCGTGACCGATGGCGATGCGCGCCGACCATCCTTGCGATCAGGTCGTGCGTCAGCTCCAGGTTCAGCCGGATGCCCTCGCCGCTCACCTGACCCCAGCGGTCGGCGAGGTGCCAGAGCAGCAACAGAACCCGTAGGTCAACGTGCCGGAGCTCCAGGATGGCAAGCCTGAAGCTGAGCAGGCGCGCACGCCGGGTGGCCCGCGCTATCAGGATCGAGGTGATCTCGGTCCATGGGGCGACGCTCGAGGCGAAGTCTGCGTCCAACCACGCAAGTCGCGTGGGCTCGCGTGCGGTCCAGGTGATGTGGGCGTCTACGGAGACGACCTCGGTCGCGTCATCCCATGGGCGCAGGAGGTCCTCCGGTCCCCGCAGCTCGACGAATGAGCTCCCGGCCAGCTCGAGCTCACGCAGGAGCAAGCCGCTTAGGATGGAGACCGGTCACTCGCCCCTCGCTCGAGTAGGCGCCGGACAGTCGGGCTACCGTCGCAGGCCGGGCAGGTTGAGCAGCGGGCGCGACGTCCGTTCCTCGAGCTGGAGCGCATCGCCCATAAGCCAGAACATCGGCGGCCAGAGGCCAACGAACAGCGCGCGCCTCTCCGCGTTCCCGCGCTCCTCCTGATCGACGGTCTTCGCCCGGATCCAGAGACCGATGCAGAGGTAGATGGCCCCGAGCGATGCGATGTGCAGGTGCCCGCCGCGGAGGCCGGTCCTTCTGAGTGCCCTCGTGAACATCCCCGGCCTGTACCCGTAGCACCAGCGGGCATGCGCAGGCGGGGGGCGGGTAGGGGGAACGTCGTGGGCTCTCCAAGGACCGTACCCCGTCTCCGTCCGCGCAGGATCCCGTTCGCGCGTTCCGCCGCCACCGCCGCCCGCTGGCCGGTCGGCGTGGCGCTCACCTCGTGGCGCTACATGTGGCGCACCACGCCCACGCGCCGCTTCGAGGAGCCTGGCTCCTGGGAGCAGGACGCACCGCGCGCGCTCCCAGACGGAGTGCTTGATGACGATGTGCAGCGCGTCCGCGACGGGGCCGGTCCGCTCTTTCACCGCCGCTACTGCGCGCGCATCCGCGACCCGGAGTGTTCACCGGAGGAGCTGATGGCGCAGCTGCAGGAGAGCCCGGACCGCGCGGCCCCGAGCGAGTTCGCCACCTTCAAGAAGACGCGCGGTCCGGGCGGCCAGATGCATGTCGGCGACGAGTACGTGGTGCGGATGCCCGGGCCGTGGGACGGGCCCGTCCGGGTGGCGGAGGTCTCCGCACGGCACTTCCTGCTCATCACCCTCGACGGCCACCTCGAGGCGGGCCAGATCAGCTTCCGCGCGAACGGCGGCAACGGGTCGATCCAGTTCGAGATCGAGTCTTGGGCCAGGGCCGGCGATCGGCTCTCCAACCTGCTCTATGACCATCTCCGCATGTCCAAGGAGATCCAGCTGCACATGTGGACGTCGTTCCTCGAGCGCGTGATCAGGCTCAGCGGCGGGAGTCGCGACGGGCCGCTGTCGATCGAGACGCGCCGCGTGGAGCGGGTGCCGGGTGACCGGCAGCGCCAGCTGGACGCGCTGCGGGGCCGCCCACTGAACCTCGACCTCGCGCGCCGCGAGGAGTACACGGCTGAGAACGGCTGGCACACCGACGACGTGCGCAGGGCCCTGCCGTCCGAGCGCCCCGGGGAACCTGAGCGCGGCGGAAGCTGGGAGACCGCGCGCAGGATCGCCCGCGACTACGACTTCGCCGAGCCGTCGATCGTCGAGGGCATCTTCGACCGCGACGAGCCGCTCGAGGACCGCACGATGCTCCTGATCCTCCACTTCCACAGGCTGCGGATCGGCGTCGGCGTCCGCGTAGGCGACGTATACGACGAGGAGCGCGACCTCGACGGCCGCACCGGGCGCGTGTTCGGCTGGAACTACCGCACGCTCCAGGGACACGTCGAGCAGGGCCAGATGGACTGGCAGGTCTGGAAGTTTCCCGACACCGGCGAAGTGATAGTCCGGATTTACTCCTTCTCGCGGCCGGCGGACGGATGCAACCCCTTCAAGCGGATCGGCTTCAGGCTTTTCGGCCGCCGGGAGCAATTGCGCTTTCTCGCTCTCACCTCGGAGCGGATGGCCCGGCTGACCGCGGAGCGGATCGCCCAACCGACGCCGGCCGAAGCGCCCAGCGTCAAGGTGCGCGAACCCTGACGCCGCGCACCGCGAGCTGGTCACGCACACGCAGGAGGGCGAGGTCCTTCGCCTTCGCCTCGAGCATGACGTCGAGCTCGAGCCCGCGGGCCGTCTCCGTGACGAAGTGCTCGAAGGCGATCGGATCGACGAGGTCCGCATGGGCGCGCAGCTGAGGTAGCTCGGGCCTACGCACGACCCGGCGTCCGACCCTTCGCCGACGCTCGCCCATGCTCGTCCTCGGCGACGAGTAGTGCACCTTGGGCGTGACCGTGCCGGGCCAGGTTGCGAGCGCTGAGCGAAGCGCGTCGCGGTCGGAGATGCCGTCGGGATCGTTGCAGTGATGGTGGAGGAGGTCCCAGACCACGGGGCGGCCGATGCGTTCGCTCAGGCAAAGGACGTCGGCAAGGCCGAAGCTGCGGTCGTCGTTCTCGATCACGAGGCGACTCCTGGCCGCATCGGAAAGAAGGGCGAAGCTCCGCTCGAACCGCTCGAGCGCCGCTGCCTTCCTCCCGGCGGCGCTGCCAACGTGGAGGACCACCACCGCATCGGGACCGAGACCCATCGCGTCGAGCAGCTCGGCCTGAACCTCGAGCTCGTCGCGGGCGAGCGTCGCCGTCCGCTCGTCCTCGGAGTTGAGCACGGTGTACTGGCCCGGGTGGGTGGAAAGCCGGATGTCGAGCGCCTGGCCTTGTCGCCGACCCGTTTGAGGTCGTCGGCGCAGTCCTGCGGCTGGCTGCGGAAGCGAGTGAGCTCGGGGTGGCTCGCGTACAGGGCGAGCGCGGTCGCCATCCGGTACATGGCGATGTCATGGGCGGCGCTGTAGTCGAGGATGCGGTCGAGGAAGCCGAGCGAGACGCTCAGGTGCGGGTCCGACTGCCAGCGGCGCGTGTCGTGGGAGGGCAGGCCCCCGTCTCCGAGGACCTTCACGGCGAAGCCGAGTCTCATTGACCCCGCCTGCCCGGGCCTGCGGCGAGCACACGCGAGCAGGCGCGGCTGGGCCTCGATCCGGGTGCTTGCCGACGCGACGCCAGGTCTTGCCTGCCTCGGCGGCAGCGTGCCCAGCGCATCCCCGCCCGCGCCGCCCGGTCCGGGCTCTGCTCTCGAGCGATGCGTGCGCCCGAGCGCGCCATCGCCCATCCAACGACCACGAGCGCCAACCCGAAGGCAAGGAATCCAAGGTCCCAGCCGAACGGCGCCCCGAGGTCATCGCGCACATGGTGGATGCCGAGCAAATGGTGATCGACGAGTCCCTCGACGAGGTTGAAGCTTCCCCACCCGACGAGCAGCATCCCGAGATGGGCCCGCCAGGGCGGCGCGAGCTCGCGACGCTGCCAGGCGCGCACGGTGAGCACCATCGCCGTCGCGACGAAGAACCAGGTCGCCAGCGTGGAACATCCCGTCGGCAAGTGTGTTCGCCTCAAGGCCAGCGACGGTGCCAGCTCGGATGATCGCCCGTGTCGGTGAGCAGGTGGTGCCACTGAAGCACCTGATGGAAGACGATGCCGTCGATGAATCCACCCAGGCCGACGCCCATGATGAAGGCGGGAGCTCTCGGGGGAGACTCGGCGGTTTCACTGAGCGGGGCTTGGACGGACACCACCCCGCTGGCATACCCGCCACCCTGCCTCCGAATCGCGCGGGTATGCGGCAGCGGGTACAGGCCATGGCCTGACGGTCACGAGGTTCTCCGAACTGACTTTCGGGGCTCGCGACGCTGCCGGGCGCTGAGCGCGGTGCGAGTCGTCTCCTGGAACGTCGCGCGCCGGGTCAGCCGCCTGCCGGAGCAGGCCGGCGCGATCGCGGAGCGAGCCCCGGACGCGCTCGCGCTGCAGGAGGTCACCGCCCGCACGCTCCCGCTCTGGCGGCAGGCGTGTGCGGCGCTCGGGCTGCCCCATGTGATCGCCTCGCTCGACGGTGCCGATCCTGCGCGCGAGCCGGCCGCGCGCCGGCGGACCGGTGTCCTGCTGGCGGCTCGCTGCGCGCTCGAGCCTGTCAGTCTGCTCTCTCCCCCGTGGCCGGAGACCGCCGCGGGCGCCGCGCCTCGAGACGGCCCCAGGGCCCCTCGAACTCCACTGTGTTCATGTGCCGAACGCCGCCAACGGCTGGATCAAGGTCGAAACGCTCGCGTCGATCCGGGCCGCGCTTGCGGCCGCCGAGCCCGCGCCGCGCATCGTGTGCGGCGATCTCAACACGCCTCGCCGTGAGCTGCCGGACGGGAGCGTGATCTCGTTCGCGCGCGACTCGCGCGGCAGGCTACGCCCAGAGCGCGGCGCCCCCTGGGACGAGCGGGAACTCGGCGTCGTGCCCGGGCTACGGGACCTCGGCTACCGCGACGTGTTCCGAACGCTCCACGGCTACGCCCGGAGCGAGCCGAGCTGGACCTGGCGCCGGCGCGCCGGCCATGACGGCGGCTGGCGGCTGCGACCACCTGTTCGCGTCCGCCGCGCTCCGTCCCGTCAGCTGCCGCTATCACCATGCCTGGCGCGACGCGGGGTTGAGCGACCACTCCGCACTCGAGGCGGAGCTGGAGCGCGGGCCCACCTGACCGCGCTCGCCCTCCAGCCGTGAACTCGAAAGGCCCTCCCCACGCACGAGCCCGCGGGCGGGGTACTCGGGATCGTCGCGGGGGTGAACCCTCGATCTCGCGCGCCCACACCGAGCCTGACAATCAGCTGGTGCGGACGCGCGAGGAAGGGCTGGGGGACTTTGCCCGCGGCTAGGACGAGACCTGCTCGGCCTTCTGTTGGGCGCTGTCGCGCAGGCCGTCAGCCTGCTCACGTCCGGCCTCCTGAGCTGTCTCCTTGGCGCTGTCGGCGGCCTGGCGGGCCACCTCCTTGCCTCGGTCCATGGCCTCCTGGCCGGTCTCCTTCGCCTTCTCCTTGACCTGGTCGGCCATGGGGCCGATTTTCTCGTCCTCCACGCGAGTGGACGGGATGAGCAGGCCGCCCACGAAGCCGACCGCGACCGCGCCGAGCGCAAGCCCGAGCGGGTTCTCCTGAGCCATGCCCTTGGCGCGACGGGCGCCCTGCTTGACGTCGCCGCTGTCGGGTGTGGCCCCTGAGATCTTGGACTTCACCAGATCGACCCGTCCTGAGACGGCCTCCTTGGCGCGGCCCGGCACATCGGCCTTGTAGCCAAGCGCCTCCACCGTCTCGCCCATGCGGCCGCGGGTCTCCTCTATGTCCTGCCTGATTTGGCCTGTGTCTTGGCCCATTGCACGTCCTCCTTCACGCTTTCGGTTGCTTGTTCGGGCACGGGCGGCCCCGCCTCCCGGACCTTGTTTCTACCCTGAGTGCGAGCACCGCGCCGATCGCGCCGTAGACCACGGCGACGATCAAGGCGAGACCACGGCGATCAACACCGCCGTGGCGTCGAAGAGGGAAGCGTTCACGCCGACCGCGTGCAACAGCAGCCAGTTGCGATGATTTGGCGAGCAGACCGCGACGAGCACGAAGCCAGCCACCCGGGTTCCGCCGCTCAGGCTCCGCAGGACTGCCAGGCCTCGCCACAACTCACGCCCTTTCTGGGAGCGCGAGCCACGCAGGCCGGCGCTGGCTAGGCCGATCCCGGCCAACACAGCGAGTGGCAGCCACCAGGGTAGACCGAGGGCGCAACCAGCGTGAAGGACGCCAACGCGGCCAACATCGCCTCTATCGCAAGGATCGGAAACTCCGCGGCGACCAGGGTGGGCACCTGCGGGCTTGCGTCCAGCGAAGAGCGCCGCAGGGCTGCGATCCGGGCGGCCACCCCGAGCTGGCCGTTGATCACGCTGCCCAGAACCTGCATGGTCGAGGCGCGGTAGAGCACCCTGCGGTCGATCGCGCCGCCCGCCGCCTCGATCGTTAGATGCCACGCCTCGCTGCAGGCCACCAGCGCGACGATCTGCAATAGCACCGCTACGACGATCACCCACGCGGCAGCGCTCGAGAGCGCGGCGGCGAAGCTTGTCCCGTCGGCCTGCCAACCGCAGCATCAGTACTGCGGCCGTGAACACGGAGCCCCGCCGCTCGTACGTATCCCCTCACCTCCCGGCCGGTTAGCGTCGGATGGGCTGTTTACCCGCCGCGGGCACGGGCACGGGCACATGGTCGGGCGGATGCGGAGCGGACTCGCGACGTCTCCCCGGACCTACCTAACACGAAGTGCCGACGCGACCGCGTCGAACGGCGGCCGCCGGAACTTCGGAAACAACTCACAGAACCGGGGAGGTTCTTCAAATGGCTACCACAGGTGCCACCGGTGGCGATCTCGCCACCTCGCGGCCGCGCGCCGGCCGGGCTGTCCGTCGGCTGGCGACCGAGACCAAGCAGGCGTTCAAGACGAGCGAGTTCTGGGCCATGGTTGGCCTGATCGTCGCGATCTTGATCAGCGCGGCCGTGATCAACGGCGGCGACAACGGCACGGACGAGTTCATCGCTCGCCAGGCCTGGCTCTACGTCTCGATCCTCGGCGCCGGCTACTTCATCTCGCGTGGGCTTGCCAAGTCCGGCAGCCGCGAGCCGTACACCGACGACCACGGCAACTCCGGTGACCGCGACATCCGCGGCGACCGGAACGGAATCCGCTAGCGACATCGCCACAGGCGGCGGTTCGGCCGTCGACCGTGGGTCCGCAGCCGGGTCGCCGCCGAGGCGATGCCCGGTCTTCCAAGGAGGAAAGGCATGACCGAAACAACCCAGACCATCAGGAGCGAAGGCGGCAATGGTGCCGCCGAGAACGCCCAGGACAAGGCCAAGGAGGTGGCCTCTCAAGCGCAGGACAAGGCGCGCGAGGCGGCCGGTCAGGCGCGCGGCCGCGTGCAAGACCAGGTCGACCAGCGCTCTACCCAGCTGGGCGAGCAGGTCAGCTCCAGCGTGAGCGACGCCCGCTCGGTCGCCGAACAGCTGCGCAACCAGGGCAAGGAGACACCAGCACGGTACGTCGAGCAGGCGGCTGACCGAGCCGAGCGCCTTGGCGGCTACCTGCGCGAGAGCGATGGCGATCGGCTTCTACGCGACGTCGAGGATTTCGCTCGGCGCAACACGTGGGCCGTGGCCCTCGGTGGCGTCGCGCTCGGCTTCGCGGCCTCGCGGCTGCTGAAGGCATCGAGCTCAGACCGCTATCGAAGCTCTCTCCAGAGTCCCGATGCGGAGACGCCCACCTCGACCCAGGGAGTCGCCGCCCCCGTCCCACCCACGGCGACGGTGCCGCCTCCCAGTCTCGCGGGCGAGCCCGCAGCGGCCCCCGTGCCTGCCACGGCCCCGGCGACCGGCGTGACCGGCGCCGCGGGTGAGAGCCTCGGGACCGGCGCGAGTCGGCCCGGCTCCGAGGAGTAGCCGTGACAGCGTCGGAGAACAACGAGCTGCGCGATCGCCCGACGGGCGATCTCCTCAAGGAGCTCTCTGATCAAACGACGACCCTTGTGCGCCAGGAGATCGAGCTGGCCAAGGCCGAGCTCGGCGAGAAGGGCAAGACCGCCGGACTTGGTGCCGGCCTGTTCGGCGGCGCCGGCGTGTTCGGGCTGGGCGCCTTTGCGGCGCTCACGACCTGCATCATCGCCGCGCTCGACGCGGCCATGCCGCTCTGGCTCGCCGCGCTGATCCCGGCCGTCGCCTACGCGGCGGTTGCGGGAGTGCTGGCCCTACAGGGGCGCGACAAGGTCCGCGAGGCCGGACCGCCCGTGCCCGAGCAAGCAACCGAAAGCGTGAAGGAGGACGTGCAATGGGCCAAGACCCGCGCGACATCAGGCAGGACATAGAGCAGACCCGCGAACGCATGGGAGACACCGTGGAGGCACTCGGCCACAAGACCGATGTAACCGGTCGAGCCAAGGAAGCCATCTCCGATCGCGTGGGCTCGGTGAAGGAGAAGGTTTCCGGGTGGCTCGACCCTCTCCGAGTCCACCCCGGACAGGGGCGAGGTGAAGCAGGGGGCCCGCAAGGCCGCCGGCATCGCGCAGGAGAATCCGCTGGGCCTCGCGCTCGGCGCCGTGGCGGTTGGCTTCGTGGGCGGGCTCCTGATCCCCTCGACCCGAGTCGAGGACGAGAAGCTCGGCCCGATGGCCGACCAGGTCAAGGACAAGGCCAAGGAGACCGGCCAGGAAGCGATCGAGCGCGGCAAGGACGTCGTCCAGCAGACGGCCGACAGCGCCAAGCGGACCGCGCAGGACGCCGGGCGCGAACACGCCCAGGGTCTCAGGGAGAGCGCACAGGAGAAGGCCGAGGAGACCCGGCAGCAGGCCGGCTCCCCCACCTAGCCGTCGTGAGCCGGCCGGCGCCCAGGCGCCGGCCGGCCGCATGGCGCGCGGGCATGCGCCGCGGCAGCTGGGCCGCTAGCGGTGCTGCTCGATAAGGAGGCGTGCCATCGCTTGGGCTCGCTTTGCCGCGTCCGCGTCGCCCTCGGTGGCGGAGACGATCGAGCCCTTCATGAGAATGTGCCATGAGTGCGCGAAGGACTCAGGGTCACGCAATTCGGCCTCCTGTGCGAGATGACCCACGACGGAGCGGATGCTCGCGAGATGCCGGACGCTCGCCTGGCCAGCCGGATGTGCGGGGCCCATTTCGAGCAGAACGTTGATGAATGAGCAGGCTTCGAAGTCGTCGCGGTGGAACCACTCGTCGAACAGCTCGAAGATCGCGAGCAGCTGTTGCTCCGGTGTGGTGCCACGTCGCCTCGCCTCAGCTTCGACCCACGCCACCGTCCAGCGCTCCTCGCGGCGCTGAAGGAACGCGACGACCAGGTCGTCCTTAGACGGGAAATGGCGATACAGGGTTGCCTTCGCCACCCCGGCCCGTTCGATCACCTCGTCTACGCCTACGTCGCGGACCGCACGGCGTGAGAGGAGTTCGTACGCGGTTTCGAGGATGCGCTCCCGCGCTTCCGGCTTCGATGGTGGGGTGGCTTCGACGGTAGGCACGCCTGAGAGCTTAGCGTCAGACAGACTGGTCTGTACTCTGCTATAAACCGTAGTTCGTTCCGGTCCCCCAAAACGGGGATCGGGGAGCAGCACCCAGTCTGCTGGGAAAGCGCGACGAGGGGCAATAGAGCCACCCGAAGCGATGTCCTCGGGTTTTGAAGGGACGTCGCGCGGCTAGCCCCCGTCGGTCGGTCGCGACTCGGACCTTTGCGTCAACTAAGACCGACGGAGGTTCACGATGTGTGCAGTTGCCCTCGCACCGCTGAGACTGACCCAGACCGCTTACCCCGGACGCCGCGACCGCGCTGCGACGCGGGAGCTCGAACGCCAGCTCCTGATCCGCTACCACCGAACCGGCGACCTTGCAGCGCGGGATGAGCTCGTGGAGCGATGCCTCCCGCTGGCGCGGGACCTCGCGCGGCGCTACGTCTACAGGGACGAGTCCTTCGACGACCTGCTCCAGGTGGCAAGCCTCGGGTTGCTCAAAGCGATCGATCGCTTCGACCCGGACCGCGGCACGAAATTCACGAGCTATGCGGCACCCACCATCCTGGGCGAGCTGAAGCGGCACTTCCGCGACAAGGGGTGGGCGCTGCACGTCCCGCGCGACCTTCAGGAGCGCGCGCTCGCGGTGGGTCGCGAGGCGGAGGCACTGACGAAGCAGCTCGGCCGGTCGCCGAAGCCTCGTGAGGTGGCTCGAGCACTCGGCTGCTCCGTCGAGGAGGTACTCGAGGCGCAACAGGCCGCCGCCAGCTACGAGGCAGCGTCGCTCGATGCCCGGGTAGCGCGCGACGACGACGAGTCAGCATCGCTCGTCGACCTCCTTGGCGAAGACGACTCGGCCTACGAGCTCGTCGCGGAACGCGACGCAATAGCGAGCGAATGGAAGGAGCTGCCCGACGTGGAGGCCACGGTCCTTGGGCTGCGCTTCATGCACGGCCTGCACCAGCGTGAGATCGGCGAACGCATCGGTTACTCGCAAATGCACGTCTCACGGCTACTCCGAAGAGCGCTCAACCGTCTCGAGACAGCCGCGGAAGCAGCGTGACCAGGCTAGCCTTCCGTATCGGACAACGATCGCCCGGGCGAGGGTCGCCTTCTACCTCTACCCCGGCCACGGGCAGGCAACCTCCAGCCCCTGTGGGGCTCAGCGGGAGCGAACCCGCCGACCGCCTGGTACGTCACGTTTGCCTCAAAGGTTTGCACGCCGCACCGGTAGGTACGTAGTTCGTAGGGGAGGCGGACCCAGGTTCGGTTCAGACCCGGATGCCCCCTGGTGACGTGTCTGATCCTGTCGATCGTGCTGACCGTTGTGGTCAACCTGATCATCCGGATTCTCTAGGCCTTCCCCCGCCAACCATTTGATGGGAGCAATTTTTTTGAGCAAGCAGCAGCAGCAGAAGATCGTGCAGTACCTGAACGAAGCCCGTGGCTCGGAGCTGGCCTTGGTGCGCCAGTTGCAGGCACAGATCGCGATGACCCCAAGTGGGAGTTATCGCACTGGGCTGGAGACACATCTGCAGGAGACCCGGCAGCACGCCGAACGCCTCGACCGCCGCATGCGCGAGCTGGGCCATGGCAACAACCCGCTCCAGGTGGGGCTAGGCGCCATCCAGTCCGTTGTCGGGCAGGCGCTCGCGCTGACCAAGACCCCTCTCGACGTGGTTCGCGGTAGCGGCGGCGAAGAGAAGGTGCTCAAGAACGCCAAGGACTCGTGCGCCGCGGAGGCGCAGGAGATCGCCACCTATACGGCTCTGGCCCGGCTCGCCCGCACAGCCGGCGACAAGAAGACCGAGCGGTTGGCCAAGTCGATCATGGGCGACGAGCAGACCATGCTCGACCGCCTGTTGGGGGAGATTCCCCGCCTGACCGACGCGGTCGCTCGCGCGGAGTT
This sequence comes from uncultured Thermoleophilaceae bacterium, assembly GCA_963812415.1. Lineage (GTDB taxonomy): Bacteria > Actinomycetota > Thermoleophilia > Solirubrobacterales > Thermoleophilaceae > JACVRW01. The sequence goes on along the minus strand of CAWEVH010000043.1, from coordinate 305,699 downwards.
CGATGGCGAGGGTTCCTACGAGGTGACCGAGACGGGCGCCGCTGACTCCCTTCGAGATGTCGGGAGCACGGCCAGGCGCAGGGCCCGCCGGGGCGCAGGACAGGCCAAGCGGACGGCGCGGCAGACCCGCAAGGTGCCGGGTGTGACACGTGCCGAAGGGACCGTCAAGGGGGCGGTGGCATCCGGGTCGGACCTGGCGATCCCCAACTACGATTCGCTCGACGCCGACGAGGTTCAGGCCAAGCTCGTCCAGCTCTCCCAGGTCGACCTGGCCAAGGTCAAGGCCTACGAGCGGAAGAACCAGAACCGCTCCACGGTCACCAGCCGTATCGACTCCCTACAGGGCGATGAGCCTTGGGCTGGCTACGACGAGCTGAGCGTGGAGGAGGTACGCGCTGTGCTGTCCGAGGGTGACGACCAGCGGATCAAGGCCGCGCGCGTCTACGAGCGCCACCACAAGGCCCGTGCCGGCGTGATTGAGGCGACCGAGCGCGAGCTCAGCAAGGCGTAGGCCACTGTTCGAGCCGACGGAACGGGACGGGGGCCGCTTGCGCGCCCCCGTCTCTCAGTCCGCGTTTGCGGGCGCGGGCCGTCGAGGTGTGACCAGGGCGTTCGAGCGGGCGCCCAGCCAACTCTGCGCGCTCGTGATCGAGGACTTTCACGGTGCGGTCACGCGCGTGGCCCCGACGGCGACGGCCTACCCGCACAGGGAGCGCGGCTACAACCTGCGCGTCGGCCTGTGAATCCACCCTGGGGCTCACAGGTGCGTTCCACGAATTGCTCGAATTATTCGGGCATTCGGTGCTCATCCGGCTGGCCGTCAGGTTTCGCTCGCTGCCGGGGAACGCATGCTCGCTTCTGGTGGGCACCTACATGGACGCTGGGCGCTTCGGGCACGGCTCATAGAGAGCCTCGTGCCGCATGGGCGAGCGATCGCCCCGGTTCGACGCGCGGCTCAGGGCCAGCCGATCAGGACGCTGTCGTGCGCGCGGAACACCGCATCGAGGTCGCCCTGTCGGCCCGGCTCGTGCAGCGCCTCGACGAGACGATGCACGGTCGCTGTCATGACGAGCAGGTAGCGCGTCCGGCCGGTCAATGGGTTCCAGAACGTGTGCTCGGTACCGGCCGGGACGACGATGCCGCCACCCGCGCGGACGCGAACTTCGGATCCATCGAGCAGAAACGCGAGCTCACCCTCGAGCACGTACCAGGCTTCGTCGTCGCGTGTGTGGATGTGCAAGGGCGCGATATAGGTGGGCGGGTCGGTACCGCCCGGGTCTAGCACCTCGGTCATGACGAGGTCGCTTCCGGGCGGAGCGACAGTCCCACCCGCGAGCGGCACGGTCACGAACTCGGATGGCACAGGGCGACAACGATAACCGCGAGCCGCATCCCCACCAGCTCGCAGCAGCTCGTGCGAGCCGCTCGCCGATGAGTTCAGGTCGCAGGGCCGGTCCTAATGGATAGCAAGCATCCCATCCCTGATAGGAGTTGAGCCCCGATGCCTGTGAGCCGCGTTCTCGCCGGTGTTGCCGTCGCCGACGTCGATGCCGTGTTGCCTTGGTACGAGCGCATCTTTGGACGGCCCGCGGACGCGCTGCCTATGGAGGGCCTCGCCGAGTGGCACGTCCCTTCAGGCGGAGTGGTGCAGCTGGTCTCCAACCCTGAACGTGCCGGTCGGTCGCAGCTGACGCTCGACCTCGACGACCTCGAGCGCGAGCTCGCGGCGATCGCCGAGCGAGGTCTCGATATCGGCCCGCTGGACGACACGACGTCCGACAAGGTGCTGATCGCTGAGGCGACCGACCCCGAGGGCAACGCCATCACGCTCGTACAGCAGCGATAACCCGCAGAGCAAGCGCCCCCCGAGCCCGGACACTCAACGCCCCCGCTGTGGACGAACCGCGACAGTTTCGCCTACACCCGCAGCCCTGCGGCTATGAGGGCGTCTTGCATTGTTTGGAACACGGTCAGCCGCACGATCTTGCCGTCGCGGAAGGTCCAGATGTGAGCGGCGTTGGCCATTGTTTCGACTCCGCTTTGCCTGCCAACCCCAACCAGACGAACAGAAGCGACGACCGTGTCTCCCGCGTCGATGAGGTCCTGGGGCTCCATCCGCCTGGATGCCCATTGCTCCCAAACTAGCCTCACGAACTCCCGGACTCCTTCATGACCGCGAAAGACGAGGGGGTCAAAGGTCCGCCGCGACAGGTCATAAACGATTTCCGGGTCGAGGACGCTGTAGTCGACCTCGCCACTACGGTTGAAGTGCTCGTAGCCACGCCGCACTATCTCCACGTTCTCCTGCGACATGGCCCCGCCCAGTATCCCGTGCCTCTGAGTGGGTTCGGCTCTCAACCGCCGGCCACTCGCGAATGAAGCCGCTACATCGCTAAGCAGGGGCCGGGCCATCGCCCGGACTGTCGGGCGAAGCAATCCGTCCACCGGATGTGGGGCCGACGCGCCCATCAACTAGATCGCGGGGCGCTTCGCTGCGGGTCACGTGACCTCGCGCAGACGGCCGGTTTCGACCTCGTAGATGAATCCGCGAATTGAGTCCTTGTTGGGGATGAACGGGCTCGACTTGATCCGGTTGATGGATTGGCGCACGTCCGCCCCGAGATCGTCAAAGGCCTCGGCCGACCAGGCGGGCTTAATGCCGGTGTCCTCCTGGATGGCTCGTCTGAAGTCTTCATCGGTGAAGGTGAGCATGCCGCAGTCGGTGTGGTGCATGAGGATGATTTCCTCGGTGCCGAGGAGCCGCTGAGAGATTGCCAGCGAGCGGATTTCGTCGTCGGTGACGACGCCGCCCGCGTTGCGGATCACGTGCGCGTCACCCAACTCGAGCCCGAAGATCGGATACGGGTTCACGCGGGCGTCCATGCACGCCACGATCGCGACCTTCTTGGCGGGCGGCATCGGCAGGTCGCCCTTGTCGAAGCCCTCGGCATGCTTTTCGGCGTTCTTCAGCAGGTCGTCCGTCGCGGTCATAACCGGCTCCTCGCGTATAGGCAAAACGCTCCAGAAATTGTCGCATTTCACTCAGCAGCCGTTGGAGCCGTCGGCGGGGCTCACGGCACCCGTGCCGGTGCTCGAAGTTGGCTGCGTGCTCCCGGCAATGCCTGGTCTGGCTCCCGCCAGGCTCCCGCAGGCTCCCGCAAGGAACCGTCACAGGAGTTCCGGGCATCCGACCAAAACCGCCGGGTGGACGCGGCTCCCTACGGACGCATTCTCCGGCCATCGCATTGCATGGAGGCTGTCGCATCAACCCGTCTGAGAAAACGCGCAGAGCGGTCGCGGAGATGCATGCCAGAGTCGCCGTCCAGGACGACCTTGCGAGGAACCGGCCGTTCGCGACGAAGGAGATGGCCGATTTCGGAGCCGACCCTTAGAGGGGATCCAACGGCCTCGCCGGGGGTTTGTGCGACAGCCTCGACAAGCATCTGGAACCGCGTTGGGATGCCGTCGACTGGGCCAAACTCCGTGGGGCCGTGTGTGCGGATTCGCACATATGGCGCTGGCGGGCGGGACGAAAATGGTTCGGTGCAGACGGCACCACCATTGAACGCCTGAGGAGGTCGAGATGCCAAAGCATCAGCGGTTAGTCCTGACAATCGTCGTTGTCGGCGCGTCGTTCGTCCCCGCCGCGACGGCGATGGCCGGCATGAATCTCGGAAACCACAACGAGACGCTCCTGCTCGACACCTGAGCCGGCGAGACGGTGCGGCATCGTGCTGAGGTCGAGCGGCTCGATCGACTCGGCGCCGAGCGTCGACGAGCGGGTGATCTGAGCGCCGCCGACGCCGCCTACCGCCGCGCGCTGGTGCTTGCCGAAACGCATCTACCGCCGGGTGATCCCACGACGGCAGGTGTTCGCAACAACCTCGCCGTGGTCTTGAAGTACAGCGGTTGCTTCGACGAGGCCTCGGCTCTCTACGAGCGATCACTCGAATCCTTGACGGCAACGCTTGGCCCGAACCACCCCGAGGTCGCGACCGTACTTCACAACATCGGCGGCCTTGCGCACGCCGCGGGACGACCGGCCGCCGGCGAAGCAGCGGCGCGCGAGGCGGTATCTATCCGCGAAGCGGCGCTCGGCCGGGCGCATCCGGAAAGCGCCGCCGACCGTGCCGCATTGGCGGCGATCGTCGACGCCACCGGCCGTCATGACGAGGCGGCGGAACTGCTCGAAGAGGCGCTCGCGATTTTCGAGCAGGCATTGGGGCCCGACCACCACGAGGTCGGCGTGACGCTGGGAAACCTCGGCGCGATCGACGCCCGCCGCGGAGATCTCGAGCAAGCAGACACGCGGCTACGCCGCGCGCTCACGATCAAACAGCAGTCGCTCGGCCCCGACCACATCGAACTCGTTCCGACGCTCGGCACACTCGGCGTCGTCTGTCGACGAACCGGCAAGGAGGCCGAAGCAAGGCAGTGCTATGAGCGCGCTCTCCGATTGCTCGAAGGCCGGGTAGCAGCTGACCATCCACAAGTTGCGACGCTCAAGGCCAACGTGGCAAGGCTTGCCACGCACACATCGTGACCAGCGCCCGCCGTCCCGCCAGATTTCGCTCTCTACCGCGGAACGCATGCTCACTTCGGGTGGACGCCTACAGCTGGGCTGTCACGGCGCCAGCGCGTGCCCCTCCCCGAGCGCCTTGGCGACCAGCTGGGCGCGCGAGCGTGCGCCCACCCTCCTCATCGAGTTGCGCATGTGGGTGCGGACGGTGTTGTGGCTGATCTGGAGCTCATCGGCAATCTCCGGGCTCGTGCGACCCAGCGCCACGAGTCGGACGATCTCGCGCTGCCGGTCCGAGAGCGCGGCCCGGCCGGCCTCAGGCGCCTCTGCGAGTCGAAGACCGCGCCCCCGGCCCGAGATGCTCAGCGCGACGACCAGGACGAGCCTGCGCCCGGTGACCATCTCTGTTGTGGCGCCCCACTGGACACGCACCGTCGCCCCGTCCGCGCGCACCATCTCCCCCTCGCCCGTGAAGCGGCGTCGCCCCAGCGCGGCCGCCCACTGCCGCGGCGTCATGAGCGGGCCGCCGGCGACGAACTCGTACATGGGACGATCCACGACCTTGGCCCGGCGGTAGCCCAGCAGGTGCAGGCAGGCACCGTTGACGTCGACGATGCGCCGGGCGTCGTCCGCCAGGCACATCGCATTGCGGGAATCCCTGAAGGCCGCCTGGAAGAGAGTCGCCCATCCCTCAGAGTCCATGAGCACATTGTCGCGCTAACTCGGCCGAGCTTCGCGCAGCGCGGTACCCGCGACCGCGAAACCGACTCCCCACAGCGCGTCTCCGCTTCTCCCGGTCGCCGGGCCGCCAAAGATCGTGGTCCCCTCCACGACGCGAGGAATCCCCCAACGCACCAAGATCGTCGCGAACTGGCCAAGCCTCGCGATCCGCGAGGCCATTGAGAAGGAGACTCGCAATGAACCGAAGGATCAGCTTGAGACGTCGCCGAGCAGTTGCTCTTGCGCTATCCGCGTGCGTACTCACCGTCGCGGCGCCGACCGCGGTCGCGCAGACGACCAATCAGGACCTGCGCTCGGCGGACGCGCGCGATGCCGCGCTGGCGGCGGAGCCGGCGGCTGGCAGTGAGGACCTACGCTCGCCGGATGCCCGCGATGCCGCGCTTGCGTCACAGCAAGCGGCGCAGCCGTCGGCCGGGTCTCGCGACCTGCGCTCGCCGGATGTGCGGGACGCCGCCCGCGGGATCACGACGGGCTCGGTGTCGGCTCCCGCGCCGGTTGCGGTCGACCGCCGCACGGTGGTCACAGTCGAAGAGGGCAGCAGCCAGACGCTCGCGATCGTGTTCTCGGCGAGCGCGCTGATGATCGCCCTGTTGTCCATCGGATTCGTCGCCGTGGCGCGGCGACCGCGGCCCCGCTGGACAGCTCCGTAGCCGACCGCGATGTGAGGGTCAGCGGGCGCCGAGCGATCGGCGCCCGCATCGCCCATCCACAGCGCTACGGCGCGCGCGCGCTGAGAGCGTCGGGGAGCGCGTCGCGAGAATGAATGGCGAGCTTCTGGTAGGTGTGGGTCAGGTGCGTCTCGACGGTGCGCAGGCCGACGAAGAGCGCCTGCGCGATCTCGCGATTACTCCGACCATCCGCTGCCATCCGCGCGGTCCGGAGCTCGCTTGCCGTGAGCGCGTCGCGGCCGTGGAGCGCGTCGCGCCTCGGCCTGGCTCCGGCGGTCACGAGCTCGTCGCGGGCCCGCGCAGCGAGCGCGCTTGCGCCGCAACGGTGCGCGAGATCCAAGCCCTCGCGCAACGGCTCGACGCTCTTCAACCGATGCCCCGCCCGCCGCAGGGCCGCTCCGAGCTCGACCAAGGCCCGTGCGTGCTCCAGCGCTGCGCCCGAGCCCGCGAGCACGGCGACCGCCTCGCGAAGCAGGTCCAGGTCGGCGGCTCCAGGCTCGACCAGCCCACGTGTGCGGAGCGAGATTCCGAGCGAGCCGGGAGCCCCGAACGCGCGCGTCAGTCGAAGCTCCTGGTCTGCGAGCCGGCACGCCTCCTCCGTCTCGCCCGCAGCCGCGAGCGCAAGCGCGTGACTCGACCGCCATGGCCACAGCTGCGGCGGAAACGCCCCGGCCTCGAGCTGGGCGGCGGCGGCCCGCATGTCGCGGAGACCGGCTTCCGCTTCCCCGAGTGCGAGGCTCAGCCGACCCCGGCCGTGACGTATGAGCAGGAGCGGCAAGAGTTCACCGTCGTGGCTCTCAAGCCCGCTTGCCGCGAGGGCCTCCGCGGCATCATGGGGCCGGTCCCGTTCGACCAGGACTTCGATCAAGAACAGCAGCGCGTAGACGCTCCCCGCCCAACGCACCGTCGCTGAGATCTCGAGCGCCTGGCGTGCATCCGCTTCAGCCTCGTCGAGCCGACCGGTCCGGTAACCGAGCAGCGCCCGGAAGCCCAAGCCGAGCGCCAACCCCACGGTGGAGCCCCGAACGCGGGACTCGGCGACCGCCGACTCGAACACTTGGTCAGCGAGATCAAAGGCGTCCGCGAGGATGAGCGCGGTCGCGGCGTACCACAGGGCGGGAGACTCCACGCTGGCCTCCGCCATCAGGCGCCCGCCACCAAGCGCCCGCTCGGCGCATCTGATCGATTCCGCGGCCGTGCCCACGGGGGATTGGAGCTCCAGGGCGACCGCCGATAGGGCCACCCGCTCCCCGAACGTCCGTCCCTCCAGGCAGGCGGCTCGGAGCGCCCGTACACGCGCAAGAGCAGTGCGCCGGAGAGCAGGATGCAGCCGGCCCGCCCCGATGATGTCGGCCTCGAGCTCGAGCTGCAGCTCCCGGTCGCCGGGCGCGAGCTCGCCGGACGCTCGCTCGAGCAAATCGACGGCCTCACCCATCTGCCCGCTGTGCATCAGCGGGATGGCCAGCTCTCGCGCGATCTCGGCGCGCTCGCTCGGCTGGGAGCTCAAGCTGAGGGCCTCCTGGAGGTGCCCGGCGCCGGCCGGGTCCTGGAGCGAGGCCTCGGCAGCTCCGAGCTCTCGTAGGATCGCCACGCGAGCCCGGGGCGAAGGCGGCTCCGCGAGTGCTCGGGTGAGATATTCGACCGCGGACTCCGGCGCGCCCGCGCGCAGCGCGGCGGCTGCGGCGGAGTGGAGGATGCCGACCACCGTCGCGTCCGCGTTCGGCGCAAGCGGGAGCAGATGGACGGCGATTTCATCGGGGGGCGCCTCTGCGTCATCGAGGAGGCGAGCCGCCCGCGCGTGCCAGCGCACCCTCCGATGATTCGGCATCTCGTCATAGACGGCGGTCCGGACGATCGGATGCACGAATTCCAACGGCTCGCTCTCGACGATCACGTCCTGCGCGGCCAGCGCGTCGGCCGCCGCGATCGCTGCATCCGTGTCGAGGCCGGCAATCGCGGCCGCGTCGTCAAGCGAGCAGCGCGCACCGAACACAGCGATTGCCGACGCGAGCTCACGCGCGATCTCAGGAAGGCGCGCCAGACGGGCAAGGACGGCGCGCGAGATCACGTCCGAGTGGATCTCCGTAATCCATTCGGTGCACGTGCCGTCCGGTAGGTCTTCCCGATCGCGCAGCTCCACCAGCAGGCAACGCAGCAGAAATGGATTGCCCGCGGTCGCCGAGTGGCAGGACTGGCAGAAAGCCGCGGTCGCCTCCTCTCCGAGCAAGGCGCGTACCAGCAGCCCGGTGGCTTCGCAGCTGAGCGCGGAAGGTTGCACGACGCTCCCAGCTCGCGCGATCGCCGAGATCGCCCCCCACGGCGTGCCGGGCTCGCGGGGCCGGACCGTCATTACGACCAGCACGGGCAGGCCTTCCAAGCGCGCTACCAGATAGGCGAGCCAGCGCAGCGACGCCTTGTCGGCCCAGTGGGCGTCGTCGATCGCCAGCAGAACGGGCCCTCTCGCGGCAATGTTCGCCGTCAGCCAGTAGAGGCCATGCAGCGCCGCCCCCAGCGCGTCAGCCCGCCGGGGAGCCATATGCCCGCCGTCAGACCGGAGCGCGATGCGGGCGAGCCCGGCCGCGTCGGAGAGCAGGTCCCGCTGCTCGGCCCTCGAGGCTCCGGCCAGCTCCGGCTCGAAGAGGCCGCGGACGACGCCCCAGGGCAGGCCGGTCTCGAGCTCGCCGGCACGCGCGGTGAGAGTCGCCATGCCGGCTCTGCGCGCCTCGTCACACGCGGCGGTGAGAAGCGCGGTCTTGCCGATCCCCGCTGGTCCCTCGAGCATCAAGGCGCAACCCTCGCCTGCCCCGGCCGCTCGAACGCACCGGCTGATCTCGGCCAGGTCCGGGGCGCGCTCAAGCAGTGACGAGCCCACGCCCGACTCGGTGCCATGGGGTCGGACTTCAGCTCACCTCCTCCGAGTGCAAGCCGCCGACAAGGATCAGTCCCTGAGCAACGGGGCGACCGCCACTGCCGTGAGGAGGGCCAAGTTGAGGCATGGCCGCAGGCGCCGCAGTAGTCTGATCGCCCCTTGCGGCTCCCATCCGGGTCCAAGCTGCGCCACTAGAGACGATCGGCCGCCCGCTCAGCGTCGCCTTTCCCTGGTCAGACCAAGGTTGTGTTCACCGCAATGGATGCACAGTTCGGGGCGCCGGAAGATGTACCACCCCTACCATGGGCTGGTAGCCGTCGCCATGTTTTGGCCGCTTTCGCGGGCAATCTCATGCAACCGTACGACCTCCCTGGTCAGCGGCCTGCGGCGACGCTCCTCGATCTGAAACCCCGGCGCGACGGCACCTATCGAAGCGCGTCGGCCTGTGAATCCACCCTGGGGCTCACAGGTGCGTTCCACGAATTGCTCGAATTATTCGGGCACTCGGTGCTCATCCGGCTGGGCATGGCCGTCAGATTTCGCTCGCTACCGGGGAACGCGTGCTCACTTCTGGTGGGCACCTACAGCGATCGGACGCCTGACGCTCGGAAACCCATCGCCTCCGGGGTGTAACGTTTTTCCCATAGTGATGCGGGTTTCCGAGGTCGGTCAGGGGTTCCACGGGATTAGCGGACTTCCGATGGCTGGCCGGGGGTTCCCGCGCATACAGTCCCAAATCAGTCCCGAATCTGAGGGTGATGAGATCCCGGCGATCAACGGCCTGCCGGTCCTCGGCCGCTAAGAGCCCGCCGTTAGTGGCGCGCGTCTCTGTGGGGACGACTGCTTTGTGACGGAAGCGGTGACGAGGCGCTGCCAAGCAAACAGACGCCTGCGATCATGACGCGAACGCGATCCGTTCCTTGGCGATCTCGGAGAAATTGCGGTCCGCGCGATCCGACCGCTCGAGTGTCTCCTGGAACTCCTGCCAGCTCAAGGCGAGCAGCTCAACGTCGTCCACCGCGCTGACGGTCGCTGTCCTTCGGGTCTCGGCGAGGATCCCGACCTCGCCGAAGAACTGCCCCCGCCCGAGCCTCGCGAGCTTGATCTCGTCGCCCTCGGCGCCACGGCGGCTGATGGCGACCTCGCCCTTCGTGATGACGAAGAAGCGGTCCGCCGGGTCGCCCTCGGCGACGATCGTCTCACCAGGGGCGAACGACACCCTTTCGGCGCTCTGCTCGAGCGAGTCGAGCTCCGGGCCGATGAGGTCGGGGAACACCTTCGCAAGCCAATCGTCCTTGCTAGTGAGGGTCGGATCGCCTGGCGCCCAGTCAGCCGGGCACAGCGCCCCGGTGCGAAAGGCGCGCAAGACCCGCAGCACCTCGTCGACGCTTCGGCCGACGTCGTGTGCGGTGATGCTCATATGCACCAGCAGGCCGTCCGGGTCGATGATGAAGGTGCCCCGATCCGCCGCCGCTCCCTCCTCGAGCAGCACGCCGAAGGTATGGCTCAGCTCGCGGAGGCTGTCGGCGATCACCGGATAGCGGACCTCGGCGAGACGCGGATCGGTCTCAAACCAGGCCTTGTGGCTGAAGCAGCTGTTGGTACTCGCCGCGAGCAGCACCGCGCCCTCGCGGATGAAGTCGTCGTGGCGTTTCGCGAAGGCCGCGAGCTCCGTCGGGCAGATGAGCGTGAAGTCGCCCGGGTAGAAGAACAGGACGACCCAGCTGCCACGGTGACTCGAGAGCTCGAACACGATCGGCGCGGGCTCTCCGCGGACGTACGCCTGCAGGCTGTGATCGGAAACGGGCTGGCCGACGCTGAGCGCCACTCTTAACCACCTTTGATCCTGCGCTTGGGAGAAGTGTCCATCGGGATGGCCGATCAGGGCATTCCGCTAGTAAATGTGCAACTTGTCCAGGAGCGCGATCGGGTCATCGAGCGACTGGAACAGATCCTTGTTGTTTTTGATCATCTTGCTTTGCATGTACACGCGCAGCCACTGCTTGTAGATGTACAGCTCATACCGCTCGAGTAAGTCATGGCGTACGAGGTGCGGCTGCGCGATGAGTCCCGCCAGGAACATCGCGCACTCGAAGCCCAGCGAGATCGACTGAAAGTAGGGAGAGCCGATCGCCGAGTCGCCGGCCAGGAAAACCGGCGTGGTTACGAACGGGTGGTCACTCGGGTCCGCCGTGGCCCACTGGCGGCTGGTTGCATTACGCGCCCGGTAGAGGTTGAGGGGTATCCGGATGGCCTCGAGGTCGCCAATGAGCTCGCCGTGTGTCTCCTGCTTGATCTTGTCGATGAACCGATCCATCGACTGGGCGACATTCGGAAAGTTGCCGCGAAGCCACTCGCCGTCGAACTGTTTCGGCATCGCCTCATACTCGTCGGCGGTAATGGTGACGATGCCCGTGACGTGGCTGACACCTCCGTCGTAGCACACGCGGTGGACCATGGGAATGAACTTGTAATGCGGGTTCTCGACGTTCTTGTAGTACTTGCAGTACTCGTTACAGACATACGTCTGGCCGTACAGGAACGTGATGACGAGCGCGTGCTCGATTACGAAGTTCAGCGTGTTCGCGCCTCCGTCCACGTCGCCAGAGCCGGGTACCAGGTGATCTCGAAGCAGCGACCCGCTCCCCGTGCAATCGATCAGCACGTCTCCCGGCACGAGCATCGCGATCGCGTCCTCCGCCGTCACGGCGGCCGCGGTCCGCTCCACCGGATTCGAGCCGCGTGCATCGATCAGATCGCTGAGTGAGCGTTCGATCTCGTTGAGAGGGCAGAAACCGCGCGTCCATTGGCGAAGTAGCACCATCAGGTCGGAAGGAATGGACTGGCTGAACGCGACGCCCTCTGCCAGCTCCTCTGGATCGAAGACGGCCTCGACCGTGTCTCCATCAGAGTGGTCGGCACGATAGCCCGCGACCGAATCCGCGACGAGGTACGAAGCGAGCCGCACCATCCGGGTACGGGTGTACTCGCGACGCTTCTCATAGAGGCGCACGGACAGACCGTCCATTCCCTGGAGCAATGCCGTCATCAGGAGACCGACAGGTCCTGCACCGAGGACGTGCACTCGGCCTCCGGAACGCAAGCTCTCGAGGGTTTCGAAACCGGACTGCGGGTGCATCCGCCTCCTCGCTTGGGCCAGCCGCGGATCGCAGCGGACCCGGAATCTACCAGCCGGGACTTTGAGCCAGATCGTGCAGCCGCGGCCACGCGGCCTGCGGAAGCGGGCAGATTAGGGTGCCGGAGATCGGCCGATGCTCTCCGCCAGCCGCTCGGACACTGCGAGCGTGGAGAGGTTTGTGTTCGCCCGAGGAATTGTCGGCATGATGGAGGCGGCGGCGACGTAGAGCCGGTCGACTCCATAGACGTGGCCGTCGCCGTCGACGACGCGGCCGATCGCGCAGGTCGCGACCGGATGGAAGAGCCCCGGGCGGCCTCGCGCTCGTGCGTGGGGGCGTCGACCCGCTCGTGCTCGCAGACAAGTTCTGACGCTCGCGTGCAAACGCCACGCAAACGGTCCCAAAACGGTCCCAAATCGCCGCCGAATCGCTCGCAAACCCGCTCGCAGAGCGGGATCACGCGGACGGGGGTGTACTTCCAGATCAAGTAGGGCTGTGGGCGCCACTTCGTGGCAAGCTCAGCCTCGGGCAGGACCTGCGGCTGGGCCGGAAGTTCATGGCATGGGACCGTTCGGGTCGAGCCCCAGCTGCTGGAAGCGGTCGAGGGTGTCCTCGATGCCCCAGACGCCGGCGATGCGGTCGCCGGAGAACCGGAAGATGTAGACCTCGTCCACGTTCTCGAAGCGACGGCCGGTCGCTGGATGGCCGCGCCATTGCCCGCTGTGGGTGCCGGAGCAGGCGAACCGCCCGACCACGGTCTCGCCCTCGGCGACGAGTTCGACGAGTTCCATTTCCACGTCCGGGAACGAGGCCTGGAAGGCGCCGAACCAGTCGCGCACCCAGGCGGTCATCGCCGGCGTGAACAGCTCATCGACGACCTCGAGGCGCCCACCGTTGACCGCCTCGTCGACGAAGCGCTGCACGACGTCCTTCGACTCCACGGTTCGAGAGGTTAGGCGAGCGGGTCTCGCGTTGGCACCGCCGCTGCGGGGCCGCTGCGTCCCATCAGGACGGCGACGCCGGCCGCCGCCAAATGAGCCGCGGCCAAGGCTCCGGGCCGTTGCGAGGCGCGAGCGCTGTCGGACCCGATGACTTCGGCCCCGGGTACGGAGTCACAAGGGCATCGATTCGAACAAGGAGGCCCGCGATCATGACGTCCGACCCCACCGCCCAGATCGACCGCCGTTTCAGCGACCCCGAGGCCGGTCCGACGCCGTGGTCAGCGGCGGTGCATGTGCTCGAGCACGCCGAGCTCTACTGGCTGACGACGGTGCGGGCCGACGGGCGGCCTCACGTGACGCCCCTGATCGGCGTCGCCCGGGACGGCGCCGTGCACTTCTGCACGGGGCTCCGCGAGCAGAAGGCCCGCAACCTCGAGCGCAACGCGAAGGTGGCGCTCACGACCGGGAACAACGCCTGGGAGCAGGGCCTCGACGTGGTGGTCGAGGGCAGGGCGGTCCGCTTGAGCGACACCGAAACGCTGCAGGAGCTGGCCGACGCCTACGAGGCCAAGTACGGCAGCGTCTGGCACTTCGAGGTCGGCGACGGCGTGTTCGGCGAGGGGGAGGACGCCGCCGCCGTATACCGGATCGAGCCGGCAAAGGTGCTTGCCTTCGCCAAGGAGCCGCACGCACAGACCACCTACCGGGTCGCCGACGGCTGAGCCGCGGCCGCGATGAGCGTCACGAGCTCCGGACGGATCCGCACCGCCACGCGGTCGCCGGGCTGTGGGGGCGACTGGTCGAGGGGCAGCTGGGTGCGGAGCGACTCGGCGCACGCGAGCGTCACGTCCCAGCGTCCGGCACCGGGGGAGACGTGCTCCACCTTCGCCTCGAGCGGGGCCGCGCCGGGCGCCGCGAGCTCGACGGCGGACGCCCAGGCGGCAAGGGTGGCCGCGCCGGTCATGCCCGGCTCCCGCAGTCCGCAGGCCCGGCCGCCGATCAGCACCTCGCCGCTCGCGTCGACCTCGACCGCCACCACGTTGTCGTAGCCCACGAGTCTCGCCACCGTCGCGTCCGCGGGGCGCCGAATCAGCGCGGAGGGCGGCCCGATCTGCACGACCCGGCCCTCGCTCAGCGCCGCCACGCGATCGGCCAGCCGGAACGCCTCGTCTGCGCGGTGCGACACGTGGACGACCGTCGCCTGGCGGTCGGCGAGCGCGGCCTCGAGGTCGGCGAAGAACGACTGACGGGCATCGGCGTCGAGCCTGGCGGCGGGCTCGTCGAGAAGCAGCAGCAGCGGCTCGAGTGCGAGCGCCCGGGCGAGGTTGACGCGCTGGGCCTCGCCGCCCGAGAGGGTCGGCGCCTTGCGGCCGGCGAGCCGGTCGGCCCCCAGCCGCTCGAGCGCGGCAAGCGCCGCCGCGCGCCGCACGTCCCGCGCGATGCCGCGCCAGCGCAGCGGCAGCTCGACGTTGCGCAGCACCGTGGTCGAGAGCAGGCCGGGTTGCTGGGTGGCGTAAGCGATACGCCGGCGCCGCTCGCGGCCGGCCGCCGCGAGCGGGACGCCGTCCAGCTCGACGCTGCCGGCGGCAGGCGAGTCGAGCCCCGCGAGCAGCCGCAGCAGTGTCGTCTTGCCGGCGCCGTTCGGGCCGAGCACCGCCAGGCGCTCGCCCGCGTCGAGGTCGAGCTCGTCGATCGCGAGCACCTCTCGGTCTCCACGCCGCTGGCGGACGTCCCGGAGCCTCAGGACTGCGCCCACGAGGCCGCACGCTGCTGCACGGACGTGAGTAGGGCGTTGATGGCGAACGCCAGCGCGAGCAGAGCGGCCGCGTAGAGGAGCGCGTCGCCGAACTCGCCGCGCCCGACACCCTCGACGATCGAGGTCGTCATCACCTGAGTCTGGCCGTGGATGTTGCCGCCCACGATCGTCGCCGCGCCGACCTCGGAGATCGCGTGGCCGAACCCCGCCATCGCCGCGGCGAGCAGCGGTACCCGCGCTTCGAGCCAGAGTCGCCAAACGAGCTGCCCGCGGCCGGCGCCGAGCGCCTTCAGCTGGTCGGGCAGCTCGGGCGGGAGGGCGAGCAGGCCGGCCATCGTGATGCCGGCGATCAGCGGGGTGGCGATCAACACCTGGGCGATCACCATCCCCCTTAGCGTGTAGATCAGCTCGAGGTCGCCCAGCGGCCCGCTCCGCCACAGGGCGAGTGCGACGACGAGCCCGACCACGACCGTGGGCACGGCCATGCCGGTGTTCGCCGCGGTCGCCATCAGCCTGCGGCCCCGCAGGCGGCCCATGGCGAGCCAGGTGCCGAGCGGGACGCCGATCGCGAGCGCGACGGCGGTCGCGCTGAGCGAGACCAGCGCGGAGCGGCCCAGTACCTCGTGTATGGGGTCCATCAGTCCTCGGCGTCGGGGAAGAACAGCGGCTCACCGTACTCCGCGACGCCGAACTCCTCGATCGTCCTCTGCGTGGAGGGCGAGGTGATCCAGTTCGAGAACTCGCGGGCGCATGCCTCGTTCTTCGCGTCCGCGACCACGATCACGTGGTACGGGTTCAGGAGATCCTCGCCTCCCTCGACCAGTAGCTCCGAGTCGAGGTTGTCCGTGGCGAGGAAGGTGCCGCGGTCGGAGAGCGTGTAGGCCTCCTTCTGATCGGCGATCGTGAGCGTCTCGCCCATCCCCTGACCGGTCTCGATGTACCAGCCGCCCTTCGGCTCGACCTCGGCCGTCTCCCAAAGGGAGAGCTCCTTGGTGTGGGTGCCCGAGTCGTCCGCCCGCGATGCGAAGCCCGCTTCGGCCTGGGCGATCTGCTCGAGGGCGGCCGGGGCGCCGGGCGCGTCGGCGACGTCCGCCGGGTCCTTCGGCGGGCCGACGAGCACGAAGTCGTTGTGCATCACCGGCTCGCGGCTCGCGCCGCTGCCGCCGGCCATGAACTCCTCCTCCGCCTCGGGCGAATGCACGAGCAGGGCGTCCGCGTTCCCCTGCTCGCCCAGCTCGATGGCCTCGCCGGAGCCGACCGCGAGCGTCTTCACGGAGCAGCCGGAGCTTTCCTCGAAGGTGGGCACCAGCTCGTCCAGCAGGCCGGAGTCGCGCGTGCTCGTGGTGGTGGCGAGGATCATCGTTCCCTTGGAGTCCGACTCGCCGCCGCCGCCGTCGTCATCGTCGTCGCCACAGGCTATGGGGGCGAGCGCGGCGAGCACGCCGAGGAGGGCAAGGAGCGTGTGCAGCCGCCGCTGTCTCACGCGGCCACCCGCACGCTGCCGCTGTGCGAGAGGTCATAGCCCGGCATGGCCGCCAGGCGCGCATGCATCGCGGCGCTCCCGAGCAGGTCGAGCAGGGGGCGAACGGCCGCCGCCGAGCCCGC
The DNA here is from genome assembly GCA_963812415.1 of uncultured Thermoleophilaceae bacterium. Lineage (GTDB taxonomy): Bacteria > Actinomycetota > Thermoleophilia > Solirubrobacterales > Thermoleophilaceae > JACVRW01. The sequence continues at coordinate 289,463 of CAWEVH010000043.1, read as the reverse complement.
ACCGAGGGCGAGCTCGAACGGCTCCGTCGCGACCGGGATCCACTCGAGCCCGGCCGCCTCCGCCACCGCACGAACCGCCAGGCCCGCGTCGGCGGCGCCCGTGGCCACGGCCGCCGCGACTGCCAGGTGCGAGTCGGCCGGCTCGCCCAAGTCGGGGCGGGGCTCACAGCCCGCGCGCCGCATGAGGCTCTCAAGCAGGAGCCGCGAGCCGGTGCCGGGCGGCCTCCAGGCGACCCGGCGCCCCGCGAGGTCGCCCACGCCGCGGAGGTCGAGCGGGTTGCCCGGCGCGACCACGAGGCCCTGATCGCGTCGCCACAGGTGCACGATCCGGACGGGGTCGCCGCCCAGGGCGCCGCGCACGAGCGGGTCGTTCCACGAGCCGGTCGCGGTGTCGAGGAGGTGGAGCGCCGCGGCGTCGGCCGTACCGCGAGCGAGCTGCACCAACCCGTGGACCGAGCCGCGCGGGCCTGGCGCCACCTGAACCGAGCCGCCCGCCGCCCGCACGAGCGTGTCGAGCGCCGGGTCGTCGCTGCCCGCAAGCCGAAGGGCCACCGGATCCGCACACCAGCCCGCAGCCCTCTCAGGACCATGCGGCGCGACGACGAAGCAGGAGCGGGGGCTGCCCGCCAGCACCCCTGCGTCCCTCAGCGCCGCGTACGACCGTGCCGCGGTGCCGGGTGAGCAGCCTGCCTCGCGCGCGAGCAGCCGCACGCCCGGCAGCCGCTCGCCCGCTGCCCAGCGTCCACCCTCGATGTCGCGCGCCACTCGCGCCGCCAGTTCCGTCCAACGCATCTGTATCGCGGAGTGATGGTACAGATGAAACTGCCGCGAGCGATTGGTCGCGGCCGGGCGCGCTCGGCCACATGAGCAAGGAGGCGAAGCGCGCCGCGAGGGGCGATCGCCGGCGAGCTCGCCTGAGCTTGCCTCAGCGCGGCTCCGGCACGATGCGGATGTAGGGGCGCGGGGACTCCCAGCCGTCCGGGTAGGTCTCCCTCGCCTCATCGTCGGACACCGACCCGGCGATGATCACGTCGTCGCCCCGCTGCCAGTTGACGGGCGTCGCCACCTTGCGCGTGGCGGTCAGCTGCAGCGAGTCGACCACCCGCAGCACCTCGTCGAAGTTGCGTCCGGTCGTCATGGGATAGACGAGGATCAGCTTGATCTTCTTGTCGGGCCCGATCACGAACACGTTGCGGACGGTCTGGTTGTCCGCCGGCGTGCGCTCGGTCGGGTCGCCCGAGGTGTCGCCCGGCAGCATCCCGTACAGCTTCGACACCTCGAAGTCGGCGTCGCCGATGATCGGGTAGTTCGGCGCGTGCCCCTGGGTCTCCTCGATGTCGCGCGCCCACTGCTCATGGTTCTCCACCGGGTCGACCGAGAGGCCGATGATCTTGACGTTGCGGCTGTCGAACTCGGGCTTGATCTTGGCCATGTAGCCCAGCTCCGTGGTGCAGACCGGCGTGAAGTTGCGCGGGTGCGAGAACAGCACGGCCCAGGAGTCGCCGATCCAGTCGTGGAAGCGGATCGTGCCCTCTGTCGTCTGTGCGTCGAAGTCGGGCGCGGTGTCGCCGATGTGCAGAGCCATTGCCTGTCCTCCTGGATGTGGCGCGGGGTCGGGGCGTCGGAAATTATGATCGCAGCAGGGCGAGCCGGCGGTTGACGTACGAGAGACTTCGACGTAGCGTCGGCAGATGACGAGGCTCAAGCTGGTCGTGCTGCCCGTGTCCGTCGTCGTCCTGATGAGCGTGGTGGGGGTCGCGCTCGCCGGGAAGCCGCCGTCGACGCCGACGCCGGATCCGCGCTTCTTCCCGGACCTGCGGACCGTGGTGCCCCAGCACCTGAACCTCGTGAACCAGGGGCAGGAGGAGTTCCTGCGCTTCTCGAACGGGATCGCCAACACCGGGCCCGGGCCCTGGGCGCTGCGGGCTGAGCACGACCTGGTTGGCGATCTGACCACGACCGCCTATCAGGAGATCCGCACGAGCAACGCCAAGTACGAGTGCGGCACGCAGCCGAAGCAGGTCAAGGACTGCTATCAGGTCCAGTCCGACCGTGTGGCGACGGTGTTCGAGTACCACCCGACCCACAACCACTGGCACACCGCCGACGCCGCACGCTTCGAGGTGCGCACGGGCAGTCCGACCGGTCCGCTCGCCGGCGTCCAGTCGTTCAAGGTCGGCTTCTGCCTCATCGAGATCTACAGGCTCGACGGTAACGCGCCCACCAGCGATCGCACCTTCTGGGACTGCCATGGCACCCACCAGGGCATCGGCAGCGGCTGGGTGGACCAGTACCACCAGGCCACCGACGGCCAGCAGGTCACGCTCACCGGCCTCGACAACCGCGACGACTACTACCTGGTCTCGACGACCGACCCGCAGGGAGCCTTCCTCGAGACCGACGAGACGAACAACACGGCCTGGGTGAGGTTCAAGCTGTCCGGCGAGGACGGGGGCAATCGCAAGGTCGCCGTCACCGGCAACTCGCCCTGCGGATCCCCGGGGCTCTGCGGCGAGGGGGCGCCGAACCCGGGCTGAGCCGAGCTCAGCTCTCCGCCTCTTCCTCGAGGAGGCTTCGCTGGTCGAGCGTGAACAGGAGCGCGAGAGCCGGCACGACGACGACGACGGCGATGCCGAAGACGACGAGAACCGCGGTCAGGGTCGCGCTCGCCCCGGCGCCCTCCTCGATGGTGAGCGTCTCCGGTAGGAGGTAGGGGTACTGGGCGGCGCCCCACCCCCAGATCACCGCGACCACTGCCCCGACGGCGAGCGGACGGATGCCGTGCTGCACCCTGCGCCAGAGCATGACGAGTGCGGCCAGACCGCAGCCCAGCGAGATCAGCACCAGCGGCAGGCCCTCGCTCGTCAGACCGTCGTAGAGATAGCGGGCGTCGTCGCGCAGCACGACGATCCCGGCGACCGCCAGAGCTCCGGCGACGAGCGCCGCGGCGAGCGCACGGGTGGTGAAGTAGGCAACGAGGTCACGATCGCCGAAGCGGCGCGCATCGCTCACAAGGAAGACCGCGGCGAGGTACGCGCCGGCGCCGACGAACAGAGCCCCGAGGAGCAGCGATACCGGGTTCAGCCAGCTCGTGACCGGGTCCCCTTCCGCGTTGCCGACCGGCACGCGCCCGGAGGCCACGGCCCCCACGACCGTCCCCATGAAGAACGGCGTGAGCACGGACGAGATCGCAAAGGCGGCCTCGGCGAGACGCTGAGCCGAGCTCCTCGCGGCCACGCGGTGAAAGGCGAACCCCGCGCCGCGCAGCACGATGCCGAGCGCGGCGAGGCTGAGTGGGATGAACAGCGTCGACATGACGGAGCCGAACGCCTCCGGGAACCCTGTCCACAGAGTCACGAGCATGAAGATCAGCCACACGTGATTTGCCTCCCAGACCGGGCCGATCGCCCAGTCGATGAGAGCGCGCGCTCGCCTGCCGCGTTCGCCGCCTCCGGCGACGAGCGCCCAGAAGCCCGAGCCGAAGTCCGCGCCGCCGAAGACGGCGTACAGGGTCACCCCGAACCACAGCACGGCCGCTACGGCATCGGCGCTGCTCACACCGGCGCCTCGGGAGGTTCGCTCGAGGTCGGGCGCGGTCCGTACGGGACGTCCACATCATCGGCGCTCCGCCAGCGGCGCGCCATCGCGCGCAGCACCATCACCGTGGCGATCCCGAGCGCCGTGTAGAGGACCAGCACGACGCCCAGGCTCACCCAGACGCCGTCCGCCTGGGTCACCGCGTCCTCGGTGCGCATCACCTCGTAGACGATCCACGGCTGGCGCCCCACCTCCGTCACGATCCAGCCGCACTCGAGCGCCACTATGGCCGCCAGTCCCGACACGGCCGTGGCGCGCAGGAACCATTTCGTCTTGGGTATGTCGCGTCGGCGCCACCAGGCGATTCCGAGCCAGGCGCCGAGCGCGATCAGGGCGGAGCAGATGCCGACCATCGCGTCGAACGCCAGGTGGAGCAGGGTGTTGGCGGGCGGGCGGTCGTCGGGGGGCACGGAGTCGAGCCCGATCACCTTGGTGTCGGTGCTGAACCCGACGAGCCACGAGTCGAGGCCGGGGATCCCGATGCCGCCCTTCACGCCCTCCGAGGTGCAGACCCCGCCGAGGTACTCGGTCACGTGCGTGGCGGTCTCCTGCACGCACTCCATGGCGGCGAACTTGATCGGCTGGTCCTTGGCGATCGAGCGGGCGGCGGTATCGCCCACCGCGAACTGGATCGGCGTCGCGATAGCCGCGACCGTGAACGGGATCAGCAGTCCGAGCCGATGGTGGCGGTCCCGCCGGCCGCGCAGCATGCCGACGGCATAGACCGACGCGACGAGGAAGCCGGTCACGATGTAGGCGGCCAGGATCATGTGCGGCGCCTCGTACGCCACCGCTCCGTTGAAGAACGCGTCCAGCGCGTTCACGTCGGTCACGGTCCCGTCGGACGCGAGCTTGAACCCGTCCGGCTGGTTCATCCACGAGTTCGCCGCCACGACCGACCACGCACCCCCGAGCCCAGCGAGCACCACGGGAACGCCGGTCCAGAAATGCGCCCACCCGGACAGGTGCTTCCAGCCGTAGATGTAGATGGCGATGAAGATCGCCTCGGTGAAGAAGAAGATCCCCTCGAGCGCGAATGGCAGCCCGAAGACATCGCCGAAGCGGCGCATGAACTCCGGCCACAGGAGGCCCATCTCGAACGACAGCACCGTGCCCGTGATGGCGCCGACCACGAACGTCACCGCCGCCACCTTCGACCAGCGCCGGGCCAGGTCGAGGGCGACGGCGTCGCCTCGCTTCAGCCCCAGGTAGTTGGCGATGAGGATGATCGCCGGGAAGGCGACGCCGATGCACGCCAGGATGATGTGGAAGCCGAGCGTGAACGCCATCTGGCTGCGCGCGGCGCTGAGGTCGGCGGCCAGCGGGAAGAGATCAGGGACCAATCTCTATCCCCCAGATGCTCGTGAAGGACTGGCCCGCCTCCAGGCGGATCAGGTCCTCGCCCGTCCGGAACGCGTTCGGGGGGCATGTCATCGGCTCGATCGCGAGGCTGCGCCGGTCGACGTCGGGAAGGGGGTCGCCGGTGAACAGCATCAGGTACGTGTAGGCCTCGTCGACCCAAAGCGTCAGGTCGCCCTCCGGGCCGTTGAGCGAGACGCGAGCGAGACCGTCCCCGTCGCGCTCGAGGTCGGTGAAGGCGTTGTCCAGCCTGGTCGTGGCGATCGGCCTCGGCCGGCGGAAGTCGAACTCGGTCCCCTCGACCGCCTCCGAGCGGACCGGGATGCCTCGCTCGTCCGAGACGAGGACGGTTCGCCCGGGTGCGCGCAGCATCGCGGAGTCGACAGGCTGGGTGCCCGCCCTCAGGTACGGGTGGGCACCGCACCCATACGGACACGGTCCGGATCCCACGTTGACGGCCGTCGTCGTGACCCGCAGGCCGCGGTCCGACAGCGAGTACTCGATGCCGACCTCGAGCGAGAAGGGATAGCCGGGCTGGGGGTGGATCCGGTGCTGCATCAGGACCCGGTGCGACTCGCGCTCGCCCACGTGCCAGGCGGCCCAACGCACGAGGCCGTGGATCGCGTCCTGCTCCTCGACGTCGTTGATCGCGAGCTGGTGGAGCTGTCCATCGAACTCGTAGCTGCCGTCCTTGATCCTGTTCGGCCACGGGATCAGCACCTGCCCCCGGCCCGAGCCGCTCATCTCGTCGGCGTCCGTATCCGTCAAGCAGCTCACGGCCCGCCGCGGAGTACTCCCTGAGTCCGCCACCAACCTCCACGACGATGGCCCGTTGGTCTCCGAGCGCGATCTCGATCTGCTGCCCGGACGGTGACCGGGGGACATGAGTCATCGAACGGCTTGCGCCGGGGGCGACTCCCGCTCGACGCTCGCGAGCTCGCCCTCGATCAGGGCGCTCCGGCGCTCGCCGAAGCGAGTCCCGATCCACCTGAGGAGCACCTCGACCCGACGGCCGGTCTGGCCGCCGAGGTAGTAGAGGTGCACTCCGAGGTAGGTGAAGAAGGCGGGCCGGCCCCACAGCTCACGCCCGCGGATCTCACACACAGCCTTCCCCTTGCCGACGACGGCGAGGGCGCCCTTGTCGAAGTACTTGAACGGCGTGGAGGCCCCGGGCCGGCCCTCGGCGATCCCCTTGGCGACATGGTGGGCTTGCTGGATGGCAACCGTCGCGAGCCCGGGAAGGGGCTTGCCGCCCGGTCCCTCGAGAGAGGCGGCGTCCCCGATCACCGAGATCTCGGAGTGGCCAGGGACCGTCAGGTCAGGATTGACCTCGACGCGCCCGCCGCGGTCGGTGCTCGCACCGGTCGCGCTAGCGATGGCGCCGGTGAGCGGGACGGCGTGGACGCCGGCGGCCCAGATGACCGTTCTGGTGTCGATCCGCTCTGTCGCTCCGCCGATCTCGATCGACACGCCGCGCGCGTCGATGGCGGTGGCACGTGCCCCCTCGCGAACGGTCACGCCGAGCTCGGCGAGCTGCTGAGCGACCTTCCCCGAGAGCCTCTCACTGAACGCGGAGACCACGCGCTCGCCCGCGTCGAGCAGGATCACTTGGGCGTCGCCCGGGTCGATTCCGCGGAACTGGCGCTTCATCGTGTCGGCGGTGATCGCCAGCTCGCCCGCCACCTCCACGCCCGTGGGCCCGCCGCCGATGACGACGAACGTCAGCCATTCGGCGCGCGCTGCGGCGTCGTCGGTACGCTCGGCCTCCTCGAAGGCACCGTAGAAGCGCTTGCGCAGGTCGACCGCGTCCGCGAGCGTCTTGAGACCGCACGAGACGTCCTTCCACTCGTCGTGGCCGAAGTAGGACGTCTGCGCGCCGCACGCGACGATGAGGCTGTCGTAGGGGAGGCGGTCGCCACGATCGAGAACCACCTGGCGCCGCTCGGCGTCCACGTCGGTCACCTCGGTCATCAGGAAGCTGGTGTTGGAGCCCTTTTTCAGAGCCGGTCGGATCGGCGCGGCGCAGTCGCTCGGGGCCAGCGCGCCCGCCGCCACCTGGTACAGGAGCGGCTGGAAGAGGTGGTGGTTCATGCGGTCGACGATCGTCACGTCGACGTCGGCGTGGCGCAGCTTGAGCGCAGCGGCCAGTCCGCCGAATCCGCCGCCGACGATCACGACCCGGCGCCGCCCGGTAGCTTCGGCGTCAGGCGGCATGGGCGGGCTCGGTTCCCGAGCTCTTCGCACCGAGCCGATCGAGTAGATGGTCACCGACCCGGAGAGCGTTGGCCATCGCGGTGAGGGCCGGGTTGACCGCCCCGATGCTGGGGAAGAAGCTCGTGTCGACGACGTAGAGGTTGTCGAGCTCGTGTGCCCGGCAGTCGCTATTGAGCACCGACGCCTCGGGGTCGGTGCCGAAGCGGCAGGTACCGGCCTGGTGGGCGCAGCCCGCGACCGGGATCTCGGTCTTGAGGTAGGCGTTGCGGTGCACGAGGTGGTCCGGATGCATCCCGGTGTGCGCCAGCAGCCCCTTGAGCGCCTGGTAGAGCCGCTTCGCTGACTCGTGATTCGTCTGCGTGTAGCTCAGCCGCACGTTCCCGTCGCGATCCAGGGTCACCCGGTTCTCTGGCCGCGGAAGGTCCTCGGTCGACAGCCAGAAGTCGACCGCGTGGCGGGCCATGCTCTCGAGCGTGCGGTGGGGGGCCAGCTTGGTCTCGAGCGGCTTCTCGCCGCGATACATGTCGGCCTGCGACTTGCCGACCATCTGGATGTTCCCCAGCGGGTAGTCGTAGTCGTCGCTGCCGAAGTAGAAGTCGTTCAGGCCGAGGGTCTTCTGGAAGACCGTCGGGTTCTCCTCCTTGGAGAGGGCGAGCACCGCCTGGCTGTTGTGGAACGTGTAGTTGCGCCCGAGCTGGTCGGATCGGTTCGAGAGGCCGTTCGGATGCTTGTCGGTAGCCGACGCCAGCAGCAGCTTGGCCGAGTTGGCCGCTCCGCAGGACACCACGACGATGTCCGCGCTGAAGGTCTCGGTGCTGCCGTCGCGTTCGACCGCGACCTCGGTCACGCCGGTGCCGGCCGGGTTGGTGTGGAGTGCCACGGCCCGGGCGTTTCTCAGCAGGGTGACATTGGAGTGCTCGAGCGCCGGTCGCACCGCCAGCACCTCCGCGTCGGATTTGGCGTGCACGAGGCACGGGAAGCCGTCGCACGTCGGACAGCGGACGCAGCTGCTGTAGGCCATGTCGGCCTCGTCCAGCATGACCCCGCAGGGCGCGTGGAAGGGATGGTGACCGGCGGCGGCGAGGTCCTCGGCGAGCTGCTGGATGCGCGGCTCGTGGGACACAGCCGGGAAGGGGTAGGGCGCGCTCGCCGGCGGCTCGGTCGGATCCTCGCCGCGCGCTCCGTGGACCTGGTAGAGCTGCTCGGCCTGCGTGTAGTAGGGCTCCAGCTCGTCGTAGCCGATGGGCCAGGCGGGAGAGATGCCGTCGTGGTGGCGCAGCTCGCCGAAGTCCTCCTTGCGTAGGCGGTAGAGCGCCGCGCCGTAGAGCTTCGTGGCGCCGCCGACGAAGTAGTGCACCTGAGGCTGGAAGGCCTTGGCGGTCTCCGCGTCGTACCAGGTGTCCTCCGAGATGTAGCGGTTGTCGATGAACACGTCGGCAGCCGACCAGTTGTGCGGGCTCGCGCGGCAGCCAGTCCCCGCGCTCCAGGAGCAGGATGCGCTTGCCGGACGCGGCGAGGCGGTGCACGAGCGTGCCGCCGCCGGCGCCGCTTCCGATCACGATCACGTCGTAGGAGCTCACGACGCCACCCACGGCCCGTGCCAGCCCCCGTGGCCGCGGACGAGGTCATCGGCCGCCGTCGGGCCCCAGGATCCCTTCGCGTACCCATGCACGGGCGGAGGCGCGTCGAGGAGCGGCTGCATCACTCGCCAGCATTCCTCGACGCTGTCCTGTCGCTTGAAGCGCTTGCTGTCGCCGATCATCGCGGCGTGAAGAAGCACCTCGTAGGGCGTCGCGCCCTCGCCCCCCTCCTGGGCGAATTCCATGTCCAGGTTGATCGGCTGGGGCTCCATGCCGTCGGCGCGCTTGGCATCGACAAGCAGCCTGATCCCAGTCGTGGGGTCCAGCTTGACGACGAGCTGGTTCGGCACGGGGCCCTCGGGCCCCACGGCACCGAAGCCAAGCCGTGGCGGGTGCTGGAAGACCAGCCTCAGCTCCGTCTGCGTGATCGGCAGACACTTTCCGGTGCGGATGAAGAACGGGACCCCGGACCAACGCCAGTTATCGATCTCCAGTCGCAGGGCGGCGTAGGTTTCCGTCGTCGAGTCCGCGGCGACGCCGTCGATCTCGCGATACCCGTCGTACTGCCCACGAACGTAGTGGGCGGGGTCGCCGGCGGGCATGGCCTGGAAGACCGAGACGATCGAGTTCTTCAGCGTCGTCGCATCCCCTGTGGCCGGGGGTTCCATCGCGGCGGCTGCGACCACCTGCATGAGGTGGTTCACGACCACGTCACGAAGGGCGCCGACCGGATCGTAGAAATGGCCGCGATCCTCGACCCCGAAGTCCTCCGCCATCGTGATCTGCACGCACGAGACGTAGTTGCGGTTCCAGATCGGCTCGAACATCGTGTTCGCGAACCGCAGGAAGAGGATCTCGCCCAACCCCATCTTGCCCAGGAAGTGGTCGATCCGGTAGAGCTGGGACTCGTCCAGGTGCTCGTGGACCTCATCGTTGAGCGCGCGCGCCGACGCGACGTCGTGCCCGAAGGGCTTCTCCACCACCACGCGCGCCGACTTCGTCAAACCCGCGCCCGCCAGCCCGTTGATCGTCATGCCGAACAGCGACGGCGGGATCTCGAGGTAGAACACGGGGCTGCGCGCGTCCTTCATCGCGGCCGCGACTCGACTGTAGGTGTCGTCGTCGCCGAAGTCGCCCGCCACATACGAGAGCCGGGCGGCGAAACGCTCGAAGACCTCGTCGTCGATCTGCTCGCCACAGTCCGCAATGCAGGTGCGGGCGTGCTCACGCAGCTGCTTGCACGGTCCAGTCGTCGCCCGCCACCCCGACGATCGGGCAGTCCAGCAACCCGCGGCGCTCCAATCGGTACAGCGAGTGGAACGTCATCACCTTCGCGAGGTCTCCGGTGATGCCGAAGATGACGAACACGTCCGCGGGGGCGGCGGCGCCCGTCTCGCCCTCAGTCGCGCCGGTCCGTTCGCCCGGTCGTACCGCCGTGCTCATAGGCAACCTTCCTTCGGGGAAGCCTGCGGATTGTCTGGCGGCGGCCCCTCGATCGCATCACCCGGTTCGGGTGATTCGGACCACCAGCCGGGACGACCCGTACGCTGCGCGCACTGACATGGGCGTGGACATGACGGCCAAGGAGTTCCGTGAGCTGTTCGACGCAGTCTCCAACTGGGGCCGCTGGGGCGAGGTTGGAGAGCGAGGGGCCCTGAACCATCTCACCCCGGATCGGATCCTCGCGGCGGCCCGGCTCGTACAGAGCGGGACCACGATCACGCTCAGTCAACCGCTCCAGACCGAGGCGCGCGCCGACGTGCCCGAGCCCGCCGACCATCACATGACGATGCTGCCCGACGTCGACATCGGCTCCGGTTCCCTCCGTTTCGCCAAGGACTACGTCGGCGTCGACTACCACAACGACGGGCACAGCCACATCGACGCTTTCTGTCACGTCGGCTTCGACGGCCTCCTGTTCGACGGAGCTCCTGAGGGATCGGTGACCGCGACGGGCGCGCAGGCGGGGACGATCGAAATGCTGAGGGACGGCCTCGTCGGCCGCGGCGTGCTTCTCGACGTGCCGCGTGCGCGCGGCGTGCCCTGGGTCGAGCCCGGCGAGCACATCCTGCGCGAGGACCTCGAGGCGGCCGAGCGCACCCAGGCGGTCGAGGTGGGGCCCGGCGACATCCTGCTCGTCCGCACGGGCCACACGCGGCGCCTGGCCGAGCTCGGACCGTGGGACACGCAGCGGGCGAAGGCGGGTCTGCACCCCACGGTCGCGACCTTTCTCGCGGACCGTCGCATCGCCGCGCTCGGGTCGGACGGCAACAGCGACACCGCTCCGAGCACGACGGAAGGGGTGGCGTTCCCGATTCACGTCCTCGCGCTCAACGCTATGGGCGTCCACCTCCTGGACTACCTCCAGTTCGAGGACCTCACGCGCTACTGCGAGGCCGTCGGCCGGTGGGAGTTCCTGTTCGCCGCCGCTCCGTTGCGGATAGACGGCGGCACCGGTTCCCCGATCAATCCGACGGCGATTCTCTGAAGAATGCTCCACCTCAGGGTCTACGGTCCTGCCGACTCGCTCACGAAGATCGGCGAGGGGCTCGAGGACCACGGCGCGGCTCGGAACGTGGCGCTCGCGCAGGGCGTGCGTGCCGGCCACGTCCTGCTCACCGCGGAGGTCTCCGCCGAGCGGGCGGACAGTGTGCTCGAGCTGCTCGTCAACAGCGGGGTGCACGAGGACGACATCATGCTCGCCCGGCTCGACGAGATCGGCCCAATCCGGCCCGGACGCTCCGCGAGCCTCATCTGGGCCGACGTGCTCGGACGGGCCCGGGCGAACGCCCGGCCGGTCGCGCGCTATCTCGTCTTCATGGTCGCCGCCGGCGTCATCGCGGCCTTTGGCGTGATCGAGGCGAACGAGATCCTGATCGTCGGTGCGATGGCGGTCAGCCCCGACCTACTGCCGATCACCGCGGCCTGCGTCGGCTTGGCGAGTCGCCGCGGCGTGCTCGTCCGCCGCGCGCTCGTGACGTTGGCCGTGGGAATGGGGGCGACGTGCCTGACGGCGGCGCTGCTCGGGGCGCTCCTCGACGCACTCGATCTCCTTCCATCCGATTTCGTGGTCGGCGAGTCCGCTCTCTCCGGACTGACGACCGTGAACGACGCGACCATCGGAGTGGCGCTCGCGGCGGGGGTCGCCGGAATGCTCGCCCAGGAAACGCGGGCGAGCTCGGCCGTGGGGGTGGCCATCTCGATCACCACGATCCCGGCCGCGGCCTATCTCGGGGTCGCCGCAGGCGTAGGGGAGCCGAGCGAGGCCCTGGGTGCACTGGCCGTCCTCGGGGTCAATATCGCCCTCCTCCTGGTTGCGGGCACGCTGACGCTCGTCTTTCAACGCCGATTCGCCGTGGGTCATCCGGCCTAGATGGGTTGACGCGGCGCGCCGGGCTGCCGCGGCCTGAACGACGGCAGGGGGCTGGACGCGGCCGTGGTTCGCCCGCGTCGCCACCCGGGCAGAAGAATGAAGCGGGTTTGTCCTGACTTCACCCCATCATGTGGGGTCAACGCAGTACGAATGCCCGACGCCGCCCTGGCGAAGCGCCAACCCACATCAGCTAAACCAGCGGGCGGGCGGCTCGCGCCCATCGAGGACGGCGATCACGTTCTCGACGCAGAGCTGTGCCATGGCGTCTCTCGTGGCGCTCGTCGCCGAGCCGACGTGGGGGAGCAGCACCGTGTTTGGCAGCTCGAGCAGCTCGGCCGGAACATGCGGCTCGTCCTCGTAGACATCCAGGCCGGCTGCCCCGAGGTGGCCGGAGCGTAAGGCGTCTATCAGCGCCTCCGTGTCGACCACGGCGCCGCGGCTCGTGTTCACCAGGATCGCCCCGCGCCTCATCTCGGGCCAGGCGGGTCGCGTCGATCAGGTGTCGCGTCTCGGCCGTGAGCGGCACGTGGACGCTCACGAAGTCCGAGCCGGCCAAGAGGTCATCGAGCTCGCAGCGCTCGGCGCCGTGTCGCTGGCGGGGCTCTGAGCGCGAGGCGAACAGCAGCCGTACCTCGAACCCGCGAAGAAGCTCCGCAACGCGCTGGGCGATGCGTCCGAATCCCACCAGGCCGACGGTCGCGCCGGCGAGCTCGCGCCCGAGGAGCGCCTCCTCAGCCGGCCAGCGGCCGGCGCGGACGAGCGCGTCGGCCTCGGCGATCCGTCGTGCCGCTGCCAGCAGGAGCGCGACCGCGAGCTCCGCGGTGGCGCCCGTGAGCACGTCCGGCGTGTTGGTGGCTCGGATACCTCGCTCGCGGATGGCGTCGAGGTCGAGGTTGTCGTAGCCGACCGCGAAGTTGGCAACCACCTTCACGGACCCACCGGCAAGGTCGAGGAGCTCGGCATCGACGGGGACGCTTGGGTCGGTCACGAGCGCCACGGCGCCCGGCACGTGCTGCTGGAGCCAGCTTCGATCCGGCCGCCAGCCGCCGGCTTCCACGACGCACCGCTGCCGCAGCAGGTCGAGCCCCAGCGTCGGGAGCGCGCAAGCCACCACCACTCTCTGTCCGGTCGCCATCGCGAGGCCGCCAAGCGTACGCGCCGAGGAGACCCGGCGCAGGCGGCTTTGGTGTAGCCGTCCGACGCGCGGGCGGGTAGTCTCACTCGTTTGGCGTCCGATCCGACCCAGACGGCCGGCTCGGCTCCTCAGGGGGGCCGAGTCACCCTGCTCGCCGACAACCCGCGCGAGCCGGAGCTCGTCTTCGACTATCCGTTCGACGAGGATCTGAACGAGGCGGTGAAGCGCCTCCCGGGACGCTGGTTCGACTGGCGACGCAAGCACTGGCGCGTGCCCGCCGACGCGCGGATCGCCAAGTCGGTCGAGGTCCTGCTGGCGCGCTTCAGCCACCTCGAGGCCGACCCGGCGGTGCTCGACTGGCTGACCGACTCCGACCGCTTTCGCGCACTCGTGTCCGTGCTCGCCCGCGAGGGCGAGGGCGTGTTCGTGATGCGCACCCTGGCGGGCGAGCCACCCGAGGACCTTCCCGGCGGGACCGAGGTGGCGGAGGGCAGGCACGTGTTCGCGTTCAGCGCCGAGGCGGCCACCGAGCTGTCGCGGCTCGAGGGCGCCCAGCTCGACGACCTCGCCCGCCTCTGCGCCCGGGAGCTCCGCGCCGGCCGCGAGCCGGCGGGGGCGGAGCTGACGCTCGAGATCTCCGACGAGGGGGAGCCCGAGGTCGCGCTCTTCACGATCTGGGACCCGGGCTGCGTGCGCGACTTCAAGCGGCTCCCGGAGGCGCATCCGATCGGGCGGGCGGGGCGCTTCTTCACGCGCGACGCGTCCTGGGGCGTGGCCGTGCCGGGCGATCCCGCGCTCGCCCTGGACCTCGACGCTTTCGTGCGCTCGCACCCGCGCGTCCTGGTGGAAGAGCCGGCGGCCGAGCTGCTCGGCGAGCTCGTGGCAGAGCACGAGCGCGCCTCCGGAACGGTCGCGCTCTCCTACGCCGAGGACGCCCAGCTCGACGGGCTCGTGCTCGGCGGCGAGCTGCATCCCTTCCAGCGCGCCGGCGTGCGCTACGCGCTCGAGCGGCGGCGGACCTTCATCGCCGACGAGCAGGGGCTCGGGAAGACCGTGCAGGCCCTGGCCACGCTGGAGGTGGACGACGCGTTCCCCGCGGCCGTGGTCTGCCCCGCGAGCATGAAGCTCGTCTGGCAGCGCGAGACCCGCCACTGGCTTCCGGACCGCAGCGTGGCGGTGCTCGACGGGCGCATCGACGCGACCTGGAGCGAGGAGGCCGAGCAGGCCGAGCTGGTGGTGCTCAACTACGACATCCTCGACGCGCATCTCGAGCGGTTGGCCGGGCGCGGCCTGCGCGCGCTCGTGCTCGACGAGTCGCACTACGTCAAGAACCCGCGCGCCCAGCGCACGAAGGCCGCGCTCGAGCTCGTGGAGGCGCTGCCCGACGAGGCCCTGCGGCTCGCCCTCACCGGTACGCCGGTGCTGAATCGGGCGGACGAGCTGATCAGCCAGCTGCGCGTGCTGGGGCGCCTGGGCGAGTTCGGCAGCGGCGCCCGCCTGACGCGCCGCTTCCGCGGCGCGGGCAGCGACGACCGCCTGCACTGGAACCTGCGCGCCAGCTGCTACGTGCGGCGGACGAAGAAGCAGGTGCTGCCCCAGCTGCCCTCCAAGCGCCACGACACCGTGCCGGTGCTGCTCTCGAACGAGCACGAGTACCGGCTGGCCGAGCAGGACGTGATCGCCTGGCTCCAGAGCTTGCCGCTCGACCTGGGCACGATCGACGCCAAGGTCGCGGCCGCGCTGCGCTCGGAGCAGCTCGTGCGGCTCAACAACCTGCGGCAGCTGGCCGCGAGGGGCAAGCTGCCCACCGCGCTTGCCTGGATCGACGACTTCATGGCATCCGGCGAGCCGCTCGTCGTCTTCGCCGAGCACATCGCCATGCAGCGCTCGGTGATCGACCGCTTCCCGGGCGCCGCGCACATCCTCGGCTCGGACACGACCGCGAATCGCCAGCGCGCCGTGGACGCGTTCCAGCGAGACGACGGCCCGCAGCTGATCGTGTGCTCGCTCAAGGCGGCCTCCCAGGGGATCACGCTCACGCGCGCGTCCAACGTCGCCTTCCTCGAGCTCGACTGGACGCCGGCGCGTCACGACCAGGCCGAGGACCGCCTGCACCGCATCGGGCAGGAGAACGCCGTGACCGCGTGGTACCTGCTCGCCCCCGACACGATCGACGAGATGATGGCGGAGGTGCTCGCGCGCAAGCGCAACCTGATCAACGCGATCACCGACGGTCAGGTGCACGACGAGGAGCGCGTTGTCGACACGGTGGTGCGCCAGCTGCGCGGCCGGCCCTACCGGCACCTGCGCGTCGTCGCCTGAGATGTCGCCGGCCACACGTCCGCTCGTGGTCGACGTGACCTTCGAGGAGCGCTACTGGTATCCGGACGAGGGCGGGGCCGTGTGGCTTGCCGGATACCACCCGGTCGACCCCGCCGACGGGCGCTACCTCTCCCGCGACGACCCGGAGCTCGCCGGACGGGGCCTCCGCGTGGCCGCCGTCGCGGGCGCCGCCCGCTTCCACCCGGAGGCGCTCGCCTCCGAGGAGGCCGCCCCCGGCCGGCCGCTCGAGCTGCGGCGCGAAGCGGACAACCCGTACGACCCGAACGCGGTGGCGGTGAACGTCGCCGGCGGCGGCGAGCAGGTCGGCTTCGTGCCGCGCGAGCTGGCCGCCGAGCTCGCGCCCGAGCTCGACGAGGGCACGGCGTGGTCGGCGCTCTGCCTGCGCGAGCAGCGGCGCTCCCCGAGGGAGCCCCGCACCGGGCTCACGATGCTGCTCGGACGAGCCGAGGCGATCGAGCTGCGCAAGGTCAGTCGCGGACGGCCACGCTGAGCCTGACGGCCTGGATCTGGCGCTGGCCGTAGGAGCCCTCGAAGACCGGGCCGGCGGCGCTCAGCAGGTCGCCCGGACCGGGAAGCGGCGAGGGCCGCAGCCCCTTGCGCACGTCGATCACGGAGATGCCGGGCGCCGTGATCGAGTCCTTCGAGGCGAGCACGAAGTGAGCGTCG
This sequence comes from uncultured Thermoleophilaceae bacterium, assembly GCA_963812415.1. Taxonomy (GTDB): domain Bacteria; phylum Actinomycetota; class Thermoleophilia; order Solirubrobacterales; family Thermoleophilaceae; genus JACVRW01. Next base: position 273,196 of record CAWEVH010000043.1, on the reverse strand, counting down.
CCGTCGCCGTCGGGGTCCACCCGCTCCACGTAGATGATGCGACCGCTGGCGCTGCGGCAGCCGCTCTCCGAGGCGCGGCAGCGCACCTCCCGCAGCCTCGGGCTCGGCCGCTCCGCCCGCGTCGTGCGCGGCTCGGGCGGGGCGGTGCGCTCGACCGCGGGAGCGGCCTCGTCGTCCGCGCAGCCCGCGGCCAGTAGCCCGGCCGCGACGAGGGCGGCCGCGCCCAGCCGCCTCACTCGTCGCGCGGGACCACGTCGAGCGTCCCGGCCGGCCGCGACTCGTCGCCGGCGGCGGGTGTGAACGTGAGCTCGTAGCGGCCCGACTCGGAGGGCAGCACGTCGAAGCGCGCGGGCGTGAGCGGCTCGGCGGAGGCGCTCAGGCCGAGCAGCGGGATCTCGACCTGGCCGGCCTCGTCGACGCTCACCTCGAGGGTCGCTGGGCGCCCCTCGTCGAGCTCCAGCACGTCGTCCTCGGCCGCGTCGAAGGCAAGCTCCTCCGGCGGCGAGGGGGCAGGACCCGGCGACGCGCGAGGCGTGGTCGGCTCGCTGCTGGGCGCCGTCTGGGGCTTCGGCGGGTCCTCCTCGCGCGGGCGCGAGAGCGACGCCGTGAGCGCCGCGAGGCCCAGCACGATCGCGAACAGGAGCAGGGCGCGGCGGACGTGCACGCTCCCGACGATAGGGGAGCGCCGCGGCCCGGCTATCAAGCTCGCTCGGCCTCTGTCCGATAGCGAGTGCAGATGTCCCCTCCCGCCATATCGCGGGCCCGCCCGCTGCTGCCCGCCCTTGCGGCCGTTCTGACCGCGCTCCTCGTCCTGATGCTGCCGGCGGCGCCGGCGCGTGCGCAGCAGGACGCGCTCGTGCCGCAGTCGGTCGTGCCGCCCTCGCCCACCGAGCCACCGCCCGGGTTCGCCGTGGCCCCGAACGAGGCGCGTGCGGCGGCGGAGGGCGCGGAGGCCGTGCAAGCGGCACGCCGCGAGCACCCCGGCCTGCGCGCGACCGTCGCCGTGCCCACCGCCGGCGGCGATGCGCCCACCTACCTGGTCGGCTACTTCACGCCCCTCGAGCGCTCGCAGTACGGCAGCGACATCCGCGTCGAGGTGGTCGTGAGCGGTGTGAGCGGCGAGGTGCTCGAGGTCTGGACCGGCCCGCAGGCCGCCACCCCGCTGGCCCGCGGCGGCGAGCCCTCGCTGGGCCGCTCCCTCAACAAGCCATGGGTCTGGCTGCCGCTGGCGGCGCTCTTCCTGCTGCCCTTCGTCGACCCGCGCCGGCCGCTGCGGCTGGTCCACCTCGACCTGCTGGTGCTGCTCGCATTCGGCCTCTCCCAGCTCTACTTCAACCAGGGCCGCATCGAGGTCTCGGTGCCGCTCGTGTACCCGCTGCTCGCCTACCTGCTTGTGCGCGCGCTGCTGGCCGGGTTCAGGCCGCGGCCCCGGTTGCGGGAGGCGCTCGTGCCCTGGCTGCCGATGCGCTGGCTGGCGGTCGGCCTCGTGCTGCTCGTGGCCTTCCGGGTCGGGCTCAACGTGCAGGACTCGACCGTGATCGACGTGGGCTACGCGAGTACGGTCGGCGCCGACCGAATCGCGCACGGCGAGGAGCTCTACGTGCAGAACGAGGTGCACGGCGACACCTACGGGCCGGTCGCGTATCTCGCCTACCTGCCGTTTGAGGCGCTGCTGCCCTGGGACGGAAGCTGGGGCGCCGTGCCGGCCGCGCACGCCGCGGCGGTCGCGTTCGACCTGCTCACGATCATCGGCCTGATGCTGCTCGGCTCGACCCTCCAGGCGGGAGCGGCCGGCAGGCGGCTCGGCCTCGCGCTCGCCTTCGCCTGGGCGGCCTACCCGTTCTCGCTGCTCGTGCTCCAGGAGAACACCAACGACGGCCTGGTCGCCGCCCTGCTCGTGTTCGCGCTGGTGGCGCTGCGCTCGCCGCCGGGACGCGGCGCGCTGCTGGCGCTCGCCGCGGCGGCGAAGTTCGTGCCGCTGGCGCTCGCCCCGCTGCTGGCCTCGGGGACGGGCGAGCGGCGCTCCCGGTCGTGGCTCGCCTTCACGCTCGCGTTCTGCGCCGTCGCTGTCGTCGCCGTGCTCCCCTTCGTGCCCGACGGCGGCCTGCGCGAGCTGTACGACACGACGATCGGCTTCCAGCTCGGGCGCGGCTCCCCGTTCAGCCTCTGGGCGCTCCACCCGTCGCTCGACTGGCTCCAGCCGCTGCTCAAGGCGGGCGCCGCCGCGCTGGCCGTCGCGGTTGCGTTCGTGCCGCGCCGGCGCGAGCCGCGCCAGGTCGTGGCGCTCGCGGCGGCGGTGATCGTCGCGGTGCAGCTGCCGGCGCCGAACTGGTTCTACTTCTACCTCGTCTGGATCGCCCCGCTCTTCCTGGCGGCGAGCTTCTCCGCGTACTCCGCGGCCGCTCGCACAGCGGAGTCCGAGGCTCGACCTGGACGTTTGGTCTAGGCCAGCTCGGCGCTTCGATTAAAGGGAGCGCTTCGCCGAGTCGATCTTTGCGGGCAAGAAGCCAGAGCCCGGTGAAAAAGGCAAACCCGTCGCGAGGCGGGGGCGCAAAGCTCCGGGGCTCCCAGCGGGAGCCGGCCGAGCTACCACCGAGCGAAGTCTTGGGGGCAGGCCGTGGCGACTGGCGCCAGACCAAATAACAGTCACCTCAAGGAGGAGACAAATGCTGCGGATGCTCCGCGAGCGCATGCACAACGAGGAGAAGGGCTTCACGCTCATCGAGCTCCTCGTCGTGATTCTCATCATCGGCATCCTGGCCGCCATCGCGCTGCCCGCTTTCCTGGGTCAGCGTCAGAAGGGTCAGGACTCCGAGGCCAAGTCCAACGCGCGAAACATCGTTTCGCATGTCGAGTCCTGCTACACGCAGGAGCAGGATTACCGGAACTGCACCAACTCGGCGCAGGACCTGCAGGACAGCGGTATCCCGCTGGGGACGGCCGGCGGCGAGGTCAACGTGACCTCGGGCGCGGTCGACTCGTATCAGGTCGTGGGTACCTCGAAGTCGGGTAACCACTTCACCATCACGAAGACCACGGGTCAGTTCGTGAAGCCCTACACCTGCGACACCGGCGCCAAGGCCGGCTGCGGTACGGGCGGTAGGTGGTAACAGCGGCTACCACGCTGAACCTCGAGAGGCGGGCCTTCGGGCCCGCCTCTTTTTGTTGGCGAGGTTCGGCCAGAATCGCCCCCCGCAGGTCAAGCGAGGCCAGGCCGGATCCGATGACGCACGAGATGCGCGCCCTTCCGCTTGCACGCGACGACCGCGGCTTCACGCTCGTCGAGGTGATGGTGACGATGCTGATCCTGGTGATCGGCATCAGCGGGTCGATCGCGCTCATCGACGGCGCCAACGCGCGCACCCTGATGACCAAGGAGCGCGAGGCCGCGAACGCCCTCAACCGCGAGGTGATCGAGGCGGCTCGCTCGGTGCCCTACACGAATCTCAACCCGGGCTCCGCGATCAGCGAGGTGCAGGCGATCCCCGGGCTCGCCGACAGCACGCCTTCGACCACTCGCGTGGACGGTCGTCCGCCGCAAGCAGACCTACACGGTCGCGATGTCCGTCTGCTCGGTCGACGACGGGCAGGACGGCTTCGGCGACAAGAGCGGCGGCAGCTTCTGCTCGAGCGCGGGCACGGGCGACGACCGCAACCCGGACGACTACAAGCGCGTGACCGTGACCGTGACCTGGAAGCGCGGCGGCGCCACGCGCAGCGTCCGGCAGGCGGGGATCGTGAACAACGAGGCCAGCTCCGCCGGACCGGACGTCGAGTTCACGGGCCAGGACCCGAACACGGACGAGATCACGACGCCGGTCGGCTCAGTGAAGTTCGTCGTCCAGGCCGCCGACACGGCCGTCGCGATCAGGTTCGCGGTCGACGGCGCCCTGTCGACACCGACTCGAGCACGTCCGCGCACCTTCGCCTGGACATCGACAGCGGCAGCGACCCACGTTCCGGACGGCACCTACGTGGTCAGCGTGACCGCCTTCGACGTGGAGGGAACGCCCGGGGCCGACGCGCTCGCGCACGATCCGCCTCAACCGCGACGTGCCCGCTCGCGCCGGGAAGCGTGTTCGGAGGCTGGAACCCGCGCATCGGCTTCAGCGACGTGAACGACATCGTCGAGATCCAGTGGGCGCGCAACGTCGAGCCCGACGTGACCGGCTACCGGGTCTACCGGACCAGCGCCGCGGGCACCGAGCTGGTGCCGGGCTGCGACCAGCCGACCGACACGGACTTCACGGAGTGCCGGGACCTGAACCCGCCGGCGGGCGCGAGCGTCGAGTACCGCGTCGTCGCGCTCGACGAGGACCCGTTCGGCGGCGGCCCTCGCGAGGGGCAGGTCTCCTCGGCGATCACCGCGGTGCGCGCGAACACGCCAGCCGGACCAGCCGCTGACGCTCACGGCCACGGTCGACGGAGCCGACGTCGTGCTGAGCTGGCCCGCTTCGGTCCCGGCGGCCCCGGCCTACAGCGGCTCGAACGTGATCTTCTACCGGGTCTACCGCGACGGCACCGCCATCGGCAGGCGCATCGGCCGCAGCGGCCAGGACTCGATGACCTCGTTCCGCGACGTCGACGCGGCCTCCGGGGGTCACGAGTACTACGTCGCCGCGGTGGACGAGAACTTCTCGGAGTCCGCTCCCCTCGGCCCGGTGGCCCCATGACCGCCCGGCGCGGACAGGCCGGATTCACGCTCATCGAGCTGCTCGTCTCGATGTCGATCGTGACCGTCGTGGTCATGGCCACCATCTCCGCGTTCGTCTCGTTCCACAAGAACGAGCGCGTGAACCGCCTCCAGAACGAGTCCCAGGACGAGGCGAGGCTCACCGTCGAGCGCCTGTCGAGCCAGCTGCGCAACCTCGCGAGTCCGACCGACAGCGTGCCCAAGGCGGTGGAGAAGGCGGAGCCCTTCGACCTCATCTTCCTCACCGTGGACGCCGTCAAGCCGGTGGGCTCTCTGAACGCCCGCAACATCAAACGCGTGCGCTACTGCATCGGGAGCGTCGTGAACGGCAAGGCGCCCCTGATCCGCCAGCAGCAGACCTGGGTCGTGACCGATCCGCCGCCCACGTTCTCCAGCAGCGGCTGTCCGAACTGCGAGCTGGCCGACGAGCACGGTGGTGGCGAGCGACATCGTGAACACCACGCAGTCGACGCCGCTCCCGGCGTTCACCTACACGCCCGGCCCGGCTCCCCTCGAAGACATCTCGGCGATCCGCGCCCAGCTGATGGTCGACACGAACCCGGGCCAGAGCCCGACTGCGGTGGACCTCGGCTCGCGCGTCTTCCTGCGCAACCAGAATCGCGCGCCCGTCGCGTCGTGCACCGCGACCTACGCGGGCAACGGCAGGCAGGTGGCACTGAACGGCTCCGGGTCCGCGGATCCCGAGGGCTTCAACCTGAAGGAGTTCCGGTGGTACGCAGACGGCAACGCTCCGCCCGAGCACGCCCGGACATGACCGGGGTCGTCGGGATCTGGAACGCCCCCTCGGCGGGTCGCGCACACGATCATGCTCCAGGTGAGGGATCAGGGCGATCTGACGGCAACGGCGAACTGCGGATCGGTGACCGATCCCGTGAGGAGACTTCTCCGCGCAGAGCGTGGCAGCGCGATCGTGCTGGCCGTGGTCCTGATGTCCATGATGCTCGCGGTCGGGCTGGCGGCCTTCTCCTTCGTCGACACCCAGCAGGTCGAGTCGATGCGCGAGCGCCAGCGCGAGTCCTCGTTCAACCTCGCCGAGGCCAGCCTCAACTCCCAGTCGTTCGTGCTCTCGCGCCAGTGGGCGGGGGCTCCCATCTACCCGACCACGATGCCCACCTGCTCGAGCGCGTCGGCCGCCGGCCCAGTTCTGCCCGGACGGGGCGGAGATCGCCGCGGCCTTCACCTCGCCCGACTACGCGACCGGCTCGAGCTGGAGCACCACGATCTACGACGACGTGAGCGGCCCGTTCTACGACGCCGCCCAGGTCGAGGCGGCCACGACGCCGCACTGGGACTCGAACGTCAACCGGCGCGTCTGGGTCAAGGCCCAGAGCGAGCGTGCGCGGCCGCGAGCGCATCCTCGTCGCGCTGGTGCAGGTCCAGGAGAAGGTCGAGTTCCTTCCCAAGAGGGTGATCCTCGCCGGCCAGTTCGAGCTCACGCCGAACGGCAACGGCGTGTACATCAAGACCAACCCGGACGCGACGAGCGAGCATCCGGTGACCCTGCGCTGCAACCTCGCCGCGTCCGGACTGCGCGGAGTACACGCCGGACCACAAGCGGCCGCAGCTCGATCCCGCGGGCGCGATCGAGGGCCAGCAGTTCGTCAACCAGGACGCAATCGAGGACGACGTGAAGGAGCGCCTCAAGGAGCGCGCGATCGCCGACGGGCGCTTCTTCGACGGCACCTGCCCGTCGATCGAGCAGCTCAGCGGCAAGGTCGTCTGGGTGCAGGGCTGCGCCGTCGGGAACTACACGAGCAACTGGACCTGGAACGCGCCCAACAACGGCGGCATCCTGATCTGGGCCGACGGCGAGCTCGAGGTCGGCGGCCGCTCGGACTTCTGGGGCATCATCTACCACCTGAACAACCAGAACTCGAGCAGCGACGAGCTGCTGCGGCTGCGCGGCGGGCTCCACGATCCACGGTGGCGCCTTCGTCGACGGTCCGGGCGGCATCGACGTCGGCTCGAACCGGGTGAACATCGAGTACGACGAGCGCGCGTTCATCTCGGTCAGCTCGTACGGCAGCGCCAGCATCGTCCAGAACTCCTGGCGCGACATCACCGGCGGGTAGGGTGTCCGGCGTGAGCCGGGGGGCAGTCGCATAGCCGCGGCGGTGGTCCTCGCCGGCGTGTTCGGCGCCGTGGTGGGCAGCTTCCTGAACGTCGTGATCCACCGCCTCCCGCTCGGCGAGTCGCTGGTGCACCCGCGCTCGCGCTGCCCGAGCTGCGGCACCCAGATCGCCGGCTACGACAACATCCCGATCGTCTCGTGGCTGGTGCTGCGCGGCCGCTGCCGCCACTGCCAGGCGCCGATCTCGCCGCGCTACCCGGCGGTCGAGCTGCTGACCGCGGTGGCGTTCGCGGCGGTCGTGCTGGTGGGCGGCCTCGACGACGACCTCGTGCTCGAGCTGCCCTTCGTGGCGGCGCTGATCGCCCTCGCGGGGATCGACTACGACCACAAGCTGCTGCCGAACCGCATCGTCTATCCGCTGGCGGTCTGGGGCCTGGTGGCCACGGTCCTGGTGGACCGCGACGATCTCGTCGAGCACCTGGTGGCCGGCGCGGGAGCGTTCCTGTTCCTCTTCCTGGCGGTGCTCGCCTATCCGCGCGGGATGGGCATGGGCGACGTCAAGCTGGCCGGCGCCATGGGCCTCTACCTGGGCGTGTCGGTGATCCCGGCGCTCCTGATCGCCTTCCTGAGCGGGTCGATCGTCGGGATCGTCATCCTCGCGCGCGAGGGCGCGGCCGCGCGCAAGAAGGCGGTCCCGTTCGGGATCTTCCTCGCCCTCGGCGGCATCGTCGCCGTGCTGGCCGGCCCGGAGCTGGTCGACCTCTACGAGGACAACTTCCTGAGCTGACGCGCCCTGGCGGGCGAAGGTGTCCAGCCGACCTGGACATTCGCCACCCCCCGCTAAGGGAGTCCATGGCCCCGCCGATATTCGGATGGAACTTCCATGGCGTTCTCCCTCCGCAAGAGCTCCCAGCGTGGCACCGTCGGTCTCGACATCGACGGTCGCTACCTCGCCGCGGCGCAGGTCGACGGCCAGCGCGTCGTGCGCGCGGCCAGCAAGGCTCTGCCCGACGGCCTCGTCCGTGACGGCGAGGTCGTCGACCGCGACCAGCTCGCGGATGCGCTCAAGAGCTTCGTCGCCGAGTCCGAGCTGCCCAAGGGCGTCCGCCTCGGCGTGTCGAACCAGCAGATCGTCGTGCGCGTGGTCGAGCTCCCGCGCATCGAGGACGAGAAGCAGCGCGACGCAGCCGTTCGCTTCCAGGCGGCCGAGGCGATCGCGATGCCGCTCGACGAGGCCGTGCTCGACCACCAGGTCGCCGGCTTCACGCAGGCGCCCGACGGCTCGCCCCGCATGCAGGTGGTCCTCGTGGCCGCCCGCCGCTCGATGATCGAGGGGCTGCTCGAGGCGGCCAAGAAGGCCGGCCTCAAGCCGGAGGGCATCGACCTCGACGCCTTCGCGCTTGTGCGCACCCTGGCCAGCCCGTCCCCCAACAGACTTCGAGGAGAGCGCGCGCGTGTACTGCCATCTCGCCGGCGTCAGCAACCTCGCCATCGCCGTCGGATCCACATGCTTCTTCACCCGGCCGCTGTCGGCGGTCTGGGACGACGACGACGCCGGCTCGCAGCTTGCCGACGAGATCCGGCTCTCGATCGACTACTACATGACGCAGCCGCAGGCCAAGCCCGTCGGCGAGGTCGTGCTCTCCGGGCCCGGGCTCGGTCGACGGCGCGCTCGTCGAGAGCCTCGGCGTGCACCTCGGCATGCCCACCAGCGTGGCGCCGCCGCTCGGCCTGCTCGACCCCGCGCCGATCAGCGGCCGCGAGGATCCGCACCGTTTCACCGTGGCCGCCGGTCTTGCCATGGGGGCGGCGGCGTGAAGGCCGTCAACCTCGTCCCGAGCGAGCAGCGGCGCGCGCGCCCGACGGGCAACCGCTCCGGTGGCGCCTACGTCGTGGTCGGCCTCCTCGCGACGCTGCTCGTGATGGTCGCCGCCTACGTCGTGACCACGAACAAGGTGACCGAGAACCAGAACGACGCCGCGGCCGCCAAGGCCGAGGCCGATCACCTCGAGGCCGAGGCCGCCAAGCGCGCCTCGTTCACGAACTTCGCAGACATCAAGCAGGCCCGCCTGACCTCCGTCGCGGCGGTCGCCGGCAGCCGCTTCGACTGGGAGCGGATGATGCGAGAGCTGTCGCTCGTGATGCCCACGGGCAGCTGGCTCCAGTCCTCCGATACGCTCGGTCACGGGCGATGTCGCCGGCAGCGAGACCAGCACGACCGCGCGCCACCGAGGCCACCGTCGTCGCAGCCCAAGGCAAACCTCGTGGGCTGCACCCCGCACCAGCCCGACGTCGCTCGGATGATGGTCCGGATGCGGCAGATGTACCGCGTCACCGACGTCGAGCTGAACCAGTCGGCCACCGAGGTCGGCGTCGAGGACGAGACGACCGCGGACAGCTGCGGGCGCTACTACCAGTTCGATCTGACCTTGACCTTCAGCGAGGCCCCGGCCGTATCCGAGGCCCCCCGCGGCGCCTCCCGCGTGCCGGTGTCCCTCGGAGGTGGCTCATGAGCCTGTCAGCGATCGTGATCGCAAGATCGTCCTGGCGATCGTTCCGCTGCTGCTGGTCGTGGCCTACTGGTTCCTCCTCATGGCGCCGAAGCGCGAGGAGGCCGCCACGGCCGCGAAGGAGCAAGACCAAGCAGGAGCAGCGCCGTGACACCGCCCGCGCGCAGGCCAAAGCCGCGCAGGGCGCCAAGACGGACTTCGCGGCGGACTACGCCGAGATCGTGCGCCTCGGCAAGGCGATCCCGTCCGGGGTCGACATGCCGAGCCTGATCGTCCAGCTCGACCGCGCCGCGCAGGGCACGGACATCCACTTCTCGCGCATCGCCACCGGCGAGCGCGAGGAGACGGCCCCGGCGCCCGCGCCCACGGACAGCGGCAGCGGAGAGGGCGGCGAGGGCGAGACCACCCCTGCCGACGCCGGCGGTGCGCCCGCCCAGAGCGCGCCCGGGCAGCGCCGCGGAGAGCGCCAACGAGACCGCCCAGACGGCCGCGCAGCGCTCCGACGCCGCCGAGCAGTCCGGCGTCGACACCCAGACCTCGACCTCCACCGGTGGTGGCGGCCTTCCCGTCGGCGGTGGCGCGGCCCCGGCCGGCACGACCGGCGCGGCAGCGCCCAGTGGTCCGGCCGGCCTCGAGACCGTGCCGCTCGAGCTCGAGTTCGTGGGCAACTTCCTCGATCTCGCCGACTTCTTCCACGACATCAAGCGCTTCGTGCGGGTCGCCAACCAGACGGTCGTCGTGAACGGCCGCCTGATCACCGTGGACAGCGTGAAGTTCGAGAGCGACCCGAACATCTTCCCGCGCGTCAAGGCCGAGATGACCGTCACGGTCTACCTCTCGCCGAAGACCCAGGGCACGACGGCCGGCGCCGGCCCGCAGGGCCCCGCGCCGAGCGCGCCCGCAACCGACCCGACCACCCCGGCCAGCGGCACGCCGAGCTCCAGCCCGGCGCCTGCCCCGACCGCGACCGCGACCCCCTAGGCACGATCACCATGAAGATCTTCCTTCTCGACATCTGGCACGACCTCCGGGCCAAGCGCCTGTGGCCCGTGGCCCTGGTGCTGGCGGCCGCGCTCGTCGCGGTGCCGGTGGTGCTGTCCAAGTCCTCGGAGACGCCTCCCGGCGCCCGCGCCGGACGACCTCCGTCAAGGCCGACGCGGCCGAGAAGAGCGAGCTCGCGGCGCTGGCCGAGGTGAAGCTCGCAGAGTCCGACGACCCGCGCGGCTCCACGCTGGGCGTCTTCGACCCGGACGATCCGTTCCTGCCGCCCAAGGCGATCGCCAAGCGTTCGCATGAGCCGAGCGCGTCATCGGCGGAGTCTACGATCGACAGCAAGCAGGCCGACAGCGCCTCGACCGGCGGCGGCGGAAGCTCCGCCTCGACGGAGCCGAGCACCGGCGGCGGCGACAGCCCCTCGAGCGGGGGCGGCTACACGGGTGGCGGCACCCCGGACAGCGGCGGTGACGGCGGCGGCCAGACGACGACGGCCTACAAGTACGTGGTCGACGTGACCTTCAGCTCGAACGGTGCGCACGCGGCGGCTGAACGGGCTCGAGAAGCTCGACATGCTGCCCAACCAGGCTTCGCCGCTCCTGATCTTCATGGGCGTGACCCCGAAGGGCTCCGACGCGGTGTTCCTCGTGGACGCCACGCTCACGGCCGCCGGCGAGGGGCGCTGCCAGCCGAGCCCCGACGAGTGCGCGCTCGCGTACATCGGAGCGGGCTCCGAGCACGTTTTCACCGACGAGGACGGCGACACGTACACGGTGCGCATCGACGAGATCCGCAAGGTCGAGGTTGGCGCCCAAGCCTCGAAGGCCGGCAAGGGCGCGACCGCCGACGCGGCGATCACCCGCGTCACGCCGATGCGAGTAGGCGTCGGTGCGCTGCTCACGATTGGCGGCCGCAACTTCCAGTCCACCCGCTCCAAGAACACCGTGATCTTCCGTGGCCCGGACGGCCGCACCGCGTTCGCCAAGCCGCGGCGCGCCAGCGGGCGCAAGCTGGTGGTGGCGGTTCCGGCGGCGGTGGCTCGCCTTGTGGCAAGCGAGGCCGGCGCGCCGAAGCCCACGCGCTTCAAGCTGCGCGTGCTCGCCGGCAAGCTCACCAAGTACACCTCGCGCCGACTCTCCCCGGTCGTGGTTCCGACCACTGTCACGCCGGCCGGCTGACCCTTCCCGCAGTCCCTCCTCCAACAGGCAAGGCGCCCGCATCCTCTCAGTAGGGTGTGGGCGCTTTGTCGTTCCGGTTCGTCACAGCGGGTGAATCCCATGGCCCGGGCCTCACCGCAGTGGTGGAGGGGTTGCCGGCCGGTCTCGAGCTCAGCCCCGAGGATCTCGATCGTGACCTCGCCCGGCGCCAGCTCGGCCACGGCCGCGGCGGGCGCATGAAGATCGAGAAGGACCGCGCCAGCGTGCGGTCGGGCATCCGGCACGGGCGCACGCTCGGCAGCCCGGTGTCGCTCTGGATCGAGAACCGCGACTACCAGAACTGGGAGGAGCGGATGAACCCGTGGCCGGTCGACGCGGAGGTGGAGGAGGTCCACCTGCCGCGGCCGGGCCACGCCGACCTGGCCGGTATCCAGAAGTTCGGGCACACGGACGTCCGGAACGTGCTCGAGCGCGCCTCCGCGCGGGAGACGGCCGCGCGCGTGGCCGCCGGCGCGCTCGCAAAGGCGTACCTGCGGGCGCTCGGAGTGAGCGTGTTCTCGCACGTCACGCGCATCGGCACGGCGGTCGCGCCGCCGCGCGAGGGCCGCCTCGCCCCGGCCGACTTCGACGGCGTCGACGAGTCCCCGGTGCGCTGCCTGGATCCCGACGCGAGCGCCGCGATGGTCGCCGAGATCGACGCTGCGCGCAAGGCGAACGAGTCCCTCGGCGGGCTCTTCGAGGTGATCGCCTTCGGCCTCGTGCCGGGGATCGGCTCCCACATCTCCTGGGAGCAGCGCCTCGACGGCCGGCTGGCCGGTGCGGTGATGTCGATCCAGGCGCTCAAGGGCGTGGGAATCGGCGACGGCTTCGACTTGGCGAGCAGGGTCGGGTCGGCCGCGCACGACGAGATCTTCTGGAGTGAGGAGCGCGGCTACCACCGCGAGACGAATCGCGCCGGCGGCCTCGAGGGCGGCATGACCACCGGCGACCCGCTGGTCGTCGTGGGGGCGATGAAGCCCTTGCCCACGCTCACCAAGCCGCTCCGCTCGGTCGACACGGAGAGCAAGGAGCCGGCGCAGGCGCTGCGCGAGCGCACCGACTCCTGCACGGTGCCGGCCGCCGGCGTGGTGGGCGAGGCGATGGTGGCGCTCGTGCTGGCGTCCGCCTACCGGGAGAAGCTCGGCGGCGATCACATCGACGACGCCCTCGCCGCCCTCACCGCCTACCAGGAGCGCATCGGTTGGAGGCGCGGATAGCCGCCGGCGGCGCGCTCGTGCTGGTCGGCTTCATGGGCGCCGGCAAGTCGAGCGGCGCCCGCGCCCTGGCGGCGGAGCTCGGGATCGAGGCGCGCGACTCCGACCGCGAGCTCGAGGCGCGGCTGGGGGAGCCGATCGAGTCGTTCTTCGATCGCGAGGGCGAGGCCGCCTTCCGCGCGCGCGAGGAAGAGCTGGTGCTCGAGCTGCTCGAGGACGCGCTCGCCCGCGAGCCCGGCCCGGGCGTGATCGCCCTCGGCGGCGGCGCGGTGACCTCGGAGCGCGTGCGCGAGGCGCTCGGGCGCCACACGGTCGTCCTGATCGAGGTCTCGCCGGAGGAGGCGTGGCGGCGGGCCTCCGGGCGCGGCCGGCCCCTCGCCCGTGACCCCGGCCGCTTCGCGCAGCTCCACGCCGACCGCTCGGCGCTCTACGAGGCCGTGGCCGACGCCGTGGTGCCACCGGGCGAGCGCGACACGCTGCGGCGCGTGCTCGAGGCGCTGCTGGCGCTCCGCTCGGCGCCGCCGGGCAGCCGGCTCGTGTGGGCCTCGACGGCGTCCGGCGACTACCCCGTCTTCCTCGGGCGCGGGCTGCTTCGTTCGGGGTTCTTCTTCCCGGCCGCCGGGCGGCGCTTCGTGGTCACCGACGAGCACGTGGCCGAGGCGCAGCCGTTCGGGGGCCATTCGCGGATCGTGCTCGCCCCCGGCGAGGATCAGAAGACGCTCGCCGGCGCCGGGGCCGTGCTGCGCGAGCTGGCGCGCGCCGGGGCCGAGCGCGGCGACCTCGTGGTGGCGGTCGGTGGCGGCGTGGTGGGCGACCTCGCCGGCTTCTGCGCCGCGATCTACCAGCGCGGGATGCGCTGGGTCGGCGTGCCCACGACGCTGGTGGCCCAGGTCGACTCGGCCTACGGCGGCAAGACGGGGGTCGACCTGCCCGAGGGGAAGAACTACGCCGGCGCCTACCACCAGCCGAGCGCCGTGCTCTGCGATCCCGCGACGCTCGACACCCTGCCCGCGGAGGAGCTGGCGGCCGGCTACGTGGAGGTCGTCAAGACCGCGCTGATCGCGGGCGGGCAGCTCTGGGCCCGCGTGCGCGCGGGCGGCGAGCTGGACGCCCGGGTGATCGAGGGCTGCCTGCGCACGAAGCTCGCCGTGGTGGCCGGGGACGAGCGCGACTCGGGGCGCCGCCAGGCGCTCAACCTCGGACACACGGTGGGGCACGCGATCGAGGCCGCCACCGGCTACCGCCGCTACCGGCACGGTGAGGCGGTCGGGGTCGGCCTGCTCGCTGCCCTGCGGCTGTCTGGTCGCGAGCCGCTGCGCGCCGAGGTCGCCGAGCTGCTCGGCCGCCGCGGCCTGCCGCTCACCTTCGACTCCGCCTCCGTCGACGACGTGCTGGCGCTCGTGGAGCGCGACAAGAAGCGCGCCGAGGGCCGGGTACCGTTCGTGCTCGTGGAGTCGCCTGGCGAGGTCACCCCCGGACACGAGGTCGGGCGCGAGGAGCTGCGCGCGGCGATCGAGGAGGTGCACGCCGGGTGAAGCGGCGCCGCGTGGAAGTCCTCCACGGCGTGAACTTCGACGTGCTCGGCAGCCGCGACGCCGACCACTACGGCGGCCTGACGCTGACCGAGCTCGAGGTCAAGGTCCAGCTGGCCGCGCGCGAGCTCGGCCTCGACGTGAGCTTCTTCCAGACCAACCACGAGGGCGAGTACTGCGAGTTCCTTCACCGGGCCGGCGAGAGCTCGGACGGACTGATCCTCAATCCCGGCGCCTGGACGCACTACTCGTGGGCGATCCGGGACGCGCTCGAGGTGGCCGGCCTGCCCGCGGTGGAGGTGCACCTGTCGGATCTCCAGAAGCGCGAGGAGTGGCGGCGAGTGTCGGTGATCCGCGACCTGTGCGTCGGTACCGTGCAGGGGCAGGGCCCGGCGGGCTACCGCCAGGCGCTCGAGATGCTCAAGGAGGCGCTCCAGGGATGAACGCGACGGAGACGGTCGGCACGCCGACGGCGGCCCGAAGCGATCGGCTCGCGGCCGCGCTCGAGGAGCGCGAGCTCGACGCGTTGCTCGTCACCAACCTCGTGAACGTGCGCTACCTCACGGGGTTCACGGGCACGAACGGAGCCTGCGTCGTGGCTCGCGGCGAGCGCCTGTTCGTCACGGACTTCCGCTACGTCGAGCAGTCGGCCGAGCAGGTGCACGGCTACGAGCGGATGACGGTCGGACGCGACATGCTCGGCGAGCTGGCCGCGCGGCTCGGCGGTCGCGTCGGCTTCGACGACGAGGACATGAGCGTCAAGGCCCACGCCAGGCTCGCCGGGAAGGTGAGCGCCGGCGTCGAGCTCGTTCCCGCCGGTGGCATGGTCGAGGATCTGCGCCTCGTCAAGGACGCCACCGAGGTCGCGTCGATGCGCGCGGCCGCCGAGCTGGCCACCGAGGCCTACGAGTCGCTGCGCGAGCGCGGCCTCGCCGGCCGCACGGAGCGCGAGGTGGCGACCTGGCTCGTCCGGTTCATGGAGGATCGCGGCGCCGAGGGGCCGTCGTTTCCGCCGATCGTCGCCTCCGGCCCGCACGGGGCGCTCCCGCACGCCACGCCGCGCGACGTGGAGATCCCGAGGGACACGCTCGTGGTGGTCGACATGGGCGCCCGGGTGGACGGCTACTGCTCCGACTGCACGCGGACGCTCGCGACGGGTGAGCTGAGCGACTCGGCGACCGAGGTCTACGAGCTCGTGCTGGGCGCCCAGCGCGCGGGCCTCGCCGCGGCGCGCGCGGGCGCCGCCTGCCGCGACGTCGACGCCGCCTCGCGCGAGCCGATCGACGCCGCCGGGCACGGCGAGCGCTACGGGCACGGGCTCGGGCACGGCGTCGGGCTCGAGGTGCACGAGGGCCCGCGGCTCGGCAAGACCGCCGAGGGCGAGCTCGCCGCCGGCACGGCGGTCACGATCGAGCCCGGCGTCTACCTGCCCGGCGAGTTCGGCGTGCGCATCGAGGATCTCGTGATCGTCGGCGACGGCGAGCCCGAGATCCTCACCGGATTCACCAAGGAACTCGTGAACGTCGGGTGAGAATCTCCGGCTGATGCTCCTCGCCGCGATCGCGGCGCTCGTCGGGGCGGCGGTCCAGTCGAGCACGGGCTTCGGCTTCGCGCTCGTGCTCTCGCCGGCGCTGTTCGCGGTGCTCCGGCCCGCCGAGGCCGTGACGACCCTGCTCATACTCGGCCTGGCGCTCAACCTGCTGGTGCTGTTCGAGCGCGGGCGCCCCGAGCACGTGGACTGGCGCCGGCTGGCGCCGATGCTGGCGGCCGCCCTGCCGGGGCTCGGCGTCGGCGTGGTGATCCTCGGAGCGCTCTCCAAGGAGGTGCTCCAGATCGGCGTCGGCCTGGCCGTGATCGCCGCGGCCACCTGGCAGCTGCGCCGACGGCTGCTCGCGCGACCGCCCCGCCTGGCCGCCGGCGCGAGCCTGGCCGTGGGCTTCGCGAGCGGGGTGCTCACCACCTCGATCAGCGTGAGCGGGCCGCCGATCGTGCTCTGGCTCGAGGCGCACGGCGTGAGCGCGCGCGAGTTCCGGGCGACGCTGGCGGCGAGCTTCCTGGCGCTCAACGTCGCCGGGGGAGCGATCCTGCTGGCGGTGGAGGGCGGCGGCGCGCTGCGGCCCGGGCTGCTCGCGGGGCTGCTGGTGCTCGTGCTCGCCGGCCACCTGCTCGGGGCGTTCGCGTTCTCGCGCGTGGACCACGAGCGCTTCTTCCGCATCGCGCTCGGACTCGTCCTGGTCACCGGGGTGGCGAGCCTGGTGGCGGGGGCGGCGGCGCTCTCCGGCTGACAGCGACCCTGCCGCCGCTCAGCCGGCTGCCACCACGTGTTGTGGAAGGCGGCCATCGCGCAGCCCTCGCCGTTCTCCACGAGCAGCACGCTGGCCAGGGCCTGGTGGTCGCCGGCGAGCGGTCCACCCGGCACGGACAGCTGCGCGTCCACGTGGGCGAGGATCGAGCCGTCGTCGAGCTCGCGGGCCTGGAGCACCCGGTAGCGGACCGTGCTCCCCGCGTAGATGCTTGTCGAAGATGCCCTGGTGGCCGGCGGCGATCGCGCGCCGTCCCGAGTGGAGCTCGCCGCGGACGTTCACGAAGTCGGCGTCCTCGGCGAACGGCGCTCCGAATGCCTCGCCGTCGGCGGCGTTCCAGGCGTCCTCCAGGAGGCGGACGGTGTTCCCGGCGGTGGTGGTCGTGCCCATGAGTCCTCGCTTGCTCGCGTACTTGACAGGTGACAAGTTCAGTTCTACACGATACGCTTGACAGGTGTCAAGTACGCGCGAGCGAATCCTCCAGACGGCGCGCTCGCTGGTCGAGGAGCGGCCCGAGGCCACGCCGTCGATGTCCGAGCTGGCGCGGGCGAGCGGCATCTCCCGCCAGGCGCTCTACCTGCACTTTCCCGACCGGGCCGCGCTGCTGCTGGCGCTCGTCGAGCACGTGGACGAGCGGGAGGACCTCGCGGGATGGATCGCCGCCGTGTCGGACGCCGGCGACGGCCCGGCCCAGCTGCGCGCGTGGGCCGAGATGCAGGCGCAGCGCAACCCGCGCATCGCCGCGCTCGCACGCGCGCTCGACCAGCAGCGCGCTACCGAGGGGGCCGCCGGCGCGGCTTGGCGCGATCGCACCGCCAAGCGCATGCAGGGAGCCGCGGCCATCGCCCGGACGCTTCGCCGCGAGGGCCACGTGCACCGCAGCTGGCGCTCGGACGAGGCGGCGGCGCTCGTATGGGAGCTCATCTCCTTTCGGGTCTGGGACGACCTCGTGACCGAGGCCGGCCTGCCGGCGGAGCGCTACGTGGAGATCGTGACCTCCGCGGTGCTCGCCACGCTCGCCGCGCCGCTTCACCGGTTGCGTCGGCCACGTCGATGAACGTCCCGGAGTTGATGCTATGGCCCGTACTCCAGCACGTTCGTCGCACCACGCGCGCTGCGTCGCTCGAGACCGTAGGGTGCCGCCCGCATGAGCACGATCGTCTTCTTCCCGGAGGGCGCCTACGGGCCGACCAACAACTGCGTCGGCATCGGCGACGTGCTGCGCCGGCGAGGCCACCGGGTGCTGTTCATCGTCGAGGAGTCGTTCAAGGGGGCGCTCGAGGAGAAGGGCTTCGAGGAGCGGCTCATGCGGCTCGACGCCGCCGGACGACTCCGAGGAGGACCCGGGCCAGTTCTGGAAGGACTTCATCCGCGAGACGGCTCCCGTCTTCCGCACCCCCACGATCGAGCAGCTCGAGGGGTTCGTCGCGCCGACCTTCCAGGCGCTCGTCGACGGCGCGAAGCTACGTCGACGAGCGGCTCGTCGAGATCATCGGCGAGCTCGAGCCGGACGTGATCGTCGAGGACAACGTCGTCGTCGTTCCCGGCCCTGCCGGCGTCGGGCCGGCCCTGGGTGCGGATCGTCTCCTGCAACCCGGCCGAGCTGAAGGACCCCGACGTGGCGCCCACCTTCTCCGGCTACCCGAGCTGCCGACCGCGCGGGCTGGGACGCCTTCCGCGCACGAGTTCCGGCGCACGCACGCCGACCTGCAAGCCGACTTCGACGCCTTCTGCCGCGAGCGCGGTGCGCCCGCCGCTGCCGGAGCTCGAGTTCATCCACGAGTCGGACCGGCCTGAACCTTTGGATCTACCCCTCGGAGGTCGACTACGAGCGGGCGCGGCCGCTCGGGCCGACGCTGGCACAACCTCGAGTCGCAGCGTGCGCGCGACCGACGCGGACTGGGAGCTGCCGGCCGCGCTGGCCGGAGCGCGAGGGGCCGCTCGTCTACCTCAGCCTCGGCTCGCTCGGCCTCGGGGGACCTCGAGCTGATGCGCGCGCTCGATCGGCTCGCTGGCCGGGCGGCCCTACCGGGTGGTCGTCTCGATGGGGCCGCAGCACGACCAGCTCGAGCTGGCGGACAACATGGTGGGCGAGGAGTTCCTGCCGCAGGCGTCGGTCCTCCCGCAGGTCGACGCGCGTGATCACGCACGGCGGCAACAACACCGTCACCGAGTGCCTCCACTTCGGCAAGCCGATGGTGGTCCTGCCGGTGTTCTGGGACCAGTACGACAACGCGCAGCGGATCGACGAGACCGGGTTCGGCATCCGGCTTGACACCTACGAGCACGACCCGGCCGAGCTGCCGGCCGCGCTCGACCAGCTGCTGGCGATGCCGGGCTGCGCGACCGCCTGGCGGCGGATCTCCGCGCGGCTTCGCGACGTGCGCGGCACCGAGCGCGCGGCCGACCTGATCGAGCGCGTGGCGGGCGGCGGCTGACAGCGACCTTGCACGCCGCCGCCCCAGATGCGAACATGTGTTCGTATCATGGTCGTGTGCGTCCTCTACCCCCGCTTCGAGCTGCTGGCCGCCCTGGGCGACAGGCGGGCGCTCCTCTCCGAGCCCACCGCCCTGGCGCCCGAGGCCGGGCGCGAGCAGCTGGTGGGGGAGGTCTCGGCGCCCGCCGAGGCGTTCGGCGTGGTGGCCGGCATGCGGCTGGGGGAGGCGATGTCGCGCTGTCCCGCCCTGCGGCTCGTGCCGCCCGACCCCGAGGGCGTGCGCTCGCTCTGGGGCACGGTGCTCGACCGGCTCGAGGGGATCGGCGCGGCCGTGGAGTCCGATCGCGCGGGCGTCGTCTTCTTCGAGGCCGAGGGGCTGCTCGGCCTCCACGGTGGCGACCTCCACGGTGTGCTCGCCGCGGCCCGGCGGGCGCTCGGACCGGGAGCCCGCTTCGGTGTCGCGCCCAGCCGCTTCGCCGCCCATGCCGCCGCGCTCCGGGCCCGGCCGCGCCGGCGCGCGGCGCGCGACCACCGCCGCGCGCCCTTGGCGCGAGGTGGTGATCGAGGGCTCCGGGGTGCGGCGCTTCCTCGACCCGCTTCCCGCCGGCCTCCTGCGCATCCGGCCGGAGCTCCAGGGCCTGCCGGAGGTGCTCGAGCAGCTCGGGATCCGAACGCTGGGAGAGCTCGCCGCGCTGTCCGCGCGGGCGATGGCGGAGCGCTTCGGCCACCCGGGCCTGCACGCGCTCGACCTGGCGCGCGGGCGGGACACCCCGCTCGAGCCGCGCCGCCCGACCGAGCCCGTGAGCGAGCGCCTCGAGCTGCCCGAGGCGGTCTCCGGCCAGCAGCTCGAGCGCTCGCTCGAGCTGCTGATCGCGCGCGTGCTCGCCCGCCGCGAGCGGCGCGGGCGCTCGCTGCGGGCGCTCGCGGTGTCGGCGCGCTTCGTGGCCGGCGGCACCTGGCGCACGGTGGTCACCCTGCGGCGGGCGAGCGCGGACCCGGTCCGCATCCGGCTCGCGCTCGCACCCAAGCTCGCTGAGCTGCCCGCGCCGTCCGAGTCGCTCGCGCTCGTGGTCGAGGCCTTCGGGCCGCCCGCGCACGACCAGGGGCGCCTGCTCGACGAGGCCGCCGCGGTGCGCCGCGCGCGCCTGGGCGAGGCGGTTCGCCAGGCGCGCCAGGCGGCGGGGGCGGACGCGGCTCTGCGCGTGCTCGACGTGGACCCGGACTCCCGCATTCCCGAGCGCCGAGCGCTGCTCGCGCCGTTCCCGGACGCCCCGGCCGGATGAACGCTCCACCCCCGTCAGGCGGCGGCGGGCGCAGGCTCGGCGCCCCGAAGCCGACCGCGGTGATCCCCGGGAGCGGCGGGGTACCGCGCACGGTGGCGGGCGGGACGGTCGACTCGGTGCGCGAGGAGTGGGTCGTCGAGGACCGCTGGTGGACAGGCAGGCCGCTGCGCCGGCGCTACTTCGAGCTCGTCCTGACCGACGGCCGGAACGTCGTGGTGTTCCGCGACCTCGTCGGAGGCGGCTGGTTCCTCCAGCGTTCGTAGTGGATCGCTCGGCCGAACCTCCATCGAACCGGAGCGGCGCTCATGGAGCATCCCGCATCGTCCGAAGGGAGCCCCTGAAGTACCCGCCCACCCGAGGAGGAACCCTTCATGAAGCCCCGCATCCTGCTGGCGGCTCTCGTCTGCATGGCCTGCACCGCCGTCGTGGTGCTCGTCGGCACCGCCGGGGCTCAGCATCCCGACCCGGATGACCCGCCGGCGTTCGAGGTCTGGCTGATCGACCAGCAGGGAGCGGACGCGAACGGCTCCGCCGGCAGGCTGCACGTCTTCGACGGCGAGGCGCTCGCCGACGACGCCACGGCCGCGCTGCCCGAGACGATCGAGCTCGGCGCCACGGTGCGCGCCTACTGTCTCGATAAGACCGGCAGCGAACCCCTTCGCCCGCACATGCTCGTCTTCAACGGGGGCGACGCCGACGGTCCGGGCGGCAACACCCATGCCGTGATCGCCTTCGTCGCGAGCGGACACATCGCGTTCCTCGACGCCGCGACGCGCGAGCCGGTGGGCTGCGTCGACGTGGGCGCGCAGGCGCACGCCGCCTGGCCGACGCCCGACCAGAAGCACCTGATCGTGGCGAACCAGGCGGGCAAGAAGCTCCAGCGGATCGCCACCGACTACGCGGGCGAGCAGTTCACGCTCGAGGAGTCCGCGACCATCGACCTCGCCACCTGCACCACGCCGAGCGGGGCGGCCTGCCAGGACCCCGTGCTCCGTCCCGACAACGCGCCGATCTGCCCGCGCACCACGAGCGACGGCGCGCTCACCTTCGTCACGCTCAAGGGCGGCGGGATGTTCGTGGTCGACCACAACGGCCCGCAGATGCGGATCGTGGCCGAGTACGACCGCTCGACGGTCGACGACAACGGCTGCGGGGAGATGGAGACCCAGGGCACGATGTACGTGAACAGCGGCGCCGGCGCCCCCGCCGAGATGTACGGCCACGAGGTCTACGCATTCGAGCTCGCCGACTTCGGCAGCGCGCCCAGCACGACGCCGAACACGCCGGAGGCGCGCCTGGTCTACAGCCGTGACGGGGCGGGCGCGCAGATGGACGCCCACGCGGTGGCGCTGACGGAGCGGGGCCGCTACCTGTGGTGGGGCGACCGCATCGAGAACGACGTCGTGGTGGTCAACCCGTATCCGGTCGGCGATCAGGTGGTGGGCAGCTTCTCGCTCGAGGGCGAGCTGAGCGGCGACCCGGCGCCCGACCTGTTCGACCTCTCACCCGGCGGCCGCTACATGTTCGCCTCGCTGCGTGGTCCGCGGCCGGCCTCGGGCCACGAGGCCTTCGGCAGCACGCCGGGCGTGGGAGTGATCGAGGTGCTGAAGGGCGGGCGCTCCGGCCGCCTCTCCGGCGTGGCCCAGGTCGCCGGCCTGGAGGGCAAGACCCCGGATCCGCACGCGGTCAGAGTCCGCACTTTGCGCTGATTTCGGGCTACAGGGAACGGCCCGGGCCGCCGATACAAACCGCGGTGTCCCGGCTTGGCCCGTCTTCGGCTCTCGAAACAAGCGCTTCGTAGCCTCCGCCTCCAGGTGTCCATCGCGCTCCTGGTGGCGGCAGCCGCCTGCGCCTATGTCGCGAGCAAGAGCTCCGGCGAGGAGCTCGACGGCGCCTACCGAGATTCCGCTCGCACCGTGCTCGGGGGCGCCACCTCGAGGTTCGAGGGCTCGCTCAGCCCGGCCGACCTCGATGAGCCGAGCGCGCTCGCGGACAAGGTGCGCGAGCTCGTGATGGTGCATCCGGAGGTCACCTCGGCGGCGATCTACGCGCCCGGCGAGGCCGCTCCGGTCGCCACATTCGGCCCGGGGACGGGCAGCCGCGCCGAGGCGCACCTGGCAGTCGACGCCATGAGCTCCGGTGAACAGGGCGCCGGTGAGCTGCGCGAGGGCGAGCGGCGCTACGAGTTGCTCGCGACCCCGCTCGAGCAGGACGGCCGCCGGCGCGCCGCGCTCGTGACGGGCCAGGACCTCCAGGCCGCCGACGAGGCGCTGGCGGAGCGCAACGAGCGCGTGCTCCTTGTGCTCGGCGTGCTGCTCGCGCGTTCGCGCTGTTCGCCGCGCTGCTCCTCCAGCTCGGGATCTTCCGCCCCCTCGGCCGCCTGCGGCTGGCGACCCAGGCCGTGGGCTCGCGGCGACCTCCGCACCCGCCTCGGCTGGCGCCGCCGCGACGAGCTCGGCAGGCTCGCGCGCCGACTTCGACGCGATGGCCACGGACCTCGAGGAGAACCACCGCCGGCCTCGAGGAGCTCGCCCACCGCGACCCGCTCACGGGGCTCGCCAACCACCGGCACTTCCAGGAGGCGCTCGGCGACGAGCTCGAGGCGGCGCGCCGCGACGGCCGGCCGCTCGCCGTCGTCCTGATCGACATCGACGACTTCAAGCTTCTCAACGACTCGCGCGGCCACCCGGTCGGCGACGAGATGCTGGGAGCGGCGGCCGGAAGCCTTCGCTCGGCGATGCGCAACCTCGGCCAGGTGGCGCGCGTCGGGGGTGACGAGTTCGGGATCGTCCTTCCGGACACCGGCCGCACGCAGGCTCTGGCGCTCGCCGAGGCCGCGCGCGCCGCGATCGAGGCCGCCGGAACCATGCGCGGCTCGCTGCGCTGCTCGGCGGGGATCGCCTGCTTCCCCGACGACGCCGCGCACCTCGGGCGCGCTCCTGCAGCTGGCGAGCGGCGCACTCGCATGGGCCAAGGCGGGCGGCGGGGGACGCTCGCGCAGGTACGACCCCGAGCACGTCTTCGTGGTCACCGACGAGCAGCGCGAGGAGTTCGCGGAGCTGATCGCGCGCCCGCACGCGGTGGCGGCGGTCTTCCAGCCGATCGTCGCGCTGGCGACCGGCAAGCCGGTGGGCTACGAGGCGCTCGCCCGCTTCGAGGGCAAGCCCGGCCTGCCGCCTTCGTGGTGGTTCTCACAGGCGCATCGCTTCGGGCTGGGGGCGGCGCTGGAGGCGGAGGCCGTGGGGCTCGCGCTCGAGACCCCCGGTCGTCCCGAGGACACCTTCATCTCGGTCAACCTGAGCCCGTCGGCGCTCGGCACGCCGGAGGTCCACGAGCGGCTGCCGGCCAACCTGCAGGGCGTGGTGGTCGAGATCACCGAGGAGGAGCGCGTGCTGGACGTGGAGGGGCTCCAGCGCCACCTCGACCCGCTGCGCGCCCGCGGCGCGCGCATCGCCGTCGACGACGCCGGCGAGGGATACGCGGGGCTCCAGCAGGTGATGAGCATGCGCGCGGACATCATCAAGCTGGACCGGGCGCTGGTGGCGGACGTGCACGCCGACCCCGCCAAGATCGCCCTGATCGGCTCGCTCGTCCACTTCGCGCGCTCCACCGGGGCGTCGATCTGCGCGGAGGGAATCGAGACGCTCTCCGAGCTGCGTGTTCTGATCCACCTGGGCGTCGCCACCGGCCAGGGATGGGCGCTCGCGCGACCCGGAGCCCCGTGGCCGGAGGTCGACCCGGAGGCCGCGCGGGTGTGCCGCGAGCTGCGCGCGGAGCGGTCGAAGATCGTCCCGCATCGGCTCGAAGAGGAGCGCCTGATGGCCGCCTCCAAGCTGGCGACGCTCGTGCGGCTCGGCGCGATGTTCGAGCGCACCGCCTCGGTTCGCGACGAGCGCGACCTCCAGCTCGTGCTCGAGGACGTGTGCCGCACGATCGGCGAGCTGCTCGGCTACGGCGCGGTCGTGGTCAACGTCTACCGGCCCGCCTTCGACGACATGCTCACCGCCGCCGCGGTTGGCTCCGAGCAGTCGGTCGAGGCGCTCGTCGGCCGCGCCTCCCCGGCGGACACCTGGTACCCGCTCCTCGCCCCGCAGTTCGAGCGGCGCGGCGCCTACTTCGTGCCCGGCGAGGAGTTCGACTGGGACGAGCTGGGCGTCGAGACCTTCGTTCCCGACATCGCTCCCACCGACGACCCGGACGCCTGGCGCGCCGAGGACGCGCTGTTCGTGCCGTTGCGGGACTCGACGGGCGAGCTGATCGGAGTCGTGTCGGTCGACGAGCCCCACACGGGCCGGCGGCCCTCCGACGAGCAGCTCGACGCGCTGGTCGCGATCGCGGGCCACGCCGCGCTGGCGCTGCGGATCGCTCAGGACACCGCCAACGACGTGCAGCACCAGCGCATGCTGGAGAGCGTGCTCGAGGTCTCGGCGCGGCTGGCCGAGGCGGACGGCCCGGACGACGTGCTCCAGGCGGTCTGCGACGGCATCCAGGACGCGCTCGGCTTCGACAAGGTCGTGATCGAGCTCGCCGAGGAGCCCGGGAGCGCGCTGGCGCCGGTCGCCGGGAGCGGCTGGGAGATGGACGGCGAGGCCGTGAACCACGGCATGACGCTCGAGGCGATCGCGCCCCTCTTCACGGCGGAGTTCGAGGTGGCGGGCTGCTACCTGATCCCGACCGAGGTGGCCGAGGAACGCCTCGGCGAGCACCGCGTGCACCATCGCTCCGAGATGAACGGTCGCGGGCCGCACGCCTGGTCGCGCCACTGGCTGCTCGTGCCCCTCGAGGAACGCGACGGCGAGCGGCTGGGCCTGATCTGGGTCGACGACCCACGCGACCGGCTGCTCCCGACGCGCGCGCGGCTGCAGGCGCTGCGCCTGTTCGCCAACCAGGCTGTGGCCGCGCTCCATTCCGCCGACCAGGCCGCGGAGCTCCGCCACGACGCCACCCACGACGCTCTCACCGGGCTGCCCAACCGTCGCGCCTTCCGCGCTCGGATCGGCCGCGAGGTGGGCCGGGCCGACCGCGAGTTCGCGCTCATCCTCTGCGACATGGACAACCTCAAGGCCGTGAACGACACCCACGGTCACGAGACGGGCGACCTCGCCCTGCGCCTGCTGGCCGACGCCCTGCGGACCGGTCTGCGGCGATCGGACGACGCCTTCCGGATCGGCGGCGACGAGTTCGCCATCGTGCTCGGCGGGGCGAGCCGGCTCGACGCGGAGCGGGTGGCCCGCCGCCTGAAGGACGCGATCTCGCGCGCGGCGCGCCCGCCGATCGGGTCGATCGACGCGAGCCTCGGCATCGCGGTGCACGAGCCGGGCGAGGACCCCGATCGGCTGGTGGCGCGCGCCGACGAGGCGCTGTACGGGATCAAGCGCCTCCGGCGCGAGTCGGCCGCCTGAGCGCCGTAGAGTTCGGCCCATGGCCGAAGCTGGAGCGCCAACGCGGGCGTCGACCGGGCCGGGCAACGTCGGCAGTGCGGGCACGGTCGCAAGCGCAGGCGTGGTCGGAAGCGCGGGGACGGTGGCGAGCGTCGGGGTGATCGGGAGCGCCGGCACGGTTGGCAGCGCGGGCGTTGTTGGGAGCGCCGCGGTGGTGGGCAGCGCGGGCGTCGTGGCGAGCGCGGGCATCGCCGGAGGGATCGCCAACGTCGGCTGCACCGCGTGCGCGGCCTGCATCGGTTGCGTCGGATGCGTTGGCTGTGTGGCCTGCATCGGTTGCACCGGGCTGCGCGGGGCGGTGGGCGAGCTGGGCCGCTCGGGCTGAGCCGGTCGTCGAGGGTGGGGGAGGCGGCGGAGGCTGAGGCCCCATCCCGAGCGACGAGCCGTAGGCATCCGTCTCGACCAACTGCGAACATGTGTTCGTGTCGTACGTCGAGCTCCACTGCCACTCCGCCTTCTCGTTCCTCGACGGGGCCTCGCACCCAGTGGAGCTGGCCGGCACGGCTGCCGAGCAGGGGCACCGGGCGCTCGCTCTGACCGACCACGATGGCCTGCACGGCACGATGGAGATGGCGCGGGCGCTCCGGCCGCTCGGAGTGCGGCCGATCACCGGCGCGGAGGTCACGCTCGACGACGGCTCGCACCTCACGCTCCTGTGCGAGAGCCGCACCGGCTACACCAACCTCTGCCGGCTCCTCACCGCCGCGCACTGGCACACCCGCCGCTGGGCTCGTGAGGGCTGGTCCGAGCCGGTCGCGTTGGTCGAGCAGGGGCGCCGGCCGGGACAGGACCCGCTCGACGAGGAGCCGAGCGTGTCGATCGAGGACGTGGAGCGCCACGCCGAGGGCCTCGTCTGCCTGTCCGGCTGCGCGCGCGACGGCGCCGTGGCGGCCCGGATCGAGGCGGGCGACCACCCGGGCGCCGCGGCGGTGGGCCGGCGCCTCTTGCGCGCCTTCGGGGCGGATCGCTTCCGGATCGAGATCCAGCGGCCCTACTGGCGCCACGACCGTCGTCGCAACCGCCTGCTGGCCGACCTCGCCGAGCGGCTCGGGGTGCCGTGCGTGGCCACGGGCAACGTCCACGCGCACACGCGCGAGCGGATCGCGCTCCAGGACGCGATGGTCGCGGTGCGGTACGGCAAGACCCTCGACGAGACCGAGCCGAGCCGGCGCGGCAACTCCTCGCACGTGCTGGCCCCGCCCGAGCGGATGGCGGAGCGCTTCCGGGAGCATCCGGACGCGGTGGAGGAGAGCGGGCGCCTCGCGGAGCGGCTGCGCTTCGACCTCACGGAGGATCTCGGCTACCGCTACCCCGGCTCCGAGGATCCCGATGCGGACGGCCGGCTCGCCGAGCTCTGCCGCTCGCTGTTCGATGAGCGCTACCGGGGCCGGCGGGTGCGCGACGAGGCGCTCGCCCGGCTCGAAGAGGAGCTCGGGGTGATCCGCCACCTCGGCCTGTCCGGCTTCTTCATCCTCCATCGCGACCTGCTCGAGCTCGCCCGCGAGGTGGCGGGCGAGGTGCGCGGGCCGGAGTCCGCGCGGCGCCTCCTGCCGCCGGGGCGGGGGAGGGGCTCGAGCGTCTCCTCGATCGTCTGCTACCTCACCGGGCTCTCGCATGTCGACCCGATCGAGAACGAGCTGCTGCTCGGGCGCTTCCTGAACGAGGAGCTCACCGCGCTGCCGGACATCGACCTCGACTTCCCGCGCGACCTGCGCGACGTGCTGATCCCGCGCGTCCACGACCGCTACGGGCGCGACCGCTGCGCGCTCGTGGCCGCCTTCTCGACCTTCGCGGTGCGCTCGGCGGTGCGTGACTTCGCCAAGGCGCTCGGGCTGCCGCCGGGGGAGATCGAGCGCCTGGCGCGGGCGGTCGACCCCTGGAAGGAGCGGAACGACATCGAGGAGGACGTCCCCAAGGGCGGCTCGCCGCGCTGGCGGGCGCTCGTCAAGCTCGCGCGCGATGCCTGGGGCCTGCCGCGTCACCAGTCTCAGCACCCGGGCGGAATGGTGATCTCGACTCAGCCGCTGGTCGACCTCTGTCCGGTGCAGCCGGCTTCGATGGAGGGACGTCAGATGGTGCAGTGGGACAAGGACTCGTGCGGCGACGCCGGCTTCCTCAAGATCGACCTGCTCGGCCTCGGGATGCTGTCGGCCGTCGAGCGCTGCGTCGACGAGATCGCCCGCATGCGCGGCGAGCGGATCGACCTCTCGCGCATCCCCTACGACGACAAGGAGGTCTACGCGCGCATCCGCAGGGCGGAGACCACGGGCGTGTTCCAGATCGAGTCGCGGGCGCAGATGCAGATGCTCCCGCGCACACGGCCGGAGAACCTCGACGACCTGACCGTGCAGGTGGCGCTCGTCCGGCCCGGGCCGATCATCGGCGGCGCGGTGCATCCGTACATCGAGCATCGCAAGCGGTTGCGCGACGACCCCTCCTACGAGGTGCCCTACCTGCACCCGTCGCTCGAGCCGGTGCTGCGCGACACGCTCGGCACGATCGTCTTCCAGGACCAGGTGCTCGAGGTCGCGATGGCGTTCGCCGGCTTCGGGGCGGGGGAGGCCGAAGGGCTGCGGCGGGCCATGAGCCGCAAGCGCTCGGAGGCGGCGATCAGGGCCTACGAGGAGAAGTTCATCGCGGGTGGGGTCGAGCGGGGTGCCACGCGCGAGGTCGCGGAGCAGGTCTGGACCCAGATCGTCGGCTTCTCGGGCTTCGGGTTCCCGAAGGCGCACTCGGCGGCGTTCGGGCTGCTCGCCTACCAGTCGACGTGGCTGCGGGTCCACTACCACCAGGAGTTCCTGTGCGCGCTCCTCAACGAGCAGCCGATGGGGTTCTATCCGCCCGATGCGCTGGTGCACGAGGCGCAGCGGGTGGGGGTGGCCGTGCTCCCTCCCTGCGTCGTGCGGAGTGGGGCCGCCTGCCGGGTGGAGCGCGGGTCAGGGCTCGCTGTGCGGTTGGGGCTCGGCTATGTGGGTGGTGTGAAGGAGGCGGAGGTGCGGGCGCTCGTGGCCGAGCGCGAGACGGGCGGGCCGTGGCGGTCTTTGGGGGATCTCGCGGGGCGGTCGGGGGCGTCGGGCGAGACGCTCGGGAGGCTTGCGTGGGCGGGGGCGTGCGACGCGCTCGTCGATGGAGCGGAGGAGGACAAGCGGCGGCGGGCGCTCTGGATGCTGGGGGTGGCCGTGCCCGGCACGTCGCTGCCGGAGGGAACCCAGCTGGCGCTGCCGCTCGAGCCCCACGAGGGGCCGGAGCTGCGGGCGCTCAGCGCCTGGGAGCGGATGCTGGCGGACTACGGCTCGACCGGCGTCACGCTGCGCGAGCATCCGCTCGAGCTGATGCGCCGGGCCTGCCGGACGACCTGCGCTCGAGCAGGGAGCTCGCAGCGCATCCGCACGGGCGCCGAGTCCGGGTCGCCGGCCTCGTGGTGGCGCGGCAGCGGCCCGCCACCGCGAAGGGGGTCACGTTCATGCTGCTCGAGGACGAGTTCGGCACGATCAACCTGATCCTGCCGCCGCCGGTGCACGACCGCTTCCGCCTCGCCGTTCGCGCGGAGCCGCTCGTGCTCGCGGCGGGTCGCCTCGAGCGCCGCGAAGGCACCACGAACGTGCTGGTCGACCGGATCGAGCGCCTCGAGCGGCCCGACCTCCCCGTCGCCAAGGTCACGCACATCGAACCGCGCCGGGTCTGGAGCACGGATACGCAGGCAGGAGAGCGGATCTGCGCGCGGTCGCGCCGGCGGGGCACACGCTTCGGGCGGCGGGGGGGCCGCTACTCGCTACTCGTCGTCGCCCTCCTGCGGGAGTCTCTTCAGCCACTCGCCGAGCTGCTGGCCCACGTCGGCGATCGACGAGCCGGCCGCCTGGATCGCGCCGGATATGCGCTCGCCGTAGTAGCGCGCTCGCGGCGTCGGCCTCCTCGCTCGCGCTCGACTCTTCTCGCCACGGCGGATGTATTCGCCGCGCACCATCGCGGTCGTACTCGCCTTCGCGCACCCAGTCGAGCAGCATGCGCACCCGGCGAACCGGCATCGGGTGCGTCACGTGCAGGTCCTGCATGCAGCTGGTCAGCCGCTCGAGGCCCGCTGCCGCCTCTCGCTGTACTCCATCCCCTGCCGATGAAGGCGTCGAGGTTGAGCTCCTCGGCCGCCTCGCCCGTCGACGATCTCATGAGGCGCGCAGACCGCCTGCGGGTCGCGCGTCACGAGCGCGGCGGCGCGGTCGCACACAGCTTCGGCGGCGGGGGCCACTCGATGAGCGCCAGTCAGGATGCGAGCAGCGGCAGCCGGCGAGGATCGGCAGGCGCGCCGATGAGCCGACCGCAGTCAGGATGATGCAGGCGGTGCGGTGAGCACGTGGTCGGAGTGCACGTGGCCGCCTCGTGCGCGAGCACCACGCTGCGCCCGTCGTCGTCCAGCAGCCGCATCGAGCTCCGAGTTCACGATCACGATCGGCTGCTCCGTGCCGATCGTGTAGGCGTTGGCGACGGGAACTGGGTCATGTAGAGGTCCGGCACTCGCTCCATGTCGAGCGCGTTGTACACCTGCCGCTGCAGCACCCACACGTGCGGGAGCTGCTCCTGCCCGAGCCTCACCGAGGCACCGAGCGACGCCGGCGCGCAGCGCACGCTCGTAGCCGAGCGCGATCAGCTTGCCTCACCACCTCGTCGAGGTAAGGGACCTTCGCGAGCGCCGCGGTCGCAGCCCGTCGGCCGGGTGCTGGTAGGCGCGCGGCGAGATGCCCTCGAGCCGCCAGGCGGATCTCGATCTGCTCCCATCGCGAGACCCTAGCCGCAGTCCGGGCCTCGCTCTACGCGTCCGCGCCATGAGCGGTCGAATTCTCGTCGGCACGTCGAGCTGGGCGGACCCCGGCTTCGTCAAGGAGTGGTACCCGCCGAAGCTGCCGGCCAAGGAGCGCTTGCCCTGGTACGCGCAGCGCTTCGAGGCCGTGGAGCTGAACTCGAGCTTCTACGCGGTGCCCGACCGCAACACCGTGCATGGCTGGGTCAAGGCCACGCCCGATCGGTTCGTGTTCGACGTCAAGGCGCACCGCCTGCTCTCGCGCCATGCAGCCGGCCTCGACTCGCTGCCGCCCGACCTGCGCGACGGCGCCCGCACCAACGAGCGCGGCCGGGTGGTGCTCGAGCCGGAGCTCGAGGTGGCGCTGGCGCGCCGGCTGGTGGAGGAGACCTCGCCGCTCGCGGAGGCCGGCAAGCTCGGCGTCTACCTGCTGCAGCTCACCCCGGCGTTCTCGCCCGGCCGCCACGCGCTGGACGAGCTAGACCGGCTGGTGGAGTGCTTCGCGGGGCGGCGGCTCGCGATCGAGCTGCGCCACCGCAGCTGGGTCTCGGACAAGCGTCGCGAGGCGACCCTCGGCTGGTTCGGCGAGCGGGATGTGGCCTTCGTGTGCGTCGACGCGCCGCCGGACGAGCACTTCCAGATCATGCCCCCGCTCGACGCGGTCACGAACGAGTCGGTCGCCTACCTGCGCGCCCACGGCCGTAACACGGAGGGCTACCTCACCGGCAAGACCGTGGCGGAGCGCTTCGCCTGGCGCTACGCCGACGACGAGCTGGAGGAGATCGGCGGGCGCGTGCGGGCGCTGGCAGAGCAGGCGGGCGAGGTCCACGTGGCCTTCAACAACAACCGCGACGACGACGCGCCCACGGCCGCGCAGCGCTTCCGCGCGCTGCTCGGACAGACGCCTCCGGTCCCGGAGCCGCCGCCCCCGGACGAGGAGCAGCTCACGCTCGGCTAGTGCCTACACCCGCGGGAGCTCGAACCAGACGCGCGTGGACTTGCCCTCCTTGACCACGCCCCATCGGTGCGCGAGCCGCTCGACGAGGAACAGCCCCCAGCCGGTGCTGTCGGCGCGCGGTGTGCCGGTACGGTCGGGGTCGAAGCCCGGTCCGTCGTCGGTCACCTCGGTCAGCACGGCGGCCCGGCCGACGGCGACCTTCAGCGTCACGGCCTTCGCGCCCGCGTGACGCACGCTGTTGGACACGAGCTCCGTCACGAGCAGCCGCAGCGTCTCCATCAGCGGCGCGTCGAGGTCGGACCGGAGCTGGCCGAGGGCGCGGCGCGCCTGGGCGGGCGCGTCCGTGTTGCCGCGCAGGCGCATGCTCAGCACGTCGTCCACCGGCAGGCGCGAGGTCCCGGGCGTGCTCAAGGGGCCGAACGGTGTCGGGGCACGGAACTGGGGCGCGCTGTCGCGCGTCCGATGGCCGGTATGCGTCGCGATGAGAGCGTCTCCGGAGCTCGCGTCCTGGGGCTTGACACCTACAGGGCTACTACTGCCCAATATTCGTCATACCCACCACGCGCGATTTCTCAACATGGGGACCCTGGCCGGCGAGCGCTTCAGGGCGCCACGCGCAGGACGAGCACCGCGATGTCGTCCCTCGGACCGCCGCGCTGCCCGCGTACCGCCGCCTGCTCGATCTCGGCCGCGATCGCATCGGCCTCGCGCCCGGCGCAGGCGGCCACGAGCTCGGCGAGGCTGCTCCTCGTCCAGGGAGGGCTCGTCGCCCCGGCCCTCGATCACCCCGTCGGTGTAGAACACGAGCGAGTCACCGGGGTCGAGCGCCACCGCCCGGTCCTCGAACGACGGGTCGGGCACCACCCCGAGGAGCGTGCCCGGGGCTGCCCACGGGCTCCACCCAGCCGTCGGCGCGCAGGTGGAGGGGGAGGGGATGACCGCCGCTCGCGAAGCCCACCCGCGCGCCCTCGTCGAGCATCTCGATGTAGGCGTAGGCGACGGTGCAGAAGCGCCTGTCGTCGCGCTGGCTGAGCAGGGCCTCGTTCAGGAGGCGCAGGCTGCGCGAGGGCAGCCGCTCACGCGCGGCGGCGGCGCGCAGCGTGTAGCGGGCGAGCGCGGTCACCGCGGCGGCGTCCGGCCCCTTCCCGCACACGTCGCCCATCACGACGGTCCAGCCGCGGCCGCCGCTCGCGAACATGTCATAGAAGTCGCCGCCCACCTCGTTGCCGTCTCCGGTCGGGCGGAAGCGTGCGGCGGCGTCGATGCCGGGGATGTCCGGGAGCTCGACCGGCAGCAGGCTCTGCTGAAGCGTGCGCGCGATGTAGGCGCGCTCGGTGTAGAGGCGCGCGTTGTCGACCGCCGTCGAGCAGCGTCGCGCGAGCTCCTCGGCCAGGCGCAGGTCCGTCGTGTCGAAGCGGCGACCCGAGCGGCCCGGTGACGAACGAGAGCGCGCCCATCGTCCGCTTGCGCGCCTTCAGCGGGACGATCATCGCGGAGCGCATGCCGAGCTCGCTGATCAGCCGGTAGTGCTCGTCGTCGACGGCGCCCGCGCGCACCATCTCGTCCGTGATCTCCGGGTAGAGCTCCGGCACGCCGGTGCGGAGCACCTTGGGAACGCCCTGCTCGGCGGTCGGGTCGGGCGGGTAGCGCCGGCTGAGGTCCTCGCCGCGCGCCTGGACGGCCGGGTCGAAATGCGCGAGCGCCACCCGCTCGGGCCCGCCGAGCTCGTCGCGCAGGTCGACGGCGCACCAGTCGGCGACCTCGGGCACCGCGAGGCTCGCCACCTGGCGGAGCAGCTCGTCGGGATCGAGCGAGGCCGACAGCAGGGCGCTGCTGTCGGCCAGGAAGCGCTGCGCCATCTCGGCGCGCTTGTGCGTGGTGATGTCCTCGATCACGTTGATCGCCATCGTGACCCTGCCCCCGCCGTCGAGGATCGGCGTCGCCTTGACCGCGGACCAGCGCTCCTCGCCGGTCGCTCGCACTCGGAAGCGCACGACCGCCTCGGCGGGTACCCCGTCCACGAGGGCGCGCCGCCCGGGCAGCTCCTGGACCACGAAGGGACGCCCGTCCTCGGTGAGCATGTCGAAGTGCTCGACCAGGCTCTCCACGGGCGCCGCCAGCAGCTCCTCGCTCGAGCCGTAGCCGAGCGCCTCGACGGCGGCGGCGTTCGCGAACAGCAGCTTGCCGTCGGGTCCCTGCGCGGTGATGCCGTCGGCCACGCCGTACAGGATCGCCTCGAGCTGTTCGCGCGCCTGGTCGGCGTCGAGGCGGGCGAGCTGCTCGAGGCGCAGCAGCTCCTCGCGCTCCTCCTCGTTCGCCTTGCGCCGGGTGATGTCGCGCACCGTGCCGGTGAACATGGGCGGCTCGCGGGTGCCGATGCGGTTGATCGCGACCTCGATCGGGAACTCGCTGCCGTCGGCCCGCATGCCCACCAGCTCGAGGCGCCGCCCGAGGATCGTCGGCTCGCGGGTCTCGACATAGCGCGCCAGCGCCCGGCGGTGCGCCGCTCGCAGCGACGGGGGGACGATCAGCTCCGCCATCTCGCGGCCGATCACGTCCGACGCCTGGCGACCGAAGATCCGCTCGGCCGCCGGGTTCCATTCGACCACGTCCCCGCGGTGATCCATGATCATGACCCCGTCGAGCGCGGATGCGAGCACCGCCCCCTGCCGCGCCTCGCTCTCGCGCACGGCCTCGACGATGCGCTGACGCTCCACGAACTCGCCGATCTGCAGCCCGAGCGACTTGGTGAGCTCGATCAGCTCAGGGTCGGGCTCGCGGCGCGCGTAGGAGAAGAGCTCGATCACGCCGACGGTCCGCTCGCCACTCGTGATCGGGAACACGAGTGCGCCGCGCAGCCCCGAGCGGGCGGCGGCCTCGGCGCGGAGGAAGCTCGCTTCCGCGGGCGCATCGCTCAGCCAGGTTGCCTCACCCGACTCCCACACCTGTCCCGCCAGGCCGACGCCCGGCGCCATGGCCAAGGCGCGGGTGGCCGCGTCGAACGCCTCGGCGCGCACCCCGTCCGCACGCCAGCCGGCGACGCGGCGCATCTCGCCCTCGGAGTCGGGCTCCCACAGGTGGCCGAGCTGCCAGTCGAGCGGCTCGCCGATCGCCGCCAGCACGGCGGGCGCCGCCTCGTCGAGCGTGCGCGCCTCGGCGATCGCGCGAGCGACGCCGTACTGCGCCTCGAGCCGCGCGGCGGAGCGCCTGCCCGAGCCGCGCAGTCCCGCGATTGCCACCGCGAGCGCGCCGCCGATCGCCACCACGGCCACGCCGGTGATGTGCTCGGCCGAGCCGAAGCTCGTCCCCGCTCAGCCCCAGCGGGATCGCCAGGACGAGCGCGAGAGCCCGCCACGAGCGCCGTCCGTCCGGGAGGCAGGCTCGTGGCCGCGACCAGCGGTCCGATCACGAGCAACTCGACGAGCAGTGCGCCGGCGTCGAGCGCCAGGTCCAGTGCGGTCAGCCGACGAGCAGCGCCCCGAGCGCGATCAGCAGCGTGCCGCGTTGTCCTTGCCCGCCCCCCCTTGCTGTGACCGCGTCCAACCTCCAGCGAGGATACTCCGCTACAACCCGCCCCGTGGCCTCTTTCGATCGCGATCCGCCGGGCATCGTCCGCGTGCGGGCGAGCAACCCGTCACCGCTCACGCTCGACGGCACCAACACCTACGTGGTCGGCACCTGGGTGGTCGACCCGGGCCCCGACGATCCCGCTCACCTCGACGCCGTGCGCGCCGCGGCGCCGGATGGGATCGAGGGCGTGGCGCTCACCCACGCCCACGCCGACCACGCGGAGGGAGCCGAGCGCCTCGACGCGCCGGTCGTGCTCCCGGTCGAGGGCGAGCGGGTGGGTCCGTTCCGAGCCCTCGCCACGCCCGGCCACTCGGCCGACAGCGTCTGCCTGATCGCCGGCGGCGCTTGCTTCAGCGGCGACACCGTGCTCGGCACCGGCAGCGTGTTCATCGCTCCGGGCGAGGGCTCGCTCTCCGCCTACCTCGAATCGCTGCGACGCCTGCGCGAGCTCGAGCTCGAGGTGATCTGTCCCGGGCATGGCCCCTACGTCACCGATCCGGCCGCCAAGCTCGACGAGTACATCTCCCACCGGCTCGACCGGGAGCGAAGACTGCTGGAGGCGCTCGACTCCGGCCTCCGCGATCGCGATGCGCTGCTCGACGTCGTGTGGTCAGACGCTCCGGCGGCGCTGCGGCCCGCCGCCGCGCTCACCCTTGCGGCCCACCTCGAGAAGCTCGTCGAGGAGGGGCGCGTGCCCGCGGACGTCTAGCGCTAGTGAACGCAAACCACGCGACCGATCGCTCCCCGCCGGTTTGGATCTGGTCGCCGTCGGCATTCGTCCTGGGTTGACCCCACATGATGGGGTGAAGTCAGGACCAATCCACTTTCAACGGTCTGCCCGGGTGCGCGACGCGGGCGAGCTCGCGCCCGCCCCTTACCTGCCGTCGTCAGGAACCCTGCCGCGCCAGCCGCCTGGCCACGAGCTCCCAGACATTGGGGTCGATGCCCATGCCCAGGTGCGAGCTCGAGACCTCCACGTGCTCGGCGTGCTGATGCTCCTCATCGACGCAGGCGCGCCAGTTGACGATGCCGTCGCGGCGGCTGTAGACGATCGTCAGCGGCACCCGGATGGGGGTGCGGTTACGGCGCCGGATCGCAGCCTCGATGCGCGCGAGGCCAGCCGCGTCGGTGCCGGCGCCGACGCGCGTGTGGGCCGGACCGCCCACGACCGGCGTCCCGAGAGTGATCACCTGAGCGATGAGGTCGGGATGGTCGCGCGCGGTCTCGCGCGCGAGCACCCCGCCGAGGCTCTGGCCGACGAGGTGCACGGGCTCGCCGTGGCGCTCCGCCAGCTCGCGTACGCCTCGTACGACTACGGGGATGAGCGCCGGCACGTCCCCTCGGTTGCGGCCGAGCCGCCAGCCCTGCACGTCGTGCCCGAGCCGGCCGAGGAACCAGCGCAGCGGGAGCGTCGACGTGTCATCGGCGCCATACCCGGGCAGCACGGCGACGACCGCGTCCCCGCGCGGCGCCCGCGCAAGCCACGGGCTTCGCACGAGCAGCTTCGGGATCTCGATCCCGGACAGCGCCTCCCAGCGCAGGCGGGAGAGCGGAGGAGGGGCGGGCTCGGCGAGACGGGCGCTCATGCGCTTCGTGGCGCGCGCTCGCGGCGGCGCAGGGCCGCCTCGCGGAGGCCGTCCAGCGACCCGCTCGTCCAGCGCCGGAAGTAGCTCTTGCCCAGTGCCCGGTCGAAGATGCGATCGCCGAGGCGGCGGGCCTCCATGCCCATCTCCACCTCGACGAACGTGCCGCCCTGGGCCGGCATGAGCAGCCATTCGGCATACATGCCGGTCAGCTGACAGCTCATCCGAATCGCGCGCAGGTCGTCGCGTCGCTCGAGCAGGAAGCTCGCCTCCGTTCTGCCGATCGGGTCCTTGGTGACCTGCGCGTACTCGTCCCCCTCCTCGAAGCGCTCCCCGCGCACCTCGATCACCCGCGGCCACCACTCGGGATAGGAGCTCGGCGTGCCGACGAGCTCCCAGACCACGTCGAGCGGAGCGTCGAGGTGGGCATGCTGACGGTGCGCCGACATGCGAAGAGTCTGTCAGTCGGGCCGCGGCTAGGCTTCGGGCTCGTGGTCAGCACCAACCAGTTCAAGAACGGCATGCACGTCGAGGTCGACGGCACGATCTTCCGGATCGTCGAGTTCCAGCACGTCAAGCCGGGCAAGGGCGGCGCGTTTGTCCGCACGAAGCTCAAGCGCACCGGAGACGGCGCCGTGATCGACAGGACCTTCCGGGCCGGCGAGAAGTTCCGGCCGGTGCGCACCGAGTCCCGCAAGATGACCTTCCTCTACTCGGACGGCACCGAGGCGCATTTCATGGACGTGCAGACCTACGAGCAGATGGCGGTTCCCGCGGACGCCGTGCAGGAGCCGCTCAAGTGGGTGCTCCCGAACGAGGAGGTCGACGTCCTCTACGTCGACGAGCGGGCGAGCGACGTGCAGGTGCCGAGCGCCATCGAGATGGGCGTGGCCGAGACCGAGCCCGGCCTGCGCGGCGACACGGCCTCGGGCGGCGGCGACAAGCCGGCCACGCTCGAGTCCGGGGTGGTCGTTCGGGTGCCCCTGTTCGTGAACGTCGGCGACCGGATCCGGGTGGACACGCGCTCGGGCGAGTACGTCTCGCGCGCCTGAGGCCGAGGTGCCACGGCGCACAGACCAGCGCAGAGCCGCCGTGGTCGCCCTCTACCAGGCCGATGTGACCGGCGCCGCCCCCTCCGAGCTCCTGGGTCGTGACGCGACCCCGTTCACGCGCGAGCTGGTGGACGGCACGATCGCCGAGCGCGCCGAGCTGGACGCGCTGATCGAGCGGCACGCGAGCGGCTGGTCGCTCGAGCGCATCGCGCCGCTGGAGCGCAGCATCCTGCGCCTGGCGCTCCACGAGCTGCGCAGCCGGAGCGACATCCCGGCGGAGGTGGCGATCGACGAGGCGGTCGAGGCGGCCAAGGAGCTCTGCTCGGCCGAGGCGCCGGGCTTCGTCAACGGGATCCTGGGAGCCGTGCAGCGAGAGGAGGTTGGGTCACGATGAGCGCGCCGGACAACCTGGAGGGGCTCGCGGAGGAGCTCGAGGCGGTGGCGGACAAGCTGCGCTCGGGCGCCGTCGATGCAGACGAGGCGGCCGACCTCGTCGAGCGCTGTGCCGAGCTGGCGGCACGCCTCGGCGGAGAGATCGACGCGCGCACCCGCGCGGCGAGCGAGTCGGAGGGCCAGGAGCGCCTGCTTTGAGCCAGGTCGAGGCGACGGCCTATCCGGTCGAGCTCCAGGAGAAGGTCGACGCCCACCTCGAGGGCCTCGCGTTCGCCACGGAGCCCGGCACCGCGCGGCTCGAGGAGGCGATGCGCTACTCGCTGCTGGCGGGCGGCAAGCGCATCCGGCCCGTGCTGGCGCTCGCGACGGCGGAGGCGCTCGGGCGCCCGCCCGAGGAGGTGCTGCCGCTCGCCTGCGCGCTCGAGATGATCCACACCTACTCGCTGATCCACGACGACCTGCCGGCGATGGACGACGACGAGCTCCGCCGTGGCAAGCCGACCTGTCACGTGGCCTTCGGGGAGGACGTGGCGATCCTGGCGGGCGACGGCCTGTTCGCCGAGGCGCTGCGACTGCTGCTCGGCGAGCAGCGGGGCGAGCCGGCGAATCTGCTGGCGGCCGCGCGCGAGGTGGTGGGCGCCGTCGGCGTTCGCGGAATGGTCGGCGGCCAGTACCTCGACGTCGCCGCGAACCAGGCGGTCGAGCTCCGGCACCTCCACGAGCTCAAGACGGGCGCGCTGATCGCCGCCTCGGTGGGCGCCGTCCTGGCGCTGGAGGGCATGACCGAACCTGCCACAATCCCGTTCCGGCGCTTCGCGACCGAGCTCGGAGTGGTCTTCCAGATCGTCGACGACATCCTCGACGTGACGGGCGACGAGGCCGAGCTGGGCAAGCCGCGGGGCTCCGACGAACGGCATGGAAAGGCCACCTACGTGAGCGTGCACGGGCTCGAACGGGCCCGGGTACTAGCCGCTGAGACGCACGGCAGGGCCCGCGCGGCGCTCGCGGAGGCGACAGGCGACACGGGACGTCTCGGGCAGATCGCGGACTACATCCTCACGCGCACCACATGACCAAGCTTCTCGACACCATCGACGGGCCGCAGGACCTCAAGGGGCTCGACGACGACCAGCTTGCCAGGTCGCGCAGGAGGTTCGCGAGCTGATCATCGAGACGATCGGCGAGATCGGCGGGCACTTCGGGGCCAACCTCGGCGCCTGCGAGATCGCGGTGGCGCTCCACTCGCTGCTCGAGTCGCCGGCCGACAAGATCCTGTGGGACGTCGGCCACCAGGCCTATCCCCACAAGGTGCTCACCGGCCGGCGCGACCGGCTCGCGACGATTCGCAAGTACGAGGGCCTCGCTCCCTTCTGCGCGATCGCCGAGTCCGAGCACGACATCATGGGCGCGGGCCACGCCTCGACATCGGTCTCCTACGCCGTCGGGATCAAGGAGGCGATGCGGCACGGGATCGCGCCCGACGGCAAGGTGGTGGCGGTGATCGGCGACGGCGCCCTCACCGGCGGTGTCTCGTTCGAGGCGCTCCTGAACGCCGGCGGTCTCGATCAGCCGATCGTGATCGTGGTGAACGACAACGGCATGTCGATCGCCCCGAACGTGGGCGCGCTGTCGCGCTACTTCAACCGCATGCGCCTGAACCCGAAGCTGTACCACGCGCGCGAGGACGCCGAGGAGACGCTCACCCGCCTGCCGGCGGGCATCGGCAAGCGGATCGAGCGGCTCGGCCCGATCCTGAAGGAGTCGCTCAAGGCCTACTGGGCGCCGGGGCTGTTCTTCGAGGAGCTCGACCTCGCCTACGTGGGCGTGATCGACGGTCACGACGTGAAGGAGCTGCGCCAGGCGATCGGCGAGGCGCTCAAGGCCGACCGCCCGGTCGTCGTGCACTGCAAGACGGTGAAGGGCAAGGGCTTCGTGCCCGCCGAGGAGGGCGGGCTCGAGGGCATGGAGAAGTGGCATGCCGCCAAGCCCGGCTCGGTCGTGAACGGCACGGCCGCGCCGAAGAAGAAGCCCGCCTTCGGCGCGAAGGCCGCGCCCGCACCGCCGCCGCAGTACACGGCCGTGTTCGGCGACGCCCTGGTGGAGGAGGCGCGTCGCGACGAGCGCGTGATCGGCATCACCGCCGCAATGAACTCCGGCACCGGCCTCGACCGCCTCCAGAAGGCGCTGCCCGAGCGCTACTACGACGTGGGGATCGCGGAGCAGCACGCCGTGCTGTTCGCCGCCGGCCTCGCGCTCGAGGGCGCGAAGCCCGTCGCGGCGATCTACTCGACCTTCCTTCAACGCGGCTTCGACCAGATCGTGCACGACGTGTGCCTGCAGCGGCTGAACGTCGTCTTCGCGATGGACCGCGCCGGGCTCGTGGGCGACGACGGTCCGACCCACCACGGCGCGTTCGACATCTCCTACCAGCGCTGCCTGCCCCATATGACCCTGATGGCGCCGCGCGACGAGGCGATGCTCGTGCACATGCTCCGCACTGCGCTCGAGCACGACGACGGCCCGGTCGCCCTGCGCTATCCGCGCGGCGAGGCGGAGGGCGTGCCGCTGCCCGCCCGCCCGCAGGCGATCGAGATCGGCCGCGGGGAGCTCCTGCGCGAGGGCGAGCGCGTGGCCCTGCTCGGCTACGGCTACGGGGTGAGCGTGGCGCTCGGCGCGGCCCAGCGGCTGGCGGAGGACCACGGCGTCGAGGCCACGGTGGCGGACGCCCGCTTCGCCAAGCCGCTCGACGCCGAGCTGATCGAACGGCTGGTGGCGGAACACGACCTGCTCGTGACGGTCGAGGAGAACGTGCTCGCCGGCGGCTTCGGCTCGGCCGTGCTCGAGCACCTGGCCGACCGCGACCTGCTCGGCCGCACGCGCGTGCTGCGCTTCGGCCTGCCCGATCGCTACGTCACCCACGGCAAGCCGGCGCTGCTGCGCGAGGAGGTCGGCCTCACCGCGGCCGACGTCGCCGAGCGCGTGGCCCAGGCAGTGCTCGAGCCCTCGCTGGCGTAGCGGGCGCGCGGCCGCCGCCTCGCGCGAAGCGCGCGGCGGCTCGGCCCGCGCCCGAGCAATGCCCTCTATCCCCAGCGGGCGAACGACGTGTCCGCCTCGAGGCGGAGCGCGAACGCCGCGATCAGCGCGATCACGGCCTCGACGTCGGCCATGTCCACGAGCTCGACCGGCGAGTGCATGTAGCGCAGCGGGATCGAGAGCACGGCGGTGGGGACGCCGGTGCGGCTCAGGTGAATCGAGTCGGCGTCCGTGTGGGTGCCGCGGCCCGCGACCTCGGTCGTGGTCGCGATCCCCTCGGCCTCCGCTGCCTCGTCGAGCAGGCGGTTCACCCGCGCGCTCACGATCGCGCCCCTGGTGAGCACGGGACCGTCGCCGAGCCCGTGCTCGCCGAGCTCGCCCGCCTCGACGCCCGGGGCGTCCGTCGAGTGGGTCACGTCGACCACGATCGCCACGTCCGGCTCCAGCCCGTACGCCATCGCGCGGGCGCCGAGCGCCCCGATCTCCTCCTGCACGGCCGCGACCGCCGCCACGGTGCCCGCGCCGCCGCCGCCGTCGCCCACGCGCCGGGCCGCCTCGAGCGCGACATACACACCCAACCGGTTGTCGAGCGCGCGCGACGCCACCCGACCACCGCGCAGCTCCACCGGCTCGGCCGCGATCACAACGGGATCGCCGGGCCTCACAAGCTCGAGCGCCTCGTCCCGGTCCGCGGCGCCGATGTCCACGTGGAGGCCCTTCAGCTCCACCGCCTTCTTGCGCTCCTCCGCCTCGAGCAGGTGGATCGGCTTGCGGCCGCACACGCCCGGGACCGGTCCCTCCGCGCCGAGGACCTGCACGCGCTGGCCGACAAGGATCTGCGGGTCCCAGCCGCCGGACGAGACGACCTTGAGGTAGCCCTCCTTCGTCACGTGGCTCACCAGCACGGCAATCTCGTCGATGTGCCCGACCACCGCGAGCAGCGGGCGCTCGCCGCGGCCGTCGACGCGCGCCACGGGCGTGCCCATCCCGTCCACGCTCACGGCGGCGAACCGCTCGGCCGCGGCCTGCCAGACGGCCACCGCGCGGCCCTCCTGCCCCGGCGCTCCAGGCGTCGTCAGGAGCTCGCGCAGGAGGTCCGGGATCACCCTCGCACCTCGATCGTGGGCTCGATCGTCATCTCGCTCTTGAGGCTGTTGGCGATGAAGCAATGCTCGTGGGCGGTGTGAACGAGCTTGCGCACGCGCTCCTTGCTGGCCTCGCCCTCGATCGTGATCCGCGGCCGCAGCGTGACCTCGGTGATGTGCACCGGCGGCCGGTCCTCGGGCATCAGGCCGAGCGCCTCGTCGACGTACTCCACGACGTCGATGCGTGCCTTCGACGCCAGGTGGAGGAACATCAGGAGCTGGCAGGACGATGCCGCCATGACCACGAGCTGCTCGGGGTTGAGGACCGACGGGTCGCCGTGGCCCTCGCCGGTCGTGAGGCGGACCTCCTGCTCGGCGGGAGGGGCCTTCGCGCCGTGCTCGCGACCATAGTGCTCCCAGCCGAGCCCGGTGGAGCCGGTCCAGCGAAGCGTCGTCTCGTAGCGCTGGGTCGCCATGGAGCCGAGCAGTCTGTCAGGAAGAGAAACGACCCGCCGGGGGCGGGCCGTCTCTGAGGGAGGAGTGATGCGATATGTGGATCGGTGAGAGGAAGTCTTAGATCGGTCGTGCGCTGTAGCGGGTGATTGAGGAGACCGCGAGGGCGCCGGCGCCGACGGCGGCGAACAGCGCCACGGCCTCCGTCTCGCCGGCCACGCCGAAGATCAGCGCGGCCACGAGCAGGCCGAGCGCCAGCCCGCGGTCGTAGATCGCCTGGGCGCCCAGCGGCAGCGTGCCGCGGCCGCCGAACTCGGTGCCCGCGAGCGCGAGCGCCACGACCAGGATGCCGACGATCATGCCGGTCACGATGGCCGCCGGTCCGGCACCCACGAACAGCGGCCCGACGATCAGCGCGCTGCCGCCCGCGATGAGCAGGCCGGCGCGGAACGCCGGGTTGATGAGCCGCAGAACCGTCATCGCCACCGAGGCTACGCCGGGTGGGGGGCGTATGTGTGACGTGGGTCACACAGACCCCAAACGGGCACCCGCGGGTACTCTGCGCGCGTGACGAAGCGGCGGCTCGACACCCTGCTGGCCGAGCGCGGTCTGTTCGAGTCGCGCTCGCGCGCCGCCGCCGCGGTGATGGCCGGCGACGTGCGCGTGGCCGGGGCCGCGGCGCGCAAGCCGGGCGAGCTCGTGGCCGACGACGCCGAGCTGACGGTGACCGAGGCGCCGCCGTTCGTCTCGCGCGCAGGGATCAAGCTGGCCAACGCCCTCGACGCCCTCGGGCTCGATCCCGGCGGGCGCCGGGCGCTCGACGTGGGGGCGTCCACCGGCGGCTTCACCGACTGCCTGCTCCAGCGCGGCGCCGAGCACGTGGTGGCTATCGACGTGGCCTACGGGGAGCTCCATTGGCGGCTGCGGAACGATCCACGGGTGACGGTGGTCGAGCGCCGCAACGCACGGGCGCTCCGGCCGGGCGAGCTGCCGTACGCGCCCGACCTGGTGACGATCGACGTCTCGTTCATCTCGCTGCGCAAGCTGCTCGGCGCCGTGCTCGCCTGCGCCGCGCCCCGCTTCGACTGCCTCGCGATGGTCAAGCCCCAGTTCGAGGTCGGGCGCGAGCGCGTGGGGAAGGGCGGCGTGGTGCGCTCCCCCGAGGAACGGCGGGCCGCGCTCGTCGAGGTCGGCGAACACGCCCGCGAGCGGATAGGCGTCGCGGTGCTCGGCTACGCGAGCTCCGGCCTGCCCGGTCCGGCGGGGAACCGCGAGAGCTTCGTCTGGCTCGCGGAGGCGGAGCAGGCCCGGCGCCGCCGGCGATCTGGAGGCCGCCGCTCGAAAGGCCGAGCCGTGACCGCCCCGCGCACGGTCGCCCTCTTCAGCCATACGCGGACCGGCGACACGGGCGGTCCCCTGCGCCGCGTGCTCGAGCTCGCCCACAGAGCGGGGATCGAGGTGCGCATCTCGCCGGAGGAGGCGGAGAAGCACGGCTTCGCCTCGGCGCCGGACGGCGCGGTGCTCACGAGCGGCGACGAGGGCAATCCCGATCTCGCGCTCGTCCTCGGAGGCGACGGGACGATCCTGACCGCCCTGCGCCAATTCGCCGGCACCTCGGTGCCGGTGTTCGCGGTCAACTTCGGGGCGATCGGATTCCTCGCGACCGTCGAGCCGTGGGAGCTCGACGAGGGGATCGAGCGCGCCTTCGCCGGCGACATCGACGTGATGGAGCTGCCGGCGCTCATGGCGCGTACCGAGCGGGGGCCGCAGCTCGCCGTCAACGACATCTCCTTCCACCGACGTCAGAACGGGCGTGTCGCGGAGCTGGCCTACTCGGTCTCCGGCGAGGAGCTGGGCGAGGTGCGCTGCGACGGCCTCGTGGTGTCCACCCCCGCCGGCTCCACGGGCTACAACCTGGCCAACGGCGGGCCCGTGCTGGCCTGGGGGGTGGAGGGCTTCGTGGTCTCGTTCATCG
Source organism: uncultured Thermoleophilaceae bacterium (assembly GCA_963812415.1). Lineage (GTDB taxonomy): Bacteria > Actinomycetota > Thermoleophilia > Solirubrobacterales > Thermoleophilaceae > JACVRW01. The sequence continues at coordinate 228,608 of CAWEVH010000043.1, read as the reverse complement.
CCCCGCACACGCTCACGGCGCGCTCGCTCGTGGTGGCGCCCGGCGACATGCTCGAGGTCACCAACCGCTCGCGCTTGGAGGACGTCGAGATGACGACCGACGGCCGCTCCGCCTACGCGCTCGCCAGCGAGGCGACCGTGCCGATCGTCTTCGAAGAGGGCAAGGCGCTGCTCGCCCAGGCGCCCGGTGCAACGTTCTACCACCGCCTGCGCGACAAGTTCGGCCGTCTCTCCTACTGAGCCGTGACGTCCCGGCCGCTCCGTCGGGACCCGCTGGTACACCTGCACGGTGCTCCTCGAGCTGCGCATCGAGAACCTGCTCCTGATCGAGCGGGCCGAGCTTCGTCCCGGTTCCGGCCTCACGGCGATCACCGGTGAGACCGGCGCGGGCAAGACCGTGCTCGCGCACGCGCTCGATCTGCTGCTGGGGGGCAAGCCGCGCCCTGGGATCGTGCGCCCGGGCGCGCGCGAGGCCTACGTGGAGGGCGTCTTCCAGCTGCCCGCGGGGCTGCTCGACGACCCCGAGCTCGCCGACCTTCGCGAGCGGATCGGGGAGGACCTCGAGGAGGTGGTGCTCGCCCGCCGGGTGAGCAGCGAGGGCCGCACGCGCGCGTTCGTCCAGGGCCGTTCCGCCACGGCGGCCGACCTCGGCGTCTTGGGCGGACGCCTCGTCGCGTTCTTCGGCCAGCACGAGCATCGCCGCCTGATGCTCGCCTCCGCCCAGCTCGATCTGCTCGACGGCTTCTGCGGCCGTGACCAGCTCGCCCTGCGCGCCCGCGTGGCCGCCGCGCATGCACGCGCGCGCGAGCTCGAGCGCTCGCTCCACGAGCTGCGCGAGCGCGCCGGCACCCGCGACCGCGACCTCGGGCTGCTGAGCTTCGAGATCGACGAGATCGACGCGCTCGGCCCGAGCCAGGACGAGCGTGACGAGCTCGTGGCGGAGCGCGAGCGCCTGCGCCGCATGGACGGCCTGCTCGCGGCGGCGGGCGGCGGCGCCGAGGCGATCGCCCCGGACGGCGACGGGGGCGTGTCGATGCTCCTCGCCGGGGCCGAGCGACTCGCGGACGCCGTCGCGGGCGTCGACCCGGCGCTCGACGCGATCGCGGGAAGGCTCGCGGCGCTGCGGCTCGAGTCGGAGGACCTGGGCGGCGAGCTGCGCCGCTACGCCGACTCCCTCGAGGCCGAGCCCGGCCGACTCGAGCAGGTCGAGGAGCGGCTCGACTCATACGAGCGGCTCGAGCGCAAGCACGGCGGCAGCGTCGCCTCGGTGCTCGAGCACGCGGAGCGCTGCCGCGCCGAGCGCGATCGACTGGAACGCGCCGAGGACGAGACCGAGCGCGCCGAGGCGGCGCTGGCCGAGGCCCGCGCCGAGCTCCGCGGGCTTGCGGCCGAGCTCGGGGAGGCGCGGCGCCGCGCGGCGCCGAAGCTCGCCGAGGGGGTCCGGGGCGAGCTGGCCGCGCTCGCGATGGAGGCCGCCGACTTCGAGGTCGTGATCGAGCCGCGCGACGAGCCGGGCCCGGCCGGCGCCGAGCGGGTCGAGCTGATGCTTGCGCCCAATCCCGGCGTGCCCGCCGCCCCCATCCGCGAGGCCGCGTCGGGGGGCGAGCTGTCGCGGGTGATGCTCGCGCTCATGACGGTGGCGAGGGCCTCCGGGGAGTCGCGCACGCTCGTGTTCGACGAGGTGGACGCGGGCGTCGGCGGCCAGACCGCGCGCGCGGTGGGCGAGCGGCTGCGCGCACTCGGCGAGTCGCGGCAGGTGCTCTGCATCACCCACCTGCCGCAGATCGCGGCGCTCGCGGACACCCACTTCCGGATCGAGAAGTCGGCCGAGGGGGAGACCGCGCTCACCACGGTCGAGGCGCTCGAGGGCGAGGGAGTGGTCGAGGAACTGGTGCGGATGCTCGGCGCCGAGACCGGCGACGGGGCGGCCCGCAGGCACGCCGAGGAGCTGCTTGCGGCGGCCTGAGCGCCGGCCTGAGTTCCGCCGCGCGTCCGAGTAGACTCGGGTTCCCAGAGTCCTAGATGCCCCAGAGCCGCCCGGAAACCCGTTTCATCTTCGTCACCGGCGGCGTCGTCTCCGCGCTCGGGAAGGGCATCGCGGCCGCCTCGCTGGGACAGCTGCTGGTCGCGCGCGGGCTCTCGGTCACGATCCAGAAGTTCGACCCGTACATCAACGTCGACCCGGGCACGATGAGCCCGTTCCAGCACGGAGAGGTGTTCGTCACCGAGGACGGCGCCGAGACCGACCTCGACCTCGGGCACTACGAGCGCTTCACCGACGTGAACACGAGCCGGGCCTCGAACGCCACCGCGGGTGCGATCTACAACTCCGTGATCCGGCGTGAGCGCCGCGGGGACTACCTCGGCGGCACCGTGCAGGTGATCCCGCACATCACCGACGAGATCAAGAACCGCATCAAGCTCGTGGCGGAGAGCACCGACGTCGACATCGTGATCACCGAGATCGGCGGCACGGTGGGAGACATCGAGTCGCTGCCGTTCCTCGAGGCCCTGCGGCAGTTCGCCTCGGACCTGGGGCGCGACCGCTGCATGTTCGTCCACCTCACGCTGGTGCCGTTCCTCGGGCACGCAGGCGAGCTGAAGACGAAGCCCACCCAGCACTCCGTGCAGGAGCTGCGCCGGATCGGCATCCAGCCCGACATGGTGATGTGCCGCGCCGAGGAGCCGCTCGACAAGGACATCCGCGAGAAGATCGCGCTGTTCGCGAACCTGCCGGTGGCCTCGGTCGTGTCCGCGCGCGACGTGGACTCGATCTACAAGGTCCCGCTCGAGTTCGAGGGCGAGGGCGTGGCCGACCGCGTGCTCGACCACTTCCGGATGGGCACCCCGCCGCCCGACCTGAGCGGCTGGCAGGGGCTCGTCGACCGGATCGAGTCGGCCGCGGCGCCCGTGCGGATCGCGCTGGTCGGCAAGTACAACCAGCTCGCCGACGCGTACCTCTCGGTGATCGAGGCCCTGAACCACGCCGGCACCCACCACGGCGGCCATGTCGAGGTGCGCTGGGTGGACAGCGAGCGGCTCACCGACGGCGAGGTCGAGCGCGAGCTCGAGGCCTGCGACGGCATCCTCGTGCCCGGCGGCTTCGGCGTGCGCGGCATCGAGGGCAAGATCCAGGCTGCGCGCTACGCGCGCGAGCACGAGGTGCCCTACCTCGGGATCTGCCTCGGCATGCAGATCGCGGTCGCGGAGTTCGCGCGTCACGCGTGCGGCATGGACGGCGCGAACTCCACCGAGTTCGACCCCGAGACGCCCTACCCGGTGATCGATCTCCTGCCCGAGCAGAAGGAGGTCAGGGACATGGGCGGCACGATGCGCCTCGGCGCCGACCCGGTCAAGCTCCACGAGCACACCCGCGCCCGCGAGATCTACGGCGACGCCGTGATCTACGAGCGGCACCGTCACCGCTACGAGGTCAACAACCACCTGCGCAAGCGCCTCGAGCAGGGCGGCCTCGTGTTCAGCGGCACCTCGCCGGACGACCGGCTCGTCGAGGTGATCGAGCTGCCCGAGCACCCGTTCTTCGTGGCGTCGCAGTACCACCCGGAGTTCAAGTCGCGGCCGCTGCGTCCGCAGCCGCTCTTCCGCGAGTTCGTGGGCGCCGCCCTCGCGCGGGCGGGCCACCGCGTTCCCGAGGTGGAGCCGGACGTGCACGCCGAGACGCGCATCTGAGGCGCGCGCTCAGCCCGGGCGTACCCAGTTGAGCGCCAGCTCGCCGCCGAGGAAGCCGGCCAACCGCTTCGCCTCCGCCTCGGCTTGCGCACGAACCCACTTCGGCGTGCGTCCGAAGGGCTCGATCTCGACCACCAGGCGCGCGCCCTGGCGCTCGTGGCGCCAGACGCCCTCCATCCGGCCGTTCACGAGCAGCACCGGCGAGATCCAGCCCTGGTTGCGGTACACGCGCGCCTTGTGCTCCGGGTCGAGCAGCGCCGGCGCGCTGCGAGAGGCACCGATCACCCACTGGTCGAACCCCGGCAGGAGGCGGGCCACGTTCGCCGGCTTCGTGCGCGCGGCCTCCGTGGCGTGCGTCTCGAGCATCCACCCGGCCGAGCCGTCCACGTCGACCTCGACCGCCTCGTCGCCGAGCGCGGTGAGCATCGCCTTGGCTCTGGCGGGGCTGACCGCCCACCAGCGCGCGAGATCCTCGCGTGTCGCCGGCGCGAACGCCCCCAGGTAGCGGCGCGTGATCTCGCGGAGCGCCTCGTCCGGGTCGGCGTCCGCCACGGCGCCGCCTGGCACCCATGCGTCCGGCGCCGTGAAGCGGACCTTCTGGCCGGCGCTCGGCCCGAAGCAGAGCCGCCCCTGGAACGACGCCGGCTTGAGGAACGAGCCCCAGCTGCCCTCGATGCGCTCCGCCATCTCCGGGGAGCGCGTGATGCGCGCGACCTCGGCGCCGAGCTCCGCCCGGGTGAGCGGCTCGCCGTCGAGCGCCTCTCCGATCGCCTCTACGAGCCGGTCGAGCCCCTCGCTGGTGACGCCGAAGCCCCGCAGCCAGGCACCCTTGCGGTAGTGGTCGTAGGTTCCGAGCGCCGCGAGCCACGTGCCGAGCTCCGATGCCGGCAGGAGGTGGAGCGTGCCTCGCATCGCCCACAGCTTCACGAGCGAGCGCTGCTCCCACAGGGCGTCCGCCAAGGCGCCCGAACGCAGCCCGTCGATCCGCGCCCACAGCGTGAGCTCGGCCGAGGACATCACCTGGGCGTGCAGCCCGCAGGTGCGCGCCGCCACGGCCACCAGCTCGTCCGGCCGGGCCCGCTCGACGAGCCGGTGGCGAGCCATCCGCCAGGCGAGCGCCCCTTTCCAGGTGAGGTCGGCCACGAGAGGCGAAACTACTAGCGCCTGTCGGGCATTCGTCCTGGGTTGACCCCACATGATGGGGTGAAGTCAGGAATCATTGGTCACCCTCGGCCGCCCGACCCGGGCGTCCCCGGCGGCCCGGGCGGGGTAGCGTTCCCCCCGTGATCGCCGAGGCAACCGAGGCCGAGCGCGAGCGGCTCGTCGCCGACTTCGTCCGCTACTGCGAGATCGAGAGCCCGTCCGGGCGCGAGCGCGCGATGACGGATGCGCTCGCGGCCGACCTGCGCAAGCTCGGGCTCGGGGTCGAGGAGGACGACACCGCCGCGGACACCGGCTCCGATGCCGGCAACCTGCTCGCGCGGCTGCCCGGGCCGGAGGGCGCCCGGACCATCCTGCTGTGCGCGCACGTGGACACGGTGCCCCTCGACGGCCCGGTCGAGGTCGAGCGCGCCGATGGCGTGCTCACGAACCGCCACGAGGCGATCCTCGGGGCCGACAACAAGGCCGCCGTCGCGACGATCATGGGCGCCATCCGGCGGCTGGTGAGCGCGCCGCCGCGTGTGGGCGTCGAGCTCCTGTTCACAACCTCCGAGGAGCGGGCGCTGCGCGGCGCCAAGGCCTTCGACCGCGGTCGGCTGAGCGCGGAGTTCGGCTACGTCTTCGACCACGCCTCGCCGGTGGGCGAGATCGTGATCGCCTCGCCGACCTACTACCGGCTGGAGGCGAGCTTCCGCGGCCGGGCGGCCCACGCCGGCATCCGGCCGGAGGCGGGGCGCAACGCGATCGCCGCGGCCGCCCGTGCCGTCGCGGCGATGCAGATCGGCAGGCTCGACGAGGAGACCACCGCCAACGTGGGTCGCATCGAGGGAGGCACGTCGGCGAACGTCGTGGCGGAGCGCTGCGTCGTGGAGCTCGAGGCCCGCAGCCTCGACGTGGCGAAGGCGGGGGAGGCCGTGAGCGCCATGGTCGACGCCGCAGCGGAGGCCGCCAGCGACTCGGACTGCGACGTCGAGACCTCGGTCGAGCGTCTCTTCCAGGGCTACCGCCTGCCGCGCACCGCTCCGGCGGTGCAGGTGGCCGCCGCCGCACTCGGCGTGTGCGGTATCGAGCCCGCCTACATTCCCACCGGCGGGGGCAGCGACGCCAACGCCTTCATCGCCGAGGGGCTGCCCGTGGTGAACCTTGCGAACGGCACCGAGCGCAACCACCAACCCGACGAGTCGGTGACCGTCGACGCCCTCGAGGCGATGCTCGACGTGACGCTCGCGCTGGTGGACCAGGCGGCGTCCGTCTGATGGCCTTCGAGCGCATCGGCGGGCACACCGCGTGGGAGGGACGCATCGGCAGAGTGCGGATCGAGACCTTCCGCTTCGAGGACGGCGAGGAGGCGGAGCGGGAGATCGTCGAGCATCCCGGCTCGGTGGCGGTGGTGGCGCACGACGGCGAGCGCGTCTTCCTCGTGCGCCAGCCGCGCGAGCCCGTGGGCGAGCCCGCGCTGCTCGAGCTCCCGGCCGGCAAGCTCGACGAGGAGGGCGAGGCCCCGCTCGATACCGCCAAGCGCGAGCTGGCGGAGGAGATCGGCAAGGGCGCCCGCGACTGGGAGCCGCTCACCACCGTGTTCCTCTCGCCGGGCTTCTCCGACGAGGCCTGCCACCTGTTCCTCGCCACCGGTCTCTACGACGAGAGCGCCGACTCCGGTGAGGACGAGCGGATCGAGATCGTGGAGGCGCCGCTCGCCGAGCTCGACGGGCTCATCGACGACTGCCTCGACGCCAAGACGGCGATCGGGCTGCTCCTCCTGCGCTCACGCCTGCGCCCCTCCTGACGCTCCCGTTGCAGCGTCAAGGGATGGGTCGGCCGCGGACGAACTCGTCTGACGATGGCGACGATCGAGCACCCCGCGGCCCAGCGCCCGTTCGAGCACCTGGTGCTCGACTTCCTGGCCTACCTCGAGTTCGAACGCGGTCTCTCGCGCAACACGCTCGAGGCCTATCGCAGCGACCTGTTGCAGTTCGGCCGCTTCCTGGAGGCTCGCGACACCTCCGCGCTGCACGCCGAGCCGCGTGACGTCGCGGACTTCCTCGAGGAGCTCGCTCGCGGGAGCGCCGGCCGGCCGCCCTCGTCGCCCGCCACGATCCATCGCAAGAGCGCCTGCCTGCGCTCGTTCTACCGCCACCTGCGCCGCGACGGGCTCTGCGAGTCGGACCCCACGGCCACGCTCTCGGCGCCGCGCCGGGCGCGCAAGCTGCCGCACGTGCTCACCCGCGGCGAGATCGAGCGCCTGCTCGAACAGCCGCGCGGAACCGAGCCCGCCGCGCTCCGCGACCGCGCCCTGCTCGAGGTGATGTACGCCTGCGGGCTGCGCGCCTCGGAGGCCACCGGGCTCGAGCTCGGGGACGTCGACCTCGAGGAGCACGTGCTGCGCGCCCGCGGCAAGGGGTCGAAGGAGCGCGTCGTGCCGATCGGCCAGGCGGCGCTGCGGGCGCTCCGCATCTATCTGGAGCGCGGTCGCCCGCGGCTCGTGGGCGAGCGCGCCGAGACGCACCTGTTCGTGAACTTCCGCGGCGGCGCCCTGACCCGCCAGGGCCTCTACAAGATCGTGCGCCGGCATGCGCAGAGCGCGGGGCTCGCCGACCGCATGAGCCCCCACACCCTGCGTCACACGTTCGCCACCCACCTGCTCGCGGGCGGCTGCGACCTGCGCTCGGTCCAGGAGATGCTCGGCCACGCCGACGTGTCGACCACGCAGCTCTACACGCACCTGTCGAGCGAGCGGCTCAAGGACGTGTACTTCCGCGCTCACCCGCGCGCGACCGCCTGACTGCTAGAACCGGAGGGGTGCCGGAGCTCCCCGAGGTCGAGACCATCCGCCGCCAGCTGGCGCCGGCGCTCGAGGGTCGCCGGCTCGAGCGGGTCGAGGTGCTGGACGGCCGCTGGTGCGAACCCGCGCCACCCGAGGCGATCGCCGATGCGCTCGAGGGACGGCTGATCGAGCGCGTGGGACGCCGCGGCAAGTACCTGATCCTGTCGCTCGAGGACGACGTCCACCTCGCGATGCACCTGCGCATGACCGGCAACCTGCTGCTGGTGCGCGCCGAGGACGAGGAGCCCGGCCACCTGCGCGTGCGGATGACCCTGAGCGGCGGCGAGAACCTCCTGTTCGTCGACGTGCGCCGCTTCGGGACGGGCGACGTGCTGCTGGGAAGCGACGCCCTCGCGGAGTTCTTCGCCTCGCGGCTCGGGGTCGAGCCCCTCAGCCCCGACTTCACCGCGGAGGCGCTGCGGGCGCAGGCGCGCGGCCGCAGGCAGCCGGTCAAGGCGTTCCTGCTGAACCAGGAGCGGATCGCGGGGGTGGGCAACATCTACGCCGACGAGGCGCTCTTCCGGGCCCGCATCCATCCGCTCCGCGAGGTGGGCACCCTTCGGCGGGCGCAGGTCGAGGCGCTCCGGGACGCCGTGGTCGACACGCTCGAGGCGGGGATCGACGCCAAGGGCGCGTCGATCGACGACTACCGCCACGTCGACGGGGCGCAGGGCAGCTTCCAGGACCGCTTCCTCGTCCACACGCGCGAGGGGGAGCCCTGCCCGCGCTGCGGCACGGCGATCCGCAAGCTGCGCGCCGCCGGGCGCGGCACCTACATCTGCCCGAACTGCCAGCGGCGGCCGCGGCGCCGCTGAACGACGGCGCGCCCTCTCGCTTCCACGCCCGCGGCGTCATAGGGTGGCTCCATGAGCGGGCAATTCCGAGGTGGCTCAGGCGAGCCGCTCGTCCTCATCCACGGTCTTGCCAACACCTGGCGCGTGTGGGAGCCGGTACTGCCCGCGGTGTGCGAGCGGCACGATGTGCTGGCTCCCACGCTCTGCGGCCACTACGAGGGGGAGCAGTTCGCCGACGGCGTCGAGGCGGCCATGCCCGCTGTGGTCGACGGCGTCGAGCGCGCGATGGATGCCGCCGGCTTCGAAACGGCGCACCTGTGCGGCAACAGCCTGGGGGGCTGGGTCGCGCTCGACCTCGCCCGGCGTGGCCGCGCCCGCTCCGTCGTGTGCCTGGCGCCCGCGGGCGGCTGGGAGGGTGGCTCGCGGGCGGAGCGGCGGCTGAAGCGGCTGTTCACGGTCGGGCGCAAGCTGAACGATCGGTTGGAGCCCCACGCGGCGCGCCTCGTGACCCGGCCTGGGCTGCGCAAGCTGATGTTCGCAGGGGCGATGGCGCATCCCGAGAGGCTCAGCCCGCAGCAGGCGGCGGCGCGGATGCGTGCGATCTCGGGCTGCGCGGCCTACTGGGACCTGATGGACGCGATCGTGCGCGACGGCCCGCCCGACTGGCTGGGCGAGGTGGAGGCGCCGACGCTCGTCGCCTGGCCCGAGCACGACCGCGTCCTGCAGGTGAAGACGTGCTCGCAGCCGTTCCGGGAGCTGATTCGCGACGCCGAGTGGCGCGAGCTGCCAGGCGTGGGCCACGTGCCGATGGCAGACGACCCGGCCCTGGTGTCCAGAACGATCCTCGACTGGGCGGCCGCGCACGCCGCGGTCACGCTGCGAGCAGGCTAGAGAGCGTCCCCTCGCGGTCCGCCTCGAGCAGCTCGCGGAAGCCGCCGATGGCCCGCCGCCCGACCACGATCTGGGGGAACGTCATCTGGCCCGTGAGGCCCACCAGCTCGGCGCGACCGTCGGGGTCCTTGGCGAGGTTGACCTCCACGTAGTCGACCCCACGAGCCGTCAGCAGGGCCTTTGCCTGGCGGCAGAAACCGCAGGGTTCGGTTGTGTAGAGGGTGACCACGTTCTCGTCCGGTACCGGATTCAGAGTCTATGTATGCCCGCGTCCTTCAAGACCGAGGGAGTCGTGCTGCGCTCGATCCGCTTCGGCGAGGCCGACCGCGTGCTGCACCTCTACACGGTCGATCGCGGGCGGATCGGGGCGATCGCGAAGGGCGCGCGGAGGGTGGGATCGCGGCTCGGCGGGAGGCTCGAGCCGCTCAGCCGGGTGCGGCTCGTGCTGCACCAGGGCAGGGGCGAGCTCTGCACGATTCGCCAGGTCGACACGGTGCACGCCCATCCGGCGCTGCGCGAGCGGCGCGAGGCGCTCGAGCGCGCAACGCAGGCCTGCGAGGCGGTGCTGCGCCTGCTCGACTCGACGGAGCCCAACCGGCCCGCCTACAACCTGCTCTGCAACGAGCTCGCGCTGCTCGACGCCAGTCCGGATGGCGCCTGCCGCGCCGGGGCGCTCGCCTTCCGCCTGAAGCTGCTGCTGTCGGCCGGCTTCGCTCCCGAGCTCGGGTCGTGCGCGTCGTGTGGTGAGACCGAGCACCTCGGCGCCTTCTCGCCGAGCGCCGGCGGGATCGTGTGCTCCGGCTGCGAGGCGGGTTCGTTCCCGCTCGGCGAGGAGGGTCACCGCTTCCTCGTCGAGGCGCTGGCGCGGCCGCTGTCGGAGCGCCCAAGGGCGTCCGAGCGGGCGCTCGGCCAGGCCGACCGCGCCATCGCGGAGACGATGGAGTTCCACGCACACGTGCGGCTACGAAGGGTTGCCTGAGGGCATAAGGTCCCGGTGATGGAGACGCTCGCCGGGACGAAACTCGTCTACGACTTCGCCGACGGCTCTAAGGACATGCGCGATCTGCTCGGCGGCAAGGGCGCGAACGTGGCTGAGATGACGCGGGTGCTGGGGGCCGATCGCGTGCCGGCGGGCTTCACGATCACCACCGAGGCGTGCGTGGCGTACATGGAGGCCGGCGGCGAGCTCCCGGACGGCCTCGAGGAGCAGGTCGCCGAGGCCCTCGACCGGCTCGAGGAGCGCGCGGGCAAGCGGCTGGGCGAGCCGGACGATCCGCTGCTCGTGTCCGTGCGGAGCGGGGCACGCGAGTCGATGCCGGGCATGCTCGACACGGTCCTGAACCTGGGCCTGAACGACGAGTCGGTGGTCGGACTCGGCGACGACCGCTTCGCATGGGACTCCTACCGGCGCTTCGTGCAGATGTTCGGCAACGTGTGCCTGGGGATTCCCGGCGAGCGCTTCGAGGAGCTGATCGAGGAGCGCAAGCGCGAGGTCGGCGTGAGCGACGACACCGAGCTCGGGGTCGACGACCTCCGGGCCCTCACCGACGCCTTCAAGGACGCCTACGACGAGGAGTTCCCTCAGGACCCGCGCGAGCAGCTCGACAGGGCGATCCGCGCGGTGTTCGACTCCTGGACGGGAACGCGCGCCGTCGACTACCGGCGCATCAACCGCATCCCCGACGACTGGGGAACCGCGGTGAACGTCCAGCAGATGGTGTTCGGCAACCGCGGCGAGCGCTCGTGCAGCGGCGTGGCGTTCTCGCGCGACGAGGTGACCGGCGCGCCCGAGCCGAGCGGCGATTTCCTCGTCAACGCCCAGGGCGAGGACGTGGTCTCCGGCGCGCGGACCCCGAACGACATCGCCGAGATGAAGGAGCTGATGCCGGACGCGTACGCGGAGCTGATGGAGATCCTGCGAACGCTCGAGGCGCATTACCGCGACATGCAGGACACGGAGTTCACCGTCGAGGACGGGCAGCTCTACATGCTCCAGACCCGCAACGCCAAGCGGCCCGCGCAGGCGGCGGTGCGCTTCGCGGTGGACGCGGTGGAGGAGGGGCTGCTCGAACGCGCCGAGGCGATCGCCACCATCGACGCGGCGCGGCTCGACGCGCTGCTCCACCCGTCGTTCGCGCGCGACGCCCGCTACGAGACGCTGACCACCGGCGTGGCCGCCTCGCCGGGCGCCGCGAAGGGCGAGATCGTGTTCACCGCTCCGGACGCCGTGGCCGCGGCGGCCGACGGCCGCAAGGTGATCCTCGTGCGGCCGCACACCGAAGCCGAGGACGTGGCCGGCTTCCACGCCGCCGAGGGCATCGTCACGAGCAGGGGCGGCAAGGCCAGCCACGCCGCCCTGGTTGCGCGCGGGATGGGGAAGCCGTGCGTGGCCGGAGCCGGCGAGCTCGAGATCGACCTGAACGCGAAGCGGCTGCGCGCCGGAGGCACCGAGCTGTCCGAGGGGGACACGATCGCGATCGACGGGAGCACGGGGGTGGTCACCGCCGACGACGTGGAGCTCGAGGAGGTGGAGATGGGCGAGGACTTCAAGACGGTCCTCGCCTGGGCGGACGAGCTGCGCAGCCTCGGCGTCCGCGCCAACGCGGACACCCCCGAGGACGCGTCGCGGGCGCGCGAGTTCGGCGCCGAGGGGATCGGCCTCTGCCGCAGCGAGCACATCTTCCTGGGCACCGAGCACCAGCAGCGGATGCAGGACATGATCATGGCCGAGTCCGATGAGGAGCGCGGCGCGGCGCTCGACGACCTGCTCGCGCTCCAGCAGGAGCACTTCACCGGGCTGCTCGACGCCATGCAGGGCCTGCCGGTCACGATCCGCCTGCTCGACCCGCCGCTTCACGAGTTCATCCCGAACGCGGAGGAGCTGGCGCAGGAGGTCGAGCGAGCGCGCATCGAGGAGAGCGACGACCTCGAGGAGCTCGAGCACACGCTCGACCGCGTGCACGTGCTGGCGGAGACGAACCCGATGCTCGGCACCCGCGGCGTGCGCCTCGGCGTGCTCCACCCGGAGATCTACGAGATGCAGATGCGCGCGATCGTGCGCGCGGCCCGTGCGGTGCTGGAGTCGAGCGGCAGCTCGCCGCTGCTCGAGGTGATGGTTCCGCTCGTGGCCTACGAGCACGAGCTGGAGCTGATGCGGGGGCTGCTCGAGCGCGTGGCCGGGGAGGAGGACGCCTCCGAGCTCGAGCTGTCGATCGGCACGATGATCGAGCTGCCGCGGGCCTGCTTCGTGGCCGATCGCATCGCGCGACAGGCGGACTTCTTCTCGTTCGGGACGAACGACCTGACCCAGACGTCGCTCGGCTTCTCCCGTGACGACGTGGGCGGGATGCTGGCGCGCTACCTCGACCTGAAGATCGTCGACCGCAACCCGTTCGAGACGATGGACGCGCCCGGCGTGGGCTGGCTCGTGCGGCTCGCGGCCTGGACGGGGCGCGAGGCCAAGCCGGAGCTCAAGCTCGGGATCTGCGGCGAGCACGGCGGCGACCCGGACTCGATCGAGCTCTTCCAGACGGCCGGGCTCGACTACGTGAGCTGCTCGCCCTACCGCGTGCCGATCGCGCGCGTGGCGGCGGCCCAGAGCGCCATCAGGGCGTCCTCGAGCCCCTGATCGCCGCCGCCGGCGGCGCCGTGGAGGCCGTAGCCGTCGAAGAGCGCCACGAACGCGCGCGCGTGCGCCGCGGGTTCCGGGGCGCCCGCCGCGCGGAGGGCGGCCTCGGCCACGCCGGCGTAGGCGTCGATCGAGCGCGTGGCGACCTCACGGAGCGCGGGGCGCCTGGACGCCTCGAGATAGAGCTCGAACTGGGCCACGCTCGGCTGTAGCTCCGCGCGGAACAGGCGCGCGATCTCGAGCGGTGGCAGCTCGAGGCCTTCGATGCGCTCGGTAAGGGCGGCGAGGTGGGTGGTCTCCTCGCGGACGAACAGGGCGAGCGCCTCCTCGAGCAGCTCGTCGAGCGACTCGAAGTAGTAGGTGGTGGATGCGAGCGGCACGCCCGCCTCCACCGCCACGGCCCGGTGCGTGGTGTTCGCCACACCGCGCTCCGCGATCACGCGCAGAGCCGCCTCGAGAATCGCCTGGCGGCGGCGCTCGCCGCGCGGCCGGCGGGTGCGCTCGATTGCGGCCACCGCCGACGATTGTTGCACAGATGTACCAGTTCAGGTAGGTTGGCGCGCCGATGAACCGCGCACGCCTTCTCCCCGTCCTCGTCGTCCTCACCGCCCTGATGGCGATCGCCGCCGGCAGCGCCTACGGCCACGCCGAGCGGCTCTCCTACTACCCGGACCACAAGCTCGGCAAGGTGCCGAAGTACCGCACGACCGGCAAGGCGCTCGTGGTCTGCAAGCGGAGCTCGGAGAAGCGCATCAGGCGCCAGCTGAGCGGACGTGCGGAGCGGCGGAACCTGCGCCTGCTCGAGCGGTGCCGCTACAGCCACATCCAGGCGGCGGTGGACGCCGCACGCAACGGCAACCGGATCCTCATCCTGCCCGGCGTCTATCGCGAGGAGCCGAGCCGGCGGGTGGTCGAGCCGAACCCGCGCTGCAAGGGCGACTACCAGACCTATCAGGACCCTGGCTTCGAGGGCGACCGACGTGATCAAGGTCGCGAACTACGACTACCAGCGCACGTGCAAGAACGCCCAGAACCTGATCGCGATCATCGGCGACGGCCCCGATCGGGATCGCCGCTGCGACCGCAAGTGCAACCTTCAGATCGAGGGAACCGGCACCAAGCCGGGCCACGTGCTGATCGACGGCTCGCGCAAGAAGCTCAACGTGATCCGGGCCGATCGCGCCGACGGGATCCACCTGCGCAACTTCACCGTCCAGTTCTCGGACTTCAACAACGTCTACGTGCTCGAGACCAACGGCTTCCGGATGGAGAACATCGTCTCGCGCTGGAGTCGCGAGTACGGGTTCCTGTCCTTCACCTCGGACAACGGCCTCTACCGCAAGCTGACCGCCTACGGCTCGGGCGACTCCGGCATCTACCCGGGGTCGGGCCCCGAGGGCCACTGCAAGCGCTACGGCATCGAGGTCGACCGGGTGAACTCCTACGGGAACACGATCGGCTGGTCGGGCTCCGCGGGCAACGGCATCTACACGCACGACTCGAAGTTCCACCACAACGCGTCCGGCATCACCACCGACTCCTTCGCCGGCGGGCATCCGGGCATGCCGCAGGACTGCTCGAAGTGGGAGGACAACGAGATCTACTCGAACAACTTCGACGTCTACGGCGAGGAGCGCGACCGCTACTGCTTCGAGAAGAACCGCCCGATCGAGAAGCGCGATCCCAAGGTCGTCTGTCCGGCCTTCGGGGCGCCGGTGGGCGTCGGGCTGCTGATCGCCGGGGGCAACCGCAACATCATCAGGAACAACCGCATCTGGGACAACTGGCGCGCCGGCGTGATGCAGTTCTGGGTGCCGTCGGCGTTCCGCGGCTCCGACCCGACCGGACAGTCGGAGAACTCCGGGCCGGCGTACGACGCCCAGACCGACACCTCGAACGGCAACCGCATGGAGGCGAACGTCATGAGCGTGAACCGTGCGGGTGTCCGTGACGCGAACGGCAACGACTTCTGGTGGGACGAGGAGGGCAGCGAGAACTGCTGGACCGCCAACCAGGCGGGCGCCGGCAACGCGATCACGAGCGACCCGGCGCTGCTGCCGGACTGCCCCGGTTCGAGCGTGCACCTGGAGATCAACCCGGCCAAGTTCGCCGCGCTCGCGCCGTGCGCCACCTGGGACCCGCAGGACGATCTGCTCCAGGATCCGCCCGGCTGCGACTGGTTCACGCTTCCGCCCGAGCCCCGGTAGGCGGGGTGCGGCGCCGGCTGCTCATCGCGGCTCTGCCGCTCGTGCTGGCCGCCGGCTGCGGCGGTGGCGAGGACACCGGCAGCGGCGACCTCGTCTGGGACGAGAAGCCGCGCATGTTCACGAACCCCAACCTGCCCGACGACCGGATCGTTGCCGGCTCGGTGCGCAACGACACCCTCGAGCGCATCGACCTCGTGGCGCGCGACCTCGCCGTTCGGAGCGAGGAGGGCGACGAGCTCGAGAGCGCCGCGATCTTCGCTCCGACGTTCATCCGGGGCGTGTTCCCGCAGAACCGGGGCGACGAGATCCCCGTGGGCGAGCAGCTCCGGATCGGGCTCAGAGCACGCCTCGAGCCTGGGCAGACGGCCCCGCTCACCGTGTCCTGGCGCCAGAAGGGTGAGCGCGCTGTGCTGATCGAGTACGGGCGCGGCACCCTGCCTGTGCCGTAGCCCGGCCCGCGGCCCCGTCATACTCTCCGCCTGAATGGCCCCCCAGCTCGCGCGGACCTCGTTCAGGGAGCGGGTCGAGCGGCTCGAGCGCGAGTCGCTGTCCCAGCTCGCGACGCCCTCCTATCCCGCCCATAGGGACGAGCCCGAGCCGGATTCCGAGCATCGAACCCCCTTCACTCGCGACCGCGACCGGATCGTCCACTCGAAGGCGTTCCGCCGGCTCAAGCACAAGACCCAGGTCTTCATCGCCCCCGAGGGCGACCATTACCGCACCCGGCTGACCCACACGCTCGAGGCCTGCGGGATCGCGCGCAACACGGCCCGGGCGCTCGGCCTGAACGAGGACTTGACCGAGGCGATCGCGCTTGGGCACGACCTCGGCCACGCGCCCTTCGGGCACATCGGGGAGGCGGTGCTCGACCAGTGCGTGCGCGAGCGCTGGGGGAGCGGGTTTCGGCACAACGAGCATTCACTTCGTGTGGTCGAGCGGATCGAGCAGCTCAACCTCACGCGCGAGGTCAGGGACGGGATCCTGCGTCATACCGGGCCCGAGCCGCCGGCCACGCTCGAGGGGCGGATCGTGCGCGTGGTCGACCGGATCGCCTACATCAACCACGACATCGACGACGCGCTGCGCGCCGGCGTGCTGCGCTTCGAGGACCTCCCGCGCGCCGAGATCGAGCTGCTCGGCTCGTCCGGCTCCGAGCGCATCGAGACGCTCGTGGCCGACCTGCTGGAGCGCTCCCAGGAGTCCGGGGACATCTCGCAGGGGGAGCAGGTGGGCGGTGCGATGCTGCGCCTGCGCGAGTTCATGTTCGAGCGCGTGTACCTCGCCGCCGACGCCCAGCGCGAGACGCCGCGCGTCCAGCGGATGCTGCGCGCGCTGTTCGAGCACTACTGCCACGAGCTGCCGCCGGCCGTGGTGACCGGCGCATCAGACCGCGAGCGCGTGGTTGACTGGCTGGCCGGGATGACCGACCGCTTTGCGATTCGCGCCTTCACCGCGCTCTCCGTGCCGGAGGGGTTCTGAGGCGATGGCCCTGTTCACGAAGGACACGATCGACCGGGTGCGGGACGCGGTGGACATGGTGCAGCTCGTGGGGGCCAAGACGGACCTGCGCCGGGTGGGCACGCGCTGGAGCGGGCTCTGCCCCTTCCACGACGAGCGCACGCCATCCTTCTCCGTCAACCCCGAGCAGAAGCTCTACCACTGCTTCGGCTGCGGCGAGGGCGGCGACGCGATCCGCTTCGTGATGGAGACCGAGGCGCTCGACTTCCCCGCGGCGGTCGAGGCGCTCGCGGAGCGCTACGGGGTGCAGGTCGAGCGCGAGGAGGACGACCCGCAGGCGGAGGAGCGCCGCCGGCGCCGGGAGCGGCTGCTGGCGCTGCTCGACCGCGCCGCGAGCTTCTACGCGGCCTACCTCTGGGAGTCGGCCGAAGCGGGCCGGGCGCGCGAGTACCTCGCCTCACGCGGGCTGTCGGAGGAGATCCTGCGCGAGTTCCGGGTCGGCTACGCGCCGAGCGCATGGGACCGGATGCTGCTCGGCGCGCGCCGGGGCGGGTTCAGCGAGGAGGAGCTGGCGGCGGCCGGTCTCGCGCAGCGCGGTCGCGGGGGCTCGCCCTACGACCGCTTCCGCGCACGGATCATGTTCCCGCTCGCGGACGCGCGCGGGCGGGTGCTCGGCTTCGGCGCCCGCAAGCTGGGGGAGGGGCAGGGCCCGAAGTACCTCAACACCTCGGAGAGCGACATCTACCGCAAGGGCCGGCAGCTGTTCGGCCTCGACCGGGCGAGGCAATTCGCGGCCAAGAGCGGTCGGATCGTGGTTGTCGAGGGTTATACCGATGTCTTGGCCCTCCATCAGGCTGGAATTCGCGAGGCGGTGGCGATCATGGGCACCGCGCTCACGGGCGATCAGATGCTCGAGATCGAGCGCGTGGCTCCGCGGCTGATGCTCGCGCTTGACGCCGATCGCTCCGGGCAGGAGGCGATGATGCGGGCAGCGCGAATAGCGGAGGACCGTGGACTCGAGCTTCAGGTGATCGACATGCCGGAGGGCACCGATCCGGCGGATTTCGTAACTTCGAACGGCGTTGCCGCGTTCGAGGAGCGGATGGAGCGCTCCGAAGGCATGATCCAGTTTCAGGTGCGTCGGGTACTTGCCGATGCAGACCTTGACACTCCCGCAGGCAGGGACCGAGCCTTAGAGGAGGCGCGGAAGTTGATCGAGGCCGTTCCGCAGGGCACAGCGACTCGCGACGCGCTTGTCCGCCAAGTGGCGGACCGGCTCGACGTGCCCCCGGACTGGGTCACGAGAGCGCCCGCGCAGGCCCATCCGACGCCGGCGCGCGCGGTCGGCCCGGCCGCTCCCTCGGCCGGCGAGATGGCCCTTCGGGCCGAGCGCGAGTTCCTCATTCGCTGCCTGTCGAGCGGCGAGCTCGGCCGCGACTACCTGGCGCGGCCGGCGGACGAGCAGTTCGCCTCCGAGGCCACGCGCGGCGCGCGAGCGCACCTGGCGGAGCACTTCGAGGATCCGCTCATGGAGCTTCCCGAGGACGATCCATTCACGGCCGCGGAGGTGACCCAGGTGGCCCACAAGGCGCAGGAGCGCCCCGCGAGCGACGAGAGCGTCCTCCGGAGTAGCGTCCTCCAGCTCGAGCAGCGGCGCCTCAAGCGCGAGATGCGACGAGCCTCCAAGGACGGCGACCATTCCCGGCACACCGAGCTGGCCGCAGCAGAGCAGCGCGTGCGCGACGAGCTCGGCGCGGTGATGGGGCAGACGGCGTGAGCGAGCACGCGTTCGGTATGGATGAACCCGAGGACATCGAGCAGCGGCCCGACCCCAGCTCCGGCGAGACGGACGGGGACGAGGACGCGCCCAGCACCGCCGACCTCTACGACGAGGGCGGCGTCGTCACGGCCGGCCTGGTGGTGGCCGCGCCCGAGCAGGGCGCGGAGGACGCCGTGCGGCTCTACCTGCGCTCGATCGGTCGAGTGCCGCTCCTGACGCGCGAGGACGAGGTACGGCTCGCCAAGCGGATCGAGCAGAACGACATGGCCGCGAAGAACTCGCTGATCGAGGCCAACCTGCGCCTCGTGGTGTCGATCGCCAAGCGCTACACCGGCCGCGGGCTGACGCTGCTCGACCTGATCCAGGAGGGCAACCTCGGTCTGATCCGCGCCGTCGAGAAGTTCGACTGGCGCCGCGGCTTCAAGTTCTCCACCTACGCCACCTGGTGGATCCGCCAGGCGATCACGCGCGCGCTCGCCGACCAGTCGCGCACGATCCGCATCCCGGTGCACATGGTGGAGCGCATGAACCGCGTGGCGCGCGCCAAGCGCGCGCTGATCCAGAAGCACAACCGCGAGCCCACGCCGGAGGAGATCGGTGAGCTCGTGGAGATGCCGGCCAAGAAGGTCGAGGAGATCCTGAAGCTCGGCCAGGAGCCGGTGTCCCTCGAGGCGCCCGTCGGCGGCGAGGAGGGCGACGCCTCGCTCGGCGACTTCATCCAGGACGCGGCCACCGACCGCCCGCTCGAGATCGTGGCCAACCGCATCCGCGACGCCGACCTGCAGCAGGTGCTCGACTCGCTCGGCTGGCGCGAGCGCAAGGTGATCGAGCTCCGCTACGGCCTGGGCGACAAGGGCCCGATGACGCTCGAGGACATCGGCCACGAGGTGGGCGTCACCCGCGAGCGCGTGCGCCAGATCGAGTCGAAGACGCTGGCGATGCTGAAGAGCTCGGGCGGCGCGGACCGGCTGGCGGGGACGGCCGACGAGGCCTGAGGGTCGTCCGCCACACGAACTAGTGTTCGTGTCATGGAGGAGCCGCTACGAAGTTCGCAGTGAGGCTCTGTCGGACTCATGGGCGCACGGAGTTCGTCGCTCGAGGGGCGTGGCTACTACCGGTGCAAGAAGTGTCGTCAGCAGCGCGTGATCGACTGGCGGCGTCGCGCGAAGCAGCTGCTGATCAGCGAGGCTGGCGGATGCTGCCGTCTATGCGGATACAACCGCTACAGCGGCGCGCTCCACTTCCATCACCTCAACCCGGAGGAGAAGGAGTTCGGCCTGGCAAGACGAGGGTTCACGCGGTCCATCGAGAAGATGCGAGCGGAGGCCGCGAAGTGCGTGCTCCTGTGCTCGAACTGCCATGCCGAGATCGAGGCGGGAATCGCTAAGCTGCCGAGCGGGACGGTTCACCAGCTGTACCGCCAAATAGACATTCCGGGGTAGCTGCAATCGGCGGAGCAGCGCCCTGTTAAGGCGATGGTTGTGGGTTCGAGTCCCACCCCCGGAGCTTCGCGCGGAGGCCGCCTCGACTGGCCTCCGCGCCCGTAGTCTCAGGGCAGCCGCGCCGTCGTCCGCAGCCCCACCCCGGCCGCCAGCAGCAGCAGCACGATCCCGCCGGCCGCGAAGGCCGCCGTGATCTCGCGCTCCTCCTTCCTCGTCGCGACGCGCGAGCCGAGGTCCTCGTAGATCTCGCTCAGCTCGTCGCCGTCGTCGACCTCGAAGGAGCGGCCGCCGGAGCGCTCCGCGATCTCCGCCATCGTCTCGGGGTCGGGTGGCACGGCGAGCAGGCTGCCGTCCGGGGTGCGGATGACGGCGCTCTCGGTGCCGAGCGCCACCGTGTGGATCGGGATCCCGAGCCGCCGGGCGCCGGCCGCCACCGGCAGCGGGTCCCGCCCGATCGTGACCTTGCCGTCCGACAGCAGCACCACGGCCGCCGGCACCTTGCGCTCGCCGCGACCGTCGACCAGCCGCAGCGCCGCCGCCAGCGCCTCGCCGGTGCCCGTGCCGCCGTCGGCCGCGAGCGAGGC
Source organism: uncultured Thermoleophilaceae bacterium (assembly GCA_963812415.1). Lineage (GTDB taxonomy): Bacteria > Actinomycetota > Thermoleophilia > Solirubrobacterales > Thermoleophilaceae > JACVRW01. The sequence continues at coordinate 208,150 of CAWEVH010000043.1, read as the reverse complement.
GATCGTCTCCTCGACCTCGGAGCGGTCCTCGCTGGGCGGCTCGATCGTGTGCGGCTCCTCGGAGAAGGCCACGATCCCCACGAGCGCCTCCTCGGGCAGCTCGTCGACGAGCGTCTGGGCCGCTTCGCGGGACGCGTCGAGGCGGCTCGGCTCGACGTCGTTGGCCAACATCGAGCGCGACACGTCCGTGACGAGCACGACGGTCGCCTGCTCGCGCGGCACGGCGACGGTCGCCTGCGGGCGCGCCAGGGCCAGCGCCAGCGCGCCGAGCGCCGCGAGGAACAGCGCGAGCGGCACGACGCGCCGCCAGCGTGAGACCTGCGGAACGAGCGGGGCCAGCGTGGCGACGCCGGTGAAGCGGACGGCGTAGCGGCGCGACCGGCGCCGGGCGGCGACATAGGCCAGCAGCGCCAGCGGGATCACCGCGAGCGCCGCGAGGAAGGCGGGCGCGGCGAAGCTCACGAGAGCTTCCTCCCGAGCTGGCGAGCCCATTCGCCGCTCGTGGACAGGACCACGTGCTCGGTGCCCGCCCGCCGCAGCGCCTCCGCGATCTCGGCATGGCGCTCGGCGGCCGCGCCTGCGTAGCGCTCCCGAAGCGAGCGGCTCGAGGTGTCGACCTCCACGCGCTGACCGGTCTCGGGGTCGACCATCGCGAGGCGGCCCACGGCCGGCAGGCCCTCCTCGCGCGGATCGCGCACCTCGACAGCGAGCAGCGTGTGCCGGGCGGCGAGCGCCGCGAGTCGGCGCGCCCAGCGCTCGGGCCCGGTGAAGTCCGAGACCACCACGATCAGCGACGACATGCGGGTGAGGCGGCCGGTGCGCAGCAGCGCGTCCTCGAGCGGCTCGCCGGCGCTGCCGTCCGGCGCCACGCCCTCGGCGAGCGCGCGCTGCAGCGCGACGAGCGCGCCGCGCCCGCCTCGCGGGGGGAACAGCCGGGTCTCGGGCGCGCCGAAGGTGAGGAGGCCGACCCGCCCGCCGCGCTTGACCGCGAGCCGCCCGAGCACGTCGACGACGCCCTCGGCCACGTCGCTCTTGAGCCGATCGGCGGTTCCGAAGGCCATCGACGGGGAGAGGTCAACGAGCAGCCAGGTGGTGAGCAGCCGCTCCGGTACCTGCTGGCGCACGTGCGGGATGCCCGTCCGGGCCGTGGACGCCGGGTCGAGCTGCCGTACGTCGTCGCCCGGCTGGTAGGGGCGCAGCTGCGCGAGCTCGGTGCCCGACCCCACGCCCGTCGCCCGGTGCTCGCCCGCGAGGAGGCCGCCCGTGCGCCGCACGAAGGCGAGGTCGAGCGCCTCCACGAGGGCGCCCGGCACGGGGCCCGGACCCTGCCGGGCCGCGGCTGGCGCGAGCGCGGCGCTCACGCCGCGAGCGGCCGTCCCGACCCCCTGAGGTCCGGCTCGGGCACGGCCTCGAGCACCTTGTCGAGCAGGTCGTCGACGTCCGCGCCCTCGCTCAGGCCCTCGTAGGAGAGCACGAGCCGGTGGCGCAGCACCTCCGGAGCGAGGTCGCGGATGTCGCTGGTGAGCACGTGACCGCGGCCGCGCAGCATCGCCAGCGAGCGGGCGGCCTGCACGAGTCCGATGGGGCCGCGCGGGCTCGCGCCGTAGGCGACCAGCGGGGCAATCTCCTCGACCCCGTGTCGGGCCGGGCGGCGGGTCGCGTCGGCGAGCGCCACGGCGTAGTCGATCGCCTCGCGGTCCACGAAGACATCGCGCACGAGCTCGCGATAGCGCAGCAGGTCGGCGGCGTCGAGTCGCTCCGCCACCTCGGCCGCCGGCACCAGCGAGCTCTCGACCACGGAGGCCTCGTCGCCCGGGTTCGGGTAGTCGACGAGGATCTTCATCAGGAAGCGGTCCACCTGCGCCTCGGGCAGCGGATAGGTCCCCTCGGACTCGATCGGGTTCTGCGTGGCCAGCACGAGGAAGGGAAGCGGCACGCCGTAGGTCGAGCCGCCGATCGTGACCTGCTGCTCCTGCATCACCTCGAGCAGCGCGGACTGCACCTTGGCCGGCGCGCGGTTGATCTCGTCGGCGAGCAGGAAGTTGGCGAACACCGGCCCGAGCTCGGTGTCGAAGCTGCCGGTGTCCGGCCGGTAGATGCGCGTGCCCACGAGGTCCGACGGCACGAGGTCCGGCGTGAACTGGATGCGCCGGAAGGTGCCGCCAACCGCCGCGGCGAGCGTCTTGATCGTCAGGGTCTTGGCGAGGCCCGGCACGCCCTCGAGCAGCACGTGTCCGCCCGTGAGCAGGGCGACCAGCACTCGCTCGAGCATCGCGTCCTGCCCGATGATCACCCGCTTCATCTCGAAGAGGGCGCCCTCGAGGGCCTCCCTCGGCTCGTCCGGCAGTTCGTTCTCGCTCATGGCCGGCACGCTACGCGGGCGGCTGTCACGCCCGGATAACGCCCGCTTGCGGCCCACTACCCTCATCGGGATGCGCGTGCTCGTGGCGGAGGACGAACGCAAGGTGGCCCAGGCGCTGGCCCGGGGGCTGCGGCGCGAGGGGATGGCGGTCGACGTGGCGTACGACGGCGCCGCGGCGCTCGACAAGGCGCGGCTCCATCCGTATGACGTCGTCGTGCTGGATCGCGACCTGCCGCTGCTCCACGGCGACGAGGTCTGCCGCAGCCTGCGCGCGGACGACACGGCCAGCCGGGTGCTGATGCTCACCGCCGCCGCCGGCCTCGACGACCTCGTGGACGGCCTCGCGCTGGGTGCCGACGACTACCTCGCCAAGCCGTTCGCATTCGCCGAGCTGCTGGCGCGCCTGCGCGCCCTGGCGCGGCGCTCGCACCCGGCGCTGCCGGCCACGCTGCGCACGGGCGACCTCGAGCTCGACCCCGCGCGGCACACCGTCACGCGCGCCGGCCGGCCGATCGAGCTGACGCCCAAGGAGTTCTCGGTGCTCGAGGCGCTGCTCGAGGCCGGCGGAGCGGTGATCTCGAACGACGAGCTGGTCGAGCGCGTCTGGGACGAGAACGCCGACCCGTTCACGAACTCCGTCCGCATGGCCGTGCTGCGTCTGCGCCGCAAGCTCGGCGACCCACCCGTGATCGAGACCGTCAAGGGGGCGGGCTACCGGGTGTGAGGCGCTTCCGGCCGACCGTCAGAGCCCGGCTTGCCGCCGCCTACGTGGCGCTCGTGGGCCTCTCCACCGGTGTGCTGCTCGCCGTGAGCTACTGGCTGCTGTCGCGCCACTTCGATCGCACCCTCCCGGAGGCGTTCGCCTCCGACGTCCGCGGGGAGGTGGCGGTCCAGTACCTGCTCGCCTTCGTCGGGGTTGTGCTCGTGTCGGCCGCGGTCGGCTGGCTCGTCGCCGGCCGGCTGCTCGCCCCGCTGGCGCGCATCACCGGCGCCGCCCGGCGAGTGTCGGAGGAGCGGCTCGGCGAGCGCATCCCGGTGAGCGGCCCCGACGACGAGCTGCGCGAGCTCGGCGAGACCCTCAACTCGATGCTCGACCGGCTGTCGGGCTCGTTCGAGTCGCAGCGCCGCTTCGTGGCCAACGCGAGCCACGAGCTGCGCAGCCCGCTGACCGTGATCCGCTCCGAGGCCGAGGTGGCGCTCGCGAACCCCGAGCCCGACCTCGAGGAGCTGCGCGCGATGGCGGCGAGCGTGGTCGACGCGAGCCGGCGCACGGAGGCGCTGCTCGCGAGCCTCCTGATCCTCGCCCGCAGCCAGCGCGACCTGGTCCGCCGCGAGCGCGCTGAGCTCGGCGCGGCGGCACGGGGCGCCGTCGATCTCCTGGCGCCGCAGGCGCGCGACGAGTCGGTGGCAATCGAGCTGCGGCTCGAGCCCGCGTGGGTGGAGGGTGACCCGGCGCTGCTCGAGCGCCTCGCCGCCAACCTGATCGAGAACGGCGTGCGCTACAACCGCCCGGGCGGCTGCGTGTTCGTGACCACGCGAGCGGTCGACGGCCATGCCGAGCTCGTGGTCGGCAACAGCGGGCCCGCCGTGAGCCCCGCGGCGGCGGCGAGGCTCGCCGAGCCGTTCGAGCGGATCGAGCGCCATGCCGACAGCGGAGGCGCGGGCCTCGGCCTCTCGATCGTGAAGGCGGTGAGCGAGGCGCACGGCGGCTCACTCGAGATCGAGCCACGCGCGCAGGGCGGGCTCGACGTGACGGTCAGACTTCCCGCCGCCCCGGCCCCGACTCGATCTCGCGCTCGTGCCGGAACGGACAGCCCCGACCGCGATCCGGACGCGGTGCGCTCTCCAGCTTGACCGGGCGCGGCTGCGCGCTCTCGGTGGCCAGCCGGTCGTCCAGCCCGGCGAGCCCCTGGACGGCCGTGCCGAGCAGGGCTGCTCCCGCAACTCCCACTCCGGCGAGGATCGCGCGTCCTGCCCTCACGCCGTGGAGACTAGTGGAGGCGCCATCTCAGGCTCAGGGCAGTCGGCCGAACCAGCGCAGCGAGAGCGCGCCGCCCGCCAGCAGCAGCACGGCCGCGCCGCCCGCGAAGGCCGCGCTTATCTCGCGCTTCTCGTCGCGGGTCGCCACGCGCGAGCCGAGTCGCTCGTAGACCGTGGCGAGCTCGTCGGTGTCGCCGGCCTGGAAGGTGCGCGCCCCGCTCAGCGTGGCGATGCGGCGCATCGTGTCGCGGTCGGGGGGAACGGGGCGCGTGAAGCTCGTGCCGTCGGCGCGCTCGACCTCGATCGTGCCCGAGTCCGTGCCGAGCGCAACCGTGTAGACGGGGATGCGGAGCCGCGCCGCCTCGCGGGCGAGCGGCACGGGATCGCGGCCGTGGGTCGAGCTGCCGTCGGAGAGCAGGATCACCGCGCCGGGGGCGCGATCCTTCGGCCGGCGGGCGCGGTCGTCGAGCAGCGCGAGCGCCGAGGCCAGGCCCTTGCCGGTCGCCGTGCCGCCGCTCGGGCGGAGGCCGTCGATCAGGGCGCGCACGTCGGTGCGGTCGACGCGCGGCGGGCGCACCGCCTGGACGGCGTGGTTGAACGCCACGGCTCCGATGCGCAGCTGCTCGGGCGCGTCGTCGAGCAGCGAGTTGGCCGCGCGCCGGGCGGCCACGATCCGCGAGGGCGCAACGTCGGTGGCCTGCATCGAGCCCGAGATGTCGGACACGAGCACCACCGCCGCACGCTCCTCGGCAACCGCCACCGTCGCCTCCGGGCGGGCCAGGGCCAGCGCCACCGCGGCCAGCGCGACGGCGTAGAGCACGAGCGGCAGATGACGCCGGAATCCGGGCCGCGTTGGCGCGACCGATGGCAGCATGAGCGGGGAGGCGAACGCGGCCGCGCGGCCGCCGCGGCGCCGGTCGGTGAACACGTAGACGGCGGCCGCGACCGGAACCAGGAGCAGCAGAAGCAGGAACAGCGGCGCCGCGAAGCTCATGGGCCGGGACGCTTGGCCAGCTCGACGCGAATCGTGTGGCGCTCGCCGTCACGGAGCACCTCGACCTCGATCTCGTCGCCAGGCTCGCGCTCGGACACGGCCTCCGACACGTCGTCCGGCGTCGCGCACGCTCTCGCCGTCGATGGCCACGATCACGTCCCCGGCGCGCAGGTCGGCGCCCGCCGCCGGCCCACCGGGCTGGATGGCCTGAACCTCTGCGCCCCGCGGAGCGAGCGATGTCGTGACGCCCAGGTAGGGGCGCTCGATCGACTCGCCCCGGCTCAGCCGGGGGAGCACCTCGCGCACGGTGTTGGCCGGCACGGCGAAGCCGATGCCCACGTTGCCGCCGCCGCCCGCGGTCGCGATCTGGGAGTTCACGCCGACCACTCGACCGCGGGCGTCGAGCAGCGGCCCGCCCGAGTTGCCCGGGTTGATCGGCGCGTCGGTCTGTATCGCGTCGTCGATCTGGAAGCCGTCCGGCGCCTCGATCGAGCGGCCCACGCCCGAGACGATCCCCGCGGTGGCGGTGCGATCGAGCCCGAACGGGTGCCCGATGGCCACCACGGCGTCGCCCACCTCCACCCGCTCGGAGTCGGCGAACCGCAACGAGCGCAGGCGACCGGCGCTGCCGGGATCGACCCGGAGGACCGCGAGGTCGGAGGAGGGATCCGTGCCCAGCACCTCGGCCTCGAGCAGCCGTCCGGTGTCGTTGAAGCGGACCTGCGCGCTCGTGGCCGTGCTCACCACGTGCGCGTTCGTGACGATCGTGCCGTCGCCGTCCACGACGAAGCCGGTGCCCGACGCCGGCCCGGCCTGCACGGACACCACGGCTGGGCCGGCCGCGTCGTAGACGCGCCCGATCTGCGTGTCGGGGAGCGGCCGGCCGCCGTCGGCTCCCACGACCTCGCTGCCGGTGTCGTCGCCTAGGAAGGCGGCGAGGGAGAAGCCGAGCGCCGCCACCGCCGTGCCGAGCGCGACCACGCCGAGCACGACCCGCCGCCGGCTGCGCCGCGGCGGCTCCGGCGGCGGCGGCTCCTCCGCCGGCACGGCGCGAAGCTCGCGCGCCTCGGCGGCCTGCCGGTTCCAGCGGGCGGTCGAGAACGGCCCGCCCTCGGCTTCCGACGGCGGCTCGCGGTCGAGCCAGAGGCTTCGCTGCCGGGTCACCCCCGCGAAGGTACGGAGGCTCTCGTCACCGCGGGATAACGGTCAGCCGCGACGCATCAGGCGGCCGACCGCCGCCATCAGCTCGGTGGTCAGGTCGTCCTCGTTACCGTCCCCGCCCTCGATCACGCAGTGCCGCGCGTGGCCGTCGAGCAGGCCCAGCGCGACCTTGTCGAGCGCGGCCTGGATGGCGCTGATCTGGGTCAGCACGTCGATGCAGTAGCGGTCCTCCTCGACCATCCTCTCGACGCCCCGGACCTGGCCCTCGATGCGATGCAGGCGGCTTTGGAGCTGATCCTTGGTGGCGGTGTAGCCGCGAGTCTCGGAGGCCATGGGGGGAGTTTACCCCACCGGGGTATAGGCCTCGAGCACGTCGGCGGCCGTGGCGGCGCCGTCGTTTCGCGTGGACCAGTCGCGCAGCTCGCGCGCGCGCCGCGCATACGAGGGCTCGCCGAGGAGGCGCCGCAGGGCGAGACGTATCCCCCTTGCGTGCTGGAAGCGACGCGGCAGCGACACGCCCACGCCCGCCCAGCGAACGCGGGCCGAGTTCTCCGCCATGTCGCCGGCGTGCGGGCAGGCCACGACCGGCGCCCCGGAGGCCAGGGCGCGGGCGAGCGTGCCGTGTCCGGCGTGGCAGACGACGGCGTCGCAGTGCGGCATCGTGCGCGCGTAGGAGACCCAGTCGACGAGCCGGACGTTCGCCGGCAGCGGCGCCCGCCCGGCCGCCGCACGGCGATTGGTCGACGCGAGCACGCGCACGGGCTCGCCCGCGAGGCCGTCGAGGGCGGCGCGCAGGAGCCGCCCGTCCGGGTCCTGCGAGGTGCTCGGCGCGATCAGCACGAGCGGATCGTCGCCGGGCGGCAGCTCGACCTCGCCGTAGGGCTGCTCCCAGAGCAGCGGGCCGGTCACGCGCGCGCCCGGTTGCGGCCGCGCGCGCGGGTACTCGAGCTGCGGGAAGGTGGCGACGAGCGCCAGCCGGCGGGAGATCCCACCCTGCACATATGCGAGCGGCGGCAGGCCCACGCGTCTGCGCGTCTCGTTCAGCTCGCGCCGACCCTGCTCCTCACCGCGCATCAGCAGCGGGCGGGTACGCCCCCAGGCCCATCTGCCGAACGTACTGCGCGGGTAGACGGCCCCGACGGCGTATACCGGGAAGCCTGGCTCGCCGGTGGGCAGCACGTGCGGCACGAGCGTCGCCCAGGGACGCTCCTCGAGCTCGGCGGCCAGGACGGCGGCCACCGTGAGGATGTCCGCCACCACAAGCTCGGGCTCGAGCTCGCGGATCAGCTCGCGCGTGACGGCCGAGGCCTTGACGGCCGCCTGGTAGGGCTTGAGCGGACGCTCGCGGGTGGGGAAGACCTGGTACTCGGGCGCCGCGCTGAAGCGCATGCCCTCGCGCTCCACGTGGTCGCGCCACTTGGTCCAGGTCTCGAGCGTGACGTCGTGTCCGCGACGGGCGAGCTCGGCCCCCAGCGCGATCGCCGGGAACGCGTGACCCGGGTCGCCGAAGGCCGCGAGCAGGAAGCGCCTCAGAGCATCTCCGCCAGCTCGCGCACCATCCGCCTGCTCGCCGCGGGCTCGAACGCGATCGGGCTCACGATCAGCGTGCCCACGCCGGCGTCGCGATACACGGCCAGCCGCTCGCGCACCTTGTCGCCCGGGCCGGCGAGCGTGATCGTGTCGATCAGCTCGGCTGGCACCGCGGCGGCCGCCTCGTCCTTCTTGCCGTCGAGATAGAGGTCCTGGACCTCCCGCGCGGCGTCCGCGAAGCCGTAGCGCTGTACGAGGGCGTTGTAGAAGTTCCGCTTCCGGGAGCCCATGCCGCCCACGTAGAGGGCGATGAAGTGGCGCATCTGGTCGCGCGCGCGGTCCACGTCGTCGTCGATGCAGACGTTCACCCCGGGCGCGATGTCGAACGAGCCGTCGAGCGAGCGGCCCGAGCGCGCGGCGCCCTCCTCCAGCACCCTGCGCGACTCGTCCACGTGCTCGGGCGAGAAGAAGATCGGCAGCCAGCCGTCGGCTATCTCGCCGGTGAGCTGGGTGTTCTTCGGGCCGATGGCCGCGATGTAGATCGGGATCCGCTCCTGCACGGGCGCGATCGTGAGCTTGAGAGCCTTGCCCGGCCCGTCCGGCAGCGGGAGCGTGTACTGCTCGCCCTCGTAGACGAGCCGCTCGCGGGTGAGCGCCTTGCGCACGATCTCCACGTACTCGCGCGTGCGCTGGAGCTGGCTGCCGAAGCGCTGCCCGTGCCAGCCCTCGGCCACCTGCGGTCCCGACGTGCCGATGCCGAGCAGCATGCGGCCGCCCGAGAGCCGGTCGAGGGTGGCCGCCGTCATGGCCGTCATCGCCGGTGAGCGCGCCGGCATCTGGAAGATCGCGGAGCCGATCTTGATCCGGGACGTTTGCGCCGCGAGCCAGCCGAGCACCGTGGCCGCGTCCGAGCCGTAGGCCTCTGCCACCCAGACCGAGTCGAAGCCCGGCGTCCTCCGCCTCGCGCACCAGTTCGAGCTGGTCCTCGGCCTTCATGCCGAGCCCCCAGTAGCCGATGTTCAGACCAAGCCGCATGAAAGACCGGTGTCGCCGCTTGCGCGCCACCTCGGAGCCGCGCATCCTACGCAGCACGCCGATGAGACGCCGACGTCCCGCCCGCGACCTCCGGACCGCGATCGACTGCCTTCCGCTGAAGACCCGGAAGGCCATGCTCGAGGGCGTCGATTCGAACCGCATCATCGTCGGCGCCTACACCGATCGGCACGGCGGCGTCTGCCCGATGCTGGCCGCGCACCGCAACGGCGGACGCACCAGCCTGGCGAGCTTCGCCCACGCCTGGGACGGCTACACGGGTGCCCGCCGCCGACGCTCACGCCCCGCCACCGAGCGCGAGCTGAACACGCTCACGGCGATGCTCGAGGCGAGCATCATGCTCGACGAGTTGCCGGCGCCGCGTCGCGACACCGGCGAGCGCCACCGGGCCGCGGAGCTTCGCCATCAGCCGGGGTGGGCCTGGCTGCGGCCCTTCCGCCGCCTCGACGAGTACGAGCGCGCCCTCGAGCAGATCGAGGCCGCGAGCGCTACGGGTTCGTATCCGACGGCCGCAGGAACTGAAGCTCCGGCACCATGCAGTACGGCGAGGTCCTGAGCAGGAACCGGATCGACTCGGCGATGTCCTCGGGCTGGATCATCTCGTCCTTCGGGACCTGACCCTCGATCCAGTCGGTCATCGGCGTGGCGACGAAGCCCGGGCAGAGCGCCGTGACCTGCACGCCGTCGCCGGCGAGCTCCTTGTGCATCCCCTGCGAGAGACCGACCACCCCGAACTTCGTCGCCGAGTAGGCGGACAGCCAGCCCAGTCCGTGCTTCCCGGCGATCGAGGCGGTGTTGGCGATCAGCGCCTTGCGATGCTCGGCGCCGGCCTCCTTCAGCATCGGGATGCACTCCCGCGCCACCAGGTAGACCGCGCGCAGGTTCACGTCGAGCTGGAGGTCGAGCTTCTTCGTCTCGGTGTCGGCCACGGCGGCGCCGATCCCGATGCCGGCGTTGTTGATGAGCACGTCCATGCGCCCGAAGCGGTCTCGATGGGCGGCGACGACCTTCTTGATCTCGGCCTCGTCGGTCATGTTGGCCGGCACGGACAGCACGTCGATTCCCTCGTCGCGAAGCTGCCCGGCCGCGGCCTCGAGCTTGTCGGCCCGGCGCGCCGACAACGTGATGCCGTAGCCGTCCTCCCCAAGCGCCCTGGCGATGGAATGACCGATTCCGCTGGAGCCTCCGGTGACGAGAGCTGCACGGTTCATGTGCGCAACCCTATTTGAACAATTCGTTCTTTAGCCTTCGTTTGGCCCGTGCGCATCCCCCGAGCCCTGATCGCAGCTGCTCTCCTCGCGTGCGCGCTTGTTGTCGGCTGCGGCGGGGGTGACGACGACTCCGAGAATTCGCCGCCGCCCGTGCCCAAGCCCGAGCAGTTCCCGCAGGCCGCCGGCAAGACGCTCGCCGACCTCCGTGAGGGGCTCGGCAGGGGCGGCCCGGTGCTCGCCCCGTCGGTCTCGGTGCTCACGACCGGGAAGAACCGCTTCGGCTTCGGGCTCTTCACGCGCGACCGGGGGCAGATCGCCGACGCGCAGGTGGCGGTGTACGTGGCGGCGGCCCGCGGCGGCGAGGCCCGCGGTCCCTACGTGGCGCGCTGGGAGTCGCTCGAGGTTCCGCCCGAGTTCCAGAGCCGCCAGACGGCCGCCGACCCGGAGGCCGCCAAGTCCGTGTACGTGACGGACCTGCAGTTCGACAAGCCCGGCACGTACGAGGTGCTCGGGATCGCCCAGCTCGACGACCGCCTCGTGGCCGCCACCTCGGCCACGCCCGGCGTGCAGGTGGTCAAGCCCTCGGAGGACGCGGTGCCGGGCCCCGGGGACCGGGCTCCGAGGATCCACACGCCCACGGAGGCCGACGTGGGCGGCGATCTCGCCTCGATCGACACGCGCCTGCCGCCGTCCTCGATGCACAGTGCGGACTTCGCCGACGTCGTCGGCAAGAAGCCCGTCGCGCTGCTCTTCGCCACGCCCCAGCTCTGCCAGAGCAGGGTCTGCGGTCCCGTTGTGGACATCGCCGAGCAGGTGAAGGCCGAGGACGGGGAGGACGTGGAGTTCATCCACATGGAGGTCTTCCGCGACAACGAGATCGACAAGGGCATTCGCCCCCAGGTTGCCGCCTGGAACCTCCAGTCCGAGCCCTGGCTGTTCACGGTCGACGGGAACGGCCGCGTGGCAGCCCGTCTCGAGGGCGCCTACAGCGAGCGCGAGCTGCGCGATGCGATCGACAAGGCGACCGGCTAGCGGTCCTAGCGCAGGAACACGATCGACTTCAGCAGCGCGTCGAAGAGCGGATAGTCGGGCTCGGGGGGCCACGCGGTTCCGCGCCAGGTGACGCTGTAGCCGCGGCCGGCGTGGACGAAGCTGGCGGTCTGCCGATGGGCTCCGCCGCAGGCCTCGTAGACCGAGATCCGGAATTTGACGCCGTCGACGACGATGCGACGGACGTCGTACGACGCACAGCCGGCGGTCTCGCTGCGGGTGTCGACCGCCACGTCCTGAGCGGTCACGGCGAGGCTCGGCAGCGCTGGGCCGAAAGGATCTCTCGAGAAACGGTCGGTGTCCGCGGTCGAGTTGCGTTTCCACTCGTGCGGGAGGTGGATCGAGTAGCCGAAGCGCCGGGACGTGAACCGCCACGAGACCCACTGATCGGGGAGGGTCGCCCTGCTCTGCGGATGCTCGGCCGCGAGGGGGGTGGTGACCAGGGCCTTGACCCGGCTGGAGATCGGGTCGCGGACCTTCGTCAGCCGGAGTGCGCCGTCTTGGATGCGCCACCTGTACACGCCCGGGCGGGCGCCCTGCATGCCTCCCAGCGTGAGCTGGTCGGCGCTCACCGACAGCTTGCCCCACTCGGGCGCGACTCCGGTGGACGACTCCCCGAGCGTGTAGCACGGGTTGGCGGACCCGACGCCGAGGTTCACGCAGCGCTCTGAGCCAATCGGGTACAGCCTCAGCTCGGTCGGCGGCGCCCGCCAGGTGCCGCGCAGCGCCGGGGGCACGCCGAGGTCGGCTGGGCGCTGCGGCGAGGAGGAGAGCATGATCGCCACGCCGGTGAGCGCGACGGCCACGAGGGCCGCCGCCGCGGCGGCAGCTGGAAGCGCCCGCAGCGCCAGCCGGATCCTCGGGAAGGCGATGCGCCGGACCGGGCCGGCCTGCTCGCGCCGCAGCGCCGCGGTGTGCAGCTCGCTCTCGAGCCTTGTCACGAAATCCGTCATTGCCCCTCCCTGATCCGTCCCCGCAGCGCCGCGAGGCCGCGGCTCACGCGCTGGCGCACGCCCGCCTGCGATATGTCGAGCTCCTCGGCGATCTCCGCGTAGTCGCGCTCGTGGACCACGCGCGCCGTGACGGCGTCGCGCTGCTCGGTCGGCAGGTCGTCGACCAGCGATGCCACCTCCACGTCGCCGGCGAGCCATTCGATCCGGCGCAGGTCCTCGTCGGTCGGCTCGATGCGCTCCATGCCGAGACGGCGCCGGGCGCGGTCCTCGGCGTAGCCACGCCTCCGGTAGTCGGCGAGCTTCCTCATGCCGATTCCGAACAGCCAGGCCTGTGCGGGCGCACCGCCGGGCCTGAAGCGGTGCTTCGACTCGAGCGCGGCCGCGAAGGTCTCGGCGGTGAGATCCGCGGCGACCTCGGCATTGCCGGTCGAGCGCGCGTGATAGCGCAGTATCGCGTCCACATGCCGGCGGTAGAAGGTTGCGAATCCGTCCGCGCCTCCGGCCGTCAGCAGATCGTCGTCGCTGCACGACTGGGTCAGCAGCACTGCCCTTTCTCTCGTGGATGGGCGCGCTCTTGTGACAAGCCTCTCGGATCTCGCCGGTTTGGGCGAGCTTCGTCACAAGATCGCCGGCCATGCGAGGTACGGGTGTATGTCAACCCCGAAGGAGGCCCAAATGACTTCAGCCCGACGTTCACTGGTCGTGCTGGTCGCCGTGCTGGCGCTCTGCGTCACCTCGGTGGCTCAGGCCCAGGTCGACTACAGCATGAACGCGGCGGGCGGCGACTACGCCCCGGCCGTGACCCCGCAGGCCGACACGGCCGCGGCGTCAACGGACTCCGACTTCGCGTGGGGCGCCGCGGCGCTCGGCGCCGGGACGGCGCTCGCGCTCGTCCTCCTGGTCGCGACGACTCGCAGCCGGCTCGGCACACTGCGCTCACGGCGCGAGCCCGCGTGAGACCGAAGGCATGCCGCAAGACGCCCTAGGATCAGCCTCATTGCGGGCCGGTAGCTCAGGGGTCAGAGCAGTGGACTCATAATCCATCGGTCGGAGGTTCGATTCCTCCCCGGCCCACTAGCGCTTGCCCCGCGGACGTCGGCGTTTCTCCGAGGGGATGTCCACGCCCGTGACATGCATCGTCGGGTCGCGCGGAGGTGGCGGCTTGGCGCCCCTGGTGTCCAGGATCGTCGGGTCGCGCGGAGGCGGGGGCGACTGCTCCTCGGGCGGCGGGGCCGAAGCCTTCTGTTCATCGTCGGGCATTGGCTTGTTTCACCCCCTTTCTAGTCACGCGAGCTCCAGGGCCCATGCGAGAACCTCGACGCCCAGCAGCACCGCAGCTGCGGTGAACCAGTTGTAGAGGCCCTCGAGGAGGTCCTCGTTCTTGCGGTAGTTACGTTCCAGTGTGGTGGCCAGGAAGCGCGTCATCAAGGTGACGTCGCCGCTTCTGGGCTCATCTGCCCAGTCCTCGAGCAAGATCTTCGCGCTGAACGAGAACCGCCATGCTTTGCGCCTGGGCAACGCGATCCAGACGCAAGAGCCAACGACGGCTACGAACGCGAGCAGTGCGATAACGCTCCACGCGTCTACTCGCCCTTCGCCGAGAGCCGCGGCGCCGAACAGAGAGGTCACGAGCGACGCGCCAGTTAGCAGGATGCCCGTACGGGATCGCAGCTCGTTGACCATCCGCTCCTGCGACTCGATGGCTCGCAACGCCTCCCCGTAGGCAAACTCTTCCGGCGTGTCCGGCATGCCGCCAAGTCTGTTTCCTGACTCGGACGCACGAAGGCCCGCCGCTCAGGTGGCCCAGCTGATCAGCAGCACCACGAGCGCGATCAGCGCGAGCAGCGCCACCAGCGCCGCGATCCGCGACCCCCAGCCGGACAGGGCCGGCCCGCCGCCGGCCGCCGCCGTTATCACCGGCGGGGCCAGGGTGGGCGCGGCCGAGGCCCTCACCTCGTCGCGCTCCGCCGCGGCGGCGTCGCGCGCGCTCGTCGCCCGGTCGCGCTCGGCCGCGGCACTGTCGCGCGCGACGAGCGCGGCGTCGCGCTGGGCGGCAGCGTCGCGGGCGCGTGAGAGCCACGAGTTGCGTTCCTCGCGCGCCTTGTCGCGGGCGGCGTAGGCAGCATCGCGGTCGCGCTCGGTGCCGGCGAGCTTGCCCGTGGCGGCGTCGCGCTCCGCCACCGCCCTCTCGCGCTCGGCCGTAGCCTTGTCGCGGTCCGCGATCGCCGCGTCGCGCGCGCCGGTCACCGCGTCACGCTCGCCGATCGCGGCGTCCCGCGCCGCCAGCGCCTGGTCGCGCTCGTCCTCGAGTCGCTGCTGTGCGGCGCTCAGCGAGTCGCGGTCCGCGTCGAATCGCGCGCGCTCCTTGGCGAGCGCGGCCTCGAGCCGCACGACACGCGCCTCGGCAGCCGCCAGCTCCGCCTGCAGCGACGCGCGCTCACCCTCGAGCTGCCGCACGCGCGGATCGGCCGGACGGCGGCGGCGCTTGGGCGGGCGGCCGCCCGGCAGCGTGGGCGGCTCGAGCTCGATCGTGATGTCGGGGCTCACCGTGAGGCGCGCCTCGCCCACTTCGGCCCGCTCGCCCTTCCAGGCGAATGCCGCGAGCCACTCGTCGTCCTCCTCGGGTGCCCATGGCTTGTGCTCGAGCAGGGCGAGCAGCCTGCGCGGCCGGCCGTCCACCTCGACGTCGAGCGTCGGACGCAGGAAGCGCAGCCCGCGCACCTCGTACCAGCGGCCGGCCAGCTCGAGCCGCTCCGCGGAGCTCCACTCGAAGCGGTCGACCTCGAAGCTCGTCATTGAGTGAGCACGCGGTGCGTGCGAGCCTTCGTTCTCATCGCGCTTTCCTGCTCATCGTCAGATGGGGCGTTCGGAGGCGTGCGCCGGCACCGGCTCCAGGTCGTTCTCGAAGCGCGGGGTGGCCTCGACCCGGTCGAGCCAGGAGGCCACGTGCTCGTGGGCGCGCTCGTCGACCCCCGCGTCGTGCGCGCAGTGGACGTAGGAATAGAGGGCGATGTCGGCCACCGTGTACGAGTCGCCCGCGACGAACGTTCGACCGTCGGACAGTCCACGGTCGAGCGCCCCGAGCGCGTCGCGCCCGCGCTTGACGCGGTTGTCGAACACCTCGGGCATCCTGTCCGCGCGATCCGACAGCCGCAGGAAGCGGGCATAGGCGAGCTCGCCCTCGATCCGCCCCTGCTCGAACAGCATCCACTGGTGCACGCGCGTGCGCTCGAGTGTCCCGTCCGCCGGCAGGTAGGGCGTGTCGGCGGCCAGGTGGAGCAGGATCGCCCCCGACTCGGGGATCATCTCGCCGGAGTCGAGCTCGAGCACCGGGATGCGTCCGTCCGGGTTACGCGCGAAGTGCTCGGCGCTGCGGGTCTCGCCCTTGAACAGGTCGACGGTCACGCGCTCGTAGGGGATCTCGAGCTGCCGAAGGAGGATGCGCGCCTTCATGCAGTTTCCGGACGAGGGATGGTCGTAGAGGATCACCACCGGAACGCTACCCCTGGCGCCAGCTGAAGGAACTCCGCGCCGCCCGCCGAAAAACCCGTGCGTGACGCGAACCGGGACGACCGCCCTCACTCTGTCCGAGGAGATCCGCCAGCGCTTCGACGAGTTCAGCCGCTCGCAGAAGGATGTCGGCCAGTACATCGTCGATCACCTGGAGGAGGCGGCCTTCCACACCGCGGAGGAGCTGGCGCGCCGGGCGAACACCTCGAGCTCGACCGTCGTTCGCTTCGCCCAGGCCCTCGGCTTCGAGGGGTTTCCCGAGCTCCAGGCGGCCGCGCGCGACGAGTACCGGCGCGCGCGTGAGAACGGCGGTCCCACCACCGACATCTCGGGCCCGCCGCTCTTCCCGATCGACCAGACCGAGTTCGAGACCGCGCTCGCCGCAGACCACACCAACATGGCGGAGACCGCGCGCAAGGTCGACCGGGACGAGGTGTCGGCCGCCGTCGACCTGGTCTCGCGCGCGGACCGGATCGTGCTCTGCGGCACCGACCAGATGGCGTTCTTCGCGAGCTACCTGCGCCACCTCCTGATGCTCCTCGACCTGCGCGCCGAGGTGGTGGCCTCGCCGTCCCAGGAGGGCCTCGCCAAGCTCGGCCGCGTGGACGAGAAGACCGTGATGATCGGATTCTCCGCCGGGCGCCCGCACCCGCTGGTGGTCCGCGCCATGAAGCTCGCGCGCAATCGGCGCGCGGCGACCATCGCAATCGCCGACGCCACCCTCTCCGAGGTCGCGAAGCTGGCCGACCACCGGCTCTACTACTCCTCGAACAGCCCGGCCTACGTGCGCTCGCACGCCGCGCTACTGGGGTTGATCCAAGCGCTGGCCTACGGCGTGTACGCGCTCGACGAGTCGGCCTACGCCGACCGCATCAAGGCGTTCCGGCTGAAGTAGGTCGGTGGCGGGCCACCGCCCGCCACCGTTATGCTCGCCCGCCGTGAGCCGACGACTCGCTCTCGCCGTCCTCGCAGGCCTGGCCGCCGCCGGGCTCGCGCTACCCGCGGCCGAGGCGAGCGCGGCCCGCCCCGGCTGCGACCCGATCGATCCGGCGCACTGCCTGCTGCCGTGGCCGAACGACCACTTCCGCAAGGACGGCAGGATCGCCCTGCGCGACTCCCAGATGCCGCGCAACAAGGATGGGCGGCCGGTCAAGGCGGCCGACTACAACCGCTCGGACGGCTTCAGCCCGGGCCAGATGATCGTTACCCGCGTGCCGGGCCTCGACCTGAAGCGCAGCCGGGCGGTGCCGGTGAACGACCTGGCGAGGTCCTTCGCCCGGCGGGCTCCGATCGTCGTGATCGACGCGCGGACTGGCGAGCGCCAGCTGATCTGGGCGGAGCTCGACGCCCAGGCGACGAACCCCCGCCGGCGCGCGCTGCTCGTGCACCCGGCGGCCAACTGGCGCGAGGGTCGCCGCTACATCGTCGCGCTGCGCAACCTGAAGGACCGTCGCGGCCGTACGCTCAAGGCCGACCGCGCCTTCCGGCGGCTGCGCGACGGCGGGCGCTCGAGTCGTCGCTACCGGAACATCTTCCGCCGGCTCGCCAAGGCCGGTATCCGGCGCGGCAGTCTGTACCGGGCCTGGGACTTCACGGTCGCAAGCCGCAGGTCGCTCTCGCAGCGGCTGCTCTCGGTTCGCGACCGCGCCTTCGCGGAGCTCGGCGACACCACGACCGGCGACCTGGAGGTGCAGGGGGCGGCGCCGCCGTTCACGGTCGACAGCGTGACCCAGCAGACCCCCGACGTGAAACGGGTCGACGGCACGTTCACCGTTCCGTGCTTCCTGGACGCCGCAGGCTGCCCGCCGGGCGCGCGCTTCAGGCTCGACCGCCAGGGGCTGCCGGTGAGGACGCCGGGCAACGTGCAGGTCGAGCGCTTCATCTGCCTGGTGCCCGACGGCGGGACGAACGGCCGGCCGCTCCTGTTCGGCCATGGCCTGCTCGGCGGGGCGGAGGCCGTGCTCGGCCTTGCGCCTCTGGCGGCGGCGTCCAACTTCGTGACCTGCGCGACCGACTGGTCCGGCATGTCGAGTGAGGACCTCCCCAACGTGGTCGACCTGTCGCAGGACATCTCGAAGTTCCCGAGCCTCGCCGACCGCCTCCAGCAGGGCTTCGTCAACTTCATGTTCCTCGGGCGGCTGATGATCCATCCGGACGGCTTCAGCTCGCGCCCGGAGTTCGCCGGGAAGATCGACACGCGGCGGCTCTTCTTCGCCGGCGGGAGCCAGGGCGGCATCCTCGGCGGCGCGCTCACCGCCGTCGCCCCCGACTTCGAGCGCTCTGCGCTGATCGTCCCCGCCATGAACTTCGGCCTGCTCCTCGCGCGGAGCACCCAGTTCGGTCGCTTCGCAGACGTGCTCTACCCGAGCTATCCGAACCAGCTCGAGCGCCAGCTGCTCGTGTCGATGGTGCAGATGCTCTGGGATCGCGGTGAGGCGAACGGATACGCCTGGCACATGACGCGCGATCCCTACCCGGACACCCCGCGCCACACCGTGCTGCTGCACGAGGCGTTCGGCGATCACCAGGTGGCGAACGTCGCCACCGAGATCGAGGCCCGCGTGATCGGCGCGCGGCTGCGCACGCCTGCGCTCGACCCCGGGCGCAGCCGCGACAAGCAGCCCTACTACCGCATCCCGCGCATCCGGAGCCTGCCGTACTCCGGCAACGCCATGGTGGTGTACGACACCGGACCGCTGAGGGCGGGCGGGCTCGGAACGCCCGCGTCTCCGCTCGCGAACATCGCGCAGACGCGCGGGATGGATCCGCACTCGCTCACGGCCACGGCGCCCGCCGCCGCACTGCAGTTCTCCGAGTTCCTGAAGCTCGGGGGCGCGTTCGTCGACACCTGCTCCGGCCGCCCGTGCTACGCGGCAGGCTGGACCGGGCCGCCCTAGACCGCTCCCGTCCCATACCGTCGCACGGGTATCCTGGATGGCCGACATGGAGACGGGCACCTTCAGAGTCAAGGCCGGCCTCGCCGAGATGCTCAAGGGCGGCGTGATCATGGACGTGGTCACCGCCGAGCAGGCGAAGATCGCCGAGGATGCCGGCGCCGCCGCCGTGATGGCGCTCGAGCGCGTGCCGGCCGACATCCGCGCGGACGGCGGCGTGGCCCGCATGTCCAACCCGCGGATGATCGAGGAGATCCAGGCGGCGGTCACGATCCCCGTGATGGCCAAGGCGCGGATCGGCCACTTCGTCGAGGCGCAGGTGCTCGAGGCGCTCGAGGTCGACTACATCGACGAGTCCGAGGTGCTGACGCCCGCCGACGAGGCGCATCACATCGACAAGCGGGCCTTCAAGGTCCCGTTCGTCTGCGGCGCGACGAACCTGGGCGAGGCGCTGCGGCGGATCGCCGAGGGAGCGGCCATGATCCGCTCGAAGGGCGAGGCGGGCACCGGCAACGTCGTCGAGGCCGTGCGCCACATCCGGATGATCACCGGCGAGATCCGCCGGCTCGCGGCCCTGGACCCGGTGGAGCTGCCCACCGCCGCCAAGGAGCACGGCGCGCCGCTGGAGCTGGTCAGGGAGGTCGCGAGCGCCGGGAAGCTCCCCGTGGTGCTGTTCTGCGCGGGCGGTATCGCCACGCCGGCGGACGCCGCGCTGATGATGCAGCTCGGCGCCGAGGGCAACTTCGTGGGCTCGGGCATCTTCAAGTCGTCCGACCCGGAGGTCCGTGGGCGGGCGATCGTCGAGGCCACCACCCACTTCAACGATCCGGAGCGCGTGGCCGCCGCGTCGCGCCGGCTCGGCGAGGCCATGCCGGGGATCGAGATCGGCACCCTCCAGGAGAACGGCGGCCTGCTCCAGAACCGCGGCTGGTGAGTCGTGCGCGAGGGGGCGGGCTCGGCCCGACCCGGAGCGATGTGATCAGCGGCGAGGGCGCGGGCTCGGCCCGCGCCGGAGCGACTGGATCAGCTATCGGCGTCCTGGCCCTGCAGGGAGGGTTCGAGGCGCACACCAAGGCGCTCCGCGAGCTCGGAGCCGAGCCGCGCGAGGTGCGCGTGCCGGGCGACCTCGAGGGCCTCGATGGCCTGGTGCTGCCGGGCGGCGAGTCCACCACGATCACGTTGGGGGTGGAGCGCGAGGGCCTGGCCGAGCCGCTGCGCGAGTTCGCGAGAAGCGGTCGACCCGTGCTCGGCACCTGCGCCGGGATGATCATGCTGGACCGCGAGCACCTGGGGCTGCTCGACGTCTCCGTGCGCCGCAACGCGTTCGGGCGCCAGCTGGCCTCCTTCGAGGCGGAGCTCGAGTTCCCCGACGGCCCGCTTCACGCGGTGTTCATCCGCGCACCCTGGGTGGAGGACCTCGGCGACGGGGTGGAGGTGCTCGCGAGCGTGGACGGCCACCCGGTGGCGATCCGTCAGGACAACATCACTGCCGTGTCCTTTCATCCGGAGCTGACCGGCGAGCGGCGCCTCCACCGTTGGCTGCTCGACCAGGCTAGGGTCCCGAGCCGATGAGGGACAACCGCGCAGAGGCTCTCGCTCAGATCCTGGTCCGCTACTCCACGGGCGTCGAGAAGGGCGACGTGTGTGTGATCCAGTCCACCACCGCGGCCGAGCCGCTCGTGCAGGCCGTCTACGAAGAGGTCCTGAGCGCGGGAGGGCTGCCGATCATGCAGCTCACGACGAGCGGGGCCCAGGCGGCCTTCTACGACCTCGCCAGCGACGAGCAGCTCGACTGGATCCCGCCCCCGGCTGAGTGGGCCGCCGAGCAGGCGGACGTGCGCATCGCGATCATGGCCGACGTCAACGCGCGCGAGCTCTCGAAGGCGGATCCGAAGAAGCAGGCGCGCGCGCAGAAGGCGCGCAAGCACATCATGGAGACGTCGATGAGGCGCTCGGCGGCCGGGGAGTACCGCTGGGCGCTCACGCTCTTCCCCACCCACGCGTACGCGAGCGAGGCGGGGATGTCGTTGCGCGAGTACGAGGACTTCTATTACGACGCCTGTCTCGTCACGGACGGCGACCCGGTGACGGCTTGGCAGCGCCAGTCGGACCAGGTCAGGCAGCTGGCGAGCTGGATCGAGGGCAAGGACGAGGTCCGGATTCAGGCCGAGGGAACCGACATCACCCTCGGCGTGGGCGGGCGCCGCTGGATTCCCTGCGTGGGAGAGCACAACATGCCCGATGGGGAGTTCTTCACGGGACCGGTGGAGGACTCGGTGAACGGCGAGATCGCCTTCTCCTTCCCGGCCAGCTACGGCGGGCGGACCGTCTCCGGGGTCCGCTTCCGCTTCGACGACGGCAAGGTGGTCGACGCCTCGGCGGAGCAGGGCGAGGACTTCCTGCTCGAGATGCTCGACACCGACGGCGGCGCTCGCCGGCTAGGCGAGCTCGGCATCGGCACCAACTTCGGTATCGCGACGGGCACCAAGGAGATCCTGCTCGACGAGAAGATCGGCGGCACCGTGCACCTTGCGATCGGCATGAGTTACCCCGAGACCGGCGGAACGAACAGCTCGGCCGTGCACTGGGACATGGTGTGCGACCTGCGCGCCGGGGGCTCGATCACCGTCGACGGCGTCGAGCTTCAGCGCGACGGGCGCTTCCTGGTGTAGTGGTCGAGGCCGGGCCGCGCATCGCGGCGGCGCTGGCTGACCGCGAGCGTGACGTTGACCGCGTATAGCGCGGTCAACGTAAACCTCGCGGCGATCAACTCGGGCCTGTCACGGTTTCGGGCCTCAGCGGGGGCGGCGAACCACCCTGTCGACGCCCGCGCCGCCGACGAGGCGGGAGGGAATCCGGCCGATCACCGTGAGCCGGTCGTTCCCGGCGCCGCCGTACATCACGATGCGCTTGACGAGCGAGGCGCGGCAGGTCACGACGCGCGCGCTCCGCTGGCGGCAGCCGCCGCCGGCCCGAAGCGCCGCGGCGGCGTCGCTCACCCTCCAGACGGGCCCGCGCCTGCGCGCCACGAGGCGGTTCGCCGTGCCGGCGGCGCCCCTCACCACGAGCAGGCCGCGGCGAACTCTCGCCGAGCCGCGTGGCGCGGGCGGTAGCGGACCGGGCGACACGAGCACGCCACCCCCGGCGCCCGTTCCGGCGAACGGCGGCTCGGCCGCGGGCGGCGGTGAGTCGGGCGGCGGCGGCACGGCGGCGAGCTGGCGGCCGAGCGCGTGGTGGCCGGCCACCTCCTGCGCCGTGAGCGCCCGGGAGTAGATGGCGACCTCGTCGGCCTCCCCCTCGGAGAAGGCGCTATTGGCGCCGTTTCGCATCACGTGCCAGGGCAGGACCGCAGGGTCCGAGTCGGCGCCGGTTCCCGAGTGCACCTCTACACCGTCCACATAGAGCGCCGCGCTGCCTCCGTTCTTCGTCGCCGCGAAGTGGTGCCAGCTGCCGTCGCGGTAGTCCTCGATCGGCTCGCCGGTGTCGAAGCCCTGGCCCCCGACCCGGTAGCGGAGCGTCTCGGCGCGTCCGAAGGCGAGCAGCCAGCCGCGGCTCGGTCCGGTGTGGTCGCGCATCACCGACGTTCCGGCCCGCCAGCGGAACCAGCCCTCGAGGGTGCCGGCGGCGCTCAGCACGGGGCCCTGCGAGGCGAACTCGCCGCTCAGCCCGTCGAAGCCGGCCGCGGTGTTGGCGAGCGGCCCGAGCGCGCCGGGCCGGCCGCGGAGGTAGCGGCCGCCGAACACTCCGGCGGGGGCGCCCGCGGCCTCATTCGCCGCGCCGTCGCCGGCGAGCTCGCCGAGGCGCCAGTAGGAGGCGAGCTGGGGAGTGGCGAGCACGGCGTCGCGATAGGCGTCGGCAGTGGCCGGTCCGCTGCCGGCGACGAGTAGCCGGTCCTCGCCCTCGGTGGTGCCCGAGGCATTCGTCGCAACGAGCCGGTAGTGGTAGGGCCGCCCCGCCACGAGGCCGGGCAGCTGGGCCTGGACCTGATGGAGCGCCTCGGGCGCCGGCAGCGCGCTCGTCGGGGTGACGGCCCCGTACTGGCTCGTGGGGCCGTACTCGAAGTACCAGCTCGTCGGCTGGTTCTCGGGGTCGACCGCGCCGTGGGCGGTGGCGCCGTCGCTGCCGCCGGTCCAGGCGCTGGGCGCCGTCGGCAGGCCGACGGTGATCTCCTCGACGAACGTGCTCTCGGCGCCCTGGTTGTCCGTGACGGTCAGCGCCGGGAAGTAGCGCCCGCTCGCCGTGTAGGTGTGCTCCACGTCCTCGCCGGCTCCGGTGGCCCCGTCGCCGAAGTCCCACTGCCAGCTCGCAACGCCGCCATCCGGGTCCTCGGAGAGCGAGCCGTCGAAGCGCACGAGCAACGGGGCGGAACCGTTTCGGACCGCGGGCTCCGCGTCCGGCACGGGCTGGGCATTGGCGGAGTCGTCGAGCACGGCGATGTCGGTGGCGTACTCCTCGTAGTTGGGATAGGCGCCGCGCATCCAGATCGTGCTGAGGTCGCCGCCGAAGGGCACCATCCCGCGCGGCGAAACCGGACGGACATTCTTCTCCGTCGACGGCGCGCTCACGGGCTGCGAAGTCCAGCTGGCGCCCCCGTTCGCGGTGCTCCACACCTCGACCTGCCAGGCCGTGGTCGTCCCGACCTGCCGCGACAGGTACACGCGCGAGGGGTCCTCGTGGTCGAGCGTGAGCCCACCCGAGTAGTAATCCTGCGGACGCTGCTCCGCGCGGAAGGACTCGCCCGCGGGCGTGATCTCGTTCACAACCCAGGCCGAGCCGTCCCAGCGCGCGTAGTGGTAGCGATGGTCGTCGGCCGTCGGGAAGCTGGCGAAGACGATCACCGGGTTCCCCGTGCCGGGCTCCGCCGCCACGTCGTGGACCCAAGCCGGCTCCGCCGCGTCGAAGATCAGGTCGCCGGCCGCGGGGGCGATCGGGGCCGCGAGCGTGCCAACCTGCTCACCGCCGGCGCGCTCGATCACCCCGTTGCGAATGCGCGCGTAGTAGATGTTCACGCTCGGCGGCCTCGTTCGGGTGGGCGTTCGTGTAGGCCACGTGGATCGTGTCGCCGCCGCTCTGCGCGTACTTGGTGTAGGGCCGCTCGTTCGGTTCGACGATCAGGTTGCGCGGGGGCGACCACGTGCCGGAGCCGTCGGCCTGCGTGGAGAACGTCGGGTTGTAGTTGCCGCCTCGCCAGAACAGGTAGGTCTGACCCTCGGCGGCGAGCCGGATCGGGTTCGGGTAGGTGTAGCCGAACCTCCCCGGCACGTTCACCGGGAGCGTCTGCGGCGCCTCCCACGAGCTCACGTCGCCCGGCTCGCTCGAGACGCGGTAGTGCATGGCGGGCCCGACGTGGCGCGAGTAGTAGACGACGAGCCGGCCGTCCGGGCGCACCTGGATCGAGGGGTTCGCGTGGTCGTCCCGGTTCAGGCGGGCGGCCAGCACGGCGGTCACTCGCTCGCCGGTGGCGTGGTCGTAGGAGCTGACCTTGATGTCGCCCTCGTGATCGACCCAGCCGACGTAGGTGGTGCCCGCGTGCGTGACCGCTCGCGGGTCTCCGAACCAGGACCACGCGCCCTCGCCGATCGGCGGCGTGGCGGCGTAGGCCGCCGACAGCCCGGGCGCCAGGCAGAGCAGGCAGGCGACCGCGAGTGCCGCTCTAGCGAGCGACCGGAAGATTGAGCAGCCCGCCCGTAAGGCTTCTCTGCGCGTACGCATCCCAGGACGGCTTCGCCCCGCCGTCGGCGTCGTCGGCGGTGGTTCGGCGCAGCCCTTGCCGGTGCCAGCTCGCTGTCGCCGCATGGCTGTCACGCAGCGAGTACCACATCAGCGGTCCGAGGTTCCAGCTCAACCGTTTCGGCGCGAGGCCATCGAGAATGGCGTTCAGCCAGTCCCGCTGAGTCAACTCCGAGGCCGCCGCTTCGTCCTCCGGCGTGGCCGGGTCGTCGGCGGAGGTCGGGCGCCCGAACTCGTTCACCCACACCTGATGCCGCGGGGCTCCGGTGGCCTCTACGCCTCCGTAGGTTGCAAGCGTGCTCACCGTGCCGGCGATGAGGCTGTTGACGGCGACATCGGGATTCGGGCGGTACATGTGGAGTGCGATGGCATCGAAGCTCTTCCAGCCGGCGGCGCTGATCACGTCGCGCAGGAAGCCGTTCGGCTCGAGCCGCGTCGAGGCGAGCGAGGATGGATAGGCGAGACCACCGAAGAGGATCCGGGCGCTGCGATCGGCCTTGCGCAGGCGCGCGCGGGTCGCCTGTAGCAAGGCGGCGTACTCGGTTGGGTTCGGGACTTCCCAATACGGTGCGATGTTCGGCTCGTTCCAGACCTCCCACACCTTTATCGGTCGGGACGGACACTGGCAGGAGCCCCAGAAGGTCCCAGTGGGCCCGTAACGGCGTGCCGCCGCCTCCGCGAAGCCGGCGAAGCTCGCCCGTGTCGACGCGGTCCTGGGCGGGGTGTACACGTCCAGCGGCATGTTGATCAGCACGGGCTGGAGCGTCACGCCCTTCAGCGCGGCCTGGCGGGCGAGATTGTCCAGGCGGGTCCAACCGGCCTGCTCGACCTCGTCCTGGCGGAAGCGGGCCCGGTACATGCCCATCCCGTTCTGGCCCATGCGGCCGAGGTCCTCGACCCCGAGAGGGAAGTCGGCGAGCCATTCCGCGCGCAGAGCGCCGGCACCGTAGGCGGGCAGCACGTGGTCGGCCGTGTGGCTGGCGCCGGCGGGAGCGGCCAGGACCAGGAAGACGGCGACCACCAGGGCGAGCCGTGGAAGGCCAGATCGGGACAAGGCCGTTCCAGCGTAGCCCGAAGACGGCGATCTGTCTCTAGGCCGCCGGTAGGCTTGCGGCCATGGCAGGCCATTCCAAGTGGGCGTCGATCAAGCACAAGAAGAAGGCCGTCGACGCCAAGCGCGGCGCGCTGTTCACGAAGCTCACGCGCGCGATCACCGTGGCCGCCCGCGAGGCGGGGGGAGACCCCGACGGCAACCCCGCCCTGGCACTCGCCGTGCAGAAGGCCAGGGACGCCTCGATGCCGAAGGACAACATCGAGCGGGCGATCGCGAAGGGGACCGGCGCCGACTCCGACGCCGAGGCGTTCGAGACGGTGCTCTACGAGGGATACGGGCCCGGGGGTGTCGCGATCCTCGTCGAGACGCTCACTGACAACCGCAACCGCACCGGGTCGGAGGTCCGCCACCTGTTCACCAAGCACGGCGGCAACCTCGGGGAGCCCGGCTCGGTGGCCTGGACCTTCGAGAAGAAGGGCGAGATCGTGGTTGACGGCACGCGCTACTCGGAGGACGACCTGCTCGTGGCGATCGACGCGGGCGCCGAGGACGTGGGGCTCGACGGCGACGTCTGGGAGATCGTGACCGGCCCCGCCGAGCTGACCGCCGTGCGCGAGGCGCTCGAGGGCGCCGGCGTAGAGCTCGAGTCGGTCGAGCTCGTGCAGCGACCCACCACGCGGACGCCCGTCGAGGAGGACCGCGTGGCCACCCTGATGCGGCTGATCGAGGGGCTCGAGGACTCGGATGACGTGCAGGCTGTCCACGCGAACTTCGACGTGGACTCCGAGGTGCTCGAGCGCGTGGCCGCCGCATAGCGGTGGCGCGCTACGGCACCGCGCTGTTCTGGATCGTCGCGGGCGCGCTGCACTTCGTGATCCCGCGCCAGTACGAGGCGATCGTCCCGCCGTACCTGGCCCGCTGGAGGCGCGAGCTCGTGGTGGCGAGCGGCGTCGCGGAGCTGGCCGGCGGCGTCGCGGTCCTGCCGGCGCGCACCCGCCGGGGAGCGCGCTGGTGGCTGCTCGCCACGCTCGTCGCCGTCTACCCGGCGAACGTGCACATGGCGCTCAACCCGGAGCAGTTCCCGAAGATCCCGCGCGCCGCGCTCTGGGGCCGGCTGCCGGTGCAGGGCCTGTTCGCCTGGATGACCTGGCGCGGCACCCGCTGAGCGGTCAGCCCGGCAGGCATCCGCCGCCACGCGCAGAATCCCACCGGTGGTGGTCGTTCTCGGCATCGATCCCGGCACCGCGCACACGGGCTACGGCGTCGTGGTCGCGCGCGGACGCACCCTGGCCGCACTCGACGGCGGGGTGATCGTCACGCGGGCGGGCGTCCCGCTCGAGCGCCGCCTGGCCGACATCCACATACGGGTGAGCGACCTGATCCGCGAGCACGGCCCGGCCGCGCTGGCAGTCGAGGACCTGTACTTCGGGCGCAACGCCCACAGCGCCTTCGCGGTCGGGCAGGCCCGGGGCGCGGTGCTGCTCTCCGCCGGCCTGGCCGGCATTCCCTGCTTCTCGTACACCCCGCAGGCGGTCAAGCAGGCCGTGTGCGGGTCTGGCGGTGCGGGCAAGGACCAGGTGCAGAGGATGGTCGGGACGCTGCTGTCGCTACCGGAGCTGCCGGCGCCCGACCACGCCGCGGACGCGCTCGCGGTGGCCATCTGCCACGCCCACGGCGCTCCACTGCGCAGCGCGCTCGGATCCTGACGCCCTCACCGGAAGGCGTCCGCCGCCGGGCGCAGAATCCACACTTGATGGACCTGCTTCGACTGCGAGTGCCGTCGTGATCGCCTCCGTGCGCGGCGAGCTGCTGCGGCGGCTGCCGGGGGACGTGGTGATCGAGGCCGCCGGCGTCGGCTACCGGCTCGCGGTGTCCTCGGAGACGCTGGCCGCCCTGCCGGAGGCCGGCCGCGAGGCGCGGCTCCTCACCCACCTGGTGCTGCGCGACGACGGCATGCACCTCTACGGCTTCGCGAGCGACGCCGAGCGCGAGCTCTTCCTGATGCTGATCGGCGTGCAGTCGGTGGGCCCGAAGGTGGCACTCGCCGTGCTCTCGGGCGGTACGCCGCGCGAGCTCCTGAACGCGATCGCCTCGGGCGACGTCGCTCGCTTCCAGGCCGTGAACGGCATCGGCAAGCGCACGGCCGAGCGCATCATCGTCGAGCTGCGCGAGAAGGTGGCCGGCAGGGTCACCGACGACATCGTGGTGCGCCGCACCGCCTCGGACGATCCGCGCACCCTCGCGCGCGAGGGCCTGCTCGGGCTCGGGTTCTCGCCGCAGGAGGTCGACGGCCTGCTCGACGGCGCGGCCGGCGACACACCCGAGGACCTGATCTCCGAGGCGCTGAAGGCCGCGCGATGAGCGGGATCCGCACGCCCGGCGTCGAGCGCATCCACGATCCCGAGGTCCTGCCGGCGGAGGACGACCTCGACCGCTCGCTGCGCCCCAAGCGGCTCGAGGACTTCATCGGGCAGGAGCGCGTGAAGGAGCAGCTGGCCGTCTTCATCGAGGCCGCCAAGGCGCGCGGTGAGGCACTCGACCACGTGCTGCTCGCCGGCCCGCCGGGGCTCGGCAAGACCTCGCTCGCGCAGATCGTGGCGAACGAGCTGGGTGCCGAGTTCGTGCAGACCGCGGGCCCGGCGCTCGAGCGCAAGGGGGACGTGGCCAGCTATCTCACCGCGCTCGATCCGCGCAGCGTCTTCTTCGTCGACGAGATCCACCGCCTGCCGCGGGCGCTCGAGGAGACCTTCTATCCGGCGATGGAGGACCGCAGGCTGCCGATCACCGTCGGGCAGGGCGCCGGCGCTCGCGTGGTCACGCTCGACCTGCCCGCGTTCACGCTCGTCGGCGCCACCACCCGCGCGGGGCTGCTCACCACGCCGCTGCGGGATCGCTTCGGCGTCGCGCACCGGCTCGAGCTCTACGCTCCCCCCGAGCTCGCCCGGATCGTGCGCCGCTCGGCGGGCATCCTCGACGTTGCGATCGACGACGCCGGGGCCGAGGCGATCGCCGGCCGCTCGCGCGGCACCCCGCGCGTGGCCAATCGCCTGCTCAAGCGCGTGCGCGACGTGGCCGAGGTGCGCGGCGCCGGGCGGATCGACGCCCCGCTGGCCCTCGAGGCCCTCGAGCTGCTCGAGGTCGACGCCGCCGGTCTCGACCGGCTCGATCGCGACATCCTCAGCGCGATCTGCACGAAGTTCGGGGGCGGACCGGTGGGGCTCTCCACGCTGGCGGTCGCGGTGGGGGAGGAGCAGGACACGATCGAGGACGTATACGAGCCCTACCTGCTCCAGCAGGGCTTCCTCATGCGCACGCCGCGCGGCCGAGTGGCGACCGACGCCGCGTTCCGCCACCTCGGCCTCGAGGCGGCGCGCGGTCGCGATCACACGCTCTTCTAGCATGAGGCCTCGATGGCGATCTTCATCTGCCCGAACTGTGGGAACCGCAGCGAGTCCTCCGAGCGCACGGCCGGCTTCCAGTCGCGCGCCAGGGGCTGCAAGAAGTGCGGTTTCGGCTTCCTGTTCGAGCTGCTCGACGACTACTACCCGGCGCCCAACGCCGCCTTCTTCATCCTCGACCAGCAGGGGCGCCTGATCGGCGCCGGCCGCGGCGCGCGCGAGCTCACCGGGCTCGGCGACCTCGACGTGATGGGCCGCCCCGTGAGGGACGTGCTGGGGCTCGAGTTCGGCGAGGGCGGCGACCACATCGCCACCGCGCTCGAGTGGGGCGTGCGGGTGCTCGACAAGCCGGTCACGGTCCACGCCGAGGGTGACCGGCCCGAGCCGGCCAAGGCGGACATCTTCCCCGCCTACGACGACGACGGGGGCCTCCTCCTCGTGCTCACCCCCGCATGACCTCGAGGACGCGCAACTTCACGATCCTCGGGATCGTGATCGTGCTGCTCGGGCTCGCGGGCTACGTGATCTCGACCAAGTCGACGACGCTCGGGCTCGACCTCAAGGGTGGCGTCGAGCTCGTCTACCAGGGCACGCCCACGCCGCAGGTGCCCGAGGTCACCCAGCAGGCGCTCGACGACGCCGTCGAGACGATCCGCAAGCGCACCGACGCGCTCGGAGTGTCCGAGCCGGAGATCCAGCGCTCGGGGCGCGACCAGATCTCGGTCGGCCTGCCGGACGTGCAGAACGCCGACCGCGCCATCGAGCAGGTGGGCACCACGGCCCAGCTCCAGTTCTACGACTGGGAGCCGAACGTGCTCACCGACCGCGGGCCGGACGCGCCCTTCGCCGGGTCGAAGGCGCTCTACCAGGCCACCGAGGCGGCCTCGGAGGAGCAGGGCAAGGCGGAGGCCGCCGACGTGCCTCCCGGCTCGGACCTCTCGCCGGAGCAGGCCGACCGCGAGAACGACTCCACCGGCGATCGCTACTACCTCTTCGGCCCCGACCAGCTCCCGATCGGTCCTGACAAGGAGCCGCTGCGCGAGGGCGAGTACGAGCCCTCGGGCAGCTGCGACGAGCTCGTGGCCGACTACGAGCCGGCGGACGGCCCGGCGCCGAAGTTCCACCCCGAGACCGAGTGCCTCGGCGAGCTCGAGGGGCTCGGCTCCGGCGGACCGCCCGCGGGCTCGCGCGTGATCAAGGTCCCGCAGGGCGTGGTCGTCGTCCAGGCCGAGCGGGTGGAGGGCCAGTCCGAGCGGGTTCAGCGCTACTTCGTGATCGAGGACGACTCGGAGCTCTCCGGCGACGACATCCGCAACCCCGAGCAGCAGTTCGACCCGAACACGAACGCGCCGATCGTGACGATGGAGTTCTCGGACGAGGGCCGCGAGGCCTTCGCCCGCGTGACCAAGCGGATCGCCGACCGCGGGGCGAAGATCATCCTGCCGCCCGGCTCCGACAAGGAGCAGGCGTTCCAGCGCTTCGCGATCACGCTCGACAACCAGATCGTCTCGCTGGCCACGATCGACTTCCTCCAGAACCCGGAGGGCATCGACGGCCGCAACGGCGCGCAGATCGAGGGCATCGGCACGATCGAGGAGACCCAGGACCTCGCCGAGAGCCTGCGTATCGGCGCCCTGCCGATCGAGCTGAAGCTGATCTCCCAGACCCAGGTGTCCGCCACGCTCGGACAGCAGGCGCTCGACCAGGGCCTGCTCGCCGCGGCGGTCGGACTCGCGCTCACCGTCATCTTCCTGCTCGTCTTCTACCGCGTGCTGGGCGTGGTGGCCACGTTCGCGCTCCTGATCTACGCGGTGCTGCTGTTCGCGCTCGTCAAGCTGATCCCGATCACGCTCACCCTGCCGGGCATCGCCGGCCTGGTGCTCACCCTGGCGGTGGCGGCCGACGCCAACATCGTCATGTACGAGCGAATAAAGGAGGAGGCGAGAGCCGGGCGGTCGATCCCGGCCGCCATCTCCGCCGGCTACTCCAAGGCGCTCAGGACGATCATCGACGCGAACGTCGTGACGATCGGCGTCGCCTTCATCCTGTTCACGCTCGCCACGGCCGGGGTGAAGGGCTTCGCCTTCACGCTCGGGATCGGCACGATCGTCTCGCTGTTCACGGCGGTGCTCGCCACCTCGGCGATCCTGGGCTCGCTGGCCCGCACCAGGTTGCTGCGGCGCCCGAGCGCGCTCGGCGTGAACCCGAAGGAGAAGAAGGGCTGGACCTTCGACTTCATGGGCAACTCGCGCTGGTTCTTCTCCGCGTCGGGGGCGATCCTGGCGATCGGCGCGCTCGCGATCGCCGGCCTCGGGATCAACTTCGGCATCGACTTCGAGTCCGGCACCCGCATGACCACGCCCCTCGAGCAGCCGCGAGCGTCGACGACGTGCGCGCCACGCTCGAGCCGCTCGGCTACGGCGACGCGAAGATCCAGGAGGTCGACGACCCGGAGCTGGGGGACAACGTCGTCCAGATCGCCGTGCCGCAGCTCGAGCCCGACCAGGTCACGGAGGTCGAGCAGGCGCTCGACGCCGACTTCGGCGTGGCCGGGGACGAGTTCTCGGCCCAATCGATCGGGCCGACGTTCGGCGAGCAGATCGCGCGCACGGCGGGGCTCGCCGTGGTCGCGTCGCTGCTCCTGATCTCGCTCTACATCGGCTTCCGCTTCGAGTTCAAGTTCGCGGTGCCGGTGCTGATCGCGCTCTTCCACGACCTGCTGATCACGGCGGGCGTGTACGCGCTGAGCGACCGGGAGGTGACGACGTCGACGGTCGCGGCGCTGCTCACCATCATGGGCTACTCGCTCTACGACACGGTCATCGTGTTCGACCGAATACGCGAGAACGTGCCGCGCATGCCGCGGGCCACCTTCTCGCAGATCGCGAACAAGTCGATGTCCGAGGTGTTCACGCGCTCGCTCGCCACGAGCTTCGTGGTGCTGATGCCGGTCGGCGCGCTGCTCCTGTTCGGCGGCGAGACGCTCAAGGACTTCGCCTTCGCGCTGCTGGTGGGCGTCGCCTCCGGCGCGTACTCGTCGATCTTCATCGCGACGCCGGTGCTGGTCGAGTGGAAGGAGCGCGAGTCCACCTACATGCGCCGCCGCCGCCTGATCCTCCAGGAGCATGGCGGCCACGTGCCGGCGTTCGCGACGGGGGCGATCGGAGAGCCCGTGCCCGCCGGTGCCGGCGGCCGCTGCCGGCGCCCCGGCCGCCGCCTCGGGGCCGAGCACGCGCCGCGAGCGCGCCGCGCGCCGCATGACTCCGCGGCGGCGGGCGCCGGCGGCCGCGCCGCCGCCTCCGCCGCCGGAGCCCCAGGCGCCCGCGCCCGAGCCTGCGCCGCCGCCGGCCCCCGAGCCGCCGCCTGCGCCCCAAGCGAGCGAGCCCACGCCCGAGGCCGGCGAGCCCACGCCCCAGGCCAGCGAGCCGGCCCCGCAGGCCAGTGAGCCGGCCCCCGCGCCGGAGGCGGGCGACGGCGCTCCCGCGGGACGCGCCGAGTCCCGGGTGTCGAGCACCGCCGGCCCGTCCAAGTCCGAGTCCAAGCCGAAGCCGAAGCGCCAGTCGCGCAGCCGCAAGAAGCACGGGAGGCGCTGATGGGAGCGATCGTCTGGGCAATGATGGGCATCGCCGTCTGGCACTTCACGGTGTTCGTCCCCGACCGCTTCTGGGGCGGCATCGTGGGCGCCTTCTGCGCGGCGGCCATCGGCGCGGTGCTGTTCGGCTTCGTGGTGAACGGCGGGACGGTCCCCGGTCGTGAGGACACCGAGCTGATCCAGGCCTTCGTCGCCATCCCCGGCGCCGCCGCGCTGCTCGCGCTGTCCTACTGGTGGGGCTCGCGCCAGGACCGCGAGCACGGCGTGGACCACGGCTTCACGCGCGCCGGCTCGCACTAGCGGGCGCCCGCTCTCGCCGCGCAACGACCATCGGTCGCGTAGAGCACTGACCGCCGGGGCGATGGCGCCGCCCGTGTCGTCCGCTTCTCCGTGCAGGATGCATCGGATGGAGGCGAGGCCGTCCCGCTGGGAGTGCGCTCCTTATGACGTCGAGCTGGCGGAGCGGCTCTGCGCCGGCCTCGGTGTCTCGCGCCCGCTCGGGGCGATCCTGGCGCGGCGGGGCTTCGCCGACGCGGACGGCGCCCGCCGCTTCATCGACGCCGAGGAGCGTCACGACCCGCTGACGCTGCCGGGCGCTCCGGCGGCCTGCGAGCTGGTGCTCGACCACGTGCGGCGCGGCACGCGCATCGCCGTGTTCGGGGACTACGACGTCGACGGGGTCTGCTCCACCGCCATGCTCGTACGCACCCTGCGCGCGCTCGGGGCCGATCCGGTCTGGATGCTGCCGAGCCGCTTCGACGAGGGCTACGGGCTCTCCGCCCAGGCGGTCGAGGGCCTTGCTGCCCGCGGTGCGGCGCTGCTCGTAACGGTGGACTGCGGGATCACCGCGGTCGGGCCGGTGGCGGCCGCCCGCGCGGCGGGGATGGACGTGCTGGTCACGGACCATCACCGCCCCGGCGCGGAGCTGCCGGACTGCGTGCTTGTCCACCCGGCGCTGGGCGGCTACGGCTGTCCCGAGCTGTGCGCCTCCGGCGTCGTCCTGAAGCTCTCCGAGGCACTTCACGGCGCCGCCGGGGGCGATCCCCGGGCCGCGGAGGAGGACCTCGACCTGGCCGCGCTCGCCACGGTCTGCGACCTCGTGCCGCTCCGCGACGAGAACCGGCGCATCGCGCGGCAGGGGCTCGTGGAGCTGTCGCGCACGCGCAAGCCGGGCCTGCGGGCGCTGATGGAGGTCGCGAGCGTCGAGCCCGCCGAGGCGTCGGAGCATTCGCTCGGCTTCCGGCTCGGTCCGCGTATCAACGCGGCGGGCCGGATGGGCCGCGCCGACGCCGCGCTCGAGCTGCTCCTCACCGACGACGCCGGCCGCGCCGCCGAGGTGGCCCGCGAGCTCGACCTCCTCAACCGCGATCGCCAGGAGGCGGAGACCCGCATCGTGTTCGCCGCCGAGGCCGAGGCGCAACCCCAGGCCGCCGCGGGCGCGATCGTCGTGGCCGGGGAGGGCTGGCACCCCGGCGTGGTGGGGATCGTGGCCTCCCGCCTCGTCGAGCGCTGGCGGCGCCCGTGCGTAGTGATCGCACTCGAGGACGGCGCCGGGCGCGGGTCGGGCCGCAGCGTGTCGGACTACGACCTCCACGCGGGCCTGGCGGCCTGCGCGGAGCACCTCACACGCTTCGGCGGCCACCGCATGGCCGCGGGCGTGGAGCTCGACGCCGACGCGGTCGAGCCGTTCCGGCGCGCGCTGGCGGCTCACGCCGCCGCGGCGCTCTCGCCCGACGACCTGGTTCCCCGCGAGCGTGTCGACGCCATCGTCCCGGGCGGGGTGCTGGGCCTCGAGCTGGCCGAGGAGCTCGAGCGCCTGCGGCCGTTCGGCGTCGGCAACCCGCAGCCGACCCTGCTGGTGCCCGCGGCCCGCTTCGAGCACGTCACGCCGATGGGCGAAGAGCGCGAGCACTCGCGCTTCACGCTGGTCACCGCCGGAGGCGCCAAGTCGCGCGGGGTCGCCTTCCGCTCGCCGCCGAAGGCGCTCGAGCCGGCCCGGGCCGAGCTGCACGACCTCGCCCTGCGGCTCGAGCGCAACCGCTTCCGCGGCGTGGTGGAGCCACGCGTGCTGCTGCGCGCGCTCTGCCCGACCGTCCCGGGCGAGCTGCAAGTGCTGGGCGAGCACGAGTGCGAGCCGTTCTGGGACGCGCTCCGCTCGGCGCTGGCGGCACCGACCGCACCGGCTCCCCTGCGCACGGCGGGCGCCGAGCCGATCGACCGTCGCGGCGAGGGCTTCGCCGGCGTGGCGGGCGAGCTGTTCGCGAGCGGCGTGCGGGTGCTCGTGGCCGTGGCGCACGTGGCGCGCCGGCGTGCGGGGCTCGAGGCCAACGTGGCGGGTCTCGCGCGCGGAGCGATGCCCGTCATCGCCTGGGGGGAGCTGGCCGCCCGGCCGGCACTCGCCGCCGGCTTCGACCATCTCGTCGCGCTCGACCCTCCACCCGGCGGCCGGGCCGACCCGCTGCTCGGCGCCGCACCACGCGCCCACCTCGCCTGGGGGCCCGCGGAGGCCGAGTTCGCGCTGGCGGTGGCCGGCGCGGAGCTCGACCTGCGCCCGGCGCTCGCCGACGTGTACCGAGCGCTGCGAGCGCTCCCCGATCCTCACGGACCGGACGCCCTGGAGGTCGCGTTGCGCGGCGCGGGTCGCTACCCACGCACGCCGAGCGCGTGCGCACGCCTCGTCACGGTGCTGAGCGAGCTGAAGCTGATCGAGCTCGACCTCGAGTCCCGCTCCTGCCGGGTGCTCGACGCCGGACGGACCGACCTCGAGCGCTCGGCCGGCTACCGCGAGGCACGGGCGCGGCTCGACGCCACTCGGCGCGCGCTCGCGGCCGAGCTGCCGCGGCGGGCGCCGGCGGCGGCGAGCGCCGCGTAAGCGCCCCGCGCGCCCGGTCAAGGCCCCGGCCGCTTGGGCCGACTCTAGAATCGAGGTCCTATGCCAAAGATCCCGCGCACCGGCAGCCAGTCCGGCTCTCGCAGCCGCGGGAAGTCCGGCGCGGACGGGGACGGCTCGAAGGCCGCCGCCACCGTGTCCAAGGCGGCGCCCGGCCAGGCCAAGCGGCGCCCGAACGGCAACGGCACGCGCAAGGGCGCCGCCGTCGCCCGGGACTTCGAGCACCACCCCGTCGACGAGCACTCGCGGGAGGTGGCGGTCGCGGCGACCGCCACGCTCACGGACGACCAGCGCGTACTGCTCGGCGACCTGTTCGCCGTCGTCGAGGAGCACGCCGAGGAGGCCGTCGAGCCGATCGATCGCAAGCTGGTCGAGCGCGCATTCGTGTTTGCGTGCGTGCGCCACGCCGACCAGCGGCGTGCCAGCGGCGAGGACTTCATCGTGCACCCGGTGGGCGTGGCCAAGATCTGCGCCGGCATGCGGCTCGACACGGCCACGCTCTGCGCGGCGCTGCTGCACGACACCGTGGAGGACACGAGCGCGTCGCTCGACGAGGTGGAGGAGGAGTTCGGCGAGGAGATCGCCCAGCTGGTGGACGGCGTGACCAAGCTGTCGGGCGTCACCTTCCAGAGCCGCGACGACCGCCAGGCCGAGAACTACCGCAAGATGCTCGTCGCGATGGCCCAGGACATCCGGGTCATCCTGATCAAGCTCGCCGACCGCCTGCACAACATGCGCACGCTCGAGGCGATGCCCAAGCCCAAGCAGCAGGAGAAGGCGAAGGAGACGCTCGAGATCTTCGCCCCGCTCGCCCACCGGCTCGGCATCCACGCGATCAAGTGGGAGCTCGAGGACCTGGCCTTCCACACGCTCCACCCGCGCAAGTTCACCGAGATCAAGCAGCTCGTCTCGCAGCAGCGCGACGAGCGTGAGGCGTACGTCGAGCGCGCGGGCGAGTACCTGACCAAGGAGCTCGACGCCGTCGGCATCCAGGCCGACATCTCGGGTCGCGCCAAGCACTTCTACTCGATCTACTCGAAGATGACGAAGAAGGGCCGCGAGTTCAACGAGATCTACGACCTCACGGCCATGCGCGTGATCGTGGAGTCGGTGAAGGACTGCTACGGCGCGATCGGGGTCATCCACTCGCTCTGGAAGCCGCTGCCCGGGCGCTTCAAGGACTGGGTCGCGATGCCCAAGTTCAACATGTACCAGGCCCTCCACACGACCGTGATCGGGCCCGAGGGCCGCCCGCTCGAGATCCAGATCCGCACGATGGAGATGCACCGCACCGCCGAGTTCGGCGTGGCCGCGCACTGGATCTACAAGGAGGACGGCGGCAAGCCGGTCGAACAGAAGGTGGAGTGGCTGCGCCACCTGCTCGACTGGCAGAAGGAGATGGCCGACCCGCAGGAGTTCGCCGAGACGCTCAAGGCGGACCTGTTCGAGGACGAGGTGTTCGTCTTCACCCCGAAGGGGGAGGTGAAGTCGCTCGGCGCCGGCGCAACGCCGCTCGACTTCGCCTACGAGATCCACACGGACGTCGGCCACCGCTGCGTCGGCGCGAAGGTGAACGGCAAGATCGTGCCGCTCCACTACACGCTCCAGTCCGGCGACATCTGCGAGGTGCTCACCTCGAAGAAGGAGCGCGGCCCGTCGCGCGACTGGCTCGCCCTGGCGAAGACCACGCGCGCCCAGTCGAAGATCCGCGCGTGGTTCAAGCGCGAGCGCCGCGAGGACTCGGAGCGCACCGGCCGCGAGATGCTCCAGGAAAACCTCAAGCGCGCCGGGCTGCCGCCCCAGCGCATCTCGGGCTCGCCGCTGCTCGCGGACGTGATCCGCGAGATGGGCTTCAAGAAGGGCGAGGACTTCTACATCGCGCTCGGCCAGGCGAAGATCTCGCCCAAGACGGTCGTGAACAAGCTCATGCACCGTCTCAAGGAGGGCGAGTCGGCGATCGAGCCGCCATCCGCCGCGACGGAGCTGCTCGAGCGCAAGGAGAAGCCCCGCAAGACGGCCGCCTCCTCGGCCTACGGCATCAAGGTCGAGGGCGTGGACGACGTGATGCTGCGCCTGGCCAAGTGCTGCCGGCCGGTGCCGGGGGACCCGATCGTCGGCTACATCTCGCTCGGCAAGGGCATCACGATCCACCACGAGCAGTGTCCGAATGCCGTCGCGCTGATGCGCAACCCGGAGCGCTTCGCGGACGTGGAGTGGGAGGGCGACATGACGTCCTCGTTCCGGGTCGAGCTGCAGGTGGACGGCTGGGATCGCCACCGGCTGCTCGAGGACCTCTCGCGCACCTTCTCCGAGACGGGCATCAACATCCTCGAGGCACGCTGCACGGTGGTGCACCCGATGGTCAAGAACCGTTTCGTGGTCGAGGTGGGGGACACCCAGTCGCTCAAGACCTGCATCACCCGGATACGCAACATCGACTCGGTGTTCGACGCGTATCGCGTCACGCCGACGGGCTGAGCGGCCCACGGCGAGACAAGCGCGCCGACTGCCCTTACCCTGGGCGGGGTGAGGACTCCCGCCCTGGTCCTGGTGGCCTTCCTGTCCCTGGCTTCACCGGCGCTCGCAGTACCGCCCGTCCCGAGCTACTCGGTGACTCCGGACCCGCCGGTGGCCTGCGCGCCCGCGTCGTTCGTCGACACCTCCACCGACCTCGACGGGGACATCGAGACGGTCGAGTGGGACTTCGAGAACGACGGCACGGTAGACGTGACGCAGGATCCCGCGACCGAGCCCCCGACGGCCGTCACCCACACCTATGCGGACGGTGGTCCGGTGACGCTTCGACGGGTGGTGACGGACAGCGCCGGGCCGCCCGTCGAGCAGCTGAGCCCGATCGTCGTGGAGGACAACGCCTGCCCGGTGGCGCAGTTCTCGTTCAGCCCACTGGCGCCGGTGGTGGGGGAGACGGTCACGTTCGAGTCGTTGTCGCTTGATCGGGATCTGGACGGCTCGATCGTCGCTCAGGCATGGGATGTCGACGACGACGGCATCGTCGAAGGGACCGACCCGGCCCTCAGCACATCGAGCCTCACGCAGGGAACGCACACGGTCGTGCTCACGGTGACCGACAACGACAGCGGCATCGACACGGAGACGCACACCGTCACGGTCGGCGCGGCGCCCGTACCGGTGAACAAGAATCCGGTCGCGCAGTTCGGGTTCAGCCCGTTGGCTCCGGTGGTGGGGGAGACCGTGACGTTCGAGTCGTTTTCGTTTGACCCGGATCTGGACGGGTCGATCGTCGCTCAGGCATGGGACGTCGGCGACGACGGCAGCGTCGAAGGGACCGACCCGACCTTCAGCACCGCGAGCCTCCCGCAGGGCACGCACACGGTGGCTCTCAGGTGACCGACGACGACGGGGGCACGGAGAAGGAGACGCGCACGGTCACGGTCGGTCCGGCCCCGGCGCCGCGCGGGCACGGCGACGACCACCCACGCCACCACGACCCCACGACCACCGCACCGCCCGCCGAGCCCTCCCTGATGAGCCCGTTCCCGATCGTGCGGATCGCAGGCACCGTGCTTCGCCGCGGCGCGCGCGTGCGCACCCTCGAGGTGCGGACCTCGATCGGCTCGCGGATCACCGTGCGCTGCGTGGGGCGGAGCTGCCCGTTCGCCCGGGCGAGCCGGGTCGCCAAGCAGCGGCTCGTCCGCTTCCGCGGCCTGCGCGGGTTCCTGCGAGCGGGCGTCGCCGTGTCGATCTCGGTCAGGAAGACGGGGCAGATCGGCAAGTACACGCGGTTCGTGAT
Source organism: uncultured Thermoleophilaceae bacterium (assembly GCA_963812415.1). Lineage (GTDB taxonomy): Bacteria > Actinomycetota > Thermoleophilia > Solirubrobacterales > Thermoleophilaceae > JACVRW01. The sequence continues at coordinate 169,016 of CAWEVH010000043.1, read as the reverse complement.
TCGAGCCAACCGCGTGCCCAAGCGCACCGACCTGTGCCTGATGCCCGGCCGCAGCTCTCCGTCCGAGTGTCCCGAGTCCTGACCGGCCGGCCTACGACACCACCGCAAGCCCCGCCGGCCTGACGCCGAACTCCACCTCGGCGAACTCGCCGATGTAGTCGCCGTCCACCTGCACGGGGAAGGGCCGGTCGTCGAGCGCCTCGATGTGGATGCCCTCGAGCTCGGGCAGCGGCTGGACCTGGCGGTGGCGCATGACCTTCGCGGCGCGGCCGGAGAGCAGGCGGGGGATCAGAGTCGGCAGCTCCAGCACCGTCGCGCGCTTCAGGACCGCGACGGAGAGCGAGCCGGTGTCGAGCCCGGCCGGCTCGACCACGCGGATCGGGCGGCGGCGGAAGTAGGTGAACGGGTCCGAGTTCTGGACGATCACCGTCACGCCTTCGAGCGAGCGGTCGCCGGCCCGCACGCGCACCCGCGGCGGGTTGACCAGGTAGCGGCGGTTGAAGATCGTGACGCCGGCCCAGCTGTAGTACCAGGCGCCGAAGCGGGCCTTGCGGCGCGGATGGCTGTCCACCCGCTCGACCACCGAGGCGTCGAGCCCGATTCCCGACGCGAACACGAAGTGGCGATCGTTCACCCGGCCGAGGTCCACGCGCCGGGGCTCCCACTCGTCGGCCATACGCAGCAGGTGCTCGGTGGCGTCCACCACGTCGTTGGGGATCCCGAGGGTGCGGGCCCAGACGTTGGTCGAGCCACCCGGAAGTGCGGTCAGCGGTGTGGCCGAGCCCGCGAGGCCGTTGGCGGCCTCGTTCACGGTTCCGTCGCCGCCGAAGGCGACCACTACGTCGTAGCCCTCGCTGGCGGCTTCGCGGCAGATCTGGGTCGCGTGCCCTTGCTCCTGGGTGTCGATCGCCTCGACCGCGTAGCGCGAGCCGAGCGCGTACACCACCAGGTTGCGGAGGCGGTCGGACACCGTGGTGGCGTAGGGGTTGACGATCACGAGCATGCGCCGCTTGGGCGTGCGCTCGGGCAGAAGGTGCTCGGTGAGCTCCTCGGCGCGCTCGAGTACGGTCGTCGGTCGTCACGGGGAGAAGAACCCCAGCCGCCGCTTCGGTATCTCGGCGCCTGCGCTCCCCGGTGAGCCGGAAGTGGAGGCTGCCGGGAGGTTTGCGCGCTAGGGGAGCGCACCTAGTCTGACGAGGTGCTGGGCCCTCCTAACTCCGAACGGAGTTGCTCGATTCTGGACACGGTCGTCCGCGTCCGCGATCGCGTCTCTGGTCGAACGCGACGAGGAGCTGGGCCGTGCGGCCGGCGTGCACCAGGCGCGTGAGCGGCTCCTTCAGGCGCCCGTAGGAGGGTCGCGCGTGGGAGACACGATGGCGAGGCGGCAGCTGCAACTCATCGTGGTAGACCGCTCGACGTAGTGCGAGCCTTTCGGGAAGGCAGGCGCTTCCGAACCCGCCTCGAACCCCCCTGAGTCAGCGCGGCGCAGGGTTTGACGAGGTCGCCGCCACGGCTGGAGGGCTGGCGCCGAGCAGGCCGACCCTCACGGCTTCCTCTGGATCGAGGATCAAAGCCGCTGCCTCCCGGCGGGAGCGTACGCCCAGCTTCGCGAAGGTCGTCGAGATGTGGCTCTTGATCGTGCTCACGGAGAGGAACAGCGTGTCGGCGATCTCGGCGTTGGTCAGGCCCTCCGCCATGAGCCGCAGGACCTGCTTCTCGCGATTCGACAGGGCCGGCTTCTCCATGCTCGCACGCAGCCTTCGGGGCACAGCCGACTGCCCGGCTGCCACCGCGAGCACGGTGATCGCGAGCGTGGCCTCCAACTCCGGCTCGAAGACGACGGCATCGGCGCCCGCCTCGAGGGCGCGGCGCACGCCCGTGCCGCTTGTCGGCGGCGACACGCTGACGATCCTCAACGCCCGGCAAGAGCGGCGGACGCGCCGCAACTCGGCGATCCGGGCTGCCTGCTCGACGTCGCAGGCGAAGATGAGGATCGAATCCGCGCCGGCATCCGCCTCGGCGAGCTCGCCGGGCGCCTTCACCTCTGCCGTCACCTCGATCCCTGCGGCCGCCACGGCCGTCGCGACGCGCCGGTAGGTCAGCTCGTCCGTGGCGCTGACGATCACCCGCGCCGCTTGCGAGGCAGCGGAGAGCCCGTTGGTGAGCCCGGGCAGCGGTTCCACGCCTACACAACGCGCGGAGTTGGCCGTTTCTTGCGCACTCGCCCGCGTATGTGCAAGGACCGGCTTCAGCCGGGCGTTCTCCATGTGATGGCCTGTCGCGCCACCCAACCGGCGCGGGCGCCCGGTGAGGAAGGAGATCCTCGTGGCGTGCCAGCACGACGGTTACCGTGACATCGTCACGCGGTATGACCGCGCCAGTGCCCTGCTGACGTACTCACTGGCGCTGCGAGGCGTGCGGTGCACTTCTGCACGAGGCAAACCGGCTGCGCTACCGCCCGCGCTTCGCGCCTCTGCCACAGGCGAGTCATCTTGCGCGCGCCCGGCGCGGGCCCGGTGGGCGTAGACTTCTGAGCGACGTGGTATCACCCTGCGTGTGAAGCGTCCCGAGCGGGTAGGAGAAGTCGGTGCCTCATTGGAACTGTGACCGCTGCGGCGCTCGGCTCTACAGCGCGAGCGCGGCGCTGAGGTGGGAGGGCTGCCCCGTCTGTGAGCCCGGCGGCGCGGCTACGCCGCCTCGAACACGCTCACCCCGTTACGCTCGACCTCCCGCGCCCGGCCCGAGTTCAGCAGTACGTCCACGTGGCCGAGCACCTCGCTGAGTGTGAGATAGGCCTGGGTGACCGCGATGTTCCCCCAGAGCGCCTGAGCGATCTCGTACGCCGAGCGCGGCCGCTCGGCGATCAGCCGGTGGATCTTGCCGGCGCGCCGCTCGTGGAGCGCGAAGCGCTCGTCGATCAGCGCGCGGTGGTCGGTGATCGGCTCGCCGTGGCCCGGAAGCACCAGCTCGACGTCCATCTCGCGGGTGGCGCGTAGCGACTCCAGATAGCTGACGAGCGCCTGCGGCCGTTCGCCCCCCTGCTCGCGCGGCCGGGTGATCAGCGGGTTCGAGGAGATGTGAGCGAGCAGGTGGTCGGCGGCGATCAGGATGCGCCGCTCGCGGTCGTGGAAGACCGTGTCGGTGGGGCTGTGGCCCGGGCGATGGTGGACGTGGAGGGTGCGGTCGCGGAAGTCCATCGCCTCGCCGTCCTCGAGAACGCGCGTGACCTCCACCCGTGAGCCCCAGGCCCGGAACGCGCGCGACACCGACTGGAGGGCCGTGGCCACGTCCTCGGGGATGCCGTGCCGGAGCATCATGTCGCGCGCGAACTCGTCGTCGGCCTGCGCCTCGAGCGAGAAGTTCTCGACGTAGGGCACCGCGACGTCGATCGCCGCGACCTCGGCGCCCGAATGAGCGGCAACGAGCGACACCAGGCCGAGATGGTCGATGTGCTGGTGGGTCAGGATCACCAGCTCGATGTCCTCGATCGAGTGCCCGAGCCCGGCGATGCCGCGCTGGAGCACGTCGAGCGAGGTGCCCGAGTTGGGGCCCGCGTCCACGAGCGTGAGCGGCTCGTCATCGATCAGGTAGACGTTCACGCGCCCGACCGCGAACGGGGTGGGGATCGCGAGCCGGTGGATGCCGGCGGCGGCCGCCGGGGCGTACGGATCGTCGCTGGACACGGGCCGCGGACTGTACCCTCGCCGGGTGCGGCTGATCGTCGCCTGCACGTTCCTGTTCGCCGCGCTGGCGGGCCTCGTGGCCGCGGCGGGGGAGCGCGACTACCGGGCCCGGGCCTACGTGATCCAGGTGCCCTCGGACCTCGCGGGAGCCCGCGGGGTGGCGCTCGCGCGCACGGATCCGGTGCTGCGCAGAGCGGTGGCGCTCAGCGGCGTGGAGGGCGTCGACGCCGCCTGGCTGCGGGACCGCTCGCGCGCCGAGACCACCTCGCGGCTCGACCTGGTGTTCACCGTCGAGGCGCCGCGCGAGGCGGACGCGATCGCGCTCGCGACCGGCTACGCGAAGGCATTCCGGGCCGCGATCCCCGACGACCGCGGGCTGCCCGTGCGGGGGAGGGGGGCGCGCGCGGCCCAGCGCGAGCTCGGACCGCTCGGCTGGGCCGGCCTCGGCGCCTTCGCCGGCCTCGCCGTCGGGATCGCCCTGACCCTGATCAGGAACGGGCTCAGGCGCGGATCAGGGCGAGCACCTCGTCGCGCTTCTCGCGCAGGTGCTCCTCGCTGACGACCGACTCGAGGTTGAGCCGCAGCAGCGGCTCGGTGTTGGAGGGGCGCACGTTGAAGTGCCAGTCCTCGTAGTCGACCGAGATGCCGTCGAGCTCGCCGACCTCGCCGTCCGAATACGCCGACGCGATCTCGCGCATCTTCCCGTCCTGGTCCGAGACCTCCGAGTTGATCTCCCCGGAGATGAAGTAGGACGAGCGCAGCGGCTCGAGCAGCTCGCTGAGGCGCTTGCCCTCGACCGACAGCAGCTCGAGGATCAGGAGCGCGGGGATCGTGCCCGAGTCCGCGCAGTAGAAGTCGCGGAAGTAGTAGTGGCCCGAGACCTCGCCGCCGAACGCCGCGCCGGTGTCGCGCATGCGGGTCTTGAAGAAGGCGTGACCCACGCGGTTGACCTCGGCCGTGCCGCCCTCCCGCTCGACCATGTCGCGCACGGCCCGGGAGGCGCGCACGTCGTAGAGGACCGTTGCGCCCGGCTCCTTGCGCAGGACCGACTCGGCGAGCAGCGCGGTGAGGAAGTCGCCGGCCACGAACTCGCCGGTGTCGTCGATGAAGAAGCAGCGGTCTGCGTCGCCGTCCCAGGCGATGCCGAGGTCGGCGCCCGTCTTCCGGACCCGCTCGATGATGAAGCGACGGTTCTCCTCGAGCAGCGGGTTGGGCTCGTGGTCGGGGAAGTTGCCGTCGGGCTCCCAGTAGGTGCGCACCTGCTCGATCGGGAAGGAGTCGAGCAGCGGCCCGACCATCGGCCCCGCCATCCCGTTGCCGCCGTCGAGCACGACCGTGAGCGGCGCGATCGCCGACGCGTCGATGTAGCCGAGCGCCGCCTCGCGGAAGGCCTCGGCCACGTCGTCCGTCGCGATCTCGCCCGCCGGGTCGGCCGGGGGGCCGGGCTCGCCGGCCGTCACGATCTCCTTCAGCTCGCCGATGCCGGAGTCACCGGAGAGGGCGAGCGCGCCGCGCCGCACGAGCTTCGCGCCCGTGTATCCCTTGGGGTTGTGCGACGCCGTGCACATGAGCCCGCCGTCCAGTCCCCGCGAGCCGACGGTCCAGTAGAGCATCTCGGTGCCCACCATCCCGACGTCGAGCACCTTCGCGCCCTCCTCCGAGATCCCCCTGGCGTACTGCTCGGCCATGCCCGGAGCGGAAAGCCGCATGTCGCGCCCGAGCGCGATCTCGAGCTCGCCGACCGAGCCGCCCTCGAGGTCGGCGAGCACGCGCGGGAACGCGCGCCCGATCCGGTAGGCGAGCTGCTCGTCCATCTGGTCGGGGTGGATGCCGCGGACGTCGTAGGCCTTGAAGATCGACTCGTCCATCGCGCGGCACCCTACAGCCGCAGCGGCAGGCCGCAGCGCTCGAACACGGCGCGCGCCGGGTCGAGTGGCTGCTCCGGGAAGCGCGCGTAGTACTCCGGGTCGCTGCTTCCCGTCGCGCGGTTGATGAAGCTCGTGACCTCCTTGATCCGCGCGCCCTCGAGCGTGAAGACGTCGAGCGCGAACGCCAGGTAGGTCTGCTCACCCTCGTGCCAGGCGTACGAGCCCACGGCCGCCTGGCCGCTGGCGTGCGCCGGCAGGTGGCGCCAGCGCCAGTCGCCCGACAGCGGCCCGTGCTGGAGGAAGCCGGTGATCCCGTCGGTGCCGAGGAACCAGTTGCGAAGCGGCGGCATCGACCAGGCGGCCTCCTCGGCCAACATGTTCACCACGCGGCTCACGTCTCCGCGCTGCATGGCCTCCATGTAGCCCTGCACGATCTCGCGCAGCTTGCCGTCGCCGAGCGAGCGGAGCGTGGCCTGCTGGGTCTGCTCGGGCAGTCGTTCGTCCACCGTGGCGCGGGCCCGCTGCAGCGCGCTGTTGACGGACGCCGTGCTGGTGTCGAGCGTCTCGGCGGTCTCCTTGGCCGAGAAGCCCAGCACCTCGCGAAGGATGAGCGCCGCGCGCTGGGTGGCCGGCAGGTGCTGGTGGGCGGCCACGAACGCAAGCTCGACGCTCTCGCGCAGCTCGTAGCGCGCCTCGGGCGCCGCGTAGCCGTCAGCGAGCCCGATCTGCTCGTCCGGGTAGGGCTCGACCCAGACCGACTCCACGAGCGGGGTCTCGAGCGGCGCCCCCGGCTCGGCGGCGGGCGCGTGGTCGATCGGCAGCACGCGCTTGGGCCGCTTCGCGATCAGGTCGAGGCAGGTGTTGGTGGCGATCCGGTAGAGCCAGGCCCGCAGGGAGCTGCGACCCTCGAAGCGGCCGATCGCCCGCCAGGCGCGAAGCAGCGCGTCCTGGAGGGCGTCGTCGGCGTCGTGCACCGAGCCGAGCATGCGGTAGCAGTGCGCGTGCAGCTCGCCCGTGTAGGGCTCGACGACGCGGCGAAAGGCGTCCTCGTCGCTCGCGGCGCGCTCGAGGTCCTCTACAGCCATCCGCGCCGCCGGAAGTAGGCGACCATCGACACGAGCAGGGCGAGCATGCCGCCGAGGATCGCCCAGAAAGCGACGCCGCTGTCGCCCTCGCCGGGAACATCGACGTTCATCCCCCAGATGCTCGCGATCAGGGTGAGCGGCAGGATCACGACGCTGAACGCGGTGAGCACGCGCAGCACCTCGTTCACGCGGTGGGAGAGCACCGACTCGTTGGTCACCTCGAGCGCCTCGATCACCTCCTTGAAGTTCTCGAGCATGTCCCAGATCCGCTCGGACGCGTCGACGATGTCGTCGAAGTACACCTCGAGGTCCGCGGCCAGGTAGCGCTGCTTGGTGCGCTCGAGGTCGCGCAGCACGGCGCGCTGCGGCCGGATGATCTTGCGGAAGTTGATGATCTCCTGCTTCGAGCCGGAGATGTCGCGCACGACCTCCTCGGAGCGGCCCTCGAAGATGTCCTCCTCGAGGCGCTCGAGCCGGTTGCCGATCTTGCGCAGCATCGGGAAGCAGTAGTCGAACGAGTCGTCGACGATCCTGTAGAGCAGGTAGCCCGAGCCCTTGGAGAGCAGCGCCTCGCGCACCTCCTCGCTCGAGCGGCAGCGCTCGAACAGGTACTCCACCGGGGGGACGGGCGTGTTCGGCAGCGTGATCAGGAAGTCGGGCCCGATGAAGATGTCGAGCTCGGCGGCGTTCAGGCGGCCGACGCTTTTGTCGAACACCGGGAAGTACAGGACGATGAACAGGTAGTCCTCGTACTCGTCGATCTTCGGCCGCTGGTTGCGCGAGAGCACGTCCTCGTAGTCGAGCGGGTGGAAGTCGAAGTGCTCCTCGAGCCAGGAGCGGTCGACGGGACCGGGGCGCTCGATGTTCATCCAGCGCAGCCCGCCGCCCTCGGGGCCGTCGGCCTCGCGGGTGACGACCTCGACGTTCGGCTCAGCTGAGGGGTCGACCCGCGCGCCGTCGGCCCGCGCGCGAGCGGAGCGCCTGAGGCGTGGCTTCGGGAGGCTCGGCATCGGATCTGAGCGGGTCGTCCAGCACGTTCATTGGGTTCATTCTACTTCCGGCGACTGGTATCCTGCGCCGTCTTAGACATAGCCGTTGCATCGAGAGGGGTGGAGGGACATGGCCCGGTGAAGCCCCGGCAACCGCCGTCACCGAAGGCATACGTGCCGTCGGTGGAGGAAAGGTGCCAAGTCCATCGGACCCGGCCGCGGGTCCGGAAGATGTGACAGGAGCGCTGAAGAGGCCTCCGTCGTCACAGCAGCGGCGGAGGCTTTTCACCGGAAAGGACCCATATGCCCGTCCAGGCGCTCCAATGCAAGGAATGTCGTGAGACCTATCCGCTCGAGGCCCGCTACGTGTGCGAGCGCTGCTTCGGACCGCTCGAGGTCGCCTACGACCTGAGTGGGCTCGACGCGGCCGAGGCCAGGCGCAGGATCCAGGCCGGCCCCAACACGATCTGGCGCTACGCGGACTTCCTGCCCTTCGCCGGCGCTCCCACGCCGGGGCTGCCGGTGGGGCTGACCCCGCTTCAGCGCGCGCCGCGGCTGGCCGAGGCGCTCGGCCTGCGCGAGGTGTACGTGAAGAACGACACCGCCAACCCCACCCACTCGTTCAAGGACCGGGTGGTGGCGGTGGCCGTGGCGAAGGCACAGGAGCTCGGCTACCAGGTGGTGGCCTGCCCCTCGACCGGAAACCTCGCGAACGCCGTGGCGGCCCACTCGGCCGCCGCCGGGCTCGACTCCTACGTGTTCATCCCGGCCGACCTCGAGGAGCAGAAGGTGCTCGCCACCGGCGTGTACGGCACCAACCTGGTGGCCGTGCGGGGGACCTACGACGACGTGAACCGGCTCTGCACGGAGCTCTCCGGCGACCGCGACTGGGCGTTCGTGAACGTGAACGTGCGGCCCTACTACGCGGAGGGCTCGAAGACGATCGCGTACGAGATCTGCGAGCAGCTCGGCTTCGAGCTGCCGGATCGGATCGTGGCGCCGGTGGCGTCGGGCTCGCTGTTCACGAAGATCGCGCGCGGCATCGAGGAGTGGATCGAGGTCGGGCTCGTGGCGGGAGAGCTCCCGGCGCTGAACGGCGCGCAGGCCGAGGGCTGCTCGCCGGTGGCGCAGGCGTTCGAGGCCGGCCACGAGGTCTGCCGCCCGGTGCGGCCGGACACGATCGCCAAGTCGCTCGCGATCGGCAACCCCGCGGACGGGCCCTACGCCCTCGATGTGGCGCGCCGGACGGGTGGCTCGGTCGAGGCCGTGAGCGACGACGAGATCCGCGCAGGGATCCGGCTGCTCGCCAGGACCACCGGGATCTTCACCGAGACGGCCGGCGGCGTGACCACCGCCGTGCTCGCGAAGCTCGCCGAGCGGGGGACGATCGCCGGCGACGAGCGCGTGGTGGTGGTCATCACCGGCGACGGGCTGAAGACGCTCGACGCCGTGCGCGGCACGTTCGAGCGGCACGAGATCGACGCCTCCGTGGAGGATTTCGAGCGCGTGGTCGACGGGCAGCCGGTCGCCGCTGTGTAATCTGGCCCGTCCGAATGGCGGTCACGGTCAAGATCCCGACGCAGCTCCGCAACGTCACGGGCGGCGACACCGAGACGGCGGTGGACGGCGCGACCACGGTCGGCGACGTGCTCGACGGCCTCTACGACCGCTACGACGGGCTGCGCGAGCGCATCGCGGAGGACGGTGACCTACGCCGCTTCGTCAACGTGTACGTCGGCGGCGAGGACATTCGTTTCCTCGACGGCTTGGAGACCGCGGTGGAGGACGGTGACGAGGTGACCATCCTGCCCGCGGTCGCGGGCGGCTGACGGCGCTCGTCACAGGCGCCCAGGGCTTCATCGGGGCGCCGGCTGGCGGAGCTGCTGCTCGAACGCGGCGAGCGTGTCGTCGCCCTGCGCCGCGCCGCGGACCCGCTCTCGCGCTTCGCGTCCGAAGGCATCGGGGAGCGCTGCACGCTCGTGGCCGCCGACCTCTGCGACCACGCCGCGCTGGCGCGCGCGCTCGACCAGCACGGGGTCACGAGCGTCTACCACCTGGCCTCCCATTCGATCGTGGAGGCGGCGAACCGGTCGCCGCTTCCCACCTGGGAGGCCAACGTACGGGGCACCTACAGCCTGCTGGAGGCCTGCCGGGTGTGGGGCGGCGTCGAGCGGATCGTGGTCGCGTCCTCCGAGCGGGCCTACGGCGACCAGGAGGAGCTGCCCTTCCGCGAGGACTTCGCGCTGCGACCGAGCTTCCCGTACGCGGTCTCGAAGGCCTGTACCGACATGATCGCCCGCTCCTACGCGAGCACCTATGGGCTGCCGCTCGCGGTCACCCGCCTGGCCAACGTGTACGGGCCGGGGGACGTGAACTGGTCGCGCCTCGTGCCGAACACGGCGCGCGCCCTGGCCCGCGGCGAGCGGCCCGTGCTCCGCTCGGACGGCAGCCCGGAGCGCGACTTCCTCTACGTGGACGACGCCGCGGCGGTCTACCTGGCCGCGGCGGCGTCGCTCGACCGTCATGAGCTGCGCGGGCGCGCCTGGAACGCGGGTGGGGGCGAGCCCGTCCCGGTCCGCGAGGTGGTGGGCCGCCTTACCGCGATCGCCGGCAGCCAGGTGGAGCCCGAGGTGCAGGGCACGAAGGCCCCCGGGGGCGAGGTCGACCGGCGGGTGCTCGACTCGAGCGCGATTCGCGAGAAGCTCGGCTGGGCGCCCGAGTGGGATCTCGAGCGGGGTCTCCGGGCGGCCTGGGCGTGGTACGCGCGGGCTCTCGCTACTTGAAGCGGGCCACCGCGTCGCGGAACGCGTAGTAGGCGGGCTTCGGGTTGGCGCTCGCGTCGAGCAGGCCGGTGTGGAGCCCCCACAGGTCGCGATAGAGCGGCGGGTAGGGGGCGGCGTCGCGCCAGGTGTAGTAGACGACGCCGCGCAGCCGCAGGCGCTTGCGCTGGCGGAGGATCTCGGAGAACGAGGTGGAGATACGCTTGGCCTGGCCCGCGGCGCCCACGATGAAGCGGTGCGCCGGCCCCGCGTCTCCCCAGCCGAGCTCGGTGATCCAGATCGGCGCTCGCTTGTCGCGGCTGCGGTTCATGATCCGCGCGGATCGTGCCCAAGAGCGTGCGCAGCTCGGCCCGGTTCTTGGCGTACGAGTTGATCGCCATCGTGTCGAAGGCCTTCTTCGCGCCGGCACGGTACATCTGCCGGATGTAGCGCTCGATCGGCACGGCGCTCGAGAGCTTGCTCGGTGGCAGGCCAGCCGTCACGATCTCGGCCTTCCGGTCGACCTTCTTGATCGCGCCGCCGACGGCGCGCAGCATGCGCACGTACTGGCGAGCGCTCGCGCGATTGCACCAGTAGATCCCGAGGTTGGGCTCGTTCCAGATCTGCCAGGAGGTGATCGGGACCTTGGGCAGCCAGGGCCGCTCGGCCCAGAGGCTGCCGTTCCGTCCGTAGCGCCGGACGAGCGCCTGGGCGAACGCCGCGAAGGTGTCGAAGCTGTGCGGCGCGCACGAGGCGCGCCCGCTCGTCCGGCCAAGGCGGAAGTGCGGCGGGTTGAACAGGATCGGCAGCACGCGCATGCCGTGCGCGGCGAGCGACGACACGTAGTCGTCGTGCGTGGCGAGGTCGTAGCTGCCGGGGGACTGCTCGATCCGGCTCCAATCGAAGGTCTGGCGGATCAGCTGCACGCCCACGCCCCGCTGGGCGCCGAGAGTCTGCGAGCGGTATGCGCCCGGCTCGGCGAACACGTCCTCCGCGGTCATGCCGACGAAGCCGGGCGGCGGCGCGGCGGAGGCGGAGGGCGCGGCCACGCCGGCGGCGACACCGATCGCGGCGGCGAGCAGGGCAAGGCGGCGGATAGTGGTGCCGATCGGGGCGGAGCTCGGCGAGTGGAATCTCACTGTGATCTGAGTCGGTCGGTTGGCGCGAAAGCTTGAGGGGCGCGGCGGACGGTTCGACCGCAGCGCGGCTCGATCGCAGGCGCACGCGGACGCACGGACGTCGGACTGACGATTCGGCAGTCCCTGCCTGGCGTCTACTTCGAGGTTCGCGGCGGGTTCCCGGCTACCCGATTACGGAGGTGTCTTCCCCGGCTGGGCGCGATTAGCAAACCCGTGGGAAAGCGCGCCCGGCGCGCCAGCGCCTCAGCCGGGCAGTCCCACGTAGCGACGCGCCTGCCCGTGATCCCAGAAGACCTCGACGAGCACGACGAGGCCGTCGCGCAGCGTGCAGACGTGCGTGTAGTCGAGGTCCACCTGGGCGCCGGACTGCTCGCCGCGCGTATGCCCCGTATAACGGACCAGGATCACGCACTCGCCCGCCTGGACGACCTCCTCGACCTCGACCGAGTGACCCATCGTCGAGATGTACTCCTCGAAGAAGCGCCGCACGAGATCCGCCCCGCGCACGTCGCCTTCGGGCCAATTCTCTCCCTGCCGGAAGACCACCTCGGGGTGGGCGTACGCGAAGAGCTGGTCGAGGTCCCCTGCGGCAAAGGCCGAGGAGCAGCGCCGGACGATCTCGAGGTTGGTCTCCTCAGACGGTGCCTGCTGCGACATGGCAATGGCGAGTATCGCCGAAGAGTAGGCGCTGTCACACGACCCTGCTGCAGACGCTGGGGTGGACCGCCGAGTTACCCGATTGGGCGGACGGCGTGGTCGAGCTCGTGTGAGAGAGTGCGTCGCGATGAAGCGATCACTGGTCATCGTGCTCCTACTGGGGACCTTGCTGGGCGCGTGCGGGGAGTCCGACGAGGAGCAGGCGCAGGACGCCGTCTGCGACGCGCGCGCGGGCATCAAAGAGCAGGTTGACAAGCTCTCCGGCCTAACGCTTGACACTGCGACGGTGGCCAAGGTGGGGGACAGTCTGAACGCGATCCGGGATGACCTCGAGCAGATCGCGGAAGCACAGGGAGACCTGAACGACGAGCGCAAGCAGGAGGTCGAATCCGCGAACAAGGAATTCACCTCGCAGCTCCAGTCGATCGGGAAGAACCTTGGCTCGAGCCTCTCCGTGAGCGGAGCTACGGAGCAGTTCCAGGTCGCGCTGACACAGCTGGCGGACGCTTACAGGCAGTCGTTCGCGGCCGTTGACTGCAGCTGACCAGCTTGCGGTGGGGGATGTTCGCCCCTGGGGTGGCGAACTGGGCGATACTGGCCTGTGGCGATGTCGCAGGAGAACGTCGAGCTCGTGCGTACGCTGCTCAGCGCGTTTGACCGCGCCGATTATGACGGGGCGCTTGAGGCGCTCGGCTCTGAAATCGAGTGGCAGGTTCCTCCCGGGATCTCCATCGGCCAGGAGGTCTACCGTGGCCGCGACGAGGTCCAAACGGGGTTTGCTGAGTGGCTCGCGGCATGGGATGCGTTCAGATTTGAGCCAGAGGAAATGCTCGACCACGGAGATCACGTCGTTGTAGGTGGCTTGCAAATCGGCCGCGGCCGAGGTAGCGGCGTAGAAGTGAGGTTCCCGACCTTCCACGTCTTCACATTGCGTGACGGGAAGGTCACTCGCCATCGCAGCTACCGGCACCGTTCCGAAGCCCTCGAAGCCGTGGGACTGCGGGAGTAGGCGATGTCGCAGACGGATGCCGCCATCATCCAGCGCGCCTTCGAGGTGTGGAACGAGTCCGGCCCAGCGGCTGTGATCGAAGGGTTCTGGGCCGAGGATGCCGTCTATCGAGAGGGGCCGGGCTGGCCCAATGCTGGTGTCTTCAGGGGTCGCGAGGCCGCGCTCGAGCGCATGCAGAGCCTCGTCGATCTGGTCGGTCCGATCGAGGTGCGCATAGATGAGCTGTGTCGACCTGGATGACGGACGTGTGATCGCCTGTGTCCGCATCATTGGGCAGGACGCCACGACCGAGATGCCATACACGCAGTCGTTCGCGGTTGTGCATCGATTACGAGCAGGGCTCGTCGTGGAAGCCGACTACTACCTTGACCGCGCCGCTGCCTTCGAAGCCGTCGGACTGCGGGAGTAGGCGATGTCGCAGGACAACGCCGAGAGACTTCGCGCCTTTTTCGCGACCTGGGGAGCGGGCGATACGGCCGACTTCTCTCTCCTCGATCCAGACGTTGTCTTCGAGGACAACATCCTCCCTGACCACGCCGGCGAGACATATCGCGGCTACGAAGGGGTGGTTCGCTCGATTCGGACCTGGCTTGAGCCGTACGAGCGGTTCACGATCGAGCTGGAGCAGATAGTCGGGTCGGGCGACCGCCTCATCTCGATCCACCGTTTCCGATCCAGGGCCCGGCACACCGGCATAGACCAGGAAATGCGCTACGCCTACCTCTGGTGCTTTCGAGACCGAAAGGTCATCTACTTCCGGTCGTTTCGCGACCCCGAAGAGGCACTCGAAGCCGTGGGACTGCGGGAGTAGCGCGGTCACGCCTTTCGGACGCGCCCGGCAGGATTCGAACCTGCGACTTCTGCCTCCGGAGGGCAGCGCTCTATCCACTGAGCTACGGGCGCCGGCCCGTGGAGTCTAGTCCGAAGCATGCTGATCGCCGTGATCTCCGACACCCACATGCCGCGCGGCGCGCGCCGGCTGCCGGACGCCTGCGTCGAGCGGATCGAGGCGGCCGACCTGCTGCTCCACGCCGGCGACTTCCAGACGCTCGCGGTCATGCGCGAGCTCGAGGCGATCGGTCCGCCGCTCGCCGGAGTGCACGGCAACGTCGACAGCGCGGAGCTGCGCAGTCTGCTCCCGGCAGAGCGGGTCGTGGAGGCCGCTGGGGTGCGGATCGCGATGGTCCACGACGCCGGGCCGAGGGCCGGGCGCCTCGAGCGGCTGCGGCGCCGGTACGGCGAGCGGGCGGACGCGGTCGTCTTCGGTCACTCCCACCTGCCGCTTCACGAGCGCGCGAGCGACGGCTTCCAGATCTTCAACCCCGGGAGCCCCACGGAACGCCGCCGGGCTCCGGCTCACACGATGGGAATGGCGACGGTCGAGGCCGGCGAGGTAGCGTTCGAGCTGATACCGTTTACGGCATCATGACTCCCGGAGACCTCGTCAGGCAGACGCGCGCGCGCAAGGGCCTCAGCCAGCGCCGGCTCGCGCACCGCGCGGGTACGAGCCAGAGCGCGATCGCCCGCATCGAGCGCGGGGAGGAGGAGGTCACCTGGTCGCGCCTGAGGTCGCTGCTGGTAGCGATGGGCGAGGAGCCGGTGCTCTCGAGCCGGCCGCTCGCCAGCCGCTACGACGCGTGGGATCTGCGCGCCCAGCGGGCGATGTCGCCCGGCGCCCGGCTGGAGAGCGCGCTCGCGACGAATCGCTTCGCGAGCGAGCTGACCGCCGTTGGCCGCAGGGCACGGTCGGGTGACTGACGCCCCAGAGCCGATCTTCGATCCGGAGCGAATCCTCCTGGTCCTCGGGGAGCGGCGCGTGGACTTCGTGATCGTCGGAGGCGTCGCGGTCCAGTCCCACGGCCACGGCCGCTTCACCCGCGATCTCGACATCGTGCCGAGCCCGGACCTGGCGAGCCTGAGCCGGCTGGGCGAGGCTCTGACCGAGCTCGAGGCCCGGCCTCCGCGGACGCGAGCGCGGATCGACGTGACCGACCCGCAGCTTCTGTTGCGGATGCCGCAGATCCCGTTGATGACGCGCCACGGTCGGCTCGATCTGCTCAGCTTCGGACACCTGGCGGGCGCTCCGCGCTCCTACGAGCTGCTGCGCGCGGGCGCCGTTCGCGCCGACCTCGGGGGCTACACGGTCGCGTTCGCGGGCCTCGACGATCTGATCCGCATGAAGCGCGCGGCCGGTCGCGATCAGGATCTGGCGGACATCGGAGCGCTCACGCGCGACGACCGGCAGCTCGACGACGAGGCGTCCCGGTCAACATAGGGCGGCGATGGACCTCGACGTGCTCTTCCTCGGAACCGCCGGCTCGTCCCCGAGCCCGCGGCGTGGCCTGCCCGCCACGCTGGTGCGCCGCGGCGGCGACCGGCTGCTGATCGACTGCGGCGAGGGCACGCAGCGACAGCTCATGCGCTCCGTCGGGCTGGTCGAGCTCGAGGAGCTGTTCATCACCCATTTCCACGCCGATCACGTGCTGGGGCTGCCCGGAATGCTGAAGACCTACGCGCTGCGCCAGCGCGAGCGTCCGCTCACGGTCTACGGGCCGCGCGGACTCGGCCGCCTGTTCAAGACCCTCGCGCCGGTGATCGGCCGGCTCACCTTCGAGGTCGAGCTCGAGGAGCTCGAACCGAACGACCAGCTGGAGCGCGACGGTTACCGCATCGCGGCGTTCGAGGTCGACCACGGCGGCCGCGGTCTCGGCTACGCGCTCGTCGAGGACCCGCGTCCGGGCGTGTTCGACCCGGAGCGCGCGCGCGAGCTGGGCGTGATCCCCGGTCCGGACTTCGGCCGGCTCCAGGGCGGCGAGGTCGTGAACGGCGTCCGGCCCGATCAGGTGATGGGGGAGGCGCGCGCCGGGCGGACGATCGTGCTTAGCGGCGACACCACCCCCTGCGACATGACCCGGCTGGTGGCCTGGGAGGCAGATCTGCTCGTGCACGAGGCCACCTTCATGGAGGAGGACGCCGAGCGCGCCGCGGAGACGCGCCACTCGACCGCCGCCGGCGCGGCAGGGATCGCCGCGGCGGCGGAGGTGCGCATGCTCGCGCTGACGCACATCTCTCCGCGCTACTCGGGCGGCCAGGTGAGGGACGAGGCGCGCGAGACCTTCGAAAACGTGGTCGTGCCCCGTGACTTCGACCGCATCGAGATCCCGTTCCCGGAGCGGGGCGAGCCGCTACTCGTACGTGCTTCCGAAGGCCCTCCGCAGCCGGTGGCGGAGATCGAGCCGGGCTAGCCGTCGCGGCCGGTCAGCGCTGACGGTACGAGGCCGTGTAGGTGGCCGAGCTGGTCGGCGCGACCACGACGTGCGTCTGCGCTCCGCCGTCGGACCACGAGCGGAAACTCCACGACTTCTTGGACTTCGTCTGTGGCGATGGCGCGGAGATCGTGTTGGTCGATCCCTGGATGACGGTCCGCGTGAACGGCGTGGCCGCGGTCGTGCCGTTCAGCGCGAGGTTCAAGCCGCCGGGGTACGTGC
This sequence comes from uncultured Thermoleophilaceae bacterium, assembly GCA_963812415.1. Classification (GTDB taxonomy): domain Bacteria; phylum Actinomycetota; class Thermoleophilia; order Solirubrobacterales; family Thermoleophilaceae; genus JACVRW01. The sequence goes on along the minus strand of CAWEVH010000043.1, from coordinate 152,339 downwards.
TCAGCGTAAGAGCGACGGTACGCGGATCTAGGCGGATCGACTCCGTGTCCGTCAAGCCGCCCGAGTCGCGAGCTGTCAGCTGGAGCTCGAGGTGCGCCGGATACTCGTGATCGGGCGCGGCGAACGAGCCGCCGGCTGTGCCTTCGAACGTCTGAAGAGGATGGGTGTGGCAGTTTGACGGGCAGTGGTGCAGGATCAGGCTCCAGGACAGCGAGGACGCCGGGCGCGGACCGTCCTGGGCGTCTGTGGCGCCTCCGGCGAATGTGATCACGTCGCCCACGCGCCAGGTAGTGCCTGGCGCCGGCGACGTGATCGTCGCCGTCGGAGCGGTGTTGCCGACGCTGATCGTCACCGCGGACGTCGCCGAGGCGCCCTGGCTGTCCGTCACACGCAGGCTCGCGACGAACGTGCCGCTGCTCGTATAGGTGTAGCTCGGCCCAACCTGCGTCGAATCGTCGTATCCGCCGTCGCCGTCGAGGTCCCAGGCGTAGCTGAGCGTGTCTCCCGCGTCCGGATCGCTGGAGCCGGAGCCGTCGAACTGGACGGTCAGCGGGGCGTTGCCGCTCGTCGGGTTCCCGCTGGCGACCGCGGTAGGCGGCCGGTTCGCCGCCGTGAACATGACCCGCCGGACGGTCCCGCCGTCGAAGTCCGCGTAGAAGAGGTCGCCGCCGGGCCCGATCTGAAGATGGACCGGGTTCGCTGCGCCCGCTGCGAAGGTACGGATCTGCGCGCGATCGGGCAGCCCGCCTGCGCCCGGCATCATCGCCCAGACGCAGTCGCGGGAGTAGTCGGCGAAGAAGAGCGCGCCCCCGTACTCGACGGGATAGTTGCTGTTCGAGGAGCCGAAGGCGATTCCCGCTGCCGAGGAGCTCCCGGTCGGACAGGTCTCGCCGGTTCACGACTGTGGCCGAGTGATTCCACGCGTACAGCGGCGCCTGTACGGCCGAGGTGCCCGCGTTGTAGAGGCTCTCGCAGATCGAGAGGTTGGCCGCGTCGTAGCCGCTCTGGCGGATGGACTGTGGTTGGGCGGGTAGGGCGGTGGACATGCCGCCCTCGTAGCACGGCCAGCCGAGGTTCGTCACGCCGGCCGTCGGCGTGGTCACCCGGTTGATCTCCTCCCAGACGTTCCAGCCCACGTCTCCGATCCAGACCTCGTTGGTTCCGGGCCGTACGCCCATCCTGAACGGGTTGCGCATGCCGTAGGCGACGATTCGGCGCTCATTCGGATCGCTGCTGCCGGCGTTCGGGTTGTCGGGCAGCGCTGCGCCAGTCGCAGGATCGACCCGCAGCAGCGCTCCGTCCAACGTCGTCGGATCGAGAGGCGTGGCCGTCGGGTCAAAGGGGGTGCGCAGGTCCTGGCTGCGCAGGGCCCCGCCCTGCGCCGTCGGCGGGCTCAGCAGCGATCCGGCGGGGGTGGGTGGATCGCCGCACGGGTTCGGCGGATTGCCGTCCTGCCCGTAGTCGACGAAGTTGAAGCTCGCGCCATCACCGCCCGTGACGTAGAGCGCTCCGTCGGCGCCGAAGTCGAGCGAGCCGACCGAATGGCTCGGATACTGCTGGCACCAGTCCTCGATCAGCACCTCCTCGGTGCCGACCATCGAGTTGCCGGCGGCCGTGAGGCGCGACAGCCGCCCGCTCACGACGCAGCCGTCCGCGGTCGCCCCGGGCGGGCTGGGGCAGCCGTCGAACGTGGCGCCCGGTGCGCCCCAGCGCGGCGCAGCTCCGCCGATCGCCGCGTCGTGCGTGTAGAGGGCGTACACGTACGGGCTGTCCGGGAAGCTCGGGTGGAGCGCCAGGCCGAGCAGACCACGGTCCCAGAAGTTGTGGACCTGTGTCCGGAGATCGGCGAAGACGTCGGCCTGGGGGTCGGCGAGCGAGTCGAAGACCTTGATGAGCCCGCTCTTCTCGGCCACGAACACCCGGCCGTCGGCGGCGAACCGCACCACGGTGGGGTTCGTCAGTCCGGAGAGGACCGTCTGCTCGGCGAAGCCGGCAGGGTAGGTGGCCGCCTGCCCCGACGCGCTCGCGAAGAGCGCGAGCAGAACCGTCGTCGCGCCGACGACTCGGCCTTTGTGGAGCAGGCGGCCCACATCCAGCTAACGGGTGCCAGCTTGCAGTTTTTGCACGGCGGTCGCTTCGTTGATTGCGCCCTTTGTACGCACGCCTTGCGGACATCTTCAGCACCGCGCCGATGTCGGCCCGGACAAGAAATTCCCGCGGGCGCGCAAGCGGTCCGGCGGCGGATCCGTTTCTTGCGTGGGCGGCGTGCGCCCGGGGCAACGGATCTTCTCGGGGGGGACTCGGAAGGCCGCCAGGCTGTGAAGCGCCGCCCCCCAATTCCCTCCCTCGTGGGATCCCGATAGGACCAGAGGCGGCCGGGAATGGAGCGAAGTCGGGTGGTAACGCAGACGCCCGACGTCGTGCAAGCGGCGACCGCAGCGCTCGAGGACCCAGAAGTAGATGAACAGGGCCGCGCTCGCGGTCGTAACGGTTGGGCCCAGTGCTCGTTTTCGCCCTCCGGCCGCGCACCCTACGTCCTGTCGGGAGGAAGGAAGCGAGCGAACGCACAGATTCCGCGCCGTACGCAGTGCGCAGGGTTCCCCGTCCTCCTAAGTTGCGAGCTTTTTTACATGATCTGGGGCAGACTGGGCAAATGCACTGGCCCGGGCACGATCGCGCCGTGAGCGGTGGCCGGCGACCGCGAATCCAAGAGACCTGAACGGCATGCACAACTTGATGGGCCGGCGCAACGAAGGTCAACTTGTCCGCGGACCTGGCCCACTGCTGGAGCGGGAGACAGAGCTCGCCGAGCTCTCGGCAGGATTCGACCAGGCACGGTTGGGCCGGGGTTCCGTCGTTGCGATAGACGGACCGCCTGGCATTGGCAAGTCGCGCTTGCTGGCCGAGGCGGCCGCTCTCGCCCATGAACGTGGACTCGAGGTGCTCACGGCCGCAGGGCGTGACATCGAGAGCCAGTTCGCCTTCGGTGTCGTCCTGCAGTTGTTCGAGGCCCGGGTCGCCAATGCCGACGAATCGGAGCGCCTCGACCTTCTGGCGGGCGCCGCGACGGCTGCCGCGCCTCTGCTGGTGCCCGGATTCGGTGATGACCTGACGTCGCACGAGCGACACGCATTCTCGGTCCTGCGTGGGCTCTATCAGGTCTGTGTGAATCTGGGTCGGGTACGGCCGCTGGTACTCATAGTCGACGACGCGCAGCACGCTGACCGCCTCTCCCTCCGATTTGCGCTCTATCTCGCTCAGCGTCCGGAAGACCTATCGGTCTGCCTGGTTGTGGCCGGTTCGCTGCGTCGTCTGAAGCCGACAGCGCAGCATTTCGCCGAGCTCCTCGCGCACCCGATCACACGCAAAATCAGCCCACCCCCACTTAGCCCGGAGGCGGTTGCGCTCGAGATGCGTCGCGCGCCGTTCCCTGAGGCGGGCGACGAGTTCTGCCGCTCCTGCTTCGACGTCACCGGTGGCAATCCGTTCCTGCTACACGCACTCGCAGCCGACCTTGCGGTGGCCCGCGATCAGGACACCCGCGACGTCGCTGATGTACTCGAGGCCGGTCCAGAGTCGGTGGCGGAGTCCGTGCTCCTGCGGTTGGACCCCATCGGCCCGGGAGCGATCCCGTTCGCACAGGCCATTGCCGTCCTGGGGGATGGAGTCGAGCTCCGCCACGCGGCGGAGGTCGCGGGGTTGGAGCCGCTGTATGCGGCTCGACTCGCCGACGAGCTCATGCACGCTGACGTGCTGACGCGCGCCGAGCTGCTCTCCTTTGTCTACCCGATCGTTCGCCGCGCGGTGGCCGCGGCCATGCTCCCGGCTAAGCATGCGGCGGCGAACCTCTCCGCCGCGCGCGTCCTGAACCTGGAGGGCGCGCCGCTGGAGAAAGTCGCGGGGCACCTGCTCCCGGCGACCCGCACTGGGAGCGATTGGGTGGTGGGCGTCTTGTCCGCCGCAGCGAAGGCGGCCATGGCTGCTGCTATGCCGGAGTCGGCCGTTTGCTACCTGCGCCGGGCGCTGTCCGAGCCGCCTGACCAGGGGCAGCGTGCGACGCTCATGCTTAGGCTCGGCCGCGCCGAGGCTTTATTGGTACTCCCCGAGGCGGTCCCGAACCTCCGGGAGGCGCTCAGCGTGGCCCGGGAGCCGGCTGACCGCGCCGTCGCGGCGCTGGGCATAGGTCGCGTCCTCTGGGCGCAGGGACGGAGTGCGGAGGCCGCCGATACGCTCCGCAAAGCTCTTGCCGAGCTCAACCACGACGAGGGCACCTTGTCGGCGCAGCTCAGGGGAGCTCATGCGCTCTGCGTCCGTCTCGGATCTGCCGCTGACGATATGGATCAGGTGTGCCGGTCCGACCCTGACGCGCACGCCGAGTCGCCAGACTCTCCGTGGGGTCGTATCGCGATCGCCGACCGGGCGCTCGCGCGAGCGCTAGAGGGGCACCCGGTGGATGAGGTGCTTGGGCTCGCGCGGAGCGCGCTCGGCCGTGGTCGGCTATTGGATACCGAGTCGGCTGACGGGCTTGGCTACTACGTGGCAACGTCCGCCCTGACCGTCTGCGAGGACTACCAGACCGCCGAGTTCGCCCTGACGGCTGCTATCGAGGAGGCCAGTGGACGAGGCTCCGCTCTCGGTGGCGCGATCGCCCGCGGATTCCGTGCCCTTGCGATATTCGGTCGTGGGCGCTTACTGGACGCAGAGGCGGATGCCTTAGACGCGCTCGGTGCGGCGCCGCAGGCACACGGGTTCGCGTTTCCGGCTGTGACGGCGGTCCTCGCGGAGGTGCTGATGGAACGCGGGGAACTCGGCAAGGCCGAAAGGCGCTTGGCGGCGCAGGTTCCGGATCGCCTCGGCGTCCTCGATCTCTTGTGGCTCGCCGCTGAGGGACGACTGCTACGCAAGCGCGGTGATTTCGCTGGAGCGTTGGCGCGCTTCGAACATTGCGCCGCAGTGCTGGCGGAAGAGCGGGTTGATAACCCCGCAGTGCTGAGCTGGCGGACCGAGGCCGCCCTCGCAGCGGCGGGGATGGGCGATGAGCATCGCGCTCGCCGGCTCCTGGACGAGGAGCTGGAACTTGCCCGCTCGTTTGGTGCTCCTGGTGCGATCGGCTTCACGCTCCACGCCGCGGCACTGCTGCGAACAGGCGAGCGGCGCGTGGAGCTCCTAGGCACAGCGCTCGAGTACCTTGAGACCTCCCAAAGGGCTCTTGCACGCGCCCGCGTGCTCGTGGAGCTCGGTGCGACCCTGCGCCGAAACGGAAAACGGCGCGCTTCGCAAGACCCGCTGCGCCAGGGACTCGAGCTCGCCCAGCGCTGCGGGGCCCCCATCCTGGCTCGGCGGGCGCTTGAGGAGATCAGGGCCACGGGATCGCGCCCACGGCGAACCGCGCTGTCAGGAGCCGATGCGCTGACCCCACGGGAGCGGCAGGTCGCCGAGCTCGCCGCGCGGGGACTGTCGAACCGCGAGATCGCAAAGGCGCTGTACGTGACGCTGAAGACGGTCGAATGGCACCTCCGGAACGCCTTCAACAAGCTGGGAGTCGGATCGCGAAGCGAGCTGGCCGGCGCCGTCCCGGCGGCGAGCGACGAGCAAGGCGAGGGTCCCGAACCTCTCGCCTCAGACGGCGCGGCTGAAAACACCTGAGCAGGCTCAGCGTTGACCATGGCCGCAGCATTCCCGCTGATCCACGCGCTAACGTCCTCCTCGCGCATGAACCGGGAGATGACGCTCGAGCTAGGGGAGTTCTCGCGGGCCGCGATGGAAGCGCAGGCGCGACGCCAGGGTCTCGATGTCGCAACTCTCCTGGCGCGCTCGGCGCAGTACTACATTCTCGAGCGCGCGTCCGAGCGGCTCTCTACGCGCGTACCCAGCTTCGTCCACAGCGACACCGCGGGCGAGCACGGGCTTCCGCTCGGCGTGACGATCGAACTCGGCGACGGGCACTGGCACGAGCTGGACTCGGCCGCGGCGCGCGAGGGGATCTCCGTCGAGCGACTATTCGAGCACGCCGCCCTGCTCTTCCTTGCCGACCTCGAGTCAGGCCGCGTCGCTGCGCGGCTGCTCGAGTCGGCCGAAACCGGGCGCTGAGCGCACCCGAGGTCAGGCGCTTGCCGTCAGCGGTGCGGAGTCGAGATCGCGGAGCGCCACTTGGAGCGCCTTTCGGCCGCGGTGATGAAGACCGTGCACCGAGCTTTCCGTCCGGCCGAGCCGCTCTGCGATCTCGCCCGGAGTGAGGCCCGCGATGTGCCTGAGGATGAGCACTTCGCGCTGGTCAGGGGGGAGTCCGTCGAGCGCGAGCCTCAACGACTCAGCGCGCTCGACCGCTTCGTCTTCGAGGCCCTCGTCGCTCGTCCGAAGCTCCTCGACCGGGATCGCGCGCCGTGCCCGTACGTGATCGAGCGCAGCGTTTCGGGCCACCCTAAGGATCCATGCCGCAAACGGGACGTCGCGCTGCTCGTAGCGCTGGATCTTCACGAGCAGCTTGAGGAACAGCGTGTGGGTGATGTCCTCGGCCTCGTGCCGGTCGCGGACGATGCTGTCGACGTACGCGCACACGTCATCCGCGAAGCGGACGTAGAGGAAATGCAGAGCGCCCACGTCGCCTGCCTTGGCCCGCGCGATTGCCTGACGAAGCAGGTCGCTCTCGTGCCGCAGCGGGGTCGCACGACGTTCGAAGCGCGAGGACTTCGAGCGATGGCCGACACCGTCAATGGCGACTCGGGAAGGCATGGTTCAACACTCCCTTCCGTGGGCCGGCCGGGGTCGGGCCAGGGGGACGTCGCGATGCTAGCGTGGCTCCTGTCGCGCTCGCGCCAGGGTCGCCACCCTAGTCTTTTCGGAGTTTGCGCGTTTTTCTTACGACGGTCTGCGTACGGCCTGCGTAACCTCGCCTCCCCCTCGGTTCGGCTCCGCGGTGGTTCGCAGTCGGTCAGCTCAAACCGACCTCTGCTCCATCGCCGATGTCCAGCCGCAGTGCCCGAGGTAAGCGAAAGTCGTTGAACACGCGTGCGTTCACACCGACGATGCTCGCCTCCAGCCGGCCGTTCAGATGCTTGATCGAGGCGCCGGGCAAGATGATGCTGTTCTCGACCTCGGCGCCCTCGATTGTCGCGTCTTCGCCGACCGAGGTGTACGGTCCGAGGTAGGCGTCGAGCAAGCGCGCACGCGCTCCGATTATGGCTGGGCCCCGCACGGTGCTCGACTCGATGCGCGCCTCGGGATGCGCGATCACCGGTCCCTGGATTCGTGTATCCACGAGCTGCGCACCGCCATAATTCGGCGGCATGCGTCTCGAGGGCGAAGCGATTGCCTTCCAGTAGCGCGTCTGACCCTCCGCGGAAGCGCCACCACTCGCCACCACAGCAAATGCCGACGCGCCCGCCGCGCTGCTCGATTCGATCGGCGAGCGCCTCGACTACATGCTCTGCGGGCGCGTCAAGGCCGCCCACGTCCTCCAGCGCGCGACCGCTCAGGACCGCGACTCCAGCGGATTCATGATGGAGCCTACGGCGCGTGATCGGGCCGGTGCCCCGCGCTCGCGTAGAGCTGCACGACCTGCGCCCGGCCGGCCTGGGTCGCTTCGTCCACGACGAGCAACGCCTCGGCATCGTCTTCCGCGGCGCCCGCAACGACGGTTTGCAGGCTTCGTCTCGCGAGACTGTCGGCCAGATGCAGAACAAACGGCTCTCCATCGATGAATCCGGTGAGGTCCTCGAGAGTCTGGGCCAGGGACTCGTCCGGGCGTTGCTCGAGCCAGCTCAACGACGCGATCCCGCTGCCGTCAGCCGCCGCGCGCCGCGCCTGGGCGGCGAGCTCTTCCGGGATGACCACCGCCGCTTCCCGTACGCCGGCCTCCGCAAGCCAGCCGAGGGCATGGCTCAGCAGAGTCCGGTTTGCGACCGAAAGCAGCGGGGCAGGGGGAAGGCTCGTGCGACCCCGCCTCGCGGCGCCCGAGGGGACGCTCGGCGGCTGAGCCAAGACGACGGCCTTGGTGAGCCTCATACGAGTTCAACGTCCGGCACGCGCGCCTTTTCGTGACCGAAGGGTCGGAATTGAACAATCGTTGGCCTGGCGCGCCGCTGCGGCGAGGCGATGGCGGACGTCTGCGGAGGAGCTCATCGCTCCACGATCGCCTTCGCGCGCGTGCTCAATCGGCTCCGGCACTGAACAGCGAGAGAGCTCGCGCCGCGGCGCGCAGCGCAATGCGCGCCGGAATCTCCCGAGCAGCGCCGCCGCCGAGCGGTCCGTGGATTTGGTCAGCTCAGGCCGGGGGGAAGCACCAGAAGCGATCGAGCACGAGCCTGCCGTCGAGTGACGAACTCTGCGAAGCGTGCGGCGCTCTGCAGCTTGCCATACGCGTTGACGAAGTACTCCCGTGACTTCTTGGTCACAAAGGTCGGGCCTACCGTCCAGACTTCTCCGCTGTCAAAGGCCGCCGTGACGGTCCCCGGTTGAAGTGACCTGATTGGCTACGAACGCAAAAGTTCCCTGTTGACCGTCGGGGCAACCCATACCGGCACCTTTCTCCAGGACTGCCCCCGAGGCCACAGCCGGAATCGTGAGCGCAACCGTCAACCCAGCAACGGCAAGAAATCCTCGCATTCGTGCTCCTTTCCGCAGACTCGGATGCCAAGATGTCGCCCATACGCTTGGTCCGATTGTAGGAAGCGCGCGGGCCGGCTTCACCTCATGTAACGGCGTTGAGGGGCCGAGTCTTTCGTCGCTCGCTGGGTCCGTTCGCGTTCGAGCTCGGCGCGGTGCCAGTCGACTGTCGAGGCAGCCCGTCGGGATCAGTGACTGATGAGAACGAGGACATGTACAAGTTTCATCCGAGACGCCCCGTTTATCATCGCGCGGGAAGTGGCTCTCGTTGGACAAGCCTGGTCTTTCGCCGAGGACGCTCAAAGCCATCCCGATGACCTTTCGGATTCTGCCCGAGACGCTGAGGAAGCGACGTGCCGCAATGGCACGGCAACGGATGGATGCCGCCGCCCTTACGCGATGGATCGATCTCTGACGGCATCTTGTGATCACGTCAGCAGCGGGCACCGACCAACATACGCGAGAGCCATCGTCGCGGAGCCCTACGCGCATCGCCGTGGTCATCGACACGGTGAGCCCGTTCATGCGGCCGCTCTGGGCTCGGCTGGCGCAGCGTACGGACATCGAGCTTCTCCTCGTGACCGAGACTCCGATGGAGCGCGACCGACGATGGCGAGTCGAGACCGATCTGCCCGTCGAGCACGTACAGCTCGACTCCTGGACGCTTGACTTGGCGTGGATGGTGGTGGGCCTAGGCCACAAGAGGCGCTTCGACAGCTACATGTACGTGCCGAAGCGGCCGCTCGCCCCTCTGCGTCGGTTCTCGCCGCATGTCGTCGTGGCCGCGGGCGGCGGGATTTGGTTCTCTCCGGCAAACATCACCGCTCTCGCCGCCCGAAGCCGGTACGGCTGGGCGTTCGTGCCGTGGTGGAACACGTTCACGCGCGAGAGACGTAGTCTGCCCAGGCGTGTCGCGGAACCGTGGGTCAGATTCTTCTTCAGGTCCGCCGATGCGTGGCTCGCAGGTGGGTCGAGACATGCCCGTGACGTCGTCCGACTGGGCGCGCGCCCCGACCGCACGGTCATCACGCCACTCACGCCGCTGGCGCCCGACCCGCCACTAGAACGCACCGGTCTCCTCGCGCCTGGTCAGCCGCGGTATCTCTTCGTCGGGCGCTTCATCGAATCGAAAGGAATCGACGTCTTGCTCGCCGCCTTCCGCCGTCTCGAAGGCGGGGAGCTGTGGTTGGTCGGCGACGGCCCGCTCCGCTCCTTCGTCGAGGCGGAGGCGAAGGGAGACCCCCGCATTCGCGTCCTGGGATACGCAGACGAAGATCGCTACCGGATCTGTACCGGCAGGCGGACATTCTCGTTCTGCCGTCGCTCTCCGAAGCGTGGGGTCTTGTCGTTCACGAGGGACTCGCATACGGGTTGCCCGTGATCGCGACCGATCAAGTCGGAGCCGCCGACGATCTCATCGACCCTGGCGTTAACGGCTACGTCGTCCCCGCCGGATCTGACGAGGCGCTCGCGTCGGCAATGCGCTCGTCGCCGAGTGGTCGCCTTCGCACCGGCGAGAGGCGGCGGCGCGCACCAGGGAGACGCTTCCGATGTTCGGGATCGACCGAGCGGCTGACGCGTTCGTCCGAGGTTGCCTGCTCGGTCGTGCGCACCGTCGCGCACTGAACGCGCACCGGGCGTCGGGCTGAGCCGAGGCAATGTTTGTCCCGGGCGGCGCCCGGACGTAAAGCTCGCGCTCGGCTCAGCGCCGGACGATCTGGGGCGCTCGCGCCGTTAGTTGTTTGATTTGCTCGGGATCGCGCAGACGCTCGGGACTCGAATGCGGTCGGGCGCCGGCCGCTCGGTGGTCGGATCGCTGGCCGCCTCCGGCGGCTTGCAGCTGATCGTCGTCGTCAGCGGCGTCCTCGTCGCGCGAAGTCTCGGACCCGAAGACCGCGGCTATCTCGCGCTGCTGATGGTCATCTCGGGCGTCGTAGGGCTTGCCGGAACGCTCGGGCTCCCGTCGGCGGTGACGTACTACATCGCCCGCGATCCGGCTGGGGCCCGTCGCATCGTCTCATCTCTGGCCTGGGTTGGGGTGCTCCAGGTGGGAGCGATGCTTGTCCTTCAGGCGGCTGCCCTTGCCGTCCTCGTGGCGTCCGATCCGCCGTACGTCCGAGCGGCGGCCGCTATCTCCCTCCTCGTACCGCCCGGAATCCTCGCTCTGAGCTTCGGTGTCGCGATCCTCCAGGGGCAGCGCCGGTTTACCGCGTTCAACCTCCTTCGGATCCTGCCGAGCACGGCCTACGTCGCCGGCGTGGTCATCGTCTACACGCTGAACGCGACCGGCCTGGTCCAATTCATGGCCCTGTGGGCGGGCGTCAACCTCATCGGAGGCCTCTTCGCTCTCGCCGTCGCGGTCCGTGGGCTCCCCAACCACGCCGGGGCGGACTCGGAAGTCTCGCGGGGAGAGATGGTGAGGTTCGGGCTGAAGGCTCTGCCGGGGACGCTGTCGCCAGTCGATTCGGTACGGCTCGACCAGGCCGTCGTTGGCCTCGTCTTGAGCCCGGTGGCTCTCGGACTGTACGTCGCTGCTCAGGCCTTTGCGCAACTGCCTCGCGTAGTCGCATCCAGCATCGGCAGCGTCGCATATCCGTACGTCGCCGGCGAGCCGGACCGCGACGTGGCGCGCCGGGCCATGTGGAGGTTCTTTTTCCTGGGGCTCGGGTTGTCGGTGTTGGTCGTCGCGGTCCTCGAGCTCTTGGTGGGCGATCTCATCTCTCTCTTCTTCGGCGAGGACTTCACCGACGCGACCGCGATCGCCCAGATCCTCCTCCTCGCGTCGCTCTTCGTCGCCGGCCGGCGCGTGCTTACCGACGGCGTCAACGGCCTTGGCTATCCCGGCTACGGGACGATCGCCGAAGTCACATCGTGGATCCTTCTCCTCCCCGGTCTCGCGATCCTCCTTCCGTGGTTCGGGGCAGAGGGAGTCGCGCTGGCGCTCGCGATCTCCTGGGGAGCGAGCCTTCTCCTTCTAATACTTCTCGCTCTTTCCGCTGGCCGCACGGACGGGGCTTGGCCGGCGAGGCTGACGGAATCGATTCACCGCCCGGCCGCAATCCCGCGAGTCGTCCCGGTCCGACAGGCCTTCGGTCTCGCCGGAGCCGCCCTCCTCGCCCTGCTCGGAGGGCTGATCGTCGCGTTCCTTCCGAAGATCGCCGTTGGGCTGGTCATCGCCTTGTCGGCCGGGCTCTTCCTCGCATTCGGGCGCCGGACACTCGCCGGGCACACTCGATCGCTCCACCAACGGGTGGCCGCTCGGCGCGACCCGCCGCCGCGCTCCGATCAGGCCTCGGATGATGCTGCCGGTGAAGGCTTCGACGTTCCTCGGCGCCTCTACTATGGCGGCGTCCTGCTGCTCGGCCTGATCACAGTCAGGGCGGCTGGGCAGGTCACAATCTCGGATCTTTTGTTCCTCGCCAGCTTCCTGCTCGCGTGCGCGGAGTTCGTAGTTCTGCGTCGGAGAGTGCCCGTGAAGCTGCCCTTCCTGCTCCTGCTTGGCGTAGCCCTCTTCTCGCTCGGCGGCTTTCTCTCCTCATTCGAGTCCTACCAGACGCTGCAGTCGATCGCTGTGATCGCCCGCCTCGTCTTCCTTACGGTCTTCTGGTTCTGGCTCGGGACGGTCGTCCTGCGGCGACAAGAGCACATCACGATGGCCATCGCGTGCTGGGTCGCGTCGGCGGCAATCTGCGGAGCCGGCGCGATCGTGCAGCTACTCGTCGGCGACGTCATCCCGAACGGCAGCATCGACGGAGGTCGAGCCACGGGGTTCACCTCACATCCGAACGATCTGGGCGCGCTGACGGCGATTGCCTTCGTGCCAGCGCTGATGCTTGCGTCACGACCGCGAATTGCCCCTGCCACGAGAGCGTGGTTCTACGTCCTGCTGCTCCTTGTCGCGGCAGGGCTGATTCTGTCGGTGTCCGTGGGCGCCATCATCGCGGCGGGTGCGGCGACGGTGGTCTGGCTCGCGTTCCAGCGCATATCCATGCACGCGCTGCTTGCCATCGCCGCGCTCGCGATGTGCCTGGTTGCCCTCGTGGCGCTGCAGTCGCTCCGGGGCGCGCCCGATCCACTCGAACGCCTGGCATCCTCAACCACCAGCTCATCTGTGCCCGGGGGCGGAACTCAGCTCGGATCAGTGAACCAGCGCATCATGACGTACAGAGCCGCAGTGCCGAGGATCAAGGAAGACCCCTTCGTCGGCGTAGGCCTCGATCTGTTCAGCGTGACCCGACCGTTCGGCGTCGAGTCGTACGAGTACGACGTCCACAATCTTGTGATCGGGCTTTGGTACAAGACCGGGCTCGTCGGACTCGCGGGAATGCTGATCGCCTTGCTTGCGATTCTGCGGGCTGCCTGGACCGCCATCTCACGGTCGACCTCCAACAGCGAATACACGGTGGCCGTCACGCTCGCGAGCTCGGTGGTTGCGTTCGTCATCTTTGCGATGACCGCTCCGATCCTCTTTACACGTTATGGGTGGATCTCGGCGGCGCTCGTCCTCGCGCTCCGCGGCATCCAGCAGGAAAGGACCGCAGCCATCGAGCCGGCCGCGGAACCCCGAACCGAACCGTACCACCGAACCGCGGCCCGGCCCACGCTCTCCGAGGCCTAGCCGCGGCGTGCTCGAGGACCCGGTCGAGCACGAGCCGATCTAACGCTGTAACCGCATCCCGCCTCACGCGCCGCCAGACGCTCCACGGAAGCTGAACGCGCCCCGCATCGTTGTCCACACAGAGCATGGGACTCGTCTGCAACGACAAACCCGACGTCGGAGCGCTCACAACTCGTCAGGTCGCTGCTGGCCTCGTCCTGGTTCGGCTTGCCGACTCCGCCGACCGCGTGTGACACGCTCCGGCATGAGTCACTTTTCGAGCGATTACGCGGACCCGCATGGACGCGCATCCGGCGACCGTGCCCTCCGAGTCGTCGTTCACGACTACGTGGGCCATCCGTTCCAGGTTCAATTGAGCCGGGAGCTCGCGCGCCGCGGAATGGACGTCCTCCACCTGCACTGCGACTCGTTTCGGACCGGGAAGGGAGCCCTCGACGACGCCGACGACGAAGGCCTTCGAATCGAAGGGGTCGTCCTCTCCAGGGAGTTCGCGAGGTACTCGCCCTGGACCCGGTTTCGGCAAGAGCGAGAGTACGGGGCGAAAGCAGGCGCACGCATCCGCGGATTCCGTCCCGACGTCGTCCTTTCGGCGAATACGCCTCTGTTCGCACAGAAGCGCATCCTGTCGGAGACCAAGCGGCTCGGCGCACGCTTCGTTTTCTGGCAGCAAGACATACTCGGGATCGGCGTTCGGAGAGTCCTCGGGCAGCGCTACGGACGGCTTGGAGCGGCGATCGGGAACCGCTTCATTGCGCTGGAGCGCTCGCTCTTGCTGGCGAGCGATGCAGTCGCCGTCATCTCCGATGGCTTCCTGCCGACTCTTGAACAGCTCGGCATCCCGACGGACGAGATCTACGTGATCGAGAATTGGGCGCCGATCGACGAGCTGCCGCTCCGGCCCCGAGCGAACGAATGGGCTCGCGAACAAGACCTGGTCGGAAAGCGTGTCGTTCTGTACTCGGGAACGCTGGGCCTCAAGCACGACCCAGAAGCCATCGTGCAGCTCGCTCGCCACTTCTCGAAGGAAGGCGACGTCGAAGTGGTGGTGGTGTCCGAAGGTCTAGGGGCGGACTGGCTTCGCCGCCGGCGCGAGGAGGAGCGCCTCCTCAACCTTCGCTTGCTTCCCTTCCAACCGTACGCCGTCCTGCCGGACGTCCTGGCAAGCGGTGACGTCTTGCTCACCCTGCTCGAGGCGGACGCCGGAGCGTTCTCGGTTCCCTCGAAGGTCCTCAGCTACCTCTGTGCGGGGCGTGCGCTCCTCGCAGCAGTCCCTTCCGACAACCTCGCGGCCGAGGTCGTCCAGAGAAGCGGTGGCGGAGTCCTCGTCGACCCGGGCGACGAGGCCGGCCTCGTCGCCAGCGCGACGCGCCTCCTCGCGGATGTCGGCCTGCGAGAGGAGCTCGGCCGTCAGGCGCGCCGGTACGCAGAGGAGACCTTCGACGTCGCAAGCATTGGCGACAAGTTCGAGGCGATTCTCGATCCGCGTGCGCATCGCGAGGGAAAGAACGGGACGGCTATTCGACAACAACGACAAAGCGAGGTCAGAGCATGAACGAGGTCGTCGTCTTCGGCGCGGGAGGCTTCATCGGCGGCCATCTCGTGGCCGATCTTTTACGCGAAGGCGGAACTCGAGTGCGGGCGGTCGATGTGAAGCCCGTGGACGCATGGTTCCAGGTCTTTGGGGAAGCGGACAACCGAGTGGCCGACTTGAGCGAGCGGGAAGCTTGTCGCGAGGTGTGTGAGGGAGCACGCTACGTCTTCAACCTGGCTGCGGACATGGGCGGAATGGGCTTCATCGAGGCCAACAAGGCCCGTTGCATGTTGTCCGTCCTCATCAACACCCACCTTCTTCTCGCAGCTGGGGAACACGAGGTCGAGCGATTCTTCTTCGGCTCGTCTGCATGTGTCTATGCGGCCGACAAGCAGACGTCGACGGACGTCCTGCCGTTGAAGGAAGCGGATGCCTATCCGGCGATGCCGGAGGACGGCTACGGCTGGGAGAAGCTCTTCAGTGAGCGAATGTGCCGCCATTTCTCGGAGGACTTCGGTCTCGAGACCCGGGTCGCTCGCTACCACAACGTCTACGGTCCGCACGGCACCTACAAGGGGGGTCGCGAGAAGGCTCCAGCGGCGATCTGTCGCAAGGTGATCGAGGCGAAGCTCTCCGGTCACCATCAGATCGAGATCTGGGGCGACGGCGAGCAGACACGCAGCTTCATGTTCGTCGATGACTGCGTCTACGGCACGAGAATCCTCATGCAAAGCGATGTCACGGAGCCGCTGAATGTCGGCAGCGCCCACCTCGTCACGATCAACGAGCTCGTCTCGATTGTCGAAGAGATCGCGGGGCTAAGGCTTCGCCGCCGATACCAGTTGGACGCTCCCCAGGGCGTCAGGGGGCGAAACAGCGACAACACCCTCATCGAGCAACGTCTTGGCTGGGAGCCGGAGATCAGCCTTGAGGAGGGGCTCGAGAAGACGTACGCGTGGATGTACGAGGAGATGGCAGGACGCTCTTCCCGCAGGGATCAGGTGGTCTTCGCCGCTGGCGCGTGAGCGAGTCAAAGCACCGGGCCGCGCTCCGCTGAACGCTCGAGGTGGTTCCTGCTGCTGGATGCCGCGGAGCGCGAGGACGAGTGCAGCGGAGATCCACCCATGCCGTGTGAAGAGGATCGGGCGGTCATCGCAAAGATGACGAACGCGACCACCGAGCTCGCGAGCGTGACGGCCACAATCAGAGCGAGGGCCCGGACGACATGCGGGGGTGGCGGGGACTACCAGCCGCCCACCGTCGCAGGCCTGACGGCGCGGTTGGTTCCGTCGGGCGAGCGGCTATCATGCGCCCCGTCGCATCGGGGGGATTCGCCCTCGTGGTGGTCCTCGGTACCGGCCACACATCCGATGGGGGAGTGTGGCCTTGATCGACCAGGTGCCTGAGCCGATCGATCATTGATGCGGTTGAACGGGCGGCGGTGCCGTTGTGATCCAGCAGCCGCGCGACCCAGCCCGAACTGATGAGAACAAGCCGATGTTGAAATGGCTGGTGCCCCCGATCGTTGTGCTCGCGTACCTCGCCACAACGCCGAGCGCGGCCGCCCCTCGCGACCGCGACCACGATCGACTGCCCGATCGCTGGGAACGGAAGCACCACCTCTCACCGACCACATCCTCCGCGAATCGTGATCCCGACCGCGACCACCTGAGCAATCGCCGCGAGCCGCGGCTGCGCACGCACCCGCGACGAGCCGACACCGATCGCGACCGCCTGCGCGACGGCGCCGAGGTCCGCCGTTTCCACACAAACCCCCGCAAACGGGACACCGACGGCGACGGATTCCGCGACCGCTGCGAGCTGCGCAAAGGAACGAACCCGCGCAAGCGCCGGAGTCACCCCAAGCGTCACTGCTCGAAGGCCCCACAGGAGGCGCCGAGGGACGTGGCTCCCACCCCCGCCCGCCGAGGGTGATGGTGATGGTGTGCCGGATTCGTCGATAACTGTCCGGGGGTGTTAACCCGGGTTCTTAGGTCGGCGGCGATGGTGACGGTATCGGCGATGCCTGTGAGGCGCTGGCGGGCCCG
Source organism: uncultured Thermoleophilaceae bacterium (assembly GCA_963812415.1). GTDB lineage: Bacteria > Actinomycetota > Thermoleophilia > Solirubrobacterales > Thermoleophilaceae > JACVRW01. The sequence continues at coordinate 135,538 of CAWEVH010000043.1, read as the reverse complement.
CCCCGATCGTGGGTCTGGGCTACAGGCGAGTGTTTGCTTCGACGAGTTCTCGACGCTCGACCGCACGACTTGGTGTCCGCTCGCCAGTGGTGGGAAGCCGAATGCCCCCCGGTCGGGTCGCCGAGACGGTCGCGAACGGCGAGCTGCGGTTGCGCGCCCGCGCGCGCAGCAGCGGGTTCGCCGACACCACGATGACGACCGAGCCTGTTTGCGGCCGGCGCACCCGGGAGCTTCCAGCAGGGCTACTTCGAGGCGCGGATGCGCTTCGAGACGGTGCGCGGCAACGGCCCGGCTTCCGGCTGCTCACGACACGCCACGCGACGAACCCCACGCGTCCTGGCCGGCGATCAATCCGGTCTGTGCGCAGCTGGGTCTACCGAGGGCCGAGTGCTTGTCGAGCGAGCTTGACGTGTTTGAGGGCTTCGGGAACATCCAGTCGGCGGCCGGCGCCAGGATGACTTCTTCTCCGGCGTGCTCCATCGCAACACGAGCGGTTATTCTATGGCGAGCCCGACTCGGTGCGCTCGGTGATGCGCGGCACCGGCCTTGAGATGGAGCAGTACCACACCTACGCGTCCAGGTGGACGAGCAGCCAGGTTTGCTACTACCTCGACGGCCAGCAGCAGGGCTGCAGTCACCCCCGTTCGATTCGACGAACCACCCGATGCACATCCTCCTCCACAACTGGAACACGAGTTGGGAGGACGAGAACATGCCCACCTCGAGCACCCCGGACACGCTGGACGTGTGGGTGGACTGGGTGCGGGTCTGGGAGCAGTGACGCTCACTGACTGAAGGTCATGAACCGCGGCACCTCCGGTTCTTCGTGCCGTCGGGCCTGTGCTCGAACAATCGGTGCTTCGGTGGATCGCCGCGCGGCGTGGTGCGCGTTGCGCGAGGGCAGCGCGATCGCCGCGTGGAGATGATGAGCGGCGCGGTCTGGGTCCGCGACCGGCTGCAGAACGCCGGCTGGCGGGTCGAGGTCGCCTCGACCTGCCGGGTGCTGACTCAGTGGGGCCTGAAGGTATCCAGACCCGATTGAGCGCCCCGGACGCGCTCGAGCTGCTCGAGGCGCGCTCGATGCCGGGACGTGTTGGCGCCGCGCGGTGGCCGAGGCGCTGGCGGTGATCGATCTGCTCGACGAGCGCCTCCTGCCGCTGGAGCGGGAACTGGGCCTGGCGTATTCAGCGTCGTGATCTACTGCTGCCAGACCCGGACCGAATCCACCCACACGTTCAGATCGGGTGAGGTGGACGTGGGCATGTTCTTGTCCTCCCACTCGTGTTCCAGTTGTAGAGGATGACGTGCATCGGCTGGTTCGTAGAGTCGAACGTCGGACGGCAGCCGAGCAGGCTGTTGTCGAAGCACCAGCATCCTCGCTGGCGGTCCACTTGGCCGCGTAGGTGCGGTACCGCTCCATCTCCGCGCCCGTTCCCACCTGCACCGAGCGGACCTGGTCGGACACCCCGTACCAACTGTTCGTGTTGCGGTGAAGGGCACCCGAGTACCAGTCGTCCTGCCGGGAGCCGCCGTACTGGATGTTCCCGAACCCTTCGATGATGTCGAGCTCGGCCGCGTAGGCACATCAGGTCGGATCCGGGGTTGGTGGAGCAGAACGGCATCGGTTCCTGGCCGTGCCGTCCGAGCAGCCAGACGCTGGCCCGTTCCCCCTGACCGTGTCCCACTTCATGCGGGCCTCGAAGTAGCCCCGCGTGAACTCCTTCGGGTTGGCCTGGCCGCAGTTAGGCTCCGTGGAAACCGTCGTGTTGCGCCAGCTGGACGCCTTGGTGCGGGTAAGCCTGAGTTCGCCGTTAGCGACCGCCAGAGAGCCTGAGGCCGGGTTGCCTTCCAGCACAGCTTGTTGCACCAGACCGAGGTGTCGAACGTGTTGAAGTCGTCGGCCCACCGCTGTGTGTAGCCCTGGCCCGCAATCGGGGCGGGCACGCCGGTCCAGGGTGCCGGCGCCTGGATCGCGCAGCCCTCCGCGTCGACCTGAGTTCCCGCCGGAGTACCGGGACACTGGTCTCTCGAATCGGGCACGCCGTCGCCGTCGACGTCGCCGTCAGCCGGGAGCTGGGCCACGTTCTGGACGTAGACGTTGATCAGCTTGTTGGCGATCTTCGACCCATCGCTGCGGAACGCCCAAGCCTCCATGTTGTGGAAACCGTTCCCCTTCGGGATAAGCAAGATTCGTGTCCCACTGGATCGAGTAAGTGCCGTCGGCATCCACGGCTTGGTCCTCGCCGATGACTGGCCCTCGCAGCCCGAAACCCCAGATCCATGCTGTTCCGGTTGGCACCCGAACGCGATCCGTGACGGTACCGCTCACCGTGTCCCCCCTCGTTAGGGGTCACGAACCCAACTGAAGCGGAGGCCGGCGTCGGGCTGTCGACCACGGTCCACGACCTCGAGGCCGGGGACGGATCTTGACGGCCCTGCTTGTCCACCGCGAAGACCCGGAACGTGTGCGATCCCAAACCGACCATGTACCTCTTGGGCGAGGTGCAGGCCTGGTATGTCGCCCCGTCAAGCGAACAGCGGAACGTTGCCGGCTTGCTCGCATGGAACGAGAACGACGCTGACGTGCTCGTGGAGGTACCAGTAGGCCCCGAGTCGATGTACGTCTCGGGGGTGGAGGCTGCTGCGCGGGAGCACAGGCAAACAGGACTATGGCCATGAGGGCAGTAAGGAGTCTCATTGCCACTCTCCTGCACGAGCCGACAGTGGTCTCTGCGTCGAGTAATCAACGGCATGCGACGCTTGAGCATTGGGATCCTTGTTCCGGGGATTTCCGGAGAGATCGACCGTGCGAGCCCAACCCTTGAGAACAGCTGCCCCGGACTGGACCATCGGCGGCCGGGAAGCTGAAACGGAGTTGCCAGCGACGCCCGCCACTGCCCTTCCAGGTCGACACCAGCTCGGGCGGCGACGCGCGCAGCCTTCCTCACGTGCGGCGTCCCGGCGCCCGGCTCGAGCCCCGGCCGCGTGCGCGGCCGGGACGTGCACCGCCAGAGCGGCCAGGGTCATACCGCTTCGCCGTGGCGGATGAGACCGGCTCCATCGGGAGTTCCTGGGGGAGGCCCGGCCGAATCCGCGCGGGTAGCGAGGGCCCCCAAAAGCGCGATTGGGGGAGCGGCGCTCGAGTGCTAGGGGCTCAGGACGGGAGATCCGCGAGTCACGCCTGCGCCGGTCCCTGTGGCGCATGCCTCCCGAGGGGGGGCCGTCCGGTCGGTCTGTACGAGGCGATGCCGGAGGCGCCGTCGCCGCTGAGTCTACGTGGCTTCGACGCGTCTCAGCCAAGCCTCGCGCCAGTAGGGGTAGATCGCCCGAGGGCACGAGCGGTGATAATCGCCCGTGCAGAGGACACCGTCGAGGATCACGGTGTCGCGCCTGATCGTCAACATCCGCCCGGTCTTCTCGTCGATGATGTGCTCGATCCGGCGCAGCACCCGCGCCCGCCGTCCGCAGTACTTGAGCATCTCCGAGTCGAACCGAAGTCCGTGCGTCTTGTCGTTCTCGTCCAGTGTCGCGAAGATCTCTTCCCTGCTCTTGATCTCGACGATCTCGCCAGGCTGCAGGCCAAGTGATCCGGTGGGTGTGTCGCCGCTTGTCGCCTTTCCCTCGATGAACGGGTAGCGCTTGCAGTCACGGATGAGGCAGAAGCTCGGGAGCAAGCGTGCATTTGCCTGCTGGAATCGGTTGAACAGCCCGACCAGAAGCGCGCGGACGACTCGCCGAATCGTCGAGTTGCCCGAGCTGATGTCCTCCACGTACTGGCTCGGCTCCCACCAGGGGAGCAGGCCTTTCGAGGCCCCGAGAAGCTCGGTCGCCTGACAGGAGAACAACGCCTGGCCGGCCTCGTTCGTCCCGATCTGGGTCGCGGCGAAAAGCGCCTCCTTCGAAGCCCCCGCGCCATCGGTGCCCGGAAGTCAGTGCCCGCCTCGGGCGCCGCGTACTCCTCCGGCTCGACGTGGCGGAGCCACGCCTCCCTCCAGAAGAGAAGGCAGCCGGCTTGGCAGCCCCCGTGCGCCGAGCCGTCGCACCGCAGCTCCTCGAGATGAACGGCGCTCTCCATGCGCCGATACTGCTGCCAATCGATCGTGTCGCACGCCTTGTGAGCACGCGCCCTGACCCGGTACCGCCCTCCACAGAAGCCGAGCATCTCCGGCATGAATGGCAGGCCCTCCAGCTTGCCGTCGGCATCGAGCGTTCGGAGAATCTCCTCTTCGCTTCGAACTTCGACCATATCTCCAGCTCGCAGAGTGTTCACGTCGGGTCCCAAAGTGATTGAACGGCCTGCGCAAGCACGACATACGAGATTGCGACAAGACCGAGCCCGAACGTCCAGTCGTTCCTCCTCCACCCTGTCCGGACGGCGACGATGCCGGCGAGCAACGCAAGCGCCCCATCCCACTCAAAGACGCCGAAGAAGACGAGCTTCGCGACGTGAGGGGGCACGGACACGTGGTCGAAGAGGGTCTGGAGCGTGTAGCCGACCGCAGAGAGAATCGTTGCGCCGAGCGCGATCCAACCCCAGGCAGCGGCTCCGCGCGTGGACGAGCTACGTGTCTGGTGTGCTTCCGTCAAGGAGGCTCAGCATCTCGTTAGCGGTTCGATCCCAGCGGTAAGCCACACCGTCTTGAGCCGCTGTCTTCCTCATCGTCGCATACCGCGCGGGCTCTCGAAGAACCTCGGCGAGGGCCTCGGCAATCCGTTCTCCGTCGGCCTCGACCGGAAAGCGCAAGCCCGCGCCCTTGGGATCGACGATGCCGCCCACGGCCGTCGTGATGATCGGTACGCCGAGGCGAAGATACTCGAGCGTCGAGAACCCGGACGCCTCGACGCGAGAAAGCAGGCAGCCGAAGTGAAAGCTCCGCATGATGTCCACGAATCGTTGGAACTCGCGACCCTTGTCGAGGTATCCAAGCGCTCGCAGGGACGGGTGAGCAGGGACGCGGCTAGGATCGGGCCCGAGGACGACGACTTCGACGTCGTATCCCATGCGCCCGAGGATCGAGGCGGCGTCGAGAAGCTTGGGGCCGCCCTTTCGCTCCCAGTCGATCCCGATAAGTCCTAGCCGAAGTGGCGACAGCTCCCGGTCCCAATTTGCCGCGGGTGGGAGTGAATCCTCGTCGAGGTTGGCACCGGGAAGGATCGTTCGGACCTTCTCCCGCGGAACGCCGTACGAGGAGACAACGTCTTCCGCGCACCAATCACTCATGCCGATGACGTAGCGTGCGCTGTGGTACGCCTCACGTTCCCGGGCGAGCGCATCAGATCTCACGCGTCGTCCGACGCGCCAACCGTAGTCCTCGAACCACTGACGCATTGTCGCGTCGATGTAGTAGGTGGTCGGCTTCCCAACCTCGTTTCGAGGCGGAAGCAACTGGAAGTGGCTGATGTACTCGTCCATCTCACCTGTAACCTCGCGGCGAGCCCAGACTGTGCGTGCGTACCGCCGGGAGTAGGTCCAGCCGCGCGGACGATCGAGAGTCAGTGGTCGCAGCGCGTTCCAGATGAAGCGCTTCGTCCGAAGCTCCTCTGGCCGAAGGACCACTCCTGAGTGCAGGAGCCCGCTCTTCACCCCCGCTTTCAGGAAGAAATGCGGGATGTTGCTGAAAGTGGCGATATTGCCGGGATCCCCGTTCGCGACCAGGCCACGACGAATCACGAGCGTCCATTCCCTCTAATCGTCTTCGCCCGCTGTGCCCCGGCAGGTGCCAACGTCCATTCGGCCTCTGTGGACCGAACAACCGTGGCCAGCGTCATGAGCATGATCTTGAAGTCGAGCCAAAGCGACCAGTTTTCGATGTAGTAGTTGTCCCACTCTGCGCGGTCCGTAAGGGATGTAGTGCCGCGCAGCCCGCTGACCTGTGCCCATCCGGTGATCCCCTGCTTGACGCGGTGTCGCTCTACGTAGCGGGGCACCTGCTTCTCGTAGACCTCGACATACTCCGTCCGCTCGGGACGAGGGCCAACGAGACTCATCTCGCCTCTCAAGACGTTGAAGAGCTGCGGTAGCTCGTCCAGGGATCTGCGGCGCATGAACGTGCCCAGACGGGTTCGACGGTCGACTCCATTGCTGCCGACGCCGCCGGTCCCCGTCTCTGGGTCGATCACGAGGTTGGTTCGCTCCTCTTCGGTCATCGGCAGCATCGTTCGGAACTTCAGCATGTCGAACCGTCTGCCGTCCCGGCCCACCCGCTCGGCCCGGTAGAGGATCGGCCGTCCGAGACTTGCCCGGACGCCGAGAGCGAGCGCGCTCATCAAGGGCGCAAGGAGGAGAAGCGCCAGCGCCGCGCCGGCGCGATCCAGGCAGTGCTTCACAGCGAACTGCAAGCTCCTCGGATTCGGAGCGTGACGCGCAATCAGCGAAACCCCGCCGAGCGGGACGACGGTGACGTGCTCAGTCGACTTTTCGTACAGGCGTGGGACGAGCGAGGTTGCCAGCCCAACCTCATCACAGCGCTTCAGCAAGCGCAGATGCACTTCCTCCGGTGCCGTGGAGAACGTCACGATCACGTGGTCGATGTGCTTGTCTCGGACGATCCGGTCGAGATCCCAGCTTGCGCCGAGGACCGGAAGACCGGTTACTTCGCCGCCGTGCAACGGCTCCTTGTCGAGGAACCCGATCGGTGTCAATCCCACCTCCGGGCGCTCGAGAAGCCTCTTCGCAACCAACCGTCCGACGTTACCGGCGCCGACGATCAGAGCACGCTGACCGGCCTCACCCTTTCTCCTAGCGCGGCGCTCGGACGAGATCAGCCAAAGTCTGCTCGCGAGGACGAACGCGGTGGAGAGGAGCCAAGCCCCCATCGTCTCTTCGGCGACCGCAGATGCGTCGGTGAACACAGTACGGAGCGCGATCGTTAGCGCTGCCGCGATGGCCACGGCGCTGACGATCGACCGAATCGCGTCGAGCTTCCAAAGGTCGATGGGCGGCCGGTACATCCCCTTGGTCGCAAGCAACCCGATCACGAGAGCGGCGAAGACGAACGTCCAGGCAATGGGCATCGCCGCCGCCGTGAGCTGATCGAGGACGAGCGCGAGGGCGAGAGTTGCGACATCGGTCGCGAGCGAGAGGCGGCCCCACGAGGCATGACGACGCGCTCGTCGACCGGACTGGACCCCGGGCAGGGCGGTTGCAAGGGAGGCGCCGTTCGCTTGCTGAGTCTCGACGGGGCTGATGGCCGTCTTACCGAACGGCGGGGAGGCGAGTTGCTTCATCCGATCTCTTCGTGGATGGGAGATGTGGGCCGGTGGCGCACTGATCCAACGTCCGGGGCGAGGCGTTTCTTCTCTGGTCTTTCAGACCGGTGGAGCGCGCCCGTCGACCGCCGCGGCAGAAGCTTCTGCGTGATCGGATCGTTGACAGGGAAGCGGTTAGCGATGCCTCAATGGACCCTTGATCGATGAGCGCGCGGCTCTGCCTCGCGAGCGAGAGCCTCAACTGGCGGGGCCGGTTGCCTCGTGAACTTGCGGCCCAGTGGCCACGGTGAACCGATACGACACCCCCTCCGATGGGACGATCGTCCCGAGCCTCTTGGATTACCTGAGAGTCCTGGGCCGACGGAAGCTCCTCTTCCTCCTGATCGTCCTTCTCGTCCCGGCAGCCGCCGTCGCGGTCTCGCTAAATCAAGCCCCGACCTATCGCGCCTCTGCAGAGGTGCTTCTTGATCCGCAGGACGTTGGGTCTGGGTACATCGATCCACAACGCGTCGCGGAGACCCGAGCGGAGCTCGCCCGAGTGCCCGGGGTGGTGGACCCGGTGCTCGACGCCGTTCCCGGCGCCGGTCTCGATCGGAACGAGTTCCTGGAGTCCTCCACGGTCTCGCCCACCCTGGGCAGCGACATACTCACCTTCTCGGTCGAGAACTCGGACCCGCGCCTTGCGACACGGCTTGCGACCGAGTACGCGAATGCGTTCACCGACTACCAGCGGCAACTCGACGCTGCATCGGTTGAGGCCGAGCTGCGGGAAGTTCGCCAGCAACTCGCGGAGCTCCGAGCTAGCGGTGAGGCCGGCTCGCAGACCCATGCTGCACTAGAGCGCCGGGAGGAAGCCTTGGCCGCCCTGGCCACAGCTCAGACGCCATCGGCGCAGGTCGTCCATCCCGCCGGAGAGGCGCCCAAGGTCGCCCCCCGAACCGTGCGGAACGCCCTGCTCGCCATCTGCCTCGGTCTCGTCCTTGCACTGGTCGTCGTGTTTCTCGCGGATGCTCTCGACACGAGAGTCAGGTCGGTCCACGCAATCCGCGAGACCCTCGGTCTCCGTCTTCTCGGACGTTTGGCTGAGCCCCCTGCCCGTCTTCGAAAGCGCAACGACATAATCATGCTCGCCGACCCGACGAGCCCCGACGCCGAGCAGTTCCGCAGCCTCCGGTGGAGTCTCGATCTCGCTAACGCCGAGCACGGCGCCCGAACGATCCTGATCACGAGCGCCGTCGGTGCGGAGGGAAAGTCGACGACTGCCGCGAATCTCGCCGTCGCCCTGGCTCGCGCGGGGCGCCGGGTGGCCCTCGTCGACGCTGATCTGAGTCATCCGCACCTCCACCGCCTCTTCAACCTGGACCAGCAGGTCGTCCAAGCGCTGCAACCGATCGGCCTGACCGAGGACTCCTCCGGGGCCGACGACTCGAGAAGGAGGAAGGAGCACACCGGCAGTCTCGAGGTGTTTCCGGCCGGCTCCGCCCTCCACGACCTCGACGAGTTCGGCTTCGACACAGCCATCGGCCTACCATCCAGCGCGCACGGGGTCGCACCGACATCGTGCTCGTCGACTCCCCGCCGGTCCTGAGCGGCCATGCGATCCCGCTGAGCGCCCACGTCGACGCGGTCGTCGTCGTGGTGCGGCTGAAGGCGCTGAAGACGTCGACGCTCGAGGACCTGGCTTGGATGCTCGACGCCTCGCCTGCCATCAAGCTCGGTGTCGTCGTCACCGGGGACGACAAGACTGAGGGCTACGGTTCGCAGCAGAGCCACGGGGCCTCGACTCGGCGTCAGGCCGGCGGGCCTCGGCCGAAGGCCACGGTTCCCCCGTCAGGAGCGAACGGCCACGGTGACGTGCGGAGCCGGCGTTGGGCCTTGCTCCGGCCCCCTTTGGGGTCGCTCGATCAGCCCCCGCCTCAGCCCTCGGGAGGCGGCGGTGAGGAGCGCGCAAAGCCGCAGAGCGAAGTCCGCGGAGCATGCAGAGAAGGCAGAGCGCGCCGCGGCCGACGGCGGGCAGGACGCGGTCGAGAACGCGTAGCGGGACACCCTCGGGCGGCGTCACCAGTTCGCGTGCAGGGGGCCCGGATGAGCCAACCTTCTCAGGAGCTACAGCGAGACCTCCGTAGCCAGCTCCTTCCCGGAAGCTATGCGGCCTCAAGACCGTTCTTAGGCAATGACGCGAAAAACTCTCGTCGTAGAGGTCGAGACGGCCGCGGCGGCTATGGGCGTCGGCACGCCCCGGTTCACCAAGTGAAGACGGCATGAAGGTCCTCGTGACGGGTCACCACGGCTACATCGGCTCGGTCCTCGCGCCGGTGATCGCCGAGGCCGGACACGAGGTCACCGGTGCGGACACGTTCTTCTACGAGGGCTGCGACTTCATACCCGACCTAGGCCCCGTCACCTCGGTCCGCGCCGACGTGCGCGACCTGGACGTGGACGACCTGGTGGGGTACGACGGGATCGTCCACCTGGCGGCACTCTCGAACGATCCCCTCGGGGAGCTGAACGAGGAACTGACGCTCGACATCAACTTCCGCGCGACAGTCGGGCTGGCGCGGAAGGCGAAGGAGGCGGGCGTCGGGCGCTTCGTGTTCGCGTCGTCCTGCAGCATGTACGGCGCCGCCGCCGGCGAGGAGCTGGTGACGGAGGAAGCCCCGCTGCGACCGCTGACGGCCTATGCGGTCTCGAAGGTGCGCTCGGAGGAGGCGCTCGCGGAGCTGGCCGACGCCGACTTCGTTCCCGTGTTCATGCGCAACGCGACGGTCTACGGAGTCTCGCCTCGCCTGCGTTTCGACGTGGTGCTCAACAACCTCTCAGGCTGGGCGTACACGACCGAGCGCGTGCGGATCCTGAGCGATGGCACCCCGTGGCGGCCGATCGTCCATGTCCGCGACGTCGCCGACGCGTCGCTTGCGATGCTGGAGGCTCCCCCCGACCTCGTCCGGGGCGTCGCCTTCAACGTTGGGGCGAACAGCGAGAACTACCAGGTGCGCGACCTTGCGTCCATCGTTCACGACACCTTTTCGGGCTGCACGGTCGAGTACGCCGAGGGCGCAGGGCCCGATCCACGGAGTTACCGCGTCGACTTCGGCAAGCTCGCACGCGCCATACCGGAGTTCGCGACGAAGTGGACGGCGGCCGACGGGGCACGCGAACTGCGCGACGCGTTTGAGCAGGTCGGGCTCACCGTCGACGGGTTCGAGGGGGACAAGTACACGCGTCTGGCGCGACTGCGGCTGCTGGCCGCCGAAGGGCGCCTCAACGGCGACCTTCGCTGGGTGGACGCCCCGCGAGCTGAGCTGACGGCGTGACCCGCCCCCGACCGCGAGACTCGAACGGTGCCACGGTCAGCGTCCTGATCCCGACGCACAGCGATGCGCATCTCCTGCGGAAGTCCGTGCCGACGTTGCTCGACCATCCGGGCGAGATCGAGGTCATCGTCATCAATAACAACCCGTCGCAGAACGTGGCGGCGGCGATCGGTCACTACGCCGAAGACGAGCGCGTCCGGATCATCGAGATGGGGTGGGAGGCCGGTTTCGCGCGCGCCATCAATCGAGGAATCGGCGCCAGCTCCGGCGAACTCGTGCTGTTCTGCAACGCCGACCTCTTCCCGACGTCTACCTACCTCAGCGAGATCGTCGCGTTCTTTGACCTGCGCCCGGCAGCCGGCGCGGCGATCGGGAAGATTCTCCGCTACGACCTCGACGCCGACGCGCCGACGGGCCTGATCGACACGGCCGGGCTCCTGCTGACTCGGCAGAGGCGATTCATGCCACGCGGCGAGGGCGAGCCGGACAGCGGCCGTTACGACGGCGAGATCGAGGTGTTCGCGGTTGACGGCGCGGCGTTGGTCGCCCGCCGCACCGCGCTCGAGGCGACGGCGTTCGAGGGCGAATACCTCGACGAGAACTTCGTCACGCACAAGGAGGATCACGACATTTCCTGGCGCCTCCGTCTGGCCGGCTGGGAGTGCTGGTACGTCCCGTCGGCAGTGGCCTTCCACGCGAGGACGACTCGTGGGCTGGGTTCGACGTCATACCTCTCGGCGATTCGCAGCTTCTACCGCAACGAGCAGCGGAAATCGCAGCGCGTGCAGATCAACGCGATGAAGAACCAGTGGCTCATGCTCATCAAGTACGAGGACGGGGTCAACTTCGTCCGCGACCTGCCGTTCATCCTGACCCGCGAGCTGACGATTGCCTTCCATCACCTGCTTTTCGCGCCCAGATCGCTCGCCGCGATTCCAATGACGTTGAAGCTTCTGTCGCCGACTCTGCGCAAGCGGCGCGCCGTGAAGCGCAGCCAGGTGATGGATCCGCGTGAGCTTCGCCGGTGGCTCGCCGGAGCACCGGGATGAGCGCGTCGCTCGGCTTTGGTCCGCCGGCCTCGGACACCGGACCCGATTGGACGGGCGGCGGCATGAAGGTCGTGATCTTCTGCGGAGGACTAGGCGTGCGCATGGGCGAGGCGACACAGCGCATCCCGAAGCCGATGATCCCGGTCGGAGGCAGGCCGATCCTGTGGCACATCATGAAGTGGTACGCGTCCTGGGGGTTCAATGACTTCATCCTCTGCCTCGGCTACAAGGCCGAGGCAGTCAAGGAGTACTTCCTCAACTACAACGAGGCCCTCTCCAACGACTTCGTGCTGTCGAATGGCGGGCGCGAAGTGCAGCTGCTCGGGGCCGACATCTCGAACTGGCGCATCACGTTCTGCGACACCGGCCCGCGGTCGACGATCGGCGAGCGTTTGCTGGCGGTCGAGCCGCACCTCGGCGACGACCCGTACTTCCTCGCGACATACGGCGACGGTCTCACCGATGCGCCGCTTCCCGACATGATCGACCGGCTTCGCACGAGCGGGAAGACCGCATTGTTCCTCTCCGTTCGACCCATGCAGAGCCTGCACGTCGTGGAGTCGGACGACGACGGCACGGTCACATCTGTCGAGGACATGCAACAGGCGAGCGTCTGGATCAACGGCGGCTTCTTCGTCTTCCGGCGCGAGATCCTCGACTACATCAAGCGAGGAGAGGAGCTAGTCGTCGAGGGCTTTCGACGCCTTATCGACCTCGGCGAGCTCCTTTCGTACCCATACACCGGCTTCTGGGAGCCGATGGACACGATCAAGGACAAGCAACGCCTCGACGCCTTCGCCGAAACCGGTCGCGCTCCCTGGCAGCAGCCAGTACGTCGCCTATCCATTCCCGCGACCGTGTGGTCGCATGATCTTTAGCGAAACCAAGCTTCCCGGCGCCTTCATCATCGATGTCGACCGCCGGGAGGACAGCCGCGGCTTCTTTGCACGAGCGTTCTGCCAGCGCGAGTTTGCCGAGCACGGCCTCGAGCCGATCATCGCCCAGGCCAATATCGCATTCAACTACCGCAAGGGCACGATGCGCGGCATGCACTTCCAATTTCCTCCCGCCGTGGAAACCAAGCTCGTCCGCTGCACGCGTGGCGCAATCCTCGACATCATCGTCGACCTGCGTCCGGAGAGTCCGACGTATCTCGAGCACGTTTCGGTGGAACTCACCGCCGACAACCACCGGGCGATCTACGTCCCAGGACGCTTCGCGCACGGCTATCAGGTGCTCGAAGACTCAACTGAGACGAGCTACCAGGTCGGAGAGTTCTATACGCCTGGCGCCGAGGGAGGACTCATGTACGACGATCCCGCCCTCCATCTAGGCCTGAGGTGGCCACTTCCGGTAAGCGAGATCTCGGAGAAGGACCGGAGCTGGCCACTGTTGGAGGAGGTCGAGGACGACTTGAGGCACAGAATGTCCCTAACCCCAGTTCCGGAGCGCGGCGCGATGATCATCGTCGATAGTGCCCTCCGCCGGCGAGAAGCAGAGCAGCGTCCGATCCGCGTGGGAATGATCGGCTCGGGCTTCATGGCCCAGGGGCTCGCCAACCAGATTCTGAACAGCGTCCCTGGGATGCAGCTGACGGCGGTCTACGGCCGCCGCCTCGAACGCGCAGTCGACGTGTATCGCTACGCGGACGTGGACGGCGCGGTCGTGGCGACGACACAGGACGAGCTCGAGGACGCCGTCCGCGCCGGCCGTCCGGTCGTGACCGACGATGCCTACCTCCTGGCTCGCTCCGAGCAGATCGACGCGTTGGTCGATGTCACCGGGTCTGTCGAGTTTGGCGCGCGCGTTGCGCTCGAGGCATTCCGCCACGGGAAGCACGTGATCTTGATGAACGCCGAGCTCGACGCGACGATTGGCCCGATTCTCCACGTGCACGCCAGCCGTCACGGCGTCTCCATCTCGGCTTGCGACGGCGACGAACCTGGCCTGCAGATGAATCTGGATCGCTGGGTTCGGGGGCTCGGGTTGGTGCCGCGGGTCATTGGAAACGTGAAGGGCCTGCAGGATCCCTACCGCAACCCAGATACCCAGAAGGCCTTCGCGGAGAAGTGGGGCCAGAACCCCGCGATGGTCACCTCGTTCGCCGATGGTTCCAAGATCAGTTTCGAGCAGACCATCGTGGCCAATGCCACCGGCTTCAAGGTCCTCGAGAGGGGGATGTCGAGGGGTGTGCCGTTCGACGGCTCCCCGTTCGATCTGCCAGAGCTCTACGACATCGATGAGGTCCGCGAGCTCGGGGGAATCGTCGACTACACGGTCGGTCCGCCGATGGTCAAGATCTTTTGCCTTGCGGAACATCCGGACCCGAAGCAGCAGCACTACCTCAACCTGTACAAGCTCGGCGACGGACCCCTCTATCCATTCTGGGTCCCGTATCACCTCCCGCACTTCGAGGCACCGAACGCGATCGCACGGGTCGTGCTGCTCGGCGACAACCTCGCACCCCCGCTTGGAGGTCCCGTCGTGGAAGTCTGCGCGGTCGCCAAGCGCGACCTCAGGGCAGGCGAGATTCTCGACGAATACGGAATGTTCATGACGTATGGCGAGGCCGTTAATGCCGACGAGATGAGCGCTTCGGGCTACCTGCCCGAGGGATTGGTCGACGGCTGCCGGCTCCGCCGGGATATCCCGCAGGACGAAGTGGTGACCTACGACGACGTCGAGTTGCCGCCGGACCGGCTTGCGGACAGGTTGCGTGCCGAGCAGTACCGGCACTTCCGCGGGGAGACGTGGCTCGAGGAGCGGCTGCTGATCGCTGCGTAGGGCGTCAGCGCTGTCATTCGATTCCGAGCGCGAGCTTCCGGCACGTGAATGCCTCGGCGTAACCGCTTGGCGATCGGCCTTCCATGCCGCGCACGCGCATGAGACCGAGGAACAGCTCCTTGTCGAACCAGTGCTTGACCCCCTGGGTCTCGAACAGGCGCACGATGAGGTCGGCCTTCTCGCGGGCAAGCTCCTCCGGGACGGAGACGAAGACATTCGGCGTCGCAAGGTCGCCGTCGTACTTCGGGATCTCGTACTCGAGGATCAGGTGATCCCGCCAGGTGTTCCAGGTCAGCTCGCACATAAGGCGGTGATCCTGATGGAGGTCGTGGCGCGTGTGGGTGAAGATGATGTCGGGATCGATGCGAGCCTTTAGGTCCTCGAAGACGTCCTTGATCTCGCCGCCGACGTAGGGGAAGAACCCGTCGCGAAACCCGTGGACGATCACCTCCGAGCGCCCGGCTGCCGCGAGGAATGCCTCCCCGCTCGCCCTGGCCTCGCCCGCGCGCACCCCCTGGGCGCCGAACACGACCCATGTCACGTCGAGGTTCGGGCGCGCCCGCGTGAGCGCGACCAGCGTCGCGCCGCACCCGATCTCGATGTCGTCGGCGTGCGAGCCGAGCACGAGGATGCGACGGCGATCTCCGTCCAGGAGCAGCGGAAATTGGAACACGATGGGACGCTACGTGGATTCAGGCCGGGTATCGACAGACGACGTAGGACGCGGCGACGGACGCTCCATGCGGGTCAGTCCCAGCCGATCAGGCTCGCTTCGGCCAGCGTGAGCCAACCTACAAAGATCAGACCGAAAGCGACCGTGGTGTCGCGCCGTACGGTCTTGGCGGCCGTAGTCGACGCCGAGCCCGTGCGGCCGTAGTCGCTCACCTTTCGAGGCTACTTGACATCGGCCGGACATGCGATGGCCCCGCGCGTCCCTAGCAGGATCTTCAAGTCGGGCGAGAGCGACCAGTTCCACCCCGCACCGCCGCTACCGAGGTTCCCGCGCAGACGCGTTCCGCGGTGGCTGTCGCTCGAGGGGAGGTCCGGACGAGCAGAGCGAGAAAGTGCTCAGCCGGGCCGTTATCCGTGTGGATGAACTGTCGCCACAAGGGACTACACGC
This sequence comes from uncultured Thermoleophilaceae bacterium, assembly GCA_963812415.1. Classification (GTDB taxonomy): domain Bacteria; phylum Actinomycetota; class Thermoleophilia; order Solirubrobacterales; family Thermoleophilaceae; genus JACVRW01. The sequence goes on along the minus strand of CAWEVH010000043.1, from coordinate 120,061 downwards.
GGTCAAGACCGCGTATGACCGGCGGGCAGGCGTACTCGTCTTCTTCTGGGTCTGCGAGGTTTGCGGCAAGCGCCTCGGAGAGGTGTACCGCGAGAGCTATCGGCCGCGCTTCGATCGGTGCGACCATCACCGATACGAGTCCGCCAGACGGCAGTATCTGGCTGTGCGGTAAGGCTGCCGAGCGCGGCGCGCGTCGAGGACGCCACCGGCCCACCGCCGAGCTAGCCGGTCAGCGCTCGCCCAGCCGCACGAGCTGCGCGGGGCCGCAGGCCTCGAAGTCGGCCAGCACCCGCTCGGCGTGCCCCGGATCCCAGCGCTCGGCGCCGACCAGCTCGCCCGCCAGGTCGCCCACGCGCGTGAGCGCCTCGGCCGCCTCGTCGTCGAGCGAGAGGTCCTCGCAGAAGAAGAGCGCGTCGGCGGCCTCGCGCATCAGCGCCTGCTCGTCGGGCTCGAGCGCGTCCGCGCCCTCCGCCGCGACCACCTGCATGAGCCTTCCGTATGCCTGGGCGCGCTCCGCTGTCACCTCTGTCGAGACTAGCGCCACTCGGCGCGGCGTGGGTGAGATCTGGCGTCTTCGGGGACTGGTAGGCTCGCCCAAGGTTCCTTTAACCCGGTCCGGAGAGGCCAGGAAGGGGCGGTTCAGTGGAAGAGAAGACGGTCCTCGACCGCGAGGACATGCGGCGGACACTGGTGCGGATCGCGCACGAGATCGTCGAGAAGACAGGGGGCGAGGGGGTCGCGGTCGTGGGCATCCACCGTCGCGGCGCCGTGCTGGGCGCGCGCGTGCGCGACCTCGTGGCCGAGCTGGTGGGCGAGCCCGTGCCGCTCGGCGACATCGACATCAGCTTCTACCGCGACGACGTCGGCATCCGCGGACCCGACTATCAGCCGATCGTGCACGCGTCCCACATCGACTTCCCGATTCGCGACACCACCGTGGTGCTCGTTGACGACGTGCTCTACACGGGCCGCACGGTGCGCGCCGCGATCGACGCGCTGTTCGACTACGGCCGCCCGCGCCGCGTGCAGCTGGCCGTGCTGGCCGACCGCGGCCACCGCGAGCTGCCGATCCGCCCCGACTACGTGGGCAAGAACCTGCCCACCTCCCGTGTCGAACGGGTGAACGTGCGGGTCGAGGAGCTCGACGGAATCGACGAGGTGGGAATAACGGAGGCGGTTCATGCATAGGCACCTGCTGTCGGTCGACGACCTCTCGCGGGAGGACATCGAGCACATCCTCGGCAGGGCCGAGAGCTTCGCGGAGGTCTCGGGGCGCGAGATCAAGAAGGTGCCGACGCTCCGGGGCCGCACGGTGATCAACCTCTTCTACGAGGCCTCCACGCGCACGCAGTCGAGCTTCGAGCTGGCCGCCAAGCGGCTGTCCGCCGACCTCGTGACGATCAAGGCGGCCGGCTCGGCGGTCGACAAGGGCGAGTCGCTCAAGGACACGGTCCAGACCCTGTCGGCCTACGACCCGGCCGCGATCGTGATCCGCTCCCCACACGCCGGCGCGGCCGGGCTCGTTGCAGCCTGGACCCGCGCCTCGGTGCTCAACGCGGGCGACGGCAAGCACGAGCACCCCACGCAGGCGCTGCTCGACCTGTTCGCCCTGAAGCGGCGCGTCGGCGCACTCGAGGGGCTGCGGGTGTGGATCGTCGGGGACGTCCTGCACAGCCGAGTGGCGCGCTCGAACGTGCTCGCCTTCACCCGGATGGGCTGCCACGTCACGGTCTGCGGGCCGCCCACGCTGATCCCGCGGGGAATGGAGTCGCTCGGCTGCGACGTGCGCTACACGCTCGACGAGCTCGGAAGCGCCGACGTGGTGTACGCGCTGCGGATGCAGCGCGAGCGCATGACCGGCTCGTTCGTGCCCTCGCTGCGCGAGTACGCGGCGCGCTACCAGATCGACGGGCGGCGGCTCGGCCCGAGTCAGCTGCTGATGCATCCCGGGCCGGTCAACCGCGGGGTCGAGCTGGCCGCCGAGGTGATCGACTCGCCCCAGGCGCTCATCACCGAGCAGGTGGAGTCCGGCGTCGTGGTCCGCATGGCAGTGCTCTACGAGCTGCTCGCCGGGCGCGGAGTCCCGGGCGGCGTGCGCGCGGCCGAGACGGAGCCGCAGCCGGCATGAGCACCGCACCCGGCCTCGACCGCACCCAGACCCCGCCGGCGACGGTGCTCGTGCGCGGCGCGCGGCTGCTCGACCCGCGCGCCGGCATCGACACGCGTGCCGACCTGCTCGTACGCCACGGCAAGGTGGCCGAGCTGGGTGACTCGCTCGAGGCCCCGGAGGGGGCGGAGCTCGTGGACGGCGACGGCCTGCACGCCTTTCCGGCCTTCGTGGACCCGCACGTGCACCTGCGGACACCGGGGCGCGAGGACGAGGAGGACATCGACTCCGGCAGTCGCGCCGGGGCCGCCGGCGGCTTCTGCGCGATCATCGCCCAGCCGAACACCGAGCCGGTCGTGGACTCGGCGCCGGTGCTGCGCTCGCTGCGCGAGCGCGCGCGGCTCGAGGCCCGCATCCCGGTGGGCTTCATGGCCGCCGTGACCGTCGGGCAGCGCGGCGAGGGACTCACGGAGATGGCGGAGCTGGCCGACGCCGGCGCGGCCGGCTTCACCGACGACGGCATGCCGGTGCGCTCCGCCGGCGTGCTGCGCCAGGCGCTCCAGTACCAGCGCCTGGCCGGCCGGATCATCGCGCTGCACGAGGAGGACCCGTCCCTCTCCGGGCCGGGCGTGATGCACGAGGGCGACGTGTCCGCCCTGCTGGGCGTAGCGGGGATCCCGTCGGTGTCCGAGTCGACGATGGTGGCGCGCGACTGCGCGCTGGCGCGCTACGAGCGGGGCCGGATCCACGTGCAGCACGTGTCCGCGCGCGAGACGGTGGAGGCGATCGAGACCGCCAAGGCGAGCGGCACCGAGGTCAGCTGCGAGGTCACGCCGCATCACCTGCTCCTGACCGACGAGGCCGTGCGCGACCTCGACACCCACATGAAGATGAACCCGCCGCTGCGCTCCGAGCACGACCGCGAGGCGCTGATCGGCGCGCTGCGCTCGGGGCTGATCGACTGCGTGGCCACCGACCACGCCCCGCACGCGCGCGAGGAGAAGGAGCAGCCGTTCGAGCTGGCGCCGATGGGGGTCACCGGCCTCGAGACGGCGTTCGCCGCGATCCACACCGGGCTGGTGCTGCCGGGGATCCTCGACCTCGGCCTCGTGATCGAGCGGATGACCTGCGGCGGCGTCCCGTTCGGCCTGCCGGTGCCCTCGCTCGCGCCCGGGTCGCCCGCGAACGTCTGCCTGGTCGACCTCGACGCCGACTGGGAGGTTGGCGAGGCCGGCTACGAGAGCCGCTCGGACAACTGCGCCTTCGGCGGCCGCCGGCTCACCGGCCGCGTCCGGATGACGATCGCCGACGGCTCGGTGGCCTACCGCGAGCGCACCTTCGCGCTGGGGGCGGTCGTAGAGCCGCGCGCCTGGCGAAGCAGCCGGCTCGGCCGGCTGCGCACCGAGGCCTACCTGCTGCTCGAGGACGGGGCCCGCTTCGAGGGGGAGGCGGTGGGCGCCACCGGCCGCGACGGGATCGGCGAGGTCGTCTTCAACACGTCCATGTCGGGCTACCAGGAGGCCGTGAGCGATCCGAGCTATGCCGGGCAGATCATCGTGTTCACGACGGTGCACGTCGGCAACTACGGCGTCGCCACGGCGCACATGGAGTCGGATCGGATCCACGCGCGCGCGGTGATCATGCGCGAGGGCGTGGACCGCGAGGACGCCCCTCACGCCGAGGGCGGATGGCTCACCTGGCTCGCCGACTGCGGCGTGCCGGCGCTCACGGGCGTGGACACGCGGGCGCTCGTGCGGCACATCCGCGACAAGGGGGCGATGCGCGGCGGCGTGTTCGGCGCCGAGATCCCCGAGGCGACGGCGCGCGAGCGGATCGAGGCCGAGCCGCGGATGGATGGACGGGATCTCGCGCGCGAGGTCACCCCCGGCGAGCCGCTCCTGCTGGGCGGTGACGGCGAGGGCCCGCGCGTGCTCGGAATCGACACCGGGATCAAGAGCTCGATCGTGCGCAACCTGCGCGAGCGCGGCGTGGAGCTCGAGCTCCATCCCTGCACCGTCTCGGCCGACGAGCTGCTGGCCCGCGACCCCGACGCCGTCTTCCTGGCCAACGGCCCCGGGGACCCGGCCGCGCTCGACTACGTGGTCGACACGGTGCGCGGGGTCGTCGGCAAGGTGCCGGTCTGGGGCATCTGCCTCGGCCACCAGCTGCTCTGCCGCGCGGTCGGGCTCGAGACCTTCAAGCTGCCGTTCGGCCACCGCGGCGCCAACCACCCGGTCAAGGACCTCGAGACCGGCCGGATCGAGATCACCTCGCAGAACCACGGCTTCGCGGTGCTCGGCCCGGACGGCGAGGGCCGGATCGAGTCCGACGAGCCGGTGCGCTGGGAGACGGACTTCGGCACCGCGGAGCTCTCGCAGCTGAACCTGTACGACCGCACCGTGGAGGGCCTCGTGCTGCGGGACGTCCCCGGCTCGACGGTGCAGTACCACCCCGAGGCCGGCCCCGGCCCGCACGACGCGCTCCACCTCTTCGACCGCTTCATCGAGCGCCTTGCCGCGTAGGGACGACATCGAGAAGATCCTCGTGATCGGCTCGGGGCCGATCGTGATCGGCCAGGCCGCCGAGTTCGACTACTCCGGAGCGCAGGCGTGCAAGGTGCTGCTCGAGGAGGGCTACGAGGTCGTGCTCGTGAACTCGAACCCGGCCACGATCATGACCGACCCGGAGTTCGCCACCGCCACCTACATCGAGCCCCTGCTGCCCGACTCGGTGGCGAAGGTGATCGAGCGCGAGAAGCCGGACGCCATGCTGCCCACGCTCGGCGGCGGCACCGCGCTCGACCTCGCGCGCCGGCTCTCGGAGGACGGCACGCTCCGAAAGCATCGCGTCGAGCTGATCGGCGCCGACTACGAGGCGATCCGGCGCGCCGAGGACCGCGACCTGTTCCGCACCACGATGGAGCGCGCCGGGCTGCGCGTGCCGCGCAGCGCGGCGGTCAAGTCGATGCGCGAGGCCGAGCAGGCCCTGCCGAAGATCGGCCTGCCCGCGATCGTGCGCCCGGGCTTCACGATGGGCGGCGCCGGCGGCGGGATCGCGCGCAGCGAGCCCGAGTACCGGCAGGTCGTGGCCGAGGGGCTGGCGGCCTCGCCGATCGGGCAGGTGCTCGTCGAGGAGTCCGTGATCGGCTGGGGCGAGTTCGAGCTCGAGGTCATGCGCGACCACCGCGACAACGTCGTGATCGTCTGCTCGATCGAGAACGTCGACCCGATGGGCGTGCACACGGGCGACTCGGTGACCGTCGCGCCCCAGCAGACGCTGTCCGACGTCCAGTACCAGCAGCTTCGCGACCAGGCGCTCACGGTCATCCGCGCGGTGGGGGTGGAGACCGGCGGCTCGAACATCCAGTTCGCCGTCAACCCGGCCACGGACGAGATCGTGGTGATCGAGATGAACCCGCGCGTGTCGCGCTCGTCGGCGCTCGCCTCGAAGGCCACCGGCTTCCCGATCGCCAAGATCGCGGCCCGGCTGGCGGTGGGCTACGCCCTCGAGGAGATCGACAACGACATCACGAGGAAGACGCCCGCGAGCTTCGAGCCGACGATCGACTACGTGGTGGTCAAATGGCCGCGCTTCGCCTTCGAGAAGTTCCCCGGCGCCGACGGCCAGCTGCACACCTCGATGCAGTCGGTGGGCGAGGCGATGGCGATCGGGCGCACCTTCAAGCAGGCGTTCGCGAAGGCGATGCGCTCGCGCGAGCTGGACGTGATCGGCCCGTCGTCGGCGAACCTGCTGACGCGTCTCGAGAGCCCCTCGCACGACCGCTACGAGCTGATCTTCCAGGCGATCGCGAACGGCGCGAGCGAGGCGGAGCTCTGCCGGCGCACCGGGATCGATCCCTGGTTCATGGCGGAGATCGCGGCGCTCGCGCGGGGCGAGGACCCCGAGGCCGGGCTCGAGCGCTCCTTCAAGTCGGTCGACACCTGCGCCGCCGAGTTCGAGGCCGAGACGCCCTACTTCTACTCCGGCTGGGAGCGCCGCGCCGCTCATGAGGTCGAGCGCGGCGAGCGGCCGTCGGTCGTGATCCTCGGCTCCGGCCCGAACCGCATCGGCCAGGGGATCGAATTCGACTACTGCTGCGTGCACGCCGCGATGACCGTGCGCGACTCAGGCCGCGACGCGGTGATGGTCAACTGCAACCCCGAGACCGTCTCGACCGACTACGACACCTCCGACCGGCTCTACTTCGAGCCGCTCACGTTCGAGGACGTGATGGGCGTGATCGAGATCGAGCAGCCCGAGGGCGTGATCGTCCAGTTCGGCGGACAGACGCCCCTGCGGCTGGCGCGCCTGCTCGGCGATGCCGGGGTGCCGCTGCTCGGCACGCCCGTCGAGTCGATCCACCTGGCCGAGGACCGGCCGAGCTTTGGCCGGCTGCTCGCCGAGCTTGAGCTGAAGGGGCCGCCGTACGCGACCGCCGAGTCGCCCGAGGCGGCGCTGGCGGCCGCCGAAGGGGTGGGCTACCCGCTGCTCGTACGCCCCTCCTACGTGCTCGGCGGCCGGGCGATGGAGATCTGCTACTCGCGGGCCGCGCTGGCGGACTACCTCGACCGGGTCGGCGGCGAGTCGACCATCTTCCTCGACCGCTTTCTCGAGAACGCGATCGAGGTCGACGTGGACGCGCTCTGCGACGGCGAGCGGGTGGAGATCGGCGCGATCATGCAGCACGTCGAGGAGGCGGGCGTGCACTCGGGCGACTCGGCCTGCGTGATCCCGGCGATGTCGCTCGGCGAGGAGATGCTCGGCCAGGTCGAGGAGGCCACGACGGCCATCGCGCTCAGGCTGGGTGTGATCGGGCTGATCAACATCCAGTTCGCCGTCTACGGCGACGAGGAGCTGTACGTGATCGAGGCGAACCCGCGCGCCTCGCGCACCGTGCCGTTCGTGTCGAAGGCGATCGGGGTGCCGCTGGCGAAGGTCGCCTGCCGGCTGATGCTCGGCGAGCGGCTCGCCGACCTCGCGCTCGACATCCCGCGCAACCCGCGCCACGTGTCCGTGAAGGAGGCGGTGCTCCCCTTCGGGCGCTTCCCGGGCGCAGACGCTCTGCTCGGGCCGGAGATGAAGTCGACCGGCGAGGTGATGGGCGTGGCCTCCGACTACCCGGCGGCGTTCGGCAAGGCGCAGGCGGCCGCCGGCGCCGAGCTGCCGGCGGGCGGCACCGTCTTCATCTCCGTGACCGACGGCGACAAGCCCGCCGCCACCCAGATCGCCGCGGCCTTCTGCGACATGGGCTTCAGGGTGATGGCCACCGGCGGCACGGCCACGGCGATCCGGCGCATGGGCGTGCCGGTCGAGCGGATCCAGAAGCTGTCGGAGGGCTCGCCGAACGTCGTCGAGCGGATCGACGCCGGCGAGGTCGACCTCGTGATCAACACGCCGACCGGCTCCGGGGCGCGCGCGGACGGCTATGAGATCCGCCGCTCGGCGGTCGGCCGCGGGATCCCCTGCATCACGACGATGTCCGGGGCGAGCGCCGCCCAGCGGGCGATCCGGGCGCGGCGCTCGGGCGAGAGCTCGGTGATCTCGTTGCAGGAGCTGCACGGGTTCGCGCCGGCCGAGGACCGTGAGAGCTCACGCGCGCGCTGAGCCGCGCACCCTGGCGCCGCCGGAGCGGCGGCTGGCGCGGGTGTCGGGCGTGGAGCGGCTCGGCGCCTATCACTTCATCAGCGCCCAGGACGAGGAGGGGCCGCCGGATCCGCGCCCGGGCCAGTTCTACATGCTCGCCGCGCGCGAGCGCTGGGGCGGGGGAGAGGACGAGCGCCCCTACCTGCCGCGCGCCTTCTCGCACGCGCGCGCGCGGCTCGAGAGCGACGGACTGGCGCTGTCCTTCCTGCTGGAGGCGGTCGGGCCCGGCACCGAGCGGCTGGCGCGGCTCGAGCCGGAGGAGGAGCTGGCGCTCGTGGGACCGTTCGGGGTCGGCTTTCGGGTCCCGGAGGAGGGCACGCGGGCGCTGCTCGTTGGCGGCGGGATCGGGGCCGCGCCGCTCCTGTGCCTCCACGACGAGCTGCCCGACGCCGGCGTGCTGCTCGGCTTTCGCTCCGCCGCCCACGCCCAGGCCGCCGCGCTCTTCTCGGGCAGCCCCGAGGTGGTGACCGACGACGGCTCGGTCGGGCGCCGGGCGCTCGTGAGCGAGCCGCTCGCGGCGGCGCTCGACGCGGACCCCGCGGCCACGGTGTTCGCCTGCGGGCCGCCGCCGATGCTCGAGGCCGTCCGCGCGCTCTGCGCGGAGCGGGGCGTGCCGGCGCAGCTGGCGCTCGAGTCGGGCATGGCCTGCGGCTATGGCGCCTGCTTCGGCTGCGTGGTCCCCACGGTCGAGGGCTACCTGCGGCTCTGCGTCGACGGGCCGGTGCTCGACGCGGACATGCTCGAGACGGTGATCTTCCCGGGGGCCGGGCATTGAGTAGGAACCGCGATCGCTCCGGCGCGGGCCAGCCCGCGCCCTCGCGCACGACCCGCGATCGCTCCGGCGCGGGCCAGCCCGCGCCCTCGCGCACGGCGGACCTTTGCGGCGTGGCGCTCGGCGGGCCGGTCCTGAACGGCTCCGGCACCTTCGACGCGATCGCGGCGCGGCGCGCGTTCGGCGACGCCCTGCTGGAGCGCTTCCCGTTCCACGCGTTCGTCTCCAAGACCATCACCGTGGAGCCGCGTCAGGGCAACCCGCCGCCGCGGCTATGGGAGACGCCGGCCGGGCTCATCAACTCGATCGGGCTGCCGAACAAGGGGCTCGAGGGCTTCCTCGCGTCCGACCTGCCGGCGCTGGCCGAGCTGCCGGTGCCGCTGGTGGTCTCGGTGATGGGCTTCAGCCGCGACGAGCTCGCGCGGCTCGTGGCCGCCGTGGGGGACCGCGACGAGGTGGCGATGATCGAGCTGAACGTGTCCTGCCCGAACGTCGAGACCGGCCTCGTGATGGGCGCCGATCCCGCCGAGACCGCCCGCGCGCTCGAGCGCGTCCGCCCGCTATGCGAGCGGCCGCTGATCGTGAAGCTGACCCCCAACGCCGCCGATCCGGCCGCGGTGGCCCGCGCCGCCGAGGAGGCCGGTGCCGACGCCGTCTCGCTCGTGAACACGCTCAAGGGCATGGCGCTGGCGCCGGACGGCCGGGCACCCTGGCTCGGCGGCCGCACCGGCGGCCTCTCGGGCGCCGCCATCCGGGCGATCGCGCTGCAGCAGGTCCAGTCGGTCGCGGCGGCCGTCGGGATACCGGTGATCGGGATGGGAGGGATCGCGAGCGGTCGCCACGCGGCCGACTTCCTCGCCGCCGGAGCCACCGCGATCGCGGTCGGGACGGAGAGCTTCCGCGATCCTGGCGCGGGAAGGAGGGTCGCGGCCGAGCTCGCGGCGACGCGCACCGAGCGAGCGGTCGCCGGGCGACCATGACTCACCTGCTGCCAGGTCGCCCGCCACCCATTCGGGGGACTCTTAGTCCCGTTTTTGCCGCAGGGTGCGGGATCTTCACCAGGGTTGCGTCACCGTGTGCAGAGGCCTTGGTGAAAAGCCCTGCAAACCCGAGGAAAACGCTCAAGGAGCCGCAACTTCCCTAAAGCTGAGGTCGAGGTCGAGCTAAATTCGCGCTTTTTTTGCGGTTTGGGCCTCGACGGGAGCGGACGAGCGTGTACTATCGCCGCCCATGCCGGCCGCGCCCCACTCGCCCGCCAAGAGCCAGACGGCGGGCCTCGCACCCGAGCGCTCGCTCACCCAACGGATGGACGCGCTGAAGCGCGCGAACGAGATCCGCACCCAGCGAGCAAGCCTCAAACGGGACCTCAAGGCAGGGCGCAGGCAGATCCACGGACTGCTCCTGGATCCGCCGGAATACCTGCTCACGGCCAAGGTCTTCGACCTGCTCCTGGCGGTGCCCAAGTACGGCCGCGTGAAGGTCAATCGCATTCTCACCCACTGCCGCATCTCACCGAGCAAGACGATCGGCGGTCTGTCCCAGCGGCAGCGCCACGAGCTCGTCTCGTACCTGCGGCGATAGGCCCCCGAGCCACCCCGATCCTGGTCATCACCGGCCCCTCGGGCGTCGGCAAGGGAACCCTGATCAGGTCGCTCCTGGAGCGGGTTCCCGGCCTCCAGCTGGCCGTGTCGGCCACCACGCGCGCGCCGCGCGGGGGTGAGGTGAACGGCGTCGACTACCACTTCCTCGACCAGGAGGACTTCGATCGCCGCGTGGCCGCCGGCGAGTTCGTGGAGCACGCCGTGTACGCGGGAAACAGCTACGGGACGCTGCGCTCGGAGCTCGAGCGGCCGGCGCGCGGGATCGTGCTCGAGATCGACCTCCAGGGCGCCCGCCAGGTGCGCGAGGCCGTGCCCGAGGCCACGCTCGTGTTCATCGAGCCGCCGTCGTTCGCGGCGCTCGAACAGCGACTGACCGGGCGCGGCTCGGACTCCCGCGAGCAGATCGAGCGTCGCCTTCGGGCGGCGCGCGAGGAGCTGGCCGCCGCCGGGGAGTTCGACCACCGGGTCGTGAACGACGACCTCGAGCACGCCCTTCAGGAGCTCGCGGAGCTCGCCGCTACCATGTGTGAGCCGTGATCAAGCCGCGTCTAGACAAGTTGCTCGAGCAGGTCGACTCGCACTACGCCTGCGTCCTGGTGTCCGCCAAGCGCGCCCGCCAGATCAACTCCTACTACCACAACCTCGGCGAGGGCACCTTCGACGAGTACCCGCCGCCGATGGTGGAGACGGGCTCGAAGAACTACCTCAAGATCTCCCTCGAGGAGATCGCGGCCGGGAAGATCAAGTACCGCTACCGGTAGGTACCGGATCATGGCGCGCATCCTGCTCGGAGTGACCGGCGGGATCGCCGCCTACAAGGCAGTGGAGCTGGTTCGGCTGGCCACCGGGGCCGGCCACGCCGTACGCGTGGTGCAGACCCCTGCCAGCCTCAGGTTCGTTGGCCGGGCCACCTTCGAGGGTGTGACCGGGGCGCCGGTGCTGGTCGACGAGTTCGAGCCCGACCCCGCGCGCGGCGCCTTCCCGGGCGACCCGGCGCCCGACCACGACCCGATCTCGCACCTCGAGCTCGTGGCCCGCTGCGACGCTCTCTGCGTCGCCCCGGCGTCGGCGAATACGCTCGCGAAGCTCGCCGGCTGGGCTGGCCGACAACCTGCTCACGAGCGCCGCGCTGGCGAACGTCGCGCCGCTCGTGGTCGCGCCCGCGATGAACAACCGCATGTGGGAGCACCCCGCCACGCGAGCGAACCTCGACACGCTGCGCTCCCGCGGGGCGCATGTGGTCGAGCCGGCCAGCGGCGCGCTGGCGTCGCGCGGCGAGTGGGGGATGGGCCGGCTGGCGGAGCCGAGCGTGATCCTGGAGGCGATCCAGGGTGTGCTCGCCACCGGCGGGCCGATGGACGGCCTGCGCGTGCTCGTCACGGCGGGCGGCACGCGCGAGCCGATCGACTCGGTCCGCTACGTGGGCAACCGCTCGTCCGGGCGGATGGGCCTCGCGCTCGCCGAGGAGGCGGCCCGCCGCGGCGCCGAGGTCACGCTCGTGTGCGCGCACGTGTCCCTGCCGCGGCCCGCGGGCGTCCGCACGATCGACGTGGGCACGAGCGCGGAGCTCGAGGCCGTGGTCCGGTCGGAGTTCGCAGGCGCCGACGTGCTCGCGATGGCCGCCGCGCCGGCGGACTTCCGCCCGGCCGAGCCGGCCGCCGACAAGATCTCGAAGGCGGGCCGCGACGGGCTCGTGGTCGAGCTCGAGCCCACCACCGACATCCTCGCTGCCGTCGCCGCGGATCGTCGCCCGGGCCAGACCGTTGTGGGCTTCGCCGCCGAGCACGGCGCGGGTGGCGTCGAGCGAGGCCGCGAGAAGCTCCGGCGAAAGCGTCTCGACGCCGTCGTCGTGAATGACATCTCGCGCCCCGACATCGGCTTCGACAGTGCCGAGAACGAGGTCACGATCGTGACGACCGCAGGGGAGACGGCGGTGCCGCGCGGCCCGAAGGCGCTGGTCGCCGCGGCCGTCCTCGACGCCGTCGAGCGCTTGAGGGCCGACGCCGCCGCGCCGACTACCGTTGAAGGGGAATCATGAGCGGCGAGGGTGCATACGAGTTCTTCCAGAAGGGCAGCGAGCTGCTCGAGCGCGGCGACTTCATGGCCGCCTCGGTGCCGCTCGAGCGCGCCCGCTCGCTCGAGCCGGACAAGGGGTCGATCCGCGAGGCGCTCGGCCGCGCCTACTTCCGCTCCGCGCGCTTCGAGCAGGCGGCCGAGGAGTTCGCGGCGCTCGTCGAGCGCTACCCGGTGAACGACTACGCCCACTTCTGCCTGGGCCGCTCGCTCGAGAAGACCGGGCGCACCGCCGAGGCGCGCAAGCACGCGGCGCTGGCGGCGTGCATGCGGCCCGACCGCAAGGACTATCAGGCGTTCCGCGAGCGGCTGCGGGCCGCCTGAGATCCCCGCTCAGCCTCCTAGTGCTCAGGCCGGCGGCCATCGAGTCCGGGTCATTCACCGGCAGGCGCCGCGGCGGCCCGCTCCGAAGCAGTGGACGGCCGCCGTCGATCGTTCCCGGCCGCCAGCGCGCGGCGGTCACGCCCTCGGCGCTGAGATCGGTCAGGAGCACCCCGGTCGCCGCGGTGTCGCTCGAGTGGGCGCCGAAGACGAAGTTCCCGAGCGAGTAGGCCACCAGCGCCGCGCCGGCGCGGCGGAGCGGCTGCAGGACGTGCGGGTGGGCGCCGATCACGAGCTGGGCTCCGGCGTTTGCGGCGACCCTCGCCAGCTCGGCCTGATCGGCGGTCTCGAAGGGCATCTTCTCGATCCCCCAGTGGAAGGTGGCCACGACCACGTCGGCGCGCCTGCGCGCAGCGCGCACGGCCTCGTCCACGGTCTCCGGGGTCGCCCACGCGACCCCGGGCTGTCCGGGCTCGGCCGCGAACTCCAGCGGGAGGATGTTCGAGAAGCCGACGAACCCCACGCGGAGCCCCAGCCGCTCCACCACCTGGGGCTGTAGCGCGCGCTCCAGCCCGGCGCCCGCGCCCACCGCCCGCATCCCAAGCCGTTCCACGCCCCGCACGGTGTCCAGCATGGCGGTGGGGCCGTAGTCCCCGACGTGGTTATTGGCCAGGTTCAGGACGTCCATCCCGGAGTGGCGCCGAAGGCCGGCCAGCGCGGCCGGCGTGCCGCGGAAATTGAACTGCTTCGGGAACGGCGTGCCGCGCCGGGACACGGCGCTCTCGAGGTTCCCGAAGGCGATGTCGGCGCGCCGCAGGGCCCCGCCGGCGCTCTCCCACGGGTAGCGGGGGCCCTCGGCCTCGATCGCGGCGCCGGGGACGTCGCCGAGATTGATGTCCCCCACGGAGGCCAGCCGCAGCGGCCGGACGTCACCGCAGCGGGGCTCGAGGTTCCGCCCTCGCCGGCGCGCACCCGCACGCTCGCCTCGCCCGGCGCGCTCGCCACTCCGACCCGCGACGAGGAACCGGCCGTCCTCGTCCGCGCTGCCATGCGCGGCGGCGCTGCCAGTCCCCGCCCCGCCGCCGGATCTCCAGCACGAGCTCGGCCCCGGAGGACGCGCCGTCGCCCGCGAGCTCGATCCGGCCCCCGGGGGCCACGACCGCCCGCGAGGGCTCCGCCGAGAGGTCGCCCTCGCCGGCCCACGAACTCAACACGGAGGCCAGCTGCAGGAGCACCGCGATGGCCACCAGCGAAATCGACACCACCGCGGCGGCCGACCGCGGCACCGGGAGCTCCCGGTACGGCGCGGGGAGGACGGGCTCCGGCCGGCGGCGCGGCCTCGGAGGCGCGTGGGCATACACGTCCACGTGCTCGACCCCGGCCTCGAGGCCCTCGAGCTCATCGCCCAGGTGCCACGGCGTATCGAGGCCGCGGGGGGCCGCGGCGGCGGGCAGACGGGTCCCGCCGGGCCGCCGGGCTCAGCGGGCCCGGGCGTGCGGCGCTTCCGTTCGCATCGGGCTCGGTCGCCATGTCTCCCTCTGCGCCTCGCCGGCCGGGCGGCGCGCGCCTTCAGTGCTTCGCCGCGGGGCGGCGGCGTCCTGCGCGTTGACCGCCTTAGCGGGTTACCGGTCGAAGTGCGGGAGGCGTGCCGCCGCCGCGTGGGAGCGAAGCGCCAGAGCGGCCTCGACAACCAGCCCGAGCAGGCGGTCGAGCGCGCGCTCGTCGACCGCGGCCACGGGCAGGTCCGCGTGCACCCAGATCTCGCGCGAGCGCGTGCAGCCGAAGCGCACCAGGCGGGTCTGGCGGTTCCACCAGAGCAGCATCCACGGGTCGAGCTCGGCGCCCGCCGCAAGCGCGGGTGCCTTGGCGCGCACGAGCTCGTCGGCGATCGAGACCCCGATGTCGAGCGGCTCGTCGAGGGCCTCCGCCGAGACCGTGAGCCCCCACTCGGCGTGGGCGAGGCGGCGGCAACCGCCCGGGAGGGCGCGCAGATAGGCGTCGACGACGTCCGCGGCGGCCATTCGGTCAGAGTACGCGCGAGATGCGGGCGGTCGTTCAACGGGTGACGGAGGCCGCGGTGCGCGTGGAGGGCCGCGAGGTCGCTCGGATCGGGGAAGGCCTGCTGGTGCTGCTCGGCGTGCGCAGCGGCGACGGGCCGGAAGAGGCCGACCGGATCGCCGGCAAGCTCGAGCGCCTGCGCGTGTTCGCCGACGAGGAGGGACGCATGAACCGCTCGGTGCGGGACATCGGCGGCGAGCTGCTCGTGGTCTCGCAGTTCACGCTCTACGGCGACGCGCGCAAGGGCAACCGTCCGAGCTTCGTCCGTGCGGCGCCGCCGGAGCAGGCGGAGCCGCTCTACGAGCGCGTCCGGGCCGCGCTCGGCGCGCAGGGCGGGGTGTTCGGCGCCGGCATGGAGGTGTCATCGGTGAACGACGGACCGGTGACCCTCGTGCTGGAGGCGTGAAGCGGCCTCGAGGAGCGAGCCGCGTCGCACCCCGCATCGCGCCTCCGGGTGCCTATACTCGGGGGTCGCTAGGACTTTCAGTCGTACGCGCTGGCCCCGTGCCGGCGCGCCTGGAGGTGGGCTTCGCAGCCCACCTTTTTTTCTGGAACATGCAGATCGACTCGCTCACAACAGACATCGAACACCGGCTCGCGACCACCGAGCCGCAGGTCGAGGTGCTCGCCTGCGAGCAGGTAGGCAGGGAGCGGCTGCGGCTGTTCATCGACCACCCCCAGGGCGTCGACCTGGGGCTGTGCGAGCGGGTGACGCACCACCTGCGGGATCTGCTCCTCGACTACGGGCTCGAGGTGTCCTCGCCCGGGCCGGAGCGCCCGCTCACCAAGCCCGATCACTTCCGCCGCTTCCTCGGCCGGCGTGCGCGCGTGCGACTGCGCGAGCCGAGGGACGGCCACAAGAGCTTCACCGGGGAGCTCGTCGGCGCCAGCGACGACGAGGTGACCGTCGCCGCCGACTCCGGGGTCGTGACGATCCCGTACTCGGAGATCAATCGGAGCAACCTGCTGCCCGAAGCAGCCGGCTCGGCCGGGCGCGCAGGGAGAGAACTGGGGGAGCGATGACGAAGGAGATCGTCGAGGCCGTCGGGGTCCTCGAGCGCGAGAAGGGAATCTCCGCAGACCGGCTGATGGCCGCGCTGGAGGACGCGCTGCTGTCCGCCTACAAGAAGACGCCCGAGGCCGCGAAGTACGCGCGCGTGGAGGTCGACCGCTCCTCAGGGGACTTCCGCGTCTACGAGCTGATCCTGCCGCCCGACCTCGAGGAGCAGCTGCTGGACGAGGTCGAGGAAGAGGCCGGGGAGCCGACCGTCGATCCGGAGACGGGGGAGATGGTTTACCCCGAGCCGCCCGAGATCGACCAGGAGCGGCTGATGCAGTACCGCGACCAGATCGAGGAGCGCGACGCGACGCCGGATGACTTCGGCCGTATCGCCGCTCAGACGGCCAAGCAGGTGATCCTCCAGCGGATCCGCGAGGCCGAGCGGGACATGATGTTCACCGAGTACCAGGACCGCGTGGGTGAGCTGATCACCGGCATCGTCCAGCAGTCCGACTCCCGCTACACGCTTGTGCAGCTGCGCGAGCGGGTCGAGGCGCTCCTGCCGCGCGGCGAGCAGGTGCACGGCGAGCGCTACGACCACGGCGCGCGCATCAAGGCGATCATCACCGACGTCTCGAACCAGGCAAAGGGGCCGTCGATCATCGTGTCGCGGCGCTCGCCTGAGCTGATCCGCTCGCTGTTCGAGCTCGAGGTGCCGGAGATCGCGGACGGCCTCGTGGAGATCCAGAACGTCGCCCGCGAGCCCGGCTACCGCTCGAAGATCGCGGTGGTGTCGCACGCGAGCGGTGTCGACCCGGTGGGCGCCTGCGTGGGACCGCGCGGCTCGCGGGTGCGCATGGTCGTGTCCGAGCTGCGCGGCGAGAAGATCGACATCATCCCGTTCAACGAGGAGCCGGCGCGCTTCGTGGCCAAGGCGCTGTCGCCCGCCCGCGTCCGCGAGGTGCTCGTGGACGACGAGGCCAAGCAGGCCACCGTGATCGTGCCGGACGACCAGCTCTCGCTCGCGATCGGCAAGGACGGTCTGAATGCGCGCCTCGCCGCCCGCCTCACCGGCTGGCGCGTGGACATCCGCTCCGAGACCGAGTTCGCCGAGGACGAGGCGGAGATGGGCTACCAGGAGGAGGAGGTCTCCGGCCGCTGCGCCGCGATCCTCAGGGGCGGCAAGCGCTGCCCGAACGCCTCGTTGCCCGGCTCCCGCTACTGCGGACTTCCGGCTCACCAGGCGCTCGCCGACACCGACTCCGACTATCTGGTGCCGCCCGAGGAGGACGAGGGCGAGGAACCCGAGGCCGAGGCGGAGGAGCCGATGGCGGAGGAGGAGCCCCTCGCCGAGGAGCCGAGTGGCGAGGAAGAGCCTGTCGCCGAGGACGGGGAGCCTGTCGCCGAGGAGCCGAGTGGCGAGGAAGAGCCTGTCGCCGAGGACGGCGAGGCCGAGCCCGTCGTCGGCGAGGACGAGGCCGAGCCCGTCGTCGCCGAGGAGGGCGAGGAGTCGTAGAGCCGCACAGGCGCTGCGTCGGCTGTGGGCGCTCGCTCCCCAAGGACGGGCTGCTCAGGCTGGTGCGCGGCGCCGACGGGCGGGTCAGGCCGGATCCGGACGCCCGGAGCGAGGGGCGCGGGGCCTACGTCTGCGGGAACGCGGAGTGCGCCGCTAGTCTCGGCTTGGGACGGCCGCTGGCACGCTCGTTCAGTGCGCCCGTAACCGTCGAATCGGAGACCATAGACTTAGTTCGCGAATGGCAAAGAAGCGCGTCCACGAGATAGCCAAGGAGCGCGGGATCACCTCGAAGGAGGCTCTCGCCGTCCTTCAGAAAGCCGGCCTCAAGGTCACGGCACCCGC
Source organism: uncultured Thermoleophilaceae bacterium (assembly GCA_963812415.1). Lineage (GTDB taxonomy): Bacteria > Actinomycetota > Thermoleophilia > Solirubrobacterales > Thermoleophilaceae > JACVRW01. Next base: position 102,628 of record CAWEVH010000043.1, on the reverse strand, counting down.
CTCGAGCGTCGAGGAGGGCGAGGCCGCGCGCGCGTTTGGAAACGGCGCGGCGGCCGCTGAACCCGAGGCCCCCGCGGCCCCGAAGAAGCCTGACGCGCCGGCGGCCAAGCCGGAGCCGCCCACCGACGGCAAGCCGGCCGCCCCGCAGCCGACGCGCGGCCAGGAGCCGCCCGCCGGCGGCTCACCCCCGTCGGGCGCCACCCGGTCTGGCCGCTCTGGGCAGGGCGGCAAGCGCCCAGGCCAAGGCGGCCAGCGCCCCGGCTCCCCCCAGCGGCCGAACATCCAGCGCCCCGCGGCTCCCGACGGCGAGGTCAGGCGTGCCGGGCCGTCGGGACGCGGGCCACGCATCCTTCAGGACGCGCCCCCTCCGGGCGAGCGCACCGAGCCGCCCGCACGCGGCGGCCCGCGCCAGGGCGATCGGCAGCCCGGCCGCGGCCAGGGAGGCCCCGGCGGCGGCCGCGGGCCCGGCGGCCCGCCCCCGCGCGCGCCCGGCGGCGGTGGCCGCGGCGGCTCCAGGCCGACCCGCGGCGGGCGCTCCGGCGAGGCCGGTGGCGGCGGCGCCGGCGGCGGTGGCCGCCGCAGGCGCGTGGTGATCGACTCCCAGGCCGCCCGCCGCGATCGCAGTCCGGGACCGCCGCCCCAGCAGCCCGCCAGGCGCGGGCGCGGTCGGCGCAGGCGCCCGCAGTGGGTCGAGCCGGATCTCGAGGCCGAGGCGCGGGCGAAGGCCGAGGCCGAGCAGCAGGAGGACCCGGCGGTCCCCGTGCGCTCGGGCTCGACCGTCAAGGAGGTGGCGGAGTCGCTCCAGCTCTCTGCGTCCGAGGTCATCAAGAAGCTGATGGAGCTGGGTGAGATGGCGACGCTCACCCAGACGCTGTCCGACGAGGCGATCGAGGTCCTCGCCGAGGGCTTCGACAAGAAGGTGGAGATCGTCTCCGCGGCCGACGAGGTCGAGGCGGAGCCCGCCTTCGAGGACTCCGCCGACGAGCTGATCGAGCGCCCGCCGGTGATCACGATCATGGGCCACGTCGACCACGGCAAGACCTCGCTGCTCGACGCCATCCGCGAGACCGAGGTGGCGGCCGGCGAGGCGGGCGGGATCACCCAGCACATCGGCGCCTACCAGGTCCATCACGACGACCACACGATCACGTTCCTCGATACGCCGGGCCACGAGGCCTTCACGGCGATGCGCGCCCGCGGCGCCAAGGTCACCGACATCGCGGTCATCGTGGTGGCGGCTGACGACGGCGTGATGCCGCAGACGGTCGAGGCGATCGACCACGCCAAGGCGGCGGGCGTGCCGGTGATGGTCGCCGTCAACAAGATCGACAAGGAGGGCGCGGACCCGAACCGCGTGCGCGGCGAGCTCGCGCAGCAGGGCCTGACGCCGGCCGACTGGGGCGGCGACACGGAGTTCGTGGACGTATCGGCCAAGACCCGGCAGAACCTCGAGGACCTGCTCGAGACGCTCGTCACGCTGGCGGAGATCCAGGAGCTCAAGGCCAACCCCGACGCCGAGGCGTCCGGCTTCGTGATCGAGTCGAGGCTCGACCCGGGCCGGGGTCCGGTGGTGTCGCTGCTCATCAACCGCGGCCGCATGAAGGTCGGCGACTCGCTCGTGGCCGGCGAGAGCTGGGGCCGGGTGCGCGCCATGCACGACTATCGCGGCCAGCGCGTCGAGGAGGCGCTGCCCGGCATGCCGGTCGAGATCCTCGGCTTCGACGGCGTGCCCGACGCCGGCGAGCAGTTTCGCGTGGTCGACAACGACCGCGAGGCCAAACGGGTCTCGAACGAGCGGGCCATCCGCGTGAAGCAGGAAGCGCTCGCACGCCAGGCCGGTCGCCGCGTGTCGCTCGAGGACGTGTTGGCGCGCGCCGAGCGCGGCGACAAGGAGCTCAACCTCGTTCTCAAGGCCGACGTGGCCGGCTCGCTGGAGGCGCTCGCGGACGAGATCGCGCGCCTGCCGCAGGACAAGGTCCAGGTGAACATCATCCGCGAGGGCGTGGGCGGGATCGCCGAGTCCGACGTGATGCTGGCGTCGGCCTCCGACGGCGTGATCATCGGCTTCAACGTTCGTCCCGTGGCGGGCGCCGCGCAGGTGGCCGACCAGGAGGGCGTCGAGATCCGCACCTACTCGGTGATCTACAAGATCGTCGAGGACCTGCGGGACGCTATGGAGGGCCTGCTCGAGGCCGTCGAGGTGGAGGAGAGCCTCGCGTCGGTCGAGGTGCGCGCGACCTTCAAGGCCTCGCGCGTCGGCACGATCGCCGGCTCCTACGTCACGGAGGGCACCGTTCGCCGCGGCGCTCGCTGCCGCCTCGTGCGCGATGGCACCGTGATCTACGACGGCCGGATCGGATCGCTGCGGCGCTTCAAGGACGATGTCCGCGAGGTGACCCAGGGAATGGAGTGCGGCATCGTCCTGGAGAACTACCCGGACGTGAAGGAGGGGGACGTGATCGAGGTCTACGAGACGAAAAAGGTGGAGCAGACCCTGGCCTGATCACGTGCGACGTGAGTTTCGTCTGCCTCCTCGAGATCCAGCTTCACCTTCCCGACAACGGCAGCCTGAAGGGCAAGCGCAAGGAGGTCAGCTCGCTGAAGGCCCAGCTCCAGCGCCGCTTCGGCGCCGCCGTCGCGGAGACCGACCATCACGAGCTGTGGCAGCGGGCCACCATCACCGCCGCGCTGGTGGGGCGGGAGGCGCGTCCGCTGCGGGACCGGGCGGCCGCGGTGGACCGCTACGTCACGGCGATGTTTCCCGATGGCGCGCGAGTGGAATGTCAAATGGTGTCAAGGAAAGACCTTCTCTAGGATGAGCGACCGCATGCGCCGGGTGAACGAGGCGGTCCGCGAGATCGTCTCAGCACGAATCGCCGGAGGACTGGGAGACCCGCGCATAGGATTTGTGACAGTGACCGGTGTCGAAACAAGCCCTGACCTGAGCCATGCTCGCGTGTTCGTGAGCGTGCTCGGAGGCGATGACGAACGAGCCGAGACGCTCGCCGGTCTGGGCTCCGCGCACGGGGTGATGCAGCAGGATCTGGCGCGCGAGCTGCGTATGAAGCGCACACCAACCCTTCAGTTTGTCCTGGACGAGTCGATTGACAGGGGTATGCGCATAACCGAGCTGCTCGGGGACGACCAGGCGTGAGCGTCCTGCAGACGGAACAGGACCAGGTGCTCTCCGAGCTCCGCCAGGCGGACAAGCTGCTGCTCACCACCCACGAGAACCCCGACGGCGACGCCCTCGGCTCGCTGCTCTCGATGCACTGGATCCTCGAGCAGCTCGGCAAGGACTCGGTGATGTTCATGTCGCCCGACGAGTTCCCGCTGCCATGGGAGTACCGCGGCTTCAGGTTCGACGGTCTCGTGGGCAGCCCGCCGGCCGACGTGGCCGAGCGCACGGTCGTATTCCTCGACTGCGGGAACATCGACCGCATGCCCGTGGATTTCCTCCAGGCCGACGGCGTCCACATCCTCAACATCGACCATCACCACGACAACACCCGCTTCGGGACCGTCAACCTCGTGGTGCCCGAGGCGTCCTGCACCGCGGAGATCGTCTGGCGGCTCGCCAAGGAGCTGGGCGCCGAGATCACGCCGCCGATCGCGGACGCGCTCTACACGGGCCTCGTCACCGACACGGGCAAGTTCATGTACGAGAACACCTCGCCCGAGGCGCACCGGATGGCGGCGGAGCTGATCGAGAACGGGGTCGAGCCCCACCAGGTCTATCGACGTCTCTACGAGGACCTTCCGTTCCGCCGGCTGGTGCTCCTCCAGCGGGCGCTGGCGAGCGTCGAGCGCCACGACGACGGTGCGCTCACGATCGCCCACCTCACGCGCGACGACTACCGCGAGACCGGGGCGCTCGAGACGGACTCGGAGGGCGTGGTCGACCACATGCGCGCCGTGGAGGGCACCCGCGTGGCCGGCCTGGTGCGCGAGCTGCTCGGCGCCGACCGCGAGGGCATGCGCAAGGTCAGCCTGCGGGCGACCGACGGCACCGTCGACGTGTCCCGCATCGCCCGCGAGTTCGGGGGCGGGGGACACCCCCAGGCGGCCGGCTTCTCGACCGCCGTGCCCTACAGCCAGCTCGTGGCGCGGCTGCGCGACCTCGTGGCGCAGCAGCTGTAGCGGGGTCCACGTGGAGGCCGGCTCCGGCGTCCTCCTGCGGGCCAAGCCGGCCGGAGTGACCTCGCACGACGTGGTGGCCGGGGTGCGCCGGTCCCTGCCGCGCGGGACGAAGGTCGGGCACGCCGGCACGCTCGATCCGTTCGCGACCGGCCTGCTGCTCGTCCTCGTCGGGCGCGCCACCCGCGCGCAGCGCTTCCTGATGGGCCTGCCGAAGACCTACCGCGTGGTGGCTCGGCTCGGCTGGACCTCCGACACCGGCGATCGCGACGGCAGCCTCGAGCGCACCGGTCGCCTGCCCGAGCGGCTCGCCATCCCCGAGGGCGAGCAGCTCCAGGCGCCGCCGGCGTACTCGGCCGTCAAGGTCGGCGGGCGCCGCGCCTACGAGCTGGCGCGCGCCGGCGAGGAGGCCGAGCTCGCCCCGCGGCCGGTGACCGTCTACCGCGCGCAGCTGCTCTGGCACCAGGGGGAGCGCGCGGCCTTCGAGATCGAGTGCTCGGCGGGCACCTACGTGCGCGCGCTCGTGGCGGACCTCGGCGACGCCTACTGCGATCAGCTCGAGCGCACGGCGATCGGCCCGTTCGACCTGGCGGACGCCGACCCGGAGCGGCTCCTCCCCCTGGCGGAGGCGCTGGCGTTCCTTCCCGAGCGGGTGCTCGCGGGGGACGAGGCGCGCGCCGTGCGGCACGGCCGCCGGCTCCCGGGGGCCGGCGAGGAGGCCTCCCACCTGCGGCTCACCCACGGCGGCGAGCTGCTCGCGATCGCGGAGCCGAGGGATGGGGATCTCCAGCCCGTCGTAGTGTTCGCGCCGGCATGAAGGTCATCTCGCTCCCAGACGTCGAGCCGGGTTCCGGGCCTCGCAACGTCGCGATCGGAACGTTCGACGGCGTGCACCGCGGGCACCGCGCCGTGATCGAGGGCGCCGACACCGTGCTCACGTTCGACCCGCACCCGCTGTCGGTGATCCGACCGGAGGCCACGCCCAAGCTGATCAGCCCGTTCTCGGTGAAACGGGACCTGATCGCCGCCCTCGGCGTCGACGAGCTCGTGATCATCCCCTTCGACGGCCGCTTCGCCGAGCAGAGCGCTGACGAGTTCGTGCAGGAGATCCTGATCCGGCGGCTGGGCGCGGAGCGCGTGTCGGTGGGGGAGAACTTCCGTTTCGGCAAGGGAGCGAAGGGCACGGCCGAGCTGCTCGAGTCGTTGCCGGACTTCGAGACGAAGGTCGAGCGGCTCGTGGAGGCCGAGGGGGAGACGATCTCCTCGAGCCACATCCGGGGTCTGGTGGCCGCGGGAGAGGTGAGGGAGGCGGCCGAGTTCCTCGGCGGTCCGTTCCTGTTCGAGGGCGAGGTCGTGCACGGGGACAAGCGCGGCCGCGAGCTCGGGATGCCGACCGCCAACCTCGTGCCCGACGACGCCTACGTGTGCCCGAGCCACGGCGTGTACGCGGCATGGGCGCAGGTGCGCGGCGGCGACGCGGACGGCGGCTCCGGGTGGCCGGCCGCGGTCAACGTGGGGGTGCGGCCCACCTTCGTGACGGGTCGTGGGCTGCTCGTGGAGGCTCATCTGATCGGCTTCGACGCCGACATCTACGGCGACACGCTGCGCATCGCGTTCCTCGAGCGCCTGCGCGGCGAGAAGCGCTTCGACTCCGTCGACGAGCTCGTCGAGCAGATGCACGCGGACGTCGCGCAGACGGCCGAGTTGGCCGGATCCAGCCTGCTACGGTTTCGCGTCCCATGAGCCTCACAGCGGAGAAGAAGCGCGAGATCGTCGCCAAACATGGGCGTGACGACGGCGACACCGGATCGACCGAGGTCCAGGTCGCGCTGCTCACCGCACGGATCAACGAGCTCACCGAGCACCTGCGCGAGCACAGGAAGGACCACCACTCGCGCCGTGGACTGCTGATGCTGGTGGGCAAGCGCCGCCGGCTGCTCAAGTACCTCCAGGGCTCCGACATCGACCGCTACCGCGCGCTGATCCAGGAGCTCGGCCTCCGCCGATGATCGAGCCCGGCTCTGCGGCGCCGGACTTCACGCTCCCAGACCAGGACGGCAAGCAGGTCTCGCTGGCCGACTTCCGCGGGCGCAGTGTCGTCCTCGTGTTCTATCCGGCGGACTTCAGCCCGGTCTGCACGAACCAGCTCAACCTCTACCAGGAGGTGCTGCCGCAGCTCGAGGAGCGCGGTGCGGCGCTGGTCGGGATCTCGGTCGACGGGGCGTTCTGCCACAAGGCCTTCCAGGCCCACCTGAACGTGACGATCCCGCTGCTCGCCGACTTCCACCCGAAGGGCGAGGTCGCGCGCGACTACGGGCTCTACTCGGAGGAGTACGGCGTGGCCGGCCGCGGGCTGGTGCTCGTCGGTCCCGACGGCACCGTCGAGTGGGCCTACCTCTCGCCGCCGCTCGAGATCCCGGGGGCGAACCTCATCTTTGACGCACTGGACCAGCGCACCCCCGCCTGAGCCGGGCGCGGACGACCACGTCCGCGGCGCCGGGCCCGTGGTGATCGAGTACGCGGACCTCGAGTGCCCCTACTGCGCGAAGGCGCACCTGATCCTGAAGGAGCTGCCGATCACGCGCGTCTTCCGCCACTTCCCGGTCACCTCGAAGCACCCACGCGCCCGGGTGCTGGCCGCCGCCGCGGAGGCCGCGGGGCTCCAGGGACGCTTCTGGGAGATGCACGACTCGCTGCTCGAGGACCAGGGACACCAGGACGATCCCCATCTCTGGCAGCGCGCGCGGGCGCTCGGGCTCGACCTCGAGCGCTTCGAGCGGGAGCGACGCTCCGAGCGCGTGGCGGAGCGAGTCGAGCGCGACTTTCGCAGCGGCGTGCGGGCCGGCGTGGCCACCACGCCGACCCAGTTCCTGGCCGGCGAGGCCCACCCCGGCGTCCCGGGCGCGGGGTTTCACGCCGCGCTGCGTGCACGGCGCTGAACGTCGATCGAGCCCTTCGCGGCCCGGGGCGCTGCCGGGGGCGGTTGCTAGCCTCCTCTGCGTTCCCAACGGACGTTAAGAAGCCACGCCGCCAACCGGAGGCGGCTGAAAGGACGCAGATGACTCAGGATGTGAGCCGGGTCTCGCTCGAGATGGGCGGGAGCTCGATCGAATTCGAGACCGGCAAGCTCGCCAAGCAGGCGAGCGGCTCCGTGGTCGTGACCGCAGGGGAGACGAAGGTCCTCTGCACCGCCACAGCAGGCAACCCCCGCGACGTCGACTTCCTCCCACTCACCGTCGACGTCGAGGAGCGCATGTACGCCGCGGGCAAGATCCCCGGCAGCTTCTTCAAGCGCGAGGGACGGGCGGGCGAGAAGGCCACCCTCACCGCGCGCATGATCGACCGGCCGCTGCGGCCGCTCTTCCCCAAGGGCTGGAACCGAGAGACCCAGCTCGTGTCGATCCCCATGTCGATCGACCACCAGCACCCCTACGACGTGCTCGCCATGAACGGCGCCAGCGCGGCGCTCATGATCTCCGACATCCCCTTCCCGGCGCCCGTGGGCGCCGTGCGGATTGGCCAGGACGCCGAGGGCACGTTCCTCGTGAACCCGGATGAGGAGTGGCTGCTCGAGTCTCCGCTCGACCTCGTGGTCGCCGGCACCGAGGAGGCCATCCTGATGGTCGAGGCGGGCGCGAGCGAGATCACCGAGGCGGAGATCCTCGACGCGCTCGACATCGCCCACGCCGAGATCAAGCGGCTCTGCCAGGCCCAGCACGACCTGCGTGCCCAGGCCGGCAAGGAGAAGGTCGAGATCACCCCGCCGCAGGTCGACGAGGCCGTGCTCGACGAGGTGCGCTCGCGCTTCGGCGACGCCCTCGTGGCCGCCACCCAGGTGGTCGACAAGCTCGAGCGCCAGGACGCCACCAAGGGCGTCGAGGAGGACGTGCTCGAGACGCTCTCCGGCGACCCGGACGAGCCCGAGACCTACAAGGAGAGGCGCGCGGCGGTCCAGCTCGCCTTCGACAAGCTCGAGAAGGACATCATCCGCCGCCGCATCGCGGTGGAGAAGAAGCGCCCCGACGGCCGCGCCGCCGAGGAGATCCGCGACATCTGGATCGAGGTCCCGGCGGCCCCGCGCGTGCACGGCTCCGCGATCTTCACGCGTGGCCAGACGCAGGCCTTCTCGGTGGCCGCGCTCGGCACGACCCGTGACGAGATGCGGCTCGACACGCTCGGCCTCCAGGAGACCAAGCACTACTTCCACCACTACAACTTCCCGCCGTTCTCGGTGGGAGAGGCCGGATTCATGCGCGGGCCCAAGCGCCGCGACATCGGCCACGGCGCGCTCGCCGAGCGGGCGCTGCTGCCGGTGGTGCCGACGGTCGACGAGTTCCCCTACACGATCCGCGTGGTCAGCGACATCCTCGAGTCGAACGGCTCGAGCTCGATGGCCTCGGTGTGCGGCTCGACGCTGTCGCTGATGGACGCCGGCGTGCCGATCAAGGCGCCGGTGGCCGGCGTGGCGATGGGCCTGATCAAGGAGGGCGACGACTACATCGTGCTCACCGACATCGCGGGCGTGGAGGACCACCTCGGCGACATGGACTTCAAGGTCGCCGGAACCTCCGAGGGCATCACCGCGCTCCAGATGGACATCAAGATCTCGGGCGTGACGTTCGACATCCTGCGTGACGCGCTCGCGCAGGCCAAGGACGCCCGGCTCACGATCCTCGGCAAGATGACCGACACGATCGCGGAGCCGCGCGCCGAGCTGTCGCAGTACGCGCCGCGCATCTCGCAGATCCAGATCGACACCGAGAAGATCGGTGCGGTGATCGGCAAGGGCGGCGAGACGATCCGGGCGCTGTCGGAGGAGTTCGACGCCCAGATCGACATCGACGACGACGGCACGGTGCGTATCTACGCCCAGTCCGGCGACCAGGGCGACGCGCTCACCGAGCGCATCCGCTCGATGACGAAGGAGGTCGAGGTCGGGGACGAGTTCACCGGCAAGGTCGTCAAGACGACGACGTTCGGCGCCTTCATCGAGCTGGCCAAGGGCACCGACGGCCTGCTGCACATCTCCAACATCGCGCCCGGCCAGCGGCCGAACACGGTGGAGGAGGTCGTGAACCGCGGCGACGAGCTGAACGTGAAGGTCGTGGAGGTGGACCGCGAGCGCGGCCGCATCGGCCTGCGACTCGCTGACGACCCGGAGATCGCCGGCAAGACGGCCGAGGACCTGGCCGCGATGGGCACCGGCGACAAGGGCGGCCGCGGCGACCGCGGCGGCCGTGGCCGGCGCGACCGCGACAACGGCGGCCGCCGCGACCGGGATCGGGATCGCGACCGCGACCGAGATCGCGACCGCGACCGCTCGCGCTACCGGGACCGGGATCGGGAGCGCGCCGAGTAGCCAGTTGAGCAGCGAGCCGGCCCAGCTGACGACCCTGGACTCGGGCGTCCGAGTCGTGACCGAGGCGATGCCCTCGGTCCGCTCGATAGCGCTCGGGTTCTGGGTCAGGACCGGCTCGCGCGACGAGGGCAACGAGCAGGCCGGGCTCTCGCACTTCCTCGAGCACCTGCTGTTCAAGGGCACCGAGCGCTTCAGCTCGCTCGAGATCGACGAGACGTTCGACGCGATGGGGGCGGAGGTCAACGCCGGCACCGGCAAGGAGACGACCTCCGTCTACTCGCGCTTCCTCGACGGGCAGCTCGAGCGCGCCTTCGACGTGCTCCAGGACATGTTCCTGCGGCCGGCCTACCCCGACATCGACTCCGAGCGCCAGGTGGTGATCGAAGAGATCGCGATGTACGAGGACGAGCCGCAGGACAAGGTGCACGACGTGCTCGCCGGCGCCATCTTCGGCGACCACCCGCTCGGGCGGCCGATCATCGGTCGCGCCGACGTGATCTCGTCCGTGCCCGTGCCGGACATCGCGGCCTGGCACGACGGCCGCTACGTGCCCGGCAACATCGTGGTGGCCGCCGCCGGCAACCTCGAGCACGAGCGGATCGTGGAGCTGGTGGGCGGCGCGGTGGGCGACGCCCTTCCGGTGCCCGCCAAGCCGGGCGGCCCGAACGGCGCGGCCCCCGGCCTGCGCTTCTTCGCCAAGGACACCGAGCAGTACCACCTCTGCCTCGGCGGTCCCGGCCTGCCGCGCGGCGACGACCGTCGCTTCGCGCTGCGCGTACTCGACACGATCGTCGGTGGCTCAACCTCGTCGCGGCTCTTCCAGGAGGTGCGCGAGAAGCGCGGACTGGCGTACGCCGTCTACTCCTACGCGAGCCACTTCGCGGACTCTGGCCAGGTGGCGCTTTACGTCGGCACGCGACCCGACAACGTGGGCGCCGCGATGGAGGTGATCGGCTCGGAGCTGCGCAGGCTCGTGGAGGACGGGATCACGGCCGAGGAGCTCGAGCGGGCCCGAGAGAACGTCAAGGGCCGCACCGTGCTCTCGATGGAGTCCACGCTCGCGCGCATGAACCGGCTCGGCAGCTCGGTGCTCATGGAGCTGCCGGTGCTGAGCCTCGATGAGCTGCTGGCCGAGCTCGACGCCGTGACGCTCGACGGCGTCAACGCCCTGGCGCGCGAGCTGTGGGCGGTCGACCGTCTCTCGGCGGCCGGCGTTGGGGCGAGCGAGAGCATCTTCCGCGGCGCGCTCGAGTCGGTGTCGCCGGCGCTCGCCGCATGACCATCAACGTCGCCGTGTCGGGAGCGGCCGGGCGGATGGGAGCCACGGTCTGCCGCGCGGTGGAGGGCGCCGAGGACATGGCGCTCGTCGGGCGCGCCGACCCTCTGCTCGAGACGGCCCTGACGGACGTGCTCGGCGACGCCGACGTGGTGGTGGACTTCTCGACGCCGGACAGCGCGCTCGAGAACGCCCGCCAGTGCGTCGAAGCCGGCGTGCACTGCGTCGTGGGCACCTCCGGCGCCGACTTCTCGGAGCTCGAGGGCGTCGGCAGCGCCAACCTGTTCGTGGCGCCCAACTTCGCGATCGGCGCGGTGCTGATGATGCGCTTCGCGCAGCAGGCGGCGGAGCACATGCCCCAGTGCGAGATCGTCGAGCTCCACCACGACCGCAAGCTCGACGCCCCGTCGGGCACGGCGGCCCGCACTGCCGAGCTGGTCCGCGCCGCCGGAGGCAACGTGCACGAGCCGATCCACTCGGTGCGCCTGCCGGGCCTCGTGGCCCACCAGGAAGTGCTTTTCGGCGGCCCCGGCCAGACGCTCACGATCCGCCACGACTCGATCGACCGCGAATCGTTCATGCCCGGGGTGCTGCTGGCGGTGCGCAGGGTCGGCGAGCTCGAGCGCTCGCCCACGATCGGCCTGGAAGCGCTGCTCTAGCTTCGCAGCAGCAGCGCGGTCACCTCGTCGGCCGGCAGTGGCCGGGAGAGGTGGAAGCCCTGCGCGAGCGGGCAGCCCTCGGAGGCGAGGAACTCGCGCTGCTCCTCGGTCTCCACGCCCTCGGCCACGACCTCGCGGCCGAGCGCCTCGGCGAGCCGGATGATCGCTCCCACGACCGCGGCCGCCTCCTCGTTGTGGGGCACCTCGCGCATGAACGAGCGGTCGATCTTGAGCTGCTCGACCGGCATCTGCCGCAGCCGGCTCAGCGACGAGAAGCCTTCCCCGAAGTCGTCGATCGCGAGCCCGACGCCCAGCCCGTGCAGGCGCTCGATCAGCCCGGCGCCGGCCACCTCGTCCATCGCGGCCGACTCGGTGACCTCGATCACCACGCGCTCCGGGTCGATCCCGTGCCGTGAGAGCGCGCTCGCGAACGTGTCCGGGTACTCGGCTCGCCGCAGCTCGCGCGGCGAGGCGTTGACGCTCAGCCGGGGTGTGAGGCCGAGCGTGGCCCACTCGGCGCCCTGGCGGCACAGCTCGTCCACCACCCAGGCGCCGATCGGCTCGATCAGCCCGCTGTGCTCGGCCGCCGGGATGAACAGCGCGGGGGAGATGAGCCCGTGGTCGGGGTCCTGCCAGCGCAGCAGCGCCTCCACGCCCACCGGCCGAGTCGTGCCATTCAGCGCGTAGATCGGCTGGTAGTGGAGCACCAGCTCGCGGCGCTCGAGCGAGCGACGCAGGCGAGCGGTGAGCGATAGGCGCTCGAGCGGATCGTCCTTCTCCGGCACGTAGAGGCGGTGCCCGGCGCGGCCCTCGCGCTTGGCCTGATACATGGCCGTGTCGGCGTGGCGCAGCAGCTCGTCCTCGTCGGCGGCGTCGCGCGGATAGAGGCTGATGCCGACGCTGGCGCTCACGTGCAGCGAGACGCCCGCGACCGAGAACGGCTCCGCGAGCGTCGAGGCCACCCGTACGGCCGCGGCCTCGGCATGCTCCTCGGCGTCGGCGGGCAGGTCCGCGAGCAGCAGGAAGAACTCGTCGCCGCCGGCGCGCGCGAGCATGTCGTCGTGCCGGCCGGTCGCCGCCAGCCGCTTGGCCACGGCCGCGAGCAGCTCGTCGCCGACCACGTGACCGAGGCTGTCGTTCACGAGCTTGAAGTCGTCGATGTCGAGGCAGAGGAGGCCGACGCTCCCGCCCGTATGCTGCGCGCGGCCGACCGAGGCGGCGATCCGCTCAGCGAGTCGGGCCCGGTTCGGGAGCCCGGTGAGCGGATCGTGATAGGCGAGGTAGGCGACGCGCTCCTGAGCCCGGTGGCGCTCGGTGACGTCCTCGCCGGAGCTGAGCGTGCCGGTCACGCGGCCGCGCTCGTCGCGAAGGATCGTGTTGTGCCAGGCGATCAGCCGCTGCTCGCCGGACTTCGAGACCACGTGGTTCTCGTACTCGCCGGCGGCGTCGAGGTCGCCGGACAGGAGCTCGCCGAACAGCTCACGCGCCGCGGCGCGCTCGTGGGCCGGCACGACCAGCCCGAACCAGCTCGAACCGGTGAGCTCGTCCTCGCTGTAGCCGAGCACCTCGCAGGCGCGGCGGTTCACGAGGCTGACCTCGCCGCGCTCGTCCAGCACGACGATCATCGTCGCCGCCACGTCGAGATAGCGCTGTGCGCGCGCCTCGCTCTCGGAGAGCGCGCGCTGCGTGCCGCGGAGCTGGGTGATGTCCATGAGCACGCCCTGGCTGCAGATCGGCTGGCCGCCCTCGTCACGGATCACGTTGTCCCGCTCCCACACCCAGACGACGCGCCCGTCGGCGGCGATCATGCGGAACTCGTTCTCGTAGTCCGTGCCCGAGTGGAAGCTCTCGACCTCCGCAGCGAGCACACGCTCGCGATCGTCGGGATGCATGCGCGCCGTCCACAGGTCCTGATCGGCCAGCCAGGCCGACGCCGGGAAGCCGAGCATCTGCTCGATCTGGGGGCTCACGTAGAGGAAGGGCGCGTCGGGGCTGAACTCGCAGATGATCGTGACCGCGGGAATCTGCTCGATCAGCGTGCGGTAGCGAAGATCGACCGGGACGTCGCCGGCGGTGTCCTGAGCGGAGAGGGACTCGTTGCTCATGGGCTCTGCGGCCGGAAAGCCGGCCTCCCTCTCTAATCGGGTTTCAGCAGGGATTTCTTGAGGCTCAGGCGGCGCTCTTGCTGCCGTTGCGGCGCAGTGCGCGTGGCACCACGAAGCGGATGCCGGAGCGCTCGTCGTCGATCGAGCAGGTCTTGTTGTCGATCAGGCCGAGCTGCTTGGCATGGGGAACGAGCATCATCTGGTTGAGGTAGTGCTCGTGTCCCCGTTTACGGGTAATCACCCACAGGAACCCGGTGTCGCGGAGGCGCGCCCGGTAGCGCACGAGCGCCTCGCGACCCTCGTCCTCCGACTCGACGAGCACGATCGCGCCGTCGAGCTTGCCGGAGCGCACGAGGCCGCGCCCGACCGCGTCCTTGGCGTCGCGCCGCAGCCCCGCGCCGACGTCGCCGGCGATCTCGACGCGCTGGTCGGGCTTCAGTCCGAGCTTCTGCACCACCGTGCGGTGGCTGTAATCGCGTTCCTGCGCCATCCGTGTGGACGAATTCTGCCATTTGCAGCGGAGGTTTCGCTAGATCTGATGCGCGAAATCGCGCCTCCGCTGGCCTGCGCGGTACCCTGCCTCGACGCGACCGGAGGAGACCCGATGGGCTTCATGGACAAGGCCAAGAAGCTCGCCGAGCAGGCTCAGCAGAAGCTCGACGAGGCGCAGACACAGTTCAACCAGGGCATGGGGTCCGGCGACCAGCAGCAGGGTGGCGGCCAGCAGTTCGACCAGCACGGCCGTCCGATCCCGCAGGAGCCCCCGGCCGAGGCCGCCGCGCCACCCCCGCCGCCGCCCCCGCCGCCGGCGGAGCCGGCCCCGGACGCTCCGAGCGAGCCCGCCGACGCTCCGGCCGAGCCCGCCGCCTCCGAGCCGGCCGAGCCCGCCCCGCCGCCCCCGAGCGGCGGCGCCAACGCCACCCCCGACCCGTTCAAGCCGCTCCAGCAGTGACGGAGCGCTTCTCCCGCGATCACATGCGCCTCGGCGGCATCCTCACGGCGATGGTCACCCCGTTCGACGCCGACGGGGCGCTTGCCGAGGACGCCGCCGCACGGCTCATGCACCACCTTCTCGAGAACGGCTCGGACGGTCTCGTGCTGGCCGGCAGCACCGGCGAGGGCGCCACGCTCAGCGACGACGAGAAGTGCCGGCTCTGGGAGCTCGGGGTGGCCGAGTCGGGCGACGCCCCGGTGATCGCCGGCACCGGCACCTACGACACCCGCCACACGATCGAGCTCACGCGGCGCGCGGCGGACATCGGCGTCGACGCCGCGCTCGTTGTCACGCCCTACTACGTGAAGCCCAACCGGCGCGGCATCAAGGCGCACTTCGAGGCGGTGGCGGCCGCCACCGACCTGCCGATCGTCGTCTACAACATCCCGGGCCGCACGGTCGTTGACATCCCCAACGACCTGCTCGCGGAGCTGGCCCAGATCGACACCGTCGTCGCCGTCAAGCAGGCGCGCTACGAGGACATGGCGCCGATCGACGGGATGGACCTGCTGGCGGGGAACGACGAGGTGCTGGCCCAGGTGCTCGACATGGGCGGCAGCGGCGGGATCCTCGTGGCGGCTCACCTCGTGGGTCGCGAGATGAGGCGGATGATCGACGAGCCCGACGCCCGCGCCGAGATCCAGGAGGGGCTGCTCGACCTCTACGGCGCCCTGACGGTGACCACCAACCCGATTCCGATCAAGGCCGCGCTCGCGATGGCCGGGCACGACGTGGGCGGCCTGAGGCTGCCCCTCGTCGAGGCCGACGAGGCCGAGAGGTCCACGATTCGCGAGGCGCTCGAGCGCCACAACCTGCTGGCCGCGGTCTGACATATGGCCAAACCCACAGTGCGGGTGCTGCCGCTCGGCGGGCTCGGCGAGATCGGCAAGAACATGATGCTCCTCGAGCACGGCGACCGCATCGTGGTGGTCGACGCCGGGCTCATGTTCCCGGCGCCCGACCAGCTCGGAATCGACCTGGTGCTGCCCGACTTCACCTACCTGCGCGAGCGGGCGGACGACATCGAGGCGATCGTGCTCACCCACGCTCACGAGGACCACGTGGGCGCCCTGCCGTTCGTGCTGCGCGAGCTGGGCCGGATGCCGCCGATCTACGGGGGCCCGCTCACGGCCGCCATGGTGCGCTCGAAGCTCGACGAGCATCGCCTGAAGGACGTGCCGATCGAGGACGTGCTCGCCGCGCAGACCTTCGACGCCGGCCCGTTCTCGGTCGAGATGGTGAAGATGGCCCACTCGATCCCGGACGCGTTCGGCGTGGCGCTCACCTGCGACCTCGGCACGATCCTCGTGACGGGCGACTACAAGTTCGACCAGACGCCGGTGGACGGCGTGCCCGCCGACGTGGCCCGGCTCGCCGAGCTCGGCCGGGAGGGGCTCCTGCTCCTGTGTGGGGACTCGACCAACGCCGACCGGCCCGGCATGTCCCCGTCCGAGTCGAGCGTGGGGCCGCGGCTGGTCGAGGTGTTCGCCCGCTGCCAAGGGCGCATAGTCGTCACCTGCTTCGCGTCCAACATCCACCGCGTGCAGCAGGTGGTGGACGCGGCCGGGCAGCTCGGCCGCAAGGTGTCCCTGGTCGGGCGCTCGATGCGCAAGAACACCAACATCGGGCGCATGCTCGGGCACATCGATATGCCCGAGGGCATCCTCGTCGGAGCCAAGGAGATCGAGGACTACCCCGATCACAAGCTCGTGGTGGTGTCGACCGGCAGCCAGGGCGAGCCGCTGTCGGCGCTCCGGCGCATGGCGCACGGCGACCATCCGAACGTCGAGCTGCATGACGGCGACACGGTGATCTTCTCCGCCACCCCGATCCCGGGGAACGAGCGCGCCGTGAACGAGACGATCGACCGCATCTACCGCCTCGGCGCCGGGGTGATCACCGCCGCCGACGTGCCGGTGCACGCGTCCGGTCACGGCTACGCCGAGGAGCTCAAGCTGATGCTCAACCTGACCCGGCCCGAGTACGTGATGCCGGTGCACGGCGACCACCGCCGCCTGCGCCTGCACAGCCAGCTCGCGGAGGCCGTGGGCGTCTCACCGGACGCGATCTTCCGGGGCGAGAACGGCCTGCCGCTCGAGATCGACTCATCCGGCGCGCGCTTCGGGTCGCGCGAGCAGGCCGGGATGATCTTCGTCGACGGGGTCGACGTGGGGGACATCGAGGACGTGGCGCTGCGCGACCGGCGCATGCTGTCGGCCGACGGCATCTTCATCGTCGTGGCCACGATCTCCGAGCAGGACGGCCGCTCGGTGGCCCCGCCCGAGGTGATCTTCCGCGGCGTCCCCTTCATCGAGGAGGACGACCGCTTCGTCGAGGAGCTGCGCGAGGCGGTCGACGACTCGCTCGCGCGCTCGGCCGAGGAGGAGGTCCGCGAGATAGACCTCCTCCAAGACCATCTACATGACGATGTGGCCGAGTTCGTCTACAAGCGTCTCAGGCGACGCCCGATGATCCTCCCGGTCGTGGTCGAGGTCTAGAGCTACCCAGGCGGCAGCGCCTTCTCGCTCGGGGCGCAGAGCAGCTCCCACGGGCCGGACTGGTACGTGTCCATCTCGAACTGGTTCTCGATGCCGAACGTGAACTGCTGCGTCTTCTGCTTGCCGAAGATGTCGTAGCAAGCGAGGTGCAGGTCCTCGTCCTCGATCGGGAACGTCTCGCCGTCGTGCACCTTCTCGGCCGGGTTGCAGAGCAGCCGCGGCGTCGCAACGCGCACGCTGTCCGGGCCGCCGAACTGGTCCTCGAGGGTCGCGCGCTCCCGCAGCCGCGGGCCGTTCGCCTCATAGCACCAGTAGTGGTTCATGTCGTCCCGGTCGTCGAAGGTCTCGCCGCCGATCGTCTTGGCGGTCGGGACCGCCAGGTACTTCGGGGTCGTGACCCGCCAGGGCGCGTCGTCAGCGAACTGGTTGGTCACGAACACGTTGCGCGGCGCGGCCTCGCTCGGAGCGGTGTAGAACGTGTAGTGCTCGTCCTCGTCCTCGATCGGGAACTTCTCGTCCCCGACGGTCTTCGCCGTGGGCGGACAGAAGAACACCGGCTCGCCGACCGTCACCGTCTCCGGACCGTCCGTGAACTGGTCCTCGAGCGTGACCGTGGCCGCCGGCTGCGGCGTCTGCTGGCTCACGATGTAGCAGCGGAAGTGGTTCTCGTCCTGTCCCTGGCCCTGCCCGTAGGCAGGCGCGACGGTACCGAGACTCGCCACCGCACACAGCGCAAGCGCAACTCCAAATGCGGTCCGTCTCTTCATCGGCACTCTCCCAACGTCCGAAGATAGGTCCGTAGGGGGCCTACCCGGGCGCCGGAGGGCGTAACGCCCCCACGAGATAGACGATGCCGCTCACGCGAGCGTCATTTTCCATGACAGTCATGAATAACCACGCGAGCGTTGGTCACGCCCCTGATCCCACCCCTGGATACGGCCGGGAAACGCCTGCTAACCCGCCTGGGCGATGCCGAAGAAGCCGCAGTCGTCGGTGGTCCCGCGGACACCGTTGGCCTCCTGGCGCGCGAGCGCCTCGACCACCACAGACCGCGCCGTCGGAGCGCCGCGAACGCGATCAGCCCGAGCCGTCCGTGAGCGCCCCGTTCACCGAACACGGGATGCTGTCCCCGGGGTCGAAGTCGAGGTCGTCGGCTGCTGGAGCCCGGGAAGTCGGACGATGAGCTCCGAGTTCGCCAGCGTCGTGGTCGCCTGCACCTCGAGGGAGGGCCCGGCCACGCAGCGCGCCTGGAGCTTGAGTCCGCCGATGTCGAGGACGTCGACGAAGCCGCTGCCCTGCTCGCCGGCGTAGGCGATCCTCCGCAGCGTCACGCCGCCGACCGAGCCGGCGCTCCCGGCGGTGTCGGCCGCCGCCGCGCTGGTCGCCCTCGTGGCGGTGTCCGCCAGGAGCGCGCTCGGCACCTTCTGCAGGGTGTCCTCGCGCACGTCGAGGCCCGTGACCTGGTTGAGCCCGATGTCGCGGCTCTGGATGGTCGAGTTGCGGATGTCGATCCCGCGTACCTCGTTGTTGCGCAGGTCGCGCGTGCGGATCTGGTTGTTGCGAATGTCGAGGCTGCGCACCTCGTTGTTCTTGATCTCGCGGCTGTCGATGAAGCCCGTGGCGACGCCGTACGAGACGCCCGAGAGGGACACGAACAGCGCGATGAGCGAGATGACCAGGGCCGGCGAGGGGCGCCGGCCGAGCAGCGACTTCACGAGAAGGTCTCCTACGGCTTCGGGATCGGTTCTTCCGGTGCCAACACGCTAGCGGCGGCATCGGAGCGCGACTCGGCCGGCAACGTGACCACGAAGCGGGCGCCGCCGCCCTCGGCGTCGAGCAGCTCGACGCGGCCGTCGTGGGCGTCCGTGACCGCGCGCACGATCGCGAGCCCGAGCCCGCTGCCGCCGCTCGGGGCGCTGTCGCCCACGCCGCGCGCGAAGCGCTCGAACACGCGCGAGCGCATCGCGGCCGGCACGCCGGGGCCGCGGTCGGCCACCTCGAGCACGGCCTCGCCATCCTCCGCGCGCACCGACACGGTGACCGGCGTGCCGCCGGGGGTGTGGAGCAGGGCGTTCTCCACGAGGTTGGCGGCGAGCCGGTGCAGGTCGTCGGCCACCCCGTGCACGATCGCCGGCCGGGCGGCGTCCGGGAGGTCGAGCGCGACCGGGTGGTCGGACGAGAGCGCGCCCGCCTCGTCGGCCGCCTCGCGCGCGACCGCGCCGAGGTCCACGCGCCCGCGCGGCGCCTGGCGGCCCGCGTCGGCTCGGGCCAGCAGGAGCAGGTCGGCCACCAGCCGGCGCATCCGGCGCGAGGAGCGCAGCGCCGAGTCGGCCATCTCCTGCTGCTCGCCCGCCAGCTCGGACTCGAGCAGCTCGAGGTTGGCGAGGATGCTCGTGAGCGGGGTGCGCAGCTCGTGCGAGGCGTCGGCCACGAACGCGCGCTGGCGGGCGAGGGTCGCCTCGGTCTCCTCGCGCGCGGCGCTCAGCTCGCGCAGCATGTCCTCGAAGGTGCGCGCCAGGTCCGCCACCTCGTCGTTGGCGCGCGGCTTCGGCAGCGTGATGTCGGGGTCGCGCGTGCGGGCCACCTCGCGCGCCGCCCGCGTCAGCCCTGCGATCGGGCGCATCGCGCGCTGGGCCACCACGAGCCCGCCCAGGAACGCGAGGAGCGTACCGCCGAGCACGCCGAAGCCGAGGAACAGCCGGACCCGGTTGATCGTGGTCTGCACGCTCGTCTCGGGCTTCGCGTACTGGACGTAGGCCTGCGTCTGCGCCACCGGGTTGGGGCTGAGCTCGAACCCGAACGGCGTGTCCGGCTGCCGGGTGGCCGTCACGAGCGGGCGCGACACGATGCGGTATTCGCCCACGTCGACCACGCCCTCGGTGAGCGCCGGCCCGAGCGGCGACAGGGCCCCCGGCGGGTAGAGGACCTCGCCGTCGCGGCGGACCACCACCACGACCGCGTCTCCGGCGGTGGCGCCCTCGAGCGCGTCGGGGTCGATCTGGAGGATCCCGTTCTCGATGGTCGGGTCGAGCTCGTCCACCAGATCGGCCGCGGTGGCGCGCAGGTCGTCCTCGAAGCCGTCGGTGATGCGCTGCTCGGCGAGCGCCCCGATCACCGCCGCGAACAGGCACAGGATCATGAACGTCAGGGCCGCGGTCACGATCGCGACCTTCAGCTTCACCGGCAGGCGCGTCCTCATGCGTCCTCCCTCAGCACGTAGCCGGCGCCGCGCATCGTGTGCAGCACGCGCGGCTCACCGCCCGCCTCCAGCTTGCGGCGCAGGTTCGAGATGAAGACGTCGACCGTGTTGGTCTCCGCGAACGGGTGATAGCCCCAGACCTCGTCGAGCAGCGCCTGCCGGGAGACCACGATGCGGGCGTTTCGCATCAGGTGCTCGAGCAGCTCGAACTCGCGCGCGGTCAGCTCGAGCGGGCGCTCGCCGCGGAAGACCTCGCGCGTGTCGGGGTTGAGGCGCAGGTCGCCCACCACCAGGAAGGCGCTGCCGCGCGGGGGCCGCCGGCGCAGCAGCGCGCGCAGCCGGGCGAGCAGCTCCTCGCGCTCGAACGGCTTGACGAGGTAGTCGTCGGCGCCGGAGTCGAGGCCCTGCACGCGGGCGTCGAGGGCGTCGCGCGCGGTGAGGATGAGGATCGGCACGTCGCCGTCCTCGCGCAGCCGGCGGCAGACCTCCACGCCGTCGAGCTTCGGCAGCCCGAGGTCGAGCACCACGGCGTCGGGCTCGAAGACGCCGGACTCGTCGAGGGCGGATTCGCCGTCGCCGCTCACGCGCACCTCGTAGCCCTCCTTGTCGAGCGATCGGCGCAGCACGCCGGCGATGTCGGCGTCGTCCTCGACAACCAGCACTCTGGGCCTGCCAGCCACCAGGCTCATGGTAGGGGCCGCCAGGGAGGGTGCGAGAGCGCGCCGTCGAATGCATGACGGATGGCGAGCCGCCGCCGCAAGCGACGCCGTGGCCGGGCCTGGTGGCCGGAGCTCGAGCTGCCGCAGCTCGAGCAGCGCCACTGGGACCTCATCGGGCTCGGTCTCGTCGCCTTCGGCGTGTTCTTCGCGCTGGTCTTCTACTTCGGCTGGAGTGGGGGCGATGTGGGCGAGCCCCTGGCCGAGGCGCTGCTCTTCCTGTTCGGCGGCATGGCCTATGCGGCGCCGATCGCCCTCTTCTGCTCGGGCACCCTGATCGTGACCCAGCCGATGCTGCCGGCGGTGCATCCGCTCAAGGCGGGAGCGATCTGCCTCGGCGCGGCGCTCACTCTCGGCCTCGCGGCCGGCTCGCTGGGCCTCGGGCCCGGCCATACGCCGCGCGAGGGCTGGCTCGACCCCTCCTACCTCAAGGAGCACGGCGGCCTCGTCGGCGAGTCGCTCCTGTGGGTGTCGGCCAAGTTCTTCTCCGTCGCCGGCTCGCACATCCTGTTCACCTTCCTGCTGGTGGCCGGAGTGCTGCTCCTCACCGGCGCGTCGATCGCCGGGGTCCTCACCGCCACGCGCTCCGCGGCGCTCACCACCGGCGAGCGTGTGCGCCGCACCGCGACCGCCATCAACCTGCCCACGGAGCCGGTCGGCCCGCTGCCGGGCACCCTTCACGCGCGCGAGGCGGAGCCGGTGGAGCCGCCCGAGCCCGAGGACCAGGAGCCGGTGGTGCGCGCCACCCACGTGGAGGCGCCGGCGCTCGACGCCTCCGCCCGCTACCCGGACCTGTACGGGGACGACGGCGAGCCGGACGCCTACGAGGACGAGCCCGAGCCCGCGGCGCTCGAGCTGCAGCCGGCGGACGAGGAGCCGGCCGCGGAGGAGCTCGAGCCCACGCGAGCCGCTGACGCCGATGGGCAATAGGCGCTCCGCCGTCACCGAGTCCGACGAGGCCGAGTACCGCATGCCGAGGCCGGCCTTCCTGAAGCGCTCGGCGGGATCCCAGAAGGTCGACACGAAGGGCATCGAGCGGATCGGGACCCAGCTCGTCGAGGCGCTCAGCCACTTCAGCGTGGACGCGCGCGTGATCGGGACGGTCACCGGACCGCACGTGACCCGCTACGAGCTGCGGCTCGCGCCCGGGATCAAGATGTCGAAGGTCGCCCAGCTGAAGGACGACCTCGCCTATGCGCTCGCGGCCGAGCAGGTGCGCATCCTCGCCCCGATCCCCGGCAAGCAGGCGGTGGGCGTCGAGGTGCCCAACCGGGTGCGCAAGATGGTGCACCTCGGCGACGTCTTCCAGGAGTCGCCCAAGGGCTGGTCGCCGCTGTCGGTGTGGCTCGGCAAGGACATCGCCGGCAAGGCGATCGGCACCGATCTCGCGAAGCAGCCGCACATCCTGATCGCCGGCACGACCGGCTCCGGAAAGTCCGGCTGCGTGAACGCGATGCTGTCGAGCGTGCTGCTGCGCTCCTCGCCGAACGAGGTGCGGATGGTGCTGGTGGACCCGAAGCGGGTCGAGCTCAACCACTACGAGGACATCCCGCACCTGCTCACGCCGGTCGTGACGAGCCCGCGCCTGGCGGCGAACGTGCTCAGCAATCTCATCAAGGAGATGGAGGAGCGCTACGGGGTGATGAGCCGGGCCAAGACGCGCAACCTCGTGGAGCTGAACCGGGTGCGCACGAGCCAGGGGGAGGCGCCGCTGCCCTACATCCTGTGTGTGATCGACGAGCTGGCCGACCTGATGATGGTCGCGCCGGCCGACGTGGAGGACTCGATCATCCGGCTGGCGCAGAAGTCGCGCGCCGTGGGCATCCACCTGGTGCTGGCGACGCAGCGCCCGAGCGCCGACGTGATCACCGGCATGATCAAGGCCAACGTGCCGGCGCGGATCGCGTTCGCGGTGTCCTCGCAGACGGACTCCCGCGTGATCCTCGACCAGAACGGCGCGGAGTCGCTGCTCGGGCAGGGCGACATGCTCTTCCGCCCGGCCGGGGAGTCGCGCTCGGCCCGGATCCAGGGCGCGTTCATCGCCGAGGACGAGATCGAGAAGCTCACCGAGCACTGGCGCCGTCAGGGCGAGCCCGAGCTGCAGGAGGAGCTGCTCGAGGCGGTGGAGCCCGAGGACGACGGCGACGGACCCGACGGGGACTTCGATCCCGACCAGGACGAGCTGCTCGGCGACGCGATCGCGACCGTGGTGCAGCTGGGCACGGCGTCCACGTCGATGCTCCAGCGGCGCCTGCGGGTGGGCTACACGCGCGCCGGCAGGCTGATCGACATGATGGAGCGGCGCGGGGTGATCTCCGGCTACGAGGGCTCGAAGGCCCGCCAGGTGCTGATCACCGAAGCGGACCTCCCGCGCGTGCTCGAGGCGCTCTCCGAACCGGCTGTTGCAGCGTCTGCGGACGAATAGATCGTTCGTCAAGATACGCCGCCGATGCCCTCCATCGGGGAAACCCTGCGTGAGGCTCGGATGCGCCAGCGCCTGGACATCGCGGATGTCGAGGAGCGCACCAAGATCCGGGCCAAGTACCTGCGCGCGCTCGAGAACGAGGAGTTCGGCATGCTGCCCGGGCCCACGTTCGTCAAGACCTTCCTGCGCACGTACGCGGAGGCGCTCGGGCTCGATCCGCAGCTGCTCGTCGAGGAGTACCGGACGGGCTACGAGTCGGGTGACGAGATCGAGCAGGTCCAGTCGCTCGGACCACCCGGGGTCGGTCGCGACCGGCGCCGCAGCGGGCCGCGGCTCGGCGGCGGCTCGCTCGTGCTGCTGATCGCGGTGGGCATCGTCGCGCTCCTGGTGGCGATCGGCCTTGCGAGCGGGGACGGCGACGACGGGGATGGCGAGCAGGCGTCGGGAACCGACCAGACCGAGACCCAGACGCGCACCGAGCCGCGCCGGGAGCCGCGGCGGCGGCCGCGCCGGGTGGTGCTGCGGATCGCACCGATCACGCCCACCTACGTCTGCCTGGACCGGGGCGCCGGCACGGCCGTGTTCTTCGAGAACACGCTCGCCGAGCCGCAGACCTTCCGCGGAAAGCGGCTGCGCGTGAACCTCGGCAAGACCGACGTCGTGGTGACGATGAACGGCAAGCGGGTGCCGGTCGAGAGCGGCCCGAACCCGGTGGGGTTCGTGTTCACGCCAAGGGGGAGCCGGCCGCTTCCGTTCGGTCAGCGGCCGTGTGCGTAACGTTGGCGGCTTGAGCGCTCGAGCCGGGATTGTCGTCACGGGCACGGAGGTGCTGAGCGGCCGCGTGCAGGACCGCAACGGCCCATGGCTGTCCGACCGCTTCCTCGAGCTCGGCGTGGAGCTCGCCCACCTCACGATCTGTGGCGACCGGCCCGATGACATCGAGGCGCAGCTGCGCTTCATGGCCGAGCGCGAGATGGACCTGATCGTCACGAGCGGGGGCCTCGGGCCAACGGCCGACGACAAGACCGTCGAGGTGGTGGCGAGCTTCTCCGGGCTGCCGCTCGTGCTGGACGAGCGGCTCGAGGAGCGGATCGCCGAGATCCTGAAGCCGCTGATGCAGCGCTTCCGCACGTGGGACTTCGAGGCGGTGAGGGCCGCCAACCGCAAGCAGGCGCTCGTGCCGGAGGGCGCCTTCGTGATCGACCCGGTGGGCACGGCGCCCGGCGTTGTCGTGCCCGGCTCGCCCGCGATCGTCGTCCTTCCCGGCCCGCCGCGAGAGCTGCAGCCGATGTGGCGCACGGCCGTCGGCACCGAGATCGTCCGCGAGGCGCTCGCCGGTCGCACCGACTACGTGCAGCGGACGATGCGCATGTTCGGGCTGCCGGAGTCCGGCCTGGCCGACACCCTTCGCGACGCGGAGGAGGGCATCGCCGGGTTCGAGGGGCTCGAGATCACGACCTGCCTGCGGCGCGGCGAGATCGAGATGGTCACCCGCTACGAGCCCGCCTCGAGCGGCGTCTACGAGGAGCTCGCGGAGCTCCTGCGGGAGCGCCACGAGCCGGAGATCTTCTCGGAGGACGGCTCCCAGATCGACGACCTGGTGGCTGAGCTGCTCGCCGGACGGCGGGTCGCCACGGCCGAGTCGTGCACCGCGGGGATGCTGGCGGCGCGCCTGACCGACCGGGCGGGGTCCTCGGACTACGTCGCCGGCGGGGTGGTGGCGTACGCCAACGACGCCAAGGTCGACCTGCTCGGCGTCGACCCCGCGCTGATCGAGGAGCACGGCGCCGTCTCGGAGCAGGTGGCGGAGGCGATGGCGAGGGGCGCGCTCGCCCGTTTCGAGGCCGACACCGCCGTCTCGGTCACCGGGATCGCCGGCCCCGGCGGCGGGACCGAGGACAAGCCGGTGGGCACCGTGTGGTGGAGCGCCCAGACCTCCGACGGCCGTGTGCTCACACGCTCGGCCCTGATGCCCGGGGGACGCGCCGACATCCGCGAGCGTTCGGCGCTCGTCGCCATGCACCTGCTGCGGCGCCTCCTGAGCGGCCGGGAGGACGGCGCCCCCTGAGCGGTCCCCGCGCGCGGATGTTCGTCGCGCTCGACCTGCCCCGGCCGGCGCGCGACGCGCTGGCGGGGTGGCGCGATGGCCTCCTCGACGGACGCCGCGATCTGAGGCCCGTGAGGCCCGAGGCGCTCCACGTGACGCTCGTCTTCCTCGGCTGGCAGGACGAGTCCGCGGCCGAGGCGATCGCCGAGGCGACGTTCGGAGCGGGTGCGCAGGTCCGGCCCTCGCCGCGGCTCACCCCCGCCGAGCTGCGCCCACTGCCCCCGCGTAACCCACGCCTGTTCGCGCTCGAGCTGGGCGACGACGACGGCCGGGCGAGCGAGCTGCAGGACGGCGTTTCGCGCGCGCTCGAGGCGGCCCGCTTCTACCGGCCGGAGAAACGGCCGTTCTGGCCCCACATCACGCTCGCGCGCGTGAAGCGGGGAGAGCGCCGGGTGCCGGCCCTGGAGGGCCCGCCGCCGCCGGACACGCCGTTCGACGCCGAGGCGCTCACGCTCTACCGCTCCACGCTGCGGCCGCAGGGGGCGCTCTACGAGCCGCTGGCGCGGCGAGAGCTCTGAGATCGTGCCGGCGCTCGTGCCCCCCGCGCCGGATCTGAGCGACGAGGCCGTCCTCCTGCGGCCCTGGCGCGACGCGGACGTCCCCGCGCTCACCGCCGCCTGCCAGGACCCCGAGATCCCGCGCTGGACGGTGGTGCCCTCGCCCTACTCCGAGCGCGACGCGGCCCAGTTCGTCGCCGCCGGTCCGGGGGCGCTGGCCGCGGGGCGCGCGCTCGACCTGGCGATCGTGGCCGCGGGCGGCGGCGATCTGCTCGGCGCGGTTGGCCTGACCGAGTTCGCCTGGGAGCAGCGCCGCGCCGAGATCGGCTACTGGGTCGCCCGCGAGGCGCGCGGACGCGGGGTCGCGGCGCGAGCCGTTCGCCTGCTCTCGGACTGGGCGCTGCGCGAGCTCGGCATCGAGCGGATCGAGCTGATGGCCAACCCGGCGAACGCCGGGTCGCAGCGCGTGGCCGAGCGCGCCGGGTTCACGCGCGAGGGCCTGCTGCGGAGCTACCGCTACCGGCACGGCGTGCGCGAGGACCTCGTGGTGTTCTCCCGGCTCGACGTCGACCGTTGAGCTAGGCGTCGGGCCCCTCTCGCATCTTGTTGGGCGACCTGGGGCTTTGATCGGATCTGGGCTGGGTGAGGATGCGCCCGACGGCCCCTCCCGGCCTGGCGTCCTGACTTTGTACGCCAGGAGCCACCAAAGTCAGGACGGCTGCCCCTGCCGACCGGAGCGCCCGGACGCTGACCCCACCCAGCCCCGGGCCCGCCGGACAACACCCGGCGCATGGACTACTCAACAAGATGCGAGAGGGCGGCGCGGCTGGGCGCCTCTCAGCGATCACACATGTCGCGACTCGTGGCGTAGCGTGCGGGCCATGGAACAGCGGATCAGCCTGGTGACGCTCGGTGTGCGCGACCTCGAGCGGGCGCGCACCTTCTACGAGGCCCTGGGGTGGACGACGGGCGCGGAGCCGGGCGCCGACGTCGTCTTCTTCCAAACGGGCGGTGCGGTGCTCGCGCTCTGGGACCGTGCGTCCCTCGCCGATGACAGCGGTGTTCCTGACGCCGGCGGCTGGGGAGGTGTCACGCTCGCCCACAACGTCCGCTCGCCGGCCGAGGTCGACGCGCTGATCGAGGAGGCCAGGGCCGCCGGGGCGATGATCACGCACGAGCCGGGGGAGACCTTCTGGGGCGGCTACTCGGGCGCCTTCGCCGACCCGGACGGCCATCCCTGGGAGGTGGCGCACAACCCGCGCTGGGAGCTGCGCGACGACGGCTCGGTGGTGCTGCCGGACTGATGTGAGCAAGCTCACGGAGTGGGGGCGGACCGCGCCCTACCGTGCCGCGGGTGACCGAGACCGCTCAGCACCCCACGACCCTGGACGCCACGGCAATCGCACGACGCACCCTGGACGCGATGGAGGCCGGATCGCGCGCCGACTTCGACGCGATCTGCCACCCCGACTTCTACAACCACGAGCAGCGCGACGAGCCGCCCGAGGCGCGCGGGCGCGGGCCCGCGACCGCCCATGCCACCGCGCTCTGGCTCAGGGATGCCTTCGCCGACCTGCGCTGGGAGATCCACGAGGTCATCGCTCAGGACGAGCTGATCGCCTTCCATTGCACGATGTCGGGCCGGCATGTGCGGCCGTTCGTCGCCTACAAGCCCGACGGCTCGGTCGACGAGGCTTTCCCACCCACCGGCAAGCGCTTCGCCACCACGCAGACGCACTGGATGCGCGTGCTGGACGGGCAGGTGATCGAGCACTGGGCCAACCGCGACGACCTCGGCACCGCGAAGCAGCTCGGCTGGGTGCCGCCCACGCCGATCTACCTGGTGCGGATGATGCTGGCGGGGCGGCGGGCGCGGCGCTCTCGGTAGCCGGGGCCCCGGCCGCGGGGCGAACATCTGTCCGGGCCGACTCCTACGTTGTGGATCCAAGAGCTTTCAGAGGAGACATGACGTATGGACAAGGAGCAGCAGAAGGCCGCCCAGGCACGTGAGGCGGCGCTGAAGGGAGCGCTCACCCAGATCGAGCGGCAGTTCGGGCAGGGCTCGATCATGAGGATGGGGGACGACGCCGCCCAGGTGCGGGTGCAGGCCGTCCCGACAGGGGCGCTGTCGCTCGACCTCGCGCTCGGCGTCGGCGGGCTGCCGCGCGGCCGGATCGTCGAGATCTTCGGGCCGGAGTCGTCGGGCAAGACCACGCTGCTCTACCACGTGCTCGCCAACGCCCAGCAGTTGGGCGGCATCTGCGCGTTCATCGACGCCGAGCACGCGATGGACCCCGCCTACGCCAAGCGCATCGGCGTGGACATCGACGAGCTGCTGGTCTCCCAGCCCGACCACGGCGAGCAGGCGCTCGAGATCGCCGACCTCTTGATCCGCTCGGGAGCCGTCGACATCGTGGCGATCGACTCGGTGGCGGCGCTCACGCCCAAGTCCGAGCTCGAGGGCCAGATGGGCGATCAGACGGTCGGGCTCCAAGCCCGCATGATGTCCCAGGCGATGCGCAAGCTCGCCGGCAACCTCAACCGCGCGAACACCCTCTGCGTGTTCACCAACCAGATCCGCGAGAAGGTGGGCGTGATGTTCGGCTGCTTTCACTACGACGCACGCGTGGTACTCGCAGACGGCAGCACGGAGAAGATCGGCAAGATCGTCAACCAGCGCAAGCCGGTCGAGGTCATGTCGATGGATCCCCAGACCGGAGAGATCTCGCCGCGCCGCGTCGTCGACTGGTACGACAACGGCGAGACGGATGACTGGCTGCAGTTCGAAGTCGAGGCGGGCGGGGGATCGGGCAAGCGGAAGTTCGCCTGCACGCCCAACCACGTGATCTTCACTCCCGAAGGCGAGCGTCAGGCGTGGGAGATCGACGAGGGCGACGAGGTGCTCGTCGCAGTCAAGCAGTATGCGCTCGAAGAGGATCAGATGAAGCTGATTGTCGGCAGCTTGCTCGGCGACGGTTCGCTGCGCTACGCCTCCACCTACAACGCGTCATTCCGCGTGGGGCATGGAGAACGACAGCGGGAGTACTGCGAGTGGAAGCAGGCGATGCTGGCGCCGTTCGCACACCGGATCGGGCGCACGGGCAACGGGATCGGGTTCGACACCATCCCAATGCGTCAACTCGCGACGCTGCGCGAGGCGGTATACGCGACAGACGGTCGCAAGACGGTGAGCGCCGAGCTGCTCTCACAACTCGATGAGCGCGCCTTTGCTGCCTGGTACTGCGACGACGGGACCTTCGGCGGCAACTACAAGCGCTGGGGCCACGGCAAGGCGACCATCTGCGTCGCGGGCCTGTCGAGGCAAGACAGGGAGCGAGTGGCAGACCGCTGCGAGGAGCTTGGGATGGGCCGCCCCACCCTCAGCGGGAACAACCTTCTGTTCAGTGGCGACCGAACACGCTGTTTCCAGGAGCGGATCGCCCCGTACGTGCATCCTTCGATGGATTACAAGCTGCATCCCGATCTCCGCGGAAAGTTCGACTGGGAGCCCGCGAACTCGACGGACTACAGAACCGAGCTTGAGCAGCGACGCACCCTGAGGCCCGTCGGGATGAAGGTGCTGCGCAAGTACCGCAAGCCGCCGACCCCTGCCCGGCACGACCGTCCGTCAAGGAGGCGACGCTACGACCTCCAAGTGGAGGGCAACCACACATACTTGGTCGATCACGTCGTAGTGCACAACTCCCCCGAGACCCAGCCCGGCGGCCGCGCGCTCAAGTTCTACTCCTCGCAGCGGCTCGACATCCGCCGCATCGAGACGCTCAAGGAGGGCACCGAGGCGATCGGCAACCGGGTGCGCGTCAAGGTCGTCAAGAACAAGGTCGCGGCGCCGTTCCGCCAGGCCGAGTTCGACATCGAGTACGGCGAGGGCATCTCGAGCGAGGGTTGCATCCTCGACCTCGGGATCGAGCACGGCATCGTGCAGAAGTCGGGCTCGTTCTTCTCCTACGGGGACGAGCGGCTCGGACAGGGACGCAACAACGTGAAGGGCTACCTGCGCGAGAACCCGGCCATCACGGGCGAGATCGAGCGCAAGATCTACGAGCTGCTCGGGGTGGAGCCGGCCGGGGCGCCGCTGGCGGCGGTCGCGGCGCCGGGCGAGGGCGAGGGCGAGGCCGCGTCCGGACCGGCCGCTCAGGAGCGCGGCCGAGGCTGCACAGGAGAAGGCGGCGTAGCTTGCCGCGGCGGGCTCGGCACAACGCCCGCTCCGAGACCGAGCGGGCCATCGACCTCGCCTACAAGGCGGTCGGCCGCCGCGAGCGCACGGTCGCGGAGCTGCGGACGCTTCTGGAGCGCAAGCGGGTCGAGCCGGCCGCGATCGACGAGGCGGTCGAGGAGCTCACCGACGCGGGCTTCCTCGACGACGCCCGCTACGCGCGGCGCTTCGCCGAGGACAAGCGCGAGCTCGAGCAGTGGGGGAGCGAGCGGATAGCGCGAGAGCTCCAGCGGCGCGGCATTGCGCCCGATCTGGTGGAGGCGGCCAGCAGGGACCGCAGCGCCGCCGCCGAGCTCGAGACCGCCGTGCTGCTGCTCGAGCAGCGCCTGGCGGCGCCGGCGCGGGACGACCGCGAGCGCGACCGGGCCTGGCGGATGCTCGTGCGGCGCGGCTACTCGCCCGAGCTCGCCTACGAGGCGATCCGCCGGCACGAGCGGCACCGGCGCGAGGAGGATGACCTCCGCGCCGCCTGACGCCGACATCCGGCTCTACTACCGGCCCGGCAGCGCCGCGCTCGCGCCGCATGGCGCGTTGCTCGCCGCGGGGGTCGAGCCGGAGCTTGTGTACGTGGAGCGCGACGGGGACGCTGTCGATCCGCCCGACTACGTGCGGCTGAACCCGATGGGCGTGGTGCCGACGCTCGTTCACGGCGACGTCGTGGTCACGGAGGCGGCCGCCGTCGTCCAGTACGTGGCGGACACCTGGCCGGATGCGGCCCTGCTGCCGAGGCCCGGCACCCGCGAGCGGGTCCGCGCCGTGGAGCTGCTCGCGTTTCTCAGCACGACGCCCCAGCAGGCCATGCTCCGCTTCCTCTATCCCGAGCGCTACACGACGGGCGCGGACGCGTCGGGCGTGCGCGAGGCCGCGGTCGTCGCGCTCGAGCGCCAGCTCGGCTGGCTCGAGAGCGTGGTGGCCGGCCAGCGGGCGCTGCTCGGCGCGGACGTCTCGGCGGTCGACTTCTACCTGCACATGCTGATCCGCTGGGGCCGCCGCCTTGACCCCGACGCGCGCACACGTGGGGCGCTCGGGCCCTACTACCGCAGGCTGAGCGAGCACCCGCCGGTGGCGCTCGCGCTGGAGCGGCAGGGGCTCGAGGCGTAGGCCTGCCAGGGCCCGCCCGCCGGTTGCGAGTGCTTGCCCCGAGAGTTACCCTGATGTGAACGCGGCCGGCTCGGCCGCCGTGAGACAAAAAGACGAGCAAATCGCCCGAATTTCAGTCCGGAAAGTGATGCGAACAGCGACAAACGGCCGCCCTGGGAGGAGCGCTCGGGCAGGTCCATAGAGGCAGCACCGCGCGCGCTCACGGGAGCGCGCGCCGCTCCGAGGCGAGGTCTTCGTGTCTCGCGGCCGTCGTAGCCGCACCGCTCACACACAGTGCATGAGCCCGGCGCTCCGCGCCGGAACGAGGAGACACCCGAAATGGAGATCGTGTTGGCGGCGCTGGTCGCGGCAGCTGTTGCGGTGGCGGTCGTGCTGCTGTCCGGGCGCCCGCGTGCCGTGCAGGCCGGAGCGGGGGCGGCGGTGGCGCCCGAGCGGGGCGCCGGGGCCGACGCGGTGCCCGGGGCAGCCCGCGACGGGCTGGAGGAGGAGCTCGTCGCGCGACGCACCGAGATCGCCCGGCAGGAGGAGCGCATGCACGCGCGCGAGAGCGCGCTCGAGGGGCAGTCGCAACAGCTCTCGGAGCGTGAGCGCTCGCTCGAGGACCGGCGCCGCAACCTCGATCAGGTGCGCGAGGAGCTGAAGGATGCGAAGACCCGCCAGATCCGCGAGCTGGAGCGCGTGGCGGGCCTGAGCGCGGGCCAGGCCAAGCAGATCCTCATGCACGAGCTCGAGGACGAGCTGCGCCACGAGAGCGCGCGGCTCGTCCGCCAGGTCGAGGAGGAGACCCGCCACGACGCCGACCGCCGCGCCCGGAGCATCCTGGCGGCGGTGATGCAGCGCGTTGCCTCGAGCCACGCCGTGGAGACCACGGTGTCGGTCGTCGAGCTCAAGTCGGACGAGCTGAAGGGCCGCATCATCGGTCGCGAGGGGCGCAACATCCGCGCGCTCGAGACGCTCACCGGGATCGACTTCATCATCGACGACACGCCGGGCGCGGTGCTGCTCTCGGGCTTCGACGGTGTGCGGCGCGAGATCGCCCGGCTCACGCTCGAGAAGCTGCTGCAGGACGGGCGCATCCATCCAGCGCGGATCGAGGAGGCCTACCACCAGGCCAAGTCCGACATCGACCAGCACATCGTCCAGCTGGGCGAGCAGGCCGTGTTCGAGGCGAACGTCGGTCAGCTCCATCCCGAGCTCGTGAAGGTGCTCGGCAAGCTGCGCTTCCGCACGAGCTATGGCCAGAACGTGCTCCACCACTCGATCGAGTGCGCGCGCCTGGCGAGCATGCTGGCCGACGAGCTCGGCGCGGACCCGCGTGTGGCCGCCCGGGCGGCGCTCTTGCACGACATCGGCAAGGCGGTGTCGCACGAGGTCGAGGGCCCGCACGCGCTCGTGGGCGGCGAGATGGCGCGGCGCTACAAGGAGTCCGAGTCGGTCGCGCACGCGATGGAGGCGCACCACAACGAGGTCGAGCTGCAGACCGTGGAGGCGGTGATCGTCCAGATCGTGGACGCGCTCTCCGGCGCCCGGCCCGGGGCGCGCGGCGAGTCGCTCGAGCAGTACGTCAAGCGCCTGCACGAGCTGGAGGCGATCGCCACCCGCCACGACGGCGTCGACAAGGTCTACGCGATGCATGCCGGCCGCGAGATCCGAGTGATCGTCCAGCCCGACGCGCTGGACGACGACGCGGCAACGCTGCTTTCGCACCAGATCGCCCGGGACGTGGAGAAGGAGCTCGAGTATCCCGGCCAGATCAAGGTCACGGTGATCCGTGAGAGCCGCGCCACCGACTATGCGCGATGAGCACGCTGCTCACCTGGCGCGGGCTCGACGAGTGGCGGGCCGAGAGCGCACTCGTCGATCGCGATGAGCGGGGGCTGACCGCGCATGGGGTTCAGATCGGCGCCGGCTACCGGGTCGACTACCGGCTGCGGACCGATGCCGCGCTCGTCACTCGCTCGCTCGAGCTGTCGGCGCTGACGGCCGGCGGGCTGCGCCGGCTCCTGCTCGAACGCCGCGAGGACGGCGTCTGGACGGCGGACGACCGTGTCGTGGGTGAGGTCGAGGGTGCGCTCGACTGCGACCTGGCCCTCTCGCCGCTCACGAACTTCATGCCGGCGGCCCGCCTGGGCGGGGAGCCCGCCGACCACGTGATGGCCTGGGTGTCGGTGCCCGACCTCGTGGTGTCGCGCTCTGAGCAGCGCTACGAGCCGGCCGGCGAGGGCGTCGTGCGCTACGTGGGACTCGACCACGAGTTCAGCGCGCTGCTCGAGCTCGACGAGGCGGGCTTCGTGACTCGCTATCCGGGACTGGCCGAGCGCGTGGCGCCCGGCAGCGCCGCCTGGGCTGACACGTCCCGGACTGGGTGAGCGCGCCGGGCGGCGGCGAGCACCCACTCGTCACGGGGCGTGCCCCGAAGTCCCTCGTTGGTGGGGTACAGGCGGCACTTGAAGCCGTAGTCGGTGCGCTCGTCGGCGCCCGGCTCGACGTCGACACCGTCGACGCGTAGCGTCGGCGAGCCGAGGAACCGCTCGCGCTGGGCCGCAGCGTCGGACTCGACGCGGCGCTCGTGTACGGGCGCGGTCACTCCGGCCTGGGCAAGCAGTTCGGTCAGCCGCGGCAGGAACGCCTCATGGCTTGGGCAGCCATCGAAGTACAGGAGTTCGATCTCCATTGTCGTCGGAAGCTATATCACTCCCGAGTGATACCGTGCCTGGTGATGCCGCGCCCGTCGCTCGAGACGCCGTTCCGGTTGCCCGACACGCCGGCCGAATCCGACCTGGTGGCGAAGTACTTCAGGGTGCTCTCTGACCCGACGCGCGTGCGGCTGCTGGAACTGCTCCATGAGAACGGTGAGCTGTCGGTCGGCGAACTCGCGCGGCGCCTCGGCGAGTCGCAGCCGAAGATCTCCAACCATCTCGCCTGCCTGCGCTGGTGCGGCTTCGCGCAGCGCGAGCGTCGGCACCCCAGCGTCTTCTACCGCGTTGCCGACGCGCGAGTGGTTGAGCTGCTCGCGCTCGGCCGGGCGCTGCTGGCCGACAACGCTGAGCACGTCGCCACATGCCGGCGCGTGGACGCAGCGAGCATCCGATGACCGACGGATCGCCGGTCGCGCACGGCGACCTTCGATCGATCGCCGACTCGGTGGCCGGCACGTTCCCCGGCTGCGAGGACGCGCCCCTCGCTCGCGCGCTGCTGCGCCAACTCGCCCTCGGCCGGCCGGTGTCGGCGACAGATCTCGCCGCGGCCGCCGACCGCGGCGAGAGCGAGGTGATCGCGACCCTCCGCCGCTGGCCGAACGTCGAGCGCGACGACAAGGCCCGCGTCGTGGCGTTCGGCGGGCTCAGCCTGCGACCGACAGCCCACGCCTTCGAAGTCGGGGGACGCCGCCTGCACACCTGGTGCGCATGGGACACGCTCTTCCTGCCGGCGCTCCTCGGTCAGTCTGCACACGTGCGATCACGGTGCCCGATCACCAGCGCGGCCGTCCGACTCACCGTGGACCCCGACAAGATCAGCAGCGCCGAGCCACGGCCGCTAGCCGTGTCGTTCCCACCACCCGAAGCGGCCTCCCCCGAAGACATCACTGGCTCGTTCTGCTGCCACGTGCACTTCCTCGTCGGCACCCAAGCCGCCGAACGCTGGCGCGCCGGCCACCAGGGCGCGGTGCTGGGCCTCGACGACGCCTTCGAGCTCGGACGCCTCGCCATCCAGCCGTGCCTCTGAGGCCCGTCCCGACGCAGGCGAAGGCTATCCTCGGCCGGGCGTGAAGAGCTACCACCTCACCACCTTCGGGTGCCAGATGAACGAGCACGACTCGGAGCGGATGAAGGGCATGCTCGAGTCGCTCGGCTACCGGGAGGCGCCCGGGCGTGACGGCGCCGACCTGATCCTCTTCAACACCTGCTCGATCAGGGAGAAGGCCGACAACCGGCTCCTGGGCCACCTCGGCGAGGCCAAGCGGCTGAAGGCCGAGCAACCGGGCCGCGTGATCGGGATCGGCGGCTGCTGGTCGCAGTCGATGAAGGAGCGGGTGTTCGAGATGTTCCCGTTCGTGGACGTGGCCTTCGGCCCCGGCCAGGTGCACAAGCTGGCCGAGTTCCTCACGAGTGACAGCCTGAGCGCGCAGGGCTTCTTCGAGTTCGAGGGCTTCACGGGCCATCTCCCGATGAAGCGCGAGCGCGAGCACCAGGCCTGGGTGCAGATCTCGGTGGGCTGCAACTGCGCCTGCTCGTACTGCATCGTCCCCTCCACCCGCGGCCGCGAGGTGTCGCGGCCGGCGGCGGAGATCGTGGCCGAGGTCGAGCAGGTGGCGGTCGAGGGGGTGAAGGAGGTGACGCTGCTCGGGCAGAACGTCTGCTCCTACGGGCGCGACCTCCCGAAGGGCGGGAAGACGACGTTCGCGGAGCTGCTCGCGATGGTCGACGGGGTGGACGGCGTGGAGCGCATCCGCTACACGAGCCCGCATCCGAAGGACATCCGCGAGGACGTGATCGCGGCCCACGCCGAGCTCGCCGGCGTGTGCGAGCACATCCACCTGCCCCTGCAGTCAGGCTCGAGCCGGATCCTGAAGGCGATGCGCCGGACCTACAACCGGGAGCGCTACCTCGACCGAGTGGCGATGATCCGCGAGCTGGTGCCGGACTGCGCGCTCACGACCGACATCATCGTGGGCTTCCCCGGGGAGACCGAGGAGGACTTCGCCGAGACGCTCGACGTCGTCGACCGTGTGGGCTACGACTCGGCCTTCACCTTCATCTACTCGCCGCGTCGCGAGACGGAGGCCGCCACGCTCGACGGCCAGCTCCCTCACGAGGTCTCGCGCGAGCGCATGGGGCGCCTGGTGGATCTGGTGCAGCACCACGCGACCGAGCGCGCGCAGCGCTTCGTCGGTCGCACCATGGAGGTGCTGGTGGAGGGCCCGTCGCGAACCGATCCCTCCAAGCTCCGGGGCCGGATCCGCCACAACAAGACCGTGAACTTCACGGGCGTCGCAGCACCCGGCGATCTCACCGAGGTCGAGATCGGCGCCGCCACGAGCACGACGCTCGCGGGTGATGAGCGCCTGCTCGCCCGCGCGGGCTAGGCGCCGGCTGTAGCTCCTAGCCGGCGGGCTGGTCGTCGGCGCGGTCGGCGTGTCGGCGCGCGGGAAGCTGGCGGCGATCTCGGTCAGCCGGCGCTCGGCGGAGCCCATCGCCTCGAACGCCTTGGTCGCGTCGGCGATCTTCTGCTGCATGTCCTGGAGCCGGCTCTCCAGCACCTCGTTCCGCTCGCGGGTCGCCCGCAGCTCGGTGCCGAGGTCGCGCTCGATCAGCGAGTGGAGCTCCGCCTGCCGCTCGCTCTCCTCCCGCAGCTCCGTCAAGGCCGCGCGCGCCTCCTCGGCGCGCCGGTCGGCCTCGGTCAGCAGCTCGAGCTCGCCGCGGAGCCGCTCGATCTCGGCGAGGGCCTGGTCGAGCTCGGCCGCGGCGGCGGCCTTGGCCTCGTCGAGTGCCTCGGCGGCGGCGCGGGCGGTCTCCTCGGCGTCTCGAGCAGCGGACTCGCGCGTCTCACGCAGGCTGGCCTCGGCCTGCTCGAGCTTCTGCTCGAGGACGGCCAGCTGCTCGCTGTGGTCGGGTGTCTGCGCCAGACGGGCCTCGAGCTCTGCGACGCCCGCCTCGAGCTCCTCGACGCGTGCGCTCTCGCTCGCAAGCCGATCGCGCAGCTCGCCGACGCTCTCGGCGTGCGCGGCGCGCTCCCGCTCGAGCTCTGCCGCAGAGGCGGCCTTGGCCTCCTCGAGCGCCTCGGCGGCGGCGCGGGCGGTCTCCTCGGCGTCCTGAGTCGCGGACTCGCGCGCCTCACGCAGGCTGGCCTCGGCCCGCTCGAGCCTTTGCCCGAGGACGGCCACCTGCTCGCTGTCGCCGGAAACCTCGTCGAGGCGGGCCGCGAGCTCCTCCGCGCGAGCCTGCTCGGTCGCGAGCCGGTCGCGCAGCTCGCCGGCCTTCTCGGCCTGGGCGGCGCGCTCGGCCTCGAGGGTTTGCTCCAGCCGCTCCTCGAGGGCCTGGGCGGCCTCGGCCCGCGCTGCCTCGACCTCGCGGGTCGTCGCGGCCTGGGCGCCGGCCAGCCTCTGCTCCGCGCGGGCGCGCTCGGCCTCGATCTCGGCGGCGTGCTTGGCCGTCACGGCTTCGAGCTCGCTCGCCTGCCGGGCCGCCTCCAGCTCGAGCTTCTCCGCACTCCGGGCCTGCTCCTCGGCGAGCACTTGCTCCTGGCGCTCGCGCTCGCGCTCCAGCTCCTTTGCCGCGGCGGCGCGCTCGTCCTCGAGCACCTGCTCGCTCCGTACGCGCAGTGCCTCGAGCTCCTTCTGGTGGCGCTCCCGCTCGGCGTCGATCGCGCTGCCCGTCCGGCCCCGCTCGCTCTCGAGCTCGGCGGTCCTACGCGCGCGCTCGTCGGCCAGGGCCAGCTCGTGCGCCCCCTTCAGGTCCGCGAGCGCCCCGTCGTGCTCTGCCTCGGCCTTCGCGACCTGGCGGTCGGCCGCCGTGCGGGTCTCGCGGAGGGCCTCGTCGTGTGCGCTGCGGAGCTCGGCCAGCGCGCTCTCGTGCTCGGCGCGGGCGTCGGCGAGGGCCTCTTTGGTCTCGGCGAGCTCGCGCTCGAGCTCCTCGACGCGGCCGTCGGTAACAGCCGCGGGCGTGCGAGGCAGGGGGGCGATTCGGAGCGCCTGGGTGCCCTCGTCGCTCGCCTCCTCCTCGGGGGGAACGATCACCGTCCCGATCGTCTGCGGTCCCGGGACGACCGGCTCCTCCATGAAGTGGAGCGTGTCGAGCAGCCCGTCGATCTGGCTGCGCGACGCCACGGCCGGTCGCACGGCCAGCTTCGTCATCACGGCGATGTCGGTGAGTCCGAGCGAGTCCGCGGGGTCGGAGACCGCAACGATCAGCGTGCCCTCGTCGGTGAACCCCACGGGCACGGCCTGGTAGCGCCTGGCGGCGTGCTCGCGCAGCAGGCCGGCCGCCGAGTCGTCCACCGCGAACTCCGACAGGTCGATGTGGTCGAGCCCGTAGCGTTCGGCGAGCGCCCGCGACAGCTGGTCCTCGGTGATCGCGCCCGATTCGAGCAGCACCCGCTCGGGCGTGTACCCCGGGCGGCGCCCCGCGTGGACGGCCTCCTCGGCCACCTCGGGATCGACGAAGCCGAGCTCGACCACGATGTCGCTGAGGAAGCGCCCGCCCGCGCCCGACAGGGAGGGCGAGGTGACGCCCGCCCCGGACAGGCTGCCACCCGGCACGGCGCTCGCCAGCGGGTCCGCCAGCGGATCGGCGCTCATGCCGCGCTTTCCTGCGCCGCGCTCGCCGAGCGGGCGTCGTCCTCGGCCAGCTCGAGCGCCTCGCGCGCCGAGCCGGCGCCGGCGAGCGGCTGGATGCCGTAGGCGAGCGTGACGGCGGCGGGCCGAGCGTCGGCGCTCCGCTCGAGGGCCCGTTCGAAGCGCGCCACGAAGGCACGGGCGCCGTCGGGGCCCTTGCAGCCCACGAGCAGGGCCGCGAATCTGTCCTCGCCCACGCGCGCGAGGTAGTCGGTGCGCCGCACGCCGCCGGCGAGCACCTCGGCGACCTCCTTCAGCAGGAGGTTTGCGGCCGCGTCGCCGATGCGGTCGGTCACGCCGGCGAGCTCGCGGACCTGGCAGACGACGAGGTAGCTGTCGACCGTTCCGCGCTTGCAGAGCTCCCATTCGCGATCGATCGACTCGAGCAGGGCCTGACGGTCGGGCAGCCCGGTCACCCCGTCCGTACGGCTACGGTCGCGCGCAAGCTCCGCGAGCCGGCGCAGCTCGGCACGGGTGGAGACGCTCTCCCACTCGTAGGACAGGAGGCGGGCGGCCAGGAGCAGCAGCTGGGCGAGCTCGCGCGGCGGCGCCTCGCCGGCGCTGCCCGAGGCGAGCAGGAGGCCGACGATCTGGCCGTCGGCGGCGTCGAGCGGGGCCGCCGCCCAGGGGCCCGGACCGAGGGCGGCGAGCGCCTCGCCGTCCACAAGCTCGCCCACCGCGGAGGCGTCGGCGGTGACCTCGCGCGCGAGGGGGATCGAGAGCCCGCGGGCGGCGTCGCCTCCCCGCGCGTCGATCACCCGGCACTCGCCGCTCTCCCAGTCGACCTGGGTGAGCACGATCGGCGTCGCGGGGGCCACGGCCTCGAGCAGGTCGAGGACCGACATCGCGGCCTCGGCGAAGCTGCCGAAGCGCCGCGCGGCGAGCCGCGACAGGGCATGCAGGAGCTGAGCAGGCATTTCTCTCTCTGCTGATCGGCCAAAACGGGGTCGAACTGGACCCCTGGCCCGCGCTGGCTAGAGGGCGCGTTCCACGTCGGCGAGCGCTGCGCGGGCGGCGAGGATGCCGCCTCCCGACCACCAGGTGCCGGCGTCGACCCGCTCGACGGCCCCCGAGCGGACCGCGGGCAGCGCCCGCCAGGCGCGGCTCCGCTCGAGGCGCGCGGCCGCGTCCTCGGCGCCGGGAGCCACCGAGAGAAGCATCAGGTCGGCGCGCAGGGCACCGACGTCAGCGGTGGAGACCCGCTCCCGCTCGCCGGAGCCGTCCTCCCCGGACGCCGGCCCCTCGACGCCGAGCTCGGCGAGCACCTTGCCGGCGAACGAGTCCGACCCGGCCACGAACAGCCCGGTGCGCGTGACGAGCACCACCGCCACCCGGGTCTGGGCGGCGGCCTCGTCTCCGATCGCGGCGCGGGCCTCGCCAACCCGCCGGTCCCAGTCGATCAGGAGCTCCTCCGCGTCGTTCGTGCGCCCGAGCGCCTCGCCGTGGAGGCGCAGGTTGAGCTGCCAGCCCGCGCCGCCGGCATCTGTCGCGATCGTCGGCGCGATGCGGCTGAGCTCGGGGTAGAGCCGCTCCTGCGCCTGGACGCTCGCAAGGATCACGTCGGGGTCGGCCGCCTCGAGTGCCGCCGTGTCCAGGCGGGTCACGGGAGGCGCCACCTCGATCCCGCGCGCCGCGGCGCGGAGGTACTCGGGCAGCTCCCCGCCCGGGACGCTGGCCCAGACCGGCTCGAGGCCGAGCGCCAGGGTATCGTCGAGCGCAGCGGTCGTCAGCGTGGCGGGCCGCTCGGCCTGGCCGGGCACCTTGGTGCCGCCGATGTCGCCGAGCGCGTGCTGCACCTTGAGCGGGCGCGCGGTCTCCTTGGACTCGTCGAAGCCCGATTCCTGGCAGCCGCCGAGTACGGCCGCGAGCGCGAGTAGGAGGAGGACACGCCGGCGCACGGCAGGTATTACTAGCGATAGTGCACGCACAATCGAGAACGTGCTGCAAATCGCGAGCTTTTGCCGCGCAGTGGGGCCGACCTGCAAACGAAATGCAAACGGAGCTGCGCTTAACCGGCGCTGAGCCTGCCCAAGCCCGTATCGTCGGGTCCGGGATGCTCGAGGAGCCACGCAGGTCGGAGCCGTCCTCCTTCGTGAACACGCGGCGCGTATCGCTCCACGCTGGCCCCCAGGCGAGGCGCTCCTCGAGCTGGCGCTTACGCCACTCACGTAACGCGCGCACGGTGCCGGGGTCGAGCGCGACGCTGCGCCGGCCGCGTGCCGTCTTCGGTTCGCCTTCGTGTGTGCGGCCGGTCGGCGAGGGCAGCAGCGTGCGACGCACCTGCCAGGCCGCCCGCTCCAGGTCGACGTCTTCCCAGCGGGCGCCGAGCACTTCGCCGCGGCGCATGCCGGTCGTCGCGAGCACGTGGAAGAGTGGCGCTAGCCGGTCTGCGTCGATCGCGGTCAGGAAGCGGCGCAGCTCGTCGGCGCTCCAGACCCGCAGCTCCTGCGACGGACGCGTACGGGGAGGGTCGGCGAGCTGATCCACAAACCACCGGAGGACACGGCATGACCTTCGAGTACGCGAAGCGCAAGGCCGAAGCCGACCTGCTCAACGCGCTCCATCCCGGCACGGTCCGCCATCCAGACTTGGACCTCGAGCTGAGCGGATCGTGCAGCTTCGATGGCGGTGTCCGCACCAACTACATGCCACCGCGGCCGAGGCCGCACGAGTACCGCGACGATGACGGCTGGATCGCGGTCGACATCGAGGACGGCTCCGATCTGTTCTGGCCGGGGCTCGCACGATGAGCAGCGAAGGTGGACAACTACCGCGCGGCGCCGAGCCCTGGATGTTCGTCGACACCGAGCCGGACAACGAAGAGGACGTGGCGATCCTCGTGCTCGCAGCGATCGGCAAGCAGCTCGAGAGGATCGCCAACGCGGTCGAGGCCGCGACAGTCGGCGTGAAGGTCGAGCGGTGACCCTCCGGGGTCGTCAGCCGCTACATCGTGTCGAGCATCCGACGGACGGTGTCTCGCTGGATGTGGGGTGCTTGGAGCGACCAGCCGTACAGCCAGGCGGCGGCCTTGTGGTCATCCGACAGGTCAGTGCGTGGTGCGATCACTCTGTCGTTGATCGAGTCCAGGTCGTCCCCGGCAAAGACCCTGCGGGCCACTTCACGGGTCAGCGTTTTCACTGCGGTCCCCTTCGAGTCGATGCTGCCTAGCGGCGGCGGGGGTCAGGCCGCAGTCGCGGCGGGGGTCAAGCCGCAAGGCCCAACCTAGAGGCAATATGCAGCAACCCGGAGCTTTGAACAGCGAATCTTCCGCACAGACCGTGCAATTCGCCCGGGGTTCCGGGGTGGGGGATGACCTCGACCTTCCCCCCGATAGACCGCCGGGGTGGCTCTCGTCGCGCGCCAGATCGTTCGCGGTGAACGGTGCACGGTCCGTCTGACACTTTTGAGCGGCTCTCAGAGCCGATCCTGGCGGCGCTCGTGGCGGGAAGTTCCATACCCGATGCGGCACGCCGGCACGGCTGCTCGCCACGCACGGTGAAGGGTTGGCTTGAGCGTGGAAGACGCTCGCCGGACGGTCCCTATGGCCGCTTCGCCCACAGCGTGGATTCACGTCGTCGGGAGCGCGGGGCCCCGCGCCTGGGGGTTCCGGGTCTCGAGGAGCTACTGGTGCTGCTGAGCGACGCCGCCCGCGCCGGAAGCGTGCCGGCGATGAAGGAGCTGCTCGCCTGGCA
This sequence comes from uncultured Thermoleophilaceae bacterium, assembly GCA_963812415.1. Lineage (GTDB taxonomy): Bacteria > Actinomycetota > Thermoleophilia > Solirubrobacterales > Thermoleophilaceae > JACVRW01. Next base: position 60,293 of record CAWEVH010000043.1, on the reverse strand, counting down.
CGAAGGCCGGCGCGCTAACTGGGAACACCCCGATCCGCTCGACCGCTTTGACGAGCTTGCCGCGCGCCGGGAGCGGTGAGCAGGGCTAAGGCGTAGCCTTCACCCGAGCTAGAGGTGATCTCATTCAACCCGCCTGTTCGACGCACTCGCCGATCGCGGCTCGTTCCGTCTCGTCGGTGCCGCCCATGTTGTAGGTCACTGTGAACCGCCCGCCCTGCGCGCCCTCAACGTCGAGCTGGTTGTAGAACTTCTGGGCGGCTTGCTCGGACGCGTGAAGGTCGATGTCGGCGGCCGGGGAACCGTCATCACCGGTCACTCGGATGCGGTTCTTGTCGTCGCTGTCGAGCTGGAACCCGAGACCCTCAAGGCACGCCTGCATGTCGCTAAAACCGGCGATCCCTTCCTGCTTCGGTTCCTCTTCCTCCTTATTCGCCTTGGGGTCGTCCCCTTGCGGTATGGAATCGTCGTCGCCGCAGGCCGCTAACGCGATACAGAGGGCAAGCAGGAGAGCGACTGTGAAGTGGCGCACCGCGCCACTCTAACTCGCCGAGTGCGCGGGCGTCTGTGGGCTGGCCTCGGGCCGGATCCGGGGTTCTGGGCGGGTCCAGGTGGTGGATGAGGTTGCTGTCCAAGGGGGTCTGGGGGTGGCCTGTGCCATGCCCGCGGTTGCCATAGACGGCTTGGCGTTGTGCCCCAATCGTGTCTGCGCGGAAATACCGCAACTGTGGGAAGCGGTAGCTGCTCATCAGCCCTAGGGTTGATCGTTTGCTCTGGACTCGATCCCCGGGCTCCGCGCACGAAATGTCTGCAACCCAACGCGACTCACACACGCTTGCCCCAGAACCGCGCTCGTGGCCGGTGGCCGCCATGCTCGGGGGTGGGCTCGTCCTGACGGCTGGCTGGATTGCTCTCCTAGCAGTCCTCATCCTGAAGGCTGTACCGCACTGAGCCTCCGACTTCCGCCGTAGCCTTACGCCGGTGTCATCGAAGCGGAAGCGGTCCGGCCCGGCCGCGCGGCGCAACGCCGCCGTCTCCCGGCGACGCCGGCGCGAACCGGTCGTTCAGCTTTGGCGGTGCCCGATCTGCGGCGGCCCGCACCCGCGCGACCGGCACCCGGGCGGCGACGCGGCGTGATCACGAGCGGAGCCGCCGAGGGCGTTTCTAACGGCCTCGGCGACCCGTCCGCGACCGATACCTCCCGGGCGCTGTTCCTGTCGCCCGCGCTGCTCTTGTCGTTGGGTTAGGGTCCCGTCGCACAGCCCTGTGGAGCAGGAGGAGACTGATGCAGCAAATCGTCGTCGCCTATGACGGAACCGAGTCTGCCAAGCGCGCCCTCGAGCGCGGGGCCGAGGTCGCCAAAGCCTTCGACGCAAAGGTGATCGTTACCAGCGTCGCGTCGCTGCTGCATAGCGGCCCGCGAGCCACCCAGCAGGTTGAGCTGCACAGCCCCGGGGGACCCGGCCCGGGCATTCCGCGCGACTCCCTCGCGGATCATGAAGCAGAGCTGGCCGACGCGACGGCGTTTTTCGCCGAGCGCGGCATCGAGGCTGAGCCCGTGGCCATTGCCGGCGATCCGGCTTCGGCGATCGTGTCCCTCGCCGAACAGCGCAAGGCCGATCTCGTGGTTGTCGGGACGCGAGAGGCGGGACTGGCCGAGCGGGTGGTGCGTCATAGCGTGAGCCAGCAGGTCGCCAAGAAGGTGCACTGCGACCTGCTCATCGTGCATCCGCAGCGCTGACGGGTCCGGCACGGACCACTGGGAGTTGGTTCGACGGGCCGGTGGCGGATCCGCCTCCACAACGCGAGGCCGTGCGGTGGGCGCTCGGCGAGGGCGCTCGGGTGCCCACACACTGCAAGTGCGGTGGCGGGTTCAACGCCGGCGACAGATGCTGTCTGCGCTGCGGACGCCAAATTGCAAACGGATTGCAAACGAACGCGTGACAACTGGCCGCCACGGCGCGTCATCGCAGGGCGGGCAATCAGCGTAAACCCCTGCAACCAAGCACTCCTCGGCACTGGACGTAACAGCCCGACACGGGCCTGCTACGACTAGCGATCGCGATGCCAGAGAACGCCGTGATCGCCCTCTTCGGCCCCACGGGCGTGGGCAAGACCGAGCTCGCCATCGCGCTGGCCGAGCGGCTGCGCGAACGGGGCGAGCGGCCGATCGCGATCTCCGCCGACGCGCTCCAGGTCTACCGCGGCCTCGAGGTCCTGAGCGGTGCGCCGACGGCCGCCGAGCAGGCGCGGCTCGAGCACCGGCTGGTGTCGATCGTGCCCGTGACCGAGAGCTTCTCGGCCGGGCTCTTCGCCGAGCTCGCCCACGGGGAGATCGACTCGGCGCTCGCGGCCGGCCGGCGCCCGATCGTGGTCGGAGGCACCGGGCTCTACCTGCAGGCGGCGCTCACGGACCTCGAGCTGCGCCCGCCGCCGCCGCCCGGGCTGCGCGAGCGATTGCTGGACGAAGCGAAGGAGCGCGGAGTCGAGGCGCTCCACGCCGACCTCGCGGCGCGCTCGCCGAGCGCCGCCGCCGCGATCCCGCCCACGGACCGCACGCGCGTGATCCGCGGGCTCGAGCTGCTCGAGATGGGAGAGGAGCCGGCGCCGGCGGGCGAGAACTCGCGTCTGTGGACCGCCGAGCTCCGCCACCCGACCCTGCTCGCCGGCCTCACGATGGAGCGAGACCGGCTCTACGCCCGCATCGACGCGCGGGTGGCCGCGATGGTCGACGCCGGCGCGGGGGAGGAGGTGAGGCGCGCCGACGCCGCCGGCGCCTCGCGCACCGCGCGCAGTGCGCTCGGCTTCGAGGAGCTGCTGCGCGGCGACGTGGACGCGATGCGGCGCCGCACCCGCAACTACGCGCGCCGGCAGCTCACCTGGCTGCGCCGGCTCGAGGGCGTGAGCATGCTGGACGCGGGCTCCGCGGAGCCGGCCGAGCTGGCCCGCCGGCTCCTGCCCCGGTAGGTAGCCTCAGCCGCCGTGCGCTTCGAGAAGTGGCAGGCGCTGGGCAACGACTACGCCATCGTCGAGGAACGGCGGCTGCCGTTCGAGCTGACGCCCGAGCGGATCCGCCGCTTCTGCGCCCCTCACACGGGCGTCGGGTCGGACGGCATCCTCCTGCTGCGCGAGACCGACGAGCGCGGCTTCGTCGCCGAGGTCGTGATCTACAACCCGGACGGCTCGGAGGCGGAGCTGTCGGGCAACGGGGTACGCGAGGCCGTGATGTACCTGCGCAGGAACGGCTGGACCGAGCACGACTCGTTCTCGGTGCGCACGGCGGCAGGTGAGATCCGGCCGCGGATCGAGGGCGAGCTCTGCACCATGGACATCGGACGGGTGCGCGACCGCGGGACCGGGACGCTCAGCTCCGCCGGGCGGGAGTTCGCCTACCAGGCGCTCGAGGTGGGCAACCCGCAGTGTGCGATCGAGGTGCCCGAGGACCTCGAGGAGCTCGACCTCGCGCGCTACGGCCCCGGGATCGAGCGCCACGAGCTGTTCCCGAACCGCACCAACGTGTCGTTCTGGCGGCGCACGGGCGATGCCTCGATCCGCGCGCGCATCTTCGAACGCGGGGTGGGGGAGACGATGTCGTCCGGCACCGGCGCCACGGGAGCGGCCGTGGCTGCCGTGCTCGTCGGGGTCGACAGCCCGGTGACCGTCGAGCTCGACGGCGGCGAGCTCCTCGTCGAGGTGGGGGAGGACATGCACGTGAACCTGACAGGCTGGGCGCGGCCCGTGTACGCGGCCACGCTCAGCGACCGATTCCTCGAGGAGTTGCATGAAAGCGAGTAGCCGCCTGGACCGCCTGCCGCCCTACCTGTTCGCGGAGCTCGAGCGCAAGATCCGCGAGAAGCGGGCGGCAGGGGTCGATGTGATCAGCCTCGGCATCGGCGACCCCGACCTGCCGACGCCGGCGGCGGTGACCGCGGAGCTCGGCCGTGCGGCCACGGACGCCGGTACGCATCAGTACCCCTCGAACCGCGGCCGGCCCGAGCTGCGCGAGGCGTTCGCCCGTTTCTACCAGCGGCGCTTCGGCGTGACGCTCGACCCCGAGACGGAGATCCTGCCCGCGCTCGGGGCCAAGGAGTGCATCTTCAACCTGAACCTCGCCTTCCTCGACCCCGACACCGTCGCCCTCGCGGCCGACCCCGGCTACCCGGTGTACACGGGCGGCCCGCTGCTGGCCGGCTCGGAGGCGGTGCTGATGCCGCTCGTCCCCGAGCTCGGCTTCGCCCCCGACCTCGATGCCATCGGCGGCGAGGTGGCCGCGCGCGCCCGGCTGCTCTACCTCAACTTCCCCAACAACCCGACCGGCGCCGTCGTGCCGGACGGCCTGTTCGAGCGCGCCGTCGAGTTCGGGCGCGAGCACGACGTGCTGATCGTGCACGACGCGTCCTACACCGAAACCACGTTCGACGGCTACGTGGCGCCGAGCTTCCTCGAGACGCCGGGGGCGCGGGACGTGGGCGTCGAGGTGTTCTCGCTCTCCAAGGGCTGGAACATGACCGGCTGGCGCACCGCCGCCCTCGTCGGCAACGCCGACGCCGTGGCGAGCTACTGGAAGCTCAAGACGAACATCGACTCCGGCATGTTCGAGGCGCTCCAGCTGGCGGCGGCGAAGGCGCTCGACGAGGGCCCGCCCGCGGAGATGGCCGCCCACTACGAGCGCCGCCGCGACCTCGTCTGCGCCGCGCTGCGCGAGATCGGCGTGGACGTGACGCCGCCGCGCGGCACGATCTACATCTGGGCGCCCGTGCCCGCCGGGCACACCTCGGTGTCCTACTGCGAGCTGGTGCTCGAGGAGTCGGGCGTGGTCGTGTCTCCCGGCAGCGCCTACGGGCCGAACGGCGAGGGCTTCTTCCGGATCTCGCTCACGATCGCCGACGAGCGGCTGAGCGAGGCGGTCGAGCGCCTGCGCGGCAGCCTCGGGGGCTGAGATGCACTACTGCGGAGTCGTACCGATGCGGGACATGCTCCAGCTGGCCATGCTGGAGGAGGTGCGCGCGCCCGAGCCGCCGATCCGGCTGAGCGCGATCTTCTTCGAGCCTGGGTCCGCGGCGCAGGTGGCGGCGGAGCTGCGCTCGCTCGGCGAGGTGGTGGTGGCGGTCGGCGCGCCGCTCCACGAGCCGCTCGAGGGGCGTCCGGGCCGCGACTGCGACGCGCTGCTGCTGCGGCTCGGCATCGCGCCGCAGCAGCCGAGCCGGGCGACCCGCAGGCTCGCCGAGCTGCTCCAGGGCATGGCCACCTTCAGACCCGGCGCCGACGGCGGCAACGACGGTCCGGTGGGGGACGGCGCCTACCACGACTCGCCCGTCTTCGAGACGAACGCCGACGGGGTGTTCTGCGCGCTCCAGGGCCGGCGGCTGCCCGCGCGACGCCATCCGCTCGGGATGCAGTTGCGCATCGAGGAGCTGCGCGGCGACCACGTGCTCGACGAGGGCGGCGAGCTCTGGCACCGGCGCGCCGAGGAGATCGACGCCGCGGCCTGCGCGCTCGGCGCGCACCGCTACGCCGTCGGCCACGCCTGCTGGCTCGGCGACCCCGCCGAGGCCGTGGTGGTGCTGCCCGGGAGCGCGGTACCGGAGGAGCTGCCCACCCAGGGCGTGCTGCCGCCCGTCGAGCGCCTGCAGCTCCCGCCCGTCACGGAGTAGCTTCGCGCGCGAGGCTCCTAGACTGGTGTCGATGCACCGAAGCCGGAACGGCCGCGACGCCCAGACGCGCTACGGGGAGGGCGTGCAGAACCCGCGCGCCCGCCAGCGCGCGTTCTGCATCGCCGCCGGTCCGAGCGCCGAGGATCCCGCGGAGCTCAGGGAGCTCCTGCGCACCGCCGGTGTGGCGGTGGCGGGCGAGCTCGTGCAGCGCCGGCCAGCGCCGGACCCGGATCGCTACCTCGGCAAGGGCAAGCTCGACGAGCTGAAGCGCGCGATCGCGGAATCGGGCGCGAACCTCGTGGCCTGCGACGACGAGCTGAAGCCGCGCCAGGAGCGCAACCTCGAGCAGGCGCTCGACGTCCCGGTGATCGACCGCACGGCGATCATCCTCGACATTTTCGCCGACCACGCCCACTCGGCCGAGGGCAAGCTCCAGGTCGAGCTCGCCCAGCTCGAGTACAACCTCGCCCGCATGCGCGGCCTCTGGACCCATCTCGAGCGTCTCGGCGCGGGGCGCATCGACGGGGGGATCGGCACACGGGGACCGGGTGAGAGCCAGATCGAGACCGACCGCCGGCTGGCGCGCGACCGCATCGCCGCGCTGAGGCGGCGGCTGCGCGGCACGCGGGCCACGCGCGAGACGATGCGCCGCGAGCGCGACCGGGCGGCGCTGCCCTCGGTGGCGCTGGCGGGCTACACCAACGCCGGCAAGTCGACCCTGCTGAACGCGCTCACGGGTGCCGAGGTGGGAGTCCGCGACAGGCTCTTCCACACGCTCGACCCCACCACCCGCTCGTTCGAGATCTCCGGGCGCACGTACCTGGTCACGGACACCGTCGGCTTCATCCGCAAGCTGCCGCACGCACTCGTCGACGCCTTCTCGGCCACGCTCGAGGAGGCGCTGGGCGCGGACCTCGTGGTGCACGTGGCGGACGCCTCGGCACCGGAGGAGGATCTGCACGCGATGCTGGCGGCCGTCGACGAGGTGCTCGCCGAGATCGGCGCCGACGAGCGCCCGCGGCTGCTCGCGCTCAACAAGATCGACCTGGTGAGCGACGAGCGTCGGCGCGAGCTCTCGTTCCGCTTCCCCCGGGCCGTGCAGGTGTCGGCGGTGACGGGCGAGGGACTCGACGAGCTGCGCGAGGCGATCGAGGGGCGCTTCCTCGCCACGCTGCGCCCGATGGAGCTGCTCGTGCCCTACGAGGAGGGCGGCAGCCTGTCGGAGCTGCACGACCTGGCCGGCGAGCTCGAGCGTGAGGACACCGCCGAGGGCGTCCGCATCCGCGCCCGGGTGCCGGCGGCCGTGGCGCCGCGCTTCGAGCGCTTCGCCAACGGCAACCGCCGCTAGCGCTGGTCCCCGCTGCCCTGCAGCACGCCCCGGTCGCGGCGCGAGAGCAGCTTGTCGAGGTTCTCCTCGGCGATCTCGTCGAGGTCGAGGCCGGCCTCGGTGGCCAGCTGCGCGAGATACCAGAGCACGTCGCCGAGCTCGGCGGCCAGCGCCTCGCGGCGCGCCGGGGTGAGCTCGCCGCCGTCGTCGCGGATCGCCTTCTTGACCTTCTCGGCGGCCTCGCCGGCCTCGCCGCAGAGGCCGAGCGCGGGATAGGTGATGTTCGTGCCCGCGTTGGGGTACACGGCGGTGGTCCTGGACCGGCGCTGGTAGTCGGCGAGCTCCATGCCGTAGCCAACTTAACGTAGAGTGAGGACGTGCAAGCGCTCGCCGTGGAGCGCTCGTCGGCTGACGGAATCGACTTCGTCGCCGTCGAGGGGGAGATCGACATCGCGACGTCGCCGCGGCTGATCCCTGTGCTCAACCAGGCGGTCAGCGACGGCACCGGGCCGCTGATCGTGGACCTCAGCCTGGTCGAGTTCATGGACTCGACCGGACTCGCGCTCCTGATCAACGCCCAGCGCCGCGTGGGCCGTCGCGGACTCGGCTTCGCCGTGGTCTGCCCGCCCGGCCCGCTCTACCGCGTCTTCGAGGTCACAGACATGGTCGGCATCCTGGGCGTTTGCCCCGACAGGGAGAGCGCGATCGCAGCCGTCGCCCACGCGCGGGCTCGCTTCATTTAGCGCCCGCTCTTGCCGATACGAGTGGGGTATGGAAGCCCAGGTTGCCTCTGCGGGCCCGTTTCCCGTGCCCGGACTGATCCCGCCCAGCAAGCGAACCGGGGTCAAGCGCAGGATCGGCGACGTGATCGTCCAGCTCGGCTTCGCCGAGCGCGAGCTGGTCGAGCGGGTCGTCTCGGAGGGCCGCTCGCAGGGGATGCCGCTCGGCCAGGCGCTGATCGAGGCCGGCATCGTCGACTCCGCCCAGCTCGCGCAGGCGCTCGCCGAGCGCAACGGGCTCGACTACGTGGACCTCAACAGCTTCGACGTCGACAAGGGCGCCACCGCGCTGATCGACGTGCTCCAGGCGCGCCGCTATCAGACCGTGCCGGTCGCTTTCCTCGGGGAGCGCACGCTGCTGGTGGCGACCGCCGACCCGGCGAACCTGCTCGCGCTCGACGACATCACGATGGCCACCGGCTACGAGGTCCGCCGCGCGGTGGCCTCCCCCGAGGACATCGATGCCCTGGTCGGCTCGCTCTCCACGCTCGCGGAGTCGGTCCAGCAGGTGGTGGACGAGACCGACGACGCGGAGGAGGCCGCGCAGGTGATCGAGCTGCGCGAGTCCGCCGACGAGGCGCCGGTGGTGAAGCTCGTGCATTCGGTCATCGCGGACGCGGTGCGGCGCGGCGCGTCGGACATCCACTTCGAGCCGCGCGCCTCGGACATGCGCGTGCGCTTCCGCGTCGACGGCGTGGTGTTCGACTCCACCACCGTCCCGCGGCACCTGGCTCCGGGACTCATCTCGCGGATCAAGATCATGGCCGAGCTCGACATCGCCGAGCGCCGGCTGCCCCAGGACGGCCGGATCGGCCTCTCCGTCGACGGCAAGTACGTCGACCTGCGCGTGGCCACGCTCCCCGTCGTCCGCGGCGAGGCCGTGGTGATGCGCATCCTCGACAAGGGCACCCTGGTGATGGACCTCGACCGGCTCGGCATGGAGCAGGACGAGCGCGAGCGCTTCCAGGCCGCCGTGCGGGCGACCCACGGGGCGGTGCTCGTGACCGGCCCTACGGGCTCGGGCAAGACCACCACGCTCTACGCGGCCCTCATGGAGGTCAACACGCCGGACCGCACCTTGATCACCGTGGAGGACCCGGTCGAGTACGAGCTCCAGGGCGTGAAGCAGGTGCAGGTGAACGCCAAGGCGGGGGTCACCTTCCCGCACGGACTGCGCTCCATGGTCCGCGCCGACCCGGACGTGATCATGGTCGGCGAGGTGCGCGACCGCGAGACCGCCAGATCGCGATCGAGGCGGCCCTGACCGGCCACCTCGTGCTCACGACGCTGCACACCAACGACGCGCCGCTCGCCGCCGCGCGCATGATCGAGATGGGCATCGAGCCGTTTCTCATCGCCTCGGGCATCGAGTGCGTCGTGGCACAGCGCCTGGTGCGCCGGCTCTGCGACTGCGCAACCTCGATCAAGCTCTCGAAGGACGTGCTCGCCGAGAACGGCTTCGACGTGGCGCGGGGCTTCACGGCACACGAGCCGGTGGGCTGCGTGCGCTGCGGGCAGACGGGCTTCCGCGGCCGCATCGGCCTCTATGAGGTGATGCTGGTGAGCGAGTCGATCAGGCGGCTGATCCTCGACCACGCCAGCGCCGACGAGCTTCGCGTCGTCGCTCGCGAGGAGGGCATGCGCACGCTGCGCGAGGACGGGGTCGAGAAGATCAGGCGCGGTGTGACCTCGGTGTCCGAGGTGCTGCGCGTGCTCGGCACGACAGGGCGCTGAGCCCCGTCGTCGGGCGCTAGGCGCCCTCAGGCCGGCACGCCGGCCGCCCGCCGCGCGGAGGCGTGCGCCGCGGCTTCCACCTCGTCGCCGGGCAACGGCTCGAGCTCGACCCCGAGCGCGAGCTCGATCAGGCGGTCCGCCAGCCAGACGTTCTTGGGCAGGAGCGGGCCGTGCAGGTAGGTGCCGATCACGCCGTTGCGGCGCACGCCCTCGAAGCCGTCGCGGTCGTTGTTGCCGTGCCCGGCAAGCACCCGTCCGAGCGGCCGCTCACCGGCGCCGAGGTAGGTGCGCCCCCCGTGGTTCTCGAAGCCCGCGATCACGCGCGGCCCGCCGCCCAGGTCGGCCTCGATCGCGCAGTTGCCGATCAGCCTCGGCCCGGGCTCGCGCACCGTTCGCAGGTCCACGAGGCCGACGCCCGGCAGCAGCTCGCCGCCCAGCTCGTAGGAGTGGCCGAGCAGCTGGTAGCCACCGCACACGGCCAGCACCACGGCGTCGCGCTCGGCCGCGGCGTGCAGCGCCTCGCGCTTGGTCTCCGCCATGTCGTGCGCCACGGCCACCTGATCGCGGTCCTGACCGCCGCCCATGTAGAAGAGATCGTGGGCGTCCGGATCGAGCGGCTGCCCGAGGCTCACGGACGCGTGCTCGAAGCCCATGCCGCGCCACTCGCAGCGCGCCCGCAGGACCGCGATGTTGCCGCGGTCGGCGTAGATGTTCATCAGCTCGGGGTAGAGCGAGCAGACCCTCAGCGCCGGCATACGACCACCATGCTGCCGATGTGATCGGCGGTCTCCGGGATCAGGTGGCGAGCCTCCGGCACGAGCCCGGCGTCGCGGGCCTCGGCCTCGAACTCGTCGACGCTCACCAGGTCGAACGCGATCGGGGCGATCTCCTCCTCGAGCGCTCCCCGGGGCGAGACGGCCTGGCGCCGGCGCTCCACGATCACCCGCCCGGCCTCCTCACCCACCCAGACCGGCTGGCTCGAGAACACCCAGCCGTCGCGCTCGATCATGTCGGGGTAGGGGGGCGAGCGATCCTCCTCGTCGAGCGCGTCGAAGGGGTTGGTGAGCGCCGCCGCGAAGCGCCCGGCGGGCAGTAGATGCCGCTCCACTCGCTTCAGCATGGCAAGCCGCTCCGCCGGGCCGCCGAGGATGTGGGCCAGCTGCATCGGGGCGAGGATCAGCCCGAAGCGCCGGTCGAGCTCGAACGAGCGGGCGTCGGCCGCGACCGTCTCGACGCCCGGGGCGCGCTCGGCCAGCACCGCAAGCAGCTCCGGGTCGGAGTCGAGGGCGTGGACCACGTGGCCCTTCGCCTGCAGGTCGCGGGCCACGCGGCCCGTTCCGGCTCCCAGGTCGAGGATCGGCCCGTCCGCGGCGGAGGCCAGCTCGCGCCAGAGCGGCAGGTCGGCGGCGTAGGCGCCGTTCTCCACGTCGTGCCAGATCGCCGCCCGGCCGCTCATTCCGACCAGCGCCTCGCCAGGCCGCGGCGCGCCAGCAGGTCGCGCAGCTCGAGCAGCGCGGTATAGGTGGGCAGCGCGAAGACGCGCTCGCCGGCCGCGCTCCCGAGCGCGCCGTCGAGCGAGGAACCGAGGTCGCGATCGACCGTCAGCTCGGCGCCGATGTCGGCGTACTTCAGCCGCAGCGCCATCTCCTCGGCGCGCGTGCCGGAGCAGGTGACCCGCCGCACGCGGCCGGCGAGCACCTCGAAGTCGGCATCCCAGACCCACGAGATGTCCCGGCCGTCGGCGGTGTTGTCGTTGAGCGCGATCCAGAGGTCGAGCCGCCCCTCCTCGAGCAGGAGCGTTCGCAGCACCTCGTTCGCCCCGGCCGGATTCTTGATGAGGAGGATCGAGACCCGTCGCCCGTCGATCGGGATCGTCTCGACGCGGCCGAAGGAGCCGGAGAAGCTCGTGAGCGCGTCGCCGATGGTGGCGAGCGGCACGCCCAGCTCGAGGGCCGTTGCGGCGGCGGCCACGGCGTTGTAGACGTTGTAGAGCCCGGGCACCGGCAGGCGCACCGACAGCTCGCCCTCGGGAGTGCGCAGGTCGACCAGCGAGCCCGACATCCCGTCGAGCTCGACGCGTGTGGCGGCCACCGCGGGTCGCGGCCGCTCCCGGCCGCAGTTGGGACAGCGGTAGCGACCGAGGTGCCCGAGGTAGATCGCCTCGTACTCGTAGGCGCTCCCGCAGTTGCGGCAGTGCTTGGAGTCGGCGGCGTGCTGCATGCCGAGCAGCGCCTGGCTGTCGTCCTCGACCCCGAAGTAGGTCACGCGCTCACGACCGCGGCCGAGGTCGGCCACGAGCGGGTCGTCGGCGTTCAGGACGAAACTCGCCCTGCCGTCGAGCTCCGCCACGAGCTCGGCCCAGCGGTCGGCCAGGAGCTCGAGCTCGCCGTAGCGGTCGAGCTGGTCGCGGAACAGGTTCGAGAGCAGCAGCAGGCGCGGGCGCAGCTCGCGGGCCACGCTCGGGAGCCACGCCTCGTCCACCTCGAACAGCCCGAGCTGGCCGGGGCGGCGGCCGGCGTCGAGCAGCGCGGTGGCGACGCCCCAGGCCATGTTGGATCCCGCGCGGTTGTGGACCACGGGCGTGCCGGCCTCCTCGAGCGCCCCGGCAAGCATCGCGGACGTCGTGGTCTTGCCGTTCGTGGCCGACACCAGCAGCGAGCCGTCGTCGAGCTCCCCGGCCATCCTCCCGAGCGCCCCGGGCGAGAGCTTCAGCAGCATGCGACCCGGAGCGGTGGTACCGCCGGTGCGGCCCAGGCGGCGGCTCGCGGCCCGGGCCGCGCGGGCGAGTGCGCGCGCCAGGCGGAACATCAGGCCGGCGCGACGACGCGCAGGCAGCGCCGCTCGACGCGGACGGTGGCGGGCGTCGCGCCGATCGGGTCGCCGTCGGCATAGATCACGAAGGGGCGGTCGGACGCCACCTCGACCTCGGCTCCGCGAAGGAACTCGGCGTGCGGCGAGTCGAGATGCGCTCCCTTGAACAGCTTTCGGCAGCTCGCGCAGGAAGGTCAGCTTCGAAGCCCGCTTCGCCAGCATCACGTCGAGCAGCCCGTCGTCGAGCACGGCTTGGGGCAGCACGTACATGCCGCCGCCGTACGCGCGCGAGTTGCCGACCACCACCGAGTAGCCGGTCAGCTCGTGCCGGTCGCCGTCGACGCTGACCGTGAAGCGCGCGGGCTTCCAACCCGCGAGGGCGCGCAGGGCGGCGTAGAGATAGACCGCGTCGCCCTTCACGAAGCGCGCCTCGTTGGCGATCCGGTTGGCGTCCGAGTCGAAGCCGAAGCTCGCGATGCCCATGAACGGCGTGCCGTCCACGCTCGCGACGTCGAGCAGTCGCTCCATCCCCTGGACGGCGAGCCGCGCGGCCGCCGCCGGGTCGTCCGGGATCTCGAGCACGCGCGCGAGGTCGTTGCCACGCCCGCAGGGGATCAGGGCGACGGCCGTGTCGGTGCCCTTGAGCGCGCCGGCCAGCGGCCGCAGCAGGCCGTCGCCACCGAGCGCGACCACGGTCTCGCCCTGCTCGGCGGCGCGCGCGGCCTCCTCGCCGGCGTGCTCGATGCTGCGCGTGGTGATCGTGCGGTGCGCGGCTCCGAGCGCGTCCAGCTCGGCGTGCACGGCAGGCAGGGCGCTGAGCGCCTTCCCGCCCCCGGAGGCCGGGTTGACCAGCAGCGCGAAGCGGCGGCTCACTCGGCGGCCGCCGCTGCTGCTTCGCGTGCGCGTTCGGCGGCCGCCTGGCCGCGCTCGGCGCCTCGCAGGTGAGGCGAGTGGTCGACCTTCTGGATTCGCGCGTTCGCGACACGCTCGTCGCCGAGCAGGCGCTCGGCATGCGGCTCCTCGAGGTCGTCGGGGTCGAGCACGAGAAGGACGTCCTGCTGGACCGTGTGCCAGGGCTCGTCGGTGACCTTCTCCGATGCCACGAGCAGCTGGCCGGGCCTGGCGAGCCAGTGCAGCTCGAACAGGCCGAGGCGATAGGCGAACAGCCGCTCGCCGTCCGTGAACAGCAAGTTGAGGCCGGAGAAGGGCGAGCGCTCGACGGCGGCGGCGATCGTGTGCCGGAGGCTCTCGATCGGATCGCCGGGGTCGTAGTCGTGCATCAGCAGGTTGAAGAGGTGCTCGCTGTCCGTGTCGCCGCGCGGGCGCCGCATGCCGGGTGAGAGCAGGCGCGGATAGCGCAGGACCGTGCCGTTGTGCCCGAAGGTGTAGGGGCCGAGCTGGAACGGATGGGTGTTCTCCGGCGCGAGGTCGCCCATCGTCGCCCGCCGCACGTGGACGTTCACGATCCGCCCGCGCAGGTCGGTGGCCGCGACGAAGTCCGCGTCGGCGTAGGCGGCCTCGGGGAAGCGCACGAGCTGCGGCTCGCACCCCTCGGGCCGCTCGTACACGGCGATCCCCCAGCCCGAGTCGTGCTCCTCGGACTGGCGGATCAGCGGATTCCTGGCGTCGAGCAACTCGTGCCGGACGGACACCGGCTCCGAGCTGACGCAGCCGAACACACGGCACATGACGGGTCGCAGGATACCGGGGCGAGATTCGGACGGCGGCGCCTTCACCTCTCATGGAACGCTCGCTGTTGGAACCCAAGCGCATCTGGTGGGCGCGCCCGCGCAAGCTCTGCGGCCTCGAGCGGCCGGGGGGAGGGGGGAGGAGCCACCGCCCCGAGCGGCGCGAGGCGGAGATCGCCTACCTCGTGGCCCGCGGGGTGCGGCTCTGCGTTTCGACGATGACCACCCGCCACAACCTGGCGGCCTACGAGGCGGCCGGTCTCGAGTGGCACCACGTTCCGGTCGGGGAGACCGCGGACGGCGCCGCGGCGCTCGAGGAGCTGCTGCCGTTCCTGCGCAGGCGCCTGCGCGGCCGCGGGAGCCGTGGCGGTGCACGGCAACCGCTGGACGGACTTCGCGGCCGCCGTCTGTGCCGGGCACCTGCACGACGTGCGCGGCGTCGCACCGGCCGACGCGCTGGCGAGCGCCGCCCGCGCCGGGCTCACGGTTTCGCCGGCGGCGTGCGCGCTGCTCGGCGTGCCCGCGGGGGACGTCCAGGAGCGCCTCGAGGCCCTCGAGCGGTGACCGTCTCGCTCGTCAGGCGGCCCGGTCGGCCACGAGGATCTCGGCCAGGCTCGGGGCCACGGCCACGGGTCGCGGCTCGAAGCCGTCGAGAGCGGCCGCCGCCGCGGCGTCCGGCGCCACCAGCGCCGCGTCGAGCCCGGCGGCCTTCGCCGCGGCCAGGTCGGAGTCCACCCGGTCGCCCACCACGAGCGTGCGGCCGTCTCCCAGGCGGTCGAGCGCCGTGAGGAAGAGCTGCGGCATCGGCTTGCCCACCAGCTCGGCGGTGGCGCCCGAGCCGTACTCGATCGCGGCGAGCACGGCGCCCGTGCCCGGCCAGGGGCCGTCCGGCTGCGGATAGGTGGGGTCGCGAGCGGTCGCGAGCAGCTCGGCTCCGCGGCTCACGGCCTGGATGGCGATCCGCAGGTCGTCGTAGACCAGCTCGGGTGTGCCGGACACCACCACGACCTCGGACCGCGAGGCGAGATCGGTGCCGTTCAGCACCCTGAGGCCGGCGTCGGTCACGTGGCGGACCATGGCCTGGGTGCCGACCACGAACGCGGTCCGCGACGCGCGCGTCTCTGCGAGCAGGTGCTGCATCGCCCCGCCGACGCTCACCACGTCCGCCAGCGAGGCGCGCACCCCGATGCGCCAGAGGGCGGCCACGAGGTCCTCGCCGGCCTCGTAGGCGTTGTTGGTGGCGAACGCGACGCGCTTGCCCGCGGCGCGCAGGTCCTCGAGCGCCTCGGGGGCGCCGGGCAGCGCCTCGCCGCCGATCCAGACGCAGCCGTCGAGATCGACGATGAACTGGTCGTAGCCGTTCGCCAGGGGGGTGAGGGGCACGTCGCTAGCCTACGACGGCGTGGCTCGCGTGCTCTCCCTGGCTCTCTGCCTGGTCGCGTTGACGCTCGCCGCCTGCGGCGACGACGACTCTGGATCGGATGGCGGATCGGGCTCCGGCGAGGCCTCCGCCGAGACCGAGCGCACAGCGAAGCCGAAGGCCGAGGAACAGACCGAGGGCGCCACCTGCAAGAAGGTCAAGGCGCCCAAGCCGAAGCCCGACGGCGGCGCCGAGAAGCCCCAACTGAAGCTCGACCCCGCGAAGACCTGGGAGGTCGACATGACCACCAGCTGCGGCGAGATCACCATCGAGCTCGACCCGAAGACCTCGCCGAACACGACCGCGTCGTTCGTGTCGCTGGCCCGGAGCGGGTTCTACGACGGCACGACCTTCCACCGCATCGTCCCGGGCTTCGTGATCCAGGGGGGCGATCCCACCGGCACCGGCACCGGCGGGCCGGGCTACTCGGTGGTCGACACCCCACCATCCGACGCCGCCTATACCGAGGGCGTGGTCGCGATGGCCAAGACAGGCGCCGAGGCGCCCGGCACGTCGGGCAGTCAGTTCTACATCGTCACCGCCTCGGACGCCGGGCTGCCGCCGGACTACGCGCTGCTCGGGAAGGTCACCGACGGCCTCGACGTGGTGCTCGCCATCGGCGAGCTCGGCGACGCGGCGAGCGGCGAGGCCGGCACCCCGCTCAGGCCGGTGGTCATCGAGGGGATGAAGGTTCGTGAGTCCTGAGCCGGCGCCCGCCGTCTTCGACGTCGGCGAGGCGGACTTCGACCAGCGCGTGCTCGAGCGCTCACGCGAGCTGCCGGTGGTGGTCGACTTCTGGGCCGAGTGGTGTGGCCCGTGCCGGCAGCTCACCCCGGTGCTCGAGCGCGCCGTGGCCGAGCGGGCGGGCAGGGTCGAGCTCGCGAAGGTCGACGTCGACGCGAACCCGCGGCTCCAGGCCGCCTTCCGCATCCAGGGCATCCCGGCCGTCAAGGCGTTCCGCGACGGCCGCGTGGCCGCCGAGTTCACCGGGCGCGCTCCCGCCGGCCGAGGTGGCGCGCTTCTTCGACGGGCTGGTGCCCTCCGAGGCGGACGAGCTGGCGGCGGGCGGCGACGAGCAGGCGCTCCGGCGCGCGCTCGAGCTCGAGCCGGGTCATCCGACGGCGCGCCGCGAGCTCGGCCGGCTGCTGCTGGCGAGGGGCGACACGAGCCAGGCCGTGGAAGTGCTCGAGGGCGCGGCCGGCGACTTCGTGGCCGAGGGCCTGCTGGCGCGCGCGGAGCTCGCCGACGACGAGAACCTGAGGCCCGCGCTCGAGGCCTGGGACGCGGGCGACCCCGGCACCGCCCTCGAGGGCCTCCAGGCGGCGCTGCCCGGCGCGGTCGACCGCCAGGATGCCATCCGGCGCGTGATGGTCGCGATCTTCACCGAGCTCGGCGCGGACCACCCGCTCGCGCGCGAGCACCGGCGGCGGCTCTCAGCGGCGCTGAACTAACTACCCGCCGCGCGCCGCCTGGGCGCGCGCCTGCCTTCGCCTGCCCAGGATCACGAGCACGCCGATCGCGATCACGACCAGCAGGAAGCCGAAGAACACCGAGCTGCCGGTGCCGAGGCCGCCGAACGGCAGCGCGATCAACTTGACCAGCCCGAAGCCGATCGCCAGCAGCACGATCACGAGCAGGATCAAGAGCACGATGCCCCGGATGCGCGCGACGATCCCCGCGCTCTGGGGCGGGATCAGCAGCCCCATCATGCGGAGCATGAAGAGCTGGCGCCCCGACGGCGCCTGCTGCCCGAGGCGCTCCATGGCGTCCTTGAGCTCGTCGGGCCTGCGCTCGGCGAGCGCAAGCGACGCCTTCATCATCTGTCGCAGCGCCGGGCGCTCCTGCGGGTGGCAGCCGGCCAACGCCTCGTTGAAGTAGGCGCGCGCAGCCTTCACGTCGTAGCGCTCGGCCGCGCGGGCGCCGAGGATCGCCTTGGCGGCCACGCGGTGCTTGGACTCGCTCTGCAGCTGCTCGTCGGTCCGCGACTCGAGCTGCGGGATCGCGGCGAGCGCCCCGACCTGCATCTGCATCTTGATCTGCTTCTGCTTGGGCACGGGTCAGGGAGTGTGCCAGACGGCCGGCCGAACACGCGACGGAAAGCCCGTTTGCGCGCCGGTCCGGAGGGGGTACAGGGGACGCATGACCATCGGGATCATCATCGGCATCTGCATCATCCTGCTCATCCTGGGCTTCCTCGTGCCGAGGCTCTCCCACGGGCCGCAGCGTGGGGTTGATCGCGAGTCTCGGCGTGGGACAGCGGGCGGGCGGCAAGGCGCCAGGCCCGATCGGCAAGCTGTTCTCGAAGTCGTTCGGAACCTCGCGCAAGGCGACGAACAAGAGCGCCTCCACCGGCCGCCGCGCGCGCGACAAGACGCCGCTCTAGGACCCTCTAGGGACGGTCGCTCGACTCGGTCTCCGAGTCGGGCTCGTCCTCCTCGGGGGCCTCCTCGGGCGCGCCGCCGCCCTCCAGCACGTCGAGCTCGACCTCGGCCGTCGGCGGGTCGTGCACCTCTGTCGGGGTGTCGTGAGCCTCCGTGGGCAGGTCGTCGGCGGCCGGCTGCAGGCTCAGCGGCTCCTGCGGGGTTACGGGCTCCTCCGCGATCGGCTCGGGGGGCGTGACGCGCTCCATCGCGTCGTCCGCCGTGGCCAGCACCTCGTCGGCCAGCTGGCGGATGTCCTCGATCAGCCGCTGGCGCTCCTCCCAAAGGAGGCGCGTGTCGACGATCACCTTCTCCGAGAACTCGTCGGCCTGGCGGCGGATGATGTCCGCCTCCCGCTCCGCGCGCTGGATGCGCCCCTCCGCCTGAGCGCGCGAGCGGGCCGCGATCTCGTCGGCGGTCTCGTGCGCGCGCTGGAGGATGCCGGCGGTCTCCTCGCCGACCTCGTCGAGCGCGCGCTGAACGACCGCCTCGCGTGACTGGCGCGCCTCGAGCTCGGTCACGACCTCGAGCATCTCCTCCATGAACTCGTCCACGGCTCGACGGTCGTAGCCGCGCACGGCCGCCGGGAAGCTGCGCTCACGGATGCTCTCGGCGGCGCTGCGGCGAAAGCGCGATGTCTGGATCTCGGGCGTCTCGGACTCGGACATTCCTCGCAGTATGCCCGGCGAGGCGGCCGCGCTACCCCCAGCGGCCGTTCCTACGGGGCGGGCTTGACCCGGAAGCCGGTGCTGCTGCCGCGTCCCCGGGTGAACGTCGCCGTGCTGACGTTCAGTCGCCATGGGGAGGGAAGCACCCCGTCGAAGTTCTGGAGGAACTGCGCGAACAGCCGCGAGGCTCCCTGGCAGCTGAGGTTCGCACCCCGCAGGACGGTGACGTAGTAGGGCCCCTTGGGCAGGCGAAGCGCGCCGATCCGGTCGTTGTTCAGCACGCGGAACGTGCCGGGACAGCGCGAACCGTCGCTCGGGTGGTTCCCGCCTCCGCGGTTCGGCGGCACGGGGCTGTTCCACGGCTTGACGCGGAAGCCCACGTCGCGGGCGCCCCTCCTGAAGGTGCCCGTGAGAGAGTCGAGGAGCCAGGGCCGCGGCAGCACGCCGTCGAAGTCCTGGAGGAACCGCGCGAACAGCGCCGAGGCGCGCGCGCAGCTGATGTTCCCTGCCGACAGCAGGGTGATGCGGTAGGGGCCTCGTGGGATCTGGAAGTTGCCGATGCTGTCGTTGTGCAGCACAGTGAAGTAGGACGGGCAGGCGAGCCGGCCGTAGTGGCCGCCTCCGCCGCCTCCGCCGTGGCCGCCCGCCCGCGCGACGCTGAAGCCGACCAGGCCTCCGGTCCCGCGGGTGAACGTCGCCGTGGCAACGTCGAGCACCCAGGGACGCGGCAGGCGCCCGTCCCAGTCCTCGAGGAACTGCCGGAACAGGTCGGATGCCGCGGCGCAGCTGAGACCGCCGCGCACGCTGATCGTGTACGGACCCGCCACGAGCTGGAGCCGGCCGATCTGATCGTCGTGGAGGACGTCGAAGGTCGACGGGCATGGCGAGCCCTGGTTCTGGGCCAGCGCCGGCGCGGGCACGAGCAGCGCGACGACGAGGGCGAGCAGGAGGGCGAGACGGATCCGTGGCGAACGCATGCCGCGCAACGTAGCGACTGGGGCGCCGCCAGGCAACGCTCGATAACGGCGGTTATGGAAACTCAAGCCGCGGTTCAGCCCACAAGCTCCGCCTCGAGCCGATCCCAGCGCGCGATTGCGCCGTCCTCTTCGGGAGCTCAGCCGACAGCGGCCTCGGCGCGGTCGGCCGCCCGCGTGACCGGGCAGCGTCCCACGGCGTGCCCGCACGCGTCGGCGTCGCAGAGCCGGCACACGTGCCGAGCCGCCTCGCGGCCGTCGACGATGCCGTCCAGGAGCTTCTCGTGCAGGCGCGTGAGCTCGGCGCGCTCCGCCTGGCTGAGCGGAGCCAGAACTTCGCGGAGCGTCGCCTCGCGTGCCGTCTGGATGCGGGCCGCCACGGCGCTCCCGCCGTCGGTCAGCCGGATCGAGACCGAACGGCCGTCAAGCGCCGGGCGCGCGCTTCACGAGGCCGGCCTCCGAGAGCCTGTCCGCCAGCCGGACGGCGGCCGAGTGCGTGAGCCCGAGCGCCCGCCGCAGCGCGTCGATCGACGAGCCGTCGAGATAGGTCGCGAGCGCCGACAGCGCGGCCGGCGCCGCGCCTCCGTGCCCGGCGGCATCCTCGACCGCCTCGTCGACTCGCTCACTCACCGCGAGCGAGAGCGTGCCGAGCAGGTTGGCCTCGCGGGCCGGCTCCCCCCTGACCGGCGGCCCGTCGCTCAGGGCCAATGTATGACTCATGCATGTATGCTACCGCGAAATGGCCGACAATCCTTTCGCGGTGCCGCGCGAGCGGCAGGAGGAGCGCTACGAGCCGTTCCCCTCCATTCCTCGCATCCCGGCGTGGGTGTGGCGCCGCCTGCCTCGCGCGGGGAAGGTCGTGGTCGCCTTGCTGCCGTTCGTGATCGTCGCCCTGGTGTTGGCGCTCGCCCCTGGCATCGACGAGACGAAGGACCGCCGCGCGCAGGCCGAGGCGCAGCGCGCTCGAGAGCGCCCGGGCCGAGCGCGAGGCGGAGATCCGCCGCGAGCAGCGAGCGCGCTTCGCCACCGGGGCGCCGGCCACGGACGTGCCGGGCCGCGGCCGGCTGCTCGACGCCGCAGCCGTCTCAGTCGGTGCCGATGCCCGCGAGCGCGTCGCGGCCGGCGAGCTGCGCGGCCCGATCCGGCGCGTGGAGTGCGAGCCCTACCCGCGGTCGGTCGGCGGCAGGGGCGCCGATCGGAGCCTCGAGAGCCGCTACGGGCGCTACGCCTGCCTCGCCATCACCGCGGAGTTCGGCGGCAACCAGTCGAGCGAGGCGAGCGTGATCGGCCACCCCTACCGCCTGCGGATCGACTTCGAGACGGGTCGCTACGGCTACTGCAAGGTCGTCGGCCGGCCCGCCGAGGGATCGCTCAGCGGACGCCCGGTGGTCGCCGTGGCGCGCGCTTGTGGCGGATCCTGACGCGCGCGATCTGCAAGCCTGCGGCGACCATGGCCGACCCGCAGCGCGATAGGCCGCTCTCGGAGCCCGATCTGGACCCGGATCCGCTCACCCAGTTCGCCGGCTGGTTCGAGGAGGCCCGTGCGGGCGGCGTCTTCGAGCCCGAGGCGATGGCGCTCGCGAGCGCGGGCCCGGACGGCACCCCCTCGGCGCGCATGGTCCTGTTGAAGGGCTTCTCCGAGCGCGGGCTGCAGTTCTTCACCAACTACGAGAGCCGCAAGGCGGACGAGCTCGAGTCGAACCCGAGGGCCGCGCTCCTGTTCTACTGGCCGCAGCTCGGGCGCCAGGTGCGAATCGAGGGCACGGTCGAGCGTGTCGAGCGCTCCGAGACCGAGGCCTATGCGCAGGCCCGGCCGCGCCTGAGCCAGCTGAGCGCGCTCGCCTCGCCCCAGAGCAAGCCGATCGCGGACCGCGGCTGGCTCGAGCAGCGAGTGGCCGAGCTCGACCGGGAGTACGCGGAGCGCGAGCTGCCGGTCGGGGAGCACTGGGGCGGCTACCGCCTGGCTCCCGAGGCCTGGGAGTTCTGGCAGCACCGGGACAACCGGCTGCACGACCGCTTCCGCTACGAGCCCGACGGCGCCGGCGGCTGGCGGGCGCCGCAGCGGCTCGCGCCGTAGCTCAAGATCACTCGTGAGCCAGCACGCTGATCACGACGCCGTGTGGGTCGCGAACGAAGAAGCGACGGACGCCCCACGACTCGTCCACGGGACCGTAGATCACCTCGTGCCCGGCCTTGACAGCTTCGGCGTGGGCCGCATCGACAGCTTCGCGCGACTCGACATCCACCCCCATGTCGGGCAGCACCGGCTCCACGCCTGGCGGCGCGAAGACGACCTGCGCCGAGCCAGACCCAAACCCGATGTAACCGCCGCCGAAGCTACCCTCCTCGAGCCCGAGCACCCTCGTATAGAAGCTGCGCGTGGCGTCAAAGTCCGGCGACTCGTGGTAGGGCATGATGCGTCGGGCAGCCATACGGACGGAGTGTCGCAGCACGGCCCCGGCAGCGCGATTTGGGTCGGCCGCTCCTAGAGGGGGCAGCAGGTCCCTGGGTGTGACCCCGGGGACAGCTCCGTTTTCGCCGCGCTCAGGCGCCGCTCACGCCCAGCGCCGAGCGGAGCTGCGCGAGCATGTCCTTCTCGCCCTGGCTCACGCGCTCGGCGCGGAAGCCCATGAATCCGCCCTCCTTCGCGGCGTCGGCAGCCCTTTGCGCGCACTCCATGATCCAGGCGCGGAACGCGTCTGCCTCCTCGGGGCTCGCCTTCGCGCTGACGATCTGGTCGGCGCGTGATATCTCGTCGACGATCTCCTTGCCGGCCAGTGCGCCCCGGGGCTTGAAGTCGCCGAGGGGGTTCTGGCGCTGCTCGGCGAGCCCGCGCAGCTCGCGTGCGAGCTCTCCCACCAGATCGTCGCGCTGCTCGCTCGAGGTGCTGGTGACGAACTTGAGGACGGCGGACGTCTCCTTTAGGACCTCGATCGGACCGCCTGGGTCGGCAAGCGTGATCGCCGCGCCGGCCACCATCGGCGAGCGCACCAGGGTAGCCCACTCTTCCTCGCTGAAATCGGCCTTCGTGGTCATCGGGCGCCCTCCTTGTCTGCGGTGGCCCCTGCCTAGCTGGGCAGGACCGCTCAGGCTAACGCCTGCGTCGCTGGCCACACCTGGTCCACGGCCTCCTGGCGGCTTCCCCAACTCGGGCGCGACGAACCAGATCGAGTGAGCGGCCGGCGGAGCGGCTACGCCGGCTTGCGCGCTCGTATGATCGCCGAGCTGGCGTGCTCGTGCACCGGATGCGTCTCGTGGATCTCGATCTCGGTCAGGCCGACCTCGGCGAGGGTCTCTTCGAACTCGGTGCGTGTGAGCGCGCCGGCGACGCACCCGGTCCACTGCTCCATGTCGCTGCGGGTCGCGTGGTCCATGTTGGGGTCGGCGATCACGTCGGAGACGGCGAAGCGCCCGCCGGGGCGCAGCACCCGTGCGGCCTCCGCGAGCACCTTGCTCTTGTCTGCCGCGAGGTTGATCACGCAGTTGGAGATGACCACGTCCACGGAGCCGTCGGGAAGCGGGATGTCCTCGATGTAGCCCCGGTGGAACTCGACGTTCTCGAGGCCGGCTTCGGCCGCGTTGCGGCGGGCGAGGTCCAGCATCTCGTCGGTCATGTCGAGCCCGATCGCCTTGCCGGTCGCTCCGACCCGGTTGGCGGAGATGAGTACGTCGGCACCGGCACCTGAGCCGAGGTCGAGCACTGTCTCGCCTTCGTGCAGGTCGGCGACCGCGGTGGGGACACCGCAGCCGAGCGACGCCTCGACGGCTGCCTTGAGCGCCGGGCTGTCGGCAGCGTCGTAGAGGGTTGCACCGAAGACCTCGCTCCCGTGCTTGTCGGTCGAGGAGATGTCCGGCCCGCAGCCGGCGATGGCGGCCGGTGCTCCGCAACAGCCGGACCCGGTGCTCTCGCCCACTGCCATGGCCGCGGCGGCGTAGCGCTCGCGGACGCGCTCGCGGATGTCAGTGTCGGTCAGCTCAGCCATGCGGACAGTTCCTCCAGGGCGTCGGGGATCACGTAGTAGTAGGCCCACAGCCCACGGCGCTCGCTGTCCACCAGCCCGGCGTCGCGAAGCACCTTGAGATGGTGCGACACGGTCGGCTGTGAGAGGTCGAACAGCGGCACCAGCTCGCAGACGCAGACCTTGCCGGCGTGCTTTCGCAGCACGTCCACCAGCTGCAGGCGGACGGGGTCGGCGAGCGCCTTGGCGATCGCGGCCACTTGCTCGGCCTGCTCGCGCTCGACGTCCGGGTAGACGACCGGCTCGCAGCACGGCTCGCCGGCGGGACGCTTGGTCTTCGGAGCCAGCTGCAGATCGATGGCCATCTATTTAGCTATATCAATTGAACTGACATTCGTCAATGGATACCATCGTCTGACGGACCGCCGAGGGAGAAGGGAGTCTCAGGAATGACCACCCAGCTGCGGGATCTCGATGTCGACCTGATCACCCGTGGGCACCTCGAGCGCGGGCTTGCCGGGTTGCGCGACGAGTTCGCCGGAACGTTCTCCCCAGAGACCATCGAGCGCTATATGGCGGAATCGCTGGAGGCGCTCGGCGGCGCCCGCCTAAAGGATTTCGTGCCGTTGTTCGTGCATCGCTTCGCGCGCGAGCGGCTGCGCGCGCTCGGTCAAGTCGAGGGCACGATCGCCAAGGACGTCCCCGAGGTGCTGTTCGTGTGCGTGCAGAACGCCGGGCGCAGCCAGATCGCCGCGGCGTTGCTCGACCACTACTCCGAAGGTCGCGTGCATGTGCGGTCCGCGGGCAGCGCGCCCGCCGACCAGATCAACCCCGATGTCGTCACCGCGATGTCGGAGGTCGGGGTCGACGTCAGCAAGGAATTCCCCAAGCCGATGACGGACGAGATCGTCCAGGCCGCGGATGCGGTGATCACGATGGGCTGCGGAGACGCGTGCCCGATCTATCCGGGCAAGCGCTACGAGGACTGGGAGGTCGACGACCCGGCCGACGCCGACCTCGACGGCGTGCGCCGGATCCGCGACGACATCGGCCGGCGCGTGCGCGAGCTGCTCGCCGAGGTCGCACCGCCAGTGGGCGACGGCTAGCAGCGGGTCAACGAACCCGCTCGTACGCCACTGGATGCCCTGTGGGCGCCTATCGCTTTCCCGGCGAGGCAGCACTCCGACCTCGAGTTCGGTAGCTGCGCGGATCAGCGCCGAAGGCGGCCGTCTCCTACAAGGAAGAACCCTCCGCTACGCCCACAAAAACGGCGGATAGCGCTCTGTCATGAAATACGCGTAGGCGCTGCCGCGTAAGTTCCACCGCAGGCCCGGCATCATGAGCTCGAATACCTCTCGGGGGATCTTCTTCGTGAAGAGGACGGTGAAGAAGGCGACGATCGTCAAGACGCCGGTGAGCCAATAGAGCACGCTGGCGACGAGCAGGTACGGAATCGCCAGTAGCCATTGCACGAGCGGCCGCCAGTTCGCGACGTGCTCCGGGTAGTCGATGTTCAGCCGCAGCGGGTAGTTGGGGTCGTCGGCCAGTGAGAACGGCGGATAGGCGTCGGTCATCAGGTGGAAGTAGGCGACCACGCGGTAGACCCACCTGAACGTTCCAACCAAGAAGTCGAAGGCGCCTCGCGGCCAGCGGCCAGTGAACAGCACGGCGAAGAACCCGTAGACGGCGACGAAGAACGCGGCGATGCCGACGAAGAACAAGGCGATGAAGTGCGGGATGACCAACAACCACTTGATCAGGGGCAGCCACCGGTTCAGCTCGGACGGGTAGGTGATCTCAAACCCGGCCGGGTAATCCGGCGACGGTGGGCCTGCCGGATCGGGCACGGCGACTGCCGGGGAAACCGCGAGCGCAGAAGGCCGCGGAGCCTGGTGCGAGGGCTGCTCGGCCCCGGGCGCGGGCGGCGGTCGATCAGGAGGTGGGCCGGGAGGGTGCTCAGGAGTGTCCACGCGACAACACTAGCCCGCTCGGCGAGGGCCATGTCGCCTTCGCGCGCAATCGCCCCACGCGCCGCGCGCGCGTTCAGAGCTCGACGGGCTCGCCGATCGGCAGCCAGCGGACCTCCTGCGGCGCGGCAGCCAGCTCGCGCTCGGCGGTGGCTCGGTCCTCCCGGAAGTGGGCCCAGCCCTCGTAGTGGACCGGGATCGCGATGCGCGGGCGCAAGCTGCGGCAGAGCTCGACGGCGTCGCGGGCGGTCATCGTGTAGCGCGCCGGGCCGGTCACCGGAAAGCGCACGCCGCCGAGGTGCAGGATCGCGACGTCGACCCTGAGGCGGCGGGCGACATCGCGGACACCCCTGTAGAGCACGGTGTCGCCCGAGATCCAGAGCGCGCCGCCGTGAAGCGCGAAGCCGATCGCGTCGCCCGTGAGTGGGCGGCTGAGCGGCGGGCCGTGGCGGCACGGCGTGGCCGTGATCTCGAGCGGTGGCCTTCCCGGCGCCTCGAGCCGCGTGGACTGCCAGGGCGTCAGCCCGCGCGCGTTGCCGCCCAGGCGCTCGGATCCCGGAGCGGTCGTGACGACCGCGCCGGCCGCCGGCAGCAGCGTCCGCCCGGCGTCGTCGAGGTTGTCGGCGTGGTGGTCGTGGCTGAGCAGGACGGCATCGATTCGGCCGAGCTCGGCGGCCGGAATCGCGGGGCCGGCGAGCTTGCGCGACGACGTGCCCCAGCCGAAGGCGTACCTCCGGCCGGGGACGTCGAACGTCGGATCCGTCAGCAGCCGCCAGCCGTCGAGCTCGATCAGCGCGGTGGGGCCGCCGACGTGCGTGATCCTCACGTCGGACTTGACTGCCGGGCGTGGCGCAGCGCCCAGTCCAGCGCGTAGTCGGCGACCTGTTCCCAGCCCGGCCAGGCGGGCAGCAGGTGCGGCCCCTCGAACTCCTTGACCTCGGTGACGGTGTCGGACTTGTAGTGCTTGGCGTTGGACCGCTGGATCGACGGCGGCATCAGGTGGTCGCTGCTGCCGGAGATGAACAGCAGCGGCGCGCGGTCGTCGTTGCCGTAGTCGACCCAGGTGTCGTCCTTGCCCGGGTGGATGTTGGCCAGCGCGCTGCCCCAGAAGATCTCCCCGGACGCGGGGATGTGGTAGCGCTCGTACAGCCGCCGCGCGTCGTCCTCGGGGAAGCCGTTGGTGAACGTGTAGCTCCACTGCTCGAACGTGAGGCCCACGGCCTTATGGCGGTTGGCCGGGTTCTTGAGCACCGGGAACGAGGCCCGGATCTGCGACAGCGGCACCCGCTTGACGCCCTCGGTCGGGGCCGAGTTGATCGCCACGCCGGCGGCGCCGAAGCCGTGGTCGAGCAGGGTCTGCGTGAACACGCCGCCGGCCGAGTGGCCGATCAGGATCGCCGGCGAGTCGAGCGCGCTGACGATCGACTCCAGGTGCTCGACGATCTGCGGCACGGTGACCTGCTCGATCGGCGTCGAGTCGGCGTTGAGCGCCTCGACCTCGACCTCGAAGCCGGGATACGCCGGGGCGAGCACGCGGTGGCCGCGCCCCTCGTACCTGGCGATCCAGTGCTCCCACGAGCGCGGGGTCACCCAGAACCCGTGGATCAAGACGATGGTCTCGGCGGCAGTCGGTTCGGGGCTCAAGGCGTGGTCCCTTCTCGTCGAGGTTGAAATCCGACTCCCGCGCCGAGCTACGTTACAATGGCCGGTCGAGGCCGCCGGCGCGCACGGTGCGGTGCCGGCGACGCTGACCCCCGGCGTGCCGCCGGGAAGGAACCTGGCACCGCGGCGCTTGACGCATCAGGTCGGCGACCCAGCCAGGGCACCGTAGGATTGCGACCGTGCCGTTCACGCTCAGGAACCTCAAGGCGGACCTGGAGGACGTCGGATCCAGGTTCGACGGGGCGCCGGATCTTGAGTTCCGCTTGGCGACCGTGGCGCTCGAGCTCGAGCAATCCGGCCTGGGCTACCAGCGCGTCCCGCCCGGCTATCGCTTTCCATACGGCCACACGCACAAGACGCAGGAGGAGGTGTACGTGGTCTTGCGCGGGAGCGGGCGGATGAAGCTCGACGACGAGATCGTCGAGCTCAAGGAGTGGGACGCGGTGCGCGTCCCGCCCGGTACGTGGCGAGGCTACGAGGCCGGGCCCGAGGGCCTCGAGATCATCGTCATTGGCGCTCCCAATCTCGGCGAGGCTCCGCGTGAAGACGTCGAGGGACAGCGCGACTGGTGGGCTGACTAGCGCCAGGTAGGTGAACATGGAGCGGAGAGGACGGCCGAGCGGCGTCTCGGGATCCACAGTGCGAGCTGAGTGTGGCGCCGCGCCATCTCGCTCGTCGTTGTAGCCTGCGCCGGTTCCGGTACTCCGCACCACCTCCGCTGACGGGACCCTGATCGCCTACGAGGCAGGCGGCGCAGGAGCGTCGGTGCTGCTCGTGCACGGGGCGCTGTCGGACCGGCGGCGCGCATTCGGCGCCGTGCGTCCGCTGCTCGAGCGGCGGCGTCAGGGTCTACGCGCTCGACCGGCGGGGCCACGGCGACAGCGAGGATGCCGCCAGGTACACCTCGCGCTGCGAGAGCGCGGACGTGGCCGCGGTGCTGGCGGCGGTGCCGGGACCGGTCGACGTGATCGGTCATTCCTTTGGTGCCCTGTGTGCGCTCGAGGCGGCGCAAGCGGGCGCCGAGGTCCGCAGGCTGGTGCTCTACGAGGGAGTGCCGCGCGACGGGCGGACGATCAGCCCGGACGGTCTGGCCGAGCGCGTGGACGGGCTGCTGCGGGCGGGACGGCCGGAGGCGGCGCTCGACGCCGTCCTGGCGGAGGTCGAGCACCACGGGCCGGCCCAGCTGGCCCGCGACCACCATGCGCCGAGCTGGTCGGCGTCGGTGGCAGGCGTGGCGCTGCTCGACCGCGAGCTCGAGGTCGAGAACGGGTACCGGTTCGTGCCGGAGCACTATGCCGAGCTGAAGGTGCCGACGCTCGTACTGGCCGGCGCCGAGAGCGCGCCGTCGATCCGGGCGGACGCGGAGGCGGTGGCAGCCGGTCTGCCCGACGCGCGCCTGACGCTGCTCGCCGGGCAGCGTCATGGCTGCCTGCACCGGGCGCCCGAGCTGTTCGCCGACACCGTGCTGGACTTCCTCGCGTCGGACAGCGCATGACTGGCTGCGATAGCGTCGGTTCGTGACGCAGGCGGACCCGGCTCGCGGCCGCATGGAGGGACGCGGCTATTACACGTCCCACTCGCAGGTCCAGCAGGCGTACGGCGAGCTGGGCATCCAGTGGCTCGAGCAGGCGGCGGCCGAGGTGACCCCGCCGACGGGGCCGCTGCCGTTCGTGATCGCGGACATGGGAGCGGCCGGTGGCGGCAACTCGCTCGCGCCGATGCGCCGCGCACTTGCGGCGAGGCAGGGCGGCGGTGCGGCCCTGGTCGTGCACACCGACATCGCGAGCAACGACTTCAGCTCGCTCTTCGAGCTGGTGGCCGACTCCCCCGCCACCTATCTGGGCGAAGCGGGCGTCTTCGCCCTGGCGGAGGGCCGCTCCTTCTACGAGTCGCTGTTTCCTCCGGATTTCCTCTCGCTCGGCTGGTCGTCGATCGCGGTCCACTGGCTCAGCGACGTTCCGCAGCCGATCCCCGATCACATCTGGTCCTCGTTTGCCGAGGGCGAGACGCGGGACGCCCTGCGCGCCCAGTCGGCGGCCGACTGGCGCAACTTCCTCGCTGCGAGGACACTCGAGCTGCGCCCGTCAGGGAGGCTGGTGGTGGTCGGCGGAGCGGCGCTCGACGACGGCACCAGTGGTGCCGAGGGGCTGATGGACATGGCAAACAGCGCGCTGCGCGAGCTGGTGGATGGCGGCGAGCTTCACTCGGCCGAGTACGCACGGATGACCATCCCCACCTGGAACCGGACCACCGTCGAGTTCACCGAGCCCTTCGACTCGCACAACCTCCTGGTACTGCGGCGTCATGCGGAGCGCGCCCTCCCCGACGTCTATCTCGCGGCCTACCGGGAGGACGGCTCTCTCGATCGCTACGTCGCGGCGGTCGCCGGCTTCTTCCGCGCTGCGTTCGGCGACTCGCTCTGGGGCGCCCTGGACCCGACCACCGTCCGGTCGCGCCGGGAGGAGATTGCCACCCGCTTCGATGAGCTGCTCAGGCAGCGGATCGCCGCCGACCCGGAGACGGCCGCCTGCGAGTGGCACGTCGTTGTGCTCGACATCGCCAAGCCGTGACGACGGCTACGGACGGTCGCGCCGCTCGGCCTGCCGCCGCGCCGCCATGCCGGCGAGGATCTCAAGCGCCGTTCGCTCCGCCGCCAGGGCGGTGATGCCCGCGGGATCGTAGGCGGGGCAGACCTCGACCACGTCGGCGCTACAGAGGTCGAGTTCGCGGGCAGCGTGGCGGACGGTCCAGAGCAGCTCGCGCGTGGTCAGGCCGCCGGGTTCGGGGGTGCCGGTGCCGGGGGCGAAGGCGGGATCGAGCACGTCGATGTCGACGCTGAGATAGGCGCGCGGTGCCGCCGCGGCGACCGCGTGTACGGCCTCCCGGACCACCGTGGTCAGGCCGCGCTCCACGATCTCGTCCATCGTGTGCCAGCGAAAGCCCTGGGCGCGCATCCAGTCGAATCCCTCCGGCCCTGGCCAGGTGCCACGCAGACCGACCTGGACGACGTTCCCGCCGGCCAGCCAGCCCTCCTCGACGGCGACGCGGAACGGCGTGCCATGGGAGACGCGCACCCCGTAGAGCTCGTCCGCCGTGTCCGCGTGCGTGTCGAGATGCAGAACCGCGTAGCCGTCAGCGCCGTGGCGCTCTGCCAGCACACGCAGCGTGGGCAACGAGAGCGAGTGGTCGCCGCCGAGCACGAGCGGCTTGGCGCCCGCGTCCAGGATCTCGCCCAGGCGTTCGAGCAAGGGCGTCGTGCGAGCGGGTGAGATCGCCCGGAGCCGCTGCGGCGTCGCCGTAATCCACGACGGTCAGCACCTTCAGTGGATCCACGCCGAGCGTCATGTGGGGCCGGCCGTGGCGCCCGCCGTCGGCAGCGGCGCGGATCGCTCTCGGCCCGTACCTGGTGCCCGGGCGATGCGACGTTCCGTCGTCGAAGGGCGCACCGAGCACCGCCACGTCCACGCCCCCCAGGCCACCCTGATCGAGCACCAGGGGTTGGCTGGCGAACGTGTCGGCCACCCCACCGGCGGGCGGCTCATCTCCTCGGTCCAGCTGTAACCCACGGGTCACGGCAGGCAGCGTGTCACATGGCGGTCTCCGTCAGGCCGCCGGACGGCCGGGCGGCGCGCCCGCCGGCGCCACGCTGGGGCGTGACGCCGGCGAGCGACGCGATCGGCTAGCAGGCCACCCGCTGGCCGGCGACCATCTCCTCGGCCGCCTCGCCGTCGAGCAGCAGCGGGATCAGCCCCCTCAGGTCCTGTCCCATCGGCACGAACCACTCACCCGGCCTGCGCCGCTGGACCTTGATGCCGTGGGCCGCCAGGCGGTCGGCGACCGGCCGGCCGTCGGGCTGCGGGCCCGTGTACTGCGCATCGGTCAGCAGGTAGCCGCACGGCGGCGGGTCGAGGATGCCCTCCGGCGGCTCCTCCGGCGGCGGGGCCTCGCCCGGGTGCGGCGCCGCGAAGGCCGGGACGTCATAGCTGCCCCGGAACACGATCTCGTCTGTGTTGCTGCGCTGGAAGGCCCGCGACACCTCGATCGCCAGCGCGATCTCGGGCTGCTGCTGCCGGTAGTAGTCGAGGAACTGGTCGTAGGTGTAGAGCGCCGAGTAGGTCTTGCGCCGCCGGTTGTTCGCTGCAATGGCCTCGTCCGGGCGCGTCTGGCCGCCGGCGCTGCGCGCCTCGAGAAGGAGGCTGACCATGTTCTTCAAGCCGAGCGTGTTGCGCAGGATCGTCTCCTGGCTGAGGCCCACCGCGCCGCCGTCCTGGCACCCGTAGGGGCAGTACCACCAGCCGTCCTCGGACCCGTTGACGTACAGCCAGTTCTCGATCATGTCCTTCGACTCGAGGAAGATCGACTCCGCGACGTTGAGGTGCCGCGGCATCAGCGTCGGCAGGTCGCCGGCCTGGCTGTTGCCGAACTCGTGTCCGTCGAACGCCGCCTCCGGCGTGTAGTCGCGCACCATCGCGGCCAGCGCGAAGGTCTCCGGCTGGCGGAGCAGCGAGTGGTCGCGGTTGAGGTCCTGCCCCGTGGAGTTGCCGCGGGTGTTGGCCGCGCGGCCGTCGCCGTTGATCGCCGGGACGATCAGCACCGTCATGTTGCTCAGGAGGTCGAGCGTGCGCGGGTCGTCCGCGAACGCGAGCTCGCGGGCCATGATCAGGCACGCCTCGCGCGACGACGGCTCGTTGCCGTGCACGTTGCAGTTGACGCAGCGCGGCCGGGTTGCCGGCGACCGCTTGGGCGGTCGGCTTCGGCGTCGGGTAGCCGATGATGAACATGTTGATCGGCCGCCCGAGGACGGTGCGCCCGATCTCCACCACCCGCACCCTCTCGCTGGCGGCGTCGAGCGCCGCCGTGTACGCGTACTCGTCCACGTCGCTCGTGAACGTCGCCGCGTTCGTCCTCCTCCCACTGCGTGCGCAGGTTCTCGCCCGGCGTGCCGGGGTCGCCGAACTCCGGCTGCGTCGTGCCGCTCACCGGCGCCGAGTACGGCTGCGGCTCCGTGCCGACGCGGGCGCGGACGCGCCACTGGAAGCCGTCACCCGGGTTGAACCCGGCGTCGGCGAAGGCCGGCGAGTCCTGGTTGATCTGGCGGTTCGGCCGCCAGACTCCCACGACGACTCCCGTCCCGGGCGCGCCCGCCGGCGTGCGCTCGACCTGGTAGTCCGTCGCCCCCGCCACCGGATCCCAGCTGAGGGTCGCGAACCCGTCGTCCTGCCGGACCTCGAGCCCCGTGACCTGCTGGGCGTGTGCCGCCGCCGGCAGCACCAGGACCGTGCTTGCGCGCGAGCACCGCAGCGAACCGCGATCTGACACTCATGACTCCCCTCCCCCTTGCTTTCTCCCCACCGAGGTCTGTACCCGCGTCAACGGTCTGCGATGCTTGCGCCGCGCGCGAGTGCCGGTCAGGCCAGCGGTGCCGAAACCGGCTGACCCCGGGGCGGGGCGCTTCGGGCCGGCGCAGATGCTCGCTGCCGCACGAGCAGGAGAATCGCCACGATGAACAGGGCGAGCCCCACGGGGCCGTATGGTGGCTCGTGGATCGCGATCAATGGCAGCGAGAGCAGCATCAGCGCGACGGCGGCCCAGCCCAATCGGTATGCGCGGCGGAGGGCGACTGCGGCCCCGATGATCCCCACAGCCAAACCGAGGCTGCCGACCACTGACAAGACCATGATGACGCCGTTCTCTGCGTACGAGTCGATGAGATTCCGTCCCACCGCCTGCTGTGCCTCGGGTAGCGCGTTGGTTTCGTGGGCGAGGATGCCGGTTCCGACGCCGAGCACGAGCTCCCATGCCGCGTAGAGGCTCCCGAACACCGCCAGCCCGATCCTGCTGATGGTCGCTGCGGTGCTCTTCACCCCTCGCAGGAGCAGATAGACGACTCCGGCGAACAGCGGCACGAAGATCCCCATCCCGAGGTGAACCGTGATCCAGGCGGTCACGTGGTCGCCGATCAGCTCGCTGAAGTCGCCGTCGCCGCGAGGGTGGAAGAGAAGCAGGATCGCCCACGCGGCCGGAACGACGATCATGAATGCGAGCTCTGGACGGGTGAAGGGCCGGCCCTTCGCGGTGCGTGCACCGTTGTAGGCCTGGGCCTGGACCGGTACGGAGGTCGGCTCGGTTTGGGCAGTTGGCGTGTTCATGGTTGCTCCTTTCGGAGGGTTTGGTCGAAGAAGCGGGTGATTCGCCGCTCGTACTCGCGCGGGCGCGCGTCCTGCGCGCCGACGTGGCCGGCCTCCGGGAGCACGAAGGCGGCCGCGGCCAGCGCCAAGGCCCCGAGGGGCACGAGCCCGCTGACCAGGTGATCGCCGGCCGAGGTCCCCGGCTGTGGCTGCACGAAGGAGTCGTCGACGACGTGCAAGGCGATGACGCCCAGAGCCGCCAGGAACAACGGCTGCTCGCGCGGCCGCCGCGGCGCGGAGGGCCTCGGCGCGGCGAGCGCCGCCGGCTCGACCGGTGGCCGGGTGACGGTCATCGCTAGCCGTGCACCGGGACCGGCCGCGGCTCCTCGGTCGGCTCCGGCTCCTCCTCCTCCTTCTCCTCCTCGATGGGCGGCACCGTGGCGTCCTCGGACCCGACGTGGGGGATCCATTCGAGCCAGCTCGGCAGGTACCAGTTCCAGTCGCCGAGCACCCTCATGGACGCCGGTAGCAGGACGCCGCGGATGATCGTCGCGTCGATCAGCACGGCCGCCGCCAAGCCCACGCCCATCTGCTTGAAGTCGATGAAGCTCAGCGTGACGAAGACCGAGAACACGACCACCATCACAACCGCCGCGCTGGTGACGGTGCCGGCGGTAGTGGAGATCCCGTATCGGATCGCCTCGGTCGTGCTCATCCCGCTCAGGTACGCCTCGCGCACCCGGGACAGGATGAACACGTGGTAGTCCATCGAGAGCCCGAAGAGGATCACGAACAGGAACAGCGGCAGCCACGAGGTGACGCCGCCGTTCGACGTGAAGCCGAGCAGGCTCTCCCCCCAGCCCTCCTGGAAGACGAGCACCAGGATCCCGTACGCGGCGCCGACCGAGAGCAGGTTGAGCAGGATCGCCTTGATCGGGATCACGATCGACCGGAACGTGAACAGCATCAGGAGGAACGCGAGCGAGAAGACAAACCCGAAAATGAGCGGCAGTCGGTCGCTCACCAGGTCGCGGAAGTCCTTGGACTGAGCGGCGCTTCCGCTGACGTTCACGGTCGCACCGTCGACCGCGCCGATCGTGGCAGGGACGATCTCGTCCCGGACGACGTTCAGGGCGTCGGTGGCTTGCTCGTCGTTGCCGCTGCCCTCCGTGGGAATGGTGATGAGCGCCACGGTCCCGTCCCGGCTGTACTCGACCTCGGTGCCCTGAAGCAACTCGAGGCTGCCGTCGGCCTGCGCCCGCAGATCGGCGATGGCATCCGCGGCGGGCCCGGTGCGGACGTCGGCGGCCTTGACGGCCACGTCCACGGTCACCGCCTCCACGGGGAACGCGTCGCGGACCCGGTCGAAGGTCTGGACCACGGGGAGATCCTGCGGCAGGTCGTCGGTGGTCGTGACCGCGAGGTTCATGTTGAACGCCGGGATCGACAGAACCACGAGGGCGCCCCCGGCGAGTGCGATCGCGGGCCACGGGTGGCGCATGACGCGATTCACCAGCCCCGACCAGAAGCGGGACTGCCCCGCCGGTCGCCGGTAGCGCTTGAGGACCGGAATCTGGCCCTTGTCGATGCGGTCACCGAGCCAGGCGAGCACCGCGGGCAGAACCGTCAGCGACGAGGCGATCGCGATCGCGACCACGAGGATCGTGCCCTGGGCGAACGAGATGAACGTCTTGTCGCCGGTCAGGAACATTCCCGCCATCGCGGCGATCACGGTCAGGCCCGAGATCAGCACGGCGCGGCCCGAGGTGGCGGCGGCGACGTCGAGCGCGGAGCGCTCGCTGCGCCCGGCGGCGCGCTCCTCCCGCTCGCGCCGCAGGTAGAACAGGCTGTAGTCGACGCTGACCGCCAGCCCGATCAGGAGGATCACCGACTGCAGGTTGCTGTCGATCGGAGAGAGGTGGCTTGGGAGTGCGACCAGGCCCAGCGCCGCCATTACGGTGGTGACCCCCAGCAGCAGGGGCACGAGGGCGGCCACCACCTGCGCCGAAGGCGATGACCAGGATCAGCAGGGTGAGCGGGAAAGACAGCAGCTCGGCCTTGGCGAGATCCGAGGTGAAGGTGTCGTTCAGCTCCTTGTTCGAGCTCACGCTGCCGAACTGCTCCACCCGCAGCTGAGGATGTGCGTCCTGAATCGCGGACACGGCCTCGTCCGTCGGCTCGAGCCGCTTTGCCGCCTCCAGCGAGTCGCCCGTGATCTGGAAGTCGACCAAGGCGGAGTGCTGGTCCGCGGACACCGGCGCGTCTCCGTTGAGCGGCGATGCGACGTTCGTTACGTCCTCGGTGCGCGAGAGCCGTGCCGTTGCCTCCTCGATCGCCGCCGTGAACTCGGGATCGTTGACCGTGAGCGTCCTGCTCTGGATGAGCAGGTGCTCGTCGTTCGGTCGCATTCCGGCGTCGTAGAGGGTCTGCTCGGCGCGGTGCGACTCCCCGGAGTAGAGGTCCGCGTCCTGGATCATGTTCTTGCCGACGGCGTTGCCGGCAAAGACCGCTACGACGACGAAGGCGAGCCAGCCGAAGATCGCGGTCTTACGGTGCTCGGCGCTCCAGTGCGCAGCGCGTGCGGCGAGGTTGCGGGACCTCTTCACGATGTCTCCCCCTTGTGGCAGTTGAGGCGTGGGGGCAGCCTCCAGTCTGCGACTCGCTCGGTCATCAGGGGAAACCCCTGAGATTTGCCGGCAGCTCGTTCAGGGGATCTCAATGGCCCGCACGGGGCACACGTTCGTGCGTGCCGCGACGTAGCCCGGAAGGCAGGCAAGCGCCTCGACCTCCGTCGCGGCCTCCACCTCCCACCAGATCCGGTGGCCGCCGTAATGGCACGAGGCAATCGTCGACCGATGCGCAGCGGGCTCTCGAAGGCGTTGAACGCCGCGATCACCACGCCACAGTCGGCGGCAGATGGCTGTGCTCCAACAGGAAGCGCGGCATCTGGCCACAGCATCAACCGCCGATCGCGGCTTGGAATCGGGGGAAACCCCTGAAACCGGATGCCGCAACGGACCGGCTAACCCCGTAGGCTTGGCAGGGTCTCGCATATGCCTGAAGCGGCCGCCCCACTTGTGGGGCGTGAGCACGAATTGGAGGTCATCGAGCAGCTGCTCGGGGGACATGTGCGGGCGACGCGCGCTTCCTCGTCGTCAGCGGGGAGCCCGGAATCGGCAAGACCCGGATCCTCGGCGAGCTCCTCCGGCTGGCCGGCGAGCGGGGTTGCCTCGCGCTGCAGGGCAGCGCTGCCGAGTTCGAGCACGAGCTGCCGTTCGGACTCGCCGTCGATGCCCTCGACGAGTTTCTCGAGTCGCTCGATCCCCAGGTTTCCAGCGGCTCGCCACCGAGGACCTCGCCGAGCTGGCAGGCGTGTTCCCCGCGCTTCGTCCCTCACGCTAGCCGTGCACCGGGACGGGCCGCGGCTCCTCGGTCGGCTCCGGCTCCTCCTCCTCTCTCCTCCTCCTCGATAGGCGGCACCGTGGCGTCCTCGGACCCCACGTGGGGGATCCATTCGAGCCAGCTCGGCAGGTACCAGTTCCAGTCGCCGAGCACCCTCATGGACGCCGGTAGCAGGACGCCGCGGATGATCGTCGCGTCGATCAGCACGGCCGCCGCCAAGCCCACGCCCATCTGCTTGAAGTCGATGAAGCTCAGCGTGACGAAGACCGAGAACACGACCACCATCACAACCGCCGCGCTGGTGACGGTGCCGGCGGTAGTGGAGATCCCGTATCGGATCGCCTCGGTCGTGCTCATCCCGCTCAGGTACGCCTCGCGCACCCGGGACAGGATGAACACGTGGTAGTCCATCGAGAGCCCGAAGAGGATCACGAACAGGAACAGCGGCAGCCACGAGGTGACGCCCCCGTTCGACGTGAAGCCGAGCAGGCTCTCCCCCCAGCCCTCCTGGAAGACGAGCACCAGGATCCCGTACGCGGCGCCGACCGAGAGCAGGTTGAGCAGGATCGCCTTGATCGGGATCACGATCGACCGGAACGTGAACAGCATCAGGAGGAACGCGAGCGAGAAGACAAACCCGAAAATGAGCGGCAGTCGGTCGCTCACCAGGTCGCGGAAGTCCTTGGACTGAGCGGCGCTCCCGCTGACGTTCACGGTCGCACCGCCGACCGCGCCGATCGTGGCAGGGACGATCTCGTCCCGGACGACGTTCAGGGCGTCGGTGGCTTGCTCGTCGTTGCCGCTGCCCTCCGTGGGAATGGTGATGAGCGCCACGGTCCCGTCCCGGCTGTACTCGACCTCGGTGCCCTGAAGCAACTCGAGGCTGCCGTCGGCCTGCGCCCGCAGGTCGGCGATGGCATCCGCGGCGGGCCCGGTGCGGACGTCGGCGGCCTTAACGGCCACGTCCACGGTCACCGCCTCCACGGGGAACGCGTCGCGGACCCGGTCGAAGGTCTGCACCACGGGGAGATCCTGCGGCAGGTCGTCGGTGGTCGTGACCGCGAGGTTCATGTTGAACGCCGGGATCGACAGAATCACGAGGGCGCCCCCGGCGATGTGCGATCGCGGGCCACGGGTGGCGCATGACGCGATTCACCAGCCCCGACCAGAAGCGGGACTGCCCCGCCGGTCGCCGGTAGCGCTTGAGGACCGGAATCTGGCCCTTGTCGATGCGGTCACCGAGCCAGGCGAGCACCGCGGGCAGAACCGTCAGCGACGAGGCGATCGCGATCGCGACCACGAGGATCGTGCCCTGGGCGAACGAGATGAACGTCTTGTCGCCGGTCAGGAACATTCCCGCCATCGCGGCGATCACGGTCAGGCCCGAGATCAGCACGGCGCGGCCCGAGGTGGCGGCGGCGACGTCGAGCGCGGAGCGCTCGCTGCGCCCGGCGGCGCGCTCCTCCCGCTCGCGCCGCAGGTAGAACAGGCTGTAGTCGACGCTGACCGCCAGCCCGATCAGGAGGATCACCGACTGCAGGTTGCTGTCGATCGGAGAGAGGTGGCTTGGGAGTGCGACCAGGCCCAGCGCCGCCATTACGGTGGTGACCCCTAGCAGCAGGGGCACGAGGGCGGCCACCACTGCGCCGAAGGCGATGACCAGGATCAGCAGGGTGAGCGGGAAGGACAGCAGCTCGGCCTTGGCGAGATCCGAGGCGAAGGTGTCGTTCAGCTCCTTGTTCGAGCTCACGCTGCCGAACTGCTCCACCCGCAGCTGAGGATGTGCGTCCTGAATCGCGGACACGGCCTCGTCCGTCGGCTCGAGCCGCTTTGCCGCCTCCAGCGAGTCGCCCGTGATCTGGAAGTCGACCAAGGCGGAGTGCTGGTCCGCGGACACCGGCGCGTCTCCGTTGAGCGGCGATGCGACGTTCGTTACGTCCTCGGTGCGCGAGAGCCGTGCCGTTGCCTCCTCGATCGCCGCCGTGAACTCGGGATCGTTGACCGTGAGCGTCGTGCTCTGGATGAGCAGGTGCTCGTCGTTCGGTCGCATTCCGGCGTCGTAGAGGGTCTGCTCGGCGCGGTGCGACTCCCCGGAGTAGAGGTCCGCGCCCTGGATCATGTTCTTGCCGACGGCGTTGCCGGCCAAGACCGCTACGACGACGAAGGCGAGCCAGCCGAAGATCGCGGTCTTACGGTGCTCGGCGCTCCAGTGCGCAGCGCGTGCGGCGAGGTTGCGGGACCTCTTCACGATGTCTTCCCCCTTGTGGCAGTTGAGGCCGTGGGGGCAGCCTCCAGTCTGCGACTCGCTCGGTCATCAGGGGAAACCCCTGAGATTTGCCGACAGCTCGTTCAGGGGATATCAATGGCCCGCACGGGGCACACGTTCGTGCGTGCCGCGACGTAGCCCGGAAGGCAGGCAAGCGCCTCGACCTCCGTCGCGGCCTCCACCTCCCACCAGATCCGGTGGCCGCCGTAATGGCACGAGGCAATCGTCGACCGATGGCGCAGCGGGCTCTCGAAGGCGTTGAACGCCGCGATCACCACGCCACAGTCGGCGGCAGAATGGCTGTGCTCCAACAGGAAGCGCGGCATCGGGCCACAGCATCAACCACCGATCGCGGCTTGGAATCGGGGGAAACCCCTGAAAGGCCGCGGGGGAAAGCCCTGAAAGGGCCGCAACGGGCCGGGCCAACCCCGGTAGGCTTGCCAGGGACTCGCATATGCCTGAAGCGGCTGCCCCACTTGTGGGGCGTGAGCACGAATTGGAGGTCATCGAGCAGCTGCTCGGGGGGACATGTGCGGGCGACGCGCGCTTCCTCGTCGTCAGCGGGGAGCCCGGAATCGGCAAGACCAGGATCCTCGGCGAGCTCCTCCGGCTGGCCGGCGAGCGGGGTTGCCTCGCGCTGCAGGGCAGCGCCGCCGAGTTCGAGCGCGAGCTGCCGTTCGGACTCGTCGTCGATGCCCTCGACGAATTTCTCGAGTCGCTCGATCCCCAGGGTTTCCAGCGGCTGGCCACCGAAGACCTCGCCGAGCTGGCAGGCGTGTTCCCCGCGCTTCGGTCCCTCGATCCGGGATCCGATCAGCCCAGCACTGCGGCCGAGCGCTTCCGAGCACACCGGGCGGTCGGCGCGCTGCTCGAACGTCTCGCCGAGGCGCAGCCCGTGGTGCTGTCGCTCGACGACCTGCACTGGGCCGATGGCGCATCACTCGAGTTGGTCTCGCACCTGCTCAGGCGCCGGCCGCAGGGCGCGGTAATGGTGGCCGCCAGCTACCGCCGGGGACAGGTCGACCGCACACTGGTGTCCGCGATCGAGCGAGGGCTGCGCGAGGCGGACCGGCGGATCGATCTCGGCCCGCTGCCCCGGGCCCATGCGCACGCGCTCGTCGGCGGGGGCCCGACAGCCCAGTTCGCCCACGTTTATGAAGCGAGCGGCGGCAACCCGTTCTACCTGCTCGAGCTGACCCGGCTGGCCGGCGATCGCCGTTCACCTGGCTCTGACGGCGACGGGCTCTGGGTGCCCGGAGCGGTGGCGGCGGCCACCGTCGAGGAGCTGGACTGCCTCTCGGCTCTGGGCCGCGACCTTGCCGAAGCGGCCGCCGTGGCCGGGGACCCGTTCGAGCTGGACCTCGCTGCCGCCGCCGCGGACGTCGACGAACCCGATGCGTTGGACGCGCTCGACGAGCTGATCGAACACGGACTCGTGCGCTCAACGAGGGTGCCGCGCAGGTTTCGGTTCCGCCACCCGCTCGTCCGAAGGGCCGTGTACGAGTCGTGCTCGGCCGGGACTCGGATCGCCGCCCACCGGCGCAGCGCCCAAGCGCTCGCCGCCCGAGGGGCGCCCGCGGCCGCACGCGCCCACCACGTACGGCATTCCGCTCAGCATGGGGATGCGAGCGCAGTCGCCGTGTTGCGGGAAGCGGGCGAGGCGGCGGCCAAGCGCGCGCCCGGGAGTGCGGCGCTCTGGTTTGGCGCCGCCCTCGACCTCTTGCCGGAGACGGCCCAATCCGCCGAGCGGCTGGCGCTGCTGATGGCGTTCGCCGGATCGCTGGCCGCGACCGGCCGCTTCGAGGAGAGCCGCGCCGCCCTCCTCGAGAGCATTGACCTGACATCCGACGCGGACATGACGTTGCGGGTCCGGCTCATCGGGTCCTGCGCCGGCGTCGAGCAGCTGCTCGGACATCACGACGAGGCGCGTCAGCGGCTGACGGCGGCGCTGAACGAGCGCTCGGAGAGCACCACCGCCGAGGCGGTGGAGCTCATGAATCACCTGGCGGCCGGGGACTTCTACCGGATGGACTACGAGGGGATGCGCGGCTGGGGTGAGCGCGCCCTCGCTGTCGCCAAGGACATCGACGAGTCGCTCACTGCGGCGAGCTTGGCCGTGCTCGCAGTGGCGACCGCGTTCACCGGACCGGTATCGGAGGCCAAGGCCTACCGCTCCACAGCCGCGGCACTCGTGGACGTTCTTCCGGACGACAAGCTGGCGAGCCGCCTCGATGCCGTGACCAGCCTCAGTGCTGCCGATCTGTACCTCCACCGCTACGACGATGCCGCCGCGCACGCGAAGCGAGGTCTTGCCATCGCCCGCGCGTCGGGCCAGGGCGACGTTGCACCCTTCCTGATTCCGGTGCTCGTTACGGTCCTGCACACCACCGGAAGGGTGACCGAGGCGGCAGACCTGCTGGAGGAGGCGGTCGAGAGCGCGAGGCTGTCTGGCAACGTGGAGGCACTCGGCTGGAACCTGCTCAGTCGTGCCTATGTGGCCGTCGCGGCCGGCGACCTCGGGCCGGCGGTCACGCTCGCCCGAGAGAGCGTGGACGTCACCCGGGAGCTCGACGACCGCCTCGTGTCGACCTATGCCAGATGGGCCCTCGCGAGCGCCCTCCTCGAGACCGGGGACTCCGGCCGCGCGAATGAGACCCTCCTGGCGGCGGCCGATGGTGAGGACCTCCCGCGCATCCCCGAGTCCTGGCGAGCGCACTACTTTGAGCTGCTGACCCGCAGCTGGCTCGCGCTCGGCCGGCCCGTCGAGGCGACTCGCGCGGCCACTCGTGCCGCAGCCGTCGCCGAGCGGGTCGGCTTCAGCGCCGCGACGGCCATGGCGGAGCGAGCGGCCGCCGCCGTCGCCCTCGCCGTGGGCGACCCTGCGGCCGCCGCCGACCGGGCCCTCGCAGCCGCCGCCGCCGCCGACGCGGCCGGCGCCCGCGTGGACGCCGCGCGTGCGCGGACACTCGCGGGACGAGCGCGGGCGGCGGCAGGTGAGCCCGAGCTCGCCATTGCCGCGCTGGAGGAAGCTGCCCGAGAGCTCAGAGCGTGCTCGGCGCGTCGCTATCTGGAAGAGGCCGAGCATGAACTGCGGAAGCTGGGGCAACGCTTCAGCCGCCGGACCCTCCCGCGCAACCCCGACGGCGAGGGAGTGGACACGTTGACCGGGCGCGAGCTCGACGTCGCCCGGCTCGTCGTCGACCGCCAGACCAACCCCCAGATCGCGAGAACGCTCGTCCTCAGCGAGAAGACCATCGAGACCCACATGCGCAACATCTTCCGCAAGCTGCGCGTGTCCTCGCGAGCCGACGTCGCCCGGGCGATGGAGCGTGCAGACCATCTGCTCCAGGCGCCTCAGGGCAGAGCCTGATACGCCGGGCGGACAGAGCCGCCCTTAAGAAACGGGGGGCCGGGTAGGGGCGGATAAGTGACGGGTCTTTCAACGTCCGCCCTAGTGGGGTTCGCGTGTGCCGTTCTGTCTGCGCTCGGGACGAACCTGGCCTTCCTGTTCAAGCATCGCGGCGCGGTTGCGGCGCCCGACGTGGACATGCGCGAACCGATACGGAGCGCGATCGACCTCTTCCGCTCGAAGTGGTGGACGATCGGCTGGCTCGTGGCGGCCGTCGCCTTTCTCGCGCACGTCGCCGCGCTCGCGCTCCTGCCGCTCTCGGTCGCCCAGGCGGTGCTGTCGGGCGGCCTCGTCCTCCTCGCCGTGCTGGCGGAGCGCTTCTTCGGGTTTGAGCTCGGTCGACGGCAGTGGGTCGGGATCGCCCTGGTGGCCGTCTCGCTCACGCTCCTCGCAATTACCGGGAAGGGCTCCGACGGCGACAGCTCCGACTACTCCGTGCCGGCAATGATCATCTTCGAAGGCGCCGCCGTCGCGTTGGGACTGCTGCTGATCTTCTCCCATCGCATCCCGCGGATCAGAGCCCAGTACGGGGTCCTCCTGGGTGCCGCGGCAGGGCTCGGCTTCGGGATCTCGGACGTGGCGATAAAGGCGCTCAGCGGAGATCTCGAGAGCGGAATCGCCGGGCTTCTGAGCCCCTGGACTGCGCTCATCGTCATAGCGGCGGTCGCCTCCTTCTTCGCCTCCGCGCGGAGCCTCCAGGTCGGCGATGGCGTAGCCGTGATCGCGGTGACCTCGGTCGCCGCCAACATGTCCACGATCGTGGCCGGCGTCGTCGTCTTCGGTGACCCGGTTGGTGACGATTTCCTGGTGGTGGTAGCGCGGCTCACGGCGTTCGTCCTCGTGCTCGTTGCCGCGACGCTGATGCCTGCGCCGGTGCGCGCGGGAGAGGCGCTCAAGGAACCGAGCGGTGAGCGGGTCGGGCCCTCGCCC
Source organism: uncultured Thermoleophilaceae bacterium (assembly GCA_963812415.1). Lineage (GTDB taxonomy): Bacteria > Actinomycetota > Thermoleophilia > Solirubrobacterales > Thermoleophilaceae > JACVRW01. The sequence continues at coordinate 17,098 of CAWEVH010000043.1, read as the reverse complement.
ACTGCCGCCTGAGTGTCCCCGCCGGGGTATGTAGACGGGGGCCGCTTCCCCGCCGATGTGACCGCGGACGAGCTCGGCGATCTCGGCCGCGTGCCGTGGCGCCAGCCCGCTGATGACGCCCTTGCCCGTGGATGTCGAGAGCGCGAGGCGTGCCCCGAACCATTTCCCCTTGAGCTCCACCGAGGAGATCTGCTCGTACGGGAAGGAGAGCGTCCGCCGCACCGAGACGAAGAGCAGTCGTTGGTCGGTGGCGACGATCACGCCGTCGTGGCCGGCGCTGATCCCCGGCGCCATGTCGATCACGTCCTCCCCGTCGTGAACGAGGTCGCTCAGCTGGTGGATCAAAGCGCGCGTCTCCTGGACCGCACGTCGGTCGGCAAGCGCTTCCCCAAGGTGCTGGTCGGTCTGCTCGGTCTCGGCACGAGCCGCCTCACGGATCACGTCCACGTTGCGCGCGGCGAGCTCGATCTCCTCGGCCAGCCGGCGCACCTTGCGCTCGTCTCGGTGAGGGAAGACAACTTCGCGGCGCCAGGTCGGCGCCTCGATCGTAAGGAACATCTCGCCACGGTGGAAGCGGCCCGCGTCCGGTCGAGTCTCGATCCGAGCCCTCACGTCCGGCGTGAGGTCGTGGTTTCCGTCCGCGGTGCTCACACAGTCGGCATAGAGGATCACGCGGTGACCGTAGGCAGACAAGCGGCTTGGCGGTCCTGGCCGCCCGCAGTTGGCGTTCGGCCAGCTCGATCACGCGATCGTGCTCCTTCTCGGCCTGCCGCAGGGCGCGCTGGGCGGCGGCGATCTCGTCGTGCTCCTCCCGCAGCAGCTCCCGCAGCGGCCTCGCCGCGACCTCGATGGCATTCCGCTTGTTGTCGGAGGCTGCCATGAGCTCGACACTAGAGAACACCCACACCAGCGGCAAGCCACGACAGGAGCCGGGGCTCAGTTCGCGCCGGTCAGCTCGATCGCCTCGCGCATGCGCTCGAGCTGTGAGTGGATGCGGCGGCGCATGCTGCGCCGCAGGAACGGGCCGCCGAGCGCGAAGAGGACCGTCGTGAGCGGGCTGTCGGAGCCGGCGTCGATCGTCTGGCGCACGCGCGTGCCCTCCGGCGCCTCGGCGAGCTCGAGGGTGCCCTCGAACGGGAACGGCCCGCTCACCGTGCGAACGACCTGCCGGCGCGTCGGCCGGCGCTCGACGATCTCGTATTCGATGTCGTGCACGGCGCCGGCGTAGTCGTACTTGCTCGTGAGCCGCGCGCCCTCCTCGAGGCGACCGCGCAGCTCCACGTCGTGCACGCCGTCGAGCCAGTTCTCCCAGTTGCGCGGGTCGGACGCCCAGCGCCAGACCGTCTCGAGCGGGCGCTCCACGATCACCTCCGCCGCCGCCTTCATCCGTCGGGATGCGGCTGGATCGCCATCCCGTGGTCGCGCTCGCGCATGCCGAGCTCGTAGGTGGCGCCGCCGGGCACGTCGAGCTCCCAGCTGCGCCCGCCGCGCGGGCCCTCCACGGTCAGGCGCATGTCCGCGATCGAGCAGTTCACCGTGTGGTGCTCGGAGCCGTCGGGATCCGCGTAGGTCCAGCCGACGAAGCGCTCGCGCGGGGCCGAGACGGTGCCGCGCACGCGCAGCCCCTTGCCGCCGAGGACGAAGGCGCAGGAGTCGGGAGACTCGTCGACGTCGACCTTCCGCCCCGGGCCGCCGAGCCGGTGGCGATCGCCGGCGAGGCTGAGCGCGCCGCTCGCCACCCACGGGGTGGTCACCGGCCCCAGCTTGACCTTGCCGAGCGCCGCGTCGAGCCAGTCGCCGTCGGCGGTCAGCCCGTGTAGCCAGATCCAGCGCTCGGCGTGCTGCGCACCCCAGTTGTGGCCCGCCATGCCCCGCCAGCCCTCGACCGGGATCTCGCGCCCGTCGACCGACAGCGCGCCGTCGAAGCGCGCCGCGGGGGCCGGGGAGAGCAGCTTGGTGCGCGGCAGTCGGCCGCTGTACATCCAGGAGCGCGGCAGGTGGAGGAGCGGCCCCTCCCCCGTCTCGAACGCGAGCTCCCAGCCGACCTCGCCGGCGATCGCGCCGATCGCCGAGCCCTCGCCGATGCGCGCATCGCCGATCGTGAGCCAGTCGTCCGCGGAGGCTCGCGGCGCGGCCACGGTGACCTTGGCCGCGCGCGGGCCGTCGGGCTCGAAGAGCGTGAACCAGAGCGAGCCCGTGGGCGGCGCCCCCGGGCGCTTGTGCACCGTGTAGCGCACCCAGGCGCCGAGCAGCTCGTACGGATGGCAGAGCTTCAGGTAGAAGCTCTCGTAGTGGCCGGCCTTGTCCGGGACCGCGCCGAAGCGGGCCTGGGTGGGATCCACGGCGCTCACCTGAGCGGAGGCTATTGGTAGAACCCCGGGATGGCAGACGAACCAGTACTGCTGATCACCGGGGCCAGCTCCGGCATCGGCGCCGCAACTGCACGCCGCGCGATCGAGTTCGGCAACCGGGTGGTGCTCGCCGCTCGCTCGGAGGACGCCCTCGCCAAGCTCGCGGACGAGCTCGGCGGCGAGGAGAAGGCGCTGGCGGTGCGCTGCGACGTGACGAGCTGGGAGGACCAGCAGGCGCTCGTGGCCGCCGCGCTCGAGACCTACGGCCGCCTGGACGCCTACTTCGCGAACGCCGGCTTCGGCGCCAAGCGCGGCTTCCTCGAGGAGTCCGTCGAGCACTGGAAGTCGATGATCGACACGAACGTCCTCGGCGCGGCGCTGTCGATCCGGGCCTCCCTCCCCCACTTCCGGCGCCAGAACCGCGGCCACCTGATCCTCACGAGCTCGATCGCCGGCCGCCGCGCCCTGCCCGGCTCGCTCTACTCCTGCACGAAGTTCGCGGTAACGGCGATGGGCGAGGCGCTCCGCCAGGAGGTCTCGGACACCGACATCAAGGTCACGCTGATCGAGCCGGGCATGGTCGACACCCCGTTCTTCGAGAACCGCGTCTCGAACGCCCTCGAGGCGGACGACGTCGCGCGCGCCGTGCTGTTCGCCATGACCCAGCCGCCGCACGTGGACGTGAACGAGATCCTTGTGCGGCCGATCCACCAGGGCAGCTGACCGCCTCGTGGCGCTCCACCTGTTCGCCGGCATCTGCGTCAGCGACTACCAGGCGGCGCTGCCCTGGTACGAGCGTCTGCTCGGCTCGGAGCCGTCCTTCCTCCCGCACGCAACCGAGGCCGTCTGGGAGCTCGCAGAGCACCGCGCCGTGTACATCGTGGAGGACGCCAAGCGCGCCGGTCACTCGGTCCAGACCCTCTTCGTCGACGACCTCGACCCCCTGGTGGCCGAGATCGCAGCGCGCGGCATCGAGCCCGCCGAGCGCGGACGTACTCCAACGGCGTGCGCAAGATCACCTACCGCGACGCCGACGGCAACGAGGTGGGATTCGGCGGCGGACCGGGCTGAGCCGTTTCGGTCAGATCGCCGCCACCAGAGGTATTCAACCGCCCGCGGTTCCTGCCACGCGAGGGCGCTGGAGCAGTGGCGCGGAACGCGTCAAACGGTCATCACGGCGCGCACCGTCCGAGCCGCCGACTCGGCGACGCTGCGAGGTCTGGCCTAACGGGCGCGATACCGAACGCGGCTGCGAATGCTCGGACTACCGCCGCCCCGCACGGGTATTAGCACCCGGACAGGGGTCGGCCGCGCTGACCGCCCTGGCACGAGACAAGGAGAGAACCGTCGATGGCAAGCACCACGACCTCGCAAGGAACAGTGTCGCTCGAGGACGCACGCCGGGTGATGGCGGCCGGTGAGGACTGCGCGCGCGAGATTGGGCAGCCTCAGAACATCGCTGTCGTCGACGCCGGCGGCAACCTCGTCTCTCACGTTCGCATGGACGGAGCGTGGATCGGCAGCGTGGACATCGCGATCAACAAGGCGTTCACGGCGAGGGCGTTCGATTTGCCGACGGCCGACCTCGCCGCGCAGTCCCAGCCCGGAGACCAGTTCTACGGCATCCAGGAGTCCAACAAGGGCCGCGTGATGGTCTTCGCCGGCGGCATCCCGCTCAAGCGCGACGGCCAAGTCGTCGGCGCGGTCGGTGTCAGCGGCGGCGACGGCGAGCAGGACACGACGGTCGCCGCGGCCGCGGCCGCAGCCTTCTGAGCGCCCCGGCCGCGTGAAAGCGCGGTCCTCGTCGCTTAGGGCGCGGAGTCGTCGAGCACGAGACGTACTCTGGTGGCGTGACGCTGGCTGGCGCTCCCCACGTCTACGCACATCTCGACATGGACGCGTTCTACGTCAGCGTCGAGCTGCAGCGCCGTCCCGAGCTCGTGGGCAGGCCGGTCGTGGTCGCCGGCAGCGGGCCGCGGGCGGTCGTGACCACGGCGAGCTACGAGGCGCGCAGGTTCGGGATCTTCTCCGCCACTCCGGCGGAGCGTGCGCGGCGGCTGTGCCCGGACGCGGTCTTCATCCCGCCCGACTTCGAGCTCTATCGCGCCCGCTCGCGCGAGGTCCATGCGGTGCTGCGCGCGCACGTGGAGCGCGTCGAGTCGGTGGGGCTCGACGAGGCGTACCTCGACCTCAGCGGCATCGAGCGCTACCGCGCCGCGGCCCGGCGGGTGAAGGAGGCCGTGCGAGCCGGCACCGGTCTCACCTGCTCGATCGGCGTCGGGCCCAGCAAGCTCGTGGCCAAGGTGGCGAGCGACGCCGAGAAGCCTGACGGTTTCCTGGAGCTCACCGCCGAGCAGGCCCGCGAGCGCTTTGCGGGCGCCTCGCCGCGGCTCGTGCCGGGCATCGGCCCGAAGACCGCCGAGCGGCTCGACTCGCTGGGGATCAGCACGCTCGGGGCGCTCGGCGCGACCCCCGACGAGACGCTCGCGGGCTGGTTCGGCGCGCGGCTCGGCCGGCACCTCGGTGCGCTCGCGCGCTTCGAGGACGAGCGCGAGATCGAGACCGCCCGGCCGGCCAAGTCGGAGTCGCGCGAGACCACCTTCGATCGCGACCTCCACGGGCTCGAGCAGCTCGAGCCGGTGCTGGAGCGGCTCACGGCCGAGCTCTGCGACGCGCTCGCGCGCCAGGACGCCCGCGGGCGCACGGTCGGGATCAAGGTGCGCTTCTCCGACTTCTCGACCGTCACGCGGGCGCGCAGCCTCCAGACCGCTGTCAACGAGCTCGACACCGTGCTCGGCGTGGCCCTCGAGCTGCTCAGGACGCTCGACCCGCGCCGGCCGGTCCGCCTGCTCGGCGTGCGGGTCGCGGGTCTCGACGAGAGTCCGCGGGGAGCCCGGCCCGCGCCGGACACACAGCTTTCACTCTCCCTCTGAGCCCCTGCGATACGGTCAGCGCATGTCCTCGGATCGCCTGACTGGCCTCGACGCATCCTTCCTCCATCTCGAGGACGGCTGCTCGCACATGCACGTCGCCTCCGTGATGCTGTTCGAGGGGCCGCCGCCCCCCTACGACGAGCTGGTGGATGCGATCGAGAGCCGCCTCTCGCTCGTTCCGCGCTACCGCCAGCGGCTCGCGTTCGTCCCGCTCGGGCAGGGACGGCCCAAGTGGGTCGACGACCCGCACCTGAACCTGCGCTACCACGTGCGCTCGACGGCGCTCCCCTCCCCAGGCTCCGAGGACCAGCTGAAGGCGCTCGCCGGGCGCGTGTTCTCCCAGCAGCTCGATCGCGACAAGCCGCTCTGGGAGGTGTGGCTCGTCGAGGGCCTGGCGGACGGCCAGTTCGCGATGCTTTCGAAGACCCATCACGCCCTCGTGGACGGCATCTCCGGCGTCGACATCATCTCGGTGCTGTTCGACACCTCGCCCGAGCCGGCGGCGCCGCCCGACCCGGGTGGCCGCTGGCTGCCGCGGCCGCTTCCCTCGAGCGCGCAGTTGCTCGGCGAGGCGCTCGTCGAGCGGGCCACGCTGCCGGGCGAGGTCGCGCGCTCGATCCGCGCCGTGTTCCGCGGCCCGCGCCGCATTGTCGCGGGTGCGCGCGACGCCGCAGTTGGGGTCGGAGCCATGGCCTGGGCCGGGCTCAACCCCGCGCCCGCCAGCCCCTACAACCAGTCGATCGGCCCCCACCGTCGCTTCACCTGGGTGCGCGCCAACCTGGGCGACATCAAGGCGATCAAGGACGAGCTCGGCGGGACGGTCAACGACGTGGTGCTCGCCACGGTGGCCGGGGCGCTCGGCAAGCACCTGCGCCGGCGCGGCCAGAACACCGACGGGCTCGAGCTCAAGGCGATGGTCCCGGTGAGCGTGCGCGCGGACGTGGAGCGCGGGGCGCTCGGCAACCGCGTGGCGGCCCTGATGGCCCCGCTGCCGGTGTGGTGCCAGGACCCGGTCGCGCGGCTCGACATCCTGCGCGAGGAGCTGAAGGGCCTGAAGTCGGGCGGCCAGGCGGTGGGAGCACAGGTGCTCACCGAGCTGTCCGGCTTCGCGCCCCCCACGGTGATGGGCCAGGCATCGCGGCTCATGTCCCGTCAGCGCTTCTTCAACGTCGTGGTCACGAACGTCCCCGGCCCGCAGTTCCCGCTCTACCTGGCCGGCCGCCGGATGACCGATCCGTTCCCGATGGTGCCGCTCGCCAAGAACCAGGGCCTCGGCATTGCGCTGCTCTCCTACGCCGGCAAGATCAACTTCGGCCTCGTGGGCGACTTCGACACGATGTGGGACCTCGACGACTTCGCCACCGACGTTGCCGAGTCGCTGGCGGAGCTGGCCGCCGAGGCGGGTGTCGAGCTGAGCGCCGTCCCCGAGACCTCGGGGGACCCGGTCCGGACGTGAGGGACCGGCTTGCCGAGTGCGCCCGTGATCTCGGGCTCGAGGTACACGTCCAACGGCTCGAGGCTTCGACGCGGACGGTGAAGGACGCCGCGCTGGCGATGGGCTGCGACGAGGCCGAGATCGCGAAGTCGATCGTGTTCGTGGCCGACGGCGATCCGGTGGTCTGCGTGGCGTCCGGACGCCATCGGATCGATCCGGACAAGCTCGCGGACGCGCTCGACGTGGCGGAGGTGCGCCAGGCAGCAGCTGACGAGGTCCGGGCCGCCACCGGTTTCGCGATCGGCGGCGTGCCGCCGTTCGGGCACGACCTGCCGGTGCTGTTCGACGAGGCGCTGCTCGACCACGAGCGCGTCTGGGCCGCGGCGGGCGACCCTCACAGCCTGTTCGAGGTCGATCCCAAGCGGCTCTGCGACTGCATCCGGGCGCGCGTCGTCCCGCTCGGCTGAGGGCAGCGCCTCTCCGCTCGTACAAGCCGGCCCTTCCAATTCTGTACAGCGGGAGAAAGACGCGCCGGCGCCGCTCTTCGAGCATCCAGGCATGGAACCCACGCTCAACGACGCCCTCAGCCGGATCGACACCCTCTGGGTGGTGGTCGCCGGCATACTCGTGTTCTTCATGCAGGCCGGCTTCCTGCTGCTCGAGGTCGGCTTCTCGCGCATGAAGAACGCCGGGACGGTGGTCGCGAAGGTGATCGCCAACCTGTCGATCGCGGCGCTGTGCTACTGGGCGGTCGGGTTCGCGCTCGCCTTCGGCGGCGCCGGCTGGTTCGCGGGGACCGAGGGAACCTTCCTCGGCACCACCGCGCAGAGCGCGTTCCCGGCGATGGAGTTCTCCAGCGCGGCGGTGCCCGCCAAGTTCTTCTTCCAGTTCGCGTTCTGCGCGGTGTCGCTGGCGATCGTCTGGGGCACCACGATCGAACGCATCAAGTTCGGCGCCTACCTGATCTACGCGGTGGTGTTCGCGTCGCTCATCTACCCCGTGATCAGCCACTGGATCTTCGGCGGCGGCTGGCTCCAGGCGAGTTTCGGCATGCAGGACTTCGCCGGCTCGACGGTTATCCACCTGATGGGCGCCACCGGAGCGCTCGCGGCCCTGCTGCTGCTCGGCCCGCGTCAGGGCAAGTACGGCAAGGACGGCAGCCCGAACGTGATCCCCGGGCACTCGATGCCGCTGATGGGGCTCGGCGTGCTGATCCTGTTCTTCGGCTGGTTCGGCTTCAACGCCGGCTCGACCCTGAGCGTGGCCGACGGCCGCTTCGCCGAGGTGGCGATCGTCACCGTGATCGGCGCCGCGGGGGGCGTGCTCGGTGCCATGGGTACCAGCTACGCGCTCACGAAGACCTACGACATCGGCATGATCGGGAACGGCGCGATCGCCGGCCTGGTGGCGATCACGGCTCCGAGCGGCTACGTCGACTACTGGGCGGCCGTGCCGATCGGGCTGGTGGCGGGCCTGCTCGTCGTGACCTGCATCATCGCCATCGACAAGCTGATCGACGACCCGCTCGGCGCGCTCTCCGCCCACGGCGTGGCGGGGATCTGGGGAACGCTCGCGTGCGGCCTGTTCACGGCGCCGCGGCTGGCCGAGTACAACGCGATCGGCGAGGGCGGCCTCTTCTACACCGGCTCGTTCGAGCAGCTCGGCGTGCAGGCGCTCGGCGTGACCGCGGCGTTCGTCTCGGTGTTCGCGGTCTCGATGCTCGTCTTCTACCTCATCAAGCAGACCTACGGACTGCGTGTGAGCGCCGAGCAGGAGCGGCGCGGACTCGACATCGTCGAGCACGGCATGTGGGGCTACCCCGAGCAGTTCATGCCCGTGCCAGGATCCGAGTACCACCCACCGAACACACCCGGCGCGCGCGCCGGCGCGCCTGCGTTGCAGCTCTCGGCGCGGACCCAGGAGGGCTAGGCAGATGAAGAAGATCGAGGCGATCATCCGTCCCGAGCGGTTGCAGGACGTGCAGGACTCGCTCGACGAGCTGGGCGTGTCGGGCCTGACCGTGAGCGACGTGGTCGGCTGCGGGCGCCAGAAGGGCTACACCGAGCAGTACCGCGGCTCGCGGGCGAACATCTCGCTCCTGCCGAAGATCAAGGTCGAGTCGGTGGTCCCGGACGGCGTGTCCGAGCGCGTGGTCGAGGCGATCGTGAGCGGCGCCCACACAGGCGAGATCGGCGACGGTCGCGTGTTCGTCTACGACATCGAGCAGGCGATCCGGATCCGCACCGGCGAGAGCGGCGAGGACACGGTCCGCCACGCGATGGCGGAGGGCTGGGGGCACTAGGGCCAGATCCCGCTCGCTTCCCGTTGGGTTGACCCATCGCGGGTTGTTGTCCCGGCGGGCTCGGAGCCGGGTAGGGCGCCTGCCGGGTCGATCGACAGCCGGGCCGCGCTCAATCCCCGGAGCTGTCCTGGTTTCCTGCTGTAGAGCAGCAGTACGTCAGGACAGCGGGCCGGATTACCCCTACCCAGCCGACTCCGCTTCATCTGATCGGCCTCAGGCCTCCCTTGACCGGGCAGGGTGCCGCAGCTCGTCGAACGGCGGTAGCGCCTTGAGCCCGACGGCGATCGCGCAGCCCAGGATCGACCAGACGGGCCAGAAGTAGTCGCTTCCGGACGCCAGCCAGATCCCGATCAGGAAGATGTTCAGGATCGCGAGGGCGCCCGCCCACAGGCGCACCGAGCGGTGGCGGCGCAGCGCCCTTCCGCCGTCGTCCGAGCGCGCCACCTGCGACTCGAGCAGTGGCGGGCCCGCCAGCACGAGCCAGGCATCGAGCGCGCCGATGAGGCCGAGCCCGAGGAGCGGCCAGACCGGCCAGGCGTTCGGCGCGCCGGTGAGCGCCCAGACCGCGAGGATCGTCAGCGCGATGCCGGCCAGGACGCCGACGCGCGCCCGCAGCCCGCGGCGGCGCCGTGCGATCACGGCCGGAGCCTCGGCGTCCGGCAGCACGCGCCGCGGTGGGCCGTGGCCCGCCGCCTGCGCCACCGGCCTCGGCTGGGCCGCCAGCGAGATGATCGCCCGCACCCGGGTGCCGCCGCCGGCCGGGCTCTCGAGCTCGATCTCCCCGTTGAGCGCTCCGACCCGGTCCTCGAGGCCCTGGAGACCGGACCCGGACCCGAGCCGCGCCCCTCCCCTGCCGTCGTCGGCCACCGTCACCGTTAGCCGACCGTCCTCTGCCCGAACGGCGACCGTCGCGCTCTCCGCGTCAGCGTGCTTGCTCACGTTGGCGAGGCACTCGGACACGACGAAGTAGGCGGCGGCCTCCACCTGGTCCGGGAGGCGCTCCTCGGGCGACTCGAGGATCTCGACCGGCACGGTCGAGCGCGTGGCGAGGTCCTCCAGCGCGGCGCGCAGGCCACGGTTGGTCAGGATCGCCGGGTGGATGCCGCGCGCGAGGTCGCGCAGCTCCTTGAGCGCGAGGTTCGCCTCCTCCCCCGCGCTGCGGATCAGCTCGGCAGCCTCCGGGTCGCCCTTCTCGGCACGAGCCTGCGCCATGCGCAGATTGAGGGCGAGCGCGACGAGCCGCTGCTGGGCGCCGTCGTGGAGGTCGCGCTCGATGCGCCGCCGCTCGCCGTCGGCGGCGGCGATGATCCGCGAGCGGGCGTCCTGGAGCTCCGTCACGCGGGCGGTGAGCACCGGGTCGGCGTTCGAGCCGAGCAGCAGGCCGGCGAACCAGGCGTAGAGCCGCCCGAGCGCTCCCAGCGCCGGGATGCCGAACAGCAGGATCAGCGCGCCCAGCGGCGCGACGGCGAGCGCCTCGCCGAGGGTGTTCACGCTCAGCAGGCCGAGCTCGATCCCGTCGGGCTCGATGGCCCAGTACCAGGCGGGCGCCAGCAGCAGCCCGGCGCCCACGCCGAGCACCGACACGGCGACCGTGAACGACACGATCCCCGCGGGCAGCTGCAGGAGCAGGAAGACGAGGTCCTTCCAGGTGGCCGGATCGGCGAGCCGCGCGCCGAGGCGGGCCCAGCGGCCCGCTCCCTCCGCATCGGGGCGGTAGGGGCTGGGGAACGGGCCCCCGGTAAGGCGACGGAGCATGCGGCGCTCGTGGACGGCAAGCCAGCGCCAGGCGTAGACGGTGCCGATCAGGATCGGTATCCCGATCAGCGTGACCGCGGTGCCGACGCCGACCGAGATCGCCGTGACCAGGATCGTGGACTCGATGATGCCGAGCGGCAGCGCCAGGATCAGGTAGGCGATCCGCCCGTAGGTCCGCGGCTCGAGGATGTCGTGCAGGAAGCGCCTGATCCGCGGCAGGCTACGCCGCGCGCTCGCGGGCGTCGATACGGGCAGCCGTACGGTGCGCGTGGGAGCATTCGGGCGATGCGAGGCGCGATCCTCACCGCGTGGGTCGTCCTGCTGGCCGCCGCGGCCGGTCCGGCGGCGGCGATGGAGATGCCGGGCTCCTTCGAGCTGCGCGAGATCGCGGGCACGGAGGCGACGAGCTCGGCGGCCAAGCCGCGGGCCTTCCCGTCGCGCGCGCGGTTGCGAGCCGTGCGCGACTACCTGCGCGGGCGGGCCGGGATCGAGTCCTGGGCGCTGATCGACTCGCGCGGACGCGAGCACGGCTGGGCTCCCCACCGCACGTACGTCTCCGCGAGCCTCGTGAAGGCGATGCTGCTCGTGGCGCGGCTGCGCGCGATCGCGCCGCGGCGTCCGAGCGCCGGAGACCGGGCGCTCCTCGGGCCGATGATCACGGCGTCCGACAACGACCGCGCCGATGCGGTCTACGCCCAGGTCGGGGACGCCGCGCTCTACGACCTCGCCCGGCGCGCCCGAATGCGCGACTTCTCCGTGGCGGGCTACTGGGCGAACGCGCGCTTCAGCGCGCTCGACCAGGCTCGCTTCTTTCGCCGCATCGACCGGATGGTGCCGCCACGCTCACGCGCGTACGCGCGCGGACTGCTGTCCTCGATCGTCCCCTGGCAGCGCTGGGGCTTCTCGCGCTATGCGCGCGCGGACGGCTTCGCGACGTTCATGAAGGGCGGCTGGCGCGGGACGGCGCTCGGGCAACTCGTGCACGAGGCGGCGCTGTTCGAGCGCGGCTCCACGCGACTGTCGATGGCGGTGCTGACCGACGCCAATCCCTCCCACGAGTACGGCACGGCGACGCTGCGCGGGGTGGCGCGGCGCGTGTTCTCACCGCCGCGCCGCGCGGCGAGCGCGACGGGCCGCGACCCGCCTCGAGCAGGAGGCGGGCACGCCGGCGCACCGGCGGGCCGGGCTCGTGGACGTGCACCGCTACGCCCCCGGGATCGCGATCGAGCTCGTCTACCGCACCGAGCGGAACCTGACCGGCCGCCGCCTGCCGGGCTACTGCGCCGACTGGGCGCTCCTGTATGAGCCGGCGGCGCGCTCGCTCGGCCGGGTGCAGCGAGCCCTGCGCCGGCGCGGCCTCGGCCTGCTGATCCTCGACGCCTACCGCCCCGCGCGGGCCACCCGGGCGCTCGTTCGCTGGGCGGAGCAGAGCGGCAACGGCGACCTCGTCGGCACCTACATCGCGCGCAGGAGCCGTCACAACACCGGCTCCGCCGTCGACCTGACGCTGGTCCGCGCGCGTGACGGCCGGCGCCTGCGGATGGGCCGCTACGACGCTCTCGGCCCGGGGGCCCACACGCGCAGCGCGAGCGGACCCGTGCTGCGCAACCGGCTGACGCTCGAGGGCGCCATGGAGCGCTTCGGCTTCGAGGGCTACTGGCGCGAGTGGTGGCATTTCGAGCACGCGGTGAGGCCGGCGCGCTACCTGGACCTCACGCTCGGCTGCTGACCGGTCGCCCGGCGCAGCCGCGATAATGGGGTCATGCCCGAAGACCTCTTGAGGGTGGCGCTCGCCCAGATCGACCCGACCGTGGGCGACATCGAAGGCAACGCGCGCACGATCGCCGAGCGCACGCGCGCCGCGCGCGAGGGCGGGGCGGCGCTCGTGGTGTTCCCCGAGCTGAGCCTGACCGGCTACCCGCCCGAGGACCTGCTGCTGAAGACGAGCTTCCTCGACACGGCCGCCGAGGCGCTGCGCGAGCTCGCCGCCCAGACGCGCGGGATCGTCGCGGTGGTGGGCTATCCCGAGCGGGCCGAGGACGTCTACAACGCCGCCGCGGTGCTGGCCGACGGCGAGGTCACGGCCCTCTACCGCAAGATGTACCTGCCCAACTACGGGGTGTTCGACGAGCAGCGCTACTTCCAGTCGGGCGCCGACGCCGCGATCTTCGAGCTGAACGGGGTGCCGATCGGGCTGTCGATCTGCGAGGACATCTGGGAGCCCGGCCCGCCCGCGATGACGGAGGCGCTCGGGGGCGCTCAGGTGATCGTCAACCTCTCCGCCTCCCCCTACCGCGCCGGCTACGGGTCGCGCCGGGAGCGCATGCTCACCCAGCGCGCGGTCGACTACCTGGCCGCCGTGGTGTTCGTCAACCAGGTCGGCGGGCAGGACGAGCTCGTCTTCGACGGCCACAGCCTCGCGATCGACCAGGACGGGCGCGTGCTCGCCCGCTGCGCCCAGTTCGAGGAGTCGCTCACCTTCTGCAACATCGACCCGCGCCAGGTGAGCGCCGCGCGACTGCGCGACACCCGCCACCGCGCCAACGTGCGCCGGCAGCGTCGCGCCACGCGGGTGGCCGAGCCGCCCGTGTTCACCCTCGCGAGCGTGAGCGTGGACGCCGCCGCGCCCGCCGAGGTGGCGGGCGAGCTCGCCGCGCCGCTCCCGCCCGACGCCGAGGTCTACGCCGCGCTCCGCCTCGGGCTGCGCGACTACGTCGACAAGAACGGTTTCGAGCGGGTGCTGATCGCGCTCTCGGGCGGCATCGACTCGGCGCTGGTCGCGCTGCTCGCCGCCGACGCGCTCGGCCCCGAGCGCGTGACCTGCGTCTCGATGCCCTCGCCCTACTCGAGCGACGGCACGCGCGCGGACGCCCGGGCGATCGCCGAGAACCTGGGTGTCGACTTCCGCGAGATCGGGATCGAGGACGCCATGGGCGCCTACGAGCACATGCTCGCCGACGCCTTCGCCGGCCGGGAGCCCGACATCACCGAGGAGAACGTGCAGGCGCGCATCCGCGGGAACGTGGTGATGGCGCTGTCGAACAAGTTCGGCTGGCTCGTACTGACCACCGGCAACAAGTCCGAGATGTCGGTCGGCTACGCCACGCTCTACGGCGACATGGCGGGCGGCTTCGCCGTGCTGAAGGACGTCTACAAGGGCTGGGTCTACCGGCTCGTGCGTTGGCGCAACGAGCACGCGGGCACGGACGCCGTGGCGCCCGTGCCCGTGTCGGTGCTCGAGCGCGCACCCTCGGCCGAGCTGCGCCACGACCAACGCGACGACGAGTCGCTGCCCTCCTACGAGCTGCTCGACCGCATCTTGGAGGGCTACGTCGAGGAGGACCTCGACGCCGCCGAGCTCGTACACCGCGGCCTGCCGGCGGACGAGGTCGAGCGCGTGATCGGCATGGTCGACCGCGCCGAGTACAAGCGCCGCCAGGCGCCGCCCGGCATCAAGATCTCGACCAAGGCGTTCGGCCGCGACCGGCGCCTGCCGATCACGAACCGCTACGTGTCGAGGGCCGCGCGGATCGGGGTCTAGCAGCGGTCGCGAGCGTGGAGCGCGGCGTCCTCACGCCTGGGGCGAGGGCCTCGCTCGCCGTGTGGGCGGCCGCCGTGACCCTGCCGCTGGCGGGTCTCGCGCTGCTGCTGGCGGTGCCGGACGCCGACGTGCAGTGGGAGCATCACCCCTCCCACTTCTGGCTCGTGCTCGCGGCCGCGCTCACGAGCGCCGCCCTTGCGCTGTCCACGAGCGGCGTGGCGCTCCGGCGCGCCGACGCCCGGCTCTTCCTGGTGTCCCTGGCCTTTCTCTCGGCGGCAGGCTTCCTCGCCCTACATGCGCTCGCCACCCCCGGCGTGCTGCTCGACGGCCCGAACCAGGGCTTCGTGGCGGCCACCCCGGTCGGGCTCCTGGTGGCCGCGCTGTTCGCGGCGGCGTCGGCCCTACCCCTCCCCGACTCCCGAGCCCTCGCCGTGATCCGCCACGCGCAGGCCCTTCGCGCCGGCCTCCTGGCGCTGATGGCCCTCTGGGCGGCGCTGTCGCTCGGCGGCGTGCCGCCGCTCGACGACCCGACCCCCGTCGAGCGGGCCACGGCCCAGCTCGTGATCCCCGCCCTGGCGGCCGTGCCGCTCTACTGCTTCGCCGGCATCCGCTACCTCTCGATGGCGCTGCGCAGCGGGTCGTCGATCCTGCTGGCGGTGGCGAGCGCCTGCGTTCTGCTGGCCGAGGCGATGGTGGCCGTGGCGTTCGCGCGCAACTGGCACGCCACGTGGTGGGAGTGGCACCTGCTGATGCTCTTCGCGTTCGGCGCGATCGCGTGGAGCGCGCGCCGGGAGGAGCGCGCGGAGCGCTTCAGTGATCTCTACCTCGATGAGACCGCGGCCGGCAAGCGCGACGTGAGCGTCCTGTTCGCCGACCTCGAGGGGTTCACCTCATACGCCCACGGTCGCGATCCGCGCGAGGTCTCCGAGATGCTGAACGAGCTGTTCGCCGCCGCGATCCCGCCGATCGTCGACCAGCACGGAGGCGAGGTCGACCGCCTGCTCGGCGACGCGATCATGGCCACCTGGGGCACGCGCGGCGACCAGCCCGACCACGCGCGCCGCGCCGTCGAGGCGGCGCTCGCCCTCCAGCGGGAGACCGAGCAGCTCGCCGCCGACCATCCCGGCTGGCCGCGCTTCCGTGCCGCGGTGAACACCGGCGAGGCGATGGTGGGCGTGATCGGCGCCGAGAGCGGCCGCAGCTACACGGTGATCGGCGACACGGTGAACCTCGCCTCGCGGCTCGAGTCCCAGGCGCCGGCGGGCCGGGTCGTGATCGGGGCGCAGACGCTCAGGGCGCTGCGCGGCGCCCGCGTCCGGGCACTCGGGGAGGTCCCGGTGAAGGGGCAGGGCGAGCCGGTGGAGGCCTACCTGCTGGAGGACGCCGGCCCGGGCTGAGGGCGCACCGCGATCGACACGCGCGTGATCGCGCAGAGACGGCCCTCGTCGTCGCTGAAGCGCACGTCCCAGACCCAGCTGGTCCGGCCGCGATGCAGAGGGGTGCCCTCCGCGTGGATGGTGCCCGCGCTGGCCGGGCGCAGGAAGGTGGTGTGGTTCGACTGACCGACGGCGATGTTGCCGTCGGGGGCGACGGCGAGATGGGTCGTCACGGAGGCCATCGACTCCGCGAAGGAGGCGTACGCGCCCCCGTGCACGAGCCCGTACGGCTGCTGCACGCGCGGCTCGACCGTGAACCGTCCGCGGCAGCCGTCGTGGCTCGCCTCGAGCATCTCGAAGCCGAGCACGTCGTCGAGCGTGCCCGGCGCCGGGTAGCCGTCAACCGGGGCTTCCATGCGGCAGCGCACACTACAGTCCCCTGCTCATGGCCACGTTCGACCAGCTGTCCGCGGAGCAGCGGGCGATCGTCGAGCTCGTACTGCAGCGCGGCAAGACCTACGACGAGCTCGCCGACATGCTCGGCATGCCCGAGACGCGGGTACGCGAGCTCGCCCGGGACGCGCTGGTCGACCTGGCGCCGCTGAGCGCGCGCGGCGTCGAGGAGGACTGGCGCAGCCAGCTGGCCGACTACGTGCTCGGCCAGCAGGCGGGCGCCGAGGCCACCGCCACCAGAGGCCACCTGCGGCGCTCGGAGGCGGCCCGCACGTGGACGCGCTCGCTGCTCGACTCGCTCGAGCAGCTCTACGAGAACGGCTCGGTGCCGGCGATCCCCGAGGGCGAGCGCGGGGCCCGCAAGGCGGCCGTACGCGTCGGCGCCCGCCACGGCCGACCAGCGCCGGCGGCGGCTGATGGTGCTCGGCGGCGCGCTCGCCGCCCTGCTCCTGGTGGCCGTGCTGCTCTGGCCGGTCGGCGTGCTCACGGGCGGCGAGGACGAGTCGGGCTCGGGAGACCAGGCCGCCGCGGACACGGGCGCTCAGGGCAGCGCCGGCGGCGGGGAGCAGGCACAGTCGGGCGAGCCCGCGGGCATCGCGATCATCGCGCAGCAGGGCGACCAGAAGAGCGTCCTCGTGCGGGCCTCGAACCTCGCCCCGAGCGGGGACCGCGAGGCCTACGAGGTGTGGCTCTACAACGGCCAGGGCGACGCCAAGTCGCTCGGCGGCCAGGTGACCGACGCCCAGGGCCAGTACCAGGCCATCGGCGCGCTGCCGGCGGACTTCGGCGACTATCGCTCCATCGACGTATCGCGCGAGCCGCTCGACGACCGGACCGACCACTCGGGCGACTCGGTCCTGCGCGGCCGCATCCCGAAGCTGCGCGAGGCGAACCCGGGCGGCAACCGAGCCGCCGTGCTCGGCCAGACGGTGCTCGCGCCGCCAGGTGGCTA
>CAWEVH010000042.1:0-18141 GCA_963812415.1 uncultured Thermoleophilaceae bacterium | reverse complement strand
AGGCGATCAGCGGCGTTCGCTGCCTGAACCGGCGCATAGATCATCCAATCCGGATGATGAGCGTCGCGGCCCCGCGGCGTACGCTCGCTCGCATGTTGCAGGCCGGCGAGTCTGTGGACCTGCGCGCCGAGCGCATACGCGAGTGGCGGAACGCCGGCGATCGCGTCGTGCGCGCCTACAGGGCCTGGTGTGTCGCCACCCGGAGCGATCGCCACGAGCTGCAGGTGTCCTTCCTGGCCGCGCTCCGCCGGGAGGAGCAAGCAGCGTGTCAGGCAGCAAGGCATCAGCCATGACCCAGGCCAAGTTGTCCGGCTGACCGGCACTCGGCGAGCGGGAATTCATCCGATCGGGACGATGCACCCGCAGTAACGGCGCGACAGCATGCCCGGACAGAAGGGATCCGACAGGCGCCGTCCGAGGAGAGGACATGTCGAGCGAAGAGCAAGGGCCGAGCCCTCACACGGCCAGCGAGGGGACACGAGCGCGGCGACCCACCATGTGGATCGTGTCAACCGTCCTCCTCGGCGTCGCCGCGATTGGGCTGGGCATCTGGGCGGTCTCGCTGAACTCCGACCTCGACGAGGCCGAGGCCACGATCGACAGGCAGGAGAAGACGATCGCGGAGCAGGAAGCCGATCTCGCGGAGGCCGAGGCGACCCCGCTGATCACACGCGCGAAGTCCGCCTACGAAACTGTCAGCGAAGGGCTCGACACCGCGGAGCAGGAGGTCAGCGCGCTTCAGCAGGAGGCCTCCCAGGCGAAGTCCGAACTGGAAGAGGCGCAGCAGGACCTCGCCCGCGCCAGGACTGAGGCTGAGGGCGAAGTCCAGGAGCTGCAGGCCCAGCTGGTCGAGGCCGAGGCGCGGGCCGAGAGCGCCGCGACCTGCGCCCAAGGCGCGGTCGCCGCCTTCGGAAGCATCTTCGACGCCCCCAGCGTCGAGCAGGGCCTCAATAGCGCCGTGGCCGAGCTCGAGGAGCTCGAGCCCACCTGCGCGCCAGCGCTCGAAGCCGGCTAATCGCGGAGATCGTCGCTCACCATTTGAGTTCGATTTCGAGTTCTCTTTCGTTGTCCTCGATTTCGATTTCGAGCTTGAAGTCGACTTGGTCGGGCACGTGCACTTTGAAGTGCATGCCGCCGCGGTCGAACTCGATGTCGTTGTGTTTGGCGAGCGCGTCGGCGATGGCGTGCAGGCGGGCGGCGGCGTCCTCGCGGCTGAGTCGTTCCTTCTCGGTGATTTCCATCAGGTCCATTCGGGCCTCCTTGGTGTTGAGGTTGCGGGTTCTTGGTTGCGGCCGGCGGCGATTCGCGCCAGTTCGATCAGGCCGGCCCGGACGCCCTCGGGAGCGGTGGCCGAGGGCGAGGCGCCCGGGTGCTGGCGGGCGATCCGCACGCGCAGGACCGCGGGCCGGATTTGGAATCGCAGTGGCGGGTCGAGCATGAGCGCCTCGCCGTCGATGCCGGCGGGGACGGGGCTGTCGGCGTCGACCTGAAAGCCGGGCGCCGACCACTCGCGCAACGGCCGCTGCAACGAACGGCCGCCTTGGCCGCGCCCGGAGGGTTCGCCGACGACCGCGATCCCGAGCAGGCCGTCGTCGATCCGCGGTCGCGTGCCCGAGCCGACGGCGCGGCCGAGCCGGTAGCGGTTGTTGGACACGAGCACCATCGCACCGGCGTGGTGCAGCTGCCCGCCCGGGCCGGTCCAGCGCAGGTCGAGCTCGCTACCGCCGGGGCCGAGCATGTCGGGCACGGTGTCGAGCAGTGTGCGTAGCTTCGCGTCGCGGTAGCCCTCGCGCTGGACGGCCTCGGCGTACAGCCCGAGCGAGACGTTGTTGACGAACACGCGTCCGTTGATCTCGGCCAGGTCCACCGTGCGCTCGCCGCCGTCGACGAACGCGTCGAGGGCGCCGACGACGTCGTCGCGGTCGACCCCGAGGTCGAGCGCGAAGTGGTTGCGCGTGCCGGCGGGCACGCACGCGTAGGGCAGCCCGCGCTCGGCGGCGATCGCCGCGACGATCGCCTGGGAGCCGTCGCCGCCCGCCATCGCGAGCGCGTCGGCGCCGCGCTCCACGGCCCCGCGCACGAGCGTCTCGAGGTCCTCGCCCGGCTTCAGCTCGATCGGCTCGATCCCACGCGCGCGTGCCTCGTCGGCAAGCGCGAAGCGCTCCGCCTTGCCGCCACCCGAACGCGGATTGAAGAACAGCACCGGCTCGGCGCGGCGCCGACGCGCCGGGCAGATCCACATGCACGGCGAGCGTGGCACGCGCCGCCGCCAGCGACACCAGCAGCCCCGCCACGACCAGCAGATCGACCAACGGCGCCCCCTCCGACACGACCAGCACCACGGCACCGGCGAGCGCAAGCGCGGCCACGGTCAGCCCCGCCACCCGCGCGGCTCCGCGCCGCAGCACGCCATACCAGGCCGCCGCGCCGGCGACCAGCACACAGCCCAGCACGCCCAAGCCACGCGGAAACTCGCTCACCGCCACCGCAACCGCCAGCGCGACCGTGGCCGCCCCCACCAGCAACGCGACGATCGCCGCCAGCCGCCGCCTCATACCATCCCACCTCCTTGAGCACCAACGTCGAACCGACCCCCCGCCCGCGCCGGCCCGCCTGGATCGAGGACGCCGAGCGCCTCGATCTCGCGATCTACGCCGCCATCGCCCGCACCCCGACCCCGACGCTCGACGTCGCGATGAGCCGCCTCTCGCGCGCCGCCGACTACTCGCGCCTCTCGCTGTCCTCCGCCGCGCTGCTCGCACTCGCCGGAGGAAGAACCGGCCGCCGCGCGGCCGCACAAGGACTCGCCTCGCTCGCGGTCACCGCGACCGTCGTCAACATCGCCGTCAAGCCGCTCGCACGCCGGCGACGCCCCGACCGGCTGGCGGGCGAGGTCCCGCTCGCGCGCCACGTACGGATGCCGAGCACGCGCTCGTTCCCCTCCGGGCACTCCGCCGCCGCCTTCGCGTTCGCGACCGGCGTCGGTCACGTGTCGCCGGCGGCCGCCGTGCCGCTGCACGCGCTCGCCGCACTGGTCGCCTACTCGCGCGTCCACACCGGCGTGCACTACCCCGCCGACGTGCTCGCCGGCGGCCTGATCGGCACCGCACTGGCACAGGTCACTACTTATGCAGGCGCCCTTCGCCGGCAGGTGCGCAGCGGTTGACGCCCGCTCCGTCACGTTGCCGCTCCTGGTGGCCGGCGTGGGCGCTGAGGCCGTATCAGGACCATCGCGACAAGCCTGCAACCGCACAAGCGACTAATCATCGCCCCGATGGGATGAAATCGAGATCCGAGCGCTCCCAACGACCGCGTGGGCGGCCAGCGCGACCGCCAGCCGATTAGGCGGGCTCCGGTAAAGCCCCGTCCTCGGCTTCGGCGTGCTCGCGCAGCGCGTGACCGCCCCCGCGCGCGGTCGACGGCCACCAGACGCGGTCCCCGAGCAGCTCGACCGCGGCCGGCACCATGATCGTCCGCACGATGAACGTGTCGAGGAGGATGCCGACGGCCACCATGAAGCCGATGTTGAAGGCGAAGGTCACGGGCAGCGTCATCAGCACCGCGAACGTGCCGGCGAGGATCAGGCCGGCGCTCGTGATCACGGGTCCGGTGGCCGCCAGCGCACGCAGCACGCCCTCCCGGGTTCCGTGCGTGCGCGCCTCCTCGCGTACCCGGCTCATGAGGAAGATCGTGTAGTCGACCCCAAGCGCCACGAGGAAGATGAACGCGAATATCGGCAGCGAGGCGTCGACTCCCTCGCTGCCCTGAATCTCGATGAAGAAGAAGACCGAGAGCCCGAGCGTGCCGAAGAACGACGCCATCACGGTCGCGATGAGCACCAGCGGCGCGACGATCGCCTGCAGCAGGATCCCGAGGATGATGGCGATGACGAGCAGCGCCACCGGAACGATCACGCGCAGGTCGCGTTCGGCAGCCACGTTGAAGTCCTCCTGGACCGCGCTACCCGCGCCGACCAGAGCCGTGGCTCCACCCGGGAGGTCGCGCAACCGGTCGCGTAGCGTCTCCACACGAGCGAGCGCCGCCTCCGAGTAGGGGTCGTCCGCAAACGTCACGTCGACCTTTCCGATCGCCCCGTCCTCGGACCGCTGCGGCGCTGCGACCGAGGCGACGCCCTCGATCCCCTCCGCGCGTTGGCGCGCCGCGACGAGGTCGGCGTCGGTGGCCGGCCCGCCCTCGCGCAGCACGAGGATCGAGGTGGGCCCGAGCGCGCCCTCGGGGAACGACTCACCGAGCACGTCGAAGCCATCGACGCTCTCCACCGATTTCTTGAAGAACCCGCCGATCGAGTAATCCTCCTTGTAGGCCAGCAGCCCAAGGCTGAACACCGCGAACAGCGCCGTCGTGGCGGCGAGCGCGGCCCCCGGGCGCTGCAGCACACGGTCGCCGAAGCGCCGCCAGACCCCTGCGCGCTGCACGAGGTCGACGTCCGGCTGGCAGGCGACGGAAGCGCCGCGCGGCCAGAAGCCTTTGCGGCCGACGACTGTCAGCAGCGCCGGCAGCAACGTCAGGCCGGCGAGCAGCACCGAGGCCACGCCGATCGCCGACACCGGGCCGAGCGCGTTTGTGGAGCCGGTGTCGGCGAGCAGCAACACGAGCATCGCCGCGATCACGGTGCAGCCGCTGGCCAACAGCGCGGGGCCCGCGCGACGAAGAGTTCGCGCCATCGCCTCGTGCTTGTCCTCGACGCGGTGCAACTCCTCGCGATACCGGC
Organism: uncultured Thermoleophilaceae bacterium; assembly: GCA_963812415.1. Lineage (GTDB taxonomy): Bacteria > Actinomycetota > Thermoleophilia > Solirubrobacterales > Thermoleophilaceae > JACVRW01. The sequence goes on along the minus strand of CAWEVH010000042.1, from coordinate 13,409 downwards.
TCACGAGCAGCAGGCAGTAGTCGGTGCCCACGCCGAACATCAGCACCACCAGGATGCTCGTCCCGTTCGAGTTCACGGTGTTGCCCGCCTCGGCGTAGAGATAGATGAACCCGGTGGCAATCTGATAGGCGAGCGCGACCACCACGATCGGGATGACCGCGATCAACGGGGCGCGGTAGATCGCACCGAGCAGGATCAGCACCAGCAGGACCGTCGCGAACAGCAGCTTGGTGTCGAGCTCGCCGAAGACCTCCTCGAAGTCGGCCCACAACCCGAGGTCGCCGGTGACGTATACCTCGAGCCCACGGCCGCCGCCGCCGATCACCTCCCGGGACTCCTTGCCCCAGTCCGCCACCTTGTCGAAGTCGAGGGGAACGGTGATCACGGTGTAGGCGGCGTCGCCGTTCTCGGACACCAGCCCGGGCGGCGCATCCTGCGTGAACGGCACCACGGCGGGCTGCGTGACCGGGATCGCCTCGTCCACCCGCCGCGCGTCGCGCGCGATCTGCTCCTTGTCGGCGTCTGTCAGCCCGCCCGGACGCCTGTACACGATCAGGCCGATCGTCGTCTCGCCGCCCGGGAAGCGGTCCTTGAGCAGCTCCTGGACCCTCGTCGACTCGGCCTCGGAGGGCAGGAAGCTCGCCGTTTCGTCGCTCGTGGCGTCGGCGAGCTTGGCACCCAACGGGGACAGCGCGACAACGGCCACGACCCAGAGTCCGATCACCACCCACTTGCTGCGGCGGCCGGTGACGAACGCTGCGAGAGCGGACACGGCCAGGCAAAGTAGCGCGAACTGCGGTCGGGTGCGTGCCTTCCCCGGTACGCCGGCGCGGCGGGCGACTAGCCCACGGCAGCGGCACTCCCCCGCTCCCCCGTGACTTCGTCGGTCGCCGCCGGCGGACTAGATCCCCAGGTAGCTCTTCACGCGCAACGCCCAGATCACGACCCCGGCCAGGCCAATCGGATAGAGCCAGCCGGCGTCGACCGCCTGCGCCAGCGTCAGCGCCCCTCCGCTCACGGCCCACAGGCCGAGCAGCTCCCAAAGCGGCGACGGTGACATCCGCGCATCGAGGGTTCGGTCCACCTCGTCGGCGAACCTGTCGATCGCCGCGGGGTCGTGATAGTCCAGGCTCATGACGTCACCTCCACGCGCGCGGGCTCGGTAGGGGACGGCGCGACGCCCTGACGCGAGTCGCTCCACTGCCGGTACAGATAGACGGGGATCGAGACCAGGACGATCGCCCAGCCCAGGCCGACCGCGTCCCAGCCCCAGCTCGGGCCGCCCAAGAACAGAAGCACGAAGTTCAGCGCGGCGAATGGAATGGCCAGGGCCATGATCGCGCTCGGCGCTCGGTATGGAGCCTCGATGCCCTCGGTGTTCTTGCGAAGCATCCGTCCGCCGATCAGGTCGAGGACGTTCGTGACCATGTAGCCCACCGTCGAGGCCGCGAGGATCGCGACCGGGTTGCCGAGCAGCATCAGGAACAGGTTGAAGACGACGTCGAATCCCATCGCTCGGACCGGCACCTTGCGCTTCGACAGCTTCTGGAGCCCGCGCACCGTGTAACCGTCCGCCGACGCCTGGTAGAGCGTACGCGCGGAGCCGAGGATCGCGGTGTTGATGATCAGGATGAACGCGATGATCAGGAGGGCGATCACCACGTCGGCGCCCGCGCCGAAGGTGTCTTCGGCGAGCGGCGCGAACGCGACCGAGGGGTCCTCGGCGATGCGCTCGCTCCCGACCGCGCCGAGGAGCACGATCGGGCCCAGGCCGTAGAAGACCAGGTTCAGGAGGCCGGCCGCGATGATCGCCCGCGGCGCGTCCTTCCCCGAGTTCCGGTACTCCGCCGTGTAGCAGATGGTCGTCTCGAAGGCGTAGGCGCTCCAGGCCGCCACGAACAGGCCGGCGGCGATCGTCGTCAGCGTGTCCCAGCTCCACCAGTCGCCGCCGATCGGTTCGATCGGCGTGAGGTTGTCCATGTCCACGTGCCCCTCGAAGACGGGCACGATCAGCAGCAGCGCGATAGGCAGCAGGCTGATCACGCCGAGCACCTGCTGCACCCGGGCGCTGTATTTGATCGAGAAGTGGTTGACCCAGAAGATCGTGAGCAGCACGCCCGCGCCTACGAGCGTCCCGAAGGTGATGGAGAAGGGCCCGAACTCGACCTCCCAGTCCTGGCTGGGGAACCACTGCGTCGTGACGTAGCTGCCGATCAGCAGGCTTCCGAGCGCCAGCACCGGCGACCATGCGAACCAGTTCCCCCAAACCGTCATCGGCGGAAGGAACCGGTTCACGCGGCGCCACGCCTCCGCGCCGTAGAGCGAATGACCACCGGACTTGCGCGGGAAGAGGCTGGCCATCTCGGCGAAAATGAACGCCTGGAGCAGGCCGATCGAGACGGACACGATCCAGATCAGCGGTGAGAGCGTGCCCGTGAGGACGACGATCGAGCCGACTGAGAAGAGCAGCAGCGCCGGGACGCCCAGCGCGATCGAGAACCCATCGAACCAGGTGAGGGTCCTCGCAAGACCGAACGCCTCGGCGGCGCTGGCGGGGCGCCCGTCCCGCTCGTCGCTCATCGATCCTCCCGTCGATTGGCTCCTCCTGGTCTGGAGCCTACGTCAGGTCATCCGAAGGTAGGTTCGCTGCATGATTGCTGCGGGCGATGGCGACTTGGATCGTGTCTCGCATCGCGCTGTTATCGAGTTCAATGACGCAATCAACCGGCGGGATCTTGACTCGCTAGGTGCGCTGATGGCCGTTGGCCACGCCTTCATCGATTCTGACGACAACGTCCTTGCCGGGAGGGCCGAGGTGCTGGAGGCCTGGAAGGTCTTCTTCAGCTCCTTTCCCGACTATCGAAACGACTGGTCGAAGGTCATGCGGGTCGGCGGCACGCTGATCGCCCTCGGTCGATCCATCTGCTCGACCGAGCCGGCACTGGCGGGGCCGGCGATCTGGACGGCTACGACTGTGGGCGCCAAGGTTTCCAAGTGGCGCGTCTATGAAGACACCCCGGCGAACCGACGCCAGCTGGGAATCGGCGACGAGAACGACTGAGCCTGCACCGTGTTCATGACCGACAGCGCTGCATGAGCGACCCGGCGGAGCAGTCGCCGACGAGGTCGAACGCTCCCGGCGCCGAGCTGAACGCAACCGCGCGCCGGGCTCTGCGCGAGGCGCGCACCGAGGCGGTCGTCGTTCTGGCAGTTGACGTGGCCCTGTTGGCGGGCCTGGCGTCCATCGACAAGGCGAAGGGGTGGGACATCATCGACCTCCCATGGTGGGCGTCGCTGCTGCTCGCCTCGCGTGCCCTGCTGCTGATGATCTTGCTGCTCGGCGCGCCACTCGCAGAGCTGAGCCACGGCCGCGTGCGAAATGCCGGCATCGCGCTGCTCGGCCTCCTGGTCGCCGCTGATGCGTTCGGCGTCGGCGTGCTGCTCGCCGCCTCGCGGGCAGCAGCGCGCGGCCGACCTCAGCGCCGGCGAGCTGCTCGTCCATGGGGCGGTCGTCTGGCTCGCCAACATCATCACCTTCGGCCTGCTGTTCTGGCTGCTCGACGAGGGCGGACCGCGCCTCCGCGCCGAGCGCGGCCGGCGCGACCCCGACTTCCAGTTCCCACAGGACACTGCTCCGCGATCCGGCTGGAGCCCGCGACTCAGCGACTACCTCTACGTGTCGCTCACCAACGCGATCGCGGTCAGCCCGACCGACACCATGCCGCTCACGCGGCGGGCCAAGGGCCTCATGGCCGCCGGGTCGCTGATCTCCTACGCCGTGGTGATCCTCGTCGTCTCCCGCGCCGTGAACGTCCTGGGCGCTGGCACCTGACCACCGTCAGCCCCCCTGGCTGCGCGAGACGCTGACGGCTCGCCGGAGCAGCGGCGGTACCAGCAGGGTCGTGACGACCGACATGCCTACGATCACGGCGAACAGCTGCTCCTCGATCACACCGGCGCTGGTGCCGATGCCCGCGATGATGATGCCCACCTCGCCGCGAGGCACCATCCCGAGCGCGACGACCCGCGCCTCGCCGGGCGTAAGGCCGCCGGCGCCGAGACGAGCGCCGACGTACTTGGTCACGCAGGCCAGCGCCGTTACGGCGACGAGCAGGACGACCGTCTCGGCGTCCTGGAACTCCGACAGTTCGATCTCGGTTCCGATGAACGCGAAGAAGAAGGGCGGGAAGAACGCGTAGAGCGGAGCGACCTCGTCCTCGATCGGGTGCTGCTCCTTGGTCTCGGCGACGATCATTCCCGCCAGAAAGGCGCCGATGATGGCTGCAAGGCCGATGTTGGCAGCGAAGGCGGCGAGCCCCAGGCAGAGGATGACCGCCGGCAGGAGGGGAGACGCCGAGAACCGCGGCGCGTGCAACAGACGTGGCCGACGCTGCATCAGCCGTACGCCACCGATCGCGAAGAAAGCGAGGAACCCCACCGCAAGCCCCACCGTGACGGCCAGCGAGGCGAGGTCGACTCCGTCGTCGCCGCTGAGTCCGACCGCCAGCGCGAGCAGCAGCATGGCCAGGATGTCGTCAATCACCGCGGCGCCCAGGATCGTCCGTGCGGCCCGCCCGCCGAGCACGTCGAGCTCGATCAGCACTGCCGACGTGATGCCCACGCTCGTCGCAACGAGTGCCACACCGACGAACACCGCCGTGGCCGAATCCTCGCCGGTGGCGACGGCGAACGCGAGCCCTCCGGCGAACGGAAACACCACCCCGAGTCCGCCAACCAGCAACGCCGAGCGCCCGACCTCGCGCATCTCCGACAACCGCGTCTCGAGGCCAACCCAGAACAGCAGGAAGACGACGCCCAGCTCCGCGAACACCTCGAGCACCTCGCCCGGGTTCACGAGGCCCAGCACGGACGGCCCCACGATCACCCCGGCAAGAATCTCGCCGACGATCGTCGGCTGCCCGAGCCGCTTGAACAGCTCGTCCCCGAGCTTGGCCGCGAGCAGCACCACGAACAGATCCGTGAGAACCGCCGCAGTGTCGGCGGCCGCGGCGATCGGGGGAGCCGTCACGAACCCGGGTATGGCGCCGGCGTTACGAGGAGTCCCTGCTCCTGCGCAGCTTCTTCACCTGATGGGCCAGGACGCTCGGCAGCAACCGCGGGCCGGGAACGACGACCAGGCCCAGCTGTTGAAGAAGCGTGAGGGAGTCCATCTGGAACCAATGCTCCACGACTCGGCCGTCGACGAAACGGTTGAGCTCGAGGCCGGAGAACTCGACTTTCCGGTTGGTAGGCGGGAGCCCTTGGAACTCGCCCGTGTGGGTGCCTGCGAAATGAATTCGCTGTGCGACAAGGTCACCCTCGCCCACTGCGTCCTCGACTGTGAGCTGAAGGTCAGGGAACCCTTCGACGAAGCCGGAAAGAAACCGGGTCCATGCCTCGGAGTCCAGCGGGGCGGCCTCCAGACTCACGGGGGCGTAGGCGACGTAGTCCTCCGCACGCACGTCGGCCTCCGCCGCGTCGTCGCGCTCGTTGAAGACCTCGATCCACCGGCGGGAGACGGCCTTGTTGCGTTCTACCGGCGTGGGTTCGCTGCTCATGCTCATTGCGCGGCTACTCCTCCCAGAAGTCGTCGACCACCACGGCGTCGTCCTCGACGTGCGGTCCGAACACGAGAACCTCGAGACCGTCCGGGCCCGCTTCGAAGGCACGGGTCACGCCCGGACTCACACGAACGGCGTCGAGCGCCGTCAGCTCGACCAGCTCGTCGTCGAGCTTGACACCACCTGAGCCGGCGATCACCACGTAGATCTCCTCCGCGGTGCGATGACGGTGGGCGAACGCCTCGCGCTGCCCCGGCTTGACGACAAGGTAGTTGACCCCGGTCTGCTCTGCGCCCAGATCCCGGGCCGGGAAGCGCGCCTCCTGGCTGTCGGAGAGGCCATGTTGCGCCGCCATGTCCTGCACGTCGCGGAGGTTCTGCTTGGCGTGGCTCACGCGCGCGATCGTATCCGCGGAGGGGAGTGGGGGCGATCGCCGCGCTGAGAGTGCCCCGATGGGGCCGGTCGGTCAGCCACCGGAGGAGGCGGTCGGCGCCCAGGCCGCTTGAGCCGCTCGGCGAGCAGGTAGCTGCCCACGACGAACACGGCGGCCCCTGCTTGGGCGACTGCCGTCTCCACCGTGGGGAAGACCCCGAGCCAGATGCCGAGCCAGTAGGGCACGTCCACGTCGATCGGGGTGATCGGGATCCAGCCGACGCCCTGCATCGTGCGGACGGTCTTGCCCACCATGATCACGAGCACCGCGGTGAGCAGCACCCCGGTGACGATCAGCATCTTCTTGTAGGGCAGCCTGCGCTCGAGCACGAAGGTGGCCACGGCCACCGCCATGACGGCCAGGCCACCGAGCAGTACGCCCTCCAGCACCACCACGAGCCCGGAGCTGAGCTCGAGCGCCTGCAGGAAGAGCACGGTCTCGAAGCCCTCGCGATAGACGGTGGAGAAGCCGAGCAGCACGAAGCCCAGCGCCTGGGCCGAGATCAAACCACCGCCGGCAACCGCGAGCAACCGGCGACGGCGCTTGTGGAACTTCGAGATGTGCCCGGTCCAGTAGATGCGGTGGAAGAACCAGTTGAGCACGACCAGGAGCACGCCCACGGCCACCAGCCCGACGATCGCCTCGAGCTTCTCCCCGTAGCGCGCCAACTCCGTGAGCACCGTCTGGGCGAGCACGAACGTGACCACGCTTGCCAGCAACGCGACCAGCGCGCCGAACAGCATCGGGCGCCGCTGGGTGCGAGCGGCGCCGCTCAGGCTGGCCATCACCGCGGCGAGGATCAGCACCGCCTCGAGCCCCTCGCGGAAGACGATCACGGCGGCGTTGGTCACGACGGTGGCGGTGCTGGCGCCCTCCCCGAGCGAGCCGGCGCCCTCCTCGAGCGCCTCGTCGAGCGCCAGGCGCGTCTCGCGGACCTCGCGGCCGGAGCGGCGCTGGGCGATCAGCTTGGCAAGACCGTCCTTACCCTCCGCGCCGAACCAGACCAACCCCTCGACCTTGGCGACGACCTGCGGTGCGATCGAGCGCAGGCTGAGCTCGGGGCCGAACTCGAAGAAGGCGTAGGCCTCGAGCCGCGCCTGCTCGGCCTGGGTGTACTCGCCCGCGCTCACGGCGCTCTCCATGCGGTCGAGGGTCAGCGCGATCAGATCGAAGTCGGACTGCGAGTCGTCCTCGCTCCACTCCTCCGGGATCAGCTCGTCGAGCGCCTCGGCGGCATGTTCGTGGGCCCTCTCCACCTGGTCCTCGTCCACGACCCGACGCCTCTCACCGGCGTCCTCGACGTACACCCGGAGGCCCTCGAGCGCCCGCTCCACCTCGGCCGTCCGGCGGGGGTCGCGCTCCGAGAACTCGGCCTCCAGGTCAGAGAAGGCGGAGGCCGCGCCCTCACGAAAGGCGATCGCTTCCTGGATCTCGAACGGGATGGTCACGCGCCCATCATCGGTGCCGTCGCGGTACTCGATCGGAACGAGGTCGAGGAAGCGGATCAGCTGCGCCGCACGGCGGGCCTGCTCCTCCTCCGTGAAGGGCGCGGCGGTGAAGCCGTCGAGCGCGCGCGTGACGTCCCGGCGTGCGGCGGCGAAGGCGCCCCGCTCCCCGCGGCGCGCCGTGCGCGCGAGCCGGGCGAAGGCCGTGTCGGCCTGCTCACGCGACGCCGCCCCGCGAGCGTCCTCATAGCGGCGCGCCAAGATCTCCCAGAGACCGGCCGCGAGAGCCGCCGTCTGCGCCCAGCGCGCCCGGAACCCGCGCTCCGCGGCGTCGTCGGCGTCCTCGAGGTGCTCCCAGAGGCGGGCCTGGTAGGCGTCGAGCAGGTCCTTTTCGACCTCCAGTACCGCCCTGCGCGGAGCGCTCCGTCCCCGCGCCAGGTCACGCACGGCGAGCGTGGCGTTCACACCGGGCCGCGTGAAGCGCGTGGCTGCGCGGAACTCGCGTAACAGCAGCCAGGTGCCTGCGCGCGGGGCGTCCCCGGCGCGCACCGCGGCGAGCGTAACCGCATAGCTGCCGCGCAGGAGCGCCGCCCGCAGGCTGCCGCGAGCGGCCGCCAGGCCAATCTCGTCGCGGGCGCGGGCGGAGCGCTCGGCAGCGCTCAGCGCGACCGCGACCGCACGCAGCGCCTTCCTGGCATCGGGGCGCAGGCCGCGCGCCAAGGGGCCGTGCAGTTGCGCCTGGCCGCGCCGCACGAGCCCGACCGCCGAGCGCGGCTCGTCGAGCAGGAGCGCGCTCTGCGCGTCGAAGACGAAGTCCTGCATGCGCTGCGCCGCCTGCCACGGCGGTGCTGCCTCGTTCCGCGGAGCCGCGGGCGCTGCGGCCGCGCTCACCCCTGCGAGTGCCGACGCGGCGAGCAGCGCCGCGGTGAGCAGCGTCCGGCGCAATCAGCTTTCCTCGAGCTCGATGTCCAGCTGCGCCGCGGCCTGCGTGATCTGGCCGGCGATCGCCTCGGCGCGCTCCTGCGCTTGCGAGCCGAGCGTGTCGGCCTCCTCGGCGCTGTACCGGCGGCCCGCCGCCTCCTTATCGCGCAGAGCGGCGGCGAAGCCGCGTAGCTCGCGCAGGCTCTCCTCGGTCTGCTCGGCCTGCTGGCGATCCGCCTTCGCGACCAGCGGCCGCACGTTGTCGTAGACCAGCACGAGCCCGCTCAGGATGTCGGAGATGTCCTCGAGCCGCGAGGCCGCAACGAAGGCGGTCTCGCTCGCCCGCTCGCCGGCGATGAAGCGCGAGTTCTTCCAGGCCTCGAAGTACTCGGACATGGTGGGGGTCATGACCACGAGCGCGGTGAGGGCGTCGCTCGGCGTGGGCTGCCACTCACGCGCCGCCGCATGGAGCTCCTTGGCGTACCTCTCGAACTCGCGCGCCGCGGCCACGTAGAAATCGGCGTCCGGCAGCGACTCGCCGAACTCCACCTCGCCGTCCCCGTCGAGGTCGGGCTCGACGCCCCTGGCCTGGAACCTCGGCTCGGTGCCGAAGGCGGCCGTCTCGATCAGAAAGTTGAAGTTGCCGGGCTGCTCGAAGGTGCGCCCCGCCGGGGTCTCGAGGTTGAACGGGACGGCGTTTTCGGGATCGCTGCCGTCGCCGCCGGCATCGATGATCACGTCGTACTCCGCCAGGCTGGGGACCCCTGCGACGACGCCCTCCATCTCCTCGTAGCTCGGGTTCGCCCGCGAGAACGAGCTTTGCGCCTCCCGCACCAGACGGCGGACCCTGGCCCGGTCCGCGTCCAGCAGCCGCCCGTAGTCGAATTCCGAGCCGTTCGCGAGCTCGTAGTAGCTCTCGGCGTTTGCACGGATCCGGCCGGTGTCAGCGACGAGCCGCTCGGTGTGCTCGAGCAGGTAGTCCTTGATGGCGGCCAGATCCGCACCGTGCGCCACGTTCGTGGATGTCTCTCCCTGCCCGCGGGACGACTCGTCGTCATCGCCGCAGGCGGCGAGCGCGAGGATGCAGGCCACTGCCGCGAGGGCGGCGCGCCGGGCGAGGCGGGATGACGTCATCGGTACGGCTCCTCCGTTGGAAGCTGGAATTAGGGCAACCTAACTGTTAGGGCGCCCTAAGTCATACCGAATTCCGAGCGCCGGCGTCGGAAAGCCACTCGCTCGCCGACTCGTCCGGATGCCGGAATGGACGCATGGTGTGGAATAGTCCCGGCCCGGGAGTCGACCGAGGATGGGTTGTCACATGCGTCGAATGAAGTGGCTCAGCGCTGCGCTGGCGGTTGGTTTCGTGCTCGCATTCGCGGGATCGGCTGCGGCCGACCCGCCGGCCACCGTGCCGGGCGGCCCGTGCATCGAGGGCGACCAGAACGTCAGCCTCAGCAGCCTTCCGAGCTACGAGGAAGTCGGCAGGCAGCTCAGGTCAATCGAGGCGGCGTCGCGCGGCACCGTCGAGGTGGCGAGCGCGGGCCTGTCGGGCGAGGGCCGTGAGCTGTACTACGCGACGGTTGGCGACGGGCCGGACGTGTTCTGGCTCCAGGCGCGGATTCACGGCAACGAGCTTCACAGCACGGAGGCAGTGCTGCAGATCCTTAGGTACCTGGGTAGCGGCAGGAGCGCGGAGGCAGCGCGGATTCGCGAGGCGCTCACCGTGATCGTGATCCCGATGTACAACCCGGACGGCGCGACGGCGAACATCCGCCAGAGCACCACGCCGTTCCAGATCGATCTCAACCGGGACTGGGAGAACTTCCAGCAGCCTGAGTCGCGCGCCTTCTATGCGCTGTGGGAGCAGCTGCAGCCGCGGCTGGCGCTTGACCTGCATCACTTCGGGCAGGCCTCGCGCGTGCAGGGCACTCGAGAGCTCAACTCCTTCCAGATCGGAGCGCGGTCGATCGATCCGAGCCGGATGACCGCCCTGCAGTGGCTCACGAATCGCCAGATGGCGCTGATCTCGGTCGACGCCCTGCGCAGCCTTGGGACCGCGGGCATCGCACGCTACCCGCTGATCGACATCACCAACGCGGTCCTCAGCCGCATGCTGCTGGGCGGGCCGGGACCGGATGGGAGCGATCCCGGCTTCATGACCCAGGGCGCGATCTTCTATGAGGTCCGATCGGTGGGGCAGAAGAGCAACGGAATGCTCGAGCAGCTCTTCGTGCGACCGTCGATGGCGGTGCTGAACGCGGCGGCCGACCAGAGCCTCTACGAGCACCCCGGCACCGGCTGGGACGCGCTCCCGTTCGGGCAGGGCGTGCCCTGCGGCGGTGGGCCGGAGTTCTAGCGGCACCACCGCCTGACGGTCAGCCGGGGCCGCCGAGCGGCCCGCGCAGCCACACGGACCAGGGCCGGATGCTCTCGATCGTCAGGAGCTCGTCCGGCCAGGGGTCCTCCGCCAGGCGGGTGCGGATCGTCGGCTCGTCGTCCGCATCGACGACGAGCAGGACGTTCTCGCCGTCGCCCTGGCCGATCGGGCCGCCGAGCACCACGAACCCCTCCTCGGCGAGCGCATCCATGAACGCGGCATGCTCGTCCCATCCGGCCTGGCTGCGCCGCCCGCGCGAGTGGTCCCACGCCGGACCCTTCCCGCGAGTGACCAGGAAGTAGTCGGCCATCCCTCAGTCGCCGGTGGGCGCCACGCCCTCGGCCTCGACCATCAGGATCGACGTGCGGCGCGGGGCGCGGGTGCGGTGGACCACGCCCCGGGGCACGGTGAAGCCCTGGTGCGGCGCCACCACCACGGTGTCACCGTCCTCGAAATCGAGCAGCAGCTCGCCCTCGAGCACGAGGAAGAACTCGTCGGTGTCGTCGTGCTTGTGCCAGTGGAAATCGCCCTCGATCACGCCCAGCCGCACGACGCTGTCGTTGACGGCGGTCAGGGTCTGGTTGAACCAGGGCTCGTTCGCGGCCATCTCTCCGGCCGCGTCGACAAGGGCCATCTGCCCGTACTTGTCGTCGAGGTTGATCGTGTAGCGGTCATCGAAATCGGCGCTCATGGCCTCATTGTCCAGGAGAAGTCTCGAGGTCGTCTGCCGTCGCTCGAGCACTCGCCATGAGTTGGGCGGATCGTTCGCGGTCCCCCGGCTCGGCCCGCGCGAGGAGCATGCGGGCGTAGTCGAATTGCGCACGGGCGAGCCAGGGCCGTGCGCCCGTCCGCCGGTCCATCTCCACCGCGGTTTCGAAGTGGTGCTCCGCCTCCTGCCAGCGCGAAAGGGTCGCCGCCAGAAGTCCGAGCTGACGGGAGGTCGACCCGCAGCAGACCTCGACGTAGTTGAGTTGATTGCAGCGTGCGTAGGGCTGAAGCAGCTCATAGAGATCAGCCGCGCCGGACTCGTCGCGCAGAGCCGCGCACACCTCAGCCAGGAGCCCAGTCGCGAAGAACCACTCCTGCTTATGGGGGAGACGGTCGTATCCGTCATCTGCCAGCCCGTCGAGGGTTCTCCTGGCCTCCCGAGGGCGACCGGCCTCGAGTTGCCAGACTGCCAGCACGCCCTGGAACACGACGAGCTCGGGATACTCCTCAGCGTGCCGCTCGAGCTCCGGACCGACCTCCTCCAGGCGGCCCTGCTCCCGTCGGAGCACGAACTGCACCAGGATCAGCGACCCGATGAACGTGACGTCCGGCGTCTGGGCGCGGCGGCCTATCTCTTGGCTGCGAGCGAGCAGCGCCTCGGCGTCCGCAAAGCGACCCGCGAACATGGCGCGTGCCAGCTGGCTGAGGGTGAGAGCCCACGTCTGCGCGGGCTGTCTGAGCTCGCCCACGAGCCGCGCCATCGCACGGAGCTCGGCGTCCGCCTCCGCGATTTCACCGTCGAGCATCAGGACTCCCAGTCGGTGCTGGTGACCGGCGAACGCGCGCTCCTTGTCGCCCGCGATCTCGGCGACCCGCACGAGCTCGTCAGCGCTCGCGCGCCACTCGGCCGCCTGCTGGGGGTAGGTGATCCCCGCGTAGACGCTGTCCAGGGCGTAGGCCAGGGTGCCGGGATCACCCAGCCTCCGGGCCATTCCGACCGCCTCCCTACTGATCGAGGCGACGGGTCGGGGGGACGGCCTGTCGCGCAGAGCGCCAGCGAGGCGCGCGAGCAGCTTCACTCTGAGCACCCCGTCATCAGGAGCCAGCAGTGCCAGCGCGTCCTCGAGCAGCGGCACGAGCCCGCGGTCCTTACCGGAACGCACCCACACGAATCGCCCCCCGTAGCCAATCGCCGCGCGGGCGAGCAGGTCGGGGAGGTTCAGCTCGCGAGCGGCGTCGGCGGCGAGCGCAAAGGTCTCCTTCGCCTTCAGCATCTCGCCGCTACGGGCCTGGGCGTCACCCAATAAGACCAGGAGCTCGCAGCGCGTGGAGGGCTCCACGGTCGCGGCTCCGCGAGCTGCCGTGAGCGCCTCCTCATACAGGCGAGTCGATTCCTCGTACGCGAGTAGGCGCCCGGCGTGATCCGCCGCTCGCTTCGCATACTCGACCGCCTTGGTGCGATAGCCGACCGGGGACGCTTCGGAGAAGTGATGAGCGATCTCCGCGAGGTGAGGTTCGGGGCTTCCTCCGTAGAGGCGGACGAGCGCGTCGCCGATCTGCCCGTGGAGTCGGGCCCGCCTGGCGGCTCCCAGCTGCTCATAGAGAGCGTCGCGGACGAGCGCATGCGAGAAGCTCAGCCGGTCAGGATCGCCGGGCGTCTCACCGACCACCCGCGCAGTACGCGCCTCGTCGAGCAGGTCGAGCAGCGCTTCGCCGTCGACCTGTCCCACGCTCTCGAGTGCAGCCAAGCTGAACTCGCGACCGAGACAGGACGCCACGCTCAGGAGGTCGCGACAGGCACGAGAAAGGCCGTGCAACCGGCGGCTGATGGCCTGATGGACTCCGTGGGAGCTCGGCAACCGTTCCAAATGACCTCGCTCGAGCAATTTCTGGTCGTGGAGCAGCTGTGACAGCTCGCCCAGAAAGAGCGGATTACCGTCCGTGCTCTCGTGAAGCGCCTCGAC
>CAWEVH010000041.1:0-12152 GCA_963812415.1 uncultured Thermoleophilaceae bacterium | reverse complement strand
GGCCGGACCAGACGCTGGACGACAAGGTCGAGTCGGTGGAGAAGCTGCTGGGCGGAGACATCTGACGGCTCAGCCCGCCAGCTCGGCGAGCGCGCCCAGCAGCCGGTCGACCTCGTCCTCGTTCGTGTAGTGGAGGAAGCCCGCTCGTACCGCGCCGCCGCGCTCGGACAGCCCGAGCGCCCGGATCGGCTCGAGCGCGTAGTAGTCGCCGTCCCAGACGTAGAGCTCCTGCCGCCCGAGCGCCTCGGCCACCGCGCGCGGGGCCCGGTCGCCGACGTTGAAGCAGAACGTGGCCGTGCGCGCCTCCTCGCCGGCGATCCCGTACAGCTCGATCCCTGCCGGCAGGCCGGCCAGGAAGCGACGCGCGAGCGCGTCCTCGTGAGCCTGGATCGCAGCGAAGGCGCCGTCCAGGCCATCGCCGTCGCCGACTGAGCGCAGGTAGTCGACGGCCGCCTTGGCGCCGGCGACGGCCTCGAAGGACTGGGTGCCGGTCTCGAAGCGGTGGCCCGGCGGGTCCTGGCCGGCGGGGCGCACGCGGTCGGCCGGCAGCGATTCGGCGAGCTCAGGACGAATCGCCGCCACCCCGAGGTGGGGACCGAAGAACTTGTAGGGAGAGCAGAGCAGCACGTCGAGCCCCCAATCGCTCGCGCGCAGGCGCCGGTGCGGCGCCAGGTGAACGCCGTCCGCCCAGGCGAGCGCTCCCACGGCATGAGCAGCCGCCGCGATCCGGGCCGGGTCGGTGAGCGAGCCGACCGCGTTCGAGGCGAGCGTGAACGCCACCACGCGCGTGCGCTCGCCGATCAGCGCCTCGAGCGCCTCGTGGTCGAGCGTGACGTCACTCGCGTCGATCGGCGCCGTGCGGACGGTCAGCCCGTGGTCGGCCGCCACCAGCAGCCAGGGCGAGATGTTCGCGTCGTGGTCGAGCTGGGTGACCACGATCTCGTCGCCCGGCTGGAGCGTCCGGGCGACCGCGTGAGCGAGCAGGAAGTTGAGCGTGGTCATGTTCGCGCCGAAGGCGATCCCGTCCGGGTGCCCGCCAGTGAAGTCGGCCAGCGCGGCGCGCCCGCGCGCCATCACCTCCACGGCGGCGGCGCTCGTGGCGAATGCCCCGCCGAGGTTGGCGTTCGAGTGCTGGAGGCAATCGCCGATCGCCTCGAGCACCTCGCGCGGGACCTGCGACCCGCCCGGCCCGTCGAGGTAGGCGGCACGGCCGGACAGGGCGGGGAAACGGTCGCGGACGGCATCGACGTCGAGCATCGCGCGCGACGATACCGGCGGCCTCCCCGCCCCGCCGAGCCGTCCCGCATCGGTCGCGTGGTGTGCGTCCAAAGTGAACGCAAACCACGCGACCGTTCCGGCGGAAGCGGCCGCCTACGCCGGTTGCGGCGGGGCGACCGGCCGGGCGGCCGGCGCCGCGGCCCCCGCCGTGGCCGCCGAGGGCTTGCCGGGCACCAGCAGCGCCACGAGCGCCCCGATCCCGAGCGCCGCCGAGCCGAGCCAGACAGCCGGCACCAGCCCGTCGACGAACGCCTGCGGCGAGCCGAGCCCGCCGGCGTCCGTGAACACCGTGGCCAACACCGCCACGCCCAGCACGCCGCCCACCTCGCGGATCGTGTTGGTCGCGCCCGAAGCCTGGCCGGCCTCGCTCGGGCGCACGGAGCCGAGCACGACCCCGGCGGCCGGGGCGAACACGAGCGCCATGCCGGTACCGGCCGCCACGAAGCCCGGGATCAGCAGCGAGTAGGCCACGTCGGGCTCGCTCACGATCGCGAGCCATGCCAGCCCCAGCGCCTGGAGCGCCAGCCCGGACGCCATCAGCGGCCGGCCGCCGACCCGGTCGGACAAGATGCCCGCCAGCGGCGCCACGAAGATCGGCATCGCCGTCCAGGGCAGCGTGCGGATCCCCGCCTCGAGCGGCGAGTAGCCCTGCGCCACCTGGAAGAACTGGGCGAGCAGGAAGATCGAGCCGAACGCGCCGAAGAACATCAGCAACGACACGCCGTTGGTGGCCGCGAAGCCGCGGTTGCGGAAGAAGCGCATCGGCAGCATCGGCTCACGAGCGCGGAGCTCCCAGACGACGAAGCCCGCCAGCAGCGCGAGCCCGCTCGCGATCGAAACGACCACCATGGTGCTCGTCCAGCCGAGCGCCTGCGCCCGGACGATGCCGAGCACGACCCCGAGCAGGCCGGTGCTCGCGAGGAGCACGCCGGGCACGTCGAGCGACCGGCTCGGCCCGTGGCTCTCGCGCAGCAGCGCCAGCGCCGCGGGGGCGAGTGCCAGTCCCACGGGGACGTTCAGCCAGAAGATCCACTGCCACGAGAATCCCTCGACCACGGCCCCTCCGACCACCGGTCCGAGCGCCACGCCGAGGCCCGACACCCCGGACCAGATCCCGAGCGCGAGGCCGCGCTTGTCCGCCGCGAACGCCTCGCTCAGGAGCGTGAGCGACAGTGGCGCGATCACCGCGCCGCCGAGCCCCTGCGCGGCGCGCGCGGCGATCAGCGCCTCGGTCGACGGGGCGAGGGCGGCTGCGGCGGACGCGATCGTGAAGATGCCGAGGCCGGCCACGAACACCGCCCGGCGCCCGAGCCGGTCACCAATGGCGGCGGCGGTCAACAGGAAGACGGCGAACGACAGGGTGTAGGCGTTCACCGTCCACTCGAGCTCCTCGAGCGTGGCGCCGAGGTCCTCGCGGATCGAGACGAGCGCGTTCGTGACCACGAGGTTGTCGAGCGTGACCATGAACAGTGCGATCGAGACGATCGCGAGAGTGGTGATGCTCTGGCGCTGGGTCACGGTGTGCTCCTTGTGATTGATTGATCTATCAAGACGTGACGAAAAAAAGAGAGTGGTCAGCCGGTCGGCTCGGCGGGGCAGTAGTCGCGCGGAAGGTCGAGTGCCGCCACCACGTTCAGCAGCATGCCGGTGGCCATGAAGCTGATGGCCTGCTCCTCCGACACCCCGCTCATCCGGCGGATGTCGTCGAACAGGCGCATGAACTCCTCCCGCACGGGCTCGCGCAGCTCGGGGTCGGCCGCGGCGGCGTGGGCCTGCATCTGGAGGAGGATCTCGTCGCGATCGTCGAGAAGCCGCATGTAGGCCTCGCCCATCGCTGCGATCCGCTCCTCGACCCCGTCGACCCCACGGGCCGCCTCCTCGAAGGCCGCCCGAATCCGCTGCATCACGTGCTTGTGGGTGGCGAGGAAGAGCTCGCGCTTGTTGGGAAAGAGCGCGTAGATGTACGGCTGCGAGATCCCGGCCCGCTTGGCGATGCCGGTCGTGCTCGCCGCGTGGTAGCCGTGGGCCGCGAACTCCTTGACCGCGGCCGCGATCACCTGCTCGCGCCGCTCGTCGGAGCTCGCGCGCGGCTCGGGTCGAAGTGCGGTTCTCGGGGTCATGCCGAGACAGTTTATTGATTGACCTATCAGATGTCAACTCCGAGAGCGGTCGCCGGAGGAGCTCGCGGTCGGCGCCGCCGGCGTCAGTCGCTCGCCAGCCCGCGCAGCACGAAGTGGAGGATGCCGCCGCCGCGGTAGTACTGCCACTCGTTGGGCGTGTCGATGCGCACGCGGGCGTCGAACTCGATCGGCTCGCCGCCGCCGGCCGGCGTGGCCGTCACGCGCAGCTCGCGGGCGCCCTCCTCGAGCGGCGCCAGGTCGAACGTCTCGTCGCCCTTCAGCCCGAGCGACTCGACCGACTGGCCGTCGGGGAACTGGAGCGGCAGGACGCCCATCCCGACGAGGTTCGAGCGGTGGATGCGCTCATAGGACTCGGCGATCGCGAAGCGGATGCCGAGCAACCGCGGCCCCTTCGCCGCCCAGTCGCGCGACGACCCCGAGCCGTACTCCTTGCCCGCCAGCACGCACAGCGGCGTGCCCTCGTCGGCGTACGCCACCGCGGCGTCGTAGATCGTCTCCTGCTCCCCGTCGCGCAGCGTCCAGCCGCCCTCGGTGCCCGGCGCCAGCAGGTTGCGCAGGCGGATGTTCGCGAACGTGCCGCGCATCATCACCTCGTGGTTGCCGCGCCGCGAGCCGTAGGAGTTGAACTCGCGCTGCTCGACGCCGTTCTCGATCAGGTAGGCGCCCGCCGGCGAGTCCTTCTTGATCGCACCCGCCGGGGAGATGTGGTCGGTGGTCACGCTGTCGCCCAGCAGGGCGATCGCCCGCGCACCGCTGATCCGATCGAACCCCTCCGGCGCCTCGGCGGGCATGCCCTCGAAGTAGGGCGGGCGCTTCACGTAGGTGGAGTCGGCGTCCCAGGCGTAGCGGTCGCCCTCGGGCACGTCGAGTCCATTCCAGTTCTCGTCGCCCTCGAACACCTCGCCGTAGCTCGAGCGGAACATGTCCGACTCGATCGCCGACTCGATCGCCTCGTTCACCTCCTGCTGCGAGGGCCAGATGTCGCGCAGGTAGACGTCGTTCTGGAGCGGCTCGTTCACGATGTCGAGATCCATGCGCCCGGCGAGGGCATAGGCGACGCACAGGGGAGGCGAGGCGAGGTAGTTCATCTTCACCTCGGGGTGGATGCGACCCTCGAAGTTGCGGTTGCCGGACAGCACGCTCGCCACCACGAGGTCGCGCTCCTCGATCTCCTTCGAGATCTCCTCCGGCAGCGGTCCCGAGTTCCCGATGCAGGTGGTGCAGCCGTAGCCCACGAGATCGAAGCCGAGCTTCGACAGCGGCTCGATCAGGTCCGCCCGCTCGAGGTAGTCCGTGACCACCTTCGACCCGGGCGCGAGCGAGGTCTTGACCCATGGCATGCGCTCGAGGCCGGCCTCGACGGCCTTGCGGGCGAGCAGCCCGGCCCCGAGCATGACCGACGGGTTGGAGGTGTTCGTGCAGCTCGTGATCGCGGCGATCACCACCGAGCCGTGTCCGAAGCCCTCCTCGCGCTCGGCCACGGCGGTGCCGGGCTGGGGGTGGCTGTGCCCGAGCTTGGGCGCCTCACCGCCGCCGTTGTTGGTCGGCGGGTCGCTGGCCGGGAACGACTCCGCGGCTGCCTCGTCATAGCCCGCGAGCGCGCCCTGCCCGGCGTACTCCGCGAGCTCGGCCGTGAAGTCCTGCGCCGCATCTGAGAGCGCCACGCGGTCCTGCGGGCGCTTGGGCCCGGCGAGCGAGGGCTCCACGTCGCCCAGGTCGAGCTCGAGCGTGTCCGAGTAGGCGGCCTCCTCCGAGCTTTCGTCGTGGAACAGGCCCTGCTCCTTGCAGTAGGCCTCGACCAGCGCCACGCGCTCGGGCGGGCGCCCGGAGAACTCGAGGTAGCGGAGCGTCTCGGCGTCCACGGGGAAGATGGCGCAGGTCGCGCCCATCTCCGGCGACATGTTCCCGATCGTCGCGCGATCGGCGAGCGGCAGGTTCGGCAGGCCCTCGCCGTAGAACTCGACGAACTTTCCGACCACGCCGCGCTCGCGCAGCATCTGGGTCACCGTGAGCACGAGGTCGGTGGCCGTCGAGCCCTCGGGCAGCTCGCCCGTGAGCCTGAAGCCCACCACCTGCGGTAACAGCATCGACACGGCCTGGCCGAGCATCGCGGCCTCGGCCTCGATCCCGCCCACGCCCCAGCCCAGCACGCCGAGGCCGTTGACCATCGTCGTGTGCGAGTCGGTGCCGACCAGCGTGTCCGGGAACGCCTGGCCGTCGCGCGACTCGACCACGCGCGCGAGGTACTCGAGGTTCACCTGGTGGCAGATTCCGGTGTTGGGGGGCACCACGCTGAAGTTGTCGAACGCCGTCTGGCCCCAGCGCAGGAAGGCGTAGCGCTCGCGGTTGCGCTTGAACTCGAGCTCGGCGTTGCGCTGGAAGGCGAGCCGCTCGGCGAACACGTCGACCTGGATCGAGTGGTCGATCACGAGCTCGACCGGCACCAGCGGATTGATCCGCTCGGGGTCGCCGCCGAGCTCCTCCATGGCGTCGCGCATCGCCGCCAGGTCGACGATCGCCGGGACGCCGGTGAAGTCCTGCATCAGGACACGCGCGGGCGTGTACGCGATCTCGGTGGACGGCTCGGCCTTCGGGTCCCAGCTCGCCAACTCCTTGGCACCCTCGTCCTCCCCGTGCCGCAGCAGGTTCTCGAGCAGGATCTTGAGCGAGTACGGGAGCCGGGCGACGTCGTATTCGTCCTGCAGGGCATCGAGGCGGAAGACCTCGTAGGACTCGCCGCCGGATGCAAGCGTCGAGCGGGCGCCGAAGCTGTCTTGCTGGCTCACACCGGAAAGTTACCCAGTCCGACCTTGCCCAAGGCCCGCGGTGCGGTCGGGTAGCTTGAGCCGCGCGTGACCGACGTGGCGGCAATCGAGATCCAGGGACTCAGCAAGCGCTTCGGCGCCGTGCAGGCCGTGTCCGACATGTCCTTCGAGGTGAACGCCGGCCGCGTAACCGGGTTCCTCGGACCGAACGGGGCAGGCAAGTCGACCACTTTGCGCTGCGTGCTGGGGCTGATACACGCCGACACGGGCACCGGCACCTTCGGTGGCAAGCGCTACGACGAGCTCGAGCATCCGAGCGCCCACGTGGGCGCGGTGCTCGAGAACGCGAGCTTCCATCCCGGTCGCAGCGGGCGCAACCACCTGCGTGTCCTCGCCGCCGCCGGCCGCCATTCGCCCGAGCGCGTCTCCGAGCTGCTCGAACAGGTCGGCCTGACGGAGGCGGCGGACCGGCGAGTGAAGGGCTACTCGATGGGCATGCGCCAGCGCCTGGCGATCGCGGCGGCGCTGCTCGGCGACCCGCGCGTGCTCATCCTCGACGAGCCGACCAACGGCCTGGACCCGCCCGGCATCCGCTGGGTGCGCGACCTGCTCCGGGAGGAGGCCGGCCGCGGGCGGGCGGTGCTGGTCTCGAGCCACCTGCTGTCCGAGGTGGAGCAGTCGGTCGACGAGGTCGTGGTCATCGCCAAGGGCGTGATGCGGGCAAGCGGCCCGATCGAGCACGTGCTGGGCGGAGGCGGCGAGCCGATCACGCGCGTGCGCTCCGCCGACAGCGAGCGGCTTGCCGGACTCCTGCGCGAGCGCGGCATCGCCGTCGACGGCCAGACGGGCGATCTGCTGCTCGTCCACGGTGTGGCGCCCGAGGCGGTCGGCGCGGTCGCTGCCGAGCATCGCGTCGTGCTGCGGGAGCTCGGGGCTCAGACGCGTTCGCTCGAGGAGGCCTTCTTCGAGCTCACGGAGCACGGCGTATGACGGCGCTGCTCCGAGCCGAGCTGATCAAGCTGCGCACGACGCGCACCTTCCTGGCGCTCACCGCCGCCGCCGTCGGGACGTCGCTGCTCATCACCGTGCTCGTGGCCCTGCTGACGGAGCCGACCCAGGACGAGGTGCTCACCGACGTCTTCACGTCCGATACCAGCAGCCTGTTCATCACCATCCTGGCGGTGGTCGGGATCACGGGCGAGTGGCGCCACCACACGATCACGAGCTCGCTCCTCGCTGCCCCCGACCGGCTGCGCTTCCTCGCCGGCAAGACGATCGCGTTCGCGGCGGCCGGGCTCGTGCTCTCGCTCGTGATCTCGATTGCGGTAGCCGTGGTCGGGCTCATCATCCTGACGGCGCGCGACCTCCCCACGCCGGCGGCGGGCGAGCTGATCGAGCAGGTCGCGCGCAACGCACTCGTTGCCGCGCTGCTCGGCGCCTTCGGCGTCGGCATCGGCGCGCTGCTGCGCAACCAGGTCGCGGCGGTGGTCGGCCTGCTCGTGCTCGGCTTTGCGGTCGATCCGGCGCTCGCCGCGCTGGTCCCGGACGTCGCCCGCTTCAGCCCGTTCGGCGCCCTGCCGATCGGCATCACGGACGTTCCTCCGGAGGACGCCGGGCTCCCGGGCGACGTCGACGTGCTCTCCCCCGGGCTCGCCGTGCTTGCCATGCTCGCCTGGATCGGCGCGGCCTTCGCCGCCGGGGCGGCGCTACTGATCAGGCGCGACCTGGATTAGCACCCGTGTACGACCTCGCCTGCGTTGTCCACCTGCACTCGCTCTACTCGGACGGGACCGGCACCGTGCCCGAGATCGCGAAGGCCGCGAGCCGGGCGCACGCCGACGTGGTGCTGCTCACCGATCACGACTCGCTCGAGGCCAAGCGACGGGGCGAGGAGGGCTGGTACGGCGAGGTGCTCCTGCTCGCGGGCGTGGAGGTCTCGCCGCGCGAGCGCAACCACTACCTCGCCTTCGGCATCGACGAGGAGATCGACCACCAGGGCCTCGACGGCGCGGGGATCTGCGAGGCCGTGCGCCGCGCCGGTGGGTTCGGCTTCGCGGCCCATCCGTTCTCGAGCGGGTCCGAGCGCTTCAAGCGCGTCGGCGAGGGAATGCCCTTCGACGGGCTGCACTCCGACGCGCTGCACGGCATCGAGCTGTG
The DNA here is from genome assembly GCA_963812415.1 of uncultured Thermoleophilaceae bacterium. GTDB lineage: Bacteria > Actinomycetota > Thermoleophilia > Solirubrobacterales > Thermoleophilaceae > JACVRW01. The sequence goes on along the minus strand of CAWEVH010000041.1, from coordinate 3,811 downwards.
GAGCTTCGTCAACGACACCGCCGAGGCGGTGGCCAGCATCCCCGAGCTGCTGCGCTTCGTGCTCACGCCGGGGCGCGTGCTCCAGCACCCGCCCGAGCGCAACATGCGCGCCTGGGACGAGCTCTGCCGGACCCGGCGAGTCGTGGCGCTCGGCGGCCTCGACGCCCACCAGTTCGGCAAGCGAATCGGCCCGGTGGTGCCGCTTCGTGTGATGGCCTACCACCGCTCATTCCGCTTCATCCGCACGCACGTGCTCTGCGAGGAGGCGCCCACCCGCGAGCTCGACCCCGACCGCGAGCAGGTCTTCGACGCGCTCCGGAGCGGTCGCTGCTACATCGCGGTCGACTCGCTGGCCCCGGCCCGGGGCTTCCGCTTCGAGGCGGACGACGTGCCGATGGGCGGCGAGGCGCCCGCCGGACCCCGGACGCTCACGGTGCGGACGCCGCTGCCGGCGCGCCTGCGCCTACTGCGCGACGGCCGCGAGGTCGCGCGCGCCGCGGGCACGATGCTCGACCACGAGGTCGAGGAGCCCGGCGCCTACCGCGTGGAGGCGGTGCGCCACTCGAAGGGCCGCGACTGCACCTGGATCATCTCGAATCCGGTGTACCTGAGGGCGTAGCCGCAGGCGCGGCCATCTCGACGGAGATCAACTCAGCGTGATCACCAGGTCGTTTCTGCCGGCCCTGCCGTTGACCCTTACCTCGTCACCGCGTGCGGTCGGCACGACGCTGTATGGCACCGGCTCGCCGTTGAGGGTGACCGACGAGACGCTTGCCCCGGACGGCAGCACCGCCCCAACCGTCAGGTCAGCCGACACGCCCTCCAGGCGCGCCGTGGTGCGGAGCCGTTGACCCACGAGTGAGGCGCTGACGGCGACATGGCCCGAGCCCACGCGGATCTTCGAGCCAGACGCAGACGTCTGACCCGCCGGGAGCTGCGGCACGACGGCGAGCCGCCCGTTGCCGAGGTCCGGCGCAACGCCGAGCTGCTGGTGGACGACCGGCCAGAGAATCCCGTAGGTGCCCCACGCCTGCAGCATCATCGAGCGGTCGACGAAACCCCGGTCGATGTTGGCGACGAAATCCGGCGAGGGCGCGATCTCCGGCATCGCGCCGGGCGTCTCCCACACGGCCGGATCGAGTTGGATGCGCGCGTTGCCGGTCGTGTAGCGTCGCTGCTGGCCGGCACCCATACGGCCGTAGTTGCCTTCGGCGACCGCCATGACGGCGGTGTTCAGTGAGAACGTCGACCGCTCGCTGCCCACCGCCGACACGACGCTGTCGCACGACGGGCCCGGGTTGCCCTGCGGCGCCGACGTCGGACCGGTGCCGGTATGGAAGATCCCGAACTCGCCCGAGTAACAGTCACGCTCGCGCTGATCGAGTGCCACGTGCGCGTGCTCGGCGGAGGCCAGCGGGCGCGTGGAGCCGTCTGGCAGGAACAGCTCGGCCTCCATCGGCAGCGACGCCGATCCAGTGGCGCTGGAAGATCTTCGTGTTGTCGTTGGCGGGGTTGGCCGGGTCGTCGATCGAGTCGGCGTAGGAGTTGGCGTCCCCGCCGAACCACCACTGCGACTCGAAGCGGGCCTCGATGTCCGCGGCCTTGCCGGCTGCCCACGTGGCGATCGTCGGTGTCGCCCTTGCTTGCCGCCATGTCGGCCAGGTCCCGTAGCCCGCGGACCAGGTAGACGGTGCTGTCGAGCTTCTCCCGGCCCATGCCGGCGCGCTCCACGTTGCCCAGGCCCTCCGGCCAGCCGTCGCCGTCCGTGTCCAGCACGCGGTAGACGTACTGCAGGTTGCGCACGGCGAAGTCGTACATCTCGTCGCGGAACGCATCGTTGCCAGTCCAGCGCCACAGCAGCGCGACCGCGCTCGGGAACTTCACGGTCTCGTCGGTGTTGCCGGCGTGGCTGTTCGCGCCGAAGTACACGTCGCCGGTCGGCGCCACCTCGTGCACCACCTTGCCGCTGCGCGCGTTGAGCAGGTCGCTGACGTCGCGCAGCGCGCGCAGGTGCGCGCGGACCACGTCGAACTGCCCGGCCGCCACCGAGGCGAACGCGGTGTACTCGCCGTCGGTCGCGAACAGCCACGGGTAGTCGGGGAACCCGGCGCCCGTCCATCGGGCCAGCGGCACGACGCCGGCGGCCGGGGGATACGCGCGGCCCTCGTCCACATCGCGCACACGCAGGTCACGCGCCTCGAGGATGGAGTCGGCCAGGTTCTGCTTGCTCCACTCGACGCTGCTCTGCAGCAGTCGGTCGCCCGGCAGGTCCACGACGGTGTTGCTCGCGAGGCGTTTCCGAGAAGCGATCTTGTCCTTGAGCAGCCGGTCCGGATTGCTCAACGCCCTGGCGTACTCGGCCCGCGCCTTGCCCAGCCCGATGTCCGAGCCGGCCACCGCGAACCACACCGTCAGCGCTTGGTTGCGTCGCAGCTGCAGCTGGTAGCGCAGCTGCCCGCCGGTGCCGCGGCCGAACCCCGAGTCGTCACAGCGGAACGGTGCCGGTCCGTCGGTCGGGCAGATCACAGCCGGGTCCTGCGGGCCGCGATGGTCCGGGCCGAGCACCTGACCGGTGGGCTGCAGCGACGATCCCGACCACGGCGGCGTAGTCGTGCGCGCTCGCGTTGGGCACGGGCGGCGTCCCGGTCTCGCGGAACACCAGCGCGCCGTCCTCCACCGCGCCCGTGTCCTGAAGGTTCATCGCAGCCGCGCTCGGCGTGGTCCAGCCCCATGGGTAGGCGGCGATCAGCTCGGAGTGCGCGTCAAACGCCAGCGGCAGAGTGCGTGTCCGGTCCGAGCGCAGGACCAGCCGGATGACGGCCGCTCGCACGCCGTCTGGCACGAAGTCGACCCGCTCGACACGCACCCCATCGACGGACCCGTAGGTGTAGCGCTCGTAGCCGTGCCCGCGCGTGTAGCCCTGCGTGGCGGCCTCGGCACCCAGCCAGGAGTCGCCGAGCTTGAACCACACGCCGTCCAGCAGCTTCACCGGCGGCGTCCAGAAGCCCTGCATCTCGCCCCGGATGTGCCAGCCGGCCGCCGGGTAGAGCCCCGAGGCGTCGCCCATGGCGTACATCCGGTCGCCGGACACCAGCGTGCGACGGTCGGATAGCCGGGTCGTCTCCGACACCTCCGACGCGCTCGCTGCCGTCGCAAGGGCCGGCGTGCTCACCGCCCAGCCCAGGCCGAGTGTGAGAATGACGAGTGCTGTACGACCCTTTCGTCTCACAAGGGTCCTCCGGTCGGGCACGCTTGGGAACGCTGAGGCACACTATCGCGAACCCTTGGGGACGCGACGCCCGCGTCGGCTTGGAGCAGGACGGTAGCCCGGCGGTTTCATGACAAATGGGGTCTCCACCCCATTGTCAGCCGCCCGCCGAACTAGTGCAATCTGGCACATGGCCCACTACCGGTGTCCAACCTGTCACGACGAGGTCGACGTGGACGGGTTCGCGCGTGTGACGTGGTGCAACGCGTGCGGGCAGCCGCTCACGATGCTCGACCTCCTACCGGTTCGCCCCGTCATCGAACGGAGCGAGCCAGGGCCGGCCTCGGCTCACGAAGGGGAGCCTGCCGCACTGGCATAACCGATCACCTCGGGGCCGCCGAGGCCGGACGCGCCGGAGAGCGCAGGCCGGACGGTGGGGCCATCCGAGGCAACACGCGACCACGCGGGCGCCGGGGCCGGGTCATCCGGGCGGCGTCCACGAGAAGGCGGAGCCCTGCGCCCGGGCGCCGCGCGCCCCGAAGGGCGGGCGCGGCGCCCGGGCGTTGCCCACTGCGACACCTCAGGCGTCGCGCAGTGCCAGCG
>CAWEVH010000040.1:0-165028 GCA_963812415.1 uncultured Thermoleophilaceae bacterium | reverse complement strand
GCTCGAGCGCCAGCAGCTCGATTGGCGCATCCCCAAGGGCGCGGGCGCGATCAAGGACAGCGCCGGAAACGAGGTGACCTTCGACGCGGCGAAGGCGAACTCGGAGGTGCTGGCGCTCGCCGTCTCGGGCTGGACGACGCCGCGGATCGTCGCGGGCGAGACGATCGAGCTCCCGGTCAACCTCGAGCTGCCCGCCCCGTTGAGCACGCTGGCCTCCGACAAGGCGACGGGCAACGTGACGCTGCGCGCGAGCAACGCCCGCGGGCTCGAGCTCGCGAGCGCGTCGATCGACGTCAAGGGTGTCTCGATCGGCATCGCGGAGATCGAGCGCTTCAGCCTCGTCTACCAGAACCTCGACCCGTGGATCCTGCGCGGAGACACGGCGATCGTGCTCCCGGGCGTGCGGACGAAGGTCGCCACGAAGTTCGGCTTCAAGGGCGGCGACTTCGACTTTGCGAACGGCTTTGTGGACTTCCTCCCGGAGCCGGGACGGCCGCTGACGAGCCCTGGTCTACCTGAGGCGGATCCGCTTCGACACGAACAACCGCGACGCCTGCAAGACGCCGGCGAAGATCGCCGGCGGGGTCACGCTCACGCTGATCTCGGAGCTCGTCTCCCGCATCGAGGGCGACGCCTTCTACAAGTTCCCGCTGCAGCGGTGCAACCAGCCCGCCGTCTTCCGGATCGACGGCCGGGGCTACCTGCGCGACCTCCAGGTGGCGGACATGTACGCCCAATACGAGACGCCGCAGAAGGTGACCTTCGGTGGCGGCGCCGAGATCAACACCGACCTGATCAGCGCCGGGTTCCGCGTGGACGGCGCGATCGACGTGCCGAGCGAGTCCTTCTTCGTCGAGGGCAGGACGAGCGTCGGCCAGATCAGCGACCCGGGCAAGCCGGACGATCCGGACACCCAGGCGAACGAGGCGCGGCCTGCGCAGCGGAAGGAGATCGTCGGGGCGAGCGTGATCGTCTCGTCGATCGGCATGCGCGCCTGCACCGAGGTCGCCGGCGGCGGCCTGAACGCCGGCTTCGGCTTCCACCAGCGCTGGGGCGAGGACGATGCGCCCGTGCCCGACTGGCCCTTCTTCGAGGGCTGCGAGGGTGAGGCCCGGGACTTCAAGCCGGCGGCGTTCAAGGCACGGCGGCGGGCGGTCAGGCAGGGGCTGGTTTCCGAGTCCGGCGCGGCGTGCCGTTCGTGAACCTTCGGATCGAGGGCCCGGGTGGGCCCCAGGTCGTGGTCCGCGGCCCGGGCGGGCGCCGGGTGACGACCCAGGCGGGCGCGCCCGAGTTGACCAGCCGCCACGCGTTCGCGGTGCAGCCGGAGGAGAACCTGAGCTACGTCCGGATCTTCAGGCCGGAGCCCGGGCGCTGGAGCGTCAGCGCCCAGCCCGGCTCGACGATCACGAGGGTCCTGCGCGCCGACGGGCTCCCGGTAGCCGAGCGTCCGCGTGCACGTGACCCGGTCCCGAGGCGACCGGCGCCAGCTGTCCTGGCGGTTGCATGCGCTGCCCGGCCAGCGCGTGCGCCTCTTCGAGCGCGGCGCGGGCGACGCCATGGACGCGATCGGTACGGTGCGCGAGCGCCGCGGCAAGCTGCAGTTCAAGCCGGCGCTCGGCCTCGGGGGCCGCCGCCAGATCGTCGCCGTGGTCGAGTCACGCGGCATCCCGCGCGCCAGCCTGACGGTCGCGCGCTTCCGGGCGCCGCGCGAACGCCTCCCCGGCCGCCCGCGGCGCGTCCGTCTGAGCCGCAAGTCAGGCGACACGCTCGTGATCCGCTGGAGCCGCTCGAGCGGGGCGGATCGCTACGCGGTCAACCTGCGGCTGCGTGACGGCCGGCGGATCACGCCGGTCACGCGCAAGCGCCGGCTGGTCGTAGGCGACGTGCCCGCGATCGACGGCGGCACGGTGCAGGTCGCCGGCCTGCGTGCCGACAACGTTTCGGGCCCTGCGCGGAAGGCGACGCTCAAGCCGAGCCCCAAGGTGGAGCTCGGCGCGCGCGACGAACAGCGACTGCACAAGCTCGCCGTTGTGGTCGGCTGCGGCGGCCAGCCCTGCAGCGTTCGCGCGGGCGGTGTCGTCAAGGTCGAAGGCGAGGCGACCCGCTTCAAGCTCCGACCGGCGAGCGCGAAGGTGGCCGCCGGCAAGCACAAAGGCTCCGTCTGAAGCCGGCGCAAGGCGTGGCCGCCAGACTCGGCTCGCTACTAGAGCGCGGTCGCCGCGCGCGAGCGACGGTCGCCGTCCGGCCGTCCGGCGGCAGGAAGGTCGAGCGAGTGCGGGTGCGGCTGAGCCGCTGAGCCGGCCGCTCAGGGAGCAGCTCCGCCGCAAATCACCTGCGTTACGGCCAGCCTGACTTGAGATGATGGCTGAGCCGGTGAGGCGCCGTCGGACGACCGCATTCGCAAACGCCTGCGCTGTTGGGCGCCTCGTGCCTGTCGTCTTGTGGCTGGAAGCCGGGGCGCTTTCGCGCGAGTCGTGGACGTCGTGCGCCGTTGCCGGCGGGGCGGGGCGATCGCGTCCCCTCTGGCCAGGTGACGGTGTTGTCGCAGTGTTGTTGCTTGCGGGTGTTGAGCGGTAACTCGGGCGGCGGGACTGTGCTCGGTGATGACGCACGTAGCTGTTCGGAGGGGGGCTGATTCGGTCCGAGCGCGGCCAGGCGTCGCTGCTGATGTTGGGCGTGGTGGCGCTGCTGCTGGCCGGGGTGGTGGCGGTGTTCGCGTTCGGGCAGGCGCTGGGGGCGCGCGGCAAGCATCAGCGGGCGGCGGATCTGGCGGCGATGTCGGCGGCGCAGGTGATGCGCGACCTGTACCCGCGGCTGTTCGAGCCGCCGCTGCTCGCGGAACGGGTTGCCGAATCCGCGTCATCTGCCGTTGCCGGTCTACCTCGCGCGGGCGCGCGCCGCGGCGGTGCGGGGCGGCCGGCGCAACGGGGTGCGCGTGCGGGCCGCCGACGTGAGCTTTCCGGGCGCGTCGTTCGCGCCGACGCGGGTGGCGGTCGCGGTGCGCGGCGAGGCGCGGCGTGCGGGTCGGCCGGGCGAGCGGCGCCGGCGCGCGGTGCCGGTGCGGGCCCGCGCGGCGGCCGAGCTCGTGCCGGGGCTCGGCGTGCCGTCCGGGATGCCGGAGTTCGGCTCGGGCGGCGGCTACGACGGCCCGCTCGCGTACAGGCAAGGAAAGCCGATGCGCCCGGACGTGGCGCCAGGCGTTCGACCGCATGGCGGCCGCGGCGCGCGAGGAGGCGGGCCTGTTCCTGTCGGTCACGAGCGCGTTCCGCTCCGACGCCGAGCAGGCGCGGCTGTTCGCCGCGCACCCCGACCCGAAATGGGTTGCGCCTCCGGGCACGAGCCTGCACCGCTACGCCACCGAGCTCGACCTCGGCCCGCCGGGCGCCTACGCCTGGCTGCGCGGCGAACAGCGAGCGCTTCGGCTTCGTCCAGCGATACTCGTGGGAGCCGTGGCACTTCGGCTACGCGCGGAACACCGGCAGCGCGTCGGTCGGCTTCGGCGGCCGAGGCGATGGGCGCCGCGCGGTGCCGTCGTTCGTGCCGGCTCGAGTTCCACGAGCCGATCGTGCGTGCCGCGCAGCGCTGGAACGTCGGGGCGGCGCTGCTGTCCGCCCAGCTCTACGCGGAGTCGGGCTTCAACCCGTTCGCGCGGAGCCCCGCCGGCGCCGAGGGGATCGCGCAGTTCATGCCGGGCACGGCGGCGGCGCTCGGTCTCGAGGATCCGTTCGACGCGGCGGCGGCGATCGATGCACAGGCGCACCTGATGCGCGATCTGCTGCGCCGCTTCGGCTCCGTACCGCTGGCGCTCGCTGCATACAACGCCGGCGCGGGCGCCGTCGAGCGCTACGGCGGCATCCCGCCATTCGCCGAGACGCGCGCCTACGTGGCGCGCATCCTCGGGCTCCTGGGCGGCGCCGGCGACCTGCCGGCGGGAGGTCGGCTTCGAGGTCAGGCTGGTGGAGTGAGCGGCAGGCGCGCCCACAGCCCGCTCGATCCGACGTCATAGTGCGCGACGTGGAGTCGCGCTCGACCAGCCAGCGGTCGTCCTCCGGGTAGAACACCGCCCGCTCGGGATCGTCGCCGGCGAACGCGCGCACGGCGTCCATCAACTCCCAGAGGCTGAACGTGACCGACCTCGACGTGCTCCTCGGTGTCGCGCGTGAGGAGGTACGCGCCGAGGTTCCCGGGCGTTGACCTGTAAGCGGCGATGCCTGGTCTCCTCGACGTAGCGGGCGTAGGCCTCGCGATGCTCATGGGCGACTGCGCCGCGCCAGATGCGAGCGACGATGTCTCCTCCTCGGTTCGGTGGACGGCCGCCGCCGGGCTCAGCCGAAGACCGGCTGCTCGCGCCCCGGGAAGAGCTCCGGGAGCCCGTCGCTCACCTTGTCGGGGAAGTCCGGGTCGCGCTTCTCGAGGAACGAGGTCACGCCCTCGGCGGCGTCGGCCGACTGGCCGCGCGAGAACAGCGCGCGCGAGTCCGCCCGGTGCGCCTCCATCGGATGCTCGGCGCCCAGCATCGTCCAGAGCAGCCGCCGGGAGACGGCCACCGAGACCGGCGCGGCGGCCGTGGCGATCTCGTCGCCGAGGGCCTTCGCCGCGGGCAGCACGTCGTCGGCGGGATGCACGCTGCGCACCAGCCCGGCGGCGAGCGCCTCCTCCGCCCGGAAGACCCGGCCGCTCGCCACCCACTCCATCGCCCGCGAGATCCCGACGATGCGAGGCAGGAACCAGCTCGAGCACGCCTCGGGCACGATCCCGCGGCGCGCGAAGACGAACCCGATCTTGGCGCCTTCGGCGGCGAGGCGGACGTCCATCGGCAGGGTCATCGTGATGCCCACGCCGACCGCCGGGCCGTTGATCGCGGCGATCACCGGCTTCGTGGACTCGAAGATGCGCAGCACCACCCGGCCGCCCGTGTCGCGCGGCACCTCGCCGCCGTCCTCCTGCCGCTCGCGCCAGTCGAAGGTGCCGGCCCCGCCGCCGAGGTCCGCCCCGGCGCAGAAGCCGCGTCCGGCCCCCGTCACGATCACGGCCCGGACCTCGTCGTCCGCGTCCGCCGCGTCGAAGGCGGCGATCAGCTCGCGTGCCATCGTGCCGGTGAACGCGTTCAGCCGGTCGGGGCGGTCGAGCGTGATCGTCGCGAGGTGTCCGTCCAGCTCGTAGCGGATCTCCTCGAAGTCCATTGCGGCGCTCCTGGGATCGGGGGAGAGGAAGGGTCGCAGGCATGTACCCTGCCCCGCCATGACGATCACCGTGAACGGAATCGAGGAGCTCGAGGCGCTCGTGGGCCAGACGGTCGGTCCGAGCGAGTGGCGCGAGGTGACGCAGGACCTGATCGACCGGTTCGCCGAGGTCTCGGGCGACGACCAGTGGATCCACGTGGACGTGGAGCGCGCGAAGACCGAAAGCCCGTTCGGCATCACCGTCGCGCACGGCAACCTCACCCTGTCGATGATCGACGGCTTCCGCCCGGCGCTCATGGAGTCGAACGGCTTCAAGATGGGCGTCAACTACGGCTGGAACAAGATCCGCTTCCCCGCGCCCGTGCCGGCCGGCAGCCGCATCCGGGCGAGCATGGAGGTCGTCTCCGTCGACGACGTGGGCGGCGGCTGGTACCAGATCGTGCAGCGCTGGACCGTCGAGGTCGAGGGCGGGGAGAAGCCGGTCTGCGTCGCCGAGTCGGTGGGGCGCGTCCTGGCCTGACCGGCGGCGCCGGACGGGATCCGGCCAGGCGTCTGCATATCCTCGGTTCAGGTGGCCTCCACCGACACCGAGACCCGCGAAGAGCGGCTGAGAGAGCAGCGGCGCGCCCTGCCGGACGCGCCCGGCGTGTACATCTTCAGGGACGGACGGCGCAAGGTCCTCTACGTCGGGAAGGCGCGCTCGATCCGCAAGCGGGTGGCCGGTCATTTCTCGAAGGCCGGCGCGCGCGGCGCGGCCGAGATGGTGTCCCAGATCCGCGACATCGAGTTCATCGCGACCGAGACCGAGGCCGAGGCGCTGCTCGCCGAGCAGGAGTTCATCAAGCGCCACCGGCCCGTCTTCAACGTCAGGCTGCGCGACGACAAGTCCTACCCGTACATCGGGATCAGCCTCGACGAGGACTATCCGCGCATCTACTTCACGCGCGAGCGCCATCGCCGGGGGCGCGCCTACTTCGGACCGTTCAGCAACGCCAAGCGCGTGCGCGAGACGCTCGACCTGCTCGGCAAGGTGTTCCAGTACCGCACCTGCGACGGTCCCGAGCCGGGCCGGGCGAGCGGATCGCCGTGCCTCGACTACTTCATCAAGCGCTGCCAGGCGCCGTGCGTGGGCTACGTGTCCAAGGAGGAGTACCGCGCCAACGTCGAGACGATCATCGACTTCCTGTCCGGGCGCTACCGGCAGATCGAGCGGGTGCTCGACCAGGGCATGAGGCAGGCGGCCGACGAGCAGGAGTTCGAGAAGGCCGCGCAGTACCGCAACAAGCTGAAGGCGGTGCGCTCGCTGCTCGAGCGCCAGCGCGTGTCGAATGCGCCGGTGGGCACGCTCGACGCGATCGCGGTGGCGGGGGAGGGGACCGACGCCAACGCCCAGGTCTTCCAGGTCCGCGACGGCGTGCTCCAGGACCGCCAGAGCTTCTACCTCGAGAACGCCGGCCGGCGCGACGAGGCCGAGGTGGCGGAGGAGTTCGTGCTCCAGTACTACGCGAGCGCGATCGCCGTGCCGCCGCAGGTGATCGTCCAGCGGCAGGTGGAGCGAACCGGCACGCTGGCCGAGGCGCTCGGCGAGCGGCGCGGCGCGCCGGTCGAGGTGCGGCACGCGGAGCGAGGCGACAAGCGCCGCATCCTCGAGCTCGCCGAGCGCAATGCGCGGCTCGCGCTCGACCAGGACCGGCTGCGCTCCGAGCGCCGCCGCTCGCAGCGGATCGAGGCGCTCGACGGGCTCCAGCGCGCGCTCGGGATGGAGACGATCCCGATGCGGATCGAGTGCTTCGACATCTCGAACATCATGGGCTCGCACACGGTCGCCTCGATGGTCGTCTTCGAGGGCGGCGCGCCCAAGAAGGCCGACTACCGGCGCTTCGGCATCCGGGGCTCGGTTCAGGATGACTTCGCAGCCATGGCCGAGGTCCTCTCCCGCCGCATGGGCCAGTACGTGCAGCAGCGCGAGCGCAGCCCGCACGACCGCGAGTTCGACGAGAGCTTCGCCGCCGTCCCTGCGCTGATCGTGATCGACGGCGGCAAGGGTCAGCTCTCGGCCGGGCTGGGGGAGCTCGCGCCCTTCCGCGACCTCGGGGTGACGGTCGTGAGTCTCGCCAAGCGGATCGAGGAGGTGTTCCTCCCGGGTCGCTCGCAGCCGCTCCTGCTGCCGCACGACACGGCCGAGCTGCAGCTGCTCCAGCGCGTGCGCGACGAGGCGCACCGCTTCGCGATCGAGTTCCACCGCGGCCGCCGCGACCGTGCGATGACCCGTTCGGTGCTCGACGACCTGCCGGGCGTCGGGCCGGCGCGCAAGCGCAGCATCCTGAAGCACTTCGGCTCGCCCGAGCGCTTCCTCGGCGCGAGCCGTGAGGAGCTCGAGGCCGTTCCGGGGCTGCCGGGCAAGGTGGCCCGCGACATCTACGCGCACGTGAACAAGATCCGGTGAGCGAGACCTACAACGGACCGATCGAGGACTTCGTCGTGATCACCGGCTTCAGCGGGGCCGGCAAGTCGCAGGCGATGGCGACCTTCGAGGACGCCGGCTACTTCTGCGTCGACAACCTGCCGCCGGAGATGATCGGCTCGCTCGCGGACCTGTTCGGCCACGAGGGCTCCAAGGTCGAGCGCGCGGCCGTGGCCTCCGACGTGCGCGGGGGCGACTACTTCGACGGCCTCGTCAAGGTGCTCGCCGACCTCGACGGCCGCGGGATCCCGTACCGGCTGCTCTACCTCGAGGCGTCCGAGAGCGTGCTGATCAACCGCTTCAAGGAGACCCGCCGCCGCCACCCGCTCGCCGAGGGCGGCTCGGTCGAGAGCGCGCTGCGGGCGGAGCAGCGGATGCTGGCGCCCCTGAAGGAGCGCGCCGACGTCTCGATCGACACGAGCGACCTGTCGGCCGCCCGCCTGCGCAAGGTGGTGGCGGACAAGATGCTCCCCCACGAGAGCCCCGGCCGCCTCGCCGTCACCTTCCTCACCTTCGGCTTCAAGCACGGCACGCCGCGCGACGCCGACCTCACCTTCGACGTTCGCTTCCTCCCCAACCCGCACTACGAGGAGCACCTGCGCGACCTCACGGGACGCGACCCGGCGGTGATCAAGTACGTGGAGAGCTCGGACGGGATCCAGGAGTTCTACGAGCGGCTGACCCCGCTGCTCGACTACCTGCTGCCCGCGTACGAGCTCGAGGGCAAGTCGCATCTCACGATCGGGATCGGCTGTACCGGAGGGCGCCACCGCTCGGTGGTGATCGCGGACAGGCTGGCCGGCGGCTACCAGGACGACGAGCGCTACCTGATCGACGTGGTGCATCGCGACGTCGAGAAGCCGCCGCGGCGTCCGTAAAGCCGGGGTTTCAGGAGGGGGGCCGAGCGGGAACGCGGTAGATTCACCGCGGCTTCTCGAGTTCGAGGAAAGGGAGCACCTGACATGGCCTTGAAGGCCGGCATCAACGGCTTCGGCCGGATCGGGCGCAACGTCTTCCGCGCGGCGCACGATCGCGGAGCGGACATCGACTGGGTGGGCGTGAACGACATCACGGACACCAAGACCCTCGCCCACCTGCTCAAGTACGACTCGATCCTCGGCCCCTTCCCGGGCGAGATCGATTTCACCGAGGACGCCCTGATCGTCGACGGCGACGAGCTCAGGGTGTTCGCCGAGCGCGACCCGGCGGCGCTGCCCTGGGGGGACGCCGGCGCGGAGGTGGTGATCGAGTCGACGGGTCTGTTCACGAAGCGCGACGACGCCGCCAAGCACCTCGAGGCCGGCGCGACGAAGGTGATCATCACGGCGCCCGCCACCGAGCCGGACGTGACGCTCGCGCTCGGCGTGAACGACGACGCCTACGACCCGGGCGAGCACCACGTGATCTCGAACGCGTCGTGCACGACGAACTGCCTCGCGCCCGTCGCCAAGGTGCTGAACGACGCCGTGGGGATCGAGCGCGGTGTGATGACCACGATCCACGCGTACACGGCCGACCAGAACCTCCAGGACGCGCCGCACAAGGACCTCCGCCGTGCTCGTGCCGCCGCGACGAACCTGGTGCCCACCTCGACCGGCGCGGCCAAGGCGCTCGGGCTCGTGCTGCCCGAGCTGGAGGGCAGGCTGAACGGCGTGGCCGTTCGTGCGCCGGTGATCACCGGCTCGGTGGTCGACCTGGTCTGCGAGGTCTCGCGGGCGACGACCAGCGAGGAGGTGAACGCCGCCTTCGCCGAGAAGGCGGACGCGGGCGGGCTCGAGGGGATCCTCAAGTACAGCGAGGACCCGATCGTGTCCACCGACATCATCCGCTCGCCCTACTCGTCGATCTTCGACGCGCCGCTGACCATGGTGGTCGACGAGCGCCTGGTGAAGGTCGTGGCCTGGTACGACAACGAATGGGGCTACTCGAACAGGGTGGTCGACCTCGCCCAGCGAGTCCTTGCGGGGACGCCGGTTGGCTGACGCCGCGGCGGCCCGGTTCGCCAAGCGCACTGTCCGCGACCTCGAGCTGGCGCGAGGCGAGGCGGTCCTCGCCCGGGTGGACTTCAACGTGCCGCTCGAGCGCCGCGAGGTCAGCGACGACGCGCGCATCCGCGCGGCGCTCCCCACGATCGAGCTGCTCCTCGAGCGCGAGGCCCGGCTCGTGCTGTGCTCTCATCTCGGACGGCCGAAGGGGTTCGACCCGGAGACCTCGCTCAAGCCCGTGTCGCGCCGGCTCGGCGAGCTGATCGACGCGCCGGTCCACCAGGCGCCCGAGGTCGTCGGGCCGGAGGTGCGTCGAGGAGTGGAGCGGCTCGACCCCGGCAGCGTGCTCGTGCTCGAGAACACGCGCTGGGAGCGCGGCGAGACGGAGAACGACACCGGGCTGTCGCGCGAGCTGGCCGCGCTGGCCGACGCCTACGTGAATGACGCGTTCGGCTCGGCCCACCGGGCGCACGCGTCGACCGCCGGCGTGGCGGAGTTCCTGCGGCCGGCCGTGGCCGGGCTGCTGCTGGAGCGCGAGGTGACCACGCTGCGTGCGATCGTCGAGGCGCCCGAGCGCCCGCTCGTGGTGGTGCTCGGGGGCGCGAAGGTCAGCGACAAGATCGCCCTGATCGACCGCTTCCTCGACACCGCCGACACGCTCCTGATCGGGGGCGCGATGTGCTTCTCGTTCTTCCGTGCACAGGGGATCGACACCGGCGACTCGCTGGTCGAGGAGGAGGGCGTCGAGCTCGCCCGGCGCGCGCTCGACAAGGCCGAGGGCGCCGGCTGCCGCCTCGTGCTCCCCACGGACCTCGTGCTCGGTCGCGGCTTCGACGCCGGCACCGAGGTGCGCGAGCAGGACGGCGTCGAGGTGCCCGACGGCTGGATGGGGCTCGACGTGGGCGCCCGGACGGCCGCCGCCTACGGCGAGGCGATCGCCGGCGCCGGCACGGTGTTCTGGAACGGGCCGATGGGCGCCTTCGAGCTGGAGCCGTTCGCGGCCGGCACGCGCACCGTCGCCGAGGCGGTGGCGGCGGCGCCCGGCACGACCGTGGTCGGCGGCGGCGACTCGGGCGCGGCGCTCGCCGAGTTCGGACTCGCCGACGAGGTGGACCACCTGTCGACGGGCGGCGGCGCGTCGCTCGAGCTGCTCGAGGGCAAGGAGCTGCCCGGCGTGGAGGTGCTCGATGACGCCTGATGCCGCTGCCCCCCGCCGGCCGGCCATCGTGGGCAACTGGAAGCTCTGGGGGACGCGGGCGCAGGCCGCCGAGTACTGCGAGCGCCTGCTCGAGCTGCTGCCGGACGAGCGCCGCCGCCCCGCCGCGGTCGGGATCTGCGCCCCGTTCACCTCGCTCGGCGTCTGCGTCGAGCGCCTGGAGGGCAGCGGCGTGGCCGTGTACGCGCAGAACATGCATCAGGAGGACACGGGCGCGTTCACCGGCGAGGTCTCGGCGCCGATGCTGAACGAGCTCGGGGTGCAGGGCGTCGTGCTCGGCCACTCCGAGCGGCGCCAGCACTTCGGCGAGACCGACCGCGCCCTGCAGGAGAAGGTGCCGGCCGCGCTCGACGCCGGCCTGCGCCCGATCCTCTGCGTGGGCGAGACCGAGGAGGAGCGCGAGCGCGGCGCGACCGAGCGCAAGCTTCGCTACCAGGTGCAGGAGGCGCTCGAGAAGGTCGCCACGGAGCGGATCGCCGACGTGACGATCGCGTACGAGCCGATCTGGGCCATCGGCACGGGCAAGGTCGCCACGCCGGACATCGCGCAGGAGGCGATCGCCTTCGTGCGCGCGCTCGTGGGCGATCGCTCGCGGGAGGCCGCGACGCGGGTGCGCGTTCTCTACGGCGGCAGCGTCAAGCCGGACAACGCCGCAGAGATCGTCGCGCAGCCGGACGTCGACGGTGCGCTCGTGGGCGGCGCGAGCCTCGACCCCGACGACTTCGCGCGGATCGTGGCGGCCACCGAGCCGTGAGCTTCGAGCGCGTCTGCCTCGTCGTCCTCGACGGCTGGGCGCTGGCCGAGCCGGGCCCCGGCAACGCGGTCGAGCTGGCGCGCACGCCGGTGTTCGACGAGCTGTGGGAGCGCTGGCCGCACACCACCCTCACCGCCTGGGGGCCGGCCGTCGGCCTGCCCGAGGGCCAGATGGGGAACTCGGAGGTGGGCCACCTGAACCTCGGGGCAGGGGCGATCGTGAAGCAGGATCTGATGCGGATCGACGAGGCGATCGAGGACGGCTCGTTCGCCGCGAACGAGACGCTGCGCGCGGCCTGCGGCGACGGCGCTCGGGTCCACCTGCTGGGCCTCGTCTCGGCCGGGGGCGTGCACGCGAGCATGGACCACCTGCGCGCGCTGATCGACGTGGCGGACTCCGAGGGCGCCGCCGACGTGGTGATCCATGCCTTCAGCGACGGACGCGACACCAACCCCGACTCGGGCGCCGGCTACCTGGCCGAGCTCGAGGCCGGTCTGCCCGAGCGCGCCCGGGTGGCGACGGTCACCGGGCGCTACTACGCCATGGACCGCGACCGGCGCTGGGAGCGCACGAAGCTCGCCTGGGACGCGCTCGTGCACGGCGAGGCCGAGTTCCGCGCGGGCTCGGGCGAGGCCGCCGTGCGCGACGCCTACGAGCGCGGCGAGACCGACGAGTTCATCAAGCCGACGCTGGTGGGGGAGGAGGGCCGGATCCGCGACGGCGACTCGGTCGTCTTCTTCAACTTCCGCCCCGACCGCGCGCGCCAGCTCACCCGCGCCCTGGGCGAGCGCGGCTTCGAGGAGTTCGACCGCGGCGAGGCGCCCGACGTGACGCTGACGACGCTCACCGAGTACCAGGAGGAGTGGGACTACCCGGTCGCCTTCCCGCCCGCGCGACCCGAGACCACCCTGGCGAGCACGCTCGCGGAGCGCGGCATCGACCAGCTGCACGTGGCCGAGACCGAGAAGTACGCCCACGTGACGTACTTCTTCAACGGCGGCGAGGAGGACCCCTACGACGGCGAGGAGCGCGAGCTCGTGGACTCGCCGCGCGACGTGGCCACCTACGACCTGAAGCCGGAGATGAGCGCGCGCGCGGCGGCCGACGCCTTCGTGAACGGCTGGGCCGGGCGCGACTACGGCTTCGGGATCATCAACTTCGCCAACCCCGACATGGTCGGCCACACCGGCGTGATCGAGGCCGCGGTGAGCGCGATCGAATGCGTGGACGAGTGCCTCGGCCGGGTGGTGGAGGCGGTGGAGGCGTCCGGCGGCGCCTGCGTGATCACCGCCGACCACGGCAACGCCGACCACATGCTCGAGCCCGACGGCAGCCCCAACACGGCCCACTCGATGAACCCGGTGCCGCTCGTGGTCACCGCCGACGTCGGGGCGCTGCGCGAGGGCGGGATCCTCGCGGACGTGGCGCCCACGGTGCTGGCGCTGATGGGGCAGCGAGCAGCCGAGCGCGATGACGGGGGCATCTCTAATAGTCAGCTAAGGAAACTTGTCAAAGAGCGACTTAGGTTTTATGCTTGACACCGTCCAGATGTCCCACTGGAGGTGACTTGCATATGGCACTACTGATGAAGCCCGAGCCGTTCTCCCGCGAGGTCGACCGGCTGTTCGACGCGTTCTTCGGCCAGGACCGCGATGCGACGCGGCGCTGGGTCCCGCCGATGGATCTCGTGGAGGCCGAGGGCCACTACGTCCTCGAGGCCGACCTGCCGGGTCTGTCGGACGGTGACGTGAAGATCGAGGTCGCGGACGGCACGCTGACGATCTCGGGCGAGCGCAAGCTGGCGCGCGAGCGCACCGAGCGCGGCTGGTATCGCATCGAGCGCTCCTTCGGCAGCTTCAGCCGCTCGCTGACGCTCCCCGAAGGCGTCGACGCGGACGCGATCACGGCGGAGTTCCACGACGGCGTGCTCGAGGTGCGGATCCCGAAGCCGGCGGAGCGCAAGCCGCGCCGCATCGAGATCTCGCCGGGCACCGGCAACGGCAACGGCAAGCCGGCCGCGGTCGAGGGCAGCGCCAGCGAGGGCTGAGCCCTCACGAACCGTCGGACAGCGGGGCCGCCTCGAGGCGGCCCCGGCTCATTTCGGGGCCGCGTAGTCTGGCTCCCGCTCTGACCGCACGTCCGTTCACCATCGAGGCCCGCGACGGCGCCGCACGCGCCGGCGTGATCCACACACCGCACGGCGATGTGCACACGCCCGCGTTCGTGCCGCTCGCCTCGACCGCCACCGTGAAGTCGCTGCACGCGGCCGAGGTGGCGGCGCTCGGCTGCGAGCTGGTGCTCGGCAACACCTTCCACCTGTTCATCCAGCCCGGGCCGGAGCTGATCCGCGAGCTGGGCGGCCTGCACGAGTTCATGGGCTGGCGCGGCGCGATCATCACGGACTCCGGCGGCTACCAGGTCTTCTCGATGGGCCACGGCTCGGTGGCGGAGGAGATCAAGCGCCGCCGCGAGCGCCGCGAGTCGATGGTCGTCTCGATCGAGGAGGAGGGCGTTCGCTTCCGCTCCTACCTCGACGGGCGCGAGCGCTTCATGGGGCCCGAGACCTCGATGGAGGTGCAGGCCGCCCTCGGCTCGGACATCGCGCTCGCGTTCGACGAATGCACGCCGTTCCACGTCGAGCGCGACTACACGCAGGCATCGATGGAGCGCACCCACCGCTGGCTCGACCGCTGCGTCCGCTGGTGCGGCGAGCACGCGCCGCCCGGCCAGCTGCTCTACGGGATCGTGCAGGGCGGCGTGTACGAGGACCTGCGCGCCGAGTCCACGGCCTACGTCGCCCAGGCGGGGGTGGACGGCGTGGCGATCGGGGGTTCGCTCGGCCAGGAGAAGGACGAGATGCGCCAGGTGGTCGAGTGGTCGCTCGCCGGGCTGCCGGACGCGCCGCCGCGCCACCTGCTCGGGATCGGCGACGTCGACGACCTCGTGCACGCCGTGGGCGCCGGCCTCGACACCTTCGACTGCGCCACCCCGACCCGGCTCGCGCGTCACGGCACGGCGTTCGTGCCCGCCCCAGATGCCCGATGGCGGCTCGATCTCGGTAAGGCGGCGAGCCGCGCGAGCCGCGAGCCGATCGACGAGCGCTGCCCGTGCCCGGCCTGCCGCGAGCACACCCGCGCCTACCTCCACTACCTGGTCCGCGCGGGCGAGCTGACCGCCAAGCGGCTGCTCACGCTCCACAACCTCACCTTCATGCAGCGTCTGATGGGGGGCATGCGCGAGGCGATCGAGGCGGGTGGCTTCGAGGAGCACGCGGCGCGCGTGCTGTCGGGCGCGGCGCCGTGAGCCGCGGCCACTGACGCGCCGCTACTGCGTGTTCTCGCGGATGAAGTCGCGCAGCTCCTGGATCTGCTGCTCCACGTCGTCCGCGTCCGGCGCCGTCGCGCCGCCGCCGTCGTTCGTGGAGAGCAGGGCGATCGCCACCACCGCGATCGCCGCCAGCACCGCCAGCAGAGCCAGGAACGTGCCCCAGCGGCGGCGGGTGGCCGCCTTGCGCGCGGCCTCGGCCTGGGCGCGGCGAGCCTCCGCGGGCGTCCCGGCCGGCTGGGCCGCCGGAAGCGGCGCGACGCGCGTCGGAGGGCGCTGGGCGGGCGCGGCGCGGGTGTGGAGTGCCTGCGTTGCGGCCGTGGCGTCGAGCGCCCGAGTCGGGTCGTGGTCGCTCAGCGCGAGGCGCCGGGTGGCCGCGGTGGTCTGGCCGTGCACTCCCGCCTCGATCGCCTTGGCCGTCTCGAGCGCGGTGGCGTAGCGGTTGCCGGGCTCGCGCTCGAGGCAGAGGCGGATCGCCTCGTCGAGCTCGCGCGGCACCTCGGGGCGGTACTCGGTGATCGGCGTGACCGGATCCTGCTGCTGCTTCAGCGCCAGCTCGGTGAGCGAGGCGTACTCGTGCGGCAGCCGGCCGGTCAGGAACTGGTAGGCGCACACGCCCAGCGAGTAGATGTCCGACGCCGGCCCCGACTCGTCCCCGCGCGCCTGCTCGGGCGACAGGTAGGCCGCCGTGCCGAGCACGGAGCCGACCTGCGTGATGCGGGTCTGCTCGGCCGCCTTGGCGATGCCGAAGTCGGCGAGCTTCGTGATGCTCATCTCCTCGACCACGAGCAGGTTGCCCGGCTTCACGTCGCGGTGGATGACGCCGGCGCGGTGGGCGTAGTCGAGCCCGTGGCAGGCGTCGCGGACGGTGTGGACGGTCTCGTCGATTCCCAGCTGCTTGCGCTCGCGCAGCAGGTCCGCGCACGAGGGGCCGTCCACGTACTCCATGACGATGTAGTGGCGGTGGCTCTCGGCGTCCTCGCCGGAGTCGAAGACCTGCACGATGTTCGGATGCTGGAGGCGCGCCGCCGCCAGCGCCTCGCGCCGGAAGCGCGCGACGAAGGCATCGTCGTCGGCGAGGTGCTCGGCGAGCAGCTTGACCGCCACGGGGCGCTCCAGCACCGTGTCGTTCGCCTGGAAGACCGTCGACATGCCGCCCGCCCCGAGGCGGCGCTCGATCGTGTAGCGGCCGGCGATCTGCGCGGGCGGGCTCAACCGTCGCCCTCCGGGACGAGCGCCCCGCCGCCGTTGCCCTGGCCCGGGTCCTCACCGTCCTGGCCTGGCGGCGTGCCGTCCTGGCCCGGGGGCGTGCCGTCCTCCTCGCCCGGATCCGGCTCGACGGGGATCGTC
Source organism: uncultured Thermoleophilaceae bacterium (assembly GCA_963812415.1). Lineage (GTDB taxonomy): Bacteria > Actinomycetota > Thermoleophilia > Solirubrobacterales > Thermoleophilaceae > JACVRW01. Next base: position 148,752 of record CAWEVH010000040.1, on the reverse strand, counting down.
TCCTCGGGGACCGTCTCCTCCGGGACCGTTTCTTCGGGTGGTCGTCGTCTCCGTCTCCGTGTCGATCAGCGGCGGCTCGGTCTCGGTCTGGTCGCGCTCCTCCTCGAGCTCGGCGCAGCGCTCCTCGACCAGCTGGAAGAGCCGGTCGAAGCCGTCGCGAAGCGCCTGCTCCACGTCGGAGTCCACGTCGTCGGGGAGGTCGGCGATCAGCTGGTCGACGACATTCGTGTTCGGGTCGTCGCCCTGGGTGATGTCGTTGCAGGCGCCCTGCACGGCGAGCCGCCCCTCGATCCCGCTCAGCTGGTTCTCGAGCGCGGCCGCGGACTCGGCCGGGATCGGGGCGCCCTCCTCGTCGGAGCCGCACGCCGCGACCAGGCCGGCCGCGAGGCAGAGGATGATGGTTGTCGCGTTGCGCACTGTCACTGTCCGCTGTAGAGCCGCTCCGCGAGCACCCCGGGGAGGCCGGCGTCCTCGATCGCCCTGGCGGCCAGTTCGATCGGATACTCGACCCGGCGCCAGGTGGCGGTCCAGTCCCCTGTGTCTAGCAGGAGCCACGCCGCCCGTGGGTCACCATCGCGCGGCTGGCCCACTCCGCCGGGGTTGAGAAGCCACTTCCCCTCGGACACGTCCTGCTCGGCGCCGGCCCCGGCCTGTGCGCCGCTCAGCTCGCCGTCACCGGCCCGGTGGAACCAGAGCGCCACGTGGGAATGGCCGATCGCCCCCACGCGCGCCTCCATCAGGTCCATGCACTCGTCCGCCTGCCAGCTCGAGAGCACGTACTCCCAGACCGGGTCGCGCGGGCTGCCGTGGAAGAGGCCCGGCTCGCGCGTGGGCTCGGAGGCCGCGAGCCGGCGCAGGAACGACAGCGACTCCTCGGAGATGACCTCCTGGGTCCAGCGCGCCGCGGCTGCGGCGCTCGACGAGAAGTCCGAGATCGGGATCTCCCCGGTGACCACCAGGTCGTGGTTGCCCGCCAGCGAGAGCGTGCAGCGCTCGCGGGCGAGCGCCACGCACTCGTCCGGCTGAGCCCCGTACCCCACCAGATCCCCGAGGCACCAGAGCTGCTCCGCGCCGGTCGACTCGATGTCGGCCAGCACGGCCTCGAAGGCCGGCAGGTTTCCGTGCACGTCCGAGAGAAGCGCGATGCGCATTGGGGGGCCTTCTACAGTGTCGCGTGATGGGACGTTCGCGGCTGCCGCTGGCGATCGTGGTGGCAGCGGCTGCCGCCGCGGGCGCAACCTTTCTCCTTCGCCCGCGAACCGGCCTGATCGAGCCGGTCCCAGTCGATGCGCAAGCGTACTTCACGGCCTTCCAGCTCGACCGGGCGGAGGACTTCCGCAGTGTTCAGCGGCTACTGAGCCTCGCGTCGCTGGGAGTGTCCGTGGGCACGCTCGCCGTCCTCGCCTGGCGCCCGCCCCGGCGCCTGCTCGAGCGCCTCGGCCGGCGACCGCTGCTGGGCGGCGCGGCCGCGGGGGCCGGCATCTCGGTGCTGCTGGTCGTCACCGGCCTGCCGCTGTCCGCCTGGTTGCGCTCGCGCGCGCTCGACGTCGGGCTGGCCACCCAGTCCTGGCCCGACTGGGCGCTCGACGTGCTGAAGTCGGCCGGGATCGAGGCGGCCGTGGCCGCCGCCGGCGGCCTCGTTGCGATGGTCCTGGTGAGGCGCTTTCGGCGCCACTGGTGGGCGCCGGCGGCCGTCGTCGTGGCCGCCTTCGGCGTGATCACCATCTGGCTCTATCCGGTGGTGATCGATCCGGTCTTCAACGACTTCGAGAAGCTGCCGCCCGGGCCGGTGCGCTCGGACGTGCTCGAGCTCGCCGAGCAGGCGGACGTGGACGTGGGCGAGGTCTACCGCGTGGACGCCAGCCGCCGCACCTCCGCGGCGAACGCGTACGTGAACGGCCTCGGCCACTCCAAGCGGGTGGTGCTCTACGACAACCTGATCGCCGGCTTCCCGCGCGACGAGGTGCGGCTGGTGGTCGCGCACGAGCTCGGGCACCAGAAGCACAACGACCTGCTGCGCGGGCTCGCCTGGCTCGCCCTGGTGGCGCCGGCGGGCACCTACCTGACCCAGCGGCTCGCCGAGCGGATCGCGCGCCGCGACGGGCTCGACGACCCCGGCAGCAAGCCCGGGCCGATCGTGCTGCCGGCGATCGCGCTGGCGGTGACGCTGAGCTCGCTGGCGCTCGGCGCCGCCTCGAACGTGCTCTCGCGCCAGGTGGAGTCGCGCGCCGACGCCTTCTCCCTCGACCTCACCCAGGACCCCGCGGCGTTCGTCCAGTTCGAGCGCCGGATCGCGCTGCGCAACATCTCGGACCCCGACCCGCCCGGCCTGCTCCACGCACTGTTCGCCACCCATCCGACGACGCTCGAGCGAATCGGCTTCGGCGAGGCCTGGGAGAAGCCCGAGTGACGCGTCGCGCCCTCCTCGAGCGCGTCGTGCGCGAGCTGGCCTCGTACGAGCGGCCGTCGGCGTCGGACGGCGAGCGGCGGGCGGCCGAGTGGCTGGCGGGGGAGTTCCGCGCGGCGGGCTGCCGCGAGGTTCGGGTGGAGGAGGAGCGTGCCCACGGCGGCTACTGGTGGCCGCTCGGGCTGCTGAACGCCGGCTCCGCGCTCGCGGCGCTCGCGGCCGGGCGGTTGGCGAGCGCGCTCACCGGAGGCGCCGCGGCGGCGGCCGTGTATGACGACGTGAGCGGCGGCCGGCTCTGGTTCCGGCGCCGGACGCTGCCGCACCGCCCTACCTGGAACGTCGTGGCCGAGGCGGGCGACCCCGATGCCGACCGCACCGTGGTGGTGATCGCCCACCACGACGCCGCCCACACGGGGCTGGTCTTCCACCCGGCGCTTCCGCGCATCGCGATGAAGCGGCTGCCCGGGCTGCACGCCCGGGCCGATCGGAGCGTGCCCATCATCTTCGGGGTGTTCCTGGGTCCGCTGCTGCTGGCGCTGTGGGGCCTGCTCGGCGGGCGCCTGCTCAAGCGGACCGGCCTCGTGTTCTCGGTCGGCGCGACGATGGTCCTGGCCGACATCGGCGCGCGCGACGTCGTGCCGGGCGCGAACGACAACCTGAGCGCCGTGGCCGCGCTCGTGGCACTCGCGCATGCCCTGCACGAGCACCCGCCCGAGGGAGTACGCGTGATCCTGCTCTCCACCGGCGCCGAGGAGGGCTTCATGGAGGGCATGCAGGCCTTCGGACGACGCCACTTTCCCACGCTGGCGCCGGAGACCACCGAGTTCCTCTGCCTCGAGTGCCTGGGATCGCCCGAGCTGTGCGTGGTCGAGGGCGAGGGGATGCTCCGGATGCGCGACTACCCGGCGAGCTCTCGGGAGGCGCTCGCCCGGGCGGGCGAGGCGGCCGGCGTCGAGCTGCGCCGCGGCCTGACGGACGGTGGCGGCCACCGACGGCCTGATCGCGCTGCGGGCGGGCTACCGAACCTGTCTGCTGGGCGGCGTGGACGACACGAAGTTCCCGGCCAACTACCACTGGCCGAGCGACGTGCCGGACAACCTCGACTGGGACTCGGTCGAGGGCGCGGTCGGGATCGCCGAGGCGTACGTGCGAGGCGCGGCGGCCTGAGGCTCGGCTACCCGCCCGTCGAGTCGGTGGGGTCGCTGTCGCCCAGCTCCGGCAGGTCGCGGATGCCCTCGCGGGTCTGCCACTTGGAGAAGTTGTCCTCCATGGCGTCGATCAGCTCGCGCATGAAGCGCGGCGACAGGTTCAGCCGCGAGACCACGACCCCGGGCACCTCGCCCTCGTCGACCTCGTGGTCGACACGCGCGAACGTGATCGTGAACTCGTAGTCGGAATGGGACACGTTGGCGAAGTTGGCGTAGTGGCCGGCCATCGTGTCCGGGTCGGTATGGATATTGAAGTGGCGCTCGCCCTCGTCTGGCACGCGCGTAGTATCGCACCCGGCCCATGCGCATCTCGGTCATCGCCGTCGGGCGCCTGCGCCCTCCGTACCAGGACGACATCGAGCACTACCGCAAGCTTCTCGCCGGCCACGCCCGGGTCGAGGTGGTCGAGGTGCGCGAGGACGAGAAGGTCCCGCCCCGGGTGCCGGAGCGCGCGTTCACGGTGCTGCTGGCGAGCGACGGGGTCGAGCTCGACTCGGTCGCGTTCAGCGACTGGCTCGAGGAGCGGCGCCACAACGGGCGCGACATCTGCTTCGTGATCGGGGGACCGAAGGGGCTCGAGCTCGAGGCCGACATGCGGCTCTCGCTCGGGCCGATGACCCTGCCCCACCAGCTGGCCCGCGTGGTGCTGCTCGAGCAGCTCTACCGGGCCCACAAGATCCTCGCTCGGGAGCCGTATCACTATTAGTTGCCGCTGATGGATCCCGTCGCGAACCTCAAGGACGCGGTCGCGCAGACCGCCTCGGCGCTCGCCGGCAACGGGCGGGTGCAGCCGCCCAAGCTCGACCGCCCGAAGCAGGCGAGCTTCGGCGATTACTCCACGAACGCTGCCATGCTGCTCGCCCCCACGCTCGGCGAGGGACCGCGCGCGATCGCCGAGCGGCTCGGCGACGCCCTCGGGGAGCGGCTTGGGGAGACCGTGCAGAAGGTGGAGGTGGCGGGGCCCGGGTTCCTCAATCTGTTCATGTCCGATCGCTGGTACCTCGACGCGCTGGCCGGGGTGCTCGAGGCGGGCGCGGACTACGGCGCCTCGAGCTCGGGCGAGCGGGTCAACGTCGAGTTCGTGAGCGCGAATCCCACCGGCCCGATCACGATCGCCTCCGCGCGGCACGCCGCCTACGGCGACGCGCTCTGCCGGGTGCTCGAGCGCGCCGGCTACGACGTGGACCGCGAGTACTACGTGAACGACGCCGGCACCCAGGTGCGCCGCTTCGGCGAGTCGATCCTGGCGCGGGCGCGCGGCGAGGAGCCGCCGGAGGACGGCTACCGCGGCGACTACGTGACGGCGGTGGCCGAGCGGATCGACCGAGCCGCGCAGCTGGGCGCCGACGAGCTGGCGCTGCGGGGGGTCGAGCTGATGGTGGACGACGTCCGCGGGTCGCTCGACCGCTTCCGGGTTCACATGGACACCTACTTCTTCGAGCACACGCTCCACGGCGACGAGATCGAGGCGGCGCTCGAGCGGCTCGACGGGGTCTACTCGAGCGAGGGCGCGCTCTGGTTGCGGACCACCAGGCACGGCGACGACAAGGACCGCGTGCTGCGCCGCTCGGACGGCGAGTGGACCTACTTCGCGCCCGACATCGCCTACCACCTGAACAAGCTCGAGCGCGGCTACGACCACATGATCGACCTGTGGGGGGCGGACCACCACGGCTACATGGCGCGGCTCTGGGCCGCCTGGGAGGCGCTCGGAGCAGAGCGCGACCGGCTCGAGCTGCTGATCATGCAGCTCGTCAACCTCACCGAGGGCGGCGAGCGCATGCAGATGTCGAAGCGCGCGGGCACGATCGTCACGCTCGACGACCTGCTCGACGACATCGGGGTCGACGCCGCGCGCTGGTTCCTCACCCAGCGCAGCCACGACACCACGCTCGACCTCGACCTCGAGCTGGCCCGCAGCGAGTCGCAGGACAACCCGGTCTACTACGTGCAGTACGCGCACGCCCGGATCGCCTCGATCCTGCGCAAGGCGGGCGAGGCGCGCGTCGAAGCGGCGCTCGCGGCCGACCTGCGCGCCAGCGACGAGCGCTTCCATCCGTCGGCGCGGGCGCTCGTCAAGCGGCTGCTGGAGCTGCCCGGCGACATCCGCGACGCCGCCGAGCGCCGCGCCCCGCACCGCATGACGACCTACGCAACCGAGACCGCGCAGGACTTCTCGGCCTTCTACCGCGACTGCCGGGTGGTGGGAGCCGCCGAGGAGGGCGGCGACGAGGACGTGCGCATCGCCGTCTGCGTGGCCACCCAGCGCGTGCTGGCGCAGACGCTCGGCCTGCTCGGGGTCGAGGCGCCCGAGTCGATGTAGAGCCGCGCTCGCTGGCGCGCAGTTCGCGGATCCGGCGGGAGCCCCCGGTTGGGCGCTCGGGAGGCCGGGAACCCTTCGAGGGTGACCCGAGCCCGAGTCGCGATCACGGTGGTCTTCGCCCTCAACGGCGTGCTGTTCGCGTCGATCTTCTCGCGCCTGCCCGCCATCAAGGAGCGCGCCGGGCTCGGGGCCGGAGCGCTCGGCGCGGCGCTTCTCTGCTCGATGGTCGGGCTGCTCGTGAGCCAGCTGGCCACCGGGCCGCTCGTCACGCGCGCCGGCAGTCGGCCGCTGGTGCTCGCCGGCGCGCTCGGCTACGCGCTTGGGCTGGTGCCGGTGGCGCTGTCGGAGTCGTTCCTCGCGCTCGCCGGGTCGTTCCTGCTGGTGGGGCTCGCGAACGGCGTGCTCGACGTGGCGATGAACGTCCACGGGATCACGGTCGAGCGAGGGCTCGGGCGGCCGGTGCTGTCCTCGCTCCACGCCTTCTTCTCGTTCGGCGCCCTCGCGGGCGCCGCGGCCGGCGCGCTGATCGCCGCGGCGGGGGTCGGGGTGGTGGCGCACCTCGTCGCGGTCGCGGCCTTCGGCGTGGTGGTCGCCCTGGCGGCCGTCCGGCTGCTCCTCCCGCCCTCGGCGGACGCCGCCCCCGACGGTCCGCGGTTCGTCCGTCCATCCAGGGCGCTCCTGCTCGTGGGGGCGTTCGCGTTCTGCGTGCTGCTCTCAGAGGGCGCCGTGAACGACTGGACGGCGGTCTACCTCGACGACGACCTCGGCGCGAGCGAGGCGCTCGCCGCCGCCGGCCTCGCGGCGTTCTCGCTTGCGATGGGCCTCAGCCGGCTGGCCGGTGACCGGCTCACGGCCGCGCTCGGGTCCGTGCGCCTCGCGCGGAGCGGGGCCGGTCTCGCCGCCGCGGGCATCGCGGTGGCCGTCGCCTCACCGTCGCCCGCCGGCGCGATCGCGGGCCTCGGCGCCGCCGGTGTCGGCCTCGCCGCCCTGTTCCCGCTGGCCGTGCGGGCGGCGGCCGAGCGCGGCGAGCTCGCCGGGCCGTCCGTGTCGGCCGTCTCGGCGATCGGCTACTGCGGCTTTCTTGCCGGGCCGCCCGCCGTCGGTGGCCTGGCCGAGCTCGCCGGGCTGCGCGCGGGCCTCGCGCTCGTGGCCGTGCTCTGCGGCCTGGCCGCGCTGCTGGCGGGCGCCCTGCGGGCGCCGGTCAGATCTCGCTGAAGAAGTTCACGCCGAGGTCGTCCATCAGGCTGAGCGCCTCGGAGTTCAGGCGCGTGAGCTCGTTCTCGTAGAGCAGCACACCCATCACGATCAGGATCACGCCCGAGACCAGGGTGATGGCGGTGTAGTGGTCGCGGAAGAAGCGGAACACCCCCGCGAAGGTCGTGAACGCCAGCGCGCTCAGGATGAACGGGACCGCGAGACCAAGGGCGTAGAAGGCGAGCAGCACGCCGCCCTCGCCCACGGTCGATTCCGTCGACGCCGCGGTCAGGATCGCGCCCAGCGTCGGCCCGGTGCAGGGCAGCCAGGCCACCGCGAAGGCGAGCCCGGCCACGATCGGGCCGCCGGTGTGGGCGCGCCGCATGAGCTGCTCCGGGCGCCACTCCCTGTTCAGCTTCGGCACGAACAGCATCGCGATGAACAGCACCCCGAGCAGGGCGATCACGATGCCCGAGATCTGTCGCAGGAGCTGGCGGTTGTCCTGGAGCGTCTGGCCGAGCCCGGTGGCGGTCATCCCGAGGGCAACGAACATCGCCGTGAACGCGAGGCAGAACAGCACGGCCGGGCCGAGCACCTGCCAGCGCCCCTGACCCTCCTGGATGTCGGCGAACGACACGCCGCTGACCGTCGACAGGTAGCCGGGCACGAGCGGCAGCACGCAGGGGGAGATGAAGGAGATGAAGCCGACCGCGAAGGCGGCCACGACGGTCGTGTCGACGGCGTCCTGGGCGATCACAGGTCGTACCTGCCGAGGTCGGCGTCGAGACGCGAGTTGCTCGCCGCCTCCGGCCCCGCGGCCTGTGCGGCGCTGCCCGTCCGGCGGGCGCGGCGCCAGCGCATGAGCGCGAACCCGAGGCCGCCCGCGGCGGCGAGCAGGGCCAGGGCCGGGATCGCGTACACGAGCACGTCGGCCAACTCGTCCTCACCGCCCTCGTCGCCCGGCAGCGCGAGCACGCCGTCGCCGAACTGGGCGACGAGCGCCGTCTTGATCTCGTTCTTGGAGCGACAGTCGGCGATCAGCTCCTCGATGTAGGCGCGCTGTCGCTGGGCCTGCGGCGCCTCGGTGGCGAGCCCGAGCGGGGTGCCGCAGACCGGGCACATGACCTCGTCCTCGATGTCGCCGAGCGTGGTCTTGGGGCAGTCGGCGGTCGCTGCCGTTGGCACGGCGAGCGCCAGCAGGAGCGCGGCCGCGGCCGCCAGCCGCCTCATGCGCCCTCCAGCAGCGGGGTCACGTGGGTCTCCATGAACTCCCTGTCGAGCGGACCGCGCCGCACGGCCGCGATTCGGCCCTTCTGGTCGAGCACGAACGTCTCGGGCAGCTGGACGACGCCATACTCGCCCATCGTCTCGCCCTCTTTGTCCTTCAGCATCGGGTAGCTCAGGCCGTACTCGCGGATGAAGTCCTGCGCGTCCCCGGTCACGTCGAGGGCGTCGATGCCGAGCACCGTCCCGCCGCCGCGCTCGAGGCGGCCCTGCCAACGGTCGAGCAGCGGCGACTCCGCCCGGCAGGGCTCGCACCACGAGGCCCAGAAGTTGAGCACCACGACCTGCCCCCGGTAGTCGGCGAGCCGGCCCACGCCGTCGCCGTCGAGTGCGGGCAGCTCGAACGCGGGCGCCTCCTCACGCTCTCCGGCGGCCAGCCGCTCCTCGATCCCACGGTCCGCCTCGTTCTGCGCGAGCCCGTAGGCGAGCAGCGCGACGAGCGCCGCGACGGCGCACAGGACGGCGATCGCGACGGGTGAGAGGAGCCGGCGCATGGGCGGGTCGAACGATAGAAGTCGCGGGCCGGCGCGTCGGCCGGTTGCGCTTTCGCCGCGCGGACCTGAGCCGCTGTCCTGGATTCCCCGCCCCCTGGCCGGGCAAAGCAGGACAGCGGCCCATTTACCGTCCGGCCGCCGGGTCGTCCGAGCTAGACTCGCCGCACCTTCGCGGACGTAGCTCAGTTGGTAGAGCGTCAGTTCGCGGATCCGCGGGAGCCCCCGGTTGGGCGCTCGGGAGGCCGGGAACCCTTCGAGGGTGACCCGAGCCCGAGTCGCGATCACGGTGGTCTTCGCCCTCAACGGCGTGCTGTTCGCGTCGATCTTCTCGCGCCTGCCCGCCATCAAGGAGCGCGCCGGGCTCGGCGCGGGCGCGCTCGGCGCCGCGCTTCTCTGCTCGATGGTCGGGCTGCTCGTGAGCCAGCTGGCCACCGGGCCGCTCGTCACGCGCGCCGGCAGTCGGCCGCTCGTGCTCGCCGGCGCGCTCGGCTACGCGCTCGGGCTGGTGCCGGTGGCGCTGTCGGAGTCGTTCCTCGCGCTCGCCGGGTCGTTCCTGCTGGTGGGGCTCGCGAACGGCGTGCTCGACGTGGCGATGAACGTCCACGGGATCACGGTCGAGCGAGGGCTCGGGCGGCCGGTGCTGTCCTCGCTCCACGCCTTCTTCTCGTTCGGCGCCCTCGCGGGCGCCGCGGCCGGCGCGCTGATCGCCGCGGCGGGGGTCGGGGTGGTGGCGCACCTCGTCGCGGTCGCGGCCTTCGGCGTGGTGGTCGCCCTGGCGGCCGTCCGGCTGCTCCTCCCGCCGTCGGCGGACGCCGCCCCCGACGGTCCGCGGTTCGTCCGTCCATCCCGGGCGCTCCTGCTCGTGGGGGCGTTCGCGTTCTGCGTGCTGCTCTCAGAGGGCGCCGTGAACGACTGGACGGCGGTCTATCTCGACGACGACCTCGGCGCGAGCGAGGCGCTCGCCGCCGCCGGCCTCGCGGCGTTCTCGCTTGCGATGGGCCTTGGCCGGCTGGCCGGTGACCGGCTCACGGCCGCGCTCGGGTCGGTGCGCCTCGCGCGGAGCGGCGCCGGTCTCGCCGCCGCGGGCATCGCGGTGGCCGTCGCCTCACCGTCGCCCGCCGGGGCGATCGCGGGCCTCGGCGCCGCCGGTGTCGGCCTCGCCGCCCTGTTCCCGCTGGCCGTGCGGGCTGCGGCCGATCGCGGCGAGCTCGCCGGGCCGTCCGTGTCGGCCGTCTCTGCGATCGGCTACTGCGGCTTTCTTGCCGGGCCGCCCGCCGTCGGTGGCCTCGCCGAGCTCGCCGGGCTGCGCGCGGGCCTCGCGCTCGTGGCCGTGCTCTGCGGCCTGGCCGCGCTGCTGGCGGGCGCCCTGCGGGCGCCGGTCAGATCTCGCTGAAGAAGTTCACGCCGAGGTCGTCCATCAGGCTGAGCGCCTCGGAGTTCAGGCGCGTGAGCTCGTTCTCGTAGAGCAGCACGCCCATCACGATCAGGATCACGCCCGAGACCAGGGTGATGGCGGTGTAGTGGTCGCGGAAGAAGCGGAACACCCCCGCGAAGGTCGTGAACGCCAGCGCGCTCAGGATGAACGGGACCGCGAGACCAAGGGCGTAGAAGGCGAGCAGCACGCCGCCCTCGCCGACGGTCGATTCCGTCGACGCCGCGGTCAGGATCGCGCCCAGCGTCGGCCCGGTGCAGGGCAGCCAGGCCACCGCGAAGGCGAGCCCGGCCACGATCGGGCCGCCGGTGTGGGCGCGCCGCATGAGCTGCTCCGGGCGCCACTCCCTGTTCAGCTTCGGCACGAACAGCATCGCGATGAACAGCACCCCGAGCAGGGCGATCACGATGCCCGAGATCTGTCGCAGGAGCTGGCGGTTGTCCTGGAGCGTCTGGCCGAGCCCGGTGGCGGTCATCCCGAGGGCAACGAACATCGCCGTGAACGCGAGGCAGAACAGCACGGCCGGGCCGAGCACCTGCCAGCGCCCCTGACCCTCCTGGATGTCGGCGAACGACACGCCGCTGACCGTCGACAGGTAGCCGGGCACGAGCGGCAGCACGCAGGGGGAGATGAAGGAGATGAAGCCGACCGCGAAGGCGGCCACGACGGTCGTGTCGACGGCGTCCTGGGCGATCACAGGTCGTACCTGCCGAGGTCGGCGTCGAGACGCGAGTTGCTCGCCGCCTCCGGCCCCGCGGCCTGTGCGGCGCTGCCCGTCCGGCGGGCGCGGCGCCAGCGCATGAGCGCGAACCCGAGGCCGCCCGCGGCGGCGAGCAGGGCCAGGGCCGGGATCGCGTACACGAGCACGTCGGCCAACTCGTCCTCACCGCCCTCGTCGCCCGGCAGCGCGAGCACGCCGTCGCCGAACTGGGCGACGAGTGCCGTCTTGATCTCGTTCTTGGAGCGACAGTCGGCGATCAGCTCCTCGATGTAGGCGCGCTGTCGCTGGGCCTGCGGCGCCTCGGTGGCGAGCCCGAGCGGGGTGCCGCAGACCGGGCACATGACCTCGTCCTCGATGTCGCCGAGCGTGGTCTTGGGGCAGTCGGCGGTCGCTGCCGTTGGCACGGCGAGCGCCAGCAGGAGCGCGGCCGCGGCCGCCAGCCGCCTCATGCGCCCTCCAGCAGCGGGGTCACGTGGGTCTCCATGAACTCCCTGTCGAGCGGACCGCGCCGCACGGCCGCGATTCGGCCCTTCTGGTCGAGCACGAACGTCTCGGGCAGCTGGACGACGCCATACTCGCCCATCGTCTCGCCCTCTTTGTCCTTCAGCATCGGGTAGCTCAGGCCGTACTCGCGGATGAAGTCCTGCGCGTCCCCGGTCACGTCGAGGGCGTCGATGCCGAGCACCGTCCCGCCGCCGCGCTCGAGGCGGCCCTGCCAACGGTCGAGCAGCGGCGACTCCGCCCGGCAGGGCTCGCACCACGACGCCCAGAAGTTGAGCACCACGACCTGCCCCCGGTAGTCGGCGAGCCGGCCCACGCCGTCGCCGTCGAGTGCGGGCAGCTCGAACGCGGGCGCCTCCTCACGCTCTCCGGCGGCCAGCCGCTCCTCGATCCCACGGTCCGCCTCGTTCTGCGCGAGCCCGTAGGCGAGCAGCGCGACGAGCGCCGCGACAGCGCACAGGACGGCGATCGCGACGGGTGAGAGGAGCCGGCGCATGGGCGGGTCGAACGATAGAAGTCGCGGGCCGGCGCGTCGGCCGGTTGCGCTTTCGCCGCGCGGACCTGAGCCGCTGTCCTGGATTCCCCGCCCACTGGCCGGGCAAAGCAGGACAGCGGCCCATTTAGCGTCCGGCCGCCGGGTCGTCCGAGCTAGACTCGCCGCACCTTCGCGGACGTAGCTCAGTTGGTAGAGCGTCGGCTTCCCAAGCCGAAGGTCGCGGGTTCGAGACCCGTCGTCCGCTTCGCACAATCTCCCTGCAACTCGGCCTTTTCTGAGCCCATGCCAACACGTTTGAATGGCTGAGCGTCAGAGCAGGTACCGCGATTGGGTACCTTTCTCGCCGTCGCTCGTGCTGAGCGCTGAGCCCGCTTCTATGCACGCATGGTGAGGCTTAGATCCCGCCCATTTGCAGGGCTTTCGCTGCATAGTGAGGCTCCTGCTGGCGAGCCTTGGTGCTCCGTCTCCACTGGACTGATTGACTCTGGGGACAGCGGGTCTCCCTCAACGACCGGCGAGAGGGAGCCGTTGGCCCTGATGGTTGCAGCCCCACTCGCTTTTTATTCGGCGAATCGGCGCAGCCGCAGAAGCCGCGCGCCCTACTCCCGCAGCCCGACGGCTTCGAGGGCTTCTGCTTTGGATGCGAAGGCCTTCCCCGACCGGAGCGTGCTTCCTTCAAAGGTGAACAGCACGGCGACCTGCTGCGCTACCGGCACACCGCTCCGCGAACCGCGACCGGACATCCGCACAACGACCAGGACGTGTTCATCGAGATCGACCGTCTCCTCCACTTTCGGCGTGAAGCCGATGGTCTCCTGGATGTCGTCCAGAAACTCCCAGAAGCCGTCCACGCCCTTGTAGGCGCGGCCCGTGAGAAACGCCTCGTACTCGAAGTCTGGGGCCACGCGCTCCGTAACCATGGCGTCGAGGGCTTCGCGGTCCCGTCGCGCCATCGCGTCGTACGCGGCGCGCACGACCTCGACGTTCTCCTGCGACATCGCCTACTCCCGCAGCCCGACCGCTTCGAGCGCCTCGGCGCGATCGGGGTAGCCGACGAGCGAGACGATCTTGCCGTCGCGAATCGTCCAGAGGTCGGCCGAGCGTATTACCACCGGCACCCCGCTGCCCTTGCCGCGCCCCTCGATTGTCATCAGGGCGAGCACGCGGTCGCCGTCCTCGATGAACCGCTCGGGCGTCATCCTTATGTCGTCCCAGGTCCCGAACCAGCGCTCGAAGAAGTGGCCACACGCCTCGCGGCCCTCGTAGACGCCGCCATCCGGGATGCGGCTCTGATCGAAGCGGGCGTCGGGATGCAGCAGCGCGCTGACCTGGTGCCAATCGGGCACAGCCGCGATGATTTCCCGGACAAGCTCCACGTTCTCCTGCGACATCGCCTACTCCTGCAGCCCGGCGTCGCGGAGAGCCTGTTCGCAGTCGAAATACATCCGAACGCGGACGATGCGCCCGTCCCGCAGCTCCCACACAGCGCAGCCCTTCCAGACCGAACTCGCACCGCTGAGCGCGCCGCGCACGCGAAGCTCGCCCACGCTGACGACCAGATCGCCGGTAGGGAGCAACTCGTCCACTTCGTAGCGGAACTCGTCGAGGAGCGCGGCCCCACGGCTATTGATCCACTTGAACTGCGCGTGCCCGCGATAGGTCCCGGCCAGCGCCGCCGGCGGGTCGATGACGTACTCGATGTCGGGATCGAGCAGATCCCAGAGCGGCTCGCCGGTCTCGTTCCAATGGTCGAGGGACCTGCGCACGATCTCCACGTTCTCCTGCGACATCGCCCTCGCAGTATCTGCCGCTCGCAGGGTCGCGTCCAGCTTGGCCCTTGAGCCCCACCAGAAGCGAGAGGGGGTTGCAGCTACCTACGAGCGACCGATCGCTGCTTTGGCTGAGGCGAGACGGCGCTCGAAAGGCTCATCGCGCTCGGTGCCTTCCATCGACAGACCCCCGACCCTGCCGACCGTGAGCGCTTCTTCGAGCGTCTGCGCCAAGACTTCGACTTAGCGCCCTGCTCGGAGATCAACTTCGCAGGGCGTCACCGAGCAACCCCGCACGACTCCGAGCGCTGCGGTTTCGCTCGCCCGCGATGAGGTCAAGTTGGCGAAGGTCGAGCACGAGGAGTTCCTCCGCGTGCGTGTGCTTGCGCTGGTGCTCAGCTCGCACCGTGGCCGAACCCGGAGATGCCGATCTTGAAACTTCCCTGGCCGAGCCCCAGGAGCAGGGTCGGCAGCCAAATCAGGCACAGGTCAACCTCTGTTTGTTTGTGCACGCGGCATCACCCGCCGGTCTCCTGCCTGGCGGAGGCGCAGTGGCGACCGCCCCCCAGCCGGGCGATACTCGTCGGGCGATGTCGCAGGAGAACGTGGAGCTTGCTTGCCGGGCCTGGGACGCCGTCACGCGGCGCGACTTCGACGCGCATCTCGCGCTCTACAACCCCGACGTTCAGATTGAGCCGCTCACGTCCGTCGCGGTGGGCACCAGCTATCGCGGCCAGGACGGCGTGCGGAGGTGGTGGGACGACATGCTGAGCACCTTCCCCGACATCGGCATGGAGGTTCTTGAAGCCCGTGACCTTGGAGACCTGACGCTCACCGCCACGCGCATCCGGGGCCACGGGGCAGGAAGCGATGTGCTGGTCGAGCAGACGCTCTGGCAGGTCATCGAGTGGCGCGACAAGAAGTGTGTCTGGTGGGGCAGCTACGCAAGCGAGCGCGAAGCCCTCGAAGCCGTCGGGCTGCGGGAATAGCCGGCCGAATACGGGGAACCTCGCACTCGAGGCGCTCCGAGTAGTCGATGCCTCGATCATGCCGACCGTCCCACGGGGCAATACGAACGCGCCGACCATCGCGGTGGGCGGAGAAGGCCGCGGACCTGATCCGCGGCCGTCCCCCCGGCGGACCAAGGAACCCTGCCCGTGCCCACGACCTCGGGCTCGCCGGTGCCTGCCTGGCCGCAGCCTACGAGCAGCTCGACGGGTACAACTGCGACACGCTCGAGGCCGACTGCTTCGCCCGGTGCAAAGGGCGTACGGCCGCGCCGGGCGCACTCACGCCGAATTGGCGCGCCGCCACGCGCTGGCAACGGTTGCCTTCGAGTCGCAGGAGGCGGGCCTGCCGTCGCAGCGCGCGGCCGGCTTTGTCGACCGCGCAGTGACCGCGGTCGCTGCCGCCGATGGGATCCTCGCGGGTCTTCAGGACTCGATGCTTCCGGTGGAGGCGGGCGACGAGGAGCAGCGGGCGGGGCTGAAGCGGTCCGCGAGCCGCTCGACCCGGTGCGCGGGAGGGCGCGGGCCTTCTTCGCAGCCTCGGACGCTAGTTCTATCGCCGCTTTAGCGGCGGCAGTGACCTCGAAATGGGGCCCGGCCGGCCGATCCGCGGCCAGCGTCGACGTGTCGGTCTTCCGCCACGAAGGCGGCGGAGGTCCGACGGGGAACGGCGGCTCGCCCCCTGTCCTGGCCCGCCCGATCGGTCGAGGATGGATCCGATGAGTTCCGCCGACCGAAAGAGTCTCTAGAGGCAGAGAACGATGAACGACTTGGCAACAAGTTACGTGGGGCAGCCGGACATTCCGGTGGGAGTCACGATCGCCGAGTACCGCCGCACACGGCACACGGCACGGAGCTCGTGGTGGCGCCGAGCCTTCTGGGGCCGGCGCTAGTGTCCCCGACAGTGGATGCGCACGGCGCGAGGACGGCGCCCGAGAGGCGCGGCTTGTGAGCCTCTTCCGCCGGCTCGGCCTCGCGCCGGTGCCGGCCGGGGTGGCGCTGGACGAGATGTCGCTTGAACCGCTCGGCGAGCTCGAGGTCGGCGGTTGGCGGGGGGATGTCGCGGCCGATGCGCACGCGGTCTGGTTCACGACGTGGGAGCAGCGCACTCTGTCGCGGATCGACCCGCGGACCCGCGCCGAGACGCTTCGCGTGGACCTGCCCGAGAGACCTGTGCGTGTTGCGCTCGACGAGCAGGGCGTGATCGTCCTGTGCGAGGAGGACCTGCTCCTGCGTATCGACCCTTCCGGTGGTGCGACGGCGGCGCGAATGAGCCTTCCCGAGGGCGTGAGCGACGTCGTGGCGGGCGGGGGCGCGATGTGGGCGCTGCGCGCTGAGAGCTCGGTGCCCTTCGCCGTGAGCCTGCTGTCACTCGAGCCGGCCACGCTCGCAATCCGGCGGGAGGTGGCGGTGAGCAATTCACGCTTCTGTGGTGGGCTGCGCCTAGGCGACGGGACGGTCTGTGCGCTTGTGGAAGATCCGCCGGGCTCGATGCGCAACGCGGTGTACGACCTGTCGAGTGGCGAGCCGCTGCCGGACGAACGCGCCCCGACCGGCACCGGGATCGCCGAACGCGACGGCGAGCGCTGGATAGGGCACGGCGATCGAGGCTTCCGGCGGGTTGAGATCGACGGCGGGACGGTGCTTGCGAGCGGTGAGGCTCCGGGACCGCAGACGGGGAACGCAATCGTCGCGCACGGCTGCGTCTGGACGTGCAACTTCCGCCGACGACGGAGAGGCGAGCCGCAGTACATGAACTGATCGCGCGGGGATCGCCGGGGACGTGCCGCAGGCCGCCTAGCGCATCAGCGCGCGGACGCGCTCCCGCGCTTGAGGCAATCAGGGACACCGGGCACAATCAGCACGAGAGGGATCGACCCCGGGGTTCCCGGCCTCTCTCGTTACGCTCGCTCGCTCAGCTCGGCCCGTGTCAGCGCGGGACCAACGATGGGCCCGACGTAGGGGAACCCAGGGGGAAACCTATGAAGCGGCGATTCTTCGCACTGCTGGCCGTCCCCGCCCTTGCTCTGGGCTTCCCCCTCGCCTCACCCGGCACCGACGAAGCACAGGCGTATATGCCGCTGAGCCCTGACACCGTGTGCGCGATCGCGAAGTCGCAGATCAAAATCGCCGCCGCTGGGGGAGATGAGGGGAGCGCAGACTCGTATTACGCGAACGCTCAGGCCTATGGCTGCGACGCCTGGTCTCTGGTCTGACGGGCCGATGGTGCAACCTACTAACGCCTACGAGAATGGCGCTTAGACGCGGGTGCGCCGCGAGTCCAGTCCGGCTTGGAGACGTTCCCGGCGAGAGGCCACCCAGCGGCTCCCGAAGCGCGCCAGCGTCTTGCGCCTGAACGTGGCCTGGCGCCCGCCGCTGCGCTGCTTCAGGGGCGACTGCGGCGGGCGGCAGTGCGGGCAGTAGCCCGCGGCCCGGCGGGTCAGGGCGCCGCAGCCGAGGCACGGCCTCAGCGCTGGCATCGTGTGGCCCAGTTGTGGCCCGGACGCCCCTGGAGCACCTCCAGGTGCAAAGCGAGTCGGCCTCGGCCGAGCGCCCGCAATCCGTGTCCTGGAGCGGGATTCGTCGCCCTCCGTCGTCTGGCGTCGTTTTCGTCGGCTCGGCCTCCCAAGCCGAAGGTCGCGGGTTCGAGACCCGTCGTCCGCTTCACGCCCGTTCTCCTCCAAAGCGCCGGCGACCGGGCGTTTCCTCGGCGGAGGGTTCGACGTGAGGTGGGCTTAACGATCAGCGGAGCGCCGCGCGGCGGGCGGACGCGTCCAAGCGCAAGTAGCCTGGTACGGCTGCCCCTTTCTTCTGGCTCCCATGGTTTCGACTTCGATGAGGCACTCGCGATCGGCCGTGCTGTGCAGCGCGGTCCTGCTGCTGGCGGCGGCGCTCTGCGCGCCGCCGGCGGCGCAGGCCCACGACGTGAGCACGGTGGCGGAACACTGGGCCGTGGACCGCGTGATCCACAGTGCGCGGATTGAGCGGCGGCTCAACCGGATGACGCGCCGGCGATCGGCCGTCGCGTCCGATGGGACGGCGGCCGCGACCGCTGACGATCCTGGGCGCGTCGGGCGGTGGGGTCCGGTCGAGAACTGGCCGGTCGTCGGCGTCCACGTCGCCTTGCTCCCGAACGGGAAGGTGCTTGCATGGGACTCCGTCGGGGACAAACCCGCGGAGAGCTACCCCGTCCACGATTCCACGCGCGCGACCGTCTACGACCCGGTCACCGGTTCGCAGACGCCGGTCACGGTCGACACGGGCTTCAACGTCTTCTGCTCGGGTTTCGCGCACCTGAGGGACGGCTCACTGTTCGTCGCGGGCGGCAACAAGGACCAGCAATTGAACGGCCTTGTCCAGACCCATCTGTTCAACCCCGCGACCAACACCTGGAGCCTCGGCCCGAACATGGCCGGCGGCCGCTGGTATCCCTCCGTCACGCCGTTGACGAACGGCGAGATGCTGATCACGGAGGGCGGTCCGGACATCCCGGAGGTGCGCCGGACCGATGGCACGCTGCGGTCGCTCGACTCGGCCTCGCTGGATCTGCCGCTGTACCCATGGCTCGACGTGGCGCCCGACGGCAGGGCCTTCTATTCCGGACCCGACCCGACGCTCCGTACGCTTGACCCCGCCGGGGGCGGCTCCTGGCAGACGTTCGGTCAGCGCGATGCGATCGACCGGACCTACGGCAGCCACGCCGTCTTCGACATCGGCAAGACGCTCGTCGCGGGCGGAGGCGCGTCGTCCAAGGACGCGCGCGTGATCGACATGAATGGCACGAACCCGCGAGTTTCCGCCACCGCCCCGATGGCGTTCGGACGCCGCCAGCACAACCTGACGCTGCTGGCCGACGGGAGCGTTCTCGCGACGGGAGGCAATTCGACCGGGGCCACGACCATCGACATGAACGGCGGGGTATACAACCCCGAGCGCTGGGATCCCGCCAAGGGGCGATGGACGACGCTCGCCGCGCAGGTCGTGACGCGCCAGTACCACTCGACTGCGCTGCTGCTCCCGGACGGACGGGTGCTCTCCGCGGGCGGCGGCGTCTGCGGTTCCTGCGACGAGGTCGGCTACCTCGCCAAGAACGCCGAGGTCTTCTCACCGCCGTATCTGTTCAAGAAGAACGGGTCGGGCGAACTCGCGCCGCGCCCGCAGATCGCGGCGGCGCCCGGCACCGTGAGCCACGGCGCATCCTTCGTGATCACGACGCCGGACGCCGGCTCGATCCGGAAGGTGGGCATGATGCGGCTCGGGTCACAGACGCACTCCGTCGAGATGGAGCAGCACTACGTTCCGCTCGACTTCACGAGAGGCGACAGCGTGGTGACCGCAATCGTCCCCGCGAACCTGAACATCGCCGTCCCAGGCGTCTACATGCTCTTCATCGTCGACGCCGCGGGTGTCCCGTCCGTGGCGAGGATGGTCAACGTCGGCTCGGCCCCGCCGCCACCACCGCGAAATGAGCCGCCGAGCGTCTCGCTCGCCTGGCCGTTGAATGGGGCGACCTTCACGTCCCCAGCGCGGATCGCACTGGCCGCGACCGCGTCCGACGCGGACGGACGCGTAGTCAAGGTCGAGTTCTTCAACGGCGCGACGAAGCTGGGCGAGGACACGGCCGCGCCGTTCAGGAGCAGGTGGAAGACCGCAGCCGCCGGCACGTACTCGCTCACCTCGCAGGCCACCGACGACGCCGGCGCCGTCGCCACCAGCACTCCGGTCAGAATCACGGTAAAGGGGAAGGTGCGGAGGGACAGACCGACGGGGTCACACGGCCGCGGCCCCAAGGGCCAGTCGCGGCGGCCGACTTCGACATCTTGGTCTTCCATCTTCTGAGCGGCGCCAGGGGCGGCTACGGCTGCCCCCGGCCCCACAAAGATGGAGAGGGTCAAGGGGGGCGACGCTTAGCAGTCCAACCGAGGGAAGGGAACCGCCAACCGGGGGGAAGACGATCGCGGTCCCGTGTCGGACGCACGCCGCCCCCAGTGGGATTACGCAGCAGAGCGTCGTTTCTTGCGCGACCAGCTCGCCCGGTTGCGACCGGCCACGGATCAGGCGACGCGCCGAGAGCCACCCCGGCGGTCTAGCGGGGTCGGGGAGGCGTATCGTCAGGGACGACCGGGCGGTGCTGACGCCTGGACTCCCGAAGGAGGTGCGAAGGATGGCCAGGGCCCTTATTCCCGGTGCAGCCGTGCTAGCGGCCGGAGTTGGCACCGCGTTCCTTGCGAAGCGCTTGGCATCGAAACGCGGTGGAGGCGACTTCGGGCAGATGATCGAGCGGACGCCGGAAGGCTCGCCGACAAGGTGGGTATTCGACAACGTCACCGCCATACGGAAGAACACCGACCGCATCCTGGAACTGCTCGAAGGCAAGCCGACATCATCGGGCGCTACCGAGTCGCCCGCCGAGAGTCCGCCTCCGCCGCCAGTGTTTCCGGCGAAGTCGGTTCCGTGACGACGTTCCCGTTTCGCGCCCGCTACTGGCCAGCGGATGGATTAGGCTGGCGCCCATGTGGCCGGTGATCATCATCGTCGTGGTCCTGGTGCCATTGCTCGTCCTGGCGTGGATCCGCGTCCGGCAACGCTGACACTGCGATTCGTGAGCACTCCCAGACGCGCATGGTCTGCGCGGGGCGGCTCGGGTTGTCCCCCTCCCTTCGTGCGACGCATACTGCGAGGCGATGTCGCAGGAGGACGTGGACGCCGCCCGTGAGCTCGGGGATCATTGGAATGAGACCGGGGACGTGGACTGGGACGTCATCGACCCGGAGATCGTCTTCATCGTCGATCCGCCCGGATTCCTCGCCGGCACTTACCGTGGCTACGGCGGTGTCAGAGCGCTGCTGGAGCGCTTCGCTGAGATATTCGACGAGGCCCGCTACGAGATCGACGAGATACGTGACGCGGGAACCACCGTCGTCGCCCTTGGACGCTGGCGGGTGCGCGGCGCACGAAGCGGAGCAGCGGGCACCCAGCCGATCGCCCTCGTGTTCGAGTTCCGCAACGGGAAGCTCGTCAAGTACCGAGCATGCTTCGACCGAGGACGACGCCCTCGCGGACGCGGGACTGCAGGACTAGCGCGGTCACGCCGCGCCTCGCCATCCGAGGTCGGGAGTAGACGTGGCCTTGCGACGGGTTCCCCCGCACCACGCGCAGCGCCGGCTGTCTCGCGTGCCGGGACAGACTCGTAGTCGTCGGCGCGGCTTCCCAAGCCGAAGGTCGCGGGTTCGAGACCCGTCGTCCGCTTCACGCCGGTTACTCCCGCCGGCCGGCCGCCTCCAGCGCCTCCGAGCGCTCCGAGAATTGGTCCATGCGGACGATCTTGCCGTCGCGGAGGGTGAACAGGTCGTAGAGGCGGGCGCCGACCGCGATGCCACTCCCGCGGCCGCGCGCCCGGAAGCGGACGGTCAAGAGCACGCGGTCGCCCATGTCCTCGAAGTCCTCGGGGGTGAGCTCGTAGTCGTCCCATTCGCGCTTCCAGCGCTCCGTGCTGGCCCGTACCGCCTCAGGCCCCTCCGTCGGGGACTCCTCGACCGGGTTCCAGACGATGCCGGGGTCCAGGTACGCGAGCACCTCGTCGAAGTCGCCGAGCACGAACCTGCGGACGATCTCTACGTTCTCGTTCGACATCAGCGCCCGTTAGGTTCTCACGCGGGCCGGGCTCCGGAAGGTTGCGGACAGAAACTGACCGCAATCACCGGTACCGTGCTTCGCCGTAGAACTGACCCGAGGAGGACGGATGGACTGGAAGATCGAGCTGGTTTCGGTGCCGGTGTCGGACGTGGACCGCGCGAAGGCGTTCTACACCGAGCGGATCGGCTTCAACGCCGACCACGACCACACAGTGAGCGAGGAGATGCGCTTCGTGCAGCTGACGCCGCCGGGCTCGGCCTGCTCGATCGCCATCGGCAACGGGATCGTGGACAGCGCCCCGGGCTCGCTCCAGGGACTGCAGATGGTCGTATCGGACGTGGAGGCCGCCCGCGCGGAGCTTGCCGGGCGCGGCGTGGAGGTGGGCGAGGTCCAGACCTTCCCATGGGGCTCGTTCGTGTTCTTCAGCGACCCCGACGGCAACGGCTGGGCGGTGCAGCAGCTCCCGCCGCGCGACTAGGGAGTCGCCCTGCTCTCGCATCCTTTGGGTTGACCCGTCCGATCGCATGGCGGGTTTCGGGGCTGGGTGGGGTCGAGGGCGCCGGGCCGGCCGTCTGTGACCGCCGATGGTCGGGCCGGGTGAGGCCGGCCCAGTCCCGGGGGCATGACGATCCAACGAACAGCGGGGCTGCCGTCCTGACTTTTCCGGGCAGGAGCCGGCGAACTCAGGACGGCCAGCCAGGGCCGCGCGACAAGCAAGAGCCGCGCCGCGTCGCGAGGGCGGCGCTCAGATGGAGGGCGCCGGCGACGGGTCCGGCCCCGGCAGCGGGAGGTCCGGATTCGGGCTCGGCTGCGGCTCCGGCGTCGGGGTCGGCGGCGCGGGGTCGGGGGTGGGGTCGGGCAGCGGGGTCTCCGTCATTCCTCGTCCTCCACTCGCCGTCTCGCTTCCCGCAGGGCGTCCTCGTCGGGATCCCCGCGCGTGGGCACGGGCTCGTCCGGCCGCCCGTTCTCGGCTTCTTCGAGGCGACGCCGCTCCTCCGCGAGCCGCCGTGTCTCCTCATCGCTTCGTGCCTGGGGATCGATATCTCGGGCCATGACTCCGGTCTCCCCGGCGGGGGCGGAACGAAACGCCCGCGCCGCTTGATCGGGACGTGTCGGACGCGTAGCGTGCGGAGGCTCAACGACGCGAAAGGAAGTCATGAGCACGAGCGAGGCGACGGCCGCCGGCACCGACACGAGGACCGTGGTGCAGAGCTATTTCGAGGCGCTCGGCCGCCGCGACCGAGAGGCCCAGAACACGTGGTACGCGGACTCCATGAGCGGGCGCATCTACGGCGTGATCGGGCCCGCCGGCAAGGACGAGATGCGCCAGTTCTTCCATGATATGTTCGAGGCGGTCCCCGACTTCTCGCTTCAGATCCTCGATCTGGTGGTGGAGGGCGACCGCGCCGCCGTGCGCTGGCACATCACGGGGACCTTCTCGGGCACCCGGCCCTTCGAGGGCCTGATGCCCACCGGCAAGCCCGTGGACATCGAGGGCTGCGACATGGTCTGGGTGAAGGACGGCAAGATCGCCCGCATCGAGGCGTACTACGACACCGCCAGCATGGCGAGGCAGGTCGGCGCGCTGCCGCCGAAGGGGTCCACCGCCGAGAAGGGCATGCTCGGCGCCGTGAACCTGGGGACGCGCGCGAGGGCGGAGATCGAGAAGCGCCGGGGCTCCAGCTAGGCGAGCGAGCCGAAGAACGCCGCGATGTCGTCGGCGAGGAGCCGCGGCTCCTCGAGCGCGGCGAAGTGGCCGCCGCGCGGCATGTCCGTCCAGCGCTCGAGCGTGTACATGCGCTCGACGTACTCGCGCGGCGGCGCACCCTCGGAGACGAACTCGTGGGCGAAGCGGGCGAAGGCGGTGGGCACCTCCACGAACTCGTCGCGACCGAACGTCGGCGCCGCGCCGTGGCGCTGCTCCCAGTAGAGCCGCATCGACGAGGTGATCGTCTCGGTGACCCAGTAGACGGTCAGCGTGGTCAGGAGCAGGTCGCGGCCGAAGCGCTCGTCCACCTCGCCGGCCGTGTCCCCCCATGAGCGCCACTTCTCGATCACCCAGGCCGCGAGGCCGGCCGGTGAGTCGTTGAGGCCGTAGCCGGCGGTCTGCGGCTTGGTCGCCTGGATCGCGGCATAGGCGTACTCATCGCGCACCCACGCCTCGGAGTCCTCGAGGTAGGCGCGCTCCGCCGTCGACAGCGGCCGCGCCCCCGCCCCGTCGTAGGGCCGTTCCTCGAGGAAGGTCAGGTGCAGGCCGATCAGCAGCTCCGGCACCTCGAGGGCCATGAAGGTCGCGACGCCCGCGCCGAAGTCGGTTCCGCCGGCGCCGTAGCGGCCGTAGCCGAGCCCCTGCATCAGCTCGTGCCAGAGCGCGCCGATCGCACGTGTGCTCATGCCGGTCGTGTGCGGCCGGTCCGAGAAGCCATAGCCGGGCAGCGATGGGATCACGAGGTCGAACGCCGGGCCGTCGATGCCGTGAGCCGACGGGTCGGTGAGCAGCGGGACCAGCGGCAACATCTCGAGGAACGTGCTCGGCCAGCCGTGCGTGAGCACGAGCGGGATCGCCGGCTCGCTCGCTGCCCGGGCGTGCACGAAGTGGATCCAGAGGCCCGCGAGCTCGGCGCGGAAGTGGGGGAGACGGTTGAGCTCGGCCTCGGCCGCGCGCCAGTCGTAGCCGTCCGCCCAGTGGTCGAGCAGGGAGCGCAGGTACGCGAGCTGGGTGCCCTGGTCCCAGTCGACGTCCTCGACCTCGTCGGGCCAGCGGGTGTGCTCGATCCGCCGCTGCAGGTCGTCGAGAACCGCGTCTGGCACCGCGATCTCGAACGGCTCGACCCTCATGCGCGCGGCGACGATACCGCGCACGGCCCAACAGCCGCTTGCCGGCTGCTCAGAGGCGCGCTCAGCCGCGCAGCGAGTGCGCGAACGCGAAGTAGCTCGCGTAGCCCGAGTCGCCGCCGAGCGCCACGATCCGCTCGCGTGCCGCCTGCAGCGCGCTCTCGTAGCCGGTCCCGCCGTGCCGCCGCTCGGCCGCGCGCTGGCGGCCGGCCACGAAGCCGGTGAAGAGGTTGTGGATGCGTCCGGCTCGGTAGTCGCCCGCCACGCCGTGCCCGCCCCCGATCTTGAACTCGCGCACCTTGCGCAGCAGGCGCTCGAAGGTCGCGCACGAGGCGAAGGCGTAGGCCTCGCGCTGGTAGCCGATGCGTTCGCGCAGAGCGTCGGCGCCCGCCTGGAGCACCGGATCCGAGAGCGGGCGCTCGAGACGAGCCAGGAAGCGGGTGAAGAAGGGGTCGTACGCGTCGAGGGCGGCCTGCTCGAGCGCGGCCTCGTGGAGCTCGCCCCAGAGCACTCGGGCGCCGCGCAGGTAGGCGCCGCGCTGGGAGGCGTCGCGCACGGCGCGGATGCGCTTCCAGCCCGGGCCGGCGCTCCGGCAGTCGGCCAGCGCCGCCTCGGCGGCCCGCTTGCGCTGAGCCACCCGGCCGGCGGCGTCGCGCTTGGCCTTCGCCAGCTCGGTCACCGCGGCGTGGATCCGCGACACGTCATCGGGCACCTGCGCCTGGGCGGCGGACGGCAGGAGGAGGGCGAGTGCGACGAGCAGGAGCGCGAGCGGCATGTCACTCCGTAGATCGACATGCCACCCCCGGTCTTGAATCTGAGAGCGTGCGCTGGCCGTGCTCATCCCGCTCGACACCCTCCGCCGGATCGAGGCCGGCGAGGTGACGGTCGCGTTCCGGCGCTGGCGCCGTCCGACGGTCCGGGCCGGCGGGACGCTTCGCACCCGCATCGGGGTGCTCGCGATCGAGTCCGTGGAGGTGCTGGAGGAGTCTGCGGTCAGCGACGCGGACGCTCGCAGGGCCGGGTTCGGCAACCGAGCGGAGCTGCTCGAACGGTGCGCCGGCCGAGCGGGAGACCTGTACCGCATCGGCCTCCACCTCGCCGGCCCCGACCCGCGCGTCGCGCTGCGTGAGCGCGCGGACATGGGGCCCGCCGAGCGCGCCGAGATCGACGCGCGCCTCGCGCGCCTGGACGCGGCGAGCCGCCGTGGACCGTGGACGGCCGCCGTGCTGGGGCTGATCGCCGAGCGGCCGGCCACGCGGGCGCCGGATCTTGCCGTGGAGCTCGGCCGGGAGACCGCGCCCTTCAAGGCCGACGTGCGCAAACTCAAAGAGCTCGGGCTCACGGAGAGCCTCGAGCGCGGCTATCGGCTGTCGCCGCGCGGACGCGCCTACCTGGCCGGCCGACCGGCTACCCGCCCGGATAGAGGGGCGTCGACTTGAAGCGCTCGGCCAGCTCGTGGAAGGACGGCTTGCGCTCGCCCTCGTACGAGATCAGGCCCTTGTGGTGGCGGGTGTTGGGCTCGTACTGGGCCGGGCGCCGTCCCGCGCCGCCCGTCCAGCCCGGGTAGATCTCGAACTCGCGCAGCGTCCAGTAGATCGCGCCCGAGAGCACCGGCGAGCGGTCGATCACGTCGAGGGTGCGCTGCGCGTGGAAGAGCTGGAACGGGTAGCCGCCCTTGAGGTCGGCGGCCGCGCTCGCGAGCTCCGGCCGGCCCTCGGCGCCCCACTCGGTCATCACGATCGCGTGCCGGGGGTAGTGGTCGCGCAGCTCGTAGATGTACGGCTCGAGCAGCGAGAAGTCGGCGACCCACCGGTACCAGCCGAAGTACTGGTTGACGCCGATCATGTCGAACTCGGCGTAGGTGAACTGCTCCCCGTAGCCCGGGCGACCCTTGATGTCGAGCGAGATGGGGATCGTGGGGTCGATGTCGCGTGCGATCTCCTCGGCGTCGAGGAGGAAGCGCGCCGTGCCCGGCTTGTCGTCCGGCGTGAAGCTCAGCTCGTTCGCGACCGAGTGGGTGAGCACGGACGGATGGCTGCGCGCGGCGCTCACGGTGCGCTCGACCGACTGCAGCGCGCGCAGCCGGCCCTTTCGTCGCCACAGCAGGTGGGCGCCGGTGTCGCGCTGCCAGATCGGCGCCTGGCTCCAGACGAGGATGCCCGCGCGGTCGAAGCGCTCGAGCAGCCGCTCGCTCATCAGATAGTGGGCGCGCGTGACGTTGGCGCCGAGGTCCTTCAGGTCGCGCACGATCCGGTTCATGTCGGCCGGCGTGAGCGCCGCGCCGGAGCCGGGCATGTCCTCGTGGATCGAGGCGCCGCGCAGCTGGACGCGCCGGTTGTTCAGGTACAGGTGACCGCCCTTGACGGTGACCGAGCGCAGCCCGATCCGCCGGCGCTCGACCTGCACCGCGCGGCCGCCCTGGCGCAGCGTGAAGCGCGCGTCGTAGAGGTTGGGAGCCTCGGGCGACCACAGGACCGGTGCCGGCACGGGCAGCTCGAAGCCGACCCGCTCGCGGCGCGCGCGGCCCGCGGGGATCCGGAACACCCGGCGCACGCGCCGCCCGCTCGGTGAGCGCAGCGACACGTCGAGCGCGGTCGCGCCGCGCGCGCCGGGCGTGCGCTCGAGCATGCCGTCGATCACGAGCGCGGCCTTGCAGCCGGTGGCCTGGCCGGCGCAGCTCACGTCCGACATGGTTCCGAGCTCCCTCAGATGCGCGGGCCCGGCCGGGATCAGGTGGACAGGCCGCACGATCCCGCCCCAGTTCCACCAGCCCTCCGGCAGCTTCGGGTCCTTGCGGCCGTCGACGATCAGCTCGAGCAGGTTGGTCCGGCCCGGCCGCAGGCCGCGCGCCTCGACCGTGAACGGCGTGTAGGGGTCGACGTTGCGGCCGATGCGGCGCCCGTTCAGGATCACCGCCGCGTTGCGGCGCACGCTCTCGAAGTTCAAGAGCCAGCGGAAGCCGCGCGGGGTGGGGGGAGCGCTGAAGCGCACGCGGTAGCGCCGCACCTCACCCGCGTACGCGCCCGCGAGCGCGCGCGTGTCGAAGACCCCCGGCACGCGTGTCGGGCGCCAGCGGCCGTCCGCCTGGGCGGCGCGGCCCGCGGGGGTGGGTTGGGTGGGCGGCGCGTCACCCTCGGGCGAGGTCTCCTCGGGCGGAGCGGGCTGGGGCGGCGCCGGCGTGGCCGCCTCGACGCGCGCCTCCCAGCCCTCTGAGAGCGTGAGCGCGCGCGGCGGCGCGGCCGCCGCTGGGACGGCGGCGCAGGCCGCGGCGAGCACCCCCGCGCAGATCCCGAGCGCTTGACGCATCAGCGCATCACCGTAGCCGGATCCCGCGACGGCGTCTGGCAGAGTGCGGCCGATGCCAGCGCTCGCCGCCGGTGTCGAGTTCCTGGAGGCGCCGTTCGCGGTCTTCGGCGTGCTGCTGATCCTCGGTGCGCTCGTCTCGGGTCTGGCCAAGCGCAGCTTCCTCTCGCTCACGGCCGGGTTCGTGATCGCCGGCTTCGTGCTGGGCGACGGCGGGCTCGAGGTGCTCGAGCTCGACCCCACCGGCGGCTTCGTGCAGGGGCTCGCGGTCGTGGCGCTCGTGCTGATCCTGTTCCGCGACGGCCTCGAGGTCGAGGAGGAGATGCTCCAGACGGCCTGGCACCTGCCGCTGCGCAAGCTCGTGCTGGCCATGCCGCTCACCGCGATCCTGGTCGCGGCGCTGACCAACGTCGTGACCGATCTCGACTGGACCGAGTGCTTTCTGCTCGGCGCGCTGCTGTCGCCCACCGATCCGGTGCTGTCGGCCACGGTAGTGACCAACCCGCGCGTGCCTCGGGTGATTCGCCACTCGCTGAATCTCGAGTCGGGGCTCAACGACGGGCTCGCGCTGCCGGCCGTGCTCGCGTTCACCGCCGCGGCGGCGTCGGACGACCGGTTCGTGTGGTGGGAGTTCGTGCTCCAGGACGTGGCCGTCGGGCTCGTGTCGGGACTGGCCATCGCGTTCGTGGCCGCGCGGCTGATGCCGCGAACGCGGGCACTCGGGCGGGAGATCAGCGCGCATCAGAAGGCGCTCTACGCGCTCGGAGTCGCGTTCGCCGCCTATGGCGTCGCGACGCTGCCGCCCGAGGGCAACGGCTTCATCTCGGTGTTCGTCGCCGCGATCGCCTTCGGGATCTGGCGTCCGGACGTGCGCGAGTGCTTCGAGGCGCGCTCCGAGGACCTGATCGAGATCGTGAAGCTCGGCGTCTTCCTCGTGTTCGGCGCGATCCTGACCTTCGGCGGGCTGTTCGACGACGGCTGGGCGGCGGTCGCGATCGTGGCCTTCACGCTGCTCGTGGCCCGACCGGCGGCGGTGTTCGCCGCGCTCGCCGGCGCGCGCGAGGTGGACACCGCCGGCAAGGCGTTCATGGCCTGGTTCGGTCCCAAGGGGGTCGCGACCATGACGTTCGCCCTGTTCGTGCTCGGCTCGGAGGCCCCGCAGGGTGAGCGGATCGCGAACATCGCGGCGCTCGCGGTGTTCGTGTCGATCATCGCCCATGGGCTCACCGACCACCCCGGCGCGGAGTGGATGGCACGGCACGCTGCCGCCGCTGAGAGCTCCGCCGGCGGCCGGGGCTCGCCGCGCCTTCGTCGCGGGTAGATTCCCGGGCCACGCCCCGCACCCCGCAAACGGAGGAGTCAATGGAGACCTGGGACATCGCGTCGCTCGACGTCCACCCGCGCAGCCCCGCGGTCCTGCGCTCCGACGTCGAGACGCGGGTGATCGCCATCAACCTGCCCGCGGGCGAGCGGCTCCAGGAGCACCAGGTCCACGAGCGCGCGTGGGTGGTGGTGGCGGCGGGCGAGGTCGAGTTCGAGCAGGGCAGCGAGACGGTCTCGGGCGGCCCCGGCTTCCTCGTGCACTTCGAGCCGAACGAGCGCCACGAGGTGCACGCCAAGAGCGATTCGCGCCTGATCCTGCTGCTGGCGCCCTGGCCCGGCGAGGGCCACCCGAGCCAGCGCTAGCATCCGAGGCGTGGACCCCTCGCGTAAGCGCAAGCTTCGCCTCGTCATCTTCCTCACCGCCGCGTTGCTGCTCGCCACGGCGCTCGTCTACACGAGCTTCAGCGCGTCCACCGAGGCGAGCAAGCCGAGCGAGATCCAGCCCGGCAAGTCGTACGAACTGACGGGCAAGGTGGTGAACGACTCGATCGAGCGCGAGGGCGACGACCTGCGCTTCAGGATCCGCGACCGGGACGGCACCGAGTCCGTGGCCGTCCTCTACAGCGGCGTCGTGCCGGACCCGTTCCGCGAGGGCCGCGAGGTGATCGTCGAGGGCGAGCTCCAGCAGGGGACCTTCGTGGCCGAGCGCGACTCGCTCGTGACCAAGTGCCCATCCAAGTTCACCAAGGAGAAGGAAGGCCAGTCGTCGTAAGTGCTCCGCGACGGAACTTACGCCGGGAAGCACTGAGATGGCCGGTGTCGGCAGCGCCTGTCTGACGATCGGCCTGTTCGCCGCGCTCTACGCCGCCGGCGCATCGGTGTACGGGGCGCTGCGCGGGCGCCGCGAGTGGGTGAGCTCGGGCCGCCGGGCGATCTACTGCCTGGCCGCGCTCTGCCTCGCCGCGTTCGCAATCCTCGAGGCCGCCTTCCTGCGCACGGACCTCAGCTTCGCGCTGGTGGCCGAGGGCTCCTCGACCGACACGCCGACCTTCTACAAGGTCACGGCGCTGTGGGCGACGCAGGACGGCTCGCTGCTGCTCTGGGCCACGCTGCTGTCGGTGTTCTCCAGCGCGGTCCTCTTCCTCACGCGCCGAACGCTGCGCGACATCGCGCCCTGGGCCACGGCGGTGCTCGGCTGCGTGGCGGCGTTCTTCCTGCTGCTGATGGTGGGCTGGGAGAACCCCTTCACGACGCTCGCGGCCGCCCCCCAGGAGGGCGCCGGCCTCAATCCGCTGCTGCGCCACCCGGCGATGATGATCCACCCGCCGATGCTCTACACGGGCTACGTCGGCTTCTCGATCCCGTTCGCGTTCGCGATCGGCGCGCTGATCGCGGGACGCACGGGCGCCGACTGGATCCGCGCCACGCGCCGCTTCGCGCTCGTGGCCTGGACCTTCCTCGGCACGGGCATCATGCTCGGCGCGCTCTGGTCGTACACCGAGCTCGGCTGGGGCGGCTACTGGGCCTGGGACCCGGTGGAGAACGCGTCGCTCATGCCCTGGCTCGTGGGCACGGCGTTCATCCACTCGATCATGGTGCAGGAGAAGCGCGGCATGCTGAAGGTCTGGAACGTGTCGCTGATCTGCGCCACGTTCGTGCTCGCGCTGCTCGGCACGTTCCTCGTGCGCAGCGGGATCCTGGAGTCGATCCACGCCTTCGGGGCATCGACCATCGGGGTGCAGTTCCTCCTCTTCATCGCCACGGTGATCGCGACCTCGGCCGCGCTGATCCTGTGGCGCCTCCCCGATCTCCGGAGCCGGGCGAAGCTCGACTCGCTCGCGTCGCGCGAGGCCTTCTTCCTGCTCAACAACCTCGTGCTGGTGGGCCTCTGCCTCGTGATCCTGTGGGGCACCTTCTTCCCGCTGATCTCGGAGGCGCTCACCGGCACGGAGGAGAGCGTCGGCCCGCCCTGGTTCAACCGGCTCACCACCCCGCTGGCGCTGGTGCTGGTGCTGCTCAGCGGCGTCGGCCCGGTGCTGGCCTGGCGGCGGGTGACGCCCGGCGCGATGCGCCGCATCCTGCTCGTGCCGGCCGCCGTCACGCTGGCGGCGCTCGCCGGCCTGCTGGCCTTGACCGACGCCGCCGACAGCCCCGCTTCGCTCGCGATGTTCTGCCTGGTGGCGTTCGTACTGAGCGTGGTGGGCCAGGAGTTCTGGCGTGGCGCGAGCGCCCGGCGGACGATGACCGGCGAGGCCTGGCCGCGCGCGCTCGCGCGCCTCGTGGGCCGCAACCGCCGCCGCTACGGCGGCTACCTCGTGCATGCCGGGATCGCGGTGCTGTTCCTGGGCGTGGCCGCCTCGTCGGCGTTCCTCGAGCAGCGCGACGTGCGCCTGTCGCCGGGCGAGTCCTTCGAGATCGACGGCTACCAGGTGACCTACCGCGAGGCCACGGCCCGGCTCGGCGGCGACGCCTCGGGCACCGGAGCGCCGATCGCGTTCGGCGCCGTGCTCGACGTGCGCAAGGACGGCAAGGCCTTCACGCTCAGGCCCTCGCGCAACTTCTACTCGAGCGCGGACCCGTCGCTCGGCACCATCTCGCGCTTCTTCGAGGGAGAGGCCACGAGCGAGGTCGACGTGCGCTGGGGGTTGCGCAAGGACCTCTGGCTCGCCGTGCGGCCCGACATCGGCGCGCTCGAGAAGCCGATCGCGGAGGCCGACGCCAAGTTCGCCGACACGCCCGGCGACATCCAGGCGCTGATCATCGCCGCGCTGGCCGAGCGCTACCGGACCGACCCGCCGCCGGCCGCGTTCAGGGCGATCGCGTCACCGCTCGTGGCCTGGATCTGGATCGGCGGGGCGATCGCGGTGCTGGGCGCGCTGGTGGCGATGTGGCCCACGCCGGAGGCGCGGCTGCGCCGCGTGCGCGCCATCTACTCGGCCCGGCTCGGCAAGGAGCTCTCGCGCGCGTAAGCGGTGGCGGGTCGCCTTGGAGTACGCCCTCGCCCTGCTCGTGCTGGCCACGCTCGTGGCCCTGGCGGTATCGGTGCCGCTGCGCCGCGAGGGTGAGGAGGAGCGTCGCGACGCGACCCGCATCGAGGAGCTGAGCGCCGCCAAGGAGGCGAAGTACCGCGAGATCCGGGACGCCGAGCTCGACCATCGCATGGGCAAGCTCTCGGAGGCGGACTGGCGCGCGGTCGACCGCGACCTGCGCGGCGAGGCGATCGAGATCCTCCGCGAGCTCGACCGGCTCGAGGGACGCTCGCCCGAGCCGCGCAGCTGAGCGCTACCCTTCGGCGCCGATGGAAGCGATTCTCAGCGGCGTGCAGGTGATCCTCGCGGTGGTCGTCATCGTGCTGGTGCTGCTGCACTCGGGCAAGGACTCCGGTCTCTCGGGCGCCTTTGGCGTCGGCACCGGCGCCGGCCCCTTCGGTGGCGGCTCGCTCGTCGAGCGCAACCTGAACCGCTGGACGATCCTGTTCGCGCTGCTGTTCGTGGCGAACGTGATCGTTCTGCTGAAGATCTAGAGGGGTTTCACACTCCGCGCGGGGCGGAGTCCTCGAGCACGACCCGCATCAGGTCGCGGATCGAGAGCATGCCCACCACCCGCTCGCCCTCGACGATCGGCATGTGCCGGAAGCCGCCGTGGATCATCAGCACCGCGGCCTGCTCGATCGGCTCGTCCGGCTCCATCGTCTCCGGTCCCGGCGTCATGTAGTCGGCGACCACGGTGTCCGCGCCAATCCCGCCGGCCACCGCGCGCATGATGTCCCGCTCGGTGAAGATTCCCACCAGGCGCTCGCCCTCGAGCACCGGCACGGCGCCCACGTCGCGTTCGACCATCCGGCCGGCCACGGCGGTCAGCCCGTCGTCCGGGGTGACCGTGAGCAGGTCGCGCGACATGTGACTGCGTGCTGCCGCCATGGCGGCACTCTAACCGGCTATCAGCCCGCGGCGCCCGTGAAGCGCACCGCCTGGCAGCGCAGGGCGGGGCAGACCACACCGGTGGCGAAGCGGCGCCCGTAGAGCTCGCCGTCGCTCGTGAGCCTCTGCTCGCGGCCGAGTGCTTGGACACGCGCGAGCAGCTCGAGCGCGTTGTCGGTCAGGCGCAGGTCGCGCAGCGGGCGCGTGACCCGCCCGTCCTCGATCAGGAAGGTTCCGTCGCGGGTGACCGCGGTCACCAGCGGCTCCTTCGGGCGGATCACGTTCGCGTACCACAGCCTGGTCACGAGGATCCCGCGCTCGATCGGCTCGCAGAGCTCCTCGATGCCGCCCGCGCCGCCGCCGGCGAGCACGAGGTTGGTGGGCAGGGCGCCGTAGGGGTCGCCGCCGGGACTGAGCGCGTGCCCGGTCGACACCGTCCCCGCGAGCGCCGCGCTGCGGATGTCGTGGGCCACGGCGTGGGCGACCCCGTCCTGGATCAACGGGAGCGGCCGCTTGGGCGTGCCCTCGGCGTCGAACGAGCGGGTCAGCGTGAGCGGGGAGGAGGGGGAGTCGGCGAGGTTGATGGTCGGCGCTGCGACGGTGGTCCCGAGCCGGCCGCTCAGCGCGCCCCGACCGTCGGCGTGGGCGAGGCCGTCGAATGCGGCGCCCCGCAAGCAGCTGGAGCAGGCAACCCACCGCGTGGGCCTCGAAGACGACCGGGTAGTCGCCGGGTGGCAGCTCGGCCGGGTCGCCGGGAGCGGTGGCCTTGGCGGCCGCCTCCTCCACCAGGGCGCGCCCGTCCAGCTCGGCGCTCGCGCGCGCGGTGTGGGCCGCGTAGCCGCTGCGCCCGCCGGGCGCGAGGCAGATCACCTTCATGAAGGCGTCGGTGGTGCTCTCGGCGCCCGCGCCTGCGTCCGTCGCCCAGGCGCGCCGCACCTCGCCCGCGGTCCAGATCCCGTGTGCCTCGACGCCCCCCGCCCGGGCGCCCGCGAACGCGGCCTCGAGCTCGGCGCCCCCCGGTCCGGGCGCGAGCTCGGCCGTTGCCGGGTCGGGGCGCGCCGGCTCCGCCGGGGCGGCCGGGTCGCGGTCGGGCTCGAAGCCAGGGAAGGAGCCCGCGCCGGTCGCGGCGGCCGCGCGGGCGGCGCCGCGGGCCCGCCGCACGCAGGCCGCCAGGGCATCCGGGTCGACAGCGTTGGTGCTCGCCCGGCCGACCCGCCCGCGGTGGACCGCGGCGACCTCCACCGTCACGTCGTCGACGGCCGTCGACTGCGTCGGCCGATTCGCGGCAAAGCGCAATGTGAGCGAGCGCTCGCGGGTCACGCCGGCGAGCGCGTCCGGGCCGGCCAGGCCGGCGGCCAGCTCGGCGAGGTCCGACACGTCACGCAACGCCGACCTCGACGTCCCGGAAGCGGGCGGGTGCCGAACCGTGGGAGACGCGCGCCACCTGGCCCGGCTCGCCCTTGCCGCAATCGAGCAGCGAAACCAGGCGCCAGTCGCCGGCGGAGCAGACGGCGTCGCAGCGACCCCAGAACTCGGGCGTCACCCCCGCATAGCTCGGATTGCGCAGCAGCCGGCCGCGCTCGCCGCCGCGGATCTCCCAGGCCGCCTCGCCCTCGAACTGGAACTGGAGGCGGCGGTTGTCGATCGACCACGAGCGGTTGGTCTCGATCAGCAGCCCCTGGTCGGTGTCCGCGATCAGGTCGTCGAGCGTGCCCGCGTCGCCCGGCGTCGAGGTTCACGTTGGTCATCCGAACGATCGGCTGGCGGTCGAATCCCTCGGCGCGCATGCAGCCGCCGGAGCGCTCGAGCCCGATCTCCGCGGCCGTCTCGCGTGAGGACAGGAAGCCGGTCAGCACGCCCTCGCGCACGATCGGGACGGCACGACCCTCGACGCCCTCGTCGTCCCAGCGGTAGCTGCCGAGCCCCCCGGCGCTCGTAGCGTCCGCCGTGACGCTCACCCGCTCGGAGCCGAAGCGGAGCGAGCCGATGCCGCTCGCCGGGACGAAGCTCGTGCCGGCATACGAGGCCTCCCGTCCGAGCACCCGGTCGAGCTCGACCGCGTGGCCGACGGACTCGTGGACCTGCAGTCCGAGCTGCTCCCCGGCCAGGATGAGGGTGGAGCGACCGGGCGGGCACGCCGGAGCGCTCACGAGGGCCACCGCCTCGCCGGCCACGCGCGGCGCGTGGCGCTCGAGCTCGAGCGCCAAGAACTGCTCGTAGCCGGCCTGCAGCACATGCCCTCCGTGCGAGGCCGGGTAGGAGCGGACCTGGCTCTCGGAGCCATCGACGGCGACGGCCACGGCGGCGATGCCACCGCCGCACTCGGTCAGCGTCTGCTCGCACAGGGCGCCGTCGGTGGACGCGAACAGCTTGTGGACCCTGAGCGCCTCGAAGCGCGCGACCCTGAGCGTCACGCCGGGCTCGGCGGCCATGCCAGCGTCGGCGGCGAGCAGGATCGCGAGCTTGTCGTCGAGCGAGACCTCGAAGGGATCGCGCTCCACCGGGCTGACGTAGGCGCCCGTCGCCGGCGGCTCGGGCGCGAGCGCGCCGGTCCCGGCCGCGGCGGGCTGCTCGGCGGCGACCTCGAGCGCTCGCTCGAGCGCGGCCTCAGCGTCTCGCCGCCCGGTCCCTCCGGTCGCGGCGAAGCCCCATGCGCCACGCACCCGCACGCGCACGCCGACCCCCTCGCTCTCGTTCGAGTCGAGCTCGTGCAGCCCGCCGTTCCTCGTCGACAGCCGCTCCCGCCTCGTGCTCACGAAGCGAGCGTCCGCGTAGTCGGCGCGAGCGGCGGCCGAGTCCATCAGGTCGCGGAGCAGGTCGCGCATGCCGGGCGAATGTACCCACGGTGAAACAAACCGCCGCCGCGGTGAGCTGCCGTGTGTTTTGTATCTGGTATCCCAGGAAACCTTTGACCCGTGGAGGTAGAGCCGCCTCAGGAGCAGCAGAACGGCTCATTGGTCGTTTCGCCGATACGAGCGGAGGCAGTGAGCGTCGCCCAACTCGCCTACCAGGCGCTGCGCGACGCCATCCTGGCCAGGGACGTCTACCGGGCCGACGCCGACCTTCGATTGGACGAGAAGCGCCTCGCCACGGCCCTCGGCGTCAGCCGCACGCCCGTGCGCGAGGCACTGGCCCGGCTCGAGCACGAAGGGCTGGTGCAGATCGTGCCTCGCCGGGGCGTCTGGATCGTGCGTAAGAGCAAGGCGGAGATCACCGAGATGATCCGAGCCTGGGCGGCGCTCGAGAGCATGGCCGCCCGGCTGCTCTGCGAGCGAGCGAGCGACGAGGAGATCGGCAGCCTGCGCGCGCTCTTCTCGACGTTCGAGGACGACCAGCTGCGCCTTCGGCTGAACGAGTACTCGGAGGCGAACCTGCGCTTCCACCAGAGCATCATCGAGCTCGCCCGCTCGCCCGTGATCAGCGCCCTGGTCGCCGGCCTGCTCGTGCACGTGCGCGCGATTCGCGGCCACATGATCGGGGAGGACGATCGCGCCGAGCGCTCGATCGTCGACCACATGCACATCATCGAGGCGCTCGAGAGCCGCGACGCCGAGCTCGCCGAGCGCCTCGTCCGCAAGCACGCGCTGGATCTGGCGGACGACGTGGACCGGACCGCTGCCCGTTGGACTGAAACCCCCAGCCCCGGGCATAACAATCCCGGCGCAGGGACCTGGAGGGAGAGGAGATCGACGTGACCGCCACGAGCACAGCGGCGCAAGCCGAGGCCCCCGCCGAGCGCGGGGCTGACACCGAGACCATCTCGGGCGGCCACTTGGTGGCCAAGGCGCTCCGCGCCGAGGGGATCGACGTGATCTTCACCCTCTGCGGCGGGCACATCATCGACATCTACGACGGGTGCATCGACGAGGGCATCAAGGTCGTAGACGTCCGCCACGAGCAGGTGGCGGCCCATGCCGCGGACGGATACGCGCGCGTGACCGGACGGCCCGGCTGCGCGGTCGTGACCGCCGGCCCGGGTACGACCGACGCTGTCACCGGTGTCGCCAACGCGCTACGTGCCGAGAGCCCGATGCTCTTGATCGGCGGCCAGGGGGCGCTCAACCAGCACCGCATGGGCTCTCTGCAGGACCTCCCGCACGTCGAGATCATGAAGCCGATCACGAAGTTCGCGTCGAGCGTCCTCACCACCGAGCGCGTCGCGGACATGTGCTCGATGGCCTTCCGCGAGGCTTGCGCCGGCGCGCCGGGCCCGGCGTACCTGGAGATCGGGCGCGACATCCTCGACGCCAAGGTGCCGCTCGAGAGCGCGGTCCTCCCCAAACCGGGCCACTACCGCGCCTCGACGAAGAGCACCGGCGATCCGAACGACATCGATCGCCTTGCGGACATCCTCATCAAGGCCGACCGGCCTTGCGTGCTGCTCGGCAGCCAGGTGTGGACCTCGCGCGGCTCCGAGGCCGCGCAGGACTTCGTCCGCCGCCTCAACATTCCCGCGTTCATGAACGGCGCTGCCCGCGGCACGCTGCCGCCGGGCGATCCGCACCACTTCCACCAGACGCGCCGCTTCGCGTTCAAGAACGCCGACGTGATCCTGATCGTCGGGACGCCGTTCGACTTCCGGATGGGCTACGGCAAGCGCCTGAGCCAGGACGCCACGGTCGTCCAGATCGACATGGACTACCGCACGGTGGGCAAGAACCGCGACGTCTCCCTCGGGCTCGTCGGCGACCCGGGCGCCATCCTGACCGCCGTGGCCGACGCCGCCGAGGGTCAGGGCGCCAAGGGCGCCGCTCGCGACCGCGAGTCCTGGCTCCAGACGCTGCGCGACGAGGAGCAGAAGGCCAAGGAGGAGCGCCTCCCGAAGCTGATGCGGGAGGACGCGCCGGTCCACCCGCTGCGGCTCGCGCACGAGATCAACGAGTTCCTCACGGACAACACGGTCTACATCGGCGACGGCGGCGACGTCGTCACCTTCTCCGGCGGGGTCGTGCAGCCGCGGGGACCCGGACTGTGGATGGACCCCGGCCCGCTCGGCACGCTCGGGGTCGGCGTTCCCTTCGCGATGGCCTCGAAGCTCGCTCGGCCGGATCGCGAGGTGGTCTGCCTGTTCGGCGACGGCACCTTCAGCCTCACCGGCTGGGACTTCGAGACGATGGTCCGCTTCGACCTCCCGTTCATCGGCGTGGTGGGCAACAACTCGTACATGAACCAGATCCGCTACGGCCAGATCCAGAAGTACGGGGAGGAGCGCGGCGACGTCGGCAACAAGCTCGGCGACGTGAAGTACGACCTGTTCGCCAAGATGCTCGGCGGCCACGGGGAGGAGGTCCGTGAGCCCAAGGACCTCCGTCCGGCGCTCGAGCGGGCACGTGAGTCGGGTAAGCCCTCGCTGATCAACGTCTGGATCGACCAGAACGCGTTTGCGCCCGGGACGATGAACCAGACGATGTACAAGTAGGGAGGAGCGCGGGAATGAACAAGGCCCTCGAGGGAGTCCGCGTCGTGGACATGACCCACGTCCAGGCCGGGCCGGTCTGCACCCAGCTGCTGGCCTGGATGGGCGCGGACGTGATCAAGATCGAGCGGCCGGGCGGCGGGGACGTCACCCGGAGCCAGCTGCGCGACCTGCGGGACGTCGACAGCCTCTACTTCACGATGCTGAACGGCAACAAGCGCAGCCTGACGCTGAACATGAAGTCCGACGAGGGCCAAGAGGTCTTCACGAAGCTGCTGGAGCGCAGTGACGTGGTGGTCGAGAACTTCGGCCCCGGGGTCATGGACCGGCTGGGCTACACCTGGGAGCGCATTCACGAGATCAACCCGAAGATCATCTACGCCTCGCTGAAGGGGTTCGGGCCGGGCGCTCTCGAGAAGGCGAAGGCCTACGAGAACATCGCCCAGGCGACCGGCGGGGCGATGAGCACCACCGGCTTCGAGGACGGGCCGCCGGTCGCGACCGGGGCCCAGATCGGGGACTCGGGCAACGCCGTCCACCTGTTCGGGGCGATCTGCGCCGCGCTGTACCAGCGCACGCACTCAGGCCGCGGCCAGCGCGTGCAGATCTCGATGCGCGCGGGCATCCTCAACCTCTGCCGCGTGAAGATGCGCGACCAGCAGCGACTCACGCACGGGCCGCTGGCGGAGTATCCGAACAAGGAGTTCGGCGACTTCGTCCCGCGCTCCGGAAACGCCTCCGGCGGCGGGCAGCCCGGGTGGGCGGTGCGCTGCAAGCCGACCACGGAGAAGGGCGCGAACGCCTGGCTCTACGTCGTCATCCAGCCCCAGGTCTGGGAGCCGCTGATGCACAAGATCGGCCGGCCCGACCTGATCGAGAACCCGGACTACGCCACGCCCGAGGCGCGGCTGCCTCACCTGCAGGACATCTTCGACGTGATCGAGGAGTGGACGATCCAGAGGACCAAGTGGGAGGCGTTCGAGGAGCTCAACTCGATCAACGTCCCGTGCGGACCGGTGCTGAGCACGAAGGACCTCATCGAGGACGAGGGGCTGCGGGCCGAGGGGCTGATCGTCGACGTCGACCACCCCGAGCGCGGTACGTATTCGACGGTCGGGTGCCCGTTCACGCTGTCGGACTCGCCGGTGGAGGTACGGCGCTCGCCGCTTCTCGGTGAGCACAGCGCCGAGATCCTGGAGGAGCTGCTCGACATCCAAGAGGGCGAGCTCGAACGACTGAACGCGGCGGGAGCGGTCTGATGCAATCGACAATGACGGAAGCCCGGGTGTCCAGCGCCACCGACCAGGGAGCGGTTCGGGAGGTCCTGGATGCAGTCCGCGCCGAGGGGCGGACCGCCCTGAGCGCGCCCGAAGCCAAGCGGGTCTGCGACGCCTATGGCATCGCGGTGCCGCAGGAGGGTCTCGCCACCTCCGCGGAGGAGGCCGTCAGCCTCGCCGAGGAGATCGGCTACCCGGTCGTCCTGAAGATCGTCTCGCCGGACATCCTTCACAAGACGGAGGCCAAGGGCGTGCTCGTCGGGCTCGGCGGCGCCGACGAGGTCTCGTCGGGCTACGAGCAGATCATCGAGAACGCCAAGGGCTACAAGTCCGACGCGGACATCACCGGCGTCCAGGTGCAGCAGATGCTGTCCGAGGGCCAAGAGGTCCTGATCGGCGCCGTCACCGACCCGTCGTTCGGGCCGGTGGTCACGTTCGGCATCGGCGGCGTGCTCGTCGAGGTGCTCCGCGACGTGACCTTCCGGCTCGCCCCCACGTCGGCCGAGGACGCCGCCGAGATGGTGGACGGTATCCGCGCGGCCGAGGTGCTGAAGGGCGTGCGCGGCGGGGCCGGCGTGGACCGCGCGGCGCTGGCCGCGATGATCCAGGCGGTCTCGCAGCTCGTGACCGACTTCGACGAGATCACCGAGGTCGACCTGAACCCGGTCCTCGCGCGCGAGGACGGGGCGACCGCGGTGGACGCCCGGTTCGTCGTCTCGTTCGATGAGTCCGACACGACGCCGCCGCGTTACTCGCAGGAGGAGATCCTCGAGACGATGAAGGCCCTGATGCAGCCGGAGGCGATCGCGGTGGTGGGCGCCTCGGGCTCCGAGGGCAAGATCGGCAACTCGGTCATGAAGAACCTCGTCAACGGCGGGTTCGAGGGCGAGATCTACCCGATCAACCCGAAGTCGGAGGAGATCCTCGGCAAGAAGGTCTACGCCGACGTGGACGACCTGCCGGACGGTGTCGACGTCGCCGTCTTCTGCATCCCGGCGAAGTTCGTGCCGGACACGCTCGCCAAGGTCGGCCAAAAGGGGATCAAGGCCGCTGTGCTGATCCCGTCGGGCTTCGCCGAGACCGGCGAGGAGGAGCTGCAGAAGGAGCTCCAGCAGAAGGCGCGCGAGAACGGCGTCCGCTTCGTCGGCCCGAACATCTACGGCGTCTACTACACGCCGGGCAACATGAGCGCCGCCTTCACGACGCCCTACGACGTGAAGGGGCCCGTGGCGCTGGCCTCGCAGAGCGGCGGCATCGGGATGGGGATCCTGGGCTTCGCGCGCTCGACGAAGCTCGGTGTGTCGGCGATCGTCGGCCTCGGCAACAAGGCGGACATCGACGAGGACGACCTGCTCACGTTCTTCGAGCAGGACGACGCGACGAACTGCGTGGCGTTGCACATGGAGGACCTCAAGGATGGTCGCGCCTTCGTGGAGGTGGCCCAGCGGGTCTCGAAGGAGAAGCCGATCGTGGTGCTGAAGGCCGGCGCGACGCCGGCCGGGACGAAGGCTGCCGCCTCACATACGGCGGCGCTGGCGGGCGACGACAAGGTCTACGAGGACATCCTCCGCGAGGCCGGCGTCGTCAGGGCGCGCGGGCTGCAGGAGCTGCTTCAGTTCGCTCGCTGCCTGCCGATCCTGCCGACGCCCACGGGCGAGAACGTCGTGATCATCACGGGTGCCGGGGGCTCGGGAGTGCTGCTCTCCGACGCGTGCTTCAACAACGGCCTCCAGCTGATGGAGATGCCGGACGACCTCAACGAGGCGTTCATGGAGTTCATCCCGCCGTTCGGCGCCGCCGGCAACCCGGTGGACATCACCGGCGGTGAGCCGCCCGAGACCTATCGCAACACCGTTGCGCTCGGGCTGGAGGACGAGCGCATCCACGGGCTCGTGCTGGGCTACTGGCACACGATCGTGACACCGCCGATGGTCTTCGCCGAGGTGATGACCGAGGTGGTCGAGGAGTTCCGCGGCCGCGGGATCGAGAAGCCGATCGTGGCTTCGCTCGCCGGCGACGTGGAGGTCGAGGAGGCCTCGCAGTACCTGTTCGATCACGGGATCCCGGCGTTCCCGTACACGACCGAGACGCCGGTGGAGGTCCTGGCGGCCAAGTACCGCTGGGCGAGGATGGCGGGTCTGCTGGACCGCAGGTGAGGTGAGGGAAAGGCCGACGGCCGCGCCAGCGGCCCCGGCGCAGGGAGGACGAGGGGAGAGTCATGGCACATGTGGAGAACCGGGTAGCGGGCCCGGTCACGCTCGACCGGGAGGGTGAGGAGCGCGTCTGGCGTGCGGGCAAGCTGCCGCCGATGAAGATCCGCAAGCTGCCGGAGGCGCCGGCGGCGGCGCACATTCTCGGGCCGGCGATGATCCTCGTCGCGCTCGGGGTCGGGTTCGGAGAGACCTACCTCTGGCCGCGACTCGTGATCGTCTTCGGGGCTGACATCCGATGGCTGTTCACGGTCGGAGTCCTCGTCCAGACCGTGGTGATGCTCGAGATGGCCCGTTACGCGATGGCCACCGGCGAGTCGATCTTCTTCGGCGCGGCGCGCATATGGGTGCCGCTCATGTGGATGTTCTTCCTGATCGCCGCCCTGGTCTACATCTGGCCCGGGCACATCTCCGGTGGCGCGGAGGCGCTCGAGGAGATCACCGGCATCTCGTGGCAGGTGTCCGCGACGGTCGGCCTGCTCATCATCGGGGTCATGTTCACGGTCGTCAGATACATCTACAACTTCATCGAGGGGCTGCTGGCGTTCGCGGTCGGCGTCCTCGTGATCGGCTCCGCGATCGTGGGAGCGATCGTGGGGAGCATGCACGACCTCGGCGTGACCCTGGCGGGCACCGTCCGCTTCGACACGTGGATCCCGTCCGAGGCCTTCACGGCGGCGTTCTTCCCGGTCGTCGTCGGCGCGCTGGCCTTCGCCGGCCCGTCCGGCATGCAGCAGATGTGGTACACGCTGTGGCTGCGTGACAAGGGCGCGGGAATGGGCGCGCACATCCCGAAGGTCCGTGGCCTGCTGCACGCGGAGGAGGAGGAGACGATCCCCGAAGCCGGGTCGATGTTCGACGTCGACGATCCGGAGGAGATGCGCAAGTGGCAGGGCTGGCGCAAGTGGGTCACGTTCGACGCGCTCGTGCTCTTCTTCGG
The DNA here is from genome assembly GCA_963812415.1 of uncultured Thermoleophilaceae bacterium. Classification (GTDB taxonomy): domain Bacteria; phylum Actinomycetota; class Thermoleophilia; order Solirubrobacterales; family Thermoleophilaceae; genus JACVRW01. Next base: position 106,056 of record CAWEVH010000040.1, on the reverse strand, counting down.
CATCACGATGCTGGTCACGATCATCTTCACTGTCATGGCCCTGAACGCCGCCGAGCTCAACCCCGAGGCCCGGAGCGCGCTGCTGGAGGGGGACCGCGACGTCGCGCTGCCGGCGATGGGGGACGCGTTCGCGGAGGCCGCCAGCTACTTCGACACGCTGTTCTTCATTTTCATCGCGATCGTCGGCTTCAAGGCGAGCGTCGGCCTCTTCGACGCCTTCGCCCGCGGGCAGTCCGACATGACGTACTACTTCCTGCCGGGCGCCAAGCGGCTCAAGATGTCGTACCTGTACGGGATCTACCTGTGGTTCGTGATCATATTCGGGATCATCATCCTGAACTTCGGTCCGGCCGACGGCCCGGAGGGCATCCTGGACATCCTGGCGTTCCTGTCGGCGTTCGTGATGGGGGCCTACTGCCTGACGCTGGCGGCGGTCAACAACATCAGGCTGCCGAAGAAGCTCCGGCCGCACTGGGCCTTCACGGTGGTCCTTGTGCTGGGCGGGATCGGGTACCTCACGGCGATCATGTACAGCGTCATCAAGTACGGCGTCTCGGACATCGGCTGATGGCGACCGGCACGCGCAGAGACCGCCGACCCCGAGCCGGCGCAGGAGCCGGTCTCCACGGCGTGGGCGAGCCTCGGCCGCCGGCAGGTCGTGGAGCTGACCCTGCCCGGGGTGGTGATCGGCCTGCTCGGCGGTGTGATCCTGGGAGTCGTGGTCGCGGGCAGCAGCGAGCCCTTCGACGTTGCCCTGTTCGCGGCCGTCTCGCTAGGCGTCCCGCTCGCGGTCGCCGGCGCCGGGTACGAGATCCTGGTGGCCCAGGGCAGGATTCCCGCTGGGCGTGCTGACGCCGGTGGCGCTGTACTGGGCCGCCGCCTTCACCGTGGCGCGCGTGTTCCAGACGGGACTGCTGGATCTCTATGCCGGCTCGGAGGTCGCGGTGCCGTACGGCTGGCTTGACTTCCTTGCCTATCAGGCCCTGGTCAGCGTGGGGTTCGGCATCGGCTACTGGTGGCTGCACGAGAACTTCGCGCCGATCTGGTGGATCCGCATCCGCGAGCGCAATCCTGTTGCCGACTCACCTCCTCCGGGTCAAGCTCCAGGCCGTAGGCGCGCTGGAGGCACAGCGTGCACGGGCCGAAGCGGCGGAGGTAACCGGTGGACCTGCTCGAGTACCAGGGAAAGCAGCTGTTCGCCAGGCACGGTGTCCCGGTGCCGTCGGGGCGTCCTGCCGAGACCGTCGACGAGGCCGTGGCCGCCGCCGATGCGATCGGCTACCCGTGCGTCGTGAAGGCCCAGGTGCAGATCGGCGGGCGCGGCAAGCTCGGCGGGATCAAGGTGGCCAAGGAGCGGGACGAGGCCCGGCAGCACGCCGACGCGATCCTGGGCATGGACATCCGCGGCCTGCGCGTGCACGAGGTTTGGATCGAGGAGGCGTCGCAGATCGAGGCCGAGTACTACGCGTCGATCGTCTTCGATCGCAGCGCCAAGGCGCCGCTGATCATGCTCTCGACCAAGGGCGGCATGGACATCGAGCAGGTCGCCGAGGAGGATCCGGGCGCGATCGCCAGCCTGCACGTCGACCCGCTGCTGGGCTTTCAGGAGTTCCACGGGCGCTGGCTGGCCTTCGAGGCCGGCGTCGACGGTGACCTCGTGCGGCCACTCACCGGCATGCTGGCGAAGCTCTACGAGACGTTCGAGGGCGAGGACGCGATGCTGATCGAGGTCAACCCGCTGATCGTCACGCCCGAGCGGGAGCTGCGGGCGCTCGACGCCAAGGTGACGCTCGACGGCAACGCGCTGTTCCGCCATCCGGACAACGCCGCGCTTCGCGATCCGTCGGCGGAGGACGAGCAGGAGCAGATGGCCAAGGAGCGCGGCCTGATCTACGTCAAGCTCGACGGCGACATCGGCATCCTCGGCAACGGGGCCGGCCTGGTGATGTCGACGCTCGACGTGGTGGCGCAGGCCGGCGGCCGCCCGGCCAACTTCCTCGACGCCGGCGGCGGCTCCAAGGCCGACGCGATCGTCGCGGCAGTCGAGGTGATCCTCTCGGACGAGAAGGTGAAAGCGGTGCTCTTCAACATCTTCGGCGGGATCACCCGCTGCGACGAGGTGGCCAAGGGCCTGATCGAGGCCTTCGAGCAGGTGAAGCCGCAGGTGCCGTTCGTGGTGCGCCTCGACGGCACGAACGACGAGGAGGGGCGCCGGCTGCTGGCCGACGCCCAACTGCCTGGCCTCGAGGTCGAGGCGACGATGCTCGAGGCCGCGGAGCGCGTGGTCGCGCTCGCCGCGGCCAGCCCGACCCTCCAGGCGCGATGAGCATCCTCGTCGACCGCGAGACGCGTCTGTGCGTGTCCGGCATCACCGGACGTGAGGGCACCTTCCACGCGCTCAACAACAAGCGCTACGGCACCAACGTCGTGTCCGGGGTCACCCCCGGCAAGGGGGGACAGCAGGTCGACGGCATCCCCGTGTTCGACTCCTTCCGCGAGGCGGTCGACGAAACGGACGCCAACGCAGCGATGGTGTTCGTGCCGGCCCGCTTCGCCGCCGACTCGATCCTCGAGGCCGCCGAGGCCGGGATCCACACGATCGTCGCCATCACCGAGGGCATTCCGGCGCACGACGAGCTCCGTGTGAGCACCCACCTGGGCCGGCTCGACGACGTGCGGCTGATCGGCCCGAACTGCCCGGGGGTGCTGTCCCCGGGCAAGGCCAACGTGGGGATCATCCCGGCCGACTTCTTCAAGGAGGGCAACGTCGGCGTGGTGTCGCGCTCGGGCACGCTGACCTATCAGATCGGCAACGAGCTGGCGCAGGCCGGCTTCGGCAACTCGTCGATCGTGGGCATCGGCGGCGACCCCGTGCCCGGCCTGAGCTTCGTCGACGTGCTCCAGCTGTTCGAGGCCGACCCCGAGACCGCGCTCGTCGTGATGAGCGGCGAGATCGGCGGTTCTGCCGAGGAGGAGGCGGCGGAGTACATCGCCGACAACGTCTCCAAGCCGGTGGTCGCGTACATCGCCGGCTTCACCGCCCCGCCCGGAAAGACCATGGGCCACGCCGGGGCGATCGTGTCCGGCTCGAAGGGCACAGCGGCGGCCAAGGCCGAGGCGCTCGAGGCGGCCGGGGTGCGCGTCGGGCGCACGCCTACCGAGGTCTCGGAGATCGTGGTCGCGAGCCTCGACGGCTGAGCGGAGCGCCTGCCCGCCTGAGCGATGGAGCTGCTCGCGGGCGCTCTCGTCGTTGCCGCGGCTTCGTTTCTCGGGGGCGTAACCGGCTTCGGCTACTCGCTCGTCGCCACGCCGCTGCTGTTGCTGCTTGGCTTCGCCTTGCCGTTCGTCGTGACCGCCAACCTCGCGCTGGCCTGCGTCACACGCATCTCGGTGGCGTACCGGTTCCGGTCCGACGCGAGGCCGGGCCGCGCCGCCAGCCTCATCGCCGGCAGCATCCCCGGGCTCTGGCTGGGGGCCCTGGTGCTGACGACCGTGGACGTTTCGACGGTCAAGCTCGGCGCGGGACTGGTTGTGATGGTCGCGGCCGTCCTGCTCTGGCGAGCGGTGAACGCGCCGCCCCCCAGGGAGAGGCCCGGAGCGGCGGTCGCAGCCGGGTTCGCCGGCGGCTTCCTGGGCGCGGCGACGTCACTCAACGGGTTGGGTCCCGTACTCCTGCTCGCGCGGGACAAGGCGGCGCCGCGCAGCGTTCTCGCGGATCTCGCCCTCTACTTCGTGGCGTCGAACGCGCTTGGCCTGGCCGTTCTGCTCGTCGCGGGAGGGCTCGAGACCGATGCCCTGTATCCGGCTTTCCTGCTGTGGCTGCCCGGATCGTTGCTCGGCAACTGGGCCGGCACCACGATCGGGCCGAGCATGCCCGAAACCGTCTTCCGGCGGCTCACGCTCGCGATCGTGTTCCTCGCCGGCGCGGTAACTGCGCTGACCGCCTAGTAGGGAGTCAGCGCAGTTGGATGCCGCGTTGCTTCGCTTAGCGGCGAACGGCTCGCCAGAGGCGCTTCAGCGCCTGCGAGGCCGTCTCGGCGCCGCGGGATGACAGCGCCCCCTTCGGGCCGCCTGACATCGGAGCGTTGGGACGATTCTGGTTGTTCATGAGTCGTGTCCTGTGGAACGGGTTCAGTGAGTAGAGAAGACGGACCGGCACCGCCTCCGAGAGGCGGGCTCGGGCCAGTCCCCACAGGCAATTCTATCGACGCTCGGTGGTGCGCTTCGCGCGAGGGCGCGGGCTCGGCCCGCGCCGGAGCGATCCCGTTTATAGGCGCCGTAGCTGACGCTCAGAGCGCCCACACCGTCGATCTGACCCTCGAGACGGTCGCCCGGCTCGACCCGGCCGACCCCCTTGGGCGTCCCGGTCATGATGAGGTCGCCGGGACGCAGCGAGACGAGCGTGCTGAGGAAGCTGATCGTCTCGGGCACCTTCCAGATCTGCTGGTCGAGGTCGCCCTCCTGACGCGGCTCCCCGTTGACCCGAAGCCACACGGCCCCCTTGGTGGGATGGCCGATGTCCTCGACGGCGCGGATCTGGCCCGTGGGCGCGGACTGGTCGAAGCCCTTGGCCATGTCCCACGGGCGACCCATCTTCTTCGCCTCCGCCTGGAGGTCGCGGCGCGTCATGTCGAGCCCCACGGCGTAGCCGAAGACGTGGTCGAGGGCCTCGTCGACGGGGATGTCGCGGCCGCCCTGCTGCGAGCGCGACCACGAGCTCGATCTCGTGATGAAGGTCCTGCGTCCGGGTGGGGAACGGCAGCCTGCCCGGCGGCACGACCGCGTCGGCCGGCTTCATGAAGAAGAACGGGGGCTCGCGGTTCGGGTCGTGCCCCATCTCGACCGCGTGCTCGGCGTAGTTGCGCCCGACGCAGAACACCCGGGCGACGGGGAAGACGGCATCCATGCCGGCCACCGCGACGGTGGTGATGTCCGGCGGCGCGATTGCAGTGGCGGCCGACCGGTCAACGGCTGGCTGCATAGAACGCCACCTTTCGTTCGAAGTAGGCGACCACCTCCGAGGCCAGGAAGGCAAAGGAGAACAGGATGATGAGCAGCGCCCAGAACTCCGGCATCAGGAAGTTCCGGGAGTACAGCTCGAACAGGTAGCCGACCCCGAGCACGGCGATCAGCAGCTGGCCGATGACGACGCCCTTCAGCCCGCGGATCACCCCCAGGCGGATGCCGGCAAGCAGCTCGGGCAGCGCCGCCCGCAGGACGATCTGGGAGTACAGCACCCGCTTCGTCGCTCCGAAGGACCGCCCCATCTCTACCAGCGAGGGGTTGACCCGCTCCACGCCGACCTGGGTGTCGAGCGCGATCACCCAGACCGAGAACAGGACCACGGTCACGATCATGGTCTCCAGCCCGAAGCCGAGCAGAGCCATCAGCGCGGGCACCACGGCGGTCAGCGGCGAGCTCTCGAAGATGTTCACCCACATCCCCATCACCGAGCCGACCGCGCGGCTGGTGCCCATCAGGATGCCGACGCCGATGCCCACGGCGAAGGAGATCCCCATCCCGATGAAGAACGCCTCGAGCGTGATCCTCGCGGCGTCGGCGAACGTCGAGGACGAGACGACCTCGGGGAAGGCGGCGATGACCTCGCTGAACGGCGGCAGGAGCGACACCAGCTCGAGCTGCCCGACGACCTCCCAGATGGCGAACCACACCAGCAGCGAGAACGCCATCGGAATCCGGTGACCGCGCAGCTCCATGTCACCTCTCCAGATAGCCGCGGAGCTCGTGCCAGATCTGCTCGACCCAGTCGAGGTAGGCGGGGTCGCGCCGGATTTCGTCGGAGCCGCCGCTGCGGTCGATCCCCGGGCGGACCACCTTCGACACGCGCGACGGGCCCCGGGTCAAGATGACGACCTGGTCGGAGACATAGACGGCCTCCTCGATCGAATGGGTCACGAAGATCACGGTCTTGCTCTCGTCGCTGAGCAGCCGCAGCAGGTCGTCCTGGAACTCGCGGCGGATCTGCTCGTCGACCGACGCGAAGGGCTCGTCCATCAGCAGGATGTCGGCGTTCACCGCGAGGGCGCGGGCGAGGCCGACTCGCTGCCGCATCCCGCCGGAGAGCTGGTGGGGGTAGGAGTCCTCGAAGCCCGACAGCCCCACCTTGTCGACGTACGCGCGCGCGGTCTCCTCGCGCTCCTTGCGGGGCAGCCCGCGCAGCTCCAAGCCGAAGGCGACGTTGCGCAGCACCGTCGCCCAGGGCATCAGGGCGAAGTCCTGGAATACGAACGCCCGCTCCGGCCCGGGCCCTGTGACGGGGGCGCCGTCCACCTCCACCCGGCCGGACGTGGCGTCCACCAGTCCCGCGACGATCTTCAGCGTGGTGGTCTTGCCGCACCCGCTGGGGCCGATGATGCTGGTGAGCTCGCCCTTGGGCACGTCGAAGGTGAGGCCACCAAGGGCGCGGACGCCGCCGGAGAACTCCTTGGTGAGATCGACGATGCGGACGGCGGGCTCCCGGCCATCCTCCACCGGGGCGGCCACACCGGCCTCCGAGGTGATGCCCGCGCCGTCGGTCATGCCGCCCTCAACTCGGGTCGGAAGAGGCGCCGCTCCAGGTTCTGAAGCAGCGTCACGCTGACGCTCGCGACCAGGATGATGGACAGGATGGCCGCGAACATCTCGGGGTAGTCGGCGCTCGACCGGTAGAAGGTGATCAGGTCGCCGACGCCGGTCGGGGTGATGAGGAGCTCGGCGAGGATGGCGCCGGTGAAGCCCTGGGCGACGCCGAGTCGCAGCCCGGCGAAGATCAGGCCGCTGCCTGCCGGGATGATCACCTTCCAGATCTGCTGCCAGCGGCTCGCCAGGAAGGCGTCGCTCATCTCGAGCAGCGAGCGCGGGGTGTTGGAGATGCCGCGGTAGGAGTTGAGCACGATCACGGGTGCGCTCAGCAGCACCACCGCGAACACCTTGGCGGTGAACCCGATGCCGTAGATGAACGTGATCAGCGGGACGATCGCCACCGACGGCGAGGCCTGCAACACGATGAACACGGGCAGTCCCAGCCACTCGGCCCGCGGGGAGAGGCCCATCACGAGGCCGGCGAACACGCCGCCGACGGCGGTGAGGAGCAAGCCGACGATCAAGGGTCCGGCGGTCTCGGCGTAGGCCGAGGCGAACGTGCCGTCGACCAGCATCTCCCAGAACGCAGCGAGCGTCGCGGTGAACGTGGGAAAGGCGATGTTCACCGGGATGCTGCCGGCCCACTGCCACAGTCCGAGCACGAACAGGATCGATGCGGCACGCAGCACCCAGGGGCTGCTCACCCCAGCCACCGCTCGGCGGGACGCCGTGCGGCCGGCGCGGATCCCAGCGGCAGCGGCCACCGTCAGTTGCCCGATTCCTCGACCGAGCTCAGGGCGCTCTCGGACGGCTCGAGGGTCCAGAAGTCCTCGACCGCGAGGTCCGCGGGGTCACCCTCGAGCTGGCCGGCCTCCCCGTAGAACGCGAAGTCCTCCTTGGCGGCCGGCTCGCCGCCGCAGTCCTCGGTGAACAGACCCTCCTCGGCAGCCTGCTCGTAGTAGGGCAGCAGCTCCTTCTCGAGCTCGGCCGGCAGGTCGGGCAGCAGCCCGAGCCGCTCCCTCTCCTCCACGACGAACTCGGGGTTCTCGACCATGGATTGCCAGACCGTGAGGACCTCCTCGAGCAGTACCTGGAGGGACTCCTGGTTCTCCTCCATCCACGCCGTGTTGCCGAACAGCACCTCGTCGCTCGCTTCCGACTCGGGCGTCGGGAGCGAGTGGAACTTGCCCGGCGCCTCGGACATGACGAAGTTCTTGGTCGGTATGTCGAGCATGGCGGCCTTGAGGTTGCCGCGCAGCAGCGCTGTCGCGCGCACCTCGGCGCCCGGCACGTAGCTGATCTCGCCGAACTCGATGCCCTCCTCCTCCTCGATGATCCGGGCGAGCGCCTCGGACGTCGAGCCTCGGGAGTGCACGGCGAAGGTCTCGCCGTCCAGCGACTGCCAGTCGGGGTAGGCGGCCTTGTCGACCACGGGGTAGAAGCGAATGCGCTGGAGCTGGCAGACGATCCGCAGCGGAGCCCCGGAGCCCTGGATCAGGCCATACGGCGCGCCGAGCCCCACATCCGCCTGCCCGCCGACCACGGCCTGGTTGGCGAGGTCCTCGTCGGCGAGCTCGATGAGCTCGACGTCGGTGCCCCGCTTGCGGACCCGCTCCATGGCGATGAAGAGAGCGAGCGTCTCCACCGACTCGATGTCGCCGAGAGCCACCCGGATGCTGCCGCCGCCTTCCGAGCCTCCGCCCGAGTCGTCATCGTCACCGCACGCCGTCAGTAGCAGCGCCAGGATCGCAACGAGTGCAACCAGCCTTTTCATCCGCTCCTCCGTCCCATACTCCGCTCATCCCGTTCCATACCCGGGAAGCGGGCGAACATATCAGATATGTTCTACCCTCGTGCCATGAGCAATCTGAAGTCGCACGCGATCTACGCCGCCCTACGGGAGCGGATCCTGTGCAACGACATCGCCCCCGGCACGCGCCTGGTGATGCGCGAGGTCGCGAACCAGTACGAGGCCAGCGACATCCCCGTGCGCGAGGCGCTGCGCATGCTCGAACGAGACGGCCTGGTCGACACCGCTCCGTATCGCGGGGCGACGGTCACCACGCTCACGGCCAAGGAGGTCGAGGAGACCTACTTCATCCGCTCGCACCTGGAGAGCATCGCGACAGGGCTCGCCGCCGAACGGATCACCGATGCCGAGCTGGCCCAGCTCGACCGGCTCATGATCGAGATGAGGGCGGCCGTCGATGCACAGGACGGCCCGCGGTTCTCCGACCTCAATCTCGAGTTCCATCGCACGATCGTCGCCAGCTGCGGCAACGACATGCTGCGCGAGCTGACGATGGACATCTGGCAGCGCCATTCCGGCTTCCAGCGGGTGTTCCGCATGGTCCCCGAGCGACTCGGCATCTCACAGCGCGAGCACGAGGGCATCATGGCCGCGCTCCGCGACCACGACGCCGAGCGGGCGTCCAGGCTCGCGCTGCTGCACAAGCGATCTGTCCGCGACTCCGTCAGCGCGCTTGTCGACCAGGGCGACGAAGCGCTCTCGGGGGCACTGGATCACGCAGCGGCAGCACCGTAGGACGAGGTAGGCCGGCGATTTCGGTGCTAACGATGGCGGGGAAGGGGTACTGGGTAGGTGCGTGTATGTTGCCCCCCATCTGAGGAGAATGTGACCGATCGTGGCGATCACCAGCCCGGCATCCACTGAGCCGCGGACCGTGACCCTGACGATCGACGGTCGCGAGGTCACCGTCGCCGAGGGCACGACGATCTGGGAGGCGGCGAAGGACAACGGCATCGAGATTCCCGTGCTCTGCCACGACGAGCGGTACGACCCGGTCGGCGTGTGCCGCGTGTGCGTGGTCGACATCGGCGCCCGCGTACTGGCCCCGGCGTGCGTGCGGCCATGCGAGGACGGCATGGAGGTGAAGACCGCCACCGAGCAGGTCGAGCACCAGCGCGCAATGCTCACGCGGCTGCTCCTCGTCGACCAGCCCCCGCCCGAGGAGGACCCCAAGGAGACCTCCACGGCGGACAACGAGCTGCTCGTCCTCGTGCACCGCTACGGCGTCAGTCAGGACGACCTCCCTCAGGGACACGGACGCGGCGAGGACTTCTCGAACCCGGTGATCGCCGTCAACCACGACGCCTGCATCCTGTGCGACCGCTGCGTGCGGGCGTGCGACGACATCCAGGCCAACGACGTGATCGGCCGCTCGGGCAAGGGCTACAGCACGCGCATCGCCTTCGACCTCAACGACCCGATGGGCGAGTCGTCGTGCGTGACCTGCGGCGAGTGCGTCGCGGCCTGCCCGACCGGGGCGCTGGTCAACAAGCCCATCAACGACGTGCCGATCAAGCCGCGCTCGGAGCTCGACTCGATCGACACCGTCTGCCCGTACTGCGGAGTGGGCTGCGCGCTCACCTACCACGTCGACCGCGAGCTGGGCGCGATCTCCTTCGCCGACGGCCGCGAGCAGCCCGGCAACCACAGCCGGCTGTGCGTGAAGGGCCGCTACGGGTGGGACTACGCCTCCAACCCGCAGCGGCTGACGGTGCCGCTCATCCGGCGCGAGGGCTCCTATCCGAAGGGCCCGCTGTCGGGCGACGTGCGCGGTGAGGGCAAGGGGCGGCGCAAGCCGGGCGGGCTGGTGGACTACGAGGAGGTGCTGCCGCACTTCCGCGAGGCGTCGTGGGAGGAGGCGCTCGACCTCGTGGCCGGGCGCCTCAAGGCGATCCACTCCGAGCACGGGCCGGGCGCCATCGCCGGCTTCGGCTCCGCCAAGTGCTCGAACGAGGAGGCCTACCTGTTCCAGAAGCTCATCCGGGCCGGCTTCGGTACCAACAACGTCGACCACTGCACGCGCCTGTGCCACGCCTCGAGCGTGGCGGCCCTGTTCGAGGGGGTTGGCTCCGGCGCGGTGTCCACGACCTACGGGGACATCGTGAACGCCGAGGTGGCGATCCTGGCCGGAACGAACACCGCGGCCAACCACCCGGTCGCCTCGTCGTTCTTCAAGCAGGCCAGGCGCCGCGGCACGAAGTTGATCGTGGTCAACCCGCGCCGGGAGCGGGTCGCCGACCACGCCGACATCTTCTGCCAGATCAAGCCGGGCACCGACGTGGCCTTCTACAACGGCGTGATGCACGAGATCATCAACCTCGGCCTGGTCGACCGCGAGTTCATCGCCCAGCGGACCTCGAACTACGGCGAGCTGGCCAGGACCGTCAAGGAGTACCCGCCAGAGCGCGCGGCGCAGATCTGCGGGGTCGAGGCCGAGAGCATCCGCACCGTCGCGAGGCTGTGGGGAGAGGCGAACACTGCGGTCATCTTCTGGGGCATGGGGATCTCGCAGCACACGACCGGCACCGACAACGCGCGCTGCCTGATCGCGCTGTGCTCCATCACCGGCCAGGTTGGCCGGCCGGGCACCGGCCTGCACCCGCTGCGCGGCCAGAACAACGTCCAGGGGGCGTCGGACGCCGGGCTGATCCCGATGATGTACCCGGACTACCTGCCCGTGGACCAGGAGGGGGCCCGCGAGACCTTCCAGGAGCGGTGGGGCCGCGAGCTCGATCCCAAGCGCGGGCTGACCGTCACCGAGATCGTCGCCTCCGCGCTGCAGGGCGGTGTGCGCGGGATGTACATGATGGGCGAGAACCCGTTCCTGTCGGACCCGAATATCAACAAGGTCCGCAAGGCGCTCGCCGCGCTGGAGTTCCTCGTGGTGCAGGACATCTTCCTCACCGAGACCGCGGAGTTCGCCGATGTAGTCCTCCCCGCCACGTCGTACATGGAGAAGGAGGGCACCTACACGAACACCGACCGACGCGTCCAGATCGGCCGCAAGGTCCTCGATCCACCCGGCGAGGCGCGGCTGGACTGGCACATCATCCAGGACATCGCGAATCGCATCGGGTTGGAGATGAACTACGAGTCGGCGAGCGAGATCTTCGACGAGCTCGTGTCGGTGATGCCCAACTACGCCGGGCTGTCCTACGACAACCTCGGCGCGATGGGCAAGCTGTATCCCAACCCGGATCCGGAGCATCAGGATGGGACGGTTGTGCTGTTCGACGAGCGCTTCGGAACCGATGACGGCAAGGCGCACCTGGTGCCGGCCGAGTGGCTGCCGGCCAAGGAGCTGCCGAACGAGGAGTTCCCCTTCGTACTCAACACCGGCCGCCTCCTCGAGCACTGGCACACCGGCTCGATGACGCGGCGCTCCTACGCTCTTGACGCGATCCAGCCCGAGGCGCACGTATACCTCAACCCGGAGGACGCCGAGCGGATGGGCATCGCGTCCGGCGATTTCGTGCGCCTCACGAGCCGGCGCGGGTCCATTGAGCTGCGCGCGTTGACCTCCCACCGCGACAACCCCGGGACGTGCTTCCTTCCGTTCCACTTCCGCGAGGCGGCGGCCAACGTGCTGACGATCGACGAGGTCGATCCCACGGCAAAGATCCCCGAGTTCAAGTTCTGCGCCGTCAAGGTCGAGCGGGTCGGCCGGCGCCAACCATGCGCCGGCGACGGTGCGGGAGGGGGCCTGATGGCCACGGGAACGGGGCCGACGGGGACGGCCGCGTGGGCCTGCGCGTGCAGCCTCGCCCGCCGGGCACGGAGGCCCGCGCCGGGAAGTTCCCCGGCCCCAGCCTCATTCCCGCGCTGGTCGCGATCCAGCGCGAGCACGGCTGGCTGCCGCGCGAGGAGCTGGTGAAGTTGTCGCAGGAGGTGCGTCGGCCGCTGTACGAGATCGAGGGCCTGATCTCGTTCTACCCGCACTTCAAGACCGATCCTCCGCGCAAGGTGCACCTTGCGGTCTGCCACGACCTCTCGTGCTGGCTGCACGACTCCGACGAGCGGATCGCGGAGCTCCGCGCCCGCTACGGCGAGGACGTGGATGTCGAGCTGCACGAGGTGTCGTGCCTGGGGCGCTGTGACGCCGCTCCGGCGATCGCAGTCGACGAGCAGCCGGCGTCGTTCGCCCAGGCCGAGGAGCTGGTGGACGCCGCCCGCTCCGGAGAGCCGCCACGGACCCCCGCCATGCGGCCCGACCGGACCTTCCCGAACGACCCCTACGCGGCTGACGACCAGCGCTATCGCGTGCTGCGCCGCCTACTGGGCGGCGAGCTGACGGACGACGAGATCCTGGCCGCGGTGAAGGACTCCGGCCTGCGCGGAATGGGCGGCGCCGGGTTCCCGACCGGGCGCAAGTGGGAGCTCGTGGCCGCCCAGGACGCCACCCCGCATTACGCGATCTGCAATGCGGACGAGTCCGAGCCCGGCACGTTCAAGGACCGTCAGATCATGGCCGAGCAGCCCCATCTCGTGGTCGAGGGCCTCCTGCTGGGCATGCTCGTCACGGGCTGTGAGGAGGGCTGGATCTTCATCCGCCACGAGTACGGCCCGGAGGAGGCGGTTCTGCGCGAGGAGCTCGAGGCGCTCGAGTCCGAGGGCCTGATCGGGGCGGACGCGCTGGGCACCGGTCGCAGGCTGCGCGTCGAGATCTTCACCTCACCGGGCGGCTACATCCTCGGCGAGGAGTCCGCGCTGCTCGAGTGCATGGAGGGCCACCGGGGCGAGCCGCGCAACAAGCCGCCGTTCCCGGGCGTGTACGGGCTGTGGGGGAAGCCGACGCTCATGAACTCCGTGGAGACGTTCGCCCACCTGCCGATCATCGTCGAGCGCGGCGCGGAGTGGTGGAAGGAGCAGGGCGCCGGCGATGCCACCGGCCTCAAGTTCTTCGCGGTCTCCGGTCAGGTGGAGCGGCCCGACGTCTACTGCGTGCCGATGGGCACCACCGCACGCGAGCTGATCGAGCTCGCCGGAGGCCTTCGCGACGGCGCGGAGCTGCTCTCCTTCCAGCCGGGTGGCGCGTCGTCGAACTTCCTGGGCCCGGACGACCTCGACGTGCCGCTCGACTTCGAGCCGCTTGCCGAGGCGGGCTCGATGCTCGGCTCCGGTGCGCTCACGGTCATCGCCGAGGGCACGAACCTGCTCGCCGCGGGCACGAACGTCCTGCGCTTCTTCCGAAACGAGTCCTGCGGCAAGTGCGTTCCCTGCCGGGTGGGTTCCCACAAGGCGCACGAGATCCTGACCGGACTGCTCGAGCAGGGGCTGGGGGCCGATGCCGTGGACGACAGGATCGTCGAGCTCGAGGAGACCCTCCGGCTCACCTCGATCTGCGGGCTCGGTCAGGTCGCGCTGGGCCCGGTGACGAGCGTGTTGGGGCTGGAGCGCGGAGGCAAGGCGGCCCGCCCGCAACCGCGCTAGCGGGCGCGCGGGACGGAGGAGAGGCTATGGGCGTGCTGCTGCGGAGAGTGCTGGACGGTCACGAACGCGTGGCGGAGTGGTCGCCCGACGACTCCGCCTCGGTCGATGAGGCCCGGCTCCTGCTGCAGCAGGAGCTCGACGCCGGATACATCGCGGTGCGCGCAGAGGACGACCACAACGAGCCGCTCGAGGAGCTTCCGGTGGACGCCGAGGCGGTCATCCTCACGATGCCGATGGGGGGCGGCTAGCGGCTTCATGAGATTCGCCGTCCTCGGCGCGGGTGCGATCGGAGCATACGTCGGCGCGGCATTGGCGCGTGGCGGCGCCGAGGTGCATCTGATTGCGCGAGGTGACAACCTCGAGGCCATCCGGCGGGACGGGGTTCGCGTGCGATCGGACCGCGGCGACTTCGAGGCTCACCCGCCGGCGACCGACGATCCGAATGAGATCGCGCCCGTCGACTTCGTGTTTCTCGGGCTCAAGGCGAACTCGTACGCGAGCTGCGGCCCCCTGCTCGAGCCGCTGCTGCACGAGGAGACCGCTGTCGTGGCCGCCCAGAACGGCATTCCCTGGTGGTACTTCCACAAGCTCGAGGGCCCATACGAGGGGCGCCGCATCGAGGCCGTGGACCCCGATGGCGAGGTGTCGCGCGTGATTCCACCGGAGCGCGCGATCGGCTGCGTCGTCTTTGCCGGCACGGAGTTGGCCGAGCCCGGAGTGGTCCAGCATCTCGAGGGGACGCGCTTCTCGATCGGCGAGCCGGACGGCTCCATCTCCGAGCGGTGCAAGCAGTTCAGCGAGGCCATGGTCGCGGGCGGATTGAAATGTCCGGTCGAGGAGCAGCTCCGGGACGACATCTGGGTCAAGCTGATGGGCAACGTCGCGTTCAACCCGCTCAGCGTCCTGACCCGTGCGACGCTCGTGGACATGTGTCGCCACGCGCCCACGCGGGCTCTGGTGACGTCGATCATGGAGGAGGCGCTCGAGATCGCCGATGCCCTGGGCGCCAAGCCCTCGGTCTCGATCAAGCAGCGGTTGGAGGGCGCCGAGAAGGTGGGCGACCACAAGCCCTCCACGCTGCAGGACCTCGAGGCCGGCAAGCCGCTCGAGCTCGCCGCAATCGTCGACAGCGTCGTCGAGCTGGCGGACCTCACGGGCGTCCCGGCGCCCAGCACGCGCGCGGTCTCGGCAGCCGGCGCCCTACTGGCGGAGTCCCTCGGGCTCCGCTGACAGCAACGCCGTGCGCTCGCGCTCGCTGAGCTCCCGTGACTTGCGGCTTTGCTCGTCCCAGGCAACCAGGACGGCCCGCCCCTCGACAGCCACGTCGCCGTCCGGCAGCAACAGGCGGTTGTCGAGCTCCACGCGCGAGCGCCCCAGCTCGGCGACGCGGCACTCGCCGATCAGGTAGCGATGCTCGATGCGGACCTCCCGCCGATAGTCCAACTCGACGTGCGCGAGAACGTAGCCGGTGAACGGCAAGTCCGGCAGGGTGTGGCGGAAGAAGGCCGCGCGCACTTCCTCGAGGAGCTCGTGGTAGACGGCCTGGTTGACATGGCCGAGTGCGTCCATGTCCCGGTGGCGCAGCGTCAGCTCGACACGCACCGGAGCCGGCTGGTCACCAGTCATCGGTTGCGCCACCCTCGGGTCGGACGGGTCGCAATGTGGTCAACCCTTCGGAGAAAACCGCATTTCCGGCCCTTTCGATGCGCCCAGGGAGATTTCGAACTCTGGCCAAGGCCGTGACGGGCTGTAAGCCCCTGTTTCGAGAAGTGCCGGGTTTGCAGGTGTTTCGCCGACTGTCGACGTCTTGCCGTGACGGTCAGGGCGGGTACGTTATCGGGCGTTCGTTTGCAATCCGTTTGCAATTGGGCGCCCGCACCGCAGACAGCAGCCGCCGCCGGCGTCGAACCCGCCGCGCGCTGCCGGGGAAGTCCAGTGTGCGTCCCGTCTTCGGTGGCAGCGGCGCTTACGCGTCGTGGCGGCTAGTGCATAGATCCGGGCCGTCCGGGGTCGAGCTGGCGATTCCAGGGCTGCCGCAGAACTTATTAAGTGCGACCGCGAGCGGGGGTTGTTGATGCCGCCACGCCTGCGCGAGGGCTGCCGGCGGACCACTTCGCGTGGTTCGTGTTGGCGGCTGTTGCGGAGATGGACCTGGCGGCGTTCTATGCGACCTATCGCTCCGATGGGCACGGGCGGGCGGCGCATGACCCGGCGATGGTTGTGGCGCTGGTATGCGCTCGGCCGACGCTCGTCGCGGGCGACTGAGCGGGCCTGCTGGAGGACAAACGGTTCGGTGACGCGCGTGGCGACGAGCCGCCGCCACAGCTCTCGACCCGTCAGGGCCGGCGTGGCTGGTTGCGCAGCTTCGGTCTTGGTCCATGCGGGTCGTCTGGGCGCCGCGAACTCTGTTTCGCAACATCGACCCGAGGGGGTCGACGTGGACGTAGCCAGGCGTCGCTGCATACAGCCCGTCCCGGGCGCGTGCAAGCGGGCCAGGAGTTTTCGAGGCGCCCTACGGCGAAGTTCGCCGCGCGGGCCGTGCCAGGGAGGACCCGCCCCCTCGAACCCGCAGCGGCGGGCTCACCGCGAGCACGGTCGCCCAGTCTGCGCCGACCACGGCCACCCTCGCGCGCATCGAGCCTTTCCGCCTCAGGAGGAAGCGCGCCCGCGAGCGGTGGTCGAGATGGCCGCGTGCGACCGTCCACCAGCCGAAGCGCTCGCGCAGCCGGAGCTGCAGCACCACCCGTGCGCCCGGCTGGGCGGGCCGGGTGCTGACCCGCACTGCCGTGCCGCGCCGCAGCGCCGCGGTGCTGAGCGCGAAGCTCGTCCGGTCGGTCACCGCGATGCGCAGCGCGGGGCTCTTCCCGGCGGCGCCAACCGCTCGGTAGGAGGCGCTCGCGTGGGGTGTGACTGTTGCGTGCAGGGTGCCCTCCGCCTCGTGCACCTGGTGCCCGCTGCTCACCGGCGGCGTCGCGACGGCCACCCGCCGGAAGCCGCCTCCGGCGTCCTCCTCGATGACGGCCTCGCCGACCCCGTCGGGTGCGCGCACGTGCAGAGCTACCGGCGCGCCGCGCGCCACCGGCGCATGCGGTCCGTCGAGCAGCAGCGGGTGCACGGCCACGTCGCCCGTCATTCCCGCATGGATCGTGCAGATGTACGGGTAGGTGCCGAGGGCGGGGAAGACGTGCGCGAAGCTCGTGCTGGGGGCCAGGCGGCCCGAGTCGAAGCCCGCTGCGTCGGATCTGATGTCGTGCTCGCGCACGCTCGCGTTGCGCCAGTTCACTGGGTCGCCCACCAGCACGTCGAGGTGCGGCGGCGAGAAGCTGCTGTGCGCCCCCGTAACGAAGGCGACCTCGGCCGAAGCCGGCCCGGCGAGGGCGAGGGCGGCGGCGAGGCCCACGGCCGCGAGCGCGGCCCTCATCGGCCGCTCACCCGGTAGAGGCCGATCATCCCCTTCTGCATGTGCTCCTCCACATGGCAGTGGTAGAGCCAGGTGCCCGGCGCGTCCTCGCGCCACTTGACACGGAAGCTCTCGGCGGGGCCGAGCGTGCGCGTGTCTTCGGGCACGCCGCGATTCCGCCAGCGATGGCCGTGCACGTGGAAGGTGTGATGCTCGGAGCCGATCGCGAGGACATCCCACTGAACTCGGTCGCCGACGCGGGCGCGGTAGATCGGCGTGTTCCCGACGAACGCGCGCGCGTTCACGCCCTGGAACTCGCCGACGGGCGCCAGGACGCTCACGAACTCGCGGTCGGGCGCCCGTTCCGAGCGCCCGAGGATCGAGAGTGCGCCGTACATGCCGCCGAGCAGCGACTCGTGCATCGAGCGCGAGTGGTCGTGGTACGGCCAGACGCCCGCTGAGTCGGAGCCGGCGCGCAGGTGGTAGGTGAAGGTCTGCCCGGGCTTGACGTCTCCTCCCTTCTCGGGAAAGCCGGGCAGGTACACGCCGTCGGAGCCGGGCCGGTACCCGACGCCGTGAAAATGCATCGAGTGCGAGCGCTTGAAGAGCGTGTCGCGGTTCTTGAAGTGAACGAGCAGGCGATCGCCCTCCCGCGCCCGCAGCAGCGGGCCGGGGACCTTGTCGTGGTCGACGCTCGCCCGCGGCGCGTTGCGAAGTGGGCGCCGCCAGCCGCGCGTGTAGCGGCGGTAGACGACCGTCGGGAAGACGCTGCGCGCCGGCTCGATCATGCCTTCGCCGTCGTGGGCGAGGGCGTCGTGGCCGTTCGGCACCGCGTTCCAGGTGGTCGGCACCGCGGCCACCCATTCATGGCGCACGGCGGCCTCCGCCGTTCCGGCGGAGGCCGCGAGCACCACAGCGGCGAGTACCGCTACCTGACGTCGAGCTTGCCCTGCATCCACGGGTGGATCGCGCAGAGGAAGTAGAGCTGGGTGCCCTTCTTGGCGGTGATCTTCACCTTCGTCTTCGACTTCGGGCCGAAGACGACGGAGTCGCCAGGCTGATCGAAACCCTGCTTGCCGACGTTCACGAGCGGGATCGTGGGGTCCTGCTGCTCGCCGGTCTCGGGGTTGATCGCACCGTGGGCAACTGCCAGCTCGTCACAGGGGCCGCGGCCGAAACAGCCCTCCATCTGGGCCATGCTGCGCGGCAGCTGCGACTTCTTGACGAGCGAGAACGAATGCGGCTGATCCGTCTTGTTGACGATCGTCAGCGTGCCGCCGGACCTGACGACGGTGATGTCGCGCTCGAAGCGCATCCCGTCCTTCACGTAGCGGTTGGCCTTGAACTCCGCCTTGCCGACCACGTTCAGGGTCGCCTTCGACGGCGCGTTCTGAGCGGCCGCCGGGACCACCGCGGCCACCGCGACCGCGAGCCCGAGCGCCGGCACGGCCGCGCGCGCGAGTGTACGTCTTGACATGTTTTCCTTTCCGCGCCACCGGACCAGCGACGGCGCCGGACGAGTTTGGTCATCTCCGGGCAGGTGCACGTTGCCCCAGCCCGTTCGGAGTCCGCGCCGTGCCACAACGCACGGCGCTCTGCCCCCTGTTGGCGGGATGCTAACAGTTCCTTGACGGACCGCCAACAACATTTAGACTCCGTTTATGAGCACGCCGAAGTTCAGCCGCCTCGATCCCGAGCAGCGGCGCGAGCAGATCCTCGACGCCGCCAACGCGCTGTTCGCCGAGCGCGGCTACGAGGAGGTCTCGGTCGAGGACATCGCGAGCGCCGCCGGCGTCGCGCGCGGGCTCGTGCACCACTACTTCGGCGGCCGCAAGCAGGTCTACATCGCGCTGCTCGAGCGGCTCGGCGCCGTGCGCGAGCAACAACTACCGCCGCCCGCCGGCCGCAGCGCCCGCGCGCGCCTGGGCGATAGCGTGTCGCGCTGGCTCGACTGGACCGAGCAGAACCGCACGATCTGGCTCGCCACGCTCGGGCGCGGCGAGGACATCGCCGACCCCGACATCAGGCAAGTCGTCACCGACCTCGTGCGCCGCGCCGTCAAGCTGGTCGCCGAACACCACGCCGACATCGCCGACGACACGCCCCGGCTGCGCTACGCGCTCGAATGCTGGACCGGGCTCAACCGCGCCGCCACCAGACGCTGGCTACAAGGCGAAGCCAGCCGCGAACAGACACACGAACTGATCGCCACAACACTCGAACACGTCCTACGCACCTTCGGCGCCCCACCCAAGCCAAACCGACGCACAGCTCCTCGCTGAGATCACAACCGTCGAGTTCCATGCCCGGCAGCCGCGACGCCGCCCGCCGCCTGACGCGCGCTAAGCCACTATCGGTTGCGTCCGAAAGCAGGCGTCCATGCGGAAACCGACCACAGCTGCCACGGACGACGCGGAGAAGTCCGAGCCGGACCTCCTCCCACGCCTGCTTCGCCAGGTGATTTCGAGGGTCAGGGTCGAGCGAGCCGAGGCGCGCGAGCCTCGTCCTTTGCGAGCGTGTTGTGGAGGCCGGCTAATACGCCCGCTCGGCGCCGGAGGGAGAAGTCCGCAGCCGCGGGGCGATCCGTTGCGGCGGCTCCACGAGAGAAGGAACGAGAGCGCCCCCAACTCTGGGGGCGCTCCGATACGACGGTTGGAGCCCTAGGCGCCTGCCGCAGCAGTCTCCGGGAGTCCCACCGCGCGGTCCGTGTCGACCTCGAAGTAAGCGTTCTCGCTTGCGCCGGCGGTAGCCGGGTCGAGGTAGTTGCGGAGAGTGTCGATCGAGTCCGCATCCCACAGGCAGACGGCTGTCGACTCGTCTTGGGAAGGGAAGAACTGCCGCCCCTGGACACCAGGCGGCCCGCCTCCCGCAACCTCGTCGGCGTCTATCGAAAAGAACTTCTCCGGATCGGTGATCCGGTGCTGCACGACGACATGCATGGCCAGTACCTCCGTTGAGTCGTTGCTGCGACCCTACGCAGGTCGTCCCGGGCAAGCAAGTCGTCTTGAACCCTGGCTGTGCGGGCCTCAGTCGCGCGGTCCCGAATGATCTCCGACGACGTGCCTCCCTGTCGCCCCCAAAGCATCGGCTCGCCAACCCGCCAAGAGTGCCGCAGCCTCATGGAAGGGAGCGTCTCGTGTCGTGGGCAGGACACGCCCGCGTCGGACGAGAGGGAGGTGTCTGCAGACACGCGATCGGCGCCGGGGCGGCTCTCGGATCCGTTGAGGAGCAGCACTACCGACTCGTTGTACAGCTCGTCGTCCACAGCAGGAGCTGACGGGTGTCCGGCCGGAGTGCCGGCTTCAGGCGATTGCGAAAGCGGAGGCCGTGACGGAGACCGCGGCGCGGCTGGTCAGAGCGCCCACGCTGTGCCTATGCAAGGCGCCGGGAGAGGAGAGACCTGGCGGCGCGGATGCTCCTCGTCCCTGGCGAGAGCGCCTACCGCCCTCCAGCGACGGTCGTGTTGCAGGGGCTCCGGTTGCGGGCGACTAAGACCCGCGGGCGATAGCCCGGCCCATCGCCTCGAGCGGGCTCTCGACGACCTTCCCGTGCCCAGGCGCCAGCCGGGCAGGCTCGCGGGCGCGCAACCCACGCGCGCTCTCCAGCTCCGTCGGACGGTGCCAAGTGAACAGGACCAGTGGGAACAGCGGATTCAGGTTCGCCGAGGTCGCGACGCCGCCGAGGGTCGAGTAGACATCGCCGCAATACAAGGTGCGGTCCCGGTGGTCGAGCAACGCGACGTGGCCCGGGGTGTGGCCTGGGGTCGCGATCACCTCGAGCGAGCCGACGCGCTCTCCGGCCTCGACGGTACGGTCGGGCTTGGTCTTGGCGCCCGGGTAGCCGCCGCGGAGCTTGTCCTCCGGCTCGCCCGGATCGAGACTCATGTCCTTGGCCAAAAGCCGGGCATCGCGGGCCGAGATGATCACTTCTGCCTCCGGAAGTCTCTCCTTCAGCGCGTCGAGCGAGCCGATGTGGTCGGCGTGGGCGTGGGTGAGGAGGATGCGGACGATTGGCGCACCGATGGCCTCGGCCCCTGCGATGATCTTGCCGGCGGAGCCCCCGATCATCGTGTCGATCACGGTCAGCCCGTCGTTCTCGCGCACCAGGTACGCATTCACGAATCCCAGCCGGCTGATCCGATTCACATCAGCCATTGGTCGGTGACGCTAACCGATGTTCCAGCAAGCCCCTCTCATGCGGAGGCGAGCAAGACTGCCGAGAGCCTGCGCTCTCCCATCCGCGTGCAAGCGAGCGCGTCGGTCGTCAAGGCCGAGACGGTCGGTGTGGACGACCAACGGAAGCGCCACTTGGCCGCAGCCCTTGCGTCCGGTGCATAGGCACGAC
Organism: uncultured Thermoleophilaceae bacterium; assembly: GCA_963812415.1. Taxonomy (GTDB): domain Bacteria; phylum Actinomycetota; class Thermoleophilia; order Solirubrobacterales; family Thermoleophilaceae; genus JACVRW01. The sequence goes on along the minus strand of CAWEVH010000040.1, from coordinate 84,490 downwards.
GTCGGCGCGTGCGAGCGTCGGACGTCACCGACGCTGAGGAGAAGGTCCCCGACCGGGCGGCGAGCTGACTCTCTTTGAGGCTGTCGACCCGTCGGTCTGACCTCCTTCTGAGCGACAGATCGAAACAGCAAGCCTCATTGCGACAGCGACGATGCCCGAACTCCCTCCGATCCGGAGATGCCGGTTGGGCCACTGCTCTGCGTCATCGACGGGCCAACCTGCGGGCGGCGCTGGTCGAGCTACGCCGCCCGCGGGCAGCTGCGGCGCGTCGCCGCCAACGCCGGCGTCCGGCGCAGGTTCGCTCCGCATCAGCTGCGCCACGCCCACGCCGTCGAGCTCGCCCACGAGGGCGTGCCGCTTGACGTCATCCAACGCCAGCTCGGCCACACCAACCTCGGCGTCACCTCGATCTACCTGCAAGGGATCGACAACGCCGAGATCATCGCCACCGTCCACGCCCGCCACGCGCCTCTGATCCCAGCGACGACCGGGCTCCGTCCACGGTTTCCATCGAACCAGCCGCCGTCGTAGCGGGCCCATCAGTCCCGCTCGCGTCGACGAGCAGCACTGCCGTCACGGGCGAGGTCGGCCCGTCCAGCCGTGGAGCTGCGAGCGCCGACCGGCCGCTTGGACTCGTAGAAGCCGACAATCCAGCCGCGGTTGTTGATGTCACGCGCGAGGGTGTAGGCGGCTACCGGACCTTCGACCAGCCTGAACCGGCCGCGCCCGAGCAGGAAGCCTCGCGATCCGCCTTGGGAGTCGACGACCCCGCCCACTATCTGGCCGCGATCGTTGATGGCGCTCGGAATCGTTGCTTCGATCGCCGGGGCGGCGCCGGGCGGCTCGGGGAGGGTGGTGACGGCGCCCCGTCTGTCGCGCAGGAAGCCGTGGGACCTTCCACCCGCGTCGATGTAAAAGCCGACGATCTGGCGGCGGTTGTTGATGCCGAGGGCCCCGGTCGCCGCCGCGCCCGGGACGTCGATCGTCTGGAAGTCGCCGTCGTCCCAAAGAAAGCCGTGCGACGCCCCCGCCGCGTCGACGTAGCTACCCACGACCTGGCGGCGGTCGTTGAGCTTGAACGCCGCCGTTAGCTCTGAGCCGGGGACGTTGATGTCTACGAACCGGCCCTTGCGGGTGCGCAGGAAACCGGTCGTCGTGTTCCCCTGCTCGTCGTTGTAGAAGCCGGTAATCTCGCCGCGGTTGTTGATGTCGGTCGTCTCGTAGTCGAGCCGGTCGCCGCTTGTTCCCGGGGGATCGTCGAGGATGGTGAAGCTGCCCTTGCGATTGCGCACGAAGTGGCGGAAGACGCGGTCGCGGCCCTCGTACACGCCCACGATCTCGCCGCGATCGTTGATGCCCTGAGTGTCCGTCCCCGTGATGTCGTCAGGGGTGCGGGGGATCGTCGCGGCGTCGGGATGGTCGATCGTCCTGAAGAACCCGTCCTTCGCCAGGAAGCCGTGGACGATGCCGCTGGCCCCTGGCGGCGGCGGCTCGGCCGACGCCGCGATCGCCCCGATGGCGAATGCGGCCAGCGCGACGACGGTGGCGAGCGCCGCGATCAAGCCACGACGGGTACGGCTGCCAGCGGCCCCGCCGGAGCTGTCTGTCTGAACGCCAGACACCATGCACGACGATTCGCAACCGGCCCGCGACCGGATCACACCACGGTCCCAACCCGGGAACGACGGGCAGAGCGGGCGCCTGGCTGGCCGGCGTCACCCTTCTACGGCGAGAGCCGGGAGCCGATCAGGCGGAGGGTGCGCGTCGAGGTAGACGGCAGCTCAGCCGGATCTGTTGCTGGGTCGCACCGCGTGGCCGATCGGGCGACTACGCGGTGAGCAGCGGGACGAGGAGATCGCAGCCGCCCGCGCCGGCTTCGGTCGGCGCCCGGCGCCCTGAGCGCGCCCCGGGGCCGGCATGTGCCGCCCCCGGGTTGGCGCCTCTCAAGTATGAGGCGACTGTGAGGCGGTGCTGAGAAGACCGTGAGGACGCCCTTGCGGCCGGTCCGCTTCGGCCTGACGGTGTGGGGCACAGCGGCGGCGACGCGCGGCAGGGAGACCTCACGAAAGGTGAAGAGATGCCCATTCGCAACACCTCACGACACTTGAGGCAGCGTAGCGCCACACGACCAAGCCACGATGCGAGGAAGGCAATAGTGAATGGGGCGCTGTGGCTGCGAGCACTGACTGCGACGTTGATCGTCTCGTCGTTCGCGGTGGGTCAGGCACCGGCTTCGGCGTCGGCGCGGCCACCAGACGACGGTGGCGGTCATTGCGGCCCGAAATGCTGGGCGCACGCGGTGACGTTCAAAAGCTCGCCGCCGCTGCAGTTCTACCGGCACGTGAAACGGCATCCGCGCCTTGCTCGCCATTTCGATCCCCATACCGATGGCTGCAGCGCCCCGGTATGGCTCGACAAGATCCCGCTCGCGGGGAAGTACGTGCGTGCGCACAGGAAGAAGTTCCGCCGAGCCTGCATCGTTCACGATTTCGGCTACCACAACTTCGGTCCGGGCGAGTTCAAGCTGGTCCGGTGGCGCATGACCGCGAAGCAGCAGGCTTGGGGCCTCCGCCGGGCAAAGGCGAACATCGACCGACGGTTTCTGCAGCAGATGTACCGCATCTGCAAGACCACCGATGAGACCGGCTACTTCGACGCCTGCCCGCGAGTCGCGCGAAAGTTCTACTGGGCCGTCGTCCACTTCGGGGGCGATGCCTGGGCCTCGGGCTGACATCAGGGACCCGCACCGGCAAGCGCAACAGAGGCCCGGCTGACGAGAGCACCCCAACCACCTGGACGCGACATTCCCGCCGCACGCGCCTCGTCCGCAGTTTGGACACCGTTCACGCTGGGCGTCCCCGAGGAATAGGTGCCGGCCCGCAAACAGTGACCGGGAGAGGTTCGCCCCGTCATGCAGGGCTATTCATCCTGCGGCGTTAGTTGCGGCTGCTGGCGCGCGTTCTTTCATGGCTTTACCTCAAGCGCCGCCGACGTGAGGCACCGGGGGTGAGCCTCGGTGTCTCACCGCCCCAGGGCCGCGTCCAACCCCGGCCCTGGGGCACCGGCGGGGAGCCTGCCGTCCAGCTACCGAGAGGAAGTACCACGCATGCGAAGGAACGTCCTTTTGTTGGTCACGGCCGCGTCGTTCTTCGGGGTCACGGGAGCCGCGTCAGCGCAGGCGCCGCCTGCGGTCTCCCCACACCAGCACTTCATCATCAAAGCGTCAGACGGAACCAACATGCCGGTTGGCCCTGACATCTGCGCGAATTCGGAGGCCGCCCAAGGGTTTTACGGCTTCCACCAGAACATCCACTTCGGGACGCCAAACCAGAGCGCCTTCCAGAACCCGAACAACCCGGTTGGCTTCACCGCCGTTTTGGGGTGCCCGTAGCGCACACGTTGTCTCTCACACGGTTTCGCGGGGGCTGGGGCGGCCTCGGGCCGCACCCACGCCCCCGCCGAAACCGTCGCACGCGCAACACCGCGCGGCCGGAGCTCGTCGAGTTGCGCGAGCTCGTCGTCGGAGAGCCTCACGACGAGCCTGTGGCGGCGCTTCAAAGGAGGTGCCTCAAATCCGAATTCACAGGATCAGGCGCGCGCCATGTCTCACCCCGGCGGTCTATCCGAGCGACGATCGGGGTTACCCCCCACCGGGCCCTTCCCATTTGGGACAGGTTTTCTCGCCGCAGGCCACACCGGCGGTCTATCGGGAGCGGGGTTGAGTTTGCCCCCCTCTGCCCCTCCCCTGTTTCGTGTGCCAACGCCGGCACCCTGAAGACGGCATTTTCGAGCGCCAACGTTGGCGTCCAAGAACGTTTCGACGTGCCTGTAACTGTCACCGACCTGGGGGACATATACGTCCCTCATTCGCCCAGCGTTCCGAAGAACAGCGACGCGCCGTCCTCGAGCGTGATCGTTTCCCAGGCCTGGTCGGCCTGGTCGCGTGCCCATTCGACCCGTGGCGGGGATGGCGGCAGCTGGCGGCAGCCGCCGTCGAAGTCGGGTGGTGCGCCGGGCTCGGGCACGGGCTCGTATGAGACGAATGGACTCCGCCGATGTACTCGACGTGTCGCTGCCAGTTCATTGGTCCCCTTCCGGCCGTGGCTGGTGTAGCCGCATCAGCCAGTTGTATTCGCGTTGGCGCTGCTCTCGGCTGCCGCCGAACAGCACGGCGAGTTCGGCGGCGTTCTCCGGGTGTTCTTCTTGCAGGCGCTGTAGTTGGCGCTGATGGTCGTCTAGCTGTTGACGGCCGGCGCTCGGTGGCGCTTGACCAGAGCACAGTCCAACCCGACTACGAGGCGCTCCACAGGGTGGCTCGTGGAGCCCCCGACCCGGGTGACTCAGCGCTCGAAATCAACGGCCGTTAGCAAACAGCGTTCTGAGAAGGCAAAAAAGCCCCGATTAGCGGGGGCTTCTCGATGCGCCCAGGGAGATTCGAACTCCCACCCTCCAAATGGAGGACAAGGCCCTCAACCTTGCGCGTCTACCAGTTCCGCCACAGGCGCGTGCGCGATGAGTATAGAGCGGTGCGGGTGCTCGCCCGCGCCCCTGCTTGATGCCGTCCGGACCCCCGGGTACTCTACGAACACATGTTCGGAGAACGGCACAGGACACGGCCTCGGGAGGGGTCCACATGGTCGAGCTGAACCTCACGAAGCGCCAGCAGGAGATCTTCGACTTCGTCCGCAGCTACGGCAGCGAGCACGGCTATCCACCGACAGTCCGGGACATCGGCAAGGCCATCGGCCTCACCTCGTCCTCGACGGTGCACGCTCACCTCGCCAACCTCGAGAAGCTGGGGCTGCTCAAGCGCGACCCCACAAAGCCGCGAGCGATCGAGGTGCTGGTCGACAAGGCCAAGTCGGCGATCGCCCCCGCCGGGCTGCCGCTGGTGGGCCAGGTCGCCGCGGGCCAGCCCGTGCTCGCCGAGGAGAACATCGAGGAGTACGTACCCGTTCCGGGGATCGCGGGCGGGGACGAGGGCGAGTTCGTCCTGCGCGTGAAGGGCGACTCGATGGTGAACGCCGGCATCTTCGAGGGCGACTACGTGATCGTCAGGCCGCAGGACACCGCCGACGACGGCGAGATCGTCGTGGCGCTCGTCGGGGAGGAAGCCACCGTGAAGCGCTTCTTCCGCGAGGCCGACCACGTGCGACTGCAGCCCGAGAACGACTCGCTCGAGCCGATCCTGTCGCGCGACGTGCAGGTGCTCGGCCGGGTCGTCGGCGTGTGCAGGAGGGTCCCGTGACAACCGCGCTGCTGGAATCCCCGGCCCGGCTGTTTGCGTCGCCGCCCGAGGGCAGCCGGCGCGGTGGCGGGCCCACGCTCGAGGAGCACCTGTCCGGCGCCTGGCGGGCCGTCCAGGCCCACGGCGTCGCCGAGTGCCCGGTGTGTCGTGGGCGCCTGACGCTGGCCGGCGCCTCGGCGAGCTGCGACGGCTGTGGGAGCCGCCTCGAGCTAGAGGACCTTCTTGTCCTGGGTCGACCCGTCCCACCGCATGGTGGGTTTCGGGCGGGGAGCCAGGGCCGCACGACACACCAACGTTTCGAAAGGCCCGCCGGCCCACCGAGGGCTACCAGATGTGGTTGCGGATCAATGTGGCCACCTCGTCGGCGGGCACGCCGGTCACGCGCAGCTCCCAGGTGCGCCCGTCGGCCGAGTTGCCGGTGTGGGTCGCGTAGCCGGCGTCGGCCAGGAGACGGCGCACGACGACCGAGCGCAGGATGCACTCGCGCCCGACCCAGCGCACGTCGATCCCGAAGAGACCGTTCTCGGTCGGCCAGACGGTCAGCCGATCGGGCCGGATTGGTCCGAACGACGCGGGGACGAGGGAGATCGGCGTGGCGTCCGGCTCGGTCTGCGGCTCGGCCAGCGGCTCAGCGGAGAAAGCGTGCGCGTACGACATGACGATTTCCAGGGCCTCCGTGCGGTCGGCGCGCCACTCCTCAGCCGGAAGCTTGGGGCCTGGGTCGATGTCCATGTGAGGCGTTGATCACAGAGGGCCCCGCGCGGGCGGCTCTCGACGGCGCGGCTTCGCGCGCCTACCATTGACGGCGCCGGCCAAAGCAGTCGCGGGGAGGTCGGGGAGACAACCGGCCCCTCGAGGAAAGTCCGGACACCGCAGGGCAAGGGTGGTCGGGAGACCGACCCGGGGAAACCCGCGGGAAAGTGCCACAGAAACACACCGCCTAAGCGGTGGGGCTGCACCGCCCGAAGCATCCGGCTCGGCCGGATGCGGAGGAAACGATTATCCCCATCGCCGGTAAGGGTGAAATGGTGCGGTAAGAGCGCACCGGCGTCGCGGCGACGCGGCGGCCAGGCAAACCCCACCCGGTGCAAGGCCAAGCAGGAGCGACGACGCTGCCCGCCGAGCTCCAGGTAGGCCGCAGGGCCGAGAGGCCCCGTTCGCGGCCGGCCCGAGAGGGTCGGACCGCCGGGCGAGATGGATGGCTGCTCACGACAGGATCCGGCTTATCGGCCGGCTACGGGGAGCCCTCGCGAAAGCGGGGGCTCCCTATTTGCGCGGCGCCCAGTCTCGGACCGCCGAGTGCGCCGCCGCGGACGAGTTGCGCTCCAGGCGGTCGCCAGCGGCGGCCCGCGGAGCGCCGGCGCGTGCCGGGACGGCTCGGCGCCTGGCAGAGCGCGGCCGCCTGACCGATCGCGGCCGCCTGGAGGGCGACGGTCCGCAGACCCCCCAAGCCGGGGGGTATCGGCCACCTTTGGGTTTGGCAAAGCCGAAATCTGGTCAAGAGCCATACAGGCGGAGCCGATGTCAGCCACCACCACCAAGACCCCGACAGCGAGCGACGCCTACTGCCCGCACTGCCATCTCCTGATCGAGAAGCGAACCGGGGAGGAGTGGCCGAAGGAGCCGCTCCGTTGCCCGCACTGCAGACTGCTCGTCGGCATCGGGCGAGCTCGAGCCACGCCGTCGGCGGAGCCGGGCGCGCGCGGCAGCGCCGCCGGCGTCTTCGCCCATGAGGCCAAGCGAGCCCGCACCGCCGAGCCCGTCTCGAAGCGCGAGGTCTGCCAGGCCATCCGCGACATCGCGGAGGAGGTGGGGGCCCGGCCCGAGCGGCTCCTGATGGTCGACTACCAGCAGCGCACGGCGGACGACGAAGGCATGCCCTCGCTCAGCGAGGTGTTCGCCGCCTACGGCAGCTGGAAGCGCGCGCGTCGCGCGGCGGCTTCGCGCTCCTGATCGCCCTCGCCCCGCGTCGCTCGGGGCAGGTAGAGTCCCGCGCCGATGGAAGTCCTGTTTTTCCTCGTCCCGTTCCTGGCCCTGGGGATCGGGGTCATCTTCATCGCCTACGCGGGGGGCGCCGGCCGCGCCCGCGAGGCCTACCTCACCCGCGGCGGCAAGGCGTTCACGATCGTAATCGTGCTGCTCTACCTGGCGGTCGGGATCGCGATCCCGGCGGCCGTGATCGCGAACCGCGACGAGAACACGGGCGGGGTCGGGTCGCTGCGCACGGCCGAGATCACCGAGCGCGAGGAGAACGGCAAGGAGCTGTTCACCCAGAACTGCAAGAGCTGCCACAACCTCGACGCGGTGCAGGCTCGGGGCGTCACGGGGCCGGATCTCGACGAGCTCGGCGGCGTCGACCGCGAGCGGGTCCTGAACGCGATCAAGAACGGCGGCACCGGCCAGGACCGGATGCCCGCCAACCTGCTCTCGGGCGAGGACGCGGAGGACGTCGCCATCTACGTCGAGCGGGTCGCGGGCCAGTAGCCGGGCCCGCTCCGGCGGCCGCGCCGTTTAGCGCGCAATCAGCGGGTTTTTTCCGTCCGACGCGTGCGCTCTGCTGCTAGCATGCGCGCGTCCATCCAAGCCGAGGCCCCGCCCGCTCGAGGGGCGCGGGGGAACCAGGTGGCCGCACGTCGGCCGGGGGCGAATCGCGGGGGACCGCGTAGCGCAACTCTTTCAGCGCGAGCCCGTCAGCTAACCCCGCAGGCGAACAGAAAGAGAGCCGATGCGAACCAGCGCTGCCCGCGTCCTGCGGGAGGATGACCAGGGGGACATGAGCCGCGAGGCGGTGCTCCTGCAGTGGGAGCGCAAGATCGAGGCGGCCGAGCGGCGCCCGGGTCGGTTCGAGCGCGAGGAGGCCACGGGCGAGGGGGCGACCGTCGAGGAGCTCCGCCCCGCGCGCGAGCGCCGCGACGGCGAGGGCCCGGCCACAGCGCCCACCGAGGACTCCACCCACGAGGGCGCGCAGCGCTTCGAGCAGGGCCCGGCTCCGGCCGCCTCGGCCGAGCGCCGAACGATCACGATCACCGGCCAGCCGACTCCGGCCCCCAGGCGTCGCTCGGGGGTCGCCCCACGCATCGCCCAGCCCGACACGCTGGCGCTCTGGGCGTTCCTCCTGGGTCTGTTCCTGGTGGTCGTGGCCGCCGGGACCGCACACGCCTGAGCTCTCGCGCGCGGACGCGCCAGGACGCTCGTTCTCCGCTCATTGGAGTGGATCTCATGCCTTTTCCTCTCTACACTTACCCCAGGTAAGTCGCACGTGGAGAGAGAAGCGCCATGAAGACGAAGGAGAGCCGGTTCAAGGTCCATGACGAGCTAACGGCACCGGAGCGCAGCGTGCCGATCTTGAAGGGGGCGCTCGCCGCGGGCGGGCAGCTACCCAACTTCATCGGGGTGCTCGCCGGGTCGCCCGCCGTGCTGCGCGCCTACGCGCGCTTCCGCTCCGAGCTCCGTCACGGCGCCCTCCCGTACGCCACGCAGCAGCGCATCGCCCTCGCGGTCGCCGAGCACCAGGGCAGCGAGTACGCGCTCTGCACCCTCCAGCGCACGGCGCGCGACGCCGGGCTGGGGCTGGACGAGATCGCGCTGGCCCGGGAGTTCGACTCCCGGGACGAGCGCGAGTCGATGCTGATGCGCTACGTCAAGGCGCTGGTGGAGAGCGGTGGCTCGCCCAAGCGGCACCTGCACGAGGAGGCGCTCGAGGCGGGCTGGTCGGACGAGCAGCTGCTCGAGACGATCGCCCATGTCGCGCTCGCCACCTTCGGAAACCTGGTCACGAGCGCCGGCGAGGTGCCGCGCGACGGCTCGACCGAGGACGCCCGGCTGCTCCAGGCCGCCTGATCCGAGCCCCGACCGTGACGAGGACTACGATGTACAGCATGGCCTCGGGGCAGGCCACCGTCGTGGGTCGTGAGACCTGCTGCAGCCAGTACCACCAGGCCGTCGAGCTGGTGGGCAAGCGGTGGACCGGCGCGATCGTGTTCGTGCTCCTCGACGGTCCGGTGCGCTTCTCGGAGGTCAAGCGCCTCGTGCCCGACCTGTCCGACCGGCTGCTGTCCGAGCGGATGAAGGAGCTCGAATCGGAGGGCATCGTCGAGCGCCGCGTGATCGACGACATGCCCGTCAAGGTCGAGTACGCGCTCACCGACAAGGGCGAGGCGCTCGAGCCGGCCGTCCGGGCGCTCAAGCTCTGGGCGCGCGCCTGGCTCTAAGCCTGGATCCAGCCTACGACGCGCCAAGCGCCACGCGCGGCTAGCCTGTCCGGCTCACCGCCGCCGGACAACCGATCCAGAGGGAGCGCCATGGCCGACCAGCCGCAGACCGCCGACGACATCAAGGCGTTCGTCGAGGACCGCGACATCCGTTTCGTGCGCCTCTGGTTCACCGACATCCTCGGCCAGCTGAAGAGCTTCTCGATCAACGCGCAGGAGCTCGACGACGCCTTCGAGGGCGGCATGGGCTTCGATGGCTCGTCGATCACGGGCTTCAACGCGATCGAGGAGTCGGACATGATCGCGATGCCGGACCCGAGCACGTTCGCACCGCTGCCCTGGCGGCCGGACGACAAGGGCGTGGCGCGGATGTTCTGCGACGTCGTCACGCCAAGCCGCGAGCCCTACGAGGGCGACCCGCGGCACGTGCTGCGACGCTCGCTCGAGCGCGCCGAGGAGATGGGCTTCTCGAACTTCTACGTCGGACCGGAGCTCGAGTTCTTCTACTTCCGCAACGCGAAGCCGGAGAACGGCGTGCCGGAGATCCTCGACGAGGGCGGCTACTTCGACCTCACCACGCTCGACGCCGGCTCGGACGTGCGGCGCGAGACCGTGCTGGCGCTCGAGCAGCTCGGCATCCACGTGGAGTACACCCACCACGAGGTCGGGCCGAGCCAGCACGAGATCGACATGCGCTACGCCGACGCGCTCAAGATGGCGGACGACTGCATGACGTACCGCATCACGGTCAAGGAATACGCCATGAAGTACGGCTGGCACGCGACCTTCATGCCCAAGCCCCTCTTCGGCGAGAACGGCTCGGGCATGCACACGCACCAGTCGCTGTTCCGCGGCGAGAGCAACGCCTTCTACGACTCCGGCGACCAGTACTACCTCTCCGACACCGGCAAGGCGTTCATCGCCGGCCAGCTCAAGCACGCGCGCGAGATCACCTCGGTGTTCGCCCAGTGGGTCAACTCCTACAAGCGGCTCGTGCCGGGCTACGAGGCGCCGGTCTACTGCGCCTGGTCGCGGCGCAACCGCTCGGCACTGGTACGAGTGCCGCTCTACCACCCGGGCCAGGAGAAGGCGACGCGGATGGAGCTGCGCTGCCCCGACCCGGCCTGCAACCCCTACCTGACGTTCGCGATCCTGCTGGCCGCCGGCCTCGAGGGCATCGAGAAGGGCTACGAGCTACCCGAGCCGATGGAGAAGAACCTGTACCACATCAGCCCCGAGGAGCGGAGGCGGCTCGGGATCGAGCAGCTCCCGGAGACGCTCGGCGAGGCGATCGAGATCACCGCCGAGTCCGAGCTCGTGCTGCGCACCTTCGGCGAGCACATCTTCAACCGCTACGTCGAGATCAAGCGGCAGGAGTGGGAGGACTACCGGGTGCAGGTGACGGAGTGGGAGCTTCAGCGCTACCTCGCCGTGCTCTGAGGATGTCGGCCCGCGAGGAGGCTTCGCGGCCCGCCTCCTCGAGGAAGCGGATGGCGGCGGCGCGCTCGGCCGGGCTCATCTCGGCGGCCAGCCGCTCCAGTCGTGCAGCCAGCTCCATGTAGATCCCCACCGCCTCGCTGTTCTCGTCCGAGCGGACCCGCCGGACGATCACCGAGCGGCGATCGTGGGGATGAGGCTCGCGCTTGGCCCAGCCGAGCCGCTCGAGCCGGTCGAGCAGCGCGGTGACGGCGCCCGAGGTCAGGCAGAGCCGCTCGGCGAGCTGACCGGGGGTGAGCTCACCCGCCTCGTGCAGGTGGTCCATCGCCTTGAACTCCACGGGCGGTGCCCCCAACCGACGAGCGACGGCGGCGTCGAGGCGGTCGTTTTCCAACCCGAAGCGTCGCAGTGCCGCAAGGAGCTCAGAGGGAGTCGCCACGGTCACCCGATCTTAACCACGAAGTATCTTGACAATCAAGACATTGCCCGATAGACGTACGCGCCCATGAGCCCTCAGCGTCGCTCCGTCTTCACGATCGCCACCAGCTCCCGCGCGAAGTGGGTGGTGTTCACGATCTGGTTCGTCGGCATCTTCATCGCCGCCGGCCCGCTCAACCTGCCCGGGAAGTTCACCGACGCGGAGGAGAACGAGTCGACCTCCTTCCTCCCCGGGGACGCGGAGTCCACCAAGGCGCTGCTCGCGTCCGAGGAGCTCCAGGGCGGCGAGCTGGCGCCGGCCGCGATCGTGTACCGGCGCGAGTCGGGGCTGACGGACGCCGACCGGGCGAAGATCGTCGAGGACGCCGGCCGCCTCACCGAGGAGCGCTTTCCCGGCGTGATCGCCGACGGCGCCACCGCGGCGTCGGGTGGGAACGAGGCCTCGGGCGCGCCGCCGGCGCAGGGTGACCTGCCCGAGGGCTGCGCCGGTCCGACCACGCCGATCGAGGGTCAGCCGAGCGACTACGCCCCGTTCGTCGGGCCGATCTGCTCGGAGGACGGCAAGGCCGCGATCGTCACGGCCTACATCAAGGGCGACGGCGAGAGCGACACGGTGCTCGACCCGGTCCAGTTCTGGCGCGACACCGTCTCCGACCCGGGCGGCGGCCTCGAGGTGAAGATCACTGGCGGCGCGGGTTACGGCGCTGACGCCATCGAGGTCTTCGAGGGCATCAACGGCACGCTGCTGCTGGCGGCGGTGACGCTCGTGATCGTCCTGCTGATCCTCATCTACCGCTCGCCGATCTTCCTGTTCATCCCACTGGCGGCGGTGATGTTCGCGGAGATCCTGGCCCGCTCGGTCGGGGTCGGGCTCTCCGAGCTCGGGGTGACCGCTGAACGGGCAGTCGAGCTCGATCATGTCGATCCTCGTGCTTGGCGCCGGCACCGACTACGCGCTTCTGATCGTGGCCAGATACCGGGAGGAGCTCCACCACACGGCGGACCGACACGAGGCGATGCGGGCCGCCATGGCCTCGGCCGGGCCGGCGGTCTTCGCGTCGGCCTCGACCGTGATCGTCGCGCTCTTCTGCCTCACGATCGCGAAGGTCAACGGCACCTCGGGCATGGGGCCGATCGGGGCCATGGGCGTGGCCTGCGCGGCGCTCTCGATGCTCACGCTCCTGCCGGCGCTGCTCACGATCTTCGGGCGGCGCGCCTTCTGGCCGTTCGTGCCTCACACCCTCGAGACCGCACCGGTCGATGCCGACGCCTCGGAGCGCGCCCGCGCCCGGATCGTCGACGGCGGCCGGGCCGGCGCCCTGCTGAGGGTCATCGGCGCCGGGCTGGTGGTCGCGATTCTGCTCCCGATCGTGATCCTCAACGCCCTGCTGCGCGGCGCCACGGGCCGCCGGGTTCCGTCGCTCATCGTCGGCCCGCTCGACCGGGCGATCTTCAAGCCCTACGAGCTGCGCCGCTACAAGCACGAGCACCTTGCCGACGAGACCCACGGCTTCTGGAAGCGGGTGGGCGATCGCGTGGCGCTGCGGCCGCGGCGCGTGATGGTGAGCTCGATCGCGATCCTGCTCGTGTTCTGCGCCGGGCTCGTCTTCTTCTCCACCGACCTCACCACGAACGACAGCTACACGACCGAGGTCGAGTCGGTGCAGGGCCAGGACCTGATCAGCGCGAGCTTCCCCGCTGGGGAGAGCGTGCCGACCGACGTGATCGTGCCCGACGCCTCGCAGGTGGCGGCCGTGACCGACGCCGTGGGGGGCGTGGACGGCGTGGAGTCCGTGTCCGGCCCGGTCGCCGAAGGCGAGCAGGGCGTGCTCGTCCAGGCGATCCTCGAGCCGCAGCCGTACTCGACCGAGGCGTTCGACCTCATCGACCCGATCCGCGAGGCGGCGTCGGGCGCCGCGGAGGGCACGCTCGTGGGCGGCGCCAGCGCGATCGAGTTCGACGTCCGCGAGGCGGCCGCGTGGGACTCGATCGTGATCCCGCCGATCGTCCTCGTGGTCGTGTTCCTGATCCTCGTGTTGCTGCTGCGCGCCGTGCTGGCGCCGCTGGTGCTGATCGGAACGGTGATCCTGAGCTTCCTGGCGGCGCTCGGCGTGGGCTACCTGTTCTTCGATCTGATCTTCGGCTTCCCGGGCTCCGACCCGTCGCTGCCGCTGTTCGCCTTCGTGTTCCTGGTGGCGCTCGGCGTTGACTACAACATCTTCCTCGTCGCGCGCGCCCGCGAGGAGACGCTCAAGCACGGCACGCGAGCGGGGATGCTCCGCGCGCTCGCCGTGACCGGCGGGGTGATCACGAGCGCGGGCATCGTGCTCGCCGGCACCTTCTCCGTGCTGGCGGTGCTGCCGCTCGTGTTCCTCACCGAGATCGGCTTCGTGGTCGCGTTCGGCGTGCTGCTCGACACGTTCCTCGTGCGCAGCGTGCTCGTGCCGGCGATCGCGCTCGAGCTGGGCCCGCGCTTCTGGTGGCCGTCGGAGCTCTCGCGCACCGACGGCGGCGCCTCGCCCGAGGGGCGGGTCAGCGACGAAGCGCTTGCTCAACCAGCCGGCGGGCCTGCCTGAGCGAGCGCCTGTCGAGTCGTGGAGATAGGCATCGCTCCGGTGCGGGCCGAGCCCGCACCCTCGCGCACGGCCGGTCGCAGGGGCTGTGGCGGCAGGGCTCGCCGCCGGCGCCCACGCCCAGCTTGGCGGCCGGCAGTCCGAGCAGCTCGAACTCGCGGTGGTCGGAGTTGCCAGTCGTCTCGTCGCGGACCCAGCTGACGGGGACGCGCGCGCTCCGCGCGGCGCGCAGCAGCCGTCCCTCGACGGCGGCGCGCGGGGCGGGCACCGGCGAGCGCAGCCAGAACGGGCGGTCGCGGCCCACCTCGTCGAGCGAGAGCGCCCAGCGCAGCGCGCCGCGCCGGCGAGCCCGGATCCGGCGCGCGAGCGCGAGCGCGCCCAGGTGGTCGGGCGAGCCGGTGTAGACGCGCTCCTCGGCGCCGGTGGCCACGAGCGAGACGTCGCAGCGCGTGGGGTAGCGGCGGCCGACCCGGCCGGCCAGCACGGCCAGCACACCGAGGCCCGAGGCGTTGTCGTTGGCGCCGGGCGAGTTCGGCGTCGTGTCCGAGTGGGCCATCACCACGTGCAGGCAGGAGCCCGGAGCGTCGTAGTGGCCGATCACGTTGCGCGAGCGGCCGCGTCCCGGCACGGCGAAGCGCTGCACCGTCACGGCGAGGCCGCCGCGCCGGAAGCTGTCCGCGAGGTAGCGCTGCGCCCGCAGCTCCGCCGCGCTCGCCGCCGGTCGCGGGCCCCAGGAGGCGATCCGCACCGCGTGGTCGTAGGCGCTCGGGGCGGCTGCCGGCGCCGCCGACGGCGCGAGTGCCAGCGCCAGGCTGGCTAGGAGAGCAGCCGTTCGAGCTCCTCGGGCTCGGTCACCGGCGCCTTGCAGGCGAAGCGCTCGCACACGTATGCGGCCGCCCGGCCGCCGACCGGCTCGCGCTCCGCGAGCAGCGGCACGCCGTCGGCCGGCCCGCCGGCGAGCACGAGGTGCGGGCGGAAGGCGGAGCGCACCACCCGCTCGAGCGGACGCAGGTCGGGGCCGACGAGCGCCACCTCGCGCACGGGCGCCAGGTGGAAGTCGAGCGCCTGGAGCAGGTGACCGAAGGCCTGGGGGTGCTCGCGGCCGAGCTCGTGGAGCAGCCGCAGCACGGACACCGCGCGCTCCTCGTAGGCGTGCTCGCCGGTGAGCGCGGCCAGCCGCAGCAGGCCGTAGGCGGCGCTCGCGTTGCCCGACGGGATCGGATGGTCCTCGAGGTCCTTGCGCCGCGCCACCAGCCGCTCGTGGTCGATCGAGGTCTCGAAGAAGCCGCCCTGCTCGTCGTCGGCGAAGCGCTCGATCATCGCGTCGGCCAGCGCGCGGGCCTCGCCGAACCAGCGCGGCTCGAAGCTTGCCTCGTAGAGCGAGAGGAGCGCCTCGAGCAGGAACGCGTGGTCCTCGAGGTAGGCGTTCAGCTTCGCCTCGCCGTCCTTCCACGAGCGCAGCAGCCGCCCGTCGGCGTCGCGCGCCTCGTCGAGCAGGAAGCCGGCCGCGCCGGCCGCGGCGTCCACGTAGTCGTCGCGTTCGAGTACGGCGCCGGCCTCCGCCAGCGCCGAGATCATGAGCGCGTTCCAGGCGGTGAGGCGCTTGTCGTCGAGTCCCGGCCAGACGCGCTTCGCGCGCGTCTCGTAGAGGAGCTCGCGCCAGCGTGCCAGCCGCTCCGGCGAGCCGGGCCCGCGCACCGGGATGTTGCCGGACTCGAAGTTGCCGCGGTCGGTGGCGCCGAACCAGGCGATCGCCTCGTCGGCGTCGGGCTCGCCCGCGAGCGCCTCGCGCATCTGCTCGACGCTCCAGACGTAGAACTTGCCTTCGACGCCCTCCGAGTCCGCGTCGAGGGCGGAGAAGAATCCGCCCTCGGGGCCGCGCATCTCGCGCAGCGCCCAGTCGAGCGTCTCCTCGCACACCGTGCGGAACAGCGGCACGTCCGTCACCTGCCAGCCGTGCAGGTACGCCCGCGCGAGCAGTGCGTTGTCGTAGAGCATCTTCTCGAAGTGGGGGACGAGCCAGTAGGCGTCCACCGAGTAGCGCGCGAAGCCGCCGCCAACCTGGTCGTACATGCCGCCCGAGGCCATCGCCCGCAGCGTCTGGGTGGTCATGTCCTTCTCGCCGCGGCGCAGAAGGAACTCGAGGGCCGAGGCGGGCGGGAACTTCGGGGCGCCGCCGAAGCCGCCGTTCGCCACGTCGTACTGGGTCCTGAGCGCGCTCACCGCCTCGTCGAGTGCGCGCGGGTCCATGGGCTCCGACGACGGGCCCAGGAGCGCGCCGCCGCGCAGCCGCTCGGCCACGCGCTCGCCACCGGCGCGGATCTCGTCCCTCTTCTCCTGCCAGCCGTGCGCCACCGCCTCGAGCACCTGGCGCCAGGCCGGCATGCCCATGCGCTGATCGGGCGGGAAGTAGGTGCCGGCGTAGAACGGCACCTGCTCCGGCGTGAGGAACACGTTCAGCGGCCAGCCCCCGGCGCCCGTCATCGCCTGGCAGGCCTCCATGTAGATCGAGTCGAGGTCGGGCCGCTCCTCGCGGTCGAGCTTGATGCACACGAAGAGCTCGTTCATGAGCGCCGCGGTCTCGGGGTCCTCGAACGACTCGCGCTCCATCACGTGGCACCAGTGGCAGGCCGAGTACCCGATCGAGAGCAGGATCGGCCGGTCCTCGTCGCGTGCGCGACCGAGGGCCTCCTCGCCCCACGGGTACCAGTCCACGGGATTGTCCTTGTGCTGCAGCAGATAGGGCGAGGTTTCGTGCGCCAGGCGGTTGGCCATCTCGGAGCTGAGGCTACCCGGTGTCCCGCGAACGCATATCTGTGTAAGCACTACACAGAAATCGTGTAATACTTCGAGACCGTGCGCCAGGCGAGCGGAGACCTGTTCCCCACCGATTCTCCCATCCCGGCGAGCCAGCTGATCGGCCGCCGTGACGACCTGCGTGAGATCGCCACCCGGCTCGAGGCCGGCACGCATCTGATCGTGGCCGGCCCGCGCCGCACGGGCAAGACGAGCCTGTGCGAGGCCGCCCTTGCGCGGCTCGGCCGGCGCGGGCTCTACACCGCGCGTGTCGATCTCTTCCGGGTGGCGGACGCCGCCGAGCTGGCCGAGGCCGTGGCGGCCGCCGTGATCGCCAACCGCTCCGCCACGCGACGGGCGCTGCGCCGTGCGCGCAGCGCGGGCCGGGCGGCGCTGTCGGCCACCCAGGGCCGGGCGCTGCTGCGGATGGTGGGCGAGCTGGGGGAGGGGGTGGAGATCGCGCTCACGCCGGGGCTCGCCGCCCAGGATCCCGAGCGGGCGCTCGACCTGGCGCTCGAGCTGCCGGAGCGGGTCGCGCGCGCCGACGGCCGGAGGCTCGTGCTGTTCTTCGACGAGTTCCAGGAGGTCGCCTCGGCGCGGCGGCCGTACGGGGAGGCGGACGCGGTCACCAACCGCATGCGCGCCGTGTTCCAGCGCTCGACGTCGGTCAGCTACCTGTTCGCCGGCAGCATCGAGCACCTGATGCGCGACCTGTTCGCGCCCTCGCGCCGTGCCTTCAGCGGCTTCGGGAGCTTCTACTCGCTGCGGCCGATCGACCCCGAGGAGTGGACACGCGGGCTGGGGGAGCGTTTCGCCGCGGACGACTGCGAGATCGGCGCACCTGCGCTCGCCCGCATCGTCGAGCTGGGCGACGGCCACCCGCGCGCCACCATGCGCATCGCCCAGCAGGCACACCTCGTCTCGATCGAGCTGGACACGCGTGAGATCGACCTCGAGCTCGTCGAGCTCGGATTCCAGCGTGCGCTCGAGGGCGACCGGCCGACGATGGAGCAGGTGGTGGAGCGGGTGCGGCTGCTGCACAAGCACGGGCTCGCGGTGGCGCGGGCCGTGGCGGCCGGCCAGTCGCCCCCGCGCCGGCTCCACCCGGGCGTGCGCGACCGGGTGCTCAAGCTGTTGCGCGACGCCGGCGTCCTGGAGCACGCCGGGCGCGGCGAGTGGCGGGTGATCGACCCGCTGCTGCGCCACTACCTGGTGGCGCTCGACCCCTTCGGCTGAGCGCCGCGCGCGTACGGGCCGCTAGTCGGCGCGCAGCGCCGCCCGCCTGATCTTGCCGCTCGGGGTCTTCGGGAGCTCGGCGACGAATTCGACGATGCGCGGGTGCTTGTAGGGGGCCGTCGTCTCCTTCACGTGGTCCTGTAGCTCGCGCGCCAGCTCGTCGCCCGGCGCGAAGCCCTCGCGCAGCACCACCACGGCGCGCACCACCTGGCCGCGGATCTCGTCCGGGGCCGCCACGGCGGCGGCCTCGACCACGGCCGGGTGGGCCACGAGCGCCGACTCCACCTCGAAGGGGCCGATGCGATAGCCGGAGGAGATGATCACGTCGTCGGTGCGGCCCTGGAACCAGAGGTAGCCGTCCTCGTCCTCGGAGACGCGGTCGCCGGTGCGCCAGGGGCGGTCGCGGACCCCGTCCAGGAAGAAGGTCGGCACGGTGGCCGGATCGATCACGAGCTCGCCCTCGTCGACCCAGGCACGGAAGCCGGGTAGCGGCCTGCCCATCGAGCCGGGTCGCACCGGCGGGCCGATCGGCATGCCCGTGAGGTGGCCCGTCTCGGTCTGGCCGTAGCCGTCGTGCACCGAGGCTCCGGCGCCCTCCTGCCAGGCGCGCACCACCTCCGGGTTGAGCGGCTCGCCGGCAGCGCAGGCGTGCCGAAGCGCGGGCAGCGGGCGCAGCTCCGCGCGACCGGCGATCGCCCGGTACTCGGTGGGGGACATGCAGAGCACGTTCACGCGCTCGCGCTCGAGCAGCTCGAGACGCTCCTCGGCGTCGAAGCGGGCGTCGTGGAGCAGCGCGGCGGCGCCCCGAAGCCAGGCGGCGAGGAAGGCGTTTCGGGCGGAGAGCGACCAGCCGCTGGCCGCGGTGCACCAGCACAGGTCGCCCGCCCGCGCGCCGTACCAGTGCTCGGCCTGCACGCGCTGCCCAGCCAGGTAGCCGTGGCCGTGGCGGATCGGCTTGGGCTCGCCGGCGGTGCCGGAGGTGAAGACGATCAGCGCCGGCTCGCCGGCGTCCACATCCGCCGCGGGCGCCGGCTCGGTCGCAAGGAGGGCGGGATCGGGGATCGCCAGCAGCGGGCCGTCGAAGCCGGCCGCCGACACCAGGTCGAGGTCGCGCTCGTCGGCCACGACCGCCCGCGGGTCGAGCAGCTCCATGCGCGCCCGAAGATCGGCCGGTCGCAGCTGCTCGGTGCACGGTTGCGCGACCGCCCCGAGTCGCCAGCAGGCGAGCATCGCGTACACCCACTCGGGGCGGTTGCCCGTCACGGTCATCACCACGTCGCGGCGGCCCACCCCCCGGCGCGCCAGCGCACCCGCCATGCGCGCCGCGCGCTCCGCCACCTCGCCGAAGCCGATCTCGCGCCGCGTGCCGTCCCGCGCGATCGCGACGAGTGCGGTGCGGGCGGGAGGGGCCGAGTCGACGAGCTCGGCGGTCAGGTTCATGCGCGCTGCGCCCAGCGCTCGCCCGCGCCGAGGCGCTCGAGGCCGAGCCAGGCGAAGTCCATCATCGGCCCGGGAGCATAGGCGCAATGCGGCGCATGGCAGCGGCGGTCTCGACGACGATCCTGGGCGCGCTCACCGCGGCCGTCGCAGGGGGTGTCCGGACTGTTCGCATGGGAGCTCATGCGGGTCGACTCGGGCGGCCCCGCACCCCGCCGTCCGATCGCCTTGCGGGGGAGGAGTTCGAGGACTTCGGCCGAAGCGTGTGAAAAAGCACTAAAGCGGGTAAGACGCTCGCCGATACTTCTGGTAGCTTCACCGCCACGCCGAATCCCCGGGGACCACCGGGGAGCGGGGGAACCAAGGTGGCTACGGCCACTGGGGCGAACTTCCTGAGCAGTCAGGAAGCGCGCGAGCTCTTTCAGCGCGAGCCCGTCAGCTAACCCCGTAGGCGTTCGAAAGAGAATGCCTTCCCGTTCACCTAACACGCTGCTGCATGCCCTTGTCGCCTTGGCCTGCCTGGTCGGCGCGGCCGTGGCTGCCCCGGTCGCCGGCGCCCAGACGCCGAGCGGTGGTGCGACCTTCACGCCGCCGCCCCCGCCGCCGGAGAAGGCGATGCTCGTCGACGGGCGCGTGATCGCCCCGGCCTCGGCGCCCACGCGCGTCAAGCGCGTGATCGAGGCCGCCAACCGGATCGTCGAGAAGCCCTACATCTACGGTGGCGGGCACAAGCTCTATTCGAGCGGCGTGCTCGACGCGGGCTACGACTGCTCGGGCGCCGTCTCCTACGCCCTCTACGGCGGCCGCTTCCTGCGCTCCCCGCTTCCCAGCGGCTCGCTGATGGGCTGGGGCCAGCGGGGGACGGGCAGCTGGATCACCGTGTACGCGAACGGCGGCCATGCCTACGTGGTCGTGGCGGGCCTCCGCTTCGACACCTCGATGCGGGATCCCGACGCTCCCGGTCCGGCGACCGGCCCGCGCTGGTCGAAGACCCTGCGCACGTCCTCCTCGTTCGTCGCCCGCCACCCGCGCGGCTACTAGCCCGGCCCGCCGGCCCAAGCCGGCCCGCGAGGGCTCCGAAGTATCCTGTCGAGCCCATGGCAGTCGCCACGAACGCCTACACCGAGAAGACCGAGGAGCAGCAGGCCATCACCGAGATGGTCCGCCAGTTCGTCGACAACGAGGTCATCCCGATCGCCGAGAAGCACGACCACGAGGACACCTTCCCGGAGGCGGTCGTGGAGCAGATGAAGGAGCTCGGCCTGTTCGGCGTGACGATCCCCGAGGAGTACGGCGGGATGGGCCTCGACCTCACCACCTACGCGATGATCGTCGAGGAGCTCTCGCGCGGCTGGATCTCGGTCTCCGGCATCGTGAACACGCACTTCATCGGCTCGTACCTGCTGATGAAGTTCGGGACCGACGAGCAGAAGGAGCACTTCCTCCCGCAGATGGCGACCGGTGAGCTGCGCGCGGCCTTCTCGCTCTCCGAGCCCGAGTGCGGCTCGGACGTCCAGGGCATCAAGTCGACCGCCAGGAAGACCGACGGCGGCGACTGGGAGCTGAACGGACAGAAGATGTGGGTCACCAACGGGCTCGGCTCGGGACTCGTGTTCGTGCTGGTGAAGAGCGACCCGAAGGCCGAGCCGGCCTACAAGGGCATGACCTGCTTCCTCACCGAGAAGACGCCCTGGCAGGCGGAGAACGACGGCCTGACCGTGCCACCCAAGATCAAGAAGATGGGCTACAAGGGCGTCGAGTCGACCGAGCTCGTCTACGACGGCTTCCGCTGCCCGCCCGAGCGCATCCTGGGTGGCGAGGAGAACGGGCTCGGCAAGGGCTTCGCTCAGATGATGGACGCGCTCGAGGTGGGTCGCGTGAACGTGGCCGCGCGCGGCGTGGGCATCGCCCAGCGGGCGCTCGAGCTCGCCCTGCGCTACTCGCAGGAGCGCAAGACCTTCGGTAGGCCGATCGCGGGCCATCAGGCGATCCAGTTCAAGCTCGCCGACATGGCGACGAAGATCGAGGCCGCGCGCCTGCTCACGCTCAAGGCGGCGCGCATGAAGGACGCCGGACAGCGCTCCGACCTCGAGGCGGGCATGGCCAAGCTGTTCGCCTCCGAGATCGGCAAGGAGGTCGTGGAGGAGGCCTTCCGCATCCACGGCGGCTACGGCTACTCCAAGGAGTACGAGATCGAGCGCCTGTACCGCGATGCCCCGCTGCTCCTGATCGGCGAGGGCACCTCCGAGATCCAGCGCATGGTGATCGGCAAGAAGCTGCTCGAACGCAACAAGATCTAGGCGTCTTCCTCCCTTGACACGCCGCGGTGCCGGCGGGAGACTCCCCGCCGCGAGGACGGAGGACGTCCTCGTCAGGTCAGCCGTGTCTGATGGCCGAGATTGGTGCTGCGCGTGACGCGTGGACCTGGCCCCGCCACAGACTCGACGCAGACGTCGGGGGACCGGCAACCCCAACAAAGGAGTGGGCCCATGCGTGGTCCGATAGGCCGGATTGCTGTGCTGGTCTCGGCGATGGCGGTATGCCTGGTGGCGGCCGCGCCGGCGTCCGCGCAGCTCGACGCCGTGAGCACGTTCACGTGGACGAAGAACATGCACCCGCTGGGGCATTCGGCGCGGAACGTTCCCCTCGAGAATGCCTCGCCGGTCGACGGCATCTACAACTCGGACCTCGCCTTCTGGGGCAAGCGCGCCTTCCAGGGCACCTACGAGGGCTTCCGGATCATCGACGTGGCCGATCCCGAGAACCCGATCGAGATCAACGACTACGCCGAGTGTTCACCGGGCACGACGCAGGGCAACCAGGGCGACGTCGTCGTCTGGGGCGACATCCTCGTGCGCTCCTGGAACTCGCCGGCCGGCGCCACGTCGTCGTGCGACGGCGAGCTGGTGGGAGCCGGGTTCGAGGGCCTGCACGTCTTCGACATCAGCGACCCGACCGATCCGGATCTGGTGGGCTCGGTGCCGCTCGACGGGCTGCCGGGCCTGGTCACGGTCGATCGGCGGCGCCGGCGGCGGGCACCTATGAGGCCGCGGGCGCGCAGTTCGGGCCCGCCGCTAACCGCCGCCGGCCTGACCGGCCCGATCGTCGCTCGTGAACGACGGGGTCCGGCACCGACGACTGACGCCTGCGAGCCGCTCGTGGGATTCCCCGCCGGCGCCATCGCGTTGGTCGACCGCGGCACCTGCGAGTTCGCGGTCAAGGCGCTCACGGCCCAGAACGCGGGCGCGATCGGCGTGATCGTGGTCAACAACGCGCCCGGCACACCGATCGCCATGGGCCCCGGCGCCGTCGGAGGTCAGGTCACCATCCCCGCCGTGCAGGTGTCGCAGTCCGACGGGGCGACCATCAAGGCCGGCCTGCCGGCCAGCGGCGGCATCTCGCCTGAACCCCGACTTCGGCTGCGGCTCGCACACGGCGACCGGGGTGCCGGACCTCGAGAACGACCGGCTGCTCGTCTACAACAGCTCGTCTGCGGGCGGGCACGTGCGACTTCTTCGAGATCGTCGAGGTCCCGCTCGACGACCCGGGGAGCGCCGAGCGTCATCAACAGGGTCGACTCGATGCACACCTGCCACGACATCGGGGTCATCCTCGGCTCGGCGATGAGGGCGGCCTGCTCGGGCGGCGAGGGGGCGCGCATCTTCAGCCTCGACCCGGCTGACGGCGCCGACCTCGACGACCCGGTGCTGATGCACCACTTCGACATCCCCGGCGTGACGATCGGCCACTCGGCCGCGTGGAGCTGGGACGGCGAGGTGCTGGTCTTCGGCCACGAGCCGGGCGGCGGCACGCAGGCACGCTGCCAGGCCACGAGCGCGGTGGTCGACAGGACGCTGTACTTCTACGACCACGAGGGCAACCAGCTCGGCACGTTCCTCCACCCGCGGCCGCAGGGCCCGACGGAGAACTGCACCTGGCACAACTACAACGTGGTGCCGACCGACAAGGGCAGGATCCTGGTCTCGGGCAACTACCAGTCCGGCATCAGCGTGCTCGACTTCACCGACCCGACGGACGTCGAGGAGATCGCGTTCGCCGATCCGGCGCCGCTCGTGAACCCCGACAACCCGGCGGCGATCGAGGGCGGCGGCGACTGGTCGAGCTACTGGTACGACGGCCGGATCTACGAGTCCGACATGACGCGCGGCCTCACGATCTGGAACCTGAGCGACAACGCCGACGCCGGCGCGAAGAAGCTCGGGCACCTGAACCCGCAGACGCAGGAGACCTCGTTCCCGCTGCGCCTGCGCGGGCAGGCCGCTGAGCGCCGTCAGGACGTGAGCACGGACCGGGGCGGCCGCCGCGAGGCGGCCGCCCCGGCCGCGATGGGTAGATTGCAGCCCGTGGCCACCACCGGCACCAGGGCCCTGATCGCGCAGGCCGTCGAGCGGCTCCAGGAGGAGGTGCCCTCCTTCCGGCAGCTCAAGCTGGTCGCGCGCCTCGAGCTGCGAGCCCGCGGGCGCGGACGTGCCGATCTGGCGTGTCGAGATCCCCGGTCCCAAGATCGACCGCGACCCGGCGGCCGACGCGCGCATCGACGTGTCGGTGGCGCGCTCCCACTTCAACGAGCTGGCCGCCGACGGACAGCTCAGGCACTGGGTCGACGCCTACGAGCACGGTCACGTGCGGGTGTCCGGCGACGCCGCGGTGGTCAAGCTGCTGGGCAACGTGATCCAGCGCCAGCTGGCCCGGCGCTAGGCGCCCCCGGCTACCCCGGGCTGATGTTGTTGTTCAGCCGGAACAGGTTGTCGGGGTCGTAGCTCGCCTTCGCCTCGGCCAGGCGCTTCAGGTTGCGGCCGAACGCGCTGTCCACGCCCGCGCTCGCCGCCTCGTCGGCGAGGCCGGTGAAGTTCAGGTACACGCTGCCGGTACCGAACTCGGAGATCGCCTCCCAGGCCGACCGAACCCACGCGACGTTGGCGTCGTTGTCGGCCCGATCCGCCCACATGCCGTCGATCGACACCATGAAGTCGGCCGAGCGCTCGTGGAACGCCGTGTCCTCGGCACCGACGTCGTTGATCGCCCCACCCATGTGGAAGATGTTCACGAGGGTCAGCGGCGCCGGGCGCTCCTGGGCCTTGGCCGCGATCACGTCGATCGCCTCGTCGGTCAGCTCGGTCAGATACTGGCTCTTCCAGTAGGCCTGGAGCTGGTTGCGCGGGAACAACGGGTCGAAACCGGTCTGGACGGCGGTGAACGGCGTCGGTCCCGACATGTCGAACAGCACCGTGCCGAGCCGACGCAGCGGCTCGAGCGCGTGAAGACCGTCGTCCAGGTCGCCGGCATACACCGCGCCGACGATGATGCAGGGCCGATCGTGGACCGCCTCCGGCATCTCCGGGTTCGCGGGGAAGGTGATCGTCACGCAGACGGAGGTGATCTCGTTCGGCGCGAGGTCGGCGAAGTCGCGCCAGCCGCGCATCACCTCCGCCGCCTCCTCGAGCGGATAGAACGTGGCCGCGAACGCGACGATCGGGCCAAGCGACTCGAGGCTGAACGTGAACGAGGTGACGATCCCGAAGTTGCCGCCCCCGCCACGGATCGCCCAGTAGAGGTCGGGATTCGATTCCTCGCGAGGCCGTGCGCACCTGGCCGTCCGCGCACACCACCTGGGCCTCGACCACGTGGTCGGACGACAGCCCGTAGCGGCGGCGCACCCAGCCGTAGCCGCCTCCGAGCGTGAGGCCGGCGACGCCGGTGTCGGACACGACTCCGCCCGGCGCCACGAGGCCGAAGGCCTGGGTCTCGCGGTCGACGTCGGCCCATAGCGCGCCGCCCTGCACGTGTGCGAGGCGCCGTTCGGGGTCCACCTGCACGCCCCGCATCGGCGCGAGGTCGATCAGCATCCCGCCGTCGGTCGACGACAACCCGGCGATCGAGTGGCCTCCTCCGCGCACGGCGACCTTCAGCTTCTGCTCGCGAGCGAAGTTCACCGCCGCGATCACGTCCGCCGTGCCGGAGCAGCTCACCGCGAGCGCCGGTTCTGCCCGGTGCATGGCGTTGAACTCCGGCCGCAGTCCCGCGTAGCCGGGGTCGGACGGAGTCAGGAGTTCGCCCCGCAAGCTCGCTCGGAGCTCGTCGAGGGCCTCGTCGGCTACGCCGGTTCGGGCACCGGCGAGCGTCGCTACCTGCATTGGCATTGGGTCCCCCTTTGTCAGGGTCTGCGAGTCCGCAGGAGACCGTAACTCGCGCCGCGTGGCGTGGTCAAGACCGCCGGCGGGCTCAGAGCACCAGCTGGGTGCAGGTGAAGAAGGCGGCGTCGCGCCCGCCGTTCTTCTGAATGCGCACCTCCCAGACCTGCGTGCGCCGGCCCACGTGGAGCGGCCGGCCGATGCCCGTGAGCACGTCGCCCACCCGCCCGGCCGAGAACACGTTGGCCTTCAGCTCTGCGGTCGTGAAATCGCCGCCCGCGGGGAGGTGGCGAAAGGTCCCCCAGGCGGCCACCGTGTCGGCGAACGCCACCCAGACGCCGCCGTGCACGTAGCCGCCCGGATGCAGGTGGCGCTCGTCGACCTCGAGGCGGCCCTCCACCTCGTCGTCCTCGATTCGCACGACCTCGATGCCGAGATCGCCGGGGAAGCTGCGCCCGATGGTCTGCCGGAAGACCTCCGGCGTGACTTCCGGGTTGGTCACCCCGGCCGCGCCAGCTCGGCGCCCCCGTCGTAGAGCTTGACCACGCGCACCGCGCCCGCCGGCGCGGCGTCGAGGCAGAGGCCGCACAGCACGCACTCGTCGAGGTTCTCCTCCACGATGCTCGCACCGCTCTCGGAGGCGGCGAAGATGTCCACCGGGCAGGCTTCCTCGAGCCGGCGCGCCAGCTCGGCGTCCGAGCGCGCGTCGTCGGCCAGCTCGACCTGGATGAAGATGCCGTTCACCCCGCCACCGCCGCGATCCGGTCCTTCACGAGCGTCGGGATCTCGGCGATCTCCTCCGCCACCACGATGCCGGCGGAGGCGAGCCGCGCGATCTTCTCCGTCGCGGTGTCCTCCTTGCCCTCCACGATCGTGCCGGCGTGCCCGAAGCTCATGCCGGGCATCTCGTCCATGAAGCGGCCCGCCATGAACGCGACGATCGGGAGCGGCCGCTCCGACTCCTCGGTCACGTAGCGGGCGAGCTCCGCCTCCATCCGGCCGCCCGGCTCCGTGTAGATCACGATCGCCTCGGTCTGGCCGTCCGCCTCGAAGAGCGGCATCAGCTCGGCGTAGGAGGAGCCGATGATCGCGTCGCCGCCGATCGAGACGGCGGTCGACTGGCCGAGACCGGCGGCGCTGAGCGTCGAGGACATCTCGGTCGTCATTCCGCCGGAGCGCGAGATCACGCCGACCGGGCCGGGCGTGTAGGCCTTGGCGGCGTCCTTGGCGGGACCGCCGATGCCGCCCATCTTGATCACGTCCGGCACGATCACGCCGAGGCAGTTGGGACCGATGATGCGGGCGCCGCGGCTCGTCGCCAGCTCCACCATCTGGGCCACGTCGCCGCGCGGGATCCGCTCGGTCACGATCACGATCAGCTCGATCCCGTTGTCGATCGCCTCGAACACCGCGTCCTTGGTGAACGCGGGCGGGACGGTCACGACCGACCCCTTGATCGGCGCCCCGTGGTGCTCCACGGCCTGCGCGACCGTGTCGAACACCGGGACGCCGTGCACCTCGCGGCCCAGCCGGCCGGGCGTGACGCCGCCCACGATCTTCGCGCCGGCGCCGTAGTCGAGGCACTCGCGCGTGAGGTTCACGGCCTCGCGGCCGGTGATGCCCTGGACGATGAAGGTCGTGTCGGCGTCGATCAGGATGCTCACGCCGCCGCCGATCCCTTCTCGACCGCGCGCCGCGCCGCCTCGTGCATCGACACGCTGCGGTCGCAGTACTCGACGCCGTACTTCTCGAGGATCTTGAAGCCCTCGTCCTCCCAGGCCCCGGGGATGCGGAAGATCGCGATCTTCTCGGCCGGGTCGTAGCCGAGCTCGAGGCAGGCCTTGACCACCCCGCGGGCCACGATGTCGACCCGCGTGTTGGACACGATCGACATCATCACGGCGATCTTGTCGACGCCGGGCTTCTGCAGCACGAGCTTGGCGAGCCCGCAGGCCTTGCGCACCGAGGGGTTGCCGCCGATCTCGCAGTAGTTGGCGGGTCGCCCGCCGTGCGCCCGGACGGCGTCGAAGAGCGTGAGCGAGCCGCCGCCGGCGCCGATCACGAGGCCGAGGTCGCCGTCGAACTCGGTCACGTTGCCGGCCACGCCGCGGTGGTCCATCGCGTCGACCGCCTCGCCGGCCAGCTCGAACTCGGTGGGCTCGCGCGCCTCGCGGGTCTCCTCGTCGCCCACGCCGAGCTCGTCCAGGAGCGCCTTCTGGCGCGGGCGCGCCTCGTTCTCCATCTCCATGTGCGCGTCGAGCGCCACGAACGAGCCATCCTCGAGCTCGCCGAGGGGGTTGATCTCGGCCAGCGTCATGTCGTACTCGGTGAACAGGCGAGCCAGCCGCGTGAGGATCGGCGTGATGCGGGTGAGCCGGCGCCCCGTCACGCCGGTGGAGGCGATCACCTCCTTGGCCATGAAGTCGCTGAACGGCTCGATCGTCGAGAAGTGGCGGCGGCCCACCTTGTCGGGCTGCTCCTCGGCCACCTGCTCGATGTCGATGCCGCCGACGGGCGAGAAGATCATCACGGGCCGCTTGCGCAGCCCGTCCCAGACGACGCCCGCGTAGTACTCCCGCTCGACGTCGGCCTTCGGGTCGACAAGCACGCCGCGCGGCATGTGGCCGCCGATCTCGAGCCGCAGGATCGCCTCGGCGTGGTCGGCGGCCTCGTCGGCGTCGTCGGCGAACTTGACCCCGCCGGCCTTCATGCGGCCGCCCGTCAGGACCTGCGACTTGATGACCGTGGGCCCGCCGATCCGGTGGGCGATCTCGCGCGCCTGCTGGGCCGTGGTCGCGAAGCCGAAATCGGTGACCGGGATACCGGCGCGCCTCGTGATCTCGCGCGCCTCGTACTCGAAGAACCGCATGAGGGGCGGGAAATCTATCGGGCGTGGCCTACGCCGGCATCGGTCCCTTGGTCGGTACCACCGTGTTCGTCTCCCTGCTCGACTGCGAGCCCGAGAGCACGACGAGCCCGGCGATCATCACCGCGAAGCCCGCCAGCGCGACGGCGCCGCCGACGAACGTCTCGTGCAGCGACTCGTCGAAGGCGAAGACGCCGAGCGCCACGCTCACGACCGGGTCGAGCGACATCTGGGTCGCCGCCGCGGGCGCCAGCGCGCCCGTCTGCAGCGCGGCCGAGCTCAGCGTCATGCCGACCCAGCCGACCGCGACCAGCGCGTACAGCTGCCAGTGGACGAAGATGTCGAGGATCCCGTCGTCGAACTGGTCGGCGACCGCCTTCGTCAGCACTGCGCTCAGCGCGAACAGGATGCCCGCCGCGCTGCCGAGGAGCGACGCCTTGACGCCGGGCGAGCGCCCCTTGGCGACCAGCGCCAGGGCGCCGGAGACCGCCAGGCAGATCGCGCCCGACACGATCCACACGCTCAGCTCGGGGTTGTCCACGCCGCCCGTCGGGTTGGACACCACCACGAACGACGCCACGCCGCCGACGACGGCCGCGGCCCCGAGGATCTCGTTGCGCGTGAGCCGGCGCCGGTCGAGCCGCGCGCCGAACGGGAGCGCGAACACGACGGCCGTGGCGAGCAACGGCTGTACGACGACGATGCGCCCGACGGCGAGCGCCACCGCCTGGAGCACGAACCCGAGCGCGTCCGCGACGATCCCGGCGAGCCAGACGGGCTCCTTCGCCAGCCGCACCAGCAGGCCGGCCTTCATCGCCTCCTCGTCGGGCACCTGCATCGCAGCCCTCTGCTGCAGCACCGTGCCGACGCCGAACAGGAGCGCGGCGGCGAGCGCGAGGACGACGTCCATATCGCGGCCCGCCTAGGCGGGCTGGAGCTCGTACGCCTCGGCCAGCTCCGGATCCTTTCGGGCCAGCATCTCGGCGAGGTCGACCATCACCTTGCACTGCTTCCAGGTGGCGTCGTCCTGCATCTTGCCGTCGATCATGTGGACGCCGCGCCCGTCCGGGATCGCCTCGATCACCCGCTTGGCGAACCTGACCTCGTCCGGATCGGGGGAGAAGACCTTCTTGGCGATGTCGATCTGCGCCGGGTGGAGCGACCACGCGCCGACGCACCCGAGCAGGAACGCGGCGCGGAACTGCGTCTCGCAGCCCTCGGTGTCCCTGATGTCACCGAAGGGCCCGTAGAAGGGCAGGATGCCCGCACCGGCGCAGGCGTCGACCATGCGGGCGATCGAGTAGTGCCAGGGGTCCTGCTGCGCGCTCGCGCGCGGCGCGTCGGAGCCGTCCTCCGGCGGGTCGGCGATCACGCGGTAGCCGGGGTGGCCGCCGCCGACGCGCGTCGTCTTCATGCGCCGGTTCGCCGCGAGATCGGCCGGTCCGAAGCTCATGCCCTGCATGCGCGGGCTCGCTGTCGCGATCTCCTCGAGGTTGGTCACGCCCTGCGCGGTCTCGAGGATCGCGTGCACGAGGAGCGGGCGCTCGAGGCCCGCCCTCGCCTCGAGCTGCGCCAGCAGCCGGTCGACGTAGTGGATGTCCCAGGCGCCTTCGACCTTGGGCACCATCACCACCTCGAGCCGGTCGCCG
The DNA here is from genome assembly GCA_963812415.1 of uncultured Thermoleophilaceae bacterium. Lineage (GTDB taxonomy): Bacteria > Actinomycetota > Thermoleophilia > Solirubrobacterales > Thermoleophilaceae > JACVRW01. The sequence goes on along the minus strand of CAWEVH010000040.1, from coordinate 54,447 downwards.
ATCTCGCCGACGACCTGGGCGAGATCGTCGAGCACCCAGGGGCTCTCGAGCGCGTTCACCCGGGTCCAGAGCGCCGTCTCACCCAGCTCCATCTCGCGGCCGACGCGGATCAGCCCCTCGCGCGCCGCCTCCTTGCGGTCGACCGGAATGGCGTCCTCGAGGTTGCCCAGCAGGATGTCGACCTTCGGCGCGATCTCGGGGGCCTTGGCGACCATCTTCTCGTTCGAGAAGTCGAGGAAGTGGATCATCCGCGACGGCTTGACCGGGATCTCGCGGAGCGGCTCCGGCGCGCCGATCGCGAGCGGCTTCAGGAAGTCACGAGGGTTGCGCACGGGGCCCGAGGCTAGTACACGGCGTTCAGCGAGCGGCGATCCGGAAGCGGGTCGCCGTGCGTAGCGAGCGGTTGCCGGCGCTGTCGCTGGCGCGGATGAGCGCGCGGTAGCGGCCGGGTGAAAGGGCTCGCGTGCCGATTCTGCCGGTGAAACGCGTGCTGTTCGTCCCGACCTTGGCGCTTCGCCGGAGCCTGCCGACGGTGCGGGGGCGGCGGCCCGGCCGCCTGCGCTGGATCGTGAGCGTCACGTGTGCCGCCTCGCTGAGCGTGTAGCGGAAGCGGGTGCCGCGCGGAGCTCGCGCCGCCTGCGGGGTGCTCGCCCGGGCGATCGCGAACAGCGCCGGCGCGGCCCTGAACCCAGTGATCCAGGGGCGGCTGGGTGTCCGCACCCGGGAGGGTCGGACGGCGGGCCCTCACCGGTCGCGGGGGGCGGGGCCGCCGCGAGCTCGTACGCGCCCATGTCGCGCCGCGCGATGCCGTCGCCATTCCCGTCCGCGACCAGTGGATTGCCGTCGAGGTCGAGGCCCTGCTGCGTGACCGGGTCGCCCGTGTCGATCAGGGGCGAACCGGCGAGCAGGCGGTAGTCGCCTGCGGCCGCGTCCACGAACCTGGCGTCGCCCACGTTGGAGACGTTCGTCTCGACGATGTTCTCGCTGCCTCCACGACCGCCAATCAGGTTTCCGCTCGGGTCGTAGTCGGAGAAGGCGGTGGTGATCCTCGCGGTTGAAACGTCCGCGGCAGCGTACAGGGGTATCGCCGCGCCGCGGATGATCGAGTTGGTCAGGCTGAGCTCGACCGGGGAGTTCGTGAGGATGCCGGTGGCGGCGCCGGCCCCGAAGGTGTTCGGCAGGCGCGGGCCGACGATCGTGACCCCGTCGGCGGTCACGGTGGTCGGGTAGCCCATGCGCGTCTGCGCGCCGATGCCCACACCGGGCGTCGCCGTGAATCGGATCACGCTGCCGCTGACGGCGGTCGAGTTCCGGTAGGCCTTGACGCCGGCCTTCCGAGCCCGTCACGCGCGAGTGCTCGATCGCGCCGCCGTACTCGCTGTGCACGCCGACCTGTGCGCTCACGCGCCGAGCGCCGCACCGTGCCGCCGCCGCTCTCGAGGAGGACCCCGACCGTGTCCTGGCCGCTGCCGAGGGCGACGCTCGAGTCCTCGAGCGTGCCGCCGTTGACGAGCTCGACGCCATAGCGCTTGTTCGCCTGCGTCGGGTCCTCGATCACCTCGATCCGGCGGCCCAGGTTCGACGTCGAGAGCCCCTTGAGCCCGGCCGCCGCGCTCTGGGGCAGCTTGATCGTGAGGTCCTGGACGGACGATCCGGCGCCGCCGATGAGCCGCACCACGAAGGATGCCGACGGCGGGGCGGTGAGGATCGTCCCGCCTCGTCCCTGGCCGATGATCTCGACCGGCGAGCTCGAGTCGCTGTAGTAGAAGCCGGTCACCGTCGGCGCCGTGTAGGTGGCGGCGCCGAGGAAGACGCGGTCGGGATCGGAGGCGTCATCCGCGAGACCCAGCGCCTGTTCGAGGTTCGGCACGAGCGTCCCGCCGCAGTCGGTGTTGGGGGCGACGCAGTAGTCGGTGGCGCCGGCAGTGGCGGGGGCCAGGCCGGTGAGTAGCGCCACCGGCGCGGCGAGGAGCAACGGGAGGAGGTGCCTTCGTGTCATCTGCTGACCTTCGTTTTTCCGCCCACCTCGGGCCAGGGGGGCAGGCCGACGACCGGGCGTCGGTTCTCCGCCGGATAGCATTCCGCCGCCCATGAGCGAAGGCATCGAGACCAGCCAGGCCGCCCGCGAGGCGTCAGGCGCGCGCCAGTACGGCCGTTACCTCGAGGAGTTCGAGGTCGGCGCCGTGTACAAGCACTGGCCGGCCAAGACGGTGACCGAGGCAGACGACCACCTGTTCTGCCTGCTGACCATGAACCACCACCCGCTGCACATCAACGACGTGTACGCGGCGGAGTCCCAGCAGGGTCAGAACGTGGTGGTGGGCCCGCTCGTCTACTCGCTCGCGCTCGGGATGTCGGTCGGCGACGTGTCCGGGAAGGCGATCGCCAACCTCGCCACCGAGGAGCTCTCGCACCCGGCGCCGGTGTTCCACGGCGACACGCTCTTCTGCGAGTCCGAGGTGCTCGACGTGCGCCCCTCGCAGTCCAAGCCCGACCGTGGCGTGGTCAAGGTCCACACCCGCGTGTACAAGCAGGACGGCGCGCTGGTGGCCGAGTTCAAGCGCGCGGTGCTGGTGCCGCGCAAGCCGCAGGCCTGAGCCGCCGGCGCAGCCCGATACCGGCGGCGGCCAGGAGCAAACCGCCGGCCGCGATCAGGCCGGGCTCGGCTCCCGTGAACGGCAGAGTGTCCTCCGAGCCGTTCAGGGTCCTGGCGTCGTCGTCGTACGACTGGGCGGAGGCCGCGCCGGCGCCGCCGAGCGCGAGCGCTCCCACGGCGAGGGCGCATGCGACTGCTTCCTTGCGAGGGCTCATGGGCGGCATGATCGGTGGCGCATCGGACGCCACCGCCTACGATGGCGGCCGTGCTGGGCAAGCTCGTCTACTGGCTGGCCGTGTTGGCGGTGTCGATCGCGCTCGTGATCGGCCTCATCCTCTGGTTCGAGGCCCAGGACGAGTCCCGCATCGACGGCTCGGGCAGCGCACCCGGGCTGACCGTCTAGCGCACCCGCGCCGGCTGACGGTCGACCTGCCGGGCGTACACGATGATCCGCTGCGCCGCGCTGTAGAGCGGGTGGCAGGCGCTCAGGAGCAGCCGGCGGTAGCCGGCCGGCTCGAGCACCGACAGGTCCTGGTCGTCCACGATCGCGGTGCGCTCGACCCGGTAGACGAAGCGCCCGTCGGGCATGTCGACCACGATCCGGTCGCCGCGCTCGAGCTGGTCCACCTCCCGGAACGGCGCTCCGTAGGTGGTGCGGTGCCCGGCGATCGCGACGGTGCCCTGCTCACCCGGCAGGGGGGTCTCGGGATAGTGCCCGGGGCCCTTTCGCAGGCTGCCGAGGTCGGTGCCCTCGATCACGTACTCGGAGACGCCGATGGCCGGGATCTGGATCCTCGCGATGGCGTCCCCCTCGAGGGGCTCGCGCCGCACCACGCGGCGCGGAGGGTCGAAGTAGGCGGTCTCGAGCTTGCCCTGGTGGCGCTCGGCCACGAACGCGGAGACGGGCTCCTGCCAGAGCAGGGTCACGGCGGCGTCGGCGATGAGCAGCGTGCCGCTCACGATCATCACCGACGCCACGAAGCGCAGCACGGCCCGCATGGGCCTGAGTGTAGGTCCGGGGACGCTCGCATCCCGCCGAGCCGGCTGCTCGCGCACGGCAGAAGTTGGGATACGGTTACCGGCCTCGCAGACAGTGATGAAGGAGACACCCGCACCCGTGACACAAGCAACCACTGCTCCCACCACCAACGCAAAGCTCATCGCTTGGGTCGACGAGTTCGCGGAGTTGACTCAGCCCGACCGGATCCACTGGTGCGACGGCTCGGCTGAGGAGTACGACCGGCTCTGTCAGGTGCTCGTCGACGCGGGCACGTTCGAGCGTCTCTCGGACGCGAAGCGCCCTGGCTCCTACCTCGCACGCTCCGACGCCGGCGACGTGGCTCGGGTCGAGGACCGCACCTTCATCTGCTCGGAGCGGGAGCACGACGCCGGCCCCACGAACAACTGGCGCGAGCCGGCGGAGATGCGCGACACCCTGGCGAGCCTCTTCCGGGGCTCCATGCGCGGCCGCACGATGTACGTGGTGCCCTTCTCGATGGGCCCGCTCGGCTCCCCGATCGCCCACATCGGCGTCCAGCTCACCGACTCCGCCTACGTCGCCACCTCGATGCGGATCATGACCCGCATGGGCGCCGGCGCGCTCGAGGTGCTGGGCGAGCACGGCACCTTCGTGCCCTGTCTGCACTCGGTGGGGATGCCGCTCGAGGAGGGGGCCGACGACGTGCCGTGGCCCTGCAACGCGGACAACAAGTACATCGTCCACTTCCCGGAGACGCGCCAGATCTGGTCGTACGGGTCGGGCTACGGCGGAAACGCGCTGCTCGGCAAGAAGTGCTTCGCGCTGCGCATCGCCTCTGTGATGGCGCGCGACGAGGGCTGGCTCGCCGAGCACATGCTGATCCTCAAGCTGACCTCGCCCGAGGGGCAGGTCAAGCACGTGGCCGGTGCGTTCCCCTCCGCCTGCGGCAAGACCAACCTCGCGATGCTGATCCCGACGCTCGAGGGCTGGACGGTCGAGACCGTGGGAGACGACATCGCCTGGATGAAGTGGGGCGAGGACGGTCGCCTGCACGCCATCAACCCCGAGGCCGGCTTCTTCGGCGTGGCGCCCGGCACGGGCGAGCAGACCAACCCGAACGCAATGGCCACCGTGCGCGAGAACTCGATCTTCACGAACTGCGCGCGGACCGACGAGGGCGACGTCTGGTGGGAGGGGATGTCCGATCCGCCGTCGCATGCGATCGACTGGCACGGCAACGAGTGGACGCCCGAGTCCAGCGAGCCGGCCGCCCATCCGAACGCCCGCTTCACCGCGCCGGCGGCGCAGTGCCCATCGATCGCGCCGAACTGGGAGGACCCGAAGGGCGTGCCGATCGACGCGTTCCTGTTCGGCGGCCGGCGCGCGGCGGTGGTGCCGCTGGTTCACGAGGCCTTCGACTGGGAGCACGGCGTGTTCCTGGGCGCCGTGATGGGTTCCGAGAAGACGGCGGCGGCGGCCGGCACGGCCGGGACGCTGCGCTTCGACCCGATGGCGATGCTCCCCTTCTGCGGCTACAACATGGCCGACTACTTCGGCCACTGGCTCGCCACCGGACGCCGCGAGGGCGCGCGGCTGCCGCGCGTCTTCATGGTCAACTGGTTCCGCAAGGACGAGGACGGCCGCTTCCTGTGGCCGGGCTTCGGCGAGAACAGCCGCGTGCTCGAGTGGGTGTTCCGGCGCTGCGACGACGAGGCAGAGGCTGTCGAGACGCCGATCGGCCTCGTGCCCGCCCCAGGAGCGATCGACACGTCCGGGCTCGACCTGCCGGACGGCGCGATGGAGGAGCTGCTGCGGGTCGACCCCGAGGAGTGGAAGGCCCAGCTCCCCCAGGTGCGGGAGCAGTTCGCGAAGTTCGGCGACGCGCTTCCCGACGAGCTGCGCGCGCAGCTCGACGCGCTGGAGCGGCGGCTCGACGCGTACGCTTGAGCGCATGAGCGTCACGGATACGAGGACCGTCGGGTCGATCATCGGCGGCAGCACGCGCACGGACGGGGAGCGCATCGAGTCGCGCAACCCCGCGAACCTCGACGAGATCGTCTGCGAGGCCGTTCTCGGCGACGCGCAGACGTTCGCGGACGCCTGCCGCGCGGCGCGCGAGGCGCAGCGCGAGTGGCGCTCGGTGCCCGCCCCGGTGCGCGGCAAGGCGATCCAGCAGATCGGGCGGCTCGTGGAGGAGAACAAGGAGGCGCTCGCGCGGCTCGTGACGCGCGAGATCGGCAAGCCCTACCCCGAGTCGCTCGGCGAGGTGCAGGAGATCGTCGACACCTGCGACTTCTTCGTCGGCGAAGGCCGGCGCCTCTACGGACAGACGGTGCCGTCAGAGATGCCCGACAAGCAGCTCTTCACATTCCGCAACCCCGTGGGCGTGGCGGCGATCATCACCGCCGGCAACTTCCCCGTCGCCGTCCCGTCGTGGTACCTCGTGCCGGCGCTCCTGTGCGGCAACGCCGTCGTCTGGAAGCCGGCGGAGTACGCGCCCGCGCTCGGCGACGCGCTCGCCCAGCTGTTCATCCACGGTGGCCTCCCGGACGGCGTGCTGAACCTCGTGCAGTGCCACGGCCCGGCCGCCTTCGAAGGGCTCGAGCGCGCGCTCGGCGAGGGGCTCGTCGACAAGGTGGGCTTCACCGGCTCGTCCGCCGTCGGCTCGCGCATCGGAGAGCTCTGCGGGCGCCACGTGCAGTCGCCCTGCCTCGAGCTGGGCGGCAAGAACCCGCTCGTCGTGATGCCGGACGCCGAGCTGGAGCTCGCGGCCGAGGGAGCGCTCTTCAGCGGCTTCGGGACCGCGGGACAGCGCTGCACCTCGCTCGGAACCGTGATCGTGCACGAGTCGGTGCACGACGACTTCATGCAGCGCTTCACCTCGCTCGTCGAGGATGCGGCGGTGGGCGACCCCACCGAGGACGTGCTCTACGGGCCGATGATCCACGAGCGCTTCGCCGAGCGCTTCGAGGACTGGCTCGGCCTGATCCGCGACCACCACACGGTCTCGGGCTCGACCGGCCGCGGCCGGATCAGCGCCGACAACCCGCGCGACGGCTTCGTGGGAGACCCCGACGCCGGCATCTACTGCCACCCCACGATCGTCGACGGGGTGCGGGCCGACGACGACATCTACTCGACCGAGACGTTCGGCCCGATCGTCGGCGTGGCGAGCTTCTCCGACTTCGACGAGGCGATCGCCTTGGCGAACGGCCACGGCTACGGGCTTTCGTCGGCCATCTACACGACCGACGCGAAGTGGGCCTTCCGCTTCCGCGAGCGGGTGAGCGCCGGCATGGTGTCCGTGAACAACTCCACGAGCGGCGCCGAGGCGCACCTGCCGTTCGGGGGCAACGGGCGCTCGGGCAACGGCAGCCGTCAGTCCGGCATGTGGGTGCTCGACCAGTTCACGCGCTGGCAGTCGCTGAACTGGGACTACGCCGGCAAGCTCCAGAAGGCGCAGATGGACGTGGCCGAGCTCAGCGGCGACGCCGACTTCCGCCTCGCCTGGGACTAGGCCCTAGCCGGCACCGCGCACGGCCTCCTGGGCACGGTCACGCTCGACGCCGCTCGCGCGCAGCAGATCGACGGCCAGCAGGCGCAGCTGGCCGACGATGTGGAGCGCGCTCAGGTTCCCCGTCTGCGCCAGCACCGCGTTGGCCGTCGCGGTGGCGCGAACCGCCTCCTCGCGCAGGGCGCCTGGGTCCTCGCCCTCGAGCACGGAGTGCAGCCCGCGCGTGGCCTCCGCGAGCCCGCTGATGGCGGCCCCGACCTCGGCCGGCGTGGCGTCCTCGATCGCGATCGCCCGGCCCACGCCGCGGGCCAGCGAGCGCGCGTCCGCGATCGCCAGGCGCAGATGGCGCGCGAGCTCCGACAGCTTGGCGAGCTCCTCGAGAGCCTCGCGCCGGCCGAGCGACATGCGGGCGCTGTCGGACGCCGCGGCCAGGGAGTCCTCGAGGTCGTCGTGGTAGGGACGCAGGCGCGCCACCTCCTCAACCGCCCGATCGGCCTCCGCCGCGTCGCGGCGATCGATGGCGGCGGCGATGTGATCGAGCGCGGCGGCGAGGCTGTCGATCACCGGGCCGGCCTCGGAGCGCGCCATGCGCCCGGAGTCGACCGGCAGGAGGAGCGAGCCCACCGCCAGCGCGATTCCGGCGCCCGTCAGGGCGTCCACCGCGCGCGTGAAGTCGAAGCCGCCCTCGGGCGCCTGGAGGGTGGCCACCAGCACCGCCGAGGCGCCGGCCTGCGAGGCCAGGAGCGGCCCGCCGCCGACCAGGATCGCCCCGAACATGGCGAGCGCCACCACCACGCCGATCTGCCAGGTGCCGGTCCCGATCCAGGCCACCAGCAGGGCCGCGATCGCGATGCCCACCGCCACGCCCAGCGCGAGCTCGACGGCGCGGCGGCGGCGCTCTCCGATCGTCAGGCCGAGCGTGATCACCGCGGCGATCGGCGCGAAGAAGGGCTGGTCGTGGCCGAGCAGCTCGGTCGCGACGAACCATGCGGCCGAGGCGGCCACGGCTGTCTGGAGGATCGGTCGTGCGGCCGCGATGGCCCGCTCGCGGCGCGTGCGGAGGCCGCTGCGGGACGCCCGGGCCGCCCCTTCGAGGATCTCGGCGCCGACCGGGTGCCGCGCCAGCTCCGCGGCTCGCGCCCGCCGGCTCACCGGTACCAGCGCGGCGACACGTTCGGCGGCGGGCCGAGGGCGGCCCGCGCCACGAGCACGGACGGCTCGCGCAGCGAGATGTGCCCCTTGAGGGCCATCGCGAAGTGCTCGCCGAGTCCGTCGACGAGGTCGGCGCGCACGCCGAACGAGCGCGCCATGGCCACGAAGTCGGGACTCACCAGGTCGACTCCCTCGCGCGGGTGGCCGTGCAGATCTTGGTCGAAGCGGATCATGCCGTAGCCGCCGTCGTCCACGATCACCGCCGTGAGCGGGATCTGCTCCTGGCGGGCCGCGGCCAGCTCGCCGACGGCGTACAGGAAGCCGCCGTCCCCCGACAGGCTCACCACCGGGCCCTCGTCCGCCAGCGCCGCGCCGAGCCCCTGCGGGAACGCGCAGCCGAGCGTTCCCCAGCCGAGCGGATAGGCGAACTTGCGCGGCGCCTTGACCCGGTGGAAGCCGCCCAGCCAGTAGCCGGGGATGCACATGTCGCTCACCACGATCGCGTCGTCGGGCAGCGCGGCCTCGAGGGCGTCGATGAACGCGCTCGCCTCCGGCTCTGACTCGGCGAACTCGCCTCTCACGCCCGCGTTCAGGCGGCGCACCCGCTCGGCCAGCGCGTCGTGGCCGCCGCGCTCGCCCAGCCGCTCCGCGAGAAGCGCGGTGGCCGTGGCGGCGTCGCCCTCGACCAGCGCCTCGGGCCGGTAGTTCTTCGAGGCATCGGCGGCGTCGACGTTGATCGCCACCAGGTGCGGCGGCTGGGGCTGGCGCCAGCCCTGGGTCATCATCGCGTCGAAGTCGGTGCCGATTCCGACCACCAGGTCGGCCTCGTCCCAGAGGGCGCCCACGGCGGGCACGTGCGGAGTCCCCTGCACGAGGCAGGGGTGCCCGGGCGCCAGCAGGCCGCGCGCCGAGTAGGTGAGGACGACGGGCGCCACAAGCCGTTCGGCGAGCGCACCGACGGCCTCGCCGGCCCCCGACTGGAGGGCGCCGCCGCCCGCCCAGATCAGCGGGCGGCGGGAGCGCTCGAGCAGTTCGAGCGCCCGCGCCAGCTGCTCCTCGGGGGGAGGCTCGGGAGGCGAGGGCTCGTCGATGGTCGCGGTCTCGCCGCCGCCCGCCTCGGCTGCCAGCAGATCGGTGGGAATCTCGACGTACACGGGCCTCGACGGCGGCGCGAGCGCCGTGCGCGCCGCCGCCGCCACCACGGCGGCCGCGTGGTCGGCGTCCGTCACACGGAAGGCCTGCTTCACCACCGGCCGGAACATCGCCGCCTGATCGGTCGCCTCGTGGAGCACGCCGCGCCAGACGCCGGGGCGCCGAACGCTCGACGGGATGTCGGTGGCGATCACGAGCACGGGCTGGCGCGAGGCCCAGGCTTCGCCCACGGCGCCGAGGGTGTTGGCCGCGCCCGGCCCGGTGGTGGTGAGCGCCACGCCGAGCCGCCCGCTCGCTCGCGCGTAGCCGTCGGCGGCGTAGGCCGCGGCCTGCTCGTGGCGCACGCCCACCAGCCGGATCGGCGATTCCCCGAGGGCCCGCCAGAGCGCCAGGTTGTGCACCCCCGGCAGGCCGAAGGCCACGCTCACGCCCGCTTGCTCGAGCGCCGCCACGACCAGGTCCGCGCCTGTCAGGATCCCCACCCGCGATGAGCTCATCGCAAGCATCCTGGCAGCCCCTGCGCGGCGTTCGCGTCGCGGACCTCTCGCGCGTGCTCGCGGGGCCCTACTGCACGATGGTCCTGGCGGACCTCGGCGCGGACGTGGTCAAGCTCGAGCGCCCCCAGGGCGGGGACGAGACGCGCGGCTGGGGACCCCCGTTCGCCGCGGGGGAGGCCGCGTACTACCTCTCGGTCAACCGCGGCAAGCGCTCCTGCGCGCTCGACCTCGGCCAGCCCGAGGGGCGCCGGCTCGCGCTCGAGCTGTGCGTCCGCGCCGACGTCGTGATCGAGAACTTCAAGGCCGGCGGGGCGGCCAAGCTCGGGGTCGACTACGAGAGCGTCCGCGCGCGCAACCCCGACGTCGTCTACTGCTCGATCTCCGGCTTCGGCTCGGAGCGCGAGCCCGCCGGCCGCCCCGGCTACGACTTCGTCGCCCAGGCGGAGACCGGGCTGATGTCGATCACCGGGCCCGAGGACGGCCCGCCGTTCAAGGTGGGCGTGGCCCTGGTGGACGTGCTCGCCGGCCTGCACGCCGCCGTCGCGATCCTGGCCGCGCTGGGCGGAGAGGGCGGAGGGCAGATCGAGGTGCCGCTGCTGGACAGCGGTCTCGCCGGGCTCGTGAACGTCGCCCAGAACGCGCTCGTGACCGGGCGCGAGCCGGAACGTCACGGCAACGCCCACCCGAACATCGTTCCCTACCAGGACTTCGAGACCGCCGGCGCCGGGCGCATCGCGGTCGCGGCGGCGAACGACGGCCTGTTCCGGGCGCTGTGCGGCGCGCTCGGGCTGGACGGGCTGCCCGCGGACGAGCGCTTCGCGACCAACGCCGACCGGGTCGAGCACCGCACCGAGCTGATCCCGCTGCTCCAGGAGCGCTTCCTCGAGCACGAGGCCGAGCACTGGCTCGAGGTGCTGGCGGCCGCCGGCGTCCCGAGCGGCAAGGTGCGCGACGTCCCGGACGCGCTGGCGGCCGCCGCCGCGGCGGGCCGGCCGGCCACGCTCTCCGTCGACCACCCGCGCGCGGGCCCGCTCGAGCTGGTGGCCTCGCCGATCTGGGGGCCGACCGACCCGGCGGCGGTCACGCCGCCGCCGCTGCTCGGGGAGCACACGGCGGAGGTGCTGGCGGAGCTGGGCCGCTCACCCACCGAGATCGAGGAGCTCGCGGCGCGCGGGGTGGCGCTCGTGCCCTAGTGCGGCTCGTCCGACGTCGAGGCCGGCGGCCGCGACTCCTCCGCCAGCGAGGTGATCGTGAGCGCCCCGCGGGACGCGTCGGTCATCACGTCCATGGCCTCGTCGGACGAGCGGGCGTAGAGCTCAACCAGCATGTGGATGACGATCAGGTCCTCCTCATGCTTGTGGAAGCGCACGTGCGTGAAGAACTCGCGCGTGCCGTGCTCGCCGAAGGCCGCGAAGGCCAGCGACTCGGCGGCGTCCGGCCCCGAGCAGGACTCGACCTGATCGGCCTCGACCGTCACGGTGCACGACGCGACCCACGGCGTGCCGGTGATCATGCGCTCCCAGCGGTCCTCGACCGGCTCGATGCGCGAGATACGGCGACCGTTCTCCTCGTAGAAGGTGAGCGCGAGGTGGGGCTGGTCGTGCAGGCAGTCGAGGCACTGCACCACCGCCTCCTGGACCTCCTCCACGGGCTCCACGGCCTCGCCGGTGTCGGCGTCGACCTTCAAGATGCCCTCGTAGTGGAGCTGCACCTCGAGCGTCTGCGACCAGCAGCGGTAGCAGCGCAGCCAACTCGATTGGGTGCCGAGCGATTCCGGCGCCGATCCCTCCATGCCTTCATTATGGCCACCGCGCTCGTTCTCGCCCCGGCCGGCTGCTCGCTGGGGGGCGACGAGGAGCCCAAACCCGCCACTGGAGCGCCTCGCGATGTGGCGGCGCTGGTCGCCCAGCTCGAGCGCGCGACGCGCGAGAAGGACTTCGCGGGCATCTGCGAGGACATCCTCACGAAGGCGGCCAGGGAGCGCGCGGGCGGGGACGAGTGCGAGCGGCTGGTGCGCTCCGCCGCGGCGGGCGTGGAGCGGCCGGCGATCGAGATCCGCCAGATCGAGGTGGAGGGCAGGCGCGCCACGGTGCGCGTCCGCACCAGCGCGCGCGGCCAGGTGCGGGTGAGCGACACCCTCGCGCTCGTGAACGTGGGCGGCGAGTGGCGCGTGGAGGCGCTGGGGGACTGAGCGCCGTTCAGCCGAGGCAGCCGGCCAGCGCCTCCAGCGTCGCGTCGAAGTCCGTCTTCGCGATCGCTCCGACGCACGGGGAGCGGGCGCCGCAGTCGTGGTAGCGACGCACCGCCTCGCCCGCCTCCTCGGCGCTGCCGATCGCCGCGAGCTGGCCGAGGAACTCGTCGGAGATCGCCGCGCCGGCGGCCTCGGGCCCGCCGGTCGACATGGCCCGGTCGAAGCTCGCCACGTCGTTCTCGAAGCCCGAGCGCTCGATCGCCGCCCGGTAGAAGGGCAGCGAGAAGTAGGAGATCAGCTCCTGGCGCAGGCGGGCCCGCGCCTGGTCGGGCTCCACCGTCACCGCGGAGGGGACGGCGGCCACGATGTCGAAGCCCTCGAGCTCCCTGCCCGCCTTCGCGCGGCCCTCGCGCACCGCGGGCACCACCACGTCGCGGATGTAGGCGGGGTTGCAGAGCCAGAGCACCACGCCGTCGGCGATCTCGCCCGCGAGCCGGAGCATCTTCGGCGACAGGCCGGCCAGGTAGATGGGGAGGTCGGCGCGCGGCTCGAAGCCGCTGAAGCGGAAGGCGGATCGGAAGCGCTCGCCCTGCGGCGGGTCCTCACCGTGCAGGAGCGCGCGCACGATCGCCACGTACTCGCGCGTGTCGCGGAGCGGCTTCTCGAGCGGCTGCCCGTACCACGCCTCCACGGCCGGGCGGTGCGACACCCCGAGCCCGCAGACCGCACGGCCGTTCGAGAACTCGTCGAGCGTCGCGAACGACTGGGCGGTGGCCACCGGCGTGCGCGAGTAGATCGGCATCACGCCGGTGCCGAGCAGCACCCGCTCGGTGCGCGCGGCGTAGGCCATCAGGGTCGTCACCGAGTCGCGGCCGGCGATGTGCGTCAGGAACACCGACTCGTAGCCGAGCCGCTCCGCCGTCTCGACCCGCTGGACGGCCGTCTCGAGCGAGCGGCCCACGGAGATGAACGAGCCCAGCGCCACGAGGCGCGAGCCTAGCGGGGGCTGCGTCCCCCCGGGGCGCTCGGCGGCGTTGAGCGGGGGCGGTTGTGGAGCGCGCGGAGCCGCGTGGTCGCGATCAGGGCGGCGGGACGGCCGCCCACGCCGGGCCGGCTGGTTCGACCCTCGACCTTGACTCGAGGTGTTTCCGCGGGAGCGGAGTCGGCGTGTCGAGCGCATCGCCGGGATGCTCGGCGCTGCGCTTGCATCGGGCGCAGGCATGATTCCGTCCGACCCTGGTACGAACATGTGTTCGTAGAAATCTGAGAATGATGATGATTACTTCCCAGTCCCGGCGGGAGCAGCAGGAGGACCGACCGCTCGAGCTCCTTGAGCGGGAGATCACGCAGCTCGCGGCGCACATTCACGCGGCCACCTGTAGATGGCTCGGGCTCGTCGCGGAGTTCGACCGGCGCGAGGGATGGGCGAGCTGGGGATGCAAGTCATGCGCGCACTGGCTCGCCTACACCTGCGCGCTCGGCTCGGTGGCCGCTCGGGAGCACGTGCGCGTGGCGCGGCGGCTCGAGGATTTGCCGGCGATCCGAGCGGCGTTCGGGCGCGGCGAGCTGAGCTATTCCCAGGTCAGGGCGATGTCCCGGGTTGCGACGCCCGAGCTCGAGGAGCGGCTGCTCGAGCTCGCGAGGCATGCCACTGCCTCGCAGCTCGAGCGCGTACTGCGGGCGTATCGCGGTGTGGTCGCGCGCGAGCTGACCGCGGACGATCTCGCCAACGGGGATCGCTATCTGGTTTGCGACCACGACACTGACGGCTCTGTCTTGATCCGGGCTCGGCTGCCGGTCGAGGAGGGAGAGCTGGTCATGTCGGCGCTCGCATGCGCGCGTGACAGGCTGCGGGACGCGGGTGTTCCGGCTGGCCTGCGGGACGCGGGTGTTCCGGCTGGCGGGAGCTCGCCTTCGAACGCGGACGCGATCGTCCTGATGTCAGAGACCGTGCTCGGGTCGGCCCTGAGCTCGGAAGGGAACGACGGCTATCAGGTGATCGTGCATGTCGACGCGGCCTCGCTGGCGGGCTCCGACGACGGCGAGCCCGGCGCCTGCAATCTCGAGCACGGCCAGCTGCTGCATCCGGAGACGGCACGCCGGCTCGCCTGCGATACCAGCGTGGTGAGGATCCTCGAGCGGGACGGGCGCCCCCTCTCGGTCGGACGGAAGACGCGCAGCGTGCCGCCCGCGCTCCGGCGCGCCCTCCGAGCCAGGGACCGGACGTGCCGCTTCCCCGGCTGCGACCAGCGGCGCTTCCTGCACGCCCACCACGTCGAGCACTGGGCCCGGGGCGGGCGCACGGAGCTGGCCAACCTGGTCCAGCTCTGCCGGCATCACCACCGGCTCGTGCATGAGGGCGGGTACACCCTCGAGCGCGGCCCGGCGGAGGCCTTGATCTTCAGGCGGCCGGATGGCCATTCGATCTCCAGCGTGGCCTCCGCCGTAGCGGGACGCAGCGTCGAGCTGGTGGACGACAGTCGCGGGCGCGGCGCCTGGATCACGCCCGATACATGCCGCAGCCGGTGGGACGGTTCGCGCCTTGACCTGGCTCTAAGCGTCGACGGGCTGGCCCAGATGGACTCGAGGCTGCCCGATGACTGACCGGCCCCCGGCTGTCCGATGACCGATGACCGATCGACCTCCGGCAGCCCCGATCACGCGGCCCCGATCGCCTCCCGAACCGTCCATGACCGCCCGCGGTTCATGGCCCCGCCCGCTCAGGCCGCGCTCGTCGCTCCTCCCAGGAAGGCGCTCGCCGAGCCGGCCGACTCCGCGATCGCCCGCACCTCGACCGTGCCCCAGTGCACATGCGGCATGCGGGCGGCCCAGCCGAGCGCCGTGTCCCGATCCGGCAGGTCGAGGAGGTAGTAGCCCAGCAGGACCTCCTTGGTCTCCGCGAACGGCCCATCGGTCACGAGCTCGTCGCCCTCCCGGTTGCGGACCGACGTGGCCTCCGTGACCGCCTCGAGCCCGTCGCCCGCCAGGAGCACGCCGGCGTCGGCCAGGGCGCGGCTGGTGTCGGGCCAGTCCTTGAAGGCGCTCGCGGGCGGCTCGCCGGCCTGCTCGGCCGCCGCGGGGTCGCCGTAGATCAGAAGCATGTACTGCATCACTGCCTCCTTGGGTTGTTTCCACTAAGACGAACGCGGACGCACGAGATCGACACCGGATGCTCAACCGCGGACGAGCAGCCATAGCAGCACGATGGCGAAGGCCACCTGTCCGATGCCGAGCGCCACGCCCAGGTTCGCGGCTCCCGCCAGCTCGGCGACCAGGGTGACGAGCGCGAACACCCCGACGAGAAGGGCGAGCTGCGGGCCGAGCCCTCTCACGTCCGCGCCTCGAGCGCCGCGATCAGCGCGTTCACGCCCACGTCCGGATTCTCCCCGGCGAGCAGCCGCTCGGCCGCGCGGCGGCCGCCGACCGCGCGCAGGGCGCTGTCGCCGCGCTCCGAGGTGAACTCGCGCAGCGCCGACGCGCGCCGGGCGGCGAGCCGTCGCTGTGCGAGGTCGATCGAGCGCCGGTGTGCGTCGAGCGCGCCGGCCAGCTCCTCGATGCCGGTGGCGGGCGGGAGCGACGAGACGGCCAGCACGGGCACGTCGCCGGAACCCGCCGCCGACAGCGCCTGCGCCAGATCGCGCCGCGCGCGCCGAGCCGCCTCGCCGAGGTCCGCCTTGGTCACCACGAGCACGTCCGGCACCTCCATGATGCCGGCCTTCAAGAACTGGAGCACGTCGCCGGAGGCGGGCTGCACCACCACCGCGACGGTGTCGCACACGTCGGCCACGTCCGTCTCCGACTGGCCCACGCCCACCGTCTCGATCACCACCACGTCGAAGGCCGCCGCCAGGGCGTCCGCCGCCTCGCGGGTGGGGGCGGCCAGACCGCCGAGGCGCGCGCCGGCCGCCGTGGAGCGGATCAGGATCCCGTCGTCGCCGGGGTCGTGCTCGATCCGTGCGCGGTCGCCGAGCAGCGAGCCGCCGGAGCGCTTCGACGACGGGTCGACGGCCAGCACCGCCACCGTTCGCTCCTCACCGCGCCAGAGCGCCACGAGCGCCGAGAGCAGCGTCGACTTGCCCGCGCCGGGCGGTCCCGTCACGCCCACCAGGTGGGCGGGGGCCTCGCCGCCCAGCGCGGCCGGCGAGACCTCCGCCAGGAGCGCGGCGGCGTCCTCGCGCCTGCCGCGACTCTCGATCAGGTTGAGCGCGTCGGGGGCCGCCGAGCGATCTCGCTCGCGCAGCCTGCGGCCGAGCTCGGCGGGGGACGCCATCGACGCCGTTACGAGACGGCCGCGACCTCGTGGTGGTCGGCCACGAGCTCGACGATGTCGCCCATGATGCGGCTGACCTCGAAGTCCTTGGGCGTGTACACGCGCGCCACCCCGGCCTCCAGCAGCGCGGCCTCGTCCGCCGGCGGGATGATGCCGCCCACGACGACCGGCACGTTCGCGCCCGCCGCTTCGAGCTCGCGCAGCACGGCGGGGATCAGCTCGGCGTGCGAGCCGGACAGGATCGACAGGCCGACCACGTGCACTCCCTCGTCCACCGCCGTGCGGGCGATCCGCGCCGGCGTGAGGCGGATCCCCTCGTAGACCACGTCCATGCCGGCGTCGCGCGCACGGACGGCGATCTGCTCGGCGCCGTTCGAGTGGCCGTCGAGGCCCGGCTTGCCGACGAGGATCTTCACGCGCCGCCCGAGCCCCTCGGACACGCGCTCGACGCGCTCGCGGAGCTCGGCCAGCGCCGAGTCGTCACGCGCCGCCGCGGCCTCGCCGACGCCGGTCGGCGCGCGGTACTCGCCGAAGGTCTCGCGCAGGGTGCCCGCCCACTCGCCGGTGGTGGCCCCCGCCGCGGCGGCGGCGAGCGTGGCGGGCATGATGTTGACCTCGGGGTCGGCGGCTGCTGCGCTCAGCTCGTCGAGCGCGCGCTCGACCGCCGCCTGGTCGCGCTCCGCGCGCCACGCGTCGACTGCCGCGATGGCTCCCTTCTCGATTGCGGGGTCGACGCGCAGGATGCCGCCGTCCTCCCCGTCCTGGAGCGGCGAGGGCTCGGCCTCCGTGTACGCGTTCTGGCCAACCACCGTGAGCTCGCCGGCCTCGATCCGCCGCACGCGCTCGCGGTGGGACTCGACGAGCCGTGTCTTCATGTAGGGCACTGCCGCCACGGCGCCGCCCTGCTCGGCCACGACCGCCATCTCCTCGCGCGAGCCCTCGACGAGCTCCTCCACCAGCCCGTCCATCACCTTCGAGCCCTCGAAGACGTCGGGGTAGTCGAGCAGGTCGGTCTCGTAGGCGAGGATCTGCTGGATCCTGAGCGACCACTGCTGGTCCCAGGGTCGGGGCAGGCCGAGCGCCTCGTTCCAGGCCGGCAGCTGCAGCGCCCGGGCACGCGCCGCTCGCCCCAGCGTCACCCCGAGGGCCTCCAGCACGATGCGGATGATGTTGTTCTCGGGCTGCGCCTCGGTGAGACCCAGCGAGTTGACCTGCACGCCGTAGCGAAAGCGCAGCAGCTTGTCGTCGTCGACCCCGTAGCGCTCGCGGCCGAGCTCCTCCCAGAGCAGGCTCATCGCCCGCAGCTTGGCGTGCTCCTCGATGAAGCGGATGCCGGCGTTGACGAAGAACGAGATGCGCCCGAACACGCGCGGGAAGGTCTCCTCCGGCACACGCGCGCGCACCCGGTCGAGCACGGCGATCGCGGTCGAGAGCGAGTAGGCGATCTCCTGCACCGGGGTCGCGCCGGCCTCCTGGAGGTGGTAGGAGCAGATGTTGATCGGGTTCCAGCGCGGCACCTCGTCGACCGTGAACGCGATCATGTCCGCGATCAGCCGCATCGAGGGCTCGGGCGGGAAGGCGTAGGTCCCGCGCGACAGGAACTCCTTGATGATGTCGTTCTGGGTCGTGCCCTGGAGCGCGCCGCGCTCCACGCCGTTCTCCTCGGCCACCGTCATGTAGAGCGCGAGCAGCCAGGCGGCGGTGGCGTTGATCGTCATCGACGTGTTCATCTCGTCGAGCGGGATGCCGTCGAGCAGCGTGTGCATGTCGCCCTTGTGCGCTATCGAGACTCCGACCTTGCCGACCTCGCCGCGGCTCAGCTCGTGGTCGGGGTCGTAGCCGGTCTGGGTGGGCAGGTCGAACGCCACCGAGAGGCCGGTCTGCCCCTTGGCCAGGTTGGTGCGGTAGAGCTGGTTCGATTCGCGAGCTGTCGAGTGGCCGGCGTAGGTGCGCATCACCCACGGGCGGTCGCGCTCGGGAAGACGGTGCATCGAACTGATTGTATGGTCGAGCCCCCGTGGTTCGTGCCATCGACGTCCTCCACCTGGGCCGCGACCGGGTGATCTGCGCGTACTCGCTCGACGGGCTGATCGTCGATCCCGGGCCGGCCTCGTGCGTGGAGACGCTGATCGACCGGCTCGGCGCGACCGAGCCCCGGGCGCTCCTGCTCACGCACATCCACCTCGACCATGCGGGCGCCAGCGGCGTGCTCTGCCGGCGCTATCCGAGGCTGAAGGTGTACGTGCACGAGAGCGGCGCGCCACACCTTGTGGACCCCACCAAGCTGCTGGCGAGCGCCACCCGTCTCTACGGCGACGACATGGAGGAGCTCTGGGGCGAGGTCGCGCCCGTGCCCGAGGATCGGATCAGGACGCTGACCGGCGGCGAGACGGTGGAGGGCTTCAGGGTCGCCTACACGCCTGGGCACGCCTCCCATCACGTCTGCTACCTGCACCAGGAATCGGGCGACGCCTATGTCGGTGACATGGCCGGCGTGCGCATCCCCCCGTACACCCAGACGCTCGCGCCCACGGTGCCGCCCGACGTCGACCTCGAGGCCTGGCTCGACTCGCTCCACACGATCGCCGCCTGGAACCCGCAGTCGCTCTGCCTGGCCCATTTCGGGCAGGTCACCGACGTGGCCGAGCAGCTCCACGGCATCCGCTGCGCTCTCACCGAGGCGGCGGACCGCGCGCGAGTGGACGGCGAGGAGCGCTTCATCGCCTGGATGGAGAGCATGCTCGACGGAGCGACCGATCCCGCCACGATGGAGACCTACGAGCAGGCCGCGCCGCCCGACCAGCTCTACGCCGGCCTCGAGCGCTACTGGCGCAAGCGGGGTGAGCAGTGAGCACTCCCGAGACCGTCGAGCGCCCGCGCGTGGAGGGACCCGGCACCGGCCTCGGAGGCAACTGGCGCGTGATCGTCCTGAACGACGACCACAACACCTTCGAGGGAGTGGCGTTCGCGCTCTCGAGCGTGCTCCCGAACGTCGCGTACGACCAGGGCATGGCCTACGCGAACATCATCCACAACTCGGGCCGGGCGATCGTCTGGAGCGGCCCGCGCGAGGTGGCCGAGCACTACTGGGAGCAGCTGAAGGAGGCGGGGCTCACGATGGCGCCGCTCGAGGAGGGGTAGGCCCCGGCTGACCCGCGCCGGCCACGCCGGCCCCGCCACGCCGGCCTGGCGCGGGCTACGCCGAGTCGGCTGCGTGCTCGGCGGGGGCGATCGCCTCGCCGGCGCCCACCACGGTCCAGAAGGTCGGCAGGATCGGAATCTGGTAGTAGCCCGACAGCTCGACGCGCTTCTCGGCGATCTCCTCGGAGTACCAGTAGCGCTCCCACGCCGCCTTGGAGGG
The DNA here is from genome assembly GCA_963812415.1 of uncultured Thermoleophilaceae bacterium. GTDB lineage: Bacteria > Actinomycetota > Thermoleophilia > Solirubrobacterales > Thermoleophilaceae > JACVRW01. The sequence continues at coordinate 34,735 of CAWEVH010000040.1, read as the reverse complement.
GAACAGCGCGGTCTGGAAGAAGTCGAGCCGACCGTCCATCGCCCGCGAGAACGACCACTGCGTGGCGCCGTAGTCGAGCACGGCCTCGGCGGCGGAGGCCCAGCCCTCGGCGAACTTGTCGCCCCTGAACGGGTTGGCCACCCAGCGAATGTGCACCTCGATCATGCGCCCACCTCCGCCCGGATCGCGCCCGGGCCGTCCGCGGTCTTGCCCTCACCCTCCGCCTCGGCCCCGACCAGGATGGCGATCTTGCCGAGATGCTGGTTGTCGCGCATCAGCTGATGCGCCTCCGGCACGCCCTCGAAGCCGAGGGTGCGCCACAGCACCGGGCGGATCTGGTTCGACTCGATCAGCTGGTTGGCCTTGTTGCACTCGTAGGCGTTCGCGAAGTGCGAGCCGAGGATCTCCTTCTGGCGCATCCACAGGTAGCGAACGTCGAAGTCGAGGTTGTAGCCCGTGGTGCCGGCGCAGATCACGACCTTGCCGAACGGCTTGACCGTGAACACCGAGGTGGGGAAGGTGGCCTTGCCGACGTGCTCGAACACGATGTCGGGTTGCTCGCCGAGGATCTCCTTCACGCGCTTGGAGAACGCGCGTGAGACGGCGAAGCGCTCCTTCTCCTCGGCGGGGGTCTCGTCGCCCGTTCGCATCATCCCTGCGAAGCCGCCGCGGTCGATGTAGTCGACCGCGCCTAGCTGCTTGACGAGCTCGCCCTTGTCGGCCGAGGAGACCACCCCGACCGCGTGGGCGCCCGCCATCGCGCAGATCTGCGTGGCGAACACGCCGAGGCCGCCGGCGGCGCCCCAGATCAGCACCCGGTCGCCCGCCTGGATGTCGCAGCGCGTGATCAGCATGCGGTAGGCGGTGAAGTAGACGAGGCCGTAGGAGGCGGCCTCGTCCCAGGTGAGGTTCTGCGGCTTGGGCAGCAGCTGCTGTGCCTGGACCTTCGTGAACTGCGCGAACGAGCCCCAGGTGGTCTCGTAGCCCCAGATCTTCTGGCTCGGCGCCGCCAGCGGGTCGAGGCCGTGGACCTCGGGGTCCTCGTACGAGGCCATGTTGCAGTGGACCACGACCTCGTCACCGGGCTTCCAGCGCGTCACGCCGGGACCGACCTTCCAGACGACGCCGGAGGCGTCCGAGCCGCCGATGTGGTGCCCGTACTCCGGATGGTCGCCGTAGCGCATCACAGAGACGGGCTCGCCGAGGGCCGCCCAGACGTTGTTGTAGTTCACCCCGGCGGCCATCACGCGCACGATCACCTCGAACGCTCCCGGCTCGGGGACCTCGATCTCCTCGAGCTGGAATGCGTCGCGCGGCTCGCCCAGGCGCTCCTCGCGGATGACCCAGGCCGCCATCGTCTCCGGCAGCGTGCCGGGCTCGACCTCGAGCTCGGTGACCTTGCTCACGTCCACGGCCATGAGGGCCGAGAGACTACCTAGGCGCCGGCCACCTCGGCGGCGGCATCCGGCCGGCGCGCCGGGTCGGGCCGCGGTGCCCGCCGCGGCGAAATCAGAAGCAGGGCGACCAGGGCGCCGGTGGCCGAAACGACCGCCGACAGCCACATGCCGCTGGACAGCGCGTGGATGAAGGCGTCGTGGGCGGCGCTCGCCGCCTGGGGCGAGAGACCGCCGTCGGCGCCCGAGCCGAGGTTCTCGACGATGCGGTCGCGCTCGGCCGCGCCCACGCCCGTGCCGGCGAGGTTGGTCTCGAGCTCGCTTCTGGCCAGGTGCTGGAAGAGGGCGCCGATCGCCGCCACGCCGAATGTGCCGCCCACCATCCGGCTCATCGACAGGACCCCGGAGGCCACGCCCGCCTTGTCGGCGCTCACGGAGTTCATTGCGGCCGTCGACATCGGCGACATCACGAGGGCGATCCCGATGCCCATGACGATGAAGGACGGGAGCAGCAGCTCGTACCCGGTGTGCACGTCGATCCGGGTCTGGAGGAACAGCGCGATCGAGGTGAGGGTGAGCCCGGTGACCATGAGCGGCCGCGGCCCGACGCGGTCCGTGAGCCGCCCGGCGAGCGGGGCCACGAGCACGATCATCAGGGTGGAGGGGAGGAAGCGGATGCCGGCCTCGACCGCGGTGTAGCCGAGGATGTTCTGCATGTAGAGGGCGATGAAGAAGAACACCGCCAGCATCGAGAAGGAGACGATGAAGGCCACGATGTTCGCGCCCAGGAAGGTCCGCGAGCGGAAGTAGTGGAAGTCGACCATCGGCTCGCGCACGCGCGGCTCGAGGAAGAGGAAGCCCACCAGCGCCACGGCGGCGAGCACGAGCAGGCTCACGATCTCGGGCGAGCTCCAGCCCCAGGCGTTGCCCTCGACGAGCGCCAGCACGAGCGCCGTCAGACCGATCGAGAGCGACGCGATCCCGACCCAGTCGATGCGGTGGCGAGTGGTCTCGTCGCGCGACTCGAGCGTCGCGAACAGCGTGACGGCCACGGCGCCGGCGGCCACGGGGAGGTTCAGGAAGAAGATCGCCCGCCACGACACGTATTCGGCGAGCACGCCGCCCACCACCGGACCGATCGCGAGCGCCAGCGCCGAGACCCCCGCCCAGGTTCCGATCGCCTTGCCGCGCTCCTCGGGCGGGAAGGCGTTCGTGATGATCGACAGGGTGGCGGGCATCATGAACGCCGCGCCCACGCCCTGGATGGCGCGGCCGGCCACCAGCCAGGCCGCTCCCGGTGCGAGCCCGATCGCGGCGCTCGAGACCGCGAACACCACCACGCCGAACAGGAACATGCGGCGGCGGCCGAGGATGTCGCCGAGGCGACCGCCGGTCACGAGCAGGACCGCGAAGGTGAGCGTGTACGCGTTGACCGTCCACTCGAGGCCGGACAGCGTGGCGCCGAGATCCTCCTGGATCGACGGCAGGGCCACGTTCACGACCGTGTTGTCGAGCATGATCATGAACAGGGCGAAGCACATGGCCCCGAGCGTCCACCAGCGGCGGTTGTCCTCGTTCAGGCGGATCCGCTCGGTCACAGGCCGAGCCTCCTGACGACGGGCCCGAGGCTCGCGCCGAGGGCGTCGAGCTCCGCCGGCTCGAGCTGCCCGAGCATGCGCCGAATCCCGGCCATCCGCACGGCCACCAGGTCCTCGAACGTGCGCCGCCCGCGGGGGGTGACGGTCACGACCTTCGAGCGACGGTCGCGCACGTGCTCCTCGCGCTTGACCTCGGCGCGCTGGACGAGCCCGTCGACGGCGCGGCTGGCCGCAGGGAGCGAGAGGCCGAGCTCGTCAGCGAGCTCGCTGAGCGCGATTGGCGCCTCGGCGTCGGCGAGCAGCCCGAGGCACTTGACCTGCGAGAACGAGATCCCGGCCCGCTCGAGCGCGTGGAAGAAGTCGCGGTTCGTCGAGCGCAGCAGGTGCTTGAGCAGCACTCCGAGGTCCAGGGCGACCGCGTCGACGGCGGGACTGGGGCTGGCGATCGAGGAAGATGCTTGCACGCAAGCAAGTATTGCACACGGCAGCCGGCATTCCGTCAGGTCTGGCCCCTACCGTGCGACCAGGTCATAGGAGCAGCTGAGAACGATGGAAGCCGCAACACCACTGAGAGCGCCACAGGTCCGCACGGTCGGCGATCGCCTGACGATCGACGGCCTCGTGGTCGAGGACGAGTGCGCCGTCAGGCTCGTGCGCGAGCGGGAGCAGAACGGCGACGACACCGCGAAGGTGGTGAGCGACGCCGTGGAGATCGGCGCCCGCGTGCTCGACCGCGAGCAGGCCGGTGCCAACGCGGAGTTCGTGAAGACCGAGTTCGAGCGCGCCGCGACCGAGCTCAACGCCCAGTTCACCGAGCGAGCCCGCACGGTGGCCGAGTACTTCAACGAGCGCGTCGAGCAGGTGTTCGGGCCGGACAACGGCCAGCTCGCCAAGGAGCTCGAGAAGCTGTTCTCGGACGGCAGCTCCGTGTCCGTTCAGAACCGCGTGCGCGAGCTGGTGCAGGAGACGATGGCGCGCTCGCGCGAGGACCTGATGAAGCAGTTCTCCTCCGCCGAAGGGAGCAATCCGCTCGCCGACTTCAAGGCGGGCACGATCCGCGTGCTGAAGGCGGCCGACCAGCGCCAGAACGAGAGCCAGCAGGCGCTGCTGCGCCAGATGGCCGAGCTCGAGAAGCAGGTGCAGGCGCTGCGGCTCGAGCGCGAGAAGCTCGAAGAGCTCGAGGTCGAACGCGAGCGAGGGGCCGCCAAGGGGCGCACCTTCGAGGAGGGCGTGGCCGACGTCCTCGATCAGCTGGCGAGCGCCCAGGGAGACGTCGCCGAGGCCGTCGGCGACCTGAAGGAGGCCACCGGGAAGGTGGGGGACGTGGTGGTGGCGCTCGACGCCGCGCGCGGCCCGGCCCGCGGCCGCGTGGTGTTCGAGGCCAAGGACAGGAGGCTGTCGCGGCCCAAGGCGCTCGCCGAGCTCGACGCCGCGATGGCCGAGCGCAGGGCCGACTTCGGCGTGCTGGTGGTCCCCACCGACGAGGAGGTGCCGGCGTCGCTCCAGGCGCTCCGCGAGTACAACGGCGACAAGCTCGTCGTCGCGTTCGACCCGGATGCGGGCTCCTCGCTGTCCCTCGACCTGGCCTACCGCCTCGCCCGCGCGCGCGTTCTGATGAAGCGCGCGGACGGCGACGGCATCGACGCCGGCGCCCTGCGGGACACGATCGAGCGGGCGCTGGGCGCGCTCGCGGAGGAGCGCAAGGTCAAGCAGCAGCTCACGGGAGCGAAGACGGGCATCGACAGGGCCTACGAGCTGATCGAGGCGATGAGCGCGCGCGTGCGCACCCACCTCGAGGAGATCGATCTGCTGGTCCGCCCCGGCGAGATGCCGGCGGTCGAGCCACAGCTCCCCTCCGAGCCCGACGAGCAGCTCGGCTTCTAGGCGGCCGCCTAGCTTAGCCTTCGCCTTGGGCGCCCGGGCGGGCCGAGGCGGTGGGGGATCGTCGTCGCAGCCCGGCTGTCGTGCGGCCCTGGCTCGCCGCCGTCCTGACTTTGCCGGCTCCTGGCCGGAGCAGCAACCCGCTGCTCGTTGATCGCGGCGAGCCGGGACCCCCAGCCCCGAACCCACCTGGATAGGAGAGGGAGCAAGATGAGAGAGGCGGGCTATCGGCTACGGCAGCAGCAGGTCGTTGTTCGAGGGCTGGCGCTCCTCGCCGATGGCGAGCACGGCCGGCGCGATCTCCTTGCGCACGGCCCGCCGGCTGCCGGCGCGCACCTCGTAGAAGCCGGGTGCGAGCGTGCGCTGGATGGTGGCCGTGTCGAGTGGGTCGACCGGGCCGACCCGCTCGGTGACCTCGCCGCCCTCGAGCGTGATCGTTTTCGGGTCGTCGGTCTGGTTCGAGATCGTGATCAGGATCGGGCCGGCGCCGATCTCGGCCGGCGAGACGGTCACCTTGTCGTCCTGGATCACGCCCGGTAAGCGCCACCGGCACGGGCGGGCGCGGGTCGTTAGCGAAGTCCTCGTCGCCGCAGCCGGCGACGAGGAGGGCCGCCGCCGCGGCCGTCGTAGCCAGGAGCCTCACCCTCGTCCCCACGTCGGGGGAACCTACCCGAACCAGACCGACCCGCGCGCCACTACGAGCTCGTCGAGCTCGGCCTGCACGCGGGCCCGGATGTCCTCGGCTAGCCGCTGCACGAGCGCCACGTCGTCGGCGTCCTCGGGCCCGTAGCCGGACAGGTCGACGGGCTCGAGGAAGCGGATCCTGAACTTTGCCGGCAGGTACATCAGGCCCGCGGCCACGCCGAAGTGCGGAAAGGCGTGGTTCACCGGGAAGTAGATCAGCCCTGTGAGGCGCTGGAGCAGCGGCACGTGGGCGAAGATCGGCATCGCCTCCTCCGCTCCCATGACCGCGACCGGCACGATCGGGACGCCCGCGCGGATGGCCGTGCGAACGAAGCCGCCGCGCCCGAAGCGGCGCAGCCTGTAGCGCTGCCAGAAGACCTTGCGCGAGCCCTTCTGGCCCTCGGGGAACACGAGCGCGAGCCGCCGCTCGTCGCGCAGCAGGCGCTGCGCGTTTGCCGGATGCGCCGCCACCAGGCCGATCTTGTTGGCGAGCATCCCCACGCCCGGGTAGCCCTTGAACCAGTGCTCGCCGAGCATGTAGACCGGTCTCGGCGAGGGGTGCTCGTGGCGGATCGCCTGCATGATCATCGGCGCGTCCGGCGGGAGCGCGCCCGAGTGGTTCGACACGATCAGCGCGCCGCCGTCGGAGGGCACGTTCTCGATCCCCTCGACCTCCACCCGAAACCAGTGGCGGTAGTAGAAGTCGAGCAGCGGCTCCACGAGGTCGAATACGCGCTGGGAGCGCCCCCAGTCGTCGAGCTCGCGTCCGGGCTCGGCCGCCGGAACGAGCGAGCGGAGCTGGCGCAGATCGGGCGCCGCGGCGTCCGCGCGGTCCGCATGCGGCGCGGCGCGGGGGAGGTCGAGCTCGCCCTCGTGCGGATCCCAGTCCGGGGCGCGCGGGCGCGGCTCCTCGGCGCCGGCGTCGACGGTGATCGCGCCGCCCACGAGCGGGCTGTCGCTCGAGAGCCCGTGCCGGCTGCGCGGGGCGCGCGGCTCAGACATCGGCGAAGGGCAGCTCGACCACCTCGGCCGCCGCGCCCCCCACCAGCACGCTCGCGCCGGGCTCGGCCTCGCGCCGCACGAGCGCCAGCGCGATCGGTCCGAGCCGTGGGGAGACGCACACCGACCCGAGCCGGCCCACGGCCTTCTCCCCAAGCACGATCTCCTCGCCCCGCTCGGCGGGCTCCGAGAGCCGCAGGCCGCGCAGGCGGCGGTTGGGCTTGCCGCGGTAGTGGAGCCGGGCCACGGTCTCCTGGCCCACGTAGCAGCCCTTCGTGAAGCTCACCGCGCGCTCGTTGATGCCCGCCTCCTGGGGCATCGTCTCGGCGTCCATGTCGTAGCCGAGGCGCGGGCGCCCCGACTCGATGCGCACGCACTCGGCCACCTCCTCGGACACCTTCTCGACGCCCAGCTCGAGGCCGGGTTCGCCGATCACGTCGACCCCCAGCGCGGTGGCCACGTACATGCCGTGCTCGCCCTCCACCCAGGCGTGCTCCTCGTCGGGCGGGGCCGTGTCGAGCGCCTCCCTGGCGCCGGGGCCGATCAGCGACACCAGTGCCCGCGAGCCGGTCACGTCCTCGAACTGGACGTCGCGCCCGAGCGCATAGGTCTGGAGCATGTGCTGGAGGACCGCGTGGCCGATGGCCTCGGTGTCCAGCAGCAGGAAGCCCTCGCCGCGCAGGATGCGCAGGTCGGTGCGCAGCTTGCCCTTGTGGTTGAGGATCGTGGCGTAGCAGCCGCTGCCGGGCGCGAGCGCCTCCACGTCGTTCGACACCTGGCCCTGGAGGAACTCGGCCGCCTCGCCGCCGCGCACGAGGAACTTGGCGCGCTCGGAGCGATCGACGGCGCCGACGGATTCGGTGAGCAGTTCGTACTCGCTGGTCGCGATCACGACCCCATGATACTTTTAGTCAAGCCTAAATCTGATCTTGCCGATACCGAAACAATGAGTCTCAGCAACAGCAAACTTTCCCGCCGGCGGCTGCTCGGAGGAGCGGCCGCGGCGGGCGCCGCGCTGCCGGTGTTGCACGAGCTGGTCCCGCACGGCCCCCTTCACGAGACCGGCACGGCGGCCGCCGCCGAGGAGATGGCGCGCGACATGCGCTCGCACCGCGCCGCGGACCACCTCGGCGCGATGGGCAAGGTCGATCCTCAGGTCAACGGCTTCGACCCGCAGGAGATCCTGCGCGACTTCGACGAGGGGCGCCTGGTCGGCGGCGTGCGCGAGTGGGAGGTGGTGGCCGAGGAGAAGGAGATCGAGGTGGCGCCCGGCGTGAAGTACGCCGCCTGGGCCTACAACGGCAGGATTCCGGGTCCGACCTTCCGCGCGCGCGAGGGCGAGCGGCTGCGGATCCGCTTCACGAACGGGTCGCAGCACCCGCACACGATCCACTTCCACGGGATCCATCGCGCCGCGATGGACGGCGTCCCGGGCCTGGGGGCCGGGAACGTCCAGCCGGGCGGCTCGACCGTCTACGAGTTCGACGCCACGCCGTTCGGCCTGCACCTCTACCACTGCCACTCGACCCCGCTGGCCGAGCACATCGCCAAGGGCCTCTACGGCGCCTTCGTGATCGACCCGAAGGACGGCCGCCCGCCGGCCGACGAGCTCGTGATGGTCATGAACGGATTCGACACCAACTTCGACCGCTCCAACGAGGTCTACGGGGTCAACACCGTCGCGTTCGAGTACCTGCACCGGCCCGTGCAGGTCAAGCGCGGCGAGCTGGTGCGGATCTACCTCGTGAACCTGCTCGAGTTCGACTTCGTCAACTCGTTCCACGTCCACGCCAACTTCTTCGACTACTACCCGACCGGCACGCGCCTCGAGCCGCGCGACTTCACCGACACGGTGGTGCTCGGGCAGGGCGAGCGCGGGATCCTCGAGCTGCGCTTCCCGTACACGGGCAAGTACATGTTCCACGCCCACGTGTCGGAGTTCGCGGAACTGGGGTGGATGGGCTTCTTCGAGGTCTCCGACTGATGGAGGCCGCCACCGCCACGGGTCATCGCACGCGCGCGCCCGTCTGGCTCGCTGGCCTGGCGCCGCTCGTGATCCTCGCGCTCGCGATCGGCCTGTTCGTGGTACTCGACGCGCCCGGGCTCGACCGGATCGGGGTCCCGGAGGAGGAGCTCGACGGTCGAGCGGACCGTGCTCGAGCCGGGCCAGATCCAGCTGCACGTGCGAAACGACGGCGCCGACCCGGTCGAGGTGCGGCAGGTGATCGTGAACGACGGGTTCGCGTCGTTCACCCAGTCGGAGGACAACATCGGGCGCCTCGGCGGCGCCGAGCTGGACGTGAACTACCCGTGGATCGAGGGGCAGGCCTACGAGCTGAGCATGCTCACCGCCACCGGGGCGACGATCACGCACGAGATCGAGGCGGCGGTGGAGACCCCGGACGCCGACCTCGGCTTCTACGGTCTGATGGCGCTGATCGGCCTCTACGTGGGCGTGATCCCGGTGGCGATCGGGATGCTGTGGCTGCCCTGGGTGCGCGGCGTCGACGTGCGCTGGATGCGCTTCCTGCTCGCCTTCACGATCGGGCTGCTCGCCTTCCTCGGGGTCGACGCCCTGCTCGAGGGCACCGAGCTGGCCGGCACCGGGCCCGAGGCGCTCGGCGGCGCCGCGCTCGTGTGGCTGGGCGCGGCGGGGGCCTACCTGCTGCTCGCGGGCGTCGATGCGCGCTTGGGCGGCGGGGGGTCGGTCGGCTATCGGGCCGCCTTCCTGGTGGCGCTCGGGATCGGGCTCCACAACCTGGGCGAGGGCCTGGCGATCGGGTCCGCCTACGCGATCGGCTCGCTGGCGCTCGGCGCCACCCTCGTGGTCGGCTTCGCGCTCCACAACACCACCGAGGGACTCGCGATCGTCGCGCCGGCGGCGCGCGAGGGCCGCGTACGGGTGGGGCGCCTGGTTGCGCTCGGCGTGCTCGCGGGGGCGCCCGCGGTGCTCGGCGCCTGGCTGGGCGCCTCGGCGTTCAACCCGAGCATGGCGGCGCTCCTGTTCGGCGTCGGCGCCGGCGCGATCGCCCGCGTGGTGGTGCAGATCGCGCCCCAGGTGCGCGATGGCGCGGGCCGGCTGCTGCACCCGCTGGCCGTGGGCGGGCTCCTTTCCGGCCTGCTCGTGATGTATGTAACCGGCCTGCTGGTCTCGGTCTGATGGCGGCGAGAGTCGACACTCGCGAAGAGGTCTCGAACGCGGTCCAGGACTACGCGAAGGCGATCTGGTCGATCGCGCAGCGCAGCGACTCCCCGGTCTCGACCTCGGCGATCGCGGAGCGGCTTCACGTCTCGGCCGCCTCGGCGTCGGCGATGGTCAAGCGGCTCGAGGCGATGGGACTGGTGTCGCGCGAGCCCTACCACGGCGTCCGCCTGACCGCCGCCGGCACGCGCGTCGCGCTCGAGGTGGTGCGCCACCACCGGCTGCTCGAGCTCTACCTCGCCGAGGCGCTCGGCATGTCCTGGGACCGGGTGCACGAGGAGGCAGAGGTGCTCGAGCACGCGATCTCGCCCGAGCTCTCCGAGCTGATCGCGGCCAAGCTCGGCAATCCCACCCACGACCCGCACGGGGATCCGATCCCCACGGCCGACGGCGAGATCGACGAGGCGCCGACGCTGGCGCTCTCGGATCTGCGGGCGGGCGAGCGCGGGCGCTTCGCGCGCGTGTCGGACTCGAATCCCGAGATGCTGCGCTACCTGTCCGACCGCGGGATCGCGCCGGGCGACGAGCTCGAGCTCGCGGGCCGCGAGCCCTTCGGCGGGCCGCTCCGGGTTCTCTCGGGAGGGCGCGAGCACGCGCTCGGGGACCAGCTCGCCCGCGCGATGCGGGTGCAGCGGCACCGGTAGGGTTCGCCCCACATGGCGCTCGCCGAGGACTTCCGGGGCTTCGTGGACGCCCTTCCGCCCGACTGGACCCAGCTCGAGCTCGACCTGCGGATCGCGGACGAGGACCGCTACGTCGAGGCGGCCACGCTGGTGGTGCAGATCAACGCGATGCCCTACTCGCAGCACGACTGGCACTGGCGGCTGCGCGTGGCCCACAGCTTCGGTCACGGCGCCGCGGCGGAGAGCGTGGAGGGCACCCTCGCGCTGCTCGACGCGCAGGGCATCGCGGGCGAGCTCGCCATGCGCGAGGCCCGCTCGGGCCGCGTCGAGGTCACGCAGATGTGGGGCCGCCCGGAGTCGGTGCGCCGGGAGTTCCGCGAGCGGCGCGCCCAGTAGGCGGCGCCATGGCGCGCGTGGCGCTCCTCTGCCCCGACCTGCTCTTCGGCTCGAAGCTCCAGGGGGCGCTGCGCGCCGCCGGCCACGAACCGGTGGGAGCGGGGGAGGAGGCCGAGCTGCTCGTGGTCGACCTCACGGCCGAGCCCGACGCGCGCATCGCGGAGTCCGCCGGTCGCGGCCTACCGCGGCTCGGCTTCTACAGCCACGTGGAGCAGGACGTGCGCCGGCGCGCGGAGGAGGCGGGCTTCGACCGGGTGGTGCCGCGCTCGCGCATGGCGCGCGAACCGGTGGCGCTGGTGGACTCGCTGCTGTCAGCCGCCGGCTGAGAACGTCTCGCCCACGTCCGGCCGCGCCTCGAGGATCCCGAGCCTGGCGTCGAAGTCCGCCCAGCCGCGCAGCGCGGCGCGGTCGAGCGCGATCGGCGGCGTGAGCGCCGGCGCGACCGCCGCGAGCTGGGCGCGCACGAGCGGCTCGTCGGCGCCGGACGCCTCGGCGATGTCGCGCACGGTGGCGGGCCGGCCGGCCAGGGCGGCGCGCGTGCCGGCGGCCAGCGCGTCGAGCGTGCGCTCCACGAGCTCGCGGCGCTCCTCCAGCGTGTCGCGCTCGACCACCAGCACGAGCTCGGGGTAGGGGGGAGCGCCGAACTCGTCGACGCGGAACTCGCGCGTGGCGATCCCGCGCCGGCGCAGAGCGACCCCCTCGGCGTTCCAGAACGAGACCACCGCGTCGACCCGACCGGCGATCAGGGTCGGCACGGCCGAGAAGCCGATCGTCACCCGCCGAACGCGCTCGAAGTCGCCTCCGTCGGCCTCCACGATCGAGCGCAGCACGGCGTCGTCGGAGGGCAGCCCCGTGACGCCCACGCGCTTGCCCTCGAGGTCGCGCGGACGCCGGACGCGCTCCCGGCGCGCGATCACGGCGGCCAGCGGCCGCTGCACGAGCGCCCCGACCCCCACGACGTCGCTGCCCGCCTCGCGCGCCAGCCCGAGGTCGTGGATGTCCACCACGCTGACGTCGGCGCGGCCGGCGGCCAGGAGCTTGAGCGAGTCCGTCGAGGCGGCCGGCACGCGCACGCGCAGGTCGACGCCCTCGCGCTCGTCGAGCCCTTCGCGCTCGGCGGCGTAGATCCCGGCGTGAACGGGATTGGGCTGGAAGTCGAGCGCGAGCGTCACGCGATCGCCGTCGTCGGAGCCGCCGCCGCAGCCGACCGCCGCCAGCAGGGCAATCGCGAGGGTGGTGAGCCTGCGCACGGGCGCGAACCCTAGGGACGGTAGCTTTGGGGCCGCATGAGGCGGGTCACCTTCTCGAGGAACTTCACGCTCTCGCTGTCGCGGACGTGCCAGTGCTACTGCAAGTACTGCGCCTTCGCCACGCACCGGGCGCACCTGTACGCGCCCGAGGAGGTGGAGCGGCTGCTCGACGACGCCGCCCGCCGCGGGGCCAAGGAGCTGCTCGTGCTCACCGGCGAGCGGCCGGAGGTGAACCCGGAGGTGGCGGCCAGGCTGGCCGGCTACGGGCACGAGGACTTCACCGCCTACGTGGCCTGGGCCTGCGAGCGCGCGCTCGAGCGCGGCATGCTGCCGCACACGAACCTGGGCGTCCTGTCGAGCGACGACCTCGCGCGGCTGCGAGAGGTCACCGCCTCGCAGGGCCTGATGCTCGAGTCCGTGAACCCGGACCTGGTGGTGCACCAGGGCTCCCCGACCAAGCACCCGGAGCGCCGGCTCGACACGATCCGGGCGGCGGGCGAGCTGCGCATCCCGTTCACGACCGGGATCCTCGTGGGCATCGGCGAGAGCCCCGAGGAGCGCGTGGCGGCGCTCGAGGCGCTGGCGGACGTGCACGCCGAGTACGGCCACCTCCAGGAGGTGATCCTCCAGAACTTCGTGCCCCACCCGCGCTACTACGGGGGTGAGCCGGCGCAGATCGCCGACGACGCCCAGCGGTCCAGCAGCGCGCGGGCGTGCGAGCGTCGATCTCCGGGCCCATCGAGGCGGCGGCCATGCCCGCCTGGGGCCAGGAGGTGAGCCTCGACGAGCTGCGCGAGCTGGTGCGCGCCACGCCAGCGGCTGATGCCGGGCGTGGGCATCCAGATCCCGCCGAACCTGTCCGACTGGTGGCTGCCGCTCGTGGAGGAGGGCGCCACCGACCTCGGCGGGCTGTCCGCCAACGGCGACCACATCTCGCCCGAGCACCCGTTCCCGTCGGTCCACCGGATGCGCAAGGAGCTCGCCCCGCGCGGCTACGCGCTCACCGAGCGGCTCTGCGTCTACCCGCAGTACATGGATCCGGACTGGGTCGACCAGAGCGTGCTCGACGTGATCAAGCTGAAGTACTGGAGCTTCATCCCGCGGCGCGGCTCGGGGCGGCGCGAGGAGCGGCCGATTCGGCGCGACCTCGTGGCGGCCGCGATCGCCGGAGGGCCGCGATGGACGCGCCCTCTCCGAGGACGAGCTCACGGCGCTGTTCGGCGAGACGCGCCCGGAGGCGATCGAGGACATGCGCCAGGCGGCCGACGAGCTGCGCCGCGAGCTGGCCGGCGACCTCGTCACGTTCGTCGTGAACCGCAACATCAACGTCTCGAACGTGTGCACCGTGGGCTGCGCCTTCTGCGGGTTCGGCCAGGGGCGCCGCTCGCCGGACGCCTACGAGCATTCGGAGGACGAGTTCCGCCGGCGGGTGCTCGAGGCGGTCGAGTTCGGCGCCAGCGAGATCTGCATGCAGTCCGGCATCCATCCGGACTGGACGATCGAGGACTACCTCGGCTGGCTCGAGCTGGCCAAGCGGATCGCCCCGCAGATCCACCTGCACGCCTACTCGCCGATGGAGATCGACGCGATGGCGGGCGAGCTACCGCTGCCGGACGTGTTCGCGCGTCTGGTCGACGCGGGCCTCGGCTCCACGCCCGGCACCGCCGCCGAGGTGCTGCACGACGGCGTGCGCGAGCGGATCTCGCCCAACAAGCTGCCCGTCGCGCGCTGGGTCGAGATCATCGAGGCGGCGCACACGGCCGGCGTGCGCTCGACCGTCACGGTCATGTTCGGGCACATCGAGGAGCCCTGGGAGCTCGCCGAGCACATGCGCGTGGTGCGCGAGCTCCAGGAGCGAACGGGCGGCTTCACCGAGTTCGTGCCGCTCTCGTTCATCCCGTTCCACACCCTTCTCGGCCGCACCCACGGGATCGAGGAGATCTCGCGCGAGGAGAACCTCAAGCACACGGCGGCCTTCCGGCTGGCGCTCGGCAAGACGATCCCGAGCCTCCAGGCGAGCTGGGTCAAGATGGGTCTCGACGCCGCCACCGAGGCGCTCGACTGGGGCGTGAACGACCTCGGCGGCACGCTGATGGAGGAGTCGATCAGCCGCCTGGCGGGTTCCTACCACGGCGTGAAGCTCGAGCCGTCGGACCTGATCGGAGCCGCGCACCGCGCCGGCCGGCCGGCCGCCGAGCGCGACACGCTGTACGGCATCCGGCGCCGCCACGAGCTGCCGGTCGCCGCCTAGCCCGCCGGTCGGCCGCGGATCGTCACTAGGCTCGTCGGGACCTTCGACCGCTGGGGACCGCATGGAAGCCACCACCGCAACACGCCTCCTTGACAACTACGTCGCCGGCGAGTGGCGGCCGTCGACGAGCTCGGACGCCCTCGACGTGACCAACCCGGCCTCCGGCGAGGTGCTGGCGCGGGTGCCGCTGTCCTCGGCGGCCGATCTCGACGTGGCGGTGCGGGCGGCCCGCGACGCGCTACCGGTCTGGCGCGGCGTGAGCGTGATCGCGCGGGCGCGGGCGCTGTTCGGGCTGCGCGAGGGGCTCAGCAACCGGCACGAGGATCTCGCGCGCTCGGTGACCACCGAAATGGGCAAGACGATCGGCGACGCACGCGCCGAGGTTGCCCGCATGATCGAGATGGTCGAGGCGGCCTGCGCCATTCCCACGACGATGCAGGGCCGGGTGCTCGAGGACGTGTCGCGCGGCATCGACGCCGAGACGATCCGCCAGCCCGTCGGCGTCTGCGCCGCGATCGTGCCCTTCAACTTCCCGGCGATGGTGCCGTTCTGGTTCCTGCCGTTCGCGATCGGCTGCGGCAACACGTTCGTGCTGAAGCCCTCGGAGCAGGTACCGCTCACCCAGCAGCTCGCGTTCGAGGTGCTGGATTCCCTCGATCTCCCGCCGGGCGTCGTGAACCTCGTGAACGGCGGGCGCGAGGTCGTTGAGGGGATCCTCGACCACCCCGGCATCGACGCGGTCTCGTTCGTCGGCTCGGCGCCGGTGGCGAAGATCGTCTACGAGCGGGCGGCGAAGGCGGGCAAGCGCGTGCAGGCGCTCGGCGGGGCCAAGAACCACATGGTCGTGATGCCGGATGCCGTGATCGACAAGACCGTGCAGGGGATCATCGGCTCGGCCTTCGGGGCCGCCGGCCAGCGCTGCATGGCCGGCTCGGTGGTGGTCACGGTCGGCGAGGCCCACGACCGCCTGCTGCCGCCCCTGAAGGCGGCCGCCGAGGCGATCCGGGTGGGCGACGGGCTCGACGAGGACAGCGAGCTTGGCCCGGTGGTGTCGGCGCCGGCGCGCGAGCGGATCCTGTCGCTGATCGAGACCGGTATCGGCGAGGGCGCGGAGCTCGTCGTCGACGGCCGCGAGGCCGGCGACGGGAGCGGCTGCTACGTGGGCGCCACGATCCTCGACGGCGCGACGACGGAGATGGAGATCGTCACGCAGGAGATCTTCGGCCCGGTGCTGTCGCTGATCCGGGTCGACACGCTCGACGAGGCGATCGAGACCATCGCCCGCAGCAGGTTCGGCAACGGCGTGTCGATCTTCACCGAGTCCGGCGCGGCAGTGCGGCGCTTCAAGCACCAGGTCGACGCCGGGATGGTCGGCGTGAACATCGGCGTGGCCGCGCCGGTGGCGTTCTTCCCGTTCTCGGGCTGGAAGGACAGCTTCCTCGGCGATCTCCACGCCCACGGCACGGACGCGGTCGACTTCTACACGCGCAAGAAGACGATCACGAGCCGCTACTACTCGAACGGCGAGACCGGCTCGTACTTCGTCGAGCACTGAGCTCGGCCTACCGGAACAGGTCCTCCTCGGCCGGGCGCCGCAGCTCGGCGGCCCCTGGGCCGTCGTCATCCGTGACGTAGCCCTCGAGCCCGCGCACCAGCACGGCCGGCTGCCCGGAGTCCTTCGTGCGGGCGAGGTCGGCGGCCGCGGCGGCGCTGTCGGCCACGGCGATCGAGGTCACGAGCAGCTCGCGTCCGAAGGCGTCGGGGCGCCCGCGCCAGCGGTCCAGCGCGACGAGGCCGGCCACGCCGATCGCCACGTCGGTCTGCCCGAGCCGCCAGGCGCGACCGAACGAGTCGGCCACCACCACGGCCGGGCGCACGCCGCGCTCGGCTGCGATCGCCGCGCGCAGCGCCCGCGCCGACGCGTCGGGGTCCGAGGGCAGCAGCACGAGCTCGTCCTCGGCGCCGGCATTGGAGCGGTCCACGCCCGCGTTCGCGCACACGAGGCCGTGGCGCGTCACGCAGATCAGCACCCCGTCGCGCGCGCGCAGGAGCTCGGCCGACTCGTCCAGCACCGCCTGGACCAGCCGGGCGTCCTTGCGGTGCTCCTCGGCCAGCGCGAGCGCGCGCTCGCCGGGCTCGATCTCAGTGAGCCGACGCACCCGCCCCTCCGCCTTCGACACCACCTTGTGAGCCACCACGACCACGTCCCCGCTCGCGAGGTCCGCCGGCGCGGCGGCGGCGATCAGCGCGCCGAGCGCGTCGCCCGCCCGGATCGGGGGGAGGGGAGGGAGCGCGCGTGCGACGAGCGCGGTCAGACCGACGCGGGCGCCACGCGCGGGGTCGACGCGCGGGCGCGCGAGCGGTCGAGCTGGCGCAGCGCGCCACGGGTGGAGGGCGCCTGCCCGCGGCGGCCGTCGAGGGCCGAGGTGAGATCGGCGAGGTCCTCCGGGGTGTCCACGTCGAACATCAGGCTCGCGACCCGCTCGATGGAGTAACCGAGTCCCGACGCCTGCGCGGCGCGGACATGGCGCTCGAAGCTTCCCGGGCCGAAGCTCGGCTCGATCGCGTCCGGCGGCGCGAGCACGAGCGCGTTGGTGCCGGTGCCGTGGCGATCCGGAACGATCGCGATCGGTCCCGCGGCGGCCAGGAGCGACGCGACCTCGGCGGCGTCGAGCAGCGGGGTGTCGCCGGGCACCAGGAGCACGCGCTCGTACTCGGCCGCCTGCGCGTAGCGGATGCCGATCGTCGCGGCATGTGACTGGCCGGTCTGTTCGGTGTCGCGCAGGACCTGGACGCGCTCGCCAAGAGCGGCGGTCTCGGCCACGCGATCGGCGGTCACCACCGCCACCGCGTCGAGGCCATCGACGTGGCGCAGCGAGCTGAGCACGTCGGAGAACATCGCCTGGGCGAGCGCCTGCCGCGAGCCCGCTCCGAGCTTGTCCGCGAGCCGCTGCTTGGCGGCTGTGAACGTCTTGACGGGGAGGATGGCGATCGTACGCATCGCGGCTGGGGGGCGGCTGGTTCGAGCGTAGCGAGAAGCGCCGCTTTCGGAGACCGGCCGGCCGCGCGGAAGCGCGCAAAGTCGGCGGTCTTTGGCCGCTCAGTCCCGGAGCGTGGCGGCGAACGAGAGCAGCTCGCGCGCCACCCGCTCGCGCTCGGCGGCCTCGTCCAGCACGGTGGCGGTCACGAGCGAGGGCAGCCGCTCGGCCTCCTCGTCGGCCACGATGCCGTCGAGCACGTCGCCGTACGCCGCGGCCACGCCGGTCGCGCTCAGGGCAATGCCCGCGTGCTCGCAGAACACCTCGCTCGGGCCCTTGAGGGAGCGTCCGCCCACGAACGGGCTGACCGCGACCACCGGCGCCGGGGCGGCGCTGAGCGCCTCGCGCATGCCCGGCAGCGCGAGGATCGGGCCGATCGAGATCACCGGGTTCGACGGCCCGATCACGATCGCGTCCGCCCGTGCAAGGGCGGCCAGCACGGCGTCGGAGGGCCGAGCCCGGTGGATGCCGCGCAGCTCCACCGCCTCGACGGGTCCCTCGCCGCCCTCGACGATCATGAACTCCTGGAACGGAAGCCTGCGGCCACGCGCACCGACCCAGGTGGTCACGCGCTGGTCGCTCATCGGCAGCACCCGCGCCTCGACGCCCATCGCGTCCACCACCGCCCGGTGAGCCTCGGTGAGCCGGTGGCCGGCCCGCATGCGCTCGGTGCGAAGGAGGCACATGGCGAGGTCGCGGTCCCCGAGCTGGAACCAGTGGCCGCGCCCGGCGCGCTCGAACGCCGCCATCACCTGCCAGGTGTCTCCCTCGAGGCCCCAGCCGCGCTCGTCGAGCGCGTCGGCGAGCGAGTACGTCACGAGATCCGGATCGGGCGAGACGTGCACGCCGTACACGTCGATGTCGTCGGCGGTGTTGGCCACCACCGTGAGCTCGTCGCAGACGTCGCGCAGTCCGCGGGCGAGCTTCGCGCCGCCGGTGCCACCGGACAGCAGCACGACGCCCGTCATCTACGCGCGCGCCGGCTCGGGCCAGCGGTCGACGAAGATGTCGAGCTGCAGCTCCGCGCCCTCGGCGGCGTAGCCGTCGAGGTCCGTCACGCCCGCCTCCGCGAGCACCTCGTCGTCGATGAAGGTGTTGCCGCTGCACGAGCGTGGGTCGCGTACGAGGATCGCGTGGGCGGCGTCGGCCAGGATCTCCGGCTGGCGCGAGCGGGCCATCGCCTCGTCGCCGCCGAGCAGGTTCTGCACCGCCGCGGTGGCGATGATCGTGCGCGGCCAGAGGCAGTTGGCCGCGATCCCCGCCTCGGCCTCGTCGGCGGCCAGGCCGAGCGTGATCATCGTCATCCCCATCTTGGAGAGCGTGTAGGCGCTGTGGAAGCCGAGCCAGCGCCGGTCCGTGGAGAGTGGGGGTGAGAGCGTGAGCACGTGAGCGTGGCCGGACTCGCGCAGGTGGGGCAGGCAGGCCCGGGTGACCACGAAGGTCCCGCGCGCGTTGATCGTCTGCATCAGGTCGAAGCGCTTGACCTCGAGGTCGCGCATGGGCGCGAGGTTGATGGCGCTGGCGTTGTTGACCACGATGTCGATGCCGCCGAAGCGCTCGGCCGCCTGCGCCACGGCGGCGTCCACCGCGGCCGCGTCGCGGATGTCGCCCACGATCGGGAGCGCCTCGCCGCCGGCCGTCTCGATCTCCTCCGCCGCCGTGAAGACGGTGCCGGGCAGCTTCGGATGCGGCTCCGCCGTCTTCGCCATCAGCGCGACCCGGGCGCCGTCGCGCGCGGCGCGCAGCGCGATCGCCAGCCCGATTCCCCGGCTCCCGCCCGACATGAAGATCGTGCGCCCGTTCAGCGAGTCCGTCATTCCCAAGCTCCTTCGTCGTGATGAGCCGTTCGGCCCGGCCGCAGGAAACGATACGTGCGGGTAGGCTGCCCGCGGCTTGCGGCTCGCAGGGCGAACAGCACTCGTGACCGGGGGCGCGTCGGGCATCGGCGCGGCCACCTGCCGTCGGCTGGCCGCCGACGGCGCGCGCGTGGCGGTCACCGACCTGAACGTCGATGGCGCCCGCGCCGTTGCCGGCGAGGTGGACGGCGCGGCCTTCGAGCTCGACGTTCGCTCGCCGGAGCAGATCCGCGCCGCGGTCGAGGGCACCGAGGCCGAGCTCGGCCCCGTCGACGTGCTCGTGAACAACGCGGGCTACGACGAGTGGGCGTGGTTCACGAACACGGACGCGGAGCTCTGGCAGCGCCTGCTGGCCGTGAACCTGGTCGGGGTGATCGCCTGCACCCATGCGGTGCTCGGCGGCATGCAGGAGCGCCGCCGCGGGAGGATCGTGAACGTCGCCTCCGAGGCGGGCCGCGTCGGCTCGAGCGGATCGGCGGTCTACTCGGCCGCGAAGGGCGGGGTGCTCGGCTTCACCAAGGCGATCGCGATCGAGAACGGCCGCTACGGGATCACCTGCAACGCGGTGGCGCCCGGACCGATCGAGACGCCGCTCCTGATGGCCGCGCCCGAGGCGCTCGGCGACATCGGCAAGCGGATCGTCGACACGATGATCGGCTCCACCAACCTGCGCCGCCTCGGCCAGCCGGACGAGGTGGCCGCCGCGATCGCCTTCCTCGCGTCCGACGACGCCTCGTATGTGACGGGGCAGTCGCTCGGCGTGAGCGGCGGACTTGCCAGGATCTAGCCATGGTCAAGATCCGAGAGGTCGGCCCGCGGGACGGCTTCCAGAACGAGCCCGAGGTGATCCCGACCGACGACAAGGTCCGGCTCGTGGAGATGCTCGCTCGCACCGGCGTGCGCAGGCTCGAGGTCACGAGCTTCGTGCGGGCCGACGTGATCCCGCAGCTCGCCGACGGGGCCGAGGTGCTGCGCCGCGCCGACATCCCGGACGAGGTGGCGGTCACGGTGCTGATCCCGAACGAGCGCGGGCTCGACAACGCGCTGGAGCTTCGCGACAGCTTCGACGAGGTCAACCTCTTCCTGTCCGCCTCGGAGACGCACAATCGGAAGAACGTGAACCGCTCGATCGAGGAGTCGCTCTCCGGCCTCGAGCGTGTCGATCGCCCGCGCCCGCGCCGAGGGGCTTCGCTGCGAGGGCGTGATCTCGGTTGCCTTCGGCTGCCCCTACGAGGGCGACGTGCCCCGCGAGCGCGTGCTCGCCATCGCCCGCCGGCTGGTGGACGCCGGCTGCGAGGAGATCGCCTTCGGCGACACCACCGGGATGGCCAACCCGGTCCAGGTGGAGCGCTTCTTCGACGGGCTCGACCTCGGCGCCGAGCTCACCGCCCACTTCCACAACACGCGCGGCCAGGGCCTCGCCAACGTGCTGAGCGCCCTGCGAGCGGGCGTGGAGAGCTTCGAGAGCTCCTTCGGGGAGCTCGGCGGCTGTCCCGTCCCCGCCGGCGCCACCGGCAACATCGCCAGCGAGGACCTCGTCTCGATGCTGCACGAGATGGGCTATGAGACCGGCATCGACCTCGAGAAGCTCGTCGCGTGCGCGCGCGAGGCACAGCGAGTGCTTGGCCGGCCGCTCGGCAGTCACGTGCTGAGCGCCGGTCCGGTGGATTGGCACCGCTGAGCCCCGAATAGGAAGACGGGGCCCGGGTACGGCGCTTTACATGTCCACGCCGACGAGGGAGCGGCGGTTCGATCGCGAGGGCGATCGTCAGCCCGCCGAGGAGGAGGTCGGGCGAAGCGGCACCTACCGCACGTTCGACGAGCAGGCCGAGACGGGCCGGCTGTCGCCGGCCGAGGAGCGCTTCGAGCGCCAGCGGCGAACGGTCGGGCTGTTCCTGGGCCCGCTCGTGTTCGCCGCCATGCTGCTGATCCCCTTCGACCTCGAGCCGAACCAGCACCGGCTCGCCGCGATCCTCGCGTTCGTGGTGGTCTGGTGGGTCACCGAGGCGATCCCGATCCCGATCACCGCGGTGCTCGGAGTCGTCCTCGTGGCCCTGCTGGAGGCGACCCCGCCGCCGCCG
This sequence comes from uncultured Thermoleophilaceae bacterium, assembly GCA_963812415.1. GTDB lineage: Bacteria > Actinomycetota > Thermoleophilia > Solirubrobacterales > Thermoleophilaceae > JACVRW01. Next base: position 13,482 of record CAWEVH010000040.1, on the reverse strand, counting down.
GAGGGCGACGCCGCCAGCGACCTCGTGTTCGGCGCCTTCTCCGACGACACGATCTTCCTGTTCATCGGCAGCTTCATCATCGCCCAGGCGATGGTGGTCCACGGCGTGCACCGGAGACTCGCCTTCAAGGTGCTCTCGATGCGCTCGGTGGGCGGCTCGACCTACCGGATCATCCTCGCGTTCGGGCTGATCGGCGCGCTCACCTCCCCCGTCATGTCGAACACGGCCGGCGCGGCCATGATGCTGCCGATCGCGCTGGGTGTGATGGGCGTCGTGGGCGGCATGGTGACCCAGCAGCTCGGGGGTGAGCACAACGTCGAGCGGCTCCGCTTCGGCGCGGCGCTGATGCTCGTGATCACCTACGGCATCACCGTGGGCGGCCTGCTGCTGCCGATCGGCAGCCCGCCGAACCTGATCGGCCGCGAGCTGCTCGAGGGTGAGACCGGCGAGCCGATCACGTTCCTCGAGTGGTTCGTGATGGCGCTCCCGATCGTGATCGTCATGTTCGTGGCGGTCGTGCTCGTGGTCATGCTGATGAACCGGCCCGAGGTCAAGCACGTCGAGGGCGTGCGCGAATACGTCGACGAGGAGCGAAGCAAGATGGGCAAGCTCTCGCGCGGCGAGAAGAACACCCTCTGGGTGCTCGCCTTCGCGCTCGTCGGCTGGTTCGCGCCGGGCCTCGTGGGGCTCGTGGCCGGGGACGACTCGGACGCGTACGTCCAGGTGGGCGAGGCGGCCAACGAGGGCATCGTGGCGATCGTCGCCTGCGCCCTGCTGTTCCTGCTGCCCGTCGACTGGAAGAAGCGCAAGTTCACGATCAACTGGAACCAGGCGGCGCGCATCGACTGGGGCACGATCCTGCTGTTCGGCGGCGGCATCGTGCTCGGCACGATGCTGAGCGAGACGGGGCTCGCCGAGACGATCGGAACCTCGATCTCGGACGCCCTGGGCGTGTCGAGCCTGGTCGGGGTCACGATCGTGATCGTGGTCATCGCGGTGCTGATCTCGGAAACCACGAGCAACACGGCCAGCGCGGCGATCGTGGTGCCGATCGCCATCTCGATCGCGGTCTCGGCCGACCTCAATCCGACAATCCCCGCGCTGGCCGCGATCTTCGCGGCGAACTACGGCTTCATGCTGCCGGTGTCGACGCCGCCCAACGCGATCGTCTACTCGTCCGGCCTGCTCCCGATCACCCGGATGATCAAGGCGGGGTTCGTGTTCGACATCATCGGCGCCGTCCTATGCGTGATCGGCGTGATGGCGATGGCGAACGTCGTGGGCCTGGTGTAGCCGGGCAGCCCAGCCTTGCCCGAACGTCCGCGGTCGCGATCGCGGCCGGCGCGGCCACGGTCCTGCCGGGGTTCCTGGTGGGCGTGCTGGCGCTCCAGATCCGCGCCGACCTCGACGTGAGCGTCGGTGCGGTGGCCGCCGGCGTTACCGTCTTCTTCGCCGCCGGCGCCTTCGGCGCCGGGCCCGGCGGTCGCCTCGCCGAGCGGGTGGGCGCCCTGCGGGCGATCCGCGGCGCGCTGGTGGCCGTCGCGGTGCTCCTCGCCGCGGCCGCGCTCGCGCCCTCGCTCCTGCTCCTGCTCGTGCCGCTCGCGCTGGCGGGGGTCGCGAACGCGGTCTGCCAGCCCGCGATCAACCTGTTCATGGCCGACCAGGTGGCGCGCGACCGCCAGGGCCTCGCCTTCGGCATCAAGCAGACGGCGATCCCGTCGGCCGTGCTGGTCAGCGGCCTCGCGCTGCCCCTGCTCGCGCTGCCCTTCGGCTGGCGGCCGACGATGGGGATCTGCGCCGCCGGCGCGCTGGCGGTGGCGCTGGTCGTACGGCGGACGGCCTCCGCGTTCGCGCCGCCCGCCGAGCGCGAGCCGGCGCCGCGCCCGAGCCGAGCGCTCCTCATGACCGCGGTCGGCGCGGCACTCGGCAGCGCGGGCCCCTGCGCGCTCGGGGCGTATCTCGTCGCCTCGGCGGTGGACGTGGGCATCGACGAGGGCGCGGCGGGCCTGCTGGCGGCGCTCGGCAGTGCGGCCAGCCTGATCGTCCGGATCGCGTTCGGCGTGCGCGCCGACCGCCGCCGCGACTACGGCTACGGCATGGTCGTCGCGCTGCTCGCGAGCGGCTCGACGGGCTTCGTCCTGCTCGCCACCGGAGTGGTGGGGCCGTTCGTGGCCGGAGCGGTCGTGGCATTCGGGCTCGGCTGGGGCTGGCCGGGTCTGTTCAACCTCGCCGTCGTCGAGCTCAACCGCCACGCGCCGGGCGCGGCCACGGGCGTGACGCAGTCCGGCATCTACGTCGGAGCCGCGGGCGGGCCGGCCGTGTTCGGCGTGGCGTCGGCCGAGCTGGGCTACGACGCCGCCTGGGCCGGCGCCGCGCTGCTGATGCTGCTGGCCGCCACCGCCTTCGCCTACGCGGCGCGACTTTCGGCGCCAACCCCTCGTCTTTAGGGGTAGTTTAGGTTTACTCTCGGGTTACCGGGTATAACCCAAGCATTGCCGCCGAGGCTGGTTTTCGGCACATATGGGTTCCCCCGACCCTGCCTCGGCATCAGCACGCGGACCCGGATCACGGCAATCCGGGTTCGCGTTTTTTTGGGCCGTTGGGCCATCAGGCCCCGTGGCGCGAAACGAGGTCCACGTTTGCCGCGGTATGCGCGGTCAACGTGAACCTCGCGGTTGACGGCGGCGCAGGCGCGGGCCCGCGCGGCGCCCTACCTGCCGGCGAACTGCGGGTCGCGCTTCTCGAAGAACGCGCGGGCGCCCTCGGCGAAGTCCTCGGTCGCCGCGAGCGTCTCCTGCGCCGCGACCTCCTGCTCGAGCGTCAGGGCGAGCGCCGGCTTGGCCGCGGCGTCCATCACCCGCTTGGCCAGCCCGACCGCCCGCGGCGCGCACGCCAGCAGCTCGTTCGCGAGACCCGCGGTCAGCTCGTCGAGCTCCGCGGCGGGCGCGATCCGGTTGGCGAAGCCGATCCGGTGCGCCTCGCGACCGTCGATCGCCTTCCCGGTCATGATCAGCTCCTTGGCGTTGCCGAGGCCGACCACCGCCGGCAGGCGCGAGCAGCCGCCCACGTCCGGCAGGAGGCCCACGCGAACCTCCATGATCCCCGCCACGGCGTCCTCGGCCATCGTGCGGAAGTCGCACGCCAGCGCCAGCTCGAAGGCGCCGCCCAGCGCGGCGCCGTGGATCTGGCAGATCGTGGGCTTCGGCATCTCCTCGAGCAGGTTCCACCAGGCGAGGATCGGCCGTCTGAAGCGGCGCAGGCCGGCAGGGTTCTCCGACAGCTCGCGCAGGTCGTTCACGTCCATGCCGGACGAGAACAGACCGCCCTCGCCGCGCACCACGACCACGCGCACGGAGTCGTCGTCGGCGGCCGCCTCGATCCCCGCGCCGAGGGCCTGGATCAGCTCGCCGTTCAGCGCGTTGCGCTTCTCCGGCCGGTTGAGTACGAGGTGACGGACTGGGCCGCGGTCTTCGATCTCGAGCAGTGTCATAGCGCGCCGGAGCCTAGTCGAGAGTCGGCGCCGGCTGGCCGCTCAGCCGCCGGCGGCATGGTCACCACGAGCGCCGAGGTGAACCCGAGCACGATCAGCGCGAAGCCGATCTCGAACGCGACCGCCCGGCGCAGCAGCGCGCCGGCTCGGCCCGGCTCCTCGGCGCCGTCGGCGAGCCGCCGCAGCCGCGGCAGCGAGCGCCGCTGGTTGTACGCGCCGAGCGCCATCAGCCCGACGAAGAGCACGATCTTCACCAGGACGAGGCGTCCGTAGGCGGTCTCGAAGAGCGCGTCAATCGACTCCACCAGGAAGATCGACTGCACGATCCCCGTCAGGAGGAGGACCAGCACGGCGACGGTGGCCAGCCGCGAGAAGCGGCCGACCGCGTCCGCGAGCAGCGGCGTGCGCTCGGTGGGCGGCAGCTTCCTGGCCGCGCCGAAGAGGGCGTACAGCAGCAGCACCAGGCCCCCCAGCCAGACGCTCATCGAGAGCACGTGCAGGGTGTCGGTCGAGACCAGCAGGGCGGTCGGAGAGGTGCCGCCGGTGTGGCCGGCGAGCGGCGCCGTGAGCGCCAGCGCGACGACCGCGGCGAGCACGATCAGGATCTGCGGCCGCGACGGGGTGGGAGCAAGCACGGCCCCCTCGGCGCCCAGCGCCGCCCGGCGCAGGACGGGCGCGCGCTTCGGTCGCAGCGCGAGCACGAACAGCACGCCGAGCACGAGCCAGATCCCGAGGCGGGCGGTCCAGGCCTCCACGACGCGCGTTCCGGACACGGCGTCGATCGCGTTCCGGTCGAGTGCCGACCAGAACGAGACGCCGAGCGCGGTGGCAGCCTCGAGCACGATCGCGAGCGTGGTGGCCACCAGCCCGAGCAGCACCGCGCCGAGCACGACGAGCTTCAGTCGCCTGACGAAGCCCGTCGCGGCGGCGCGCCAGTCCGACCCGCCGCCCGCGTGCGCCGCGAGCGCGGGCAGCCACGCCACGAGCACGAACGCCACCCCGCCGATCGCGAGCGCCATGGCCAGGTAGCCGAGTCCGCGCGCCACCCCGAAGGCGGTGCTCGTGACCTGGCCGCCGGCGGCCTCGTGCTCGGGCTCGCGCTCCCGCATCGCGGGCCCGCCGCCCGCGCCTCCGGCGCCGCCCGGTGCCATCTGCTCCGGTCTTCTCTTCCTCCTTCGGCGGCTCGGGCGGACGTACGCGGAAGCGGGTGGTCTTCGTCACCGGGTGGCCGTCCTCGGAGATCACCCGGTAGCGCGCGAAGTAGGCGCCGTCGAGGTTCGCGGCGAGCCGCACGGCGAGCAGCTCCTCGCGGCCGCCCGGGTGGTACGGCTCCCCACGGTCGATCTTGCGGCCGGCGCGGTCCTCCACGCGCAGCTGCACGAACTCGGCGTCGATGGCCTCGTCGAACGTGAGCACGACCGCGCGCGGCGAGCGCTCCAGCACCTGACCCGGCCGGGGCTTGGAACCGAGCAGCTCGGCGTGGGCGAACGCGTCGACCACGACGGCGAGCGACGCCAGCAGCGCGATGCCCGTCACCAGGCACAGGCGCAGCCGGCGCTGCGGCGGTGCGGTCAGCGAAGCCAACGGCTGGACTGTACCCGCGTACCGGGCGCTCGACTCCTCGACGGATCGGCCCACCCCTGAAAGGTTCCGCCCATGGGAGGGATCGGCGCGGGCTGGGTAGAAGGCCCTCTCGATGCACGCACCCGACCAACGCAGGCCCGCGCGGCGCGAGCTCGTCGGCGCGATCATCGGCGCCGAGGCGGGCGCCGGCTTCGGCCTGCTCGTGATGGGCACCACGCCCTTCGCGCCGCTGTGGCTGGCCGCGCTCGGCGCGCTGGTCGGGGCGGGCGTGTTCCGGGTCCGGCACCTGCTGACGCGCCGCTGGCTGCGCTCCCAGTTCCGCGCGCGTTAGATTCGGCGCCATGTCCGATCTGAAGGCGGCGCTCGACCGCGCCCGTGCGGGCGGGCCCGGACGCCACCACGACAAGTCGCGCGAGCAGGGCAAGCTGCCCGTCCGCGAGCGGGTGGCTCGCCTCCTCGATTCCGACTCGTTCGTGGAGGACGCACTGCTCGCGAACTGGGAGCAGGACGGCTTCGGGGCCGACGGCGTGGTCACCGGCATGGGCTCGGTCGGGGGCCGGCCGGTCGCGCTGATGGCCAACGACCCGACCGTCAAGGCCGGCTCCTGGGGCCCGAAGACGGTCGAGAAGATCATCCGCGTCCAGGAGCAGGCGCTCGAGCACCTGGTGCCGATGATCTACCTGGTCGACTCGGCGGGCGCCCGCATCACCGACCAGGTGCGGATGTTCCCTGGCCGCCGCGGCGCGGGGCGCATCTTCCACACCGAGGTGAAGCTCTCCGGGGTCGTGCCGCAGCTGTGTGTGCTGTTCGGGCCGAGCGCCGCGGGAGGCGCGTACATCCCGGCGTTCTGCGACGTCGTGATCATGCGCGACGGCAATGCCTCCATGTACCTCGGCTCGCCGCGGATGGCGGAGATGGTGATCGGCGAGAAGGTGACGCTCGAGGAGATGGGCGGCGCCCGAATGCACACCGGTGTCTCCGGCTGCGGGCACTTCCTCGTGAAGTCGGACGAGGAGGGGATCGACGTGGCAAAGCGCTACCTCGGCTACTTCCCCTCGAGTTGGAGCCACGACCCGCCGACGGCTCCGCCCGCCGAGCCCGCCGCGGGCCTGCCCGCGATCCCGGCCGACGAGAACAAGCCCTTCGACATGCGCGAGCTGATCGACGCGCTCGTGGACGCCGACTCGTTCCTCGAGGTCCACAAGCGCTGGGCCAAGGAGCTGCTCGTGGGCTACGCGCGACTCGACGGCCGGGTGGTCGGCATCGTGGCGAACCAGCCCAAGCAGCGCGGCGGGGTGCTGTTCGTCGACTCCTCCGACAAGGCCGCGCGCTTCATCTGGACCTGCAACGCCTTCAACGTCCCGCTGCTGTTCCTGGCGGACGTCCCGGGATTCATGATCGGCACCCAGGTCGAGCGCCAGGGCATCATCCGGTCGGGAGCCAAGATGATCTCGGCGGTGTCGGAGGCGACCGTGCCGAAGATCTCCGTGATCGTGCGCAAGGCCTACGGCGCCGGCCTCTACGCGATGGCCGGGCCGGCGTTCGACCCCGACGCCTGCATCGCCCTCCCCGAGGCCAAGATCGCCGTTATGGGCGCGCAGGCGGCGATCAACGCGGTGTTCTTCAACCAGCTCCAGGCGATCGAGGACGAGGACGAGCGCGCCCGCCGCACCGAGGAGCTGCGCGCCGAGTACAAGGAGGAGATCGACATCCTCCACCTGGCCTCCGAGCTCGTGATCGACGCCGTGGTGGCGCCCGAGCAGCTGCGCGCCGAGCTCGTGCGGCGCTTCGCCGCCTACGCGTCACGGGACCGCGCTTGGCCGGCCAAGCGCAATCCGGTCACGCCCGTGTAGGCGGGGTCAGGTCAGTCGCAGAACGCCGGCGCCGTCCCCACGGGCTCGTAGCAGAGCGCGTTGCCCTGGTTCGAGTTGCCCTCGAGGAAGCCGACGTTGCGCACCTCGTTCGCGAACCGGCCGCCGTACCTGAGCACGTAGAGGCCGTTGCGCAGGTCGACGACGTAGATCAGCCCGTCCTTGATGATCGGGTAGCTCCACATCACGACCTTCTCGTTGCGACCCGTGTCGGGGTCGGACGAGAGGCGCGGATCCTCGAGCATCACCTCGTCGAGCGGCTCGGGGAAGTACTCGGCGAGCTGATACGGCTCCGCCGGCTTCTGGACGTTGATCACCTGGAAGCCGCCCGAGTGCCAGGTCGTGAGCACCATCCTCGGCGTGATCGTCGGGTTGTGCGCCGAGTAGGAGGTGCGCGGCGGGTTCCAGTCGTCGCAGCGTCGACGGGTCGTTCTCCGGCAGCCGGTAGTCGGCCTCGACGGTCGGCGTGGTCGGGTCGGAGATGTCGATCATCCGCGCCCAGCCCCACGGGCAGCCGTGGTCGGAGCCGGTGGCGGTCCCGTACACCTCGTCGGAGACGTAGGCCCAGTCCTTGTTCCACAGCTTCATCGCGCTGTGGGCGCCCGGGCCCGCCCAGCTCGGCCGGCTCGCGTTGAGCGTTATCGGCCGCGGCAGCGGAACGGGCGTGCCGTCCGCGAAGTCGGAGGTGTCGACCACCGCGAAGCCGCCCGTGAGCAGCGCGAAGTAGGCGCGGGTGCCGTCGTTCGAGACCGACAGCGAGTGCAGGCCGCCGGTCGGCATCTGCACCGGCGCCGGGTCGGCGGGAACGCGGGTGTAGCCGTGCAGCCCGCTGAACAGCGTGACGGGCGCCTGGCCGTTCTTCACCGGCGAGATGTCCCAGACCGAGAACGGGCAGGTCGGCGAGCCGCCGCTCGTGCCGCACGTCGAGCCGGCGCTGCCGGCGAAGAGCAGCGCGCGCTCGGGGTTGTTCGGGTCCTCCCAGAGGAAGAACTCGTGCGTGTTGACGTCGAACTGGTTGAGCAGCTGCGGGTTGGTCGCGTTGTCACCCGAGATGTCGTAGAAGCGGAAGTTGCTGATCGAAGGCTGCGGTGCAGTGATGCAGCGCGTCGCCGACGCCGCAGTTCGTGTTCAGCACGATCAGGATGTCCTGCGAGCGCCAGACGCGCAGCTCGCGCGACGACTCGCCGGGCGCCGCGAACAGCGGCTCATCGGTGAGCAGCTCGGGGTCGGTCGGATCGGCGATGTCCACGATCATCACGCCGCCGTGCGGCATGCCCTCGTGGCCGCCGTCGGTGCGGCTGCCGATGTAGGCGTAGTCGCCGTTGATCGCCATGGCCGAGTTCATGCCGCGGCTCAGCAGTGGCTCGTTGCCGACCTCCGAGAGCGAGCCCACCTTGGGCGGCGGCTTGGCCGCGGTGGCCGAGGCGGGTAGGAGGAGCGCCAGCGCCGCGATCGCGACGAGCGCTATTGACCAGGCTGACTTGGACATGTCGCCTCCGGGTCGTGATGGCAGTGGAGGGCCGGGCGTGCGCCCGCGCCCGATCAAGGTCTCTCCGGGGCCGGGAAAGCTCAAACGGCGCGGTCCGGGAACGCTTCGGATGAACTGGGCCGACCTCAGGCTGTGGTTGAGCCTGAGCCTGCCGATGCGCCCCGACTTCTTTCGTTCTCCGAGCGCGTTTTGCGCAGCCCGCCTGCGGGTAGTGCTAAGCCGGCTTGCTTACCAAGCGCAGGACGATCGGCTTACCGAAGGACGCTGCAGCACCCACGAATCGGGCAGGAAGCCCGGTCACGTCCCGATGTCCCCGGCACGCCGAGCCAACCATCATCCATCACCAAGGGGGGAAGCGCATGAGATTTGCGCTCCGATTGTTCGTAGGCGTCATCGCGATGATGGCGCTGACCGCTGGCACGGCGAGTGCACAGTTCTCAGACCCGCAGGACCGGGTCTTCAAGATCGACAAGCTGTTCGACGATCCGTGGCCGGCGACCCACTCCGACTTCGCCTTCTGGGGCAACCACGCCGCCCTCGGGTGGTACACCGCGACGGACCGGCGGGGCTGCATATCTACGACATCTCGAATCCGGCTAGCCCGGACGAGATCAGGAACTTCCCGTGTAACGGGCAACCAGAACGACCCGATCCTCTGGGACCGGAACGGCAACGGGGTCGCGGACCTGATGCTCCTGGCCGTCGACCGGACCATGGACGGTCCGGACTGCGACGACTCGCGGTGTCCAATCGACGCCGACGGGCGGTCGCGCTTCGACGCGCAACCCGAACGGCTGGGAGGGCGTCCGCGTCTTCGAGATGAGCGACGGCTCCGGCGACTACCGTCCGGCGGCGCCGTTCGCGGTCATCGACCAGGTCGACGCCCAGTACACCGACTGCGGCGCCCACACGATCACGGCGAACACCAAGTTCGCCGACGATGCGGCAATCCGCGCCTGGTCGTGTACGTATCGTCGTATCCGCTGCGGCCGGGGCCGACGTGCGGCACACCGGCTCGCTGCCGGCGGACCAGGAGCCGTACAAGAACGTCAACAACCCGTTCGAGGACGCCAGCGACCGCGAGGTCGAGAACCCGCTGCACGGCGTGATCCAGGTCCTGAACGTGCCGCTGAACAACCCGGCGGACACGAGCGAGATCGCCGAGCCGGAGATCAGCTACCCGCGGCGACCCTGACGGAGTCATGGACTGGACCGAGCGCGGGCTCACCGGCCTCGAGCCGGCGGCGATCGCGTGCCACGACATCGTCGTGCACCCGGAGGACAACATCGCCGGCGGCGCCTGCGCCGAGCAGGGCCAGATCTGGGAGGTCGATCCCGACACCGGCATCCCGGATACCGAGGACCCGATGGCGATCGGTGACGACGAGTTCAGCTCCGGCGGCACGGGCCAGTTCCCGGGAGCCGTCGACTTCTTCCACTCGGTCATGTTCGACAACGGCATGGAGACCGTGAACTGGGTGGACGAGTCGTTCGGCAGCGGCTGCCCGACGATGACGGACGTGGCAGGCCGCGGCCGTGGCATCCCGCCGGCGGGACGCACAAGACCGGCAGCATGTTCTTCTCGGACATGGAGGGCAACTTCCAGAGCGAGTTCCACGTCGGCGACGTGCGGCCTGACCCGCGCGCGGGCGAGTACTGCTCGTCGCACATGGGGATGACCGTGACCGGCATCAAGCGGGACCTGCTCGTCAACGCCTGGTACACGGGCGGAGTGGACGTGATCGACTTCACCAAGCCGACGCGGCTGAAGGAGATCGCCTACTACGACATGGCGCGCCAGACGGGTACCTGGTCGGCGTACCCGTACACGGGCCCGATGTTCAAGAACGGCCCGGGCGTCCCGGTGTACGCGTCCGACGGCGTTGAGGACAACGCCAACGCGCGAGGCATGGAGGTCTACCGGCCGATCGTGCCGAAGCCCGGCAAGCCCAGGCTGCTCGACCACCTGAACCCGCAGACGATGGACTTCGAGTAACGTACGCGGGCTCGAAGCTAGTCGGAATCGGAGAGGGCGGCCCCGGCCGCCCTCTCTTCGTTGGAGTCGACCCGACCGGACGGAAGCAAGAAACCCAGGATTATTCCCGGGTCAGACTGGGAAGAAACCCGCTTGACGAAGGCGTGCGGGGCGAAGACTCCCGCGCCAACAGCAACTGTGAGCGCCGCCGGCTTCGTCCGTGCGGAGCTGGCCTCCGGTGGCCTCCTGATTGAACGGGAGGTTCAATGAGACGACTAGCGCGGCTACTCGTCCTTGGCGCCCTCGCGGCGCTCGTAGTTCCCTCGGTTGCGCAGGCCGGTCATACGACCGACCCGCGCACGAACAACATGCATCCTCTGGGCCACATCGTCGAGCCGGCGGTGCTCGGTGGCTTCGGGGGCGCAAATCCCGACATCCACACCGACATCGCGTTCTGGGGCAATCTCGCGATCCAGGGCAACTGGGACGGCTTCAACATCAGGGACATCTCCTCGCCCGGCAATCCCAAGCAGGTCTCACGCACGTTCTGCGACGGGAACCAGGGCGACGTCCTCGTGTACCGCAACATCGTCGTGCGCTCGTGGAACACGCCCGCTGGGACCCCGGGCGCCTTCGGGGCAGGTCTGAGCTGCGACGGCGAGCCCGTGCCCGCCGGCTTCGAGGGGCTGCACGTGTTCGACATCAGCGATCCGGCGGATCCGGAGCTCGTCGCCGACGTGGAGCTCAGCGCACGGCCGCAGGCCGATTCGTTCGGCTGCGGCTCCCACACTGCGACCGCCGTGCCGGACCCCGCGAATGGACGGCTGCTCGTCTACAACGGCGCGTCCACCAGCCCTCAGTGTGACTGGATCGACATCATCACGGTGCCGCTTGACGACCCCGCCGATGCGGCGTTCGTGCGCCGAGAGCCGTCCATGCACACCTGCCACGACATCGGCGTGATCCTGGGCGACGTCATGCGCGCGGCGTGCGCCGGCGGCACCGGATTCCGGGTGTTCAGTCTCGGCGGTTCGGCGGGCGGCTCGCTCACCGACCCGTTGCTGATGCACCACGTGGACGTGCCGACGGTGACGGTCGGTCACTCGGCCGCCTTCACGTGGGACGGCGAGACGATCGTCTTCGGGCACGAGCCGGGCGGCGGCGTGGCCGCCGAGTGCGAAGCCACGGACCCGGCCGAACAGAAGACCTTCTTCTTCTACGACACCGAGACCGGCGACGAGCTCGGCCGCTGGACGTTGCCCCGGGCGCAGGGACCGACGGAGAACTGCACCCTGCACAACTACAACCTGGTTCCGCTGCGGAGCGGGCGGGACGTGCTCGTGAGCGGCAACTACCAGGCCGGCACGTGGGCCGTGGACCTCACGGACCCGGCGAACGCGCGAGACGATCGGCTGGAGCGATCCTCCGCCCAAGCCGGTCCCGCCCGGAACGCCGTTCTGCTGCGACGTGACGGGCGCGTGGTCGAGCTACTGGTATGACGGCTTCATCTACGAGTCGAACATCGGCGAGGGCCTGAACGTCTTCAGGCTCAGCGCGCCAGAGACGGCTGGGGCCATCAAGCTGCGGCACCTGAACCCGCAGACGCAGGAGTTCTCGCTGCCCAACTAGCGAGCTCCAAGGCCATCGAGTTGAGGGCGGCTTCGGCCGCCCTCAACGTCCGCCTAATGCGTGCCTTCCCTGGAAGATGGGTACGTATCCCCTGCTTGGAGGGAAGAGCGGATACGGATATCTCCGACTGCCAGCCTGACATGGCCCGCGCGGGCGAGCGGTCGTCCCTCTCACATCGAACCCTTCTCGGGAGGTTTTCTATGAGACGGATGTCTCGCCTGCTGTCTTGCCGTAGCGGGCACCCTTGCCGTGCTTGTACTGCCCTCGGTCGCGCAGGCAGGTCATACGACCGACCCGCGCACGAACAACATGCATCCTCTGGGCCACATCATCGAGCCGGCGGTGCTCGGTGGATTCGGCGGCGGCAATCCCGACATCAACACGGACATCGCGTTCAGAGGCAATCTCGCGGTCCAGGGCAACTGGGACGGCTTCAGCATCCGTGACATCTCCGCTCCCGGCAACCCGAAGACGGTGTCGCGCACGTTCTGCGACGGCAACCAGGGCGATGTGGCGGTCTACGGCGACATCGTGGTGCGCGCGTGGAACACGCCCGCGGGCATCGCCGGCGCCTTCGGCGCGGGGCTGACCTGCGACGGGCAGGCCGTGCCGGCCGGATTCGAGGGCATCCACGTCTTCGACATCAGCGACCTGGACAACCCGGAGCTGGTCGCTGACGTGGAGTTGAGCGCGCGGCCGCGGGCGGACGCCGTCGGCTGCGGTTCGCACACCATGACGCTCGTGCCCGATCTCGACAACGACCGCCTGATCGTCTACAACCAGACCTCGGGCGGGCCCTGCCCGTTCGTCGGGATCGTCGAGGTCCCGATCGACGACCCCGAGGACGCCAGCTTCGTTGCGCAACGAGCCTCTCGAGGAGGCCGACGCCGCGCACGACACCGGCGTGATCCTGGGCGACGTGAACATGATGGCCGTGGCGTCGCATGACATGGCGAACGTCTACGACATCGGCGACAACGACATGCCGGGCGGCAGCCTGACCGACCCGGTGTTCCTCTACACGATCGAGGAACCTGGCGTCTGCAACGTGCCGGGCAACCCGCTCTGCAACGGCAACTGGCACTCGGCGGCATTCAGCTGGGATGGCGAGAAGATCATCCTCGGCTGGGAGCCGGGTGGCGGCCTGCAGGCCGAGTGCGAGGCTTCCGACCCCGCAGCGAAGAAGAGCTTCTTCTTCTACGACGCGGACGACGGCAGCAAGCTCGGCCAGTGGACGCTCCCTCGTCCGCAGGGCGCGAACGAGAATTGCACGCTCCACAACTACAACATCGTTCCGCTCAGGAGCGGTCGTGACGTGATGGTAAGCGGCAACTACCAGGCGGGAACGTGGGCGATCGACTTCACGGACGCCGCGAGCCCGGAGACGATCGGTTGGAGCGATCCGCCGCCGGCGCCTCCCGTCGACCTCGGGAACGTCCCACCC
>CAWEVH010000039.1:0-78973 GCA_963812415.1 uncultured Thermoleophilaceae bacterium | reverse complement strand
CCGGCGCGGCATCGGACTGTGGCGGCGGCCATAGCATCGCCCACCAGCTCACGAATGTCGCCGCGATCGTGATCCCGTTGGCCGCCTTCGTGCTCGCGGCCGTGATGCTTTGGGGCCGGTTCGTCGAATCGGATTGATCTGGCTGTTTTGGCCGTGGGCTACGTGGCCACCTGCCTGGGGATCACCGTGGGCTTTCACCGCCTGCTCACCCACCGCTCGTTTCAGACCTATCCCGCCGTCCGCTATGCGTTAGCTGTGTTCGGCACGTTGGCGGTCGAAGGCTCGGTGATCAAGTGGGTGGCCGACCACCGCAAGCATCACGTCTTCACCGACCAGGAAGGTGACCCGCACAGCCCCCACGAGGCCGGCCCCGGGGTGTCTGGAGCCCTGAGTGGCCTCTGGCACGCCCACATCGGCTGGCTCTTCAACGCGGTCGGACAGGCCGACCAGCGCCGCTACGCGGCGGACCTCCTCAAGGACCCCGGTTTGCGGCGGATCGATGGTGCCGAGAAACCGCTGATCCTGGCCAGCCTGGCGATCCCGTTTCTCCTGGGCCTCCCGGTGGAAGGGAACCTTCACAGGCGCGCTCATGACTCTCGTGTGGGGTGGCTGGTGGGTCTTTTTTGTTGCATCACGCGACTTTCAGCAGTGGCGAACTCGATCTGCCACTTCTTCGGCCGCCGGCGCTTCGCGACCAAGGACCGCTCCACCAACGTGGCCTGGCTGTCCCTCGCGACCCTCGGCGAGTCCTGGCACAACAACCACCATGCGTTTCCCACATCCGCGTTCCACGGCCTCCGCCGCCGCGAGCTCGACCTCGGGGGCGTGTTCATCAGGGCCCTCGAGCGGGCCGGATCGGCCTCCGGCGACGAGCGATAAGCGAGGTGACAGCGGCAAGCTGATGCCCCCGAAACACACGCTCCTCCGTGGCCCCGGCACACTTTTCAACTTCTCCCAGTCGCCGCCCGAGCGGACGTCCGCTGCACACGCGCCCGCTGCACCCGCGCTTGCGCTTTCGCGTGAAGGGAGGCGTCTGCAGTAGATGCGCCCAGACGCCTGAGTTGGACGACAAGCAGCAGCGCCAGCCACCGCATCGGGGTGGCGCTTCTGCGCGACCGCGAGCTCGAGTTGGCGGGAAACCGACACCCGAATGTCGGTTGGCTCTACTGGCGGCAAAGGCACGCAGACGGGATCTTTGGACACCGTAGTTAGGCCAAGCCAGAAAGGACAGATGACCCGTCATGGACCCCCCTTGACACGCAAGAGGCTGTGGCCTCGGTCGCGCGGCGAGTGCGGCGCGGCGAGGCCGAGGGCCTCGACCGCGAGCAGGCGATCCGACGCACCGCCCTCGAGACCGGAATCGATCCGGAGAAGGTGCGCTGGTGCGTCGAAACCGTAGTCGGCGCCTCGCTGGTCCGCCTCTCGCCTTCACCGCGACGGCGTCGAGGTGCCTTGGCGATCGCCGCCGCCCTCTGAGCCATCCGCACTCCGATGCCGCTCTCGTCGCTGCGGTGAGAAGGGAGGAGAGATGACAAGAGGATGGGAAGGGGAGGAGAGAGGGGAGAGAAAGAAGAGGGGCAGCGGTCGCCGAACCAAGATCGACTAAGCGGGAGAGAAGATGAGGAGAGGAGGAGAGAGAGATTGCGGAAGGGGAGAGGGGGGAGAGGCGGGGGGAGAGAGAGTCGAGAGGAGAGGAGGAAGGAAGAGGAAGGAAGAAAAGGAAAAGAGAGGAGGGGAGGAGAGGAGGGAGAGGAGAGAGAAGAGAGGGGAGAGGGAAGGGGAAGGAGGAGGAGTGAGGGGGAGGGGGAGGGGGGAAGGGGAGAGAGAGGGGGGAGAAGGGGGGAGAGGAGCGGGAGTAGGGGGGGGGGAGGAGGAGGGGAGGGGGGGGGGAGGAGGAGGGGGAGAGGGGGGGGAGGGAGGAGAGGGAAGGGGGGGGGAGGGGGAGAGGGAGGGGTAGAAGGGGAGGGGAGGGAGGGAGGGGAGGGGAGGGGGGGAAAGAGGAGGGGGGGGGGGGGGGGGGGGAGGAGGGGGGGGGGAGGGGGGGTAGGGGGGGGGGGGGAGGAGCGGGAGAGGGGGGAGGTCAAGGAGGAGAGGGGAGGGGGGGGGGGAGGGGGAGGAGGGGGAGGGGAGGAGGAGGGGGGGGGGGGGGGGGGTGCGAGAGGGGAGCGAACGCTTCACTCTGAGAGAAAGGCGCAGTCGCCGACGTCACCCCGGGTCGCCTGCCCGCTTGACACCGCGGATGAACGCGCTCGCGAGCGGCTCCGGCTCGCCCACCTCCAGGTCGGGCAGACGGGTGAGCAGCTCCCCGACGATCGCCCGCAGCTGCGTGCGCGCGAGCGAGGCGCCGAGACAGTAGTGCGGCCCCCCGCCGCCGAACCCGAGGTGGTAGTTGGGATCGCGGGTCACGTCGAAGCGGCGCGGCTCGTCGAAGGCGTCCTCGTCGCGATTGCCCGACAGGTAGAAGAGCACGACCTTCTCGCCCGGCTCGAGCAGCTCGCCATGCAGCTCGACCGGCGCCGTGACCGTGCGACGGAAGTGCAACACGGGCGTCGCCCAGCGCACGAACTCCTCGACCGCGCGCGCAAGCCGGCCTTCCAGGTCCTCGAGGATCAGCGCGCGCTGGTCGGGATGGAGGGTGAGCGCGCGCATGGCGTGGGAGGTGGTGTGCCGCGTCGTGTCGTTTCCGGCCACCGAGAGCAGCACGAACCAGGCCGAGATCTCGGCGTGGGTCAGCTTCTCCCCGTCGATCTCCGCCTGCACGAGCGCGGTCATCAGGTCGTCGGCGGGATGGCGCTCGCGGTGGGCGGCCATCTCGGTGGCGAACTGGGACAGCGTCCAGATCGCCTCGCCCATCACCGCCATCGGATCGCGGCCGTCCAGGAAGCGCTCGTCGCCGGTCGACACGAGCGCGTCGGCCGCCGCGACCACCCGTTCGCGGTCGGCGTCCGGCACGCCGATCATGTCGGAGATCGTCCGCAGCGGGAGCCGCTTGGCCACGAGCGACACGAAGTCGCCGCCGCCCGTCGGCGCCGCATCGTCGACGATCTCGGCGGCCGCGGTCCGGATCCCGGCCTCGATGCGCGCGATCTGACGGGGCGTGAAGGCCGATGAGACCAGACCGCGGAGCTTGGTGTGGCGCGGCGCGTCCATGGCGATGAAGGACAGCGTGGCCTCGCGGATCTCGGCCGGCTCGTCGCCGGCGAACACGCCCTGGCCCGAGCAGAAGGTCTTGGGGTCGCGCGAGATCCGGCGGATGTCGTCGTAGCGCACCATCGCCCGGTAGCCCGTGGGGTCCTCCTGGTCGATCCCGATCAGCTCGGTCTCGACGGGCGGCATGGGGCTGAGCGGGGCCTCGCGCCGCAGGAGCGCGAACGCCTCCTCGCGCTCCTCGTCGGGCAGCTGCCAGAACCAGACGCTGCCGGTGTCGATGCGAGCGGGATCGCTGAGGTCGACGGCGATGGCGCGAATGCTACGCCGCGCGCTGCGCGCGCTCGGCGAGTGCGTCCTGGGCAGCGTCGGCGCGGTCGGCGCAGGCGCGGTAGATCGCGTACGCGTCGAGCGACTTCGACCGCCGCCACTCCGTGTACGCCGCGCGGGCGGCCTCGGCCGCCTCCCGCCAGGCGGAGCGAAGCGCGTCGGTCGAGTCGGGCGCGAGCAGGAAGCTCTCGCCGCTGTCCAGCTCGGCCAGGAATCGCTCCAGATCTCTCGAGCTCATTCGTGCCTCACCCTCTGAAGGGTGTATCGGCACCTGCGTGCGAATCGTTACAGGCGCTCAGGCAGGGCGCTTCCAGCCGCGAAACGCCTCGAGCAGCTCCGCCCGCGCCTCCGCGGAGACCGACTCCTCGCGCAGCTCCCCGAGCGCCGCGATCGTGGCGCGCATCTGGTCGAGGTAGGTGGCGCAGGAACGGCAGTCGCCGAGGTGCTCCTCGAAGCGAGCGCGCTCCACGTCGGCGAGCGTGCCCTCGAGGTACTCGGTGATCACATCGACCAGCTCCCGGCAGGTCATATCGCCTGCACCGCTCACAGCATCGGCTCCATCGCGCCCAGCTTCTCCTCGAGTGCCGCGCGCACACGCGTGCGCGCACGGTGCAGCAGTACCCGCTGGTTCGCCTCGCTGAGCCCGAGCGCATCGCAGGTCTCGGTGGCGGTACAGCCCACCATGTCGCGCAGCGTGATCACCTCGCGCTGGGACCCCGGCAGGCGCTCGACCGCCGCGCGGATCACCCCGATCGTCTCCGCTGTCTCGAGCGCATGCTCCGGCCATGGCGACGGGCGGATCGCCCAGTGGCGCGGGTAGCGGTCGTGGTCGGCCGCGAGGAAGCGCTCGGGGGCGAGGGGGTCGTCCTCGTCGCCGTCGGCCGCGTCGAAGGCGGAGGAGAACGGCAGCGAGCGGACGTCGCGGACCCCGCGCGTCTTCGCAATGTTGATCAGGATGCGGAAGATCCAGGTCTTGAGCGCGGAGCGGCCTTCGAAGCCGTCGAGGCCCTTCACGACACCGAGCCACGTCTCCTGCACCACCTCGTCGGCCGCCGCTTCGGTCGACACGTACAGGCGAGCCATCCGCTTGAGTCCCGGGCTCAGCTCGTCGACCAGCCGGCCGAACGCGGCCTCGTCGCCCGCCCGCAGAGCGGCGAGCTGGTCGGACTCGGGTTGGGCCAGCCGTTCCACCCTCGGCCCACTGTAACGCCGGAAACCCGCCGTCCAGGCCGCGCCGCCCGTGGTCAAGGCTCCCGCCCATGGCGGCCGATGGATAGGGCGGGGACGGGCGGCCCACCCCTTCTCCACATGACAACGCAGGTGGACAAGGAGAAAGACGTGAAGAAGCTGATCGTGGTCGCCCTCGCCGGACTTGCGACGCTGGCCCTGCCGGTCGTCGGCGCGGACGCCAAGCCGCCCTTGGCGGGCGGGGAGAAGGCCGCCGGCAAGGGCGGCGCCAAGTCGAAGCGCTGCAAGAAGCCCCGCGCGGTCGGGTTCGTCGCCGCCGGCACGCTCGCGAGCGTCGAGGGCACGAGCGTCAACCTGACCGTCGTGCGCGCCAACCGCCATGCGCGGCGCTGGCTCGAGAGCAACGGGGCGGCGTTCGACACCGCCAACCTGACCGTGTCCTTCGCCGGCGTGACCGACGGCGACCTGAGCGGCGCGGTCGACCTCGCGGACGTGCTCCCCACGGACCGCGTCCGGGTGCTCGGCAAGCTCGCGCTGCCCAAGCGTGGCTGCGAGGGCGAGGCCGTGCTCACCCTGCGCAAGGTCAAGGTGCTGCGCGAGGTCGCCACGGAGACCGAGACGGAGACCGCGGGGTAGCCTCCCGAGGAGTGTGAGGCTCGACTCGTTCGCCAAGCATCCACTCCTCTTCGGCCCCTCCCCCATCCAGCGGCTGGAGCGCCTGAGCGATCACCTCGGTGGGGCCGCCCTCTGGGCCAAGCGGGACGACTGCAACAGCGGGCTCGCGTACGGCGGCAACAAGACGCGCAAGCTCGAGTACCTCGTCGCCGACGCGCTGGCGAAGGGCGCCGACACGCTCGTGTCGATCGGCGGGGTGCAGTCGAACCACACCCGGCAGGTGGCCGCCGCCGCGGCCCGCACCGGGCTCGGC
This sequence comes from uncultured Thermoleophilaceae bacterium, assembly GCA_963812415.1. GTDB lineage: Bacteria > Actinomycetota > Thermoleophilia > Solirubrobacterales > Thermoleophilaceae > JACVRW01. The sequence continues at coordinate 73,380 of CAWEVH010000039.1, read as the reverse complement.
TGCGTGCTCGTCCAGGAGAGCTGGGTGGACTGGCCGGACGTGGTCTACGACCGTGTCGGCAACATCCAGCTGAGCCGCCTGATGGGGGCCGACGTGCGGCTCGTTAAGGCCGGCTTCGGGATCGGCTTCAAGGAGAGCTGGGAGCAGGCGCTCGCCGACGTCGAGGCCGCGGGCGGCACGCCCTACCCGATCCCGGCCGGGGCATCCGACCACGAGCTCGGCGGGCTCGGCTTCGCGAGCTGGGCGCAGGAGGTCGAGCGCCAGGAGCGCGAGCTGGGCGTGTTCTTCGACACGATCGTGGTCTGCTCGGTCACCGGCTCCACCCAGGCGGGGATGGTGGCCGGCTTCGCGGCCCAGGAGCGCGAGCGGCGGGTGATCGGGATCGACGGCTCGGCCAAGCCGGAGGAGACCCGCGCGCAGGTGGCGCGGATCGCGCGCGCCACCGCCGAGCTGATCGAGGTGGGGCGTGAGCTGCGCGACGACGAGATCGTGCTCGACGAGCGCTACCACGCCGGGATCTACGGGATCCCGGACGAGCGGACGATCGAGGCGATCCGCACGGCTGGGCGGCTCGAGGGCATGATCACCGACCCGGTCTACGAGGGGAAGTCGATGGCTGGCATGATCGACCTCGTGTCGCGCGGCGAGATCGAGCGGGACTCCAACGTGCTGTACGCGCACCTGGGCGGCCAGCCGGCATTGAGCGCGTACGCGGGCGTGGTCACGTGAGCCTGCCCGCGGACACGACGCTGGGCGCCGTGCGACTTCGCGTCGCCGACCTCGAAGGGCTCACGGGCTTCTACGAGCGCGTGGTGGGGCTGCGCGTGCAGGGACAGGACGGCGACCTCGTCCAACTGGGCGCCGACGGCGGCCCGCCCGTGCTCGAGCTGCTCGCCCGGCCGGACGCTCCGCGGCGTCCCGACTTCAGCTCGGGGCTCTTTCACCACGCCATCCTCGTGCCGAGCCGGGAGGAGCTGGCGCGGGCGCTCGAGCGCATCGCCGCCGCGGGCTGGCGCCTGACCGGGGCCTCCGACCACCTCGTGAGCGAGGCGATCTACCTGCGCGACCCCGAGGGCAACGGCATCGAGATCTACCGCGACCGGCCCCGCGAGGAATGGCCGTTCGAGAACGGGCGCATCAGGATGGCCTCCGACCCGCTCGACCTCGACGACATCCTCGCCGAGCTGCCGGCCGAGCACGCCCCGCCCGGCGAGGGGGACATCGCGCCCGGCACGAAGCTCGGCCACGTGCACCTCCAGGCGGGCGACCTCGACGGCTCCGGCACGTTCTACGAGCACGCGCTCGGCCTCGACATGATGGTGCGCTGGCTGCCGGGCGCCCTGTTTCTCTCCGCCGGCGGCTACCACCATCACGTGGGGCTGAACGAGTGGCAGACGCACGGCGCACCGCCGCCGCCGGCCGGCTCGCTGGGGCTCGACCGCTTCGAGCTGGTGCTGCCCGGCGAGGAGGACCGGGCCGCGGTGGTCGCCCGCCTGGCGGCGGCCGGCTTCGAGCCCGAGCGGAGCGAGGACGGTCCGCTCGTGCGCGAGCCCGGTGGGGCGGGCGTACTGCTCGCCACCTCTTGATGCCGGTCAGCATTATGTTATACGGCATAATGATGTCTGGCATAATGAAACGATGGCACGCGCTCTCCACGTCAATCCCTTCAGGTTCGGGCCGCTCGCACTCGCCGAGGCGTTCACCGACCGCCAGGACGAGATCCGCAGCCTCGTGGCCGACGCGCGCAACGGCCAGGACGTCGTCGTCTTCGCCCCACGCCGCTACGGCAAGTCCTCGCTCGTCTGGCGCGTAGCGGAGAAGCTCGTGGCGCAGGGCGTGCTGGTCGCGCAAGTGGACCTGATGCGCACGCCGACCAAGGACCAGTTCGCCGCGAAGCTCGCGAAGACGATCCACGCGGACCTGGCGACCCGCGTCTGGCGGGCCAAGGACCGGCTGCGGGTGTTCGCGGGCCTGCGCCTCACGCCCATCATCACCATCGACCCGAACGACGGCGCCGTGTCGTTCAGCTTCGATGCCCGGGCGGCCCCCCAGGACATCGACGCGACGATCGAGGAGCTGCTCGGCCTGCCCGGCAGGATCGGGGCCGAGCGCGAGCGGCGCGTCGCGCTGGTGCTGGACGAGTTCCAGGAGGTCGTGGACATCGATCCCGCGCTGATCCGGGTGATGCGCTCGGTCTTCCAGGAGCAGCCGGAGGTCGCCCACATCTACCTCGGCAGCAAGCGCCACATGATGCACCGCATCTTCAACGACGAGAACGAGCCCTTCTGGCGCAGCGCCAAGCAGATGGAGCTGGGCGTGATAGCGCCCGAGCTGTTCGCGCCCTACGCGCTGGATCGCTTCACTCAGACGGGGCGGGAGCTGGCGCCCGACACCTGCGAGCGGGTGCTCGAGCTCACCGGCGGCCACCCCTATTCCACCCAGGAGCTCCTCTACTTCCTCTGGGAGGACACGCCCGCGGACGAGGCCGCCACACCCGCCACGCTCGAGCGCGCGCTCGAGGCGACGCTGCGCTCGGAGCATTCGCACTTCAGCCTGATCTGGGACCGCGCCTCGTCGGGCCAGAAGCGGGTGCTCCAGGCGCTCTCGCAGGAGCAGCCGGGACGTCCGCTGGGCGCCGACTACCAGCGCCGCCATTCGCTGTCGGCGACGCCGACGGTGCAGGCCGCTCTGCGGGCGCTCGAGCGCGACGAGCTTGTGCGGCGGCTCGACCGCGGCGAGTACGAGATCGCCGAGCCGTTCCTCACCGAGTGGGTCGCGCGCTACGAGAGCTGAGGCGGGCCCGCGTCACGGTCGTTGCGGGCGGCCTCGAGGTCCGGGTGCGCCGCCATGCGGACGATCCGGCCCTCGCGGGCCGTGCAGAGGACCACCGCGTCGATCTCGACCGGGATCCGGGTGACCGCCCCCACCCCGCTCACGGCCATCACGGCAAGCGCGGAGTCCGGCCGTGCGTCCTGGATCTCGCGGAGGTCGAAGCGCACCTCGTCGATCGCGCCGTCGAAGCCCGCGAAGTAGCGCCTGGCGCCGTCGTGGCCCTCGTAGACGTCCGGCTCGGCGGACAGCGCCGGCGGGACCACCACAACCACGTCGTCGGCGAGCAGCGGCAGCGCGGCCTCCATGCCGCCGCGGCGATAGAGCTCGAACAGCTCTCGCAGCAGCTCGGCGGCGGGCGGGCTCACGACGGGCGACCCTACCCGCCGTCCCACCGATTCAGGCTGCGAGCGAAGGGCTTTCCCCGCGCTCAGGCGGTAGGCCCGCGGGTCGAAGCTCTGGAGCGCGCGCCGGAACTGCCAGGTGTATCCGGGCCAGATGGCGGAGGTGCCTCCATCCGCGTCCAGGTACCAGCTCTGGCAGCCGCCCGCGGTCCAGATCGTGCCGTTCAGCTTCTTCCGCAGCCGCCTGTTGAACTCCGCCTGCAGCTCGGGACGGACGTCGAGCGAGGTGAGCCCGTGGCGCTCGAGGTGCCGGATGCACTGGACGATGTAGTCGATCTGCGCCTCGACGTAGAGCAGAACCGAGGTGTGGCCGCTGGCGGTATTGGGGCCCACGAGCATGAAGTAGTTCGGGTAGCCGGCGACGGTCGTGCCGAGGTAGGCCTCGCGCCGCGTCGCCCAGCGCTCGGTGAGCGCCTGCCCGTCGCTGCCTCGCAGCGGATCGGCGACCTGCATGATGTTGAAGCCCGTGGCCAGGATGATGGTGTCGACGGCGTGTTCCGCGCCGTCCTCGGTGACGATCGAAGCCGGGCGAACCTCGCGGATCCGGTGGTCACCACCTCGACGTTCGGCCTGGTCAGCGCGCGGTGATAGTCGTCCGAGACGACGATGCGCTTGCAGCCGATCCGATAGGTCGGCGTCAGCTTCGCGCGCAGCACGGGATCGGGCACGTGCCGGCGCAGACGAAGGCGCATGAGCGCCTCGAGCGCCCGCATGCGGACCGGCCTCTGGAGCCCGAATGCAATGGACTCCCGGTAGAGGTACTGGCGCGCCCGCGCGGCCTTCTGGAGCCCCGGCAGCCGCCTGTACAGAGAGCGCTCGAGTCGGGTGATCCGGCGGTTGAGACGCGGGAAGGTCCAGGCGGGCGTCCGCTGGAAGACGAGCAGCCGCTTCACCCGCGGCTGGATCTCGGGAATGAGCTGGGCGGCCGAGCAGCCCGTTCCGATCACCGCCACGCGTTCCCCGGCGAGGTCGTGCGCGTGGTCCCAGCGGGCCGAGTGGAAGCAGGCGCCGCCGAAGCTGTCGAGCCCGGGGATGGCCGGCAGCGTCGGATGGCTCAGCGGACCCATGCCCGAGATCAGGAACTGGGCCTCGAGGTCCCCCGCGGTGGTCTCGATCTACCAGCGCTGGCGGGCCTCGTCCCAGACGGCCCCGGTGACCTCGTGGTCGAAGCGGATGCGCGGCGTGACGTCGTGCTGGTCCGCGCAACGCCGGATGTATGCCCAGATCTCCTCCTGCGGCGAATAGACCTGGCTCCAATCCGGATTCGGCGCGAACGAGTACGAGTAGAGGTGGGACTGGACGTCGACCGCACAGCCCGGGTAGCTGTTGTCGCGCCACGTGCCACCGAGATCCGTCGAGCGCTCGAGGATCTCGAAGTCGTCGATGCCGGCCTGGCGCAAGCGAATGGCCATGCCAAGGCCGGAGAAGCCAGCGCCGATGATCGCGATCCGCACCTGGACAGTCTAGGCCGTCTGTAATGGGATCCCCCACAACGTGGTGCACCTGGCCCGCATCCTCAAGGCCGCCGGCGGCATCCCGCCCGAGGGCAACACCGTGCCCGGCCGGCAGCCGGAGGTGTGCGAGACGCGCGAGGAGCGCATGCCCGCCGGTCACGTAGGCTGAGCGGGTGCCGGTCCCGGTCCGCGGGCTCTTCGAGGCTCACCTCACGGTCGGCGATCTCGAGCGCGCGACGGCCTTCTACCGCGAGGTGGTGGGCCTCCCGCTGGCCCTCGAGGTCCCCGAGCGCGGGGCGGCCTTCCTCTGGTGCGGAGCGCCCGGCCGGTCGATGCTCGGCCTCTGGTCGCTCGGCTCGATGCCGATGGGGATGAGCCTCCACGTGGCGTTCGACGTCGAGCTTGAGGACGTGCTCCAGGCGCCGGCGCGCCTCCGCGAGAGCGGCGTGCGAGCCGCTCTCGTTCTTCGGGGAGCCGGCCGACGAGCCGAGCGTGATCGGCTGGATGCCGGCCGCCGCCGTCTACTTCCGCGACCCTGACGGACACATGCTCGAGTACCTAGCGATGCTCGACGAGGAGCCGCGCCCCGAGGCCGGCATCGTGAGCTGGTCCGAGTGGCGCTCCGGCTAGCCCCCCGCCCGCGAAGCAAGCAGGAAGTTCACGAGCGTGTCGAGCTCCGCGTCGCTCATGCGCGTGCCGAAGTCCTCCGGCATGCCGGAGAAGCCCCGGGGCCCGGGCGGGTCCAGGATCGTCGCCTCGAGTGACGCGGCGGTGTGGGCGCGGAGCCGCTGGTCGAGGTTGGGACCGAACTCGCCGGTCGAGCCCGCCGCGGCAAGCGTGTGGCAGCTGGCGCAGCCCATGCGGGCGAACAGCGCGCGCCCGCCCTTGGACTCACCCACCGCCACCTCCGTGGTCTTGGTCGATTCCCCGCCGCCGATCCCGGGGCTGAGCGCGAGGATCGCGAGCGTCAGCCCGGCCACGGCCAGGCCGGCCGCCAGGGGCAGCGCCAGACGGCGTCGCCCGTTCACCCCTCCGCCGGAGTGGGCCGCGAGGCGCCCATGCGACGGCCGAGCAGGGCCGCCACGAGGAAGGCGGCGCCGCCCGCCGCAAGTGAGAGCCCGAGTGCGGCCCAGGCGGCGAGGCCCGCTCCGTCGTCGGCCGGCGCGCCGGCGGCGGCCGTGTCGCCGGCGGCGCCGATCTCGAACTCGCCGAACGAGTGCGTCAGGGAGAAGCCGTCCTCCACGCTCACCCGCCAGCTGCCGGCCTGGGGGAAGACGACGCGGGCGCGGTAGACGCCCGGCTCGCCGGTGGGTGCGGCGGCGAAGGCCCGGCGGCCGCCCTGGTTGTCGTCGATGAGCACGCGCGGCTTCACTCCCTCGAGCGGCGTTTGCCCGTGCTGCATGATCGTGGCCTCGGCCACCCAGGTCTCCCCGGCCCCGACGCCGGCCGGCAGCGTCTCGAGCCCGACCGTGGCCCAGCCGCCGGCCGTGCTCGCCGCCGGCAGCGCGAGCGCCGCCAGCGCTGCCGCCGCTATCACAAGGATCGCCCGCCGTGCCATGCCGCTCCCTTCGCTCGCCGTCACCCCTACTACGGCTGTCGGGACGATCCGGTTCCCTCCGGCTACATCGCCGCCTGCGGCGCCGGCGTGGGGCGCTCTGGCGCACCGCCGGGCGCCGGTGTCCCCTCGGCGACGAGCGTCCGGCGCAGGAGCGTAGCCCGGTGATCGGGAAGATCAGGACGCTCAGCAGGCCGGCGGCGATCAAGGCCGACGCCTCGGCGGCGTCGATCTGGGTAGGAACGGACGCGCTCGGTCGGCAAGGCGCAAGCGTCCTGAGTTTGATCGCTCCTGGCGTACAAAGTCAGGACGCGAGGTCGGGAGGGCCCGGTCGTCCTGGGTCGACCTTCCATACGCAGGTGAACTCTGGATGACCTCGGAGTCGGGCGCCTTGCGACCTGCGCGCCTGCCACGCTGGCGGGCGTGGCACGCCTTCGTCTACCTGCTCCGCTGCGCGGACGGCTCGCTCTACTGCGGCTGGTCGACCGACCCGGACAGGCGGCTCGCCCAGCACGAGGCCGGCACGGCCAGCCGCTACACGCGCTCGCGCCGGCCCGTCGAGCTCGTGTGGACCGAGGAGCTCGCGAGCCGCTCCGAGGCGATGCGGCGCGAGGCCGAGATCAAGCGGCTCCCGGCGGCCGAGAAGCAGGCCCTCATCCCGGGTCGGCGGCCGGCGCCGCCAGGAATGCGCGCACCTCGGCGTTGAAGCGCTCGGGCGCTTCGACGTTCGACAGGTGCGGCACCCCGTCCATGACCACGAGCTTCGAGCCGGGGATCTGCTCGTGCAGTGCCGCTGCCACGAAGAGCGGCGAGCGGACATCGGCGTCGCCGTAGAGGAGCAGCGTTGGCACCGCGATCGAGGGCAGCATGTCGCGCAGGTCCGCCTCGGCGAACGCGTGAGCCATCGAGCGCAGCCCCGCGGGGTGGAAGTCGGCCATGACGCGCGAGCAGCTCCTCGACCATCGCCTCGGGCGCCGACTCGGTTAGCAGGCCGGGCAGGAAGTCGCGCGCCACCTCCTCGGGCGGCCGCTCGGCGTCGCGCAGCCCGCGCTCGAGCCGCTCCTCCACAACCTCCGGCGGGAGCGACCCCGCCCAGCCCGCGTAGGCGGAGGCCAGCACCAGGCTGCGCGGAAGGCCCGGGTGGCGCCGGTAGAGCTCGAGCGCCAGGCCGCCCCCGAACGAGAGTCCGAGCACGTGCGGGCGCTCCAGTTCGAGCGCCGCCGCGAATCCGGCCAGGCAGTCGGCGAAGTCCGGCAGCCGGAAGGTCTCCGGCGGGTCCGAGGAGGCGCCGCAGCCCGGGGCGTCCCAGGCGATGACCGTGAAGTCCGCGGCCAGATCCTCGAGCTGGGGGCGCCACTGCCGGCTGTCCGTCAGCACCCCATGCAGCAGCACCAGCGGCGGGCCGCTCCCGGACGACCTGTACGCGATCTCGAGCCCGCCGACCTCGACGCGATCCAACCGGGACCGCCCGGTCAGCGCACCCGCGAGCCGGGCGCGAGCGCGGCGCGCACCGCTTCCTCGCACAGCCGCTCGAGCTGCGGCAGCATCTCGCGCAGCGGCTCGAGCGCCTGCCGGTCCTCGTCGCGGATCCATTCGGCGCGATCGCGCGACTCGACGAAGCTCGCGATCGTGCGACGCAGCAGGGCGAGCCGCGCCGGCGGAACCACGACCGTACCCGCCAACTGGGCGAGCTCGTCCACCACGGCGGTGAGCTCGCGCAGCTCGAGCACCTCGTCCGCCGACAGGTCGGTCGTCCGATAGCGCTCGGCGATGGTGGTCGAGATCGCATGGCCGGTGGCGGCCAGCTCGTCGTCGCGCAGGTCGAACAGCGCGTGAACGACGTTGTGGTCGTCGAGATCCTTCGTGATGTCGACGTGGGCGCGCTGCATGGGTTCCTTACACGCTATCGGCCGCTCGGCGGGCAACTGTGACAGTCAATACATACCCTTTGGGACCCCGGCTCAAGCGGGGGAAGCCGCCGCGGAGCGCCTGGTGCGGTAGAGCTCGAGCGCGTAGCGGCCGGCCGGATGCTCCCGGAAGGCTCGGAGCTCGCCGGCCACCGGCTCGGGGAGCTCGTCGGGCTGCGGCAGCCTGACCCCGTACTGGGGCGGGACGGTCACGGCCGCGGCGAGCGCCGCGAAGGTGAGGTCGGCGGCGCTGAAGCGCTCCCCGCATAGGAAGGGCCGACCGTCGGAGAGGAGCTCGGCGACCATGTCGAACTCGGCACGCACGCGTGGGCCGTCGTCGCTGAGCGTCGTCGCGCGGATTGCGAGCTCGCGCCGCGCCCAGCGGCGCGCCAGCGGCCAGAACGTGCTCAGCGCCCGAGCCTCCCACGGGGGAACCCCCTGGTTGTTGAAGCGCATGAGCTCCTGTTTGCGCGGCAGCATGTGCGCGTAGATGAGCCGGCGGCCATCCGGGCCGAGCCGCGCGTCGAGGCGGCGGCTGAGGGCGAGCACCTCGTCCCTAATGGCCCGGTCGGCGGGCATGAGGCGCTCACCCTCCTCGAGACCCGAGTCGGCGTAGCAGAGGATGTCCTCGGACTCGGAGAACACTCCCTCGGGGGCGACCAGGACCGGCACCGTGCCGGACCCGCCGGCCCGGCGGGACACGAATCGGTGGAGCCCCTGCACGTGGCGCTCCTCGCGGTACTCGAGCCCGGCCCGCTCGAGCGCCCAGCGCGCCTTCTCGCAGTAGTGGCTGATCGGGATCGTCACGAGGCGGCGCACCGTCCAATCATCCCTCACCGGACCGCGCCGGCCACCGCCACCGTACGCTTAAGGATGCGTTCAGATTCCTCCACGAGCGTGCGCGAGGTGCGCCTGCCGGTCGCCGCCGCCCTCGTGATCGTGCTCGTCAGCGCGGCCGCCACGGCCGCCTACGCGCTCTCGGAGCCCGCGGCCGAGCCGCCGCCGCTGGCCGAGCTGCCCGCGGTCCCGACGGCCCCGGAGATCGAGCCCGTCCGCCCGAAGCCCGAGCCGCCCAGGCCGGAGCCGATCCGCTGGCGTCGCTCGCTGGCGGTCGGCTCGCACACGGCCGGCAGGCTCGTGCGCGGCGTCCGGCTGCCCGCCGAGCGGCCGGAGTTCTTCACCTGGGATCCGGTCAAGCGGCGCTCGCCCAACCGCCCCTGGCGGCGCTTCGGAACCGACCGTGTGATCCGCGTGCTCCTGGACGTCGCCCGGGAGCATCGCGCTGCGCACCCGCGGGCGCCGCGCATGGCGATCGGCGACATCAGCCGTCCCCGCGGCGGCGACTTCGGCCCGCAGTTCGGCTACATCGGGCACGCGAGCCACCAGAACGGCCTCGACGTGGACGTCTACTACCCGCGCTCCGACGGCCGCGAGCGGGCGCCGAAGGACGCCACCCAGATCGACCGGCGACTCTCCCAGGAGCTGGTGGACCGCTTCCTCGCTCGTGGCGCCGACGTGATCTTCGTCGGCCCGAACACGGGCCTTGCCGGGCCGCCGGAGCGCGTCCAGGCGATCGCGAACCACGACAACCACCTGCACGTGCGGTTCCCGCTCGGGTTCTAGCCCCCGTGCGCCAGCCTCGGGCGCGGCGGATGCGAGAACAGCCGCCAGAGCCCCGCCTCGGGCATGCGCTCCACCGCGTAGCCGGCCGCCAGGGCCTCGCTCTCGAGCAGGGTGCCCAGCCGCGGCTCCGGCGGGAAGCTGCTTATCGCCACGACGGTCCGCAGGCGCACGGCCATCGGCCGCTCGGCGATCCACAGCACCGCGACCGGCGGGACGGCCAGCGGGCGCCCCGAGCGAGGGTCGGTGGTGGCCGGCGATTCGCGCAGCTCGATTTCCACCGCCCCACGGCTCAACCCCTGGCCCTCCAAGAAGGCCTCTACCGCTCGCCTCTCCCCGATCACCGCTCCCCGAAAGTAGGCTGGCCGGCGGTAACGCGCCACTCGGCAATCCGTCTATGGACGGCGCCCGCCCACATAGCCTGGCGTCCATGCCCGAAAGCGTGCGCGCGTTCGCGCCCGGACGCGTCAACCTGATCGGGGAGCACACCGACTACAACGACGGCCTGTGCCTGCCGTTCGCGATCGCGCGCGGGGTGACGGTGAGCGCGCGGCCCGCGGCCGGCGGCAGCCCCGCGATCGAGGCCCGCGCGCTCGATCTCTCCCAGGCGGACCGCTTCGCGCTCGACGAGGAGATCCGCCCGCCCCATCCCGGGCGCGCCGGCGCACCCTACGGCTGGAGGCGCTTCGTGCGCGGCGCGGCCGCCGAGCTGCGGCGCGACGGCATCGAGCCGCGGCCCTGCCTGCTCGAGATCCGCGGCGACGTGCCGCGCGGCGCCGGCCTGGCGTCGTCGGCCGCGCTCTCGGTCTCGCTCTGCCTCGCCCTGTGCGCGGTCTCCGGCGCGGAGCCGCCCGGGCCGGTTGCCCTGGCCCGGCTCTGCTCCCGGATCGAGAACCACTGGTGCGGCGCCGAGACCGGCCTGCTCGACCAGCTCGCCTCCCTGATGGGCGAGGAGGGCAGGGCCGTCCGGCTCGACATGCGCGCTCTGAGCGCCGCTCCGGTCGAGCTCCCGCTCGGCGGCCACAGGCTCGCCACGCTCGGCTCGGGGGTCTCGCGCAGGCTCGCCGGCTCGGGCTACAACCGGCGCCGTGAGGAGTGCCGCCGAGCCGCCGCCGCGCTCGGGCTGCGCTCGCTGCGCGACGCCACCGGCGGCGCCGACCTGCCCGAGCCGCTCGCGGGCCGGGTGCGCCATGTGGTCTCCGAGAACGAGCGCGTTGACGAGGCGGTCGCGGCGCTCCGGGCCGCCGACATGCCCGCGCTCGGCGCACTGCTCGACGCCTCCCACCGCAGCCTCCGCGACGACTACGAGGTGTCCGTACCGGAGGTCGAGCGGACGATCGAAGCCTGTGCCCGAGCGGGCGCGCTCGGCGCGCGCATCATGGGCGGGGGCTTCGGCGGCTCGGTGCTGGCGCTGTTCGGTCCGGGCTGCGAGCTTCCGGAGGGCGCGATCGCGGTCGAGCCCGCCGCCGGGGCGCGGCTGATCTGATACATCTTCTCCGCCGTGGATCGCCGCCTGGCCCAAAAGAACATCCGCACCGGCCTGATCGCGGGCGCGATCGCGCTGACCGTGTTCGGTCTCGCGTTCGTCGTGGGGCTCGTCTACTGATGGCCGAGCGGGTCCAGGCAGGCGAGCCCGAACCGGTTGGCGAGACCATTCACCTGCCCGGCCCGTCCTACCTCCCGGTGGTCACCGCCGCGGGCATCGCGATCGCCGTGATCGGCGTCGTGCAGTCGTGGTTCCTCGTGGGCGCGGGCGTGCTGATCGCCCTGGTCGCGATCGTGCGCTGGATCAGGGAGTCGCGGCAGGAGATGTCAGAGCTGCCGCTCGAGCACTAGAGCCAGCCCCCCTGTCGCTTCTTGTTGGGTACGTCCATTGGCCGGCTGTTGTCCGCCGGCCTGGGCTGGTGGGCCGGGTCCGGGCGCTCCGGTCGGCAGGGCGCAGCCGTCCTGAGTTTGGTCGCTCCTGGCGTACAAAGTCAGGACGCAAGGCCGGGAGGGCCCGGTCGTCCTGGGTTGACCTTCCATAGGCAGGTGAACTCAGCACGACCTTGACGCCGGGCCCGCGGCTGACCCGTCGCGAGCGCCCGCCGGCCACCAACGGCAGGAAGAGAGGGCGCATCCTCACCCAGCCCAGAGCGGGTCGAAGCCCGAGATCGCCCAACAAGAAGCGACAGAGGGGGAGCCAGCTAGCTGTTGGCGGCCTCGAGGTCGGACGGCAGCTCGCTCGTCGCGCCGTCCGAGACCCAGCAGCGCACGATGTCGCGCATCGAGAGCACGCCGACCATCTTGCCGCCATCCACCACCACGAGGTGCCGGAAGCCCCCGCGCACCATCGCTTCGGCCGCGCGCTCGAGCGACCAGTCCGGCGATGCAAAGGTGAGCTCGGGAGACAGGTGGTCGGACACCCGCTCGGTCGCCGGGTCCTGACCCTGTCCCACCGACTGGAGCACGTCGCGCTCGGTCACGATGCCGGGTCCCGGCTGCTCGGGGTCGATGACCACGGCCGCGCCGACGCCCCGGTCCGCCATCGCCTTCGCCGCGCTCTGCAGCGAGTGACCCGGATTCACCGTCAGCACAACGTTGCTCATCCCGACCCGAACCTGCATGCCGCTCCCTTCTATCGCCCCGCGGCGCTCGTGGCAATCGTCTCAATCAGCCTACTCGATGATCCGTTTCCCCGTTTGACGCGTATCCCCTCCATGGTGCGGCCCACGACGCGCTTTCGACGCCGAGAGCTGTTCGACGACGCGATCGACGTGATCGCAGAGGACTACGCGGACGAGGACCTGTCCCTGACCGAGGTCGCCCACCGGATCGCCACCTCTCCACGCCAGCTCCAGCGCGCCTTCGCCGAGGCCGGGGGCACGAGCTTCCGGCGCGAGCTCCAGCGGGTCCGCATGGACCGTGCGGCCGAGCTCCTGCGCGAGGGATCCCGGCCGGTGCAGGACGTCGCGGCGGCCGTCGGCTACCGCCACGGGGCGCAGTTCGCCAAGGCATTCCGCCGCCACCACGGCGCTCCGCCGTCGAGCTTCCGCGAGCGCGGCCGGTCGATCGCGGCGTAGTGCCGAGGCCGCCGGCCCGGCCGGCGGCGGAGGTTTCCGCGTAGTGCCGAGGCCGCCGGCTCGGCCGGCGGCGGAGGTTTCGCGTAGTGCCGAGGCCGCCGGCCCGGCCGGTTTCCGCGTAGTCGCGGAGACCGCTCACTCGGCCCCAACCGCCCGCCTTTTTCGACGCGCCACCTTCGTCGCGTGCATCCCCGCGAACCCATAGACTGGCGCGCCGTGGGCGACAGGGAAACCGTGACCGGCGACGAGGCCAAGGGGCCGCCGGAGACCGACCCGCGCATCGCAGGGGAGAAGCACCCTGTCGCGCGGATGATCGCGATCGGCGTGATCGCATCCCTGATCGGAATCGGGATCTCGCTGCTGATCGACTGGTTCCCCGCGGACGCCTCCGGGGCTGCCGGGGACATCGACACGCTCTACGACGTCCTCCTCATCTGCTCGGTGCCGGTCTTCGTGCTCGTGATGACGATCGCGATCTACAGCGTGGTCCGCTTCCGCGCCAAGCCCGGCGACATGGGCGACGGGGCCCCGATCCACGGCAACACCCGGCTCGAGGTGTTCTGGGTCACGGTCCCGTTCCTCATGGTCACCGCCCTGGCCGTCTACGGCTGGATCGTGCTCGACGACATCGAGGCCAAGGCCCAGGACCAGATGGTGGTCCAGGTCACGGGCCAGCAGTTCACCTGGACGTTCGCCTACCCCGGGGAGCGGGTGCGCTCCGAGGAGCTCGTGCTGCCCGTCGACCAGCCCGTCGAGTTCCGGATCAGGACGAACGACGTGCTGCACTCGTTCTGGGTGCCCGAGTTCCGGCTGAAGTCGGACGCCGTGCCCGGCCTCACGACCAAGATCCGGCTGACGCCGACGGAGGTGGGGGGCTACCAGGTCGTATGCGCCGAGCTGTGCGGGATCGGCCACGCGGCGATGCGCCAGCTCGTTCGGGTCGTCGAGCCCGATGCCTTCGACGCCTGGCTGGGGCGCCAGCGCAGGCAGTCGGGCGGCGGCGCGGGCGGCGGCGGACAGTCGGGCGACGCCGGCGGCGACACGGGCGGCGGCGGTGGCGCCGCCCTGGACGGCGAGGAGATCTTCACCGCCACCGGCTGCGGCGGCTGCCACACCCTGGCCGCGGCGGGCACCAACGGCGACGTCGGACCGGAGCTCGACCAGATCTCGAACGCGGACGAGGCCTACATCAAGGAGTCGATCGAGGACCCGAGCGCCACCGTCGTCCAGGGCTTCAACGACGGCGTCATGCCGACGGGCTACGCCGACCAGCTCTCGCCCGAGGAGATCGACGCGCTTGTGAAGTACCTTCTGGAGGCTCAGCAATGACGTTGACGCAGAGGCTCCTCGCACCCGGTTGGTATCGCGCGACGCTCGGCGTCGTGCTCGGCTTCGGCTTCGGCATGGCGCTCGTCGTGCTGGTCCGCCTCGCCTACGGCTGGGACCCCATCCTGAACTGGGACGCGATCATCACGGTCGGCGCCCTGATCGCCGCTCCGTTCGGCTACCTGGTCGGGATCGGCTGCTTCGACTACTGGTTCCGCTGGGCCTCCGGCGCGCCCACCATCCCCGAGGACCACTCCGGCCACGGGGCCTACTCGTGGAAGGACTACTTCCGCGTGAACACCGATCACAAGGTGATCGGCATCCAGTACATCGTCACCACGATGTTCTTCTTCATCGCCGGTGGGCTGATGGCGATGTTGATGCGCGCGGAGCTGGCCCAGCCCGGCACCCAGTTCGTGGACGCGAACACGTTCAACGGCCTGTTCTCGGTGCACGCCTCGCTGATGATCTTCCTGTTCATCATCCCGGTCTTCGCCGGGATCGCGAACTACGTCCTGCCGCTGATGATCGGCGCGCCGGACATGGCGTTCCCGCGCCTGAACGCGCTGTCGTACTGGATGCTGCCGATCGGCGGCGTGATGATGCTGTGCTCGTACTTCGCCGAGGGCGGCGCGTTCGCCACGGGCTGGACCGCCTACGCCCCGCTCTCCACCGAGACCCCGCTGGGCCAGCAGTTCTTCACGATCGGGGTGCAGTTCGCGGGCGCCTCGTCGATCGCCACCGCGCTGAACTTCCTGGTCACGATCATCACGATGCGAGCGCCGGGCATGACGTTCTGGCGCATGCCGCTGCTCGTATGGGCGAACTTCACGACCTCGCTGCTGGTCGTGATCGCCACGCCGTTCATCGCCGGCTCCCAGTTCATGGTGCTGCTCGACCGCACGCTCGGCACGCAGTTCTTCAACGCGGGCGACGGCGGGGACGTGCTCATGTACCAGCACGTCTTCTGGTTCTACTCGCACCCGGCCGTCTACATCATGATGCTGCCGGGCTTCGGGATCATCAGCGAGGTCATCTCGACGCACGCCCGCAAGCCGATCTTCGGCTACCGGATGATGGCCTTCTCGCTGGTGGCGATCGTGATCCTCGGCTTCACGGTCTGGGCGCATCACATGTTCGTGTCGGGCATGCAGGGCTGGCTGCGCGTGCCGATGATGATCACCACGATGCTCATCGCCGTCCCGACGGGCATCAAGATCTTCTCGTGGCTCGCCACGTTGTGGAGAGGCGTGATCCACCTGCGCACGCCGCTGCTGTTCGCGCTCGGCTTCATCACCATGTTCACGCTCGGCGGGATCAGCGGGATCATGCTGGCCGTCGTGCCGTTCGACATCTACGTGTCGGACACCTACTTCATCGTCGCCCACATCCACTACGTGCTGTTCGGCGGATCGGTGTTCACGATCTTCGCCGGCCTCTACCACTGGTTCCCGAAGATGACCGGCCGGATGTACGACGAGACGCTCGGCCGGATCCACTTCTGGCTGTCGTTCATCTTCTTCAACCTGACCTTCGGACCGATGCACTTCGTGGGCATCGACGGCATGCCGAGGCGGGTGGCCGACTACGCGGAGCAGTTCGCGACCTGGAACGCGATCATCTCGATCTCCGCCTTCGTCTTCGGCCTGTCGTTCCTGATCTTCCTCTACAACATGATCGCCTCGTGGCGGCACGGGCCCGCGGCACCGGGCAACCCCTGGCGCGCGAACTCGATCGAATGGCAGGTGTCCTCGCCGCCGCCGGTGTTCAACTTCGACCAGGTCCCGACCGTGGTCGGCGGGCCCTACGAGTACGGCGTGCCCGGGGCCGTGCACGCGGTGATGGGCGACGCGAAACCGGCCGCCGTGCCCACCCCGGCCGGCGGAGGCGGGGCTCCGCCCCCGAACGAATGAAGCGGATCCTTGTCGTCGCCAACGAGACGGTGGCCGGCAGGCCGCTGATCGAGGCGGTCAGGCGCCACTCGGAGGGCGACGACGACGTCCACGTGCACGTGATCTGCCCGCAGAACAACCCCAAGCACGGCTACGTGATCTACGAGGACCATGTGCGCGAGGCGGCCGAGACCCGGCTCGAGATGACGCTCGCGCTGCTGCGCGAGGCGGGCATCGAGGCGGACGGGCGCGTGATGGACCCCGACCCCTACTCGGCCGTGATGGACGCCCTCGGCGAGGAGGACTACGACGAGATCGTGGTCTCCACCCATCCCGAGACGCGCTCGGGCTGGCTGCGCCAGGGGCTCGTCGACCGCCTGGCCCGCGCCACGCGGCGACCGGTCGAGCACGTGGTCGTGGACCTCGACACCGAGCGCGACGACGTGAAGCGCACGCTCGTGGTGGCCAACCAGACCATGGGCGGCGAGCCGCTGCTTGCGACCCTCAAGCGCAAGGCCGCCGAGGAGCCGCGCCGCTTCATCGTGATCAGCCCGCAGTCGGAGGCGGACGAGGACACCGCCGGCGCCGGCGAGAGCGAGGCCGCCGAGCGGCTCGCACACATGCTCGCGGCGCTCGAGCGGGAGGGGCTCGACGCCGTCGGGCAGGTCGTGCATCCGGACCCGTACACGGCCATCCAGAACGCGCTCCAGTTCTACGCGCCGGACGACATCGTGATCTCGACCTTCCCCGAGACGCGCTCCGGCTGGCTGCGCGCCGACCTGGTCGGCCGCGTCGAGCAGTCCACGGGCAAGTCCGTCGAGCACGTGGTGAGCGAGGAGGAGGTGGCCTGATGGAGTCCGCCTCGATCACGGCCGGCCACGCCGCGCACGACGACCATCACGGGCCGCCACCGGCCAACCGCTCCTCGCGGGTCGAGCCGCAGTTCCTCGGGATGCTGCTTTTCATCATCTCGGAGATCATGCTCTTCGGAGCGTTCTTCACGGCCTACTTCTTCATCCGGGTCGTGGCGGGGGACGAGTGGTTCCCGTTCGACGGCCTCGAGCTGCCGGTCGGGATCGCGGCCGTGAACACGGCGATCCTGATCTCCTCGAGCTTCACCATGCACTGGGCGCTCGAGGGAGCGCGCAACGAGAACCGGCGCGCGCTGTGCGTCGGCCTGCTCACCACCGCGCTGCTCGGCCTGACCTTCCTGACGATCCAGGTGAACGAGTACGTCCACCTCGGCTTCCCGATCTCCGAGAACGCGCAGACCACGATCTTCTACTCGCTCACGGGCCTGCACGGCGCGCACGTGTTCGTCGGGCTCAGCCTGCTCACGTTCGCCACGATCCGCGCCTTCCGCGGCCACTTCACGGCCAAGGAGCACCGCGGTGTCGAGGTGCCGGGCATCTACTGGCACTTCGTCGACGTGATGTGGATCTTCGTCTACTCGACGCTCTACCTGCTCTGAGCAGGCCGCCGTGCTGAATCCGCTCCGCTCCGAGCAGGAAGCCTTTCGCCTCCTGATCTACGTGATCGTGGTGGTGGCGGTGCTGCTCGCGCTCGTGTTCATCGTCCGCGCGCTCGCGTGAGCTCCGACCTGGAGCTGGCGGAGCGAGCCGCGCGCGCCGCCGGGGCCGTGTTGCTCTCCTACTACGGCCGCGAGCCGGAGGGGCTCGACCTCAAGTCCTCGGCGACCGACCCGGTCTCCGACGCCGACCGCGAGGCGGAGCGCACCGTGCGCGAGCTGCTCGCGGCCGAGCGGCCCGGCGACGGCCTGCTCGCCGAGGAGGGCTCCCGCAGCGAGGCCGCGAGCGGCAGGCGCTGGATCGTCGACCCGCTCGACGGCACGGTGAACTTCCTCTACGGCTTTCCCGCGTGGGCCGTGAGCGTGGCGCTCGAGGACGAGCACGGGCTCGCCGCGGGCGTGGTGCTGAATCCCGTGACGGACGAGTGCTTCAGCACGGCGCGCGGAGCCGGCGCCCGCCTGAACGGCGCCCCCATCCGCGCCTCGGGCTGCGACACGCTCGAGCGCGCGATGATCGCCACCGGCTTCTCGTACGAGCCCGAGCGCCGCGCCGTCCAGGCCGACCTGCTCCACGAGCTGCTGCCGCGAGCCCGCGACATCCGCCGTGCGGGCGCCGCCGCCCTCGATCTCGCGTACGTCGCCGCCGGCCGCGTGGACGCCTTCTACGAGCACGGCCTGAACGCCTGGGACGAGGCCGCCGGGCGTCTGCTGGTCGAGGAGGCCGGGGGCGCGGCCGCCGACCTCCCGGGCGAGCCGCACGGCCTCGTGGCGGCGGCCACGCCCGAGCTGCTGGCGGAGCTGGCGGCGCTCGTGGGCTAGGGCCGGCCCGTCCTGAGTTCGGTGGCTACTGGACCCCAAAGCCAGGACGCTAGGCCGGAGGGGCTGCGGCTGATCCGTCGCCAGCGCGCCCTGCCTCGGGGGCTCAGCCTCCGCCGTTCTGCAGCAGGTAGTCGACGAGCGCCTGAAGCTGCTTGTCGTCCAGCTTGCCCTCGAAGGCGGGCATGTTGTTGCCGAAGCCCTCCGCGACGACGGCACCCGGGTCGACGATCGACTCGCGCACGTAGTCCTCGGCGGACGTGCCGGGCTCGCGATCTCCGGCGGCGTCGGCCAGCTCGTCGAGGCTCGGGCCGATGTTGCCGTTCGAGCCCGCCGGGCCGAAGGTGTGGCAGCCGGCGCAGCCCGCCGCGGTGAAGATCTGCTCGCCGCTCGTGGCGCCCTCGAGCCCCGCCTGGGCGAGCGCGCCCTGGTCCTGGCCGCGCTTGGTCGTGGCGAAGGCCACGTAGGCCGCCACGTCGCGGGCATCGTCACCCTTGACGAGGTCGGGCATCATGATGCTGTTCTTGCGCGGGGCCCCGATCTGCTTGTGGACGATGCCCTCGACCGTCTCCCGATCCATTCCGCTCGCCAGCGCGGCCTGGAAGGCGGCGTCGAGGTCGGGACCCTGGACGCCCTGGGTGCCCGCCCGGTTCAGCGCGTGGCACGAGCCGCAGGTCTGGACGAACTGCGCCTTGCCGTTCGAGAGGTCGGGCTCGTCGCGCCCGCAGGCGCTCGCGGCGAGCGCGACCAGGGCGACGACGACAGCGGCCAGGATGGGCTTCACGGTGTGACGGGCGAGGCTCACCGGGCGCGAACACTATCCGCTCAGGGGGCGGGATGGGGAAGCCGATCGAGCTTCCCGAGGGCGGCCGAGATCACCCCCTCGGCCACGCTTTCCCACGAGTAGCGGCGGGCCGCCTCAGCGGCCAGAGCGGACTTGGCGGATTCCCGCTCAGCGGGGTCGAGCGTGAGCCACGCCACGAGCTTGGCGGCGATCTGCTCGACCGAATCCGGCCCCACGTCGAAGCTGAGCAGCGGCCGCAGCTCCTCCGGCACCGCGGGCGCCAGCGTGGCGGTGACCTCGGCCATCCCCGAGTGGTTCGCCGAGAGCGGCAGCGCCCCGCAGGCCGCCGCCTCGGCCGCCACCATGCCGAAGGCCTCGGGGAAGGTGGAGGGCATCACCTGGGCCTCGCAGGCCGGCAGCACGGCCGGCAGGTCGTCGTGTTCGAGCCTGCCGGTGAAGTGGATCCCCTGGGCGGCAACCGGCGCCGCCGCGAGCCAGCGCTCGTCGACGCGGGACAGGAACGACTGCAGGTGGCGGAGCGGACCGGGTGGACCGCCCTCGAGCTCGCGCCCGCGCGCGGCGATCTCGTGCAGGGCGTCGAGGTCGGCCCGCGCCAGAGCGTCCTGGAAGCGCCCCAGCGGCTCGCGGTAGGTCCCGAAGCCGATCACCAGCAGGCGCGCTTCTCGGACCTCGGACACCACGAGCGGCCAGGCCGCGAACAGCAGGTCGAGGCCCTTCGACACGATCAGCTTGCCGACGTAGCTGACGATGCGGTCGTGCCCCGGGTCCAGCGACCGCAGCGACTCCGCCGCGCCCGCCTCGCCGCCCCACTCGGCGGCTGCACCGGCCTCGAGCCGGGCCGCGAGCCCGTCGAGGTCGGCCCGGCCGGGGCGGAACTCGTGGATGTCGACGCCGGGCGGGCAGAGCCGCGTTTCCGCCTTCAGACCGGTCTCCTCCGCGAGCACCTCCCAGAGCGACTCCGCGGTGTGACGCGAGCCCACCAGCACCCCGGCGGCGCTCCGTACCCCCTCCAGCGCGTAGGGCAGGAAGCGCTCCTTGCCCGGACGGACCGTGTACTCGAGCGCGCTTCCGTGGACCTTGACCGCGTACGGCGCCCTGTCCTTCAGCGCACGGGCGAGGATGGCCGGCCCCATGATCAGGTGGTTGGCGAGCGCGACGTCGGGTGTCGGGACCGCGCGCACGGCATCGACGTTGGCGTCGATGTAGTGCTGGAGCTCGGCGTCGGTCAGGGTCGGGTAGGGCTTGGCGTCGAAACGGTCGTAGGTGTCGGCCACGTAGACGGGCAGCACGCGGCCGATGTCCGGGATGTGGACGGTCACGCCGGGCGGCGGCTCCCAGTCGGGGTCCTGGCAGAGGATGTGCACCTCGTGGCCCATACGGGCCAGGGCCTCGGCCAGGGACGCGTTGTAGATGTTGCTCCCCGTCCCGCGCAGCAGGTAGCCGTGGAAGATCAGGACTCTCATCTATTCTCCCGCCTCATGCCCGCCCGCCAGCAGTACCGGCTCCGTGCCCGCTCCGACCGCGAGGTGATCCAGGAGGCCGAGCCGGGCGTGACCTACGTGGACCACGACACGGGCGAGGAGCTGAGGGTGGTCGGAGCCCTGCTCCCGCTCGCGCCCTCGCCGAGCAACCTCCCGTATTCGGTGGAGAATCTGCGGCTGTGCGGATGTTCGCTCGAGCAGCTCGTTCAGAAGGACCTGAACGACTGCCCCCACTGCGGCCGGCGCCTTCCGGCCGTCGAGCGCTGAAAGCCCGAATCCGTCCCGTGCGCACGCGGCCGAGCCGCGTGCTTCCGGCCGCAATCCTTCTGGCGATCGCGTTTGCGCTGGCCGGTGCCGGCTGCGGAGGCGACGACGAGTCGGCCGAGACCACGCCGGAGCTGCCGAAGCTCACCAGCCCGCGTACCGAGACCGAGACCGAGGCGCCCGCGCAGCCCGAGACGGAGACGGCGGCTCCGGTGGACCCGGGGACCGAAACGCTCCCCCCCGACGGCGACGGGGACAGCAGCGACGACGGCGGGATCCCGGCGCCGGAGGCCGAGCCCCCGGCGGACACCCCCGAGAACGACACCCCGCCGCCGCCCGGCAGCCCGGCAGAGCGCTTCGAGGAGTTCTGCGAGGAGAACCCCGGGGCCTGCGGGTAGCGATCGGTAGGTGCTAGGCCGTGGCGAGGCAGCCGAGGGCCTCCTCGCGCGACCGGAAGATCGCGAGCCGGTCGGACAGCCCAGTGATCTGGAAGGGCCGCCGGACGCGCTCCGTCGAGATCACGAGCGCGAGCCGGCCCCGGGGCGGCTGGAACCGCCGCAGCGCGTTCAGGATCACGCCGATGCCGGCGGAGTCGATCATCGTGACCTCCGACAGGTCGACGATCACCCGTCGCACGCCCCCCTCGAACAGGGCGAAGAGGCCGCTTCCCACCTTCGGCGCGGCGTTGGCATCGATCTCCCCCCGGAGCGAGACGACGTGGGTGCTGGGGTCGACGGCCTCGTCGACCAGCCCGAAGTCGATCACGGCGCGCCAAGCTAGCACTTTTCCGGCTTAGGCCATCGCGGTAGCATCGAACCCGATGACCACCGAAGGGTGGATCTTCATGGTCGGATTCCGCGTTTTCGACGTCGGGCTGCTGATCATTTGGCTGATCTGGTTCTTCCGGCTGCGCGACGACGACGACGATTCGCGCGGGGACGACGGCGGCGGAGGCGAGGGTCCGGACCCGCGCCCGGGTAAGGACGGCCCGGGCGGCGACGGGATCCGGCTCCCGGTCGGTCCCTGGAAGCTTGGGCGCGGCCGGGTGCGCGACCACTCCGACCCGCCGCTGCCCGGCCGCAGGCGGGGCGCGGAGCCTCAGGTGCCGGCGCCGGCGCGCGTGCGGACGCCGCGCACGCCGACCCCGATCAGGCGCTGACCCGGAGCGGCTAGCCGTCGCTGTCCACGGTCTCCCGGTTGTCCGGGATGTAGGTGACCGTGTAGAGCAGCCGCGCGCCGCTGTAGGTGCAACCGAACACGTCGATCTCGCGCAGCTCCTGCATCGACCACTGGCGCAGGCTGCGCGGGGTCTCGCAGTTGTTCCTCGGCCGGGACGAGCGCCACCAGTCCGAACGCGTCAGGTTGTTGGCGAAGATCGGGGCCCAGGTGGGCACCGTGATCGCAATCCAGTTGCCCTCCCTCACCCGGAGCGGAGCGTCGAGGACGAAGGTCGGGCTCGACCCGAGGTAGCGGTCGACGCGGAACAGGTCCGACTGCTGCACGAGCCGGTGCTGCAAGCGCGTCCTGCGGGTGGTGCCGCGCCGCAGCACCGAGAGGCGCACCTGGGC
The DNA here is from genome assembly GCA_963812415.1 of uncultured Thermoleophilaceae bacterium. GTDB lineage: Bacteria > Actinomycetota > Thermoleophilia > Solirubrobacterales > Thermoleophilaceae > JACVRW01. The sequence continues at coordinate 50,869 of CAWEVH010000039.1, read as the reverse complement.
GGGCGTGCCGAAGTTGTCGTTGAAGAACTGGACCTGCTCCGGGGTCGGAGCGGCAAGCGTGACCGTGAACGCCACGAGCGTGCCGTCGCGCCGGATGTAGTACGGGTTCTTGGGACCGCCGGCAGCGCGCCCCTGGTAGCCGGTCACGCGCACGGCGGCCTCGCAGGGGTCGGTCGGACAGCTCGGGGTCACCTGGCTCGCGGTGGCGCCGAGCTCGACGATACGCGCGGACGCGGGCGCCGCGAGCGCCAGCATGAGCGCGGCGCAGGCGCAGACGAGGAGGAGCAATTGCTTCATGACCGGGGTTCAAACACCCCCTTCGCCGCCGAGTTGCGCAAAACCTTCCTCCTCACTGCGCACCCGGCCGAGCCGGGTGCTTGTGCACGACGCCGGCTACTTGTAGCGGTAGGTGATCCGCCCGCGGTCGAGGTCGTACGGCGACAGCTCGATCTTGACCCGGTCTCCAGGCAAGATGCGGATGTAGTGCCTCCGCATCTTGCCGGAGATGTGTCCGAGCACTTCGTGCCCATTGTCGAGCTCGACCTTGAACATGGTGTTCGGGAGGGCCTCCACGATCTCGCCCTCCATCTCGATCTTCTCTTCCTTGGGCACCGGCGGGGGTCGCTCGATCAGATCGAGCGAACGTTCACCGCCTTCGGTCCCTTGTCGCCCGTCTCCTCCTCGTACTCGACCTTGGAGTTCTCGGCGAGCGACTTGAAGCCCTGACCGTCGATGCCCGTGTAGTGAACGAACAGGTCACGGTCCCCATCGTCCGGAGTGATGAAGCCGTAGCCCTTCTCGTCGTTGAACCACTTGACGGTTCCGGTAGGCACGTTATGCCCCTTCCTGCTTGTGCCCGGCCGGCCTGCGTCAAGCGAATCCAACCACGGCACCTGCATGTGTCTTCCTACGCCGGCTCTCACCGGCTCGTACGGCGCTCAACCTACCACTGCTTGGCGGCGGAAGGGCTCCTCGCGGCTCAGCGCAGCTCGGCGGCCACCTGAGCGAGCTCCTCGCCCTCGGCCTGACGCGGCCGCACCGGAAGCTGGAGCGGGTCGTCGTCGTAGCGCGGGATCACGTGGATGTGCGTGTGGAAGACCGTCTGCCAGGCGGCGGGCTCGCAGCAGTTGAGCAGGTTCACACCGGCGCAGCCGAGCCGCTCGCGCATGGTGAGCGCGAGGCGCTTCGCCGCGGCGGAGGCGCGGCCGAGGTCCTCGTCCTGCACCTCGTAGAGGTTCCTCGAGTGAGTGCGGGGGATCACGAGCGCGTGCCCGCGCGTCCACGGGTTGATGTCCATGAAGGCGATCGTGTGCTCGTCCTCCTGGACGATCTCCGAGGGCAGCTCCCCGGCCGCGATCTTGCAGAAGAGGCAGTCGTCGGTCATGCGCGCAGCCTACGCGCCAGCTCGATCGCCTCGTCGCGCGTGGCGGCCTCCCCGGCGTAGGCGGCCTCCTCGAGCTCCGCGAGCAGCCGTCCGAGCTCGGGGCCCGGCTCGAGCTCGAGCGCGTGCGCCAGCTCGTCGCCGCGCACGAGCGGCGGCGGCGGTCCGGCCGCGCGCCACTCCAGGGCGGCGTCCATCAGCTCGCCGGCCAGCTCCAGGTGCGCCGGGATCGCCTCCTCGGCCCGCCGCCCGCGGGTCGCGAGCCGGTCGGCGCACGAGAGCAGCGTCACCTCGACCTCGACCGGCGCCGTTCGCTTGAGGTAGCGAAACACGGCCCGCCGGTCGAGCGGGCGCTCGTGGACGAGGAAGCCGAGCACGAGGTGGTGTCGGGCGAGCCCCTGGATGAAGACCGACAGCCGCTCGCTCGTTCGCAGGCGCCGGCAGAGTGCCCGGATCATCTCGGCGCCCAGCCGGTCGTGGCCGATGAACGTCACGCGACCGTCGTCGCGCACGGAGTGGGTCGCCGGCTTGCCGATGTCGTGAAGGAGGGCGCCGAGCCGGAGTGCCTGGCCGCGCGTCAGCTCGTCGGCCAGCGGCTCGTCGAGCGCGGCGCGCAGCTCGGGACGCGCCTCGGCGTCGAGCTCGATCAGCCGCGCGAGCACCTCGATGGTGTGGTCGTACACGTCCAGGTGGTGGTAATGGCTCTGCTCGACGCTGTGCAGGTCGGCGAGCTCGGGCAGCACCGAGCGCAGCAGCCCCAGGCGGTCCGCGAGCTCGAGGCCCGCGAGCACCCCGTCCGCGATCACCAGCCGCCTGAGCTCGGCGAACACCCGCTCCGCCGAGGCCTCGGCCACGCGCGGCGCCACCTCGCGCGTGAGGCGCTCCGTCTCCTCGTCGGGCGCGAAGCCGAGCTCGGCCGCGAAGCGGGCGAGCCGCAGCGCGCGCAGGGGGTCGCTCTCGTAGGCGCCCGGGCCGAGCACCCGGAGGGTGCGCGACTCGACGTCCGCCCGCCCCCCGATCGGGTCGATCAGCTCTCCCCCTGCACGCGGCCGAGCCATCGCGTTGATCGAGAAGTCCCGCCGCGCCAGGTCCTCCTCGATCGTGTCCCCCTGGAGCGGCGAGAAGTCGAACACCCGGCCCCCGGCGCGGTCGATCACGCGCCAGGCGCCGAACGCCTCCGAGAGCCGGAACACCGGGCCGCGGAGCTCGGCGGCGAGCTCGCGCGCCGCGGCGGCGGGGTCACCGGCGACGGCGATGTCCACGTCCACCACGGGGCGGCCGAGCAGCTCGTCGCGCAGCGCGCCGCCGACGATCCAGGCGCCGCTCACCGCACGTACTCTCGCCGCACCCGCGGCGAGAGGCCGCAGGTGACCTCGTAGTTGATCGTGCCGAGCCGGCGCGCCACCTCCTCGGCGAGGATGCGCTCGTCGCCCTGCCGGCCGATCAGCACGACCTCGTCGCCAACGCGCACGTCGGTGTCCGGCTCGAGCGCCACGGTCACGTTGTCCATGCTGACCGTTCCCACCAGCGGATGCCGCCGGCCTCCGATCAGCACGTCGCAGTTGTTCGTGAGCGCGCGCCGCCAGCCATCGCCGTACCCGATCGGCACGGTCGCCACCCAGGTCGGCTCGCGGGCCGTCCAGCGGCGCCCGTACCCGGCGCTGTCGCCCAGCCTCGAAGCGGCGCACGGCGGCGACCCACGAGTGCAGCGACAGCGCGGGCTCGAGGCCGTGAGTCGCCGGGTCCTCGTGGAACGGGTCCATCCCGTACACCGCGATCCCGCAGCGGACGAGGTCGAAGTGCGCGGCCGGGTCGCGCAGCGTGGCCGCGCTGTTGGCGGCGTGGGCGACCAGGTCGTCGCGACCCAGATCCGCGACGAAGCGGGCGAAGGCCTCCAGCTGCGCGGGAAACAGCTCGTCGCCGGGCTCGTCGGCCGTGGCGAAGTGCGTCATCACCCCGACCGTGCCCGGCCGCGCCGCCAGCCGAAGCGCCAGCTCGCGGTCCTTCGTGCCGAGGCGCCCCATGCCGGTGTCGAGCTTCACGTGTACGCGCGGGGCCGCCTCGGCGACCTCCGGCGTCCAGGCCACCACGTCCGCCCGGGCGTCCAGCGCCGTCCTGAGCTCGGCGGGGGTCAGCGCCCCCATCACCAGGATCGGCACGTCCTGAACGGTGGCGCGCAGGCTCAGCGCCTCGTCGGCCGTGGCCACGGCGAGCCAGCTCGCGCCGCCGGCGAGAGCCGCCTCCACGACGGGTCCGTGGCCGTAGGCGTCGGCCTTCACCACTGCGCAGAGCCGCCCGGGCAGCCGCGCGCAGTTGCGCTCGATGGCGCCCAGGTCGATCCGTGCGAGGGCGCGCTCGGGACCCGGACTCACGCCGCGAGAGCGCCGAGCACGTCCATGCGCGTGACCACGCCGACCAGGCGGCCGTCCTCCACGACGGGCAGCCGGTTGTGCCCCGACTCGTGGATCAGCCGGGCCGCGTCTCGCACCGTGCTGTCGGGCCCGACGGAGTCGGGGTCCGCCGTCATCATGTCCGCGGCGCTGGACGCGAACGCCTTGCGGAGCCGCCGCTCGAAGCGCCCCAGCGGCTCGAGGAACACCGTGCCTCCGAACAGGTTCACGTAGTGCGGGATGTGGAGGTCCCCCTGGTCGTCGGGCAGCACCAGGTCCGCCTCGGTCACGATGCCGACGCAGGCGCCGGACTCGTCCACCACCGGCAGGCCGGGCAGTTCGTGGTCGCGCAGGAGCCGGACCACGTCCTCGACCGGCGTGTCGGGCCGGACCGTCGCCGGTTCCGCATCCATGATCTCGCGAATCAGCTCGGCCATGCGGGGGCGCCCAATCTAGTACACGCGGCCGAAAGTTCCGTCGGGAGGGGACCGGCGGTACTTGCGGCCGCGTGTACTAGCGAAGGGTCAGGCCGTAGGGCAGCGCCTCGATCACGTCGCCCGCCTGTACGTGATCGGCGCCGAGCCGGGCCGCGGCGGCCTCGGCCGCGAGCACGTGGGCGAGCGTTCCGAGCGACGCCGCCTCGAAGGCGCCGAGGCCCTTCGCCAGCAGCGCGCCGATCAGGCCGGAGAGCACATCGCCGGTCCCGGCCGTGGCGAGCGCGGGGGTGCCGCCGGGGCTGATCGCCACGTGGCCCTCCGGCAGGGCGACGATGGTGTCGTCTCCCTTCAGCAGCACGACGGCGCCGCTGCGCTCGGCCGCCTCGCGCGCCGCGGCCAGCCGCCGGCCGGCCACCTCGCTCGAGTCCCGCTCGAGCAGGCGGCCGAGCTCGCCCTCGTGCGGCGTCAGAACGGTCGGCGCGCGCCGCTCGCGAAGGAGCTCGAGCCGTCCCGCATGGGCGTTCAGCCCGTCGGCGTCCACGAGCAGCGGCACCTCCACGGCGCTTGCGACCTGGCGGGCGAACTCGAGCGCGCCCTCGTCGCGGCCGAGGCCGGGACCGAGCACCATCGCGCCCGCGCGCTCGGCCATCTGAACGGCCTCCTCCACCCCCTCAGGGCCGTGATGGCCGTCCGTCTCGGGCAGCCCGCGGCTCATCTGCTCGAGCAGGCGCATGTCGAGCGCCGGCTGCGCCGAGGCGGGCACGCCGACCTGCACGTAGCCGGCTCCGGCGCGCGAGGCCGCGCGCGCCGCCATCGTGGGCGCGCCCGTGAGGCCGCTCGAGCCGCCCACGACCGCCACCACGCCCGAGGTGAACTTCGAGCCGCTGCGCTCGCGCCGTGGGAAGAGCTCGAGCACGCGCTCGGAGATCAGCCCGGCCGCGGCCGGCGCCGGCGCGCCGCGCGGGATGCCGATCTCCACGACCTCGACCCGTCCGGCGTGCTCCTTGCCGGGTGCCGTGAAGAGCCCGATCTTGGGGCCGTGGAAGGTGGCCGTGACCGCGGCCCTGACGGCCTCGCCCTCGACCTCGCCGCTGGAGGCGCTCACCCCGGAGGGCACGTCGCAGGCCACCACCGGCGCGTCCTGGGCGTTGATCGCGGCGATGACCGACGCCAGCGGCTCGCGCGGCGAGCCCTCGAAGCCGGTGCCGAGCAGGGCGTCGACCACCACGCCCGATCCCTCCAGCCGCTCCTCGGAGAACGGCTCCGGCTGCGCCCCCGGCAGCCGCTCGAGGTTGGCCAGCGCATCCCCCCGCAGCTGCCCGAGGTCCGCCGCGGCGAGCACGTCCACGTCGTGGCCGTCCTCGCGCAGCAGCCTGGCCACCACGAGCCCGTCCCCGCCGTTGTTGCCCTTGCCCACCACCACGCGCGCGGGGCCCGGCCGCGCCGCGGCGGCCGTGACGCGCGCCAGCCCGAGCCCGGCGTGCTCCATCAGGTCGAGCGACGGCACCCCGCGCTCCTCGATCGCCCAGGCGTCGACCGACCGCATCTCCGCCGCCTCGTAGATCGGGTCGAGCCACTCGGGCAGCGACGCGCTCATCGCTCGGCCGGCGCGAGGATCGCCACCGCGCCCGCAACTCGATCGGTGTGCGTGAGCGAGATCCGCACCACCCCGCCGAGCTGCCGCGCGCGGTCGGCCGCCGTGCCGCTGAGCGACACGTGCGGCTCGGCGTCCGTGGCCACCACCTCGACGTCGCGAAAGCTCCAGCCGGTCAGCCCGAGCGCCTTCGCCACCGCCTCCTTCGCGCAGAAGCGGGCGGCGAGATGCATCACCGGGCGGGCGCGCTCCGACGCGTAGGCTTGCTCGCCCTCGGTGAACAGCCGTTCCGCCAATCGGGGGCGACGCCGGAGCGCGACCTCGAGCCGCTCGATCTCGAGCAGGTCGAGACCGATCCCGGTCACTCGACGGTGACCGTCTTGGCCAGGTTCCGCGGCTGGTCGACGTTGAGGCCGCGCGCGCGGGCGATGTAGTAGGCGAGCAGCTGCAGCGGGATCACGGCGAGCAGCGGCTGTAGGAGCCAGTCGGTACGTGGGATCTCGAGCACCTCCTCGGCGTGCTCGGCCACCTGGCCGCTGCCCTCGGTGGCCACGGCGATCACATGTGCCCCGCGGGCCCGTACCTCCGCGATGTTCGAGAGCACCTTCTCCAGCACCGGCGAGTCGGTGGCCACGCAGACCACCGGCGTGTTCTCGTCGAGGAGCGCGATCGGGCCGTGCTTCATCTCGCCGGCCGCGTAGGCGTCGGTCGGGATGTAGGAGATCTCCTTCAGCTTGAGCGCGCCCTCGAGGCAGATCGAGAGGCCGACGTGACGGCCGAGGTAGAGGAAGAAGCCCGCGTCCTGCCAGTGCTCGGCGATCGTCCGCACGGGGCCGTCCACGTTCTCGACGAGCTCGCTCACGTGCCGGGGCAGCTCGCGCAGCTCGCGGCAGAGGGCGCGCGTGACGTCCGGCTCGAGCGTCCCGTGTATCTCGGCGAGCCGCAGCGCGAACAGGTACATCACCGCCACCTGGGCAACGAACGTCTTCGTGGCCGCCACGCCGATCTCGAGGCCCGCGCGAGTGAACAGCACGCCGTCGGAGTCCCGGGTGGCCTGGCTGCCCATGATGTTCGTCACGGCGAGCACCTTGGCGCCGCGCTCGCGCGCGAGGCGCATGGCCGCGAGCGTGTCGGCGGTCTCGCCGGACTGGGAGATGCCGATCACGAGGTCGCGCTCGCTGAGCACCGGGTTGCGGTAGCGGAACTCCGAGGCCACGTCCATCTCGACCGGCCGCCGGGACCACCACTCGATCGCGTACCGGCCGACGAGCCCGGCGTGGTAGGAGGTCCCGCAGGCCACGATCACGATCCGTCTGATGTCCGCGAGGAACTCGTCGGAGAGCCCGATGTCGCCGAGGTCGACGCCGTGGTCGGTGACCCGTCCGGCGAGCGTCTCGGCCACGGCGTCGGCCTGCTCGTGGATCTCCTTGAGCATGAAGGTCTCATACCCGCCCTTCTCGGCCTGATCCTCGTCCCAGTCGACCTCGTCGACCGCGCGCTCGAAGGTCGGCGCCGTCGGGGGTGAGGAAGCGCGAGCCCTCTGGCGTGATCGCCACGATCTCGCCGTCGTGCACGAGCTGGACCCGCCGCGTCTCGGCCATGAACGCCGGGATCGCCGACGCGATGAAGCTCTCGCCCGCGCCCAAGCCGACGACGAGCGGGCACTCCTTGCGCGCGCCCACGAGCACGCCGGGATGGTCGGCCGCCATGGCGACGAAGGCGTAGTGGCCGCGCAGCTCGTTGTAGGCGCGACGGGTGGCCTCCACGAGGTCGCCGTCCAGGTGATGGGCGATCAGGTGCGCCACCACCTCGGCGTCCGTCTCGGAGGTGAACTCCGCGCCCTCGGCGAGCAGCCGCTCGCGCAGCTCGGTCCAGTTCTCGACGATGCCGTTCAGCACGATGTGGACCCGGCGCGACGTGTCCCAGTGGGGATGGGCGTTCGCCTCGGTCACGCGGCCGTGGGTGGCCCAGCGCGTGTGACCGATGCCGGTCGACCCCGCGAGGTGGCCGTTGGTGGCGCCCACGGCGTCGCGCAGCTGGTCGAGGTTCCCGACGGCGTGCACGCTTCCCACGTCGCCGTTCCTGATCAGCGAGAGTCCGGCCGAGTCGTAGCCCCGGTACTCGAGGCGCTTGAGCCCGTCGAGCAGGAGCTCGCGGCACTCTCGCGGCCCGACGTATCCGATGATCCCGCACATGGTCGAACTAGCCTAGTTGCGTCGCCACCAGGTTCGCCAGCCGTCCGGCCACCTCCTCGCACTCCTCCGGCCCGGGCGCCTCGACCATCACCCGTACGAGCGGCTCGGTGCCCGAGGCCCGCACCAGCACGCGGCCTCTGCCCTCGAGCTTCCCGGATTCCTCCTCGACGGCGGCCCAAACGGCGTCGGCGTCGTCGATGGCGCTCCGGTCGCGCACGCGCACGTTCACGAGCCGCTGCGGAAGCTTCTCCATCGCGCGCCGCTCGGCCAGGTCGCCGTCCGCGAGCGCCTCGAGGGTGAGCAGGGCGGCGGCGGTGCCGTCGCCGGCGGGGACGAAGCCGGTGTCGATGATGTGGCCGGACTGCTCGCCCCCAAGGGCCCAGCCCCGCCGCAGCAGCTCGGCCAGCACGTGTCGGTCGCCCACCGGCGTGGTCGCCACCTCCACGCCCGCCTCGCTCATCGCCCGGTGAAAGCCGTAGTTCGTCATGACCGTCACCGCCACGCCCTCGCCGGGCAGAGCTCCGCGCCCGCGCAGGTGGAGCGCGGCCAGCGCCATCAGCTCGTCGCCGTCCACGACGTCGCCGTGGCGGCTCACCGCCAGCACGCGGTCGCCGTCGCCGTCGAACGCAAAGCCGGCGTCGTGCCCGTCCATCGCCGCCACGAGATGCTCGATGTGGGTCGAGCCGCAGCCGTCGTTGATGTTGCGGCCGTCGGGCTCCACGGCCAGGGCATCCACCTGAGCGCCGAGCCGCCGGAAGATCTCGGGGGCGACCCGATGGGTGGCCCCGTTCGCGCAGTCCAGCAGGATCCGGCGGCCGTGGAGGTCGAGGTCGCGGAAGCGCAGCTCGAGCTCGCGCAGGTAGTCGCCGGGGGCGCCGTGGAGCTCGCGCACCCGGCCGATCCCCGAGCCGGGCGACTCGAGGCGCCGCTCGATCTCGCGCTCCTGCTCGTCGCCGAGCTTCATCCCCTCCGGGCCGAAGAACTTGATGCCGTTGTCCTCGTACGGGTTGTGTGAGGCGGACACCACAACCGCCATGTCGAAGCCGTGACGCCGCACCAGGATCGACGCGCCCGGCGTGGGCAGCACGCCGCCGAGCAGCGCGTGGCCGCCCGCCGAGGCGATGCCCGCGGCGAGCGCGGCCTCGAGCATCTCGCCCGACTCGCGCGTGTCGCGGACGATCAGGATCTGGGGCGCCTGCGCCGGGGTGATCGCCGCGGCCGCGCGGCCGAGTGCCGTTGCGAGCTCCGCGGTGAGGAAGTCACCCGCGACTCCACGGACGCCGTCCGTGCCGAACAGCGCCACCGCTGCGCTAGCGCTTCGAGAACTGCGGCCGCTTGCGGGCCTTCTTCAGCCCGGCCTTCTTGCGCTCCTTCACGCGCGGGTCGCGCGTGAGGTAGCCGCGGCGCTTGAGCTCGCCTCGCAGCGCGGGGTCGGCCTCCACGAGCGCCCGGGCGATGCCGTGGCGCAGCGCGGTGGCCTGCGCGGACACGCCGCCGCCGTGGATGCGCGCCACCACGTCCATGCGGGCCTGGTAGCCGGCCGCCTCGAGCGGCTGGCGCGCCATGCGCTGAAGCCGAACGCGCGGGAAGAACTCGTCGAGGTGGCGCCCGTTGATGTTGTAGGTGCCCTCGCCGGGCTTCAGGATCACGCGGGCGACGGCGCTCTTGCGCTTGCCGGTGGCGGCGTAGCGGGCGTCGGCGGCGAGGTCGAGCGGCGTGTGCGCCACCGGCTCGGCTTCGGAGGGAGCCCCCTCGCCGGCTGTCTCCTCGTCGGCGTCGGCCTCCGCGTACTGCTCGTACTCGCCGTACTCGCCGGCCTGCTCGGCGGCGGCCTTCTCTTCGAGCACGAGATCCGGCTCGAGGTGGGCGCCCGGGATGACCTCGTCACCGCCCTCGGAGGCGTCCTGCTTCCTGCGAGCGCCTGGACGGGGACGGTCACCGGGTGCGACACCGGCCGGCTCGCCCTCGGCAGCGGGCTCCTCCGCGGCGGGAGCCTCCTCCTCCGCGGCGGGTGCCTCCTCCTCCGCGGCTGGTGCCTCCTCCTCCGCGGCTGGTGCCTCGGCCTCCTCCGCGGCGGGAGCCTCCTCCTGCGCCGCCGCCTGGGCCAGCTCCTCGGCTCCCTCGATCTCGGGGCCGGGCGCCTCGCCCTGGGTCTGCTCCTCCTCGGGCTGCTCGCCCTCGGGCTGCTGGGGTTCTTCGGTCATCAGGCGTCGACCTCCATCGGCTCGGGCTTCTGCGCGGCGTGGGGATGGTCGGGCCCTGCGTACACCTTGAGCTTGCGCAGCTGGGCACGGCCGAGGCGGTTGCGCGGCAGCATGCCCTTCACCGCCAGGCGGATGACCTCCTCCGGCCGGCGCGCGAGCATCTCCTCGAGCGTGCGGCTGCGCAGGCCGCCCGGATAGCCGGAGTGGCGGTAGTAGCGCTTCTCGGCGCGCTTGTTCCCGGTGACCGAGATCCGCTCGGCGTTGACCACGATCACGAAGTCGCCCACGTCCACGTGCGGCGTGTACTCCGGCTTGCGCTTGCCGCGCAGCGAGTTGGCGATCTGGGTCGCCAAGCGGCCCAGCGTCTTGCCGGTCGCGTCGACCACGAGCCAGTTGCGCTCGCGGGTAGCCGGTGTCGCCACGTACGTCTTCATCGGAAAAGAGGCCGCCCGAAGGCGGCCGACGGCCTAGTGTGGCAGATGCCTCGACGGGCGACTACCCCGCCTCCCGCGTGGGTATACTGCCCGCGCCAAGTATTGCCTGCCGAATCTCTGGTGGCGATCCCCGGATGCCACCAGGGAACGGGGGAACCGTTCGAGCGCTGGCGAAAACCAGTTCTCGAGGGGGCGAATCGGCCGGACTGTCCCGGCTGTAGCGCCGCTCTTCAGGTGCGAGCCCGTCAGCTAACCCCGTAGGCCGGAACGAAGAGAGGCCAAAGGGATTTGCAAGGAAGCCACGTTTCCGTGAAGCGTCGCATGCTCGGCGCGCTCGCTTTCAGCGTGCTCGTCACCGCACCGACCGCCACGGGAGCGCCGCCCACCCAGGGAGGGGGCGGCGGAGCCGAATATGTCGCCGTGCCCAAGGTCGCCAAGGTGACCTGCGTCCGCGACTGCGCGTCGCGGGGGCGCGCCCAGCCCGGGAGCGTGCTGAGGCTGCTCGGCAGCGACCTGGCCGAGGTGCGCCAGGTGACCTTCCTCGGGAGCTACGGGAAGGGCGACAACGCCGTGACCCAGGTGGGCGTCGCGCGCGAGTCCGCGCTGCGCGCGCGGGTGCCCATGGGGGCGGTGAGCGGAGCGATCGCCGTGGCCACGGCCGACGGCCTGCGCTCGGCTCCCACCAGCCCGGTGGCGATCCTGCCGGCCCCGCCGCCCGAGCCCGGCGCGGAGCTCACACCCGTGCCGGGTCCGAGGGCCCAGGGGGCGCCGGCCCTCGAGACCGGCACCAGCCGCACCAAGGCCTACATCGGGGCGCGCCGCGCGGTCACGTTCTCGTTCCGGCTCTCCGACGCCGCCCCGAGCGCGCTCACCGTCGAGCTGGTGCGCGCCTCGGACGCCGCGGTCGTCAAGTCGTGGTCGCCGCAGGGCGTCGTGCCGGGCCAGGTGCAGAGCGTCAACTGGGACGGCCGCATCGGCACCGCCGCGGCCAAGCCCGGGCGCTACTCGTTCCGCCTCACCGCGGCGAGCGCCGACGGCGCCGAGGCGCGCAGCTCCCAGGCCGGGGACGTCCAGCGCGACGCCTTCGACCTCTACGACCACATCTTCCCGGTCCGCAGCAAGCACGACTTCGGCGGCGCCGGGGCGAACTTCGGCTCGGGCCGCGCCGGCCACTCGCACCAGGGGCACGACGTGTTCGCGGCCTGCGGTGTGCCGATGGTCGCGGCGCGCGGCGGGCAGGTGCAGTTCAGCGGCTACCACGCCGCCGCGGGCAACTACCTCGTGATCGACGGCACCGGCAGCGACTACGACTACGCCTACATGCATCTCGCCGAGCCCACGCCATTCCGGTCCGGCGACCGCGTCTACACCGGCCAGCGAATCGGCGCCGTCGGGGAGACCGGCAATGCCCGGGGCTGCCACCTGCACTTCGAGCTCTGGGGCGCGCCCGGGTGGTACGAGGGCGGACGGCCATTCGACCCGCTGCCCGCGCTGCTCGCGTGGGACGGCTGGTCCTGAGCCGGCGGCCTCGCGGGTCGGCCGCGTCGACTTTGCCACCGAATGGGTGGTCAAGTCGACGCAGGGGACCGCCCGGCTGGGTTAGTGTCGCTCCATGAGCGACTGGACGATCAAGAAGCTCGACGAGATCCCGGATGTGCTCGGCGACTACCCGGGCGAGATGCGGATGAGCGCGGCGAGCGACCTGGGCACCGAGCAGGTGGGTTTCAGCTGGCGGCGGATGCCCGCGGGGACCGGCGGCAAGGGCAGCTACGGCCACCGCCACAAGACCCAGGAGGAGCTCTACTTCGTCGCCTCCGGCACCCTCCAGTTCAAGCTGGAGGACGAGGTGATCGACATCGCCGAGGGCACGCTCGTCCGCGTGGCGCCGCCGGTGGTCCGCTCGGTCTGGAACGAGGGCCCCGGCGACGCCGTCGTGATCATCGTCTCCACCCGCTCGGACGATCCCCGGGATGACGTGGAGACGGTGTCGGACTTCTGGCCGGAGTAGCGCTCCGGGTCACATGTCCGAGTGGACCGACAGGATGTTGCCCGCGGGGTCCCTGAACCAAGCGATGTCCGGACCGCCGCCGCCGCGCGCGATGCCCCGCTCGTCCTGGCCGAAGCCGTCGTAGCGCTCGAAGCTGACGCCCCTCGACGACAGCTCGTCGACCGCCCTCTCGACGTCGTCCACCACGAAGTTGAGAATCGTGTAGGTGGCCGGCGTGAAGTCGGGCTTCACGTACGCGAGCGTCTCGCGATCGCCGGCCAGCTGAAGTGACAGCAGTCCCATCTCGTCGCTCAGGACCGACGTCTTGAGCCCGAGCGTGTCGCCGTAGAACTCCTTCGCCTTGTCGAGGTCGTCGATCGCGAAGCCGCTGTAGGCCTTGGTGCTCCCCAACATGATCTGACTCCTTTCGTTAGCACTCGTTGTAGGCAAGCTCGCCGCGCGCCGCGTGGCGCTCGCGCTCCGGCCCGCGCTCCGAGCGCAGCACCGTCAGCGCGATCCCGATCCCCGCGACCACGAGGCCCGCGCCCACGACGAACGCGAGCTGGTACCCGCCGGTCAGCGCGGACACGGTGCTCTCACCCGACGCGAGCAGGTCGTTGCTGCGACTCGTGGAGAGGGTCGCAAGGACCGCGAGTCCGAGCGCGCCGCCCACCTGCGCCGTGGTGTTCACGAGACCGGAGGCCAGGCCGGCGTCGGCCTGCGTGGCGCCCGACATCGCGAGCGTCATCAGCGAGGGGAACGCGAGGCCGGCCCCGATCCCGAGCAGGATCACCGGCGCGAGCACGTCGGCCAGGTAGCTGCCGTCCACCGGCGCGCGGGCGAACAGCACCAGGCCCATGAGCACGAACACGAGCGCGGGCACCAGCGTGACGCGGGCGCCGTAGCGCTCGTTCAGCCGAGCGGAGAGGCCGGCCGAGAAGATGCCCATCACGATCGTTGCCGGCAGGAAGGCCAGTCCGATCTCGAGCGGGTCGAAGCCGAGCACGCGCTCGAGGTAGAGCGTGCCCAGGAAGAACATCCCGAACATCCCGGCCACGACCACGACCTGCACGAGGTTCGCCCCCGACACGTTGCGCGAGCGGAAGATGTGCAGCGGCATGAGCGGGTTCGCGGCGCGCGCCTGGCGCACGACGAAGGCCGCCAGCAGCGCCAGCGACAGCGCTCCGAGGCCGAGCGTGCGTGTGGCGCCCCAGCCGAACTCGCTCGCCTTGACGATCGTGTAGACGCCGAGCATCAGGGAGGCCGTCACCAGCGCGGCGCCCAGCACGTCGGCCCCGCGGCCGATGCCGATGCCCTGGTCGGCCTCGATCAGCCGGGTGGCGAGCAGCGCGGTGCCGATTGCGATCGGCAGGTTGATGAAGAAGATCCAGTGCCAGTTGATGCCCTCGGTGAGCACCCCGCCGGCGAGCAGCCCGATCGAGCCGCCCGCGGAGGCGACGAAGCCGTAGATGCCGATCGCCTTTGCTTGCTCCTTCGGCTCCGGGAACATCGTGACGATCATTCCCAGGATCACCGCCGAGGTCATCGCGCCACCGACGCCCTGCACGAAGCGGGCGGCGATCAGCAGACCCTGGCTCTGAGCGACGCCGCAGAGCAGCGAGGCCACCGTGAAGATCGCAAGCCCGATCAGGAACACACGCCTGCGCCCGATCAGGTCGCCGAGCCTTCCGGCAAGCAGCAGCAGGCCGCCGAAGCTGATCAGGTAGGCGTTCACGACCCAAGCCAGGTTCGACTGCGAGAAGCCGAGGTCGTCCTGGATCGAGGGCAGGGCCACGTTCACGACGGTCACGTCGAGCACGATCATCAGCATCCCGACGCACAGCACGACCAGCGCGAGCCAGCGCCGGCTGTCGGCATCGGGGGCGGTTGTCAGCTGTTCGGCAGTCATGTCGGCCTCTCGTTACGCGGTGTCGGTCGAAACTGTCACCCATGAGACCGGGGTCAGCCGCGAAATTCATCGGTCGCCGTGCAAACTGCGGAACCTCGGCCGGTTCCCCGCGTTCACACCCGTGGGACCGCAACCACAGGGGAATCAATGAGGATCCATTCGACACTTGCCGCCGCCGGAGCCGCCCTCGCCGTCGCGGCCACGCCCACCCTTGCGGCAGGCCCACCCGCGGAGACGCCGAACCGCGACAGCAACCCGGGCGTCGAGCAGCGCCAGGGCGACCCGGGCCCGAATGCCAGCCTGCCCGCCAAGGCCAGGGCCTACGGGTACAACTGCCGGGAGCAGAGCAGGAATCGCTCCGACGCCGCCGTGGGCACCAAGGGCACGCCCTTCAGCCAGTGCGTGACCGCCATGGCGAAGCTCGCGACCGGGGCTACCGAGTCGCCGCGCAAGGCGTGTGCCGACCTGAGCAGGAAGCGCATCGAGGGCGAGCGGGGCACGCCCTTCAGCGCCTGCGTCACGGCGGGCGCGAAGCTGCTGCGCGAGCAGAGGGCGCAGGACGACTAACTCCGAAGCTGCCATCTGATGGGGGGGCGAAAGGGCCCGCCGGCTTGCGGCGGGCCCTTTCCATGCCCGCTCCGGGAGGATGCGGCGGGTGACGCGGGCCGAGGAGCGGACGATCGCGGGGCTGTCCTGGTGGCACGCCATCGAGGTCGCTCCCGGGGTCCTGACGCCAGGGCCCTGGGACCTCCGGCCCACCGCGGAGCGAATGCCGTGGCCCGAGTCGTTTCAGCGCCTACGCTGCCTCGACATCGGCACCATGGACGGCTTCTGGGCCTTCGAGCTGGAGCGGCGCGGCGCCGCCGAGGTGCTGGCGATCGACGTCGCCGAACGGCCCACCTTCGCCGCGGCGTCGGAGCTGCTGGGCTCGCGCGCCCGGTTTCGCCGGCTCAACGTCTATGACCTCGACCCCGGCGACGTCGGCGAGTTCGACCTCGTGGTGATGGGCTACGTGCTCCAGATGCTCCGCGATCCGCTGCGCGGCCTCGAGGCGGTCCGCCGGGTGTGCCGCGGCGAGCTCGTGCTGCTCGAGACCGTGAGCCGGCCGCTGTCGGCGATCCCCTCGCCGCTGGCACGACTCGACGCCCGCCGCGACGGACGCGAGTGGTTCGTCTTCAACCGCCGCGGGCTTCGCAAGGTGCTCGAGCTCGCGGGCTTCGAGGTCGTGGCCACGACCCGGACGCTCCGCGACCATCCCGGTCCGGGGGTCGAGACGGACTCGCTCTCCCTTGCCACCCGCGCCCAGCATGCGCTCGGCGCGCGCGGTCGCTCGGCGGCCTGCCGCGCCCGTCCCCGGCCGAACTGGAGGACCCGACGTGACGAATGACGATGCCCCGCGCGTCCCGGACGACTGGTTCGTGGGCTTTCACCGCGGCCTGGCGGCGCGCTTCTGGCGCGCCGCCGGCGCGACCATGGCCGACGACGACGCTCGGCTCGTCCGCGAGCTGCTCGCCCTGCCGCGCGGCGCGCGCGTGCTCGACGTGCCCTGCGGCGACGGGCGGCTGACCATCCGCCTGGCGGGGAGCGGCTACGAGGCGATCGGCGTCGACCTGGCCGCCGAGGAGCTCGAGTACGCCCGCCGGGCGGCCGCAGCCGCGGGCGTCGAGCCCGAATTCGGGACCGGCGATCTGCGCGACCTGCCCGACGTCGGCCCCGTCGACGGGATCGTCAGCTGGGGCAACAGCTTCGGTTATCTGATCCCGCGCGACACGGCGAGCTCGCTCGCGGGCATGCGGCGCGCGCTGCGCCCGGGCGGCCGGCTCGTGCTGGAGTCCCTGACGGTGGCGGAATCGCTCCTCGTGGGCGGCGTCAAACCGGTCGCCGAGCGCGAGTTCGGCGGCGTGCGCATGACCGCGCACAACGTCTACCGGGCGAGCGAGAGCCGCCTCGAGAGCGACTACGTGTTCGAGGACGCGAGCGGCGCCGTCGAGACGGCGCGCGCCGCCCATCACGTGCACACGACCGGCGAGCTGGTGCGGATGCTGGGCGACGCGGGCTTCACCGAGGTGGAGCTTCGGGGTCCGGATGGCCGGGGCGCGTACGAGCTCGGAGCGCCGCGGTTGATCGTGGTGGCGGTCGCGTAGGCGCCACCCGCGCCTGACCGGGGCCCGCCAGGAGGGCGCTTGCACGGTTCGCCGCCGCGAGCTATACTGAACCGAGTGGTTCAGTATTCGCAGATCGACCGGACCTTCGCAGCGCTCGCGGACCCCACGCGCAGGGGCATCCTCGAGCGGCTCGGGCGCGACAGCGCAACCATCAGCGAGCTCGCGGAGCCGTTCGGGATCTCACTCACCGGGATGAAGAAACACGTGCGCGTGCTCGAGGACGCCGAGCTCGTGACCACCGAGAAGGTGGGACGGGCGCGGCGCTGCAGTCTCGGCCCGCGCCGCCTCGAGGACATCCAGGAGTGGATCGACATGTACCGGCGGATGCTGAGCGATCGCCTCGACCGGTTCGGGGCGCTACTTGAACGTACGAAAGGAGAACCCCAATGACCAACGCACAGCAGACCGCGATCGTGACGACGCCGAGGGATCGCGAGATCCACATCGAGCGGATCTTCGACGCCCCACGAGACCTTGTGTTCGCCACCTTCACCGACCCCGCGCTCATCCCGGAGTGGTGGGGCCCGCACGGCACCACAACCACCGTCGACCGGATGGACGTCGAGGCCGGCGGCGGCTGGCGCTACGTGACCCGGACCGAGGACGGCAGCGAGCACGGTTTCCGCGGCACCTACCGCGAGGTCAGCCCGCCGGAGCGGATCGTGTCCACCTTCGAGTGGGAGGGCATGCCGGGCCACGTGTCGGTCGACACCTCGGTCTTCGAGGATCTCGGCGACGGCCGCACCAAGATCGTCACGACCTCGCTCTTCCACACCGACGAGGAGCGCGACGGCATGATCGCGTCGGGCATGGAGGCCGGGCTGAACGAGACCTACGCCCGCCTCGACGAGCTGCTGGCGCGCCAGGCCTGACGCCGGGGGCGGCTAGGAGAACACCCAGCGCACGCGCCGGTCGCCGCGGGCAGCGACGTAGCGGTCGACGTCACCTCGGAGGTCGCCCGTGACGCGCCAGTCGCGCCATCGGAACCGCCTGACGCCGTCCGGCGGCACCCCCAACCCGAGCGCCTTGTAGTGGGCTCGCCGCGCCACGCGGCGAGCCCCTCTGCAGGTCACCCCGACCGCCCGGATGCGGCGCAGGTCCGAGTCGTCGTAGCGGGTGCCGGGATAGGGGTTCAGCACGGGGTTGCAGGAGCGCACCGCGCCCTGAGCGGCCGGCGGGCCGAGGCCGGCCAGCGCGCACAGCAGGCTCACCACGAGCACCGTTCTCCGTGCAGGTGTCACGGCAGCGCACGCTACCGATCGAGCGAGGTGAAGCCGAGGATCAGCTCCGCGGTCTCGAGGGGCACGTCGAGCTGCGGGCAGTGGCCCACGCCGTCGAGCTCGACCCAGTCGGCGTGCGGGAGCCATTCGTGCCGGTAGCGCGCGGCGGCCGCCGGCCAGCTGAGCAGCCTGTCGTCGAGGCCCCAGACGATCCGCACGGGGCAGGTGATCCGCTCGCCGTCGAGCCCCCAGCCCTCGTGAGCGGCGTGGTCGATCAGGGCCTCCGCCGCCTCGCAGCCGGCCACCCCGCGGACCTGGTGCGCGAGCAACTCGGCGGGGATGTGCTCGAAGCTCGTGGTGATGTAGCGCGTCGCGCGGCGCCGGCCCTCGGGTGAGGCGAGGAGGGCCTCCGCATGCGGGGCCGCGGCCCTCGCCATGTCGATCAGCCTCGCCTGCAGCCGGAGGAGCTCCTGGTAGGAGTCGTCGCCTTCTGCCCACCCCCCGGCCGGCGCGAACGCAATGACGGTCCGCGCCCGGCCGCGCTCGGCGAGCTGGAGCGCGACGTAGCCGCCCAACGAGTTCCCCGCGATGTGAGCGGTATCGAAGCCCGCCTCGTCCATGGCCCGCTCCACCGAGTCGGCCAGCACGGCGTTGTCGACCTTCCCCTGTATCGGCGGCCCGCCGGCGTGCCCGGCCAGGTTCGGCGCCAGCACGTCGTGCCGGCGCTCGAGCGCGGGTAGGACGAGGTCCCATGTGCGCCAGGTGTCGGTGAAGCCGTGCAGGCAGACGAGCGGCGGACCCGAGCCGCCGCGGTGTGCTACTCCGGCCGGTGGCACACCGCCTCGACGTTGTTCCCGTCGGGGTCGAGCACGTAGGCGCCGTAGTAGCTCGGGTGGTAGATCTCGCGGATGCCGGGACCGCCGTTGTCGGTGCCGCCCGCCTCGAGGGCGGCGGCGTGGAAGGCGTCGACCTCCTCCCGGGTCTCAGCGGCGAAGGCGACGTGGATCGCGCTCTGCGCCGCCGACGCCCGCGTGTCGAGCCAGAAGAACGGCATCTATTCGTACCGTGACGCCTCAGACCGGCCCGTGTCAACTAGTGCGGCATTTGCAGGGGTTTCGCGGAATCCGGGCCGCGTCCGGTGTCGGCTGGTGACGGCTAGTTGCGGCTCGTTCGTTAGCAATCCGTTAGCAAGGTCGTGGTTCTGGGATCGGCCGTCCGCACCGCAGACAGCTGCCGTCGCCGGCGTCGAACCCGCCGCTGCACTTGCAGCGGGCGGGCCGCCTCGCACCCTCGCCTAGCGCCCATCGCACAGCTGAGGCGGGTCTGCCAGATCATCTAGCTCGCCGTCGTCCTCGGGCTCGCATACTTGCGCCACGACGGCACGAAGGGTGAGATCGGCGGGCCGCGACCGCGGCGGGCTGTTGGGCAAAGCGAGGGCCCGCAACGTGCGGGCCCTCAGGGTACGGCCGAGTCTTGCGCTCAGTCGCCCCCGTTGTTGTTACCGCCGGAGTTGCCCGGATCGCAGTCGTTGGCGGGGTCGGTCTCGCTGCCGTTACCGTTTCCGGCGTTGCACCCCTTCTGCGGCGGGACGCTGAAGGCTGCGGGGGCCCCGAACGACGCGGCGGCAAGCGCGAGGACCGCCATCGTGGCGGCCAGCTTACGCATCATCCTCTCCCTCATTTCACCTCCCCTCGTCGAATGTGGTGGTTGGCCTTAAGAGGCTCCTTTGGCGTCCGTCAGGCGGCCGGGCCGTAGCCGAGCACGCGCGGTTGTCCCTTCGCCTTGATCTGCAAATCCACCCAGGTGAAGTTGTTCTCCTCGTTCGACTCGGCGAACCAGCTGCCGTCGTCGGCGGTCATCCTGAGGCGGTAGGTGCCGGCCTCGAGCCCGGTGATGTCGATCTTCTGGTCGGGCAGGCCTGCCGGGTACGCGTCGCCCCAGCCGACCGAAAGGCCCATCGACACCGCGAGGGTGGACGCCTCGCCGCATCCTCCGGAGTCGTAGAAGGCGGAGCGTGGCGCGCCCGGCAAAGAGAGCCGGTAGCGGGCGTTGTCCCAGAAGCAGAAACCATGCTTCTCGCTGGTGCGGACGTTGCTCCCATCCAAACGCGTCAGTTCTGTCCGGTAGAGGTCCCGGATGTGCCAGTGGGTGTGACCATCGCCGGCGAAGAAAGCGACCGCGGTCGTCGGTACGTCGCGGAAGCCGCCCGCATCGTCGAATATGCGTTGAGTCACTCCCATCTCCGTGTCGCTCGTCGAAGCCCGCTGCGCGTGAAGCTCAAACGCTCCAGCGCCGATATTCACGATCGTCGTCGTGTACCGGAGCAGGCAGGTCTCGCCACCGGTGCTGGCCTTGATGTCCGATGGCCGAGCCATTCCCAGGTCGGGCAGACGATCTGTCGCGGCCGAGGCGGCGCCAGGCGCCGCGGCCAGCACGAATGCAAGTGTTGATACCGCGCCGATCGTTTTCCGCGCGTCCATACACAAAGAACGACCGCGGATGGATCTTTCTTACGCGGAGCCCCCACGGCGTTCGCCCGGTCGGAGGCGGGGGTCGCTACCCCTCGGGCTACGCCGAGGAGCGGAAGACTCAGCGCGCTTGGACCGGGCCGCGCTCCTCAACCAAAGTCGTGACGCCCTCCGGGTGCGTCACGATCCGGTAGCGCGAATGGGCCGAGTCGTTCGACAACTCGACCCGGCGCCGTGCCGCGTGTCGAACGGGCTCTCGTCGCCGCCCTGTACGTCCTGCACCGGCGTTTCGGCTTGCTTACTGCGGGTCGTCCTTTTATCCGCCATGTCGCCTTCCTCCGGGGGTGTGTTTCACTGCCTCGCCAACCGCCACCGCTGTACGGTCGCCACCGAGCCAGACCCGCTCGCCCGACCCTGTTATCCGCAGTTCACCGCGTTGGCGGCCGGTGCGGATCCGGGCCTGGGCCTCGCGCGCCCGCGCGAGCAGCTCGTCGCGCTCGTCGTCACGCAGATAACCGCGCTCGGCCAGAAACCTGATCGGCTCGAGCGCGTACTCGTCCAACGCCTGGGCGATCTGCTCGGCGTCGCCCGTGAACGGCGGCCGGGGCAGCAGATGCTCTGACCGGCGCGCCGTGAACCGCCACCAGCCCCAGGGGCGGACGCAGGGCCCGCGCGTCTCGGCCACGAGCTCGTCACCGAACCGCTCCCACCCCGCGGCCAGCTCACGCTCGCCGTACGGGCCGGGCAAACCGAGCACGAGCTGGTCGCGCAACTCGCGCGACAAACTCAGCAGCGTCGACCGGGTCATCGGTGCGCCCGCCTCAGCTGCGCGACGTTCGCGCCGCCGTCGGGAAGGTCGAGCTGGGCCAGCAGCCGCCCGAGCGCAAGCCTGGACTGCCGCAACTCGATCAGCGCCGGGTTCAGCACCGGCCGGCCCGTACTGCCCTCGATCCGGGTGCCGTGTTCCTTGACGTCCGCCTCGAGCCTGGCGATGTCGTCCGCCTGCGCGGACGCCAGGTCGAGCACGGCGCGCTCCCGCTCGTCCAGCTCGACACCGGCCGGCAGGCCGCCCACGATCGATTTCACCAACGCGGCGCCGGCCGTCACGCGCCGTGTCCGCCGGCTAGGCACCTAAAACGCTCCTGAGGGGCATGTTGGCGCGCGCGGCGAGCCACCCCGGCGGTCTATTGGTGTGCGGACAGGGGTCGGTCCCCTCCCCCCGGGTTCCCGAGGGCGAGTTGCATCGGAAGGGAAGATGAAAGTCCGCTCCGGCGTCCAGTGGATGCATTCAAGAAGCGTCATCCATCTCAGCCAGGAGGAACCATGCTCACCACTATCAAGACACGCGCCTTCAGCATCAAGGTCGCCGCGATCACCGCTCTCGTGTTCGCCGTGCCGACCGCAGAGGCAATGGCGGGGTTCCGCTTCCCGTAGGCCTCCGGCCCGTCCCCTATTTCGAGCGCCAACGCTGGCCACCCGAGCCTCCGGTCGGGTACCAACGTTGGCAGTCCAAGAACGTCTCGACGTGCCGACAACTTGTCACCGCTCGACCTTGACGCCGAGCGTGCTGGTCTCGAGGACGTCGGCGATGCGTGTGAGGGCCGCGGCGATCGTCTCGAGCTGGGCGAGCGCCCGTGCCTCGAAGTCGGGACCTTCAGGGAAGATCCAGAGATCGCTACCGCGTGATGCGTGTCCGCCTTCGCTGCTCACTCGTCGCTCCTCATCCGATGTCGATCGACTGCCATCCGCCCTCATGGCGAGCGTCCGGCGACCCGTAGCGCACGAAGTGACCGATCACCTGGTCGGTGCTCACGACCAGCGGCACGGGTTCGCGAGCACCACCATCGAAGTTCACCGGCCCGGCCTCGCTCGGCGGCTGCCAGTCCTCCTCGGGCGCGACGGGGAACGGGACACCGCCGACGATTCGGACCCGGCGTGGCTGGCTCATTCGTCCTCCGTTCGTGGCGGGTGGATCAGCTCGGCGAAGGCTCGGTCGGCCTCGCGTTTCTGGGCGATCGTGCGGGCGGGTGGGATGCCGGCTGCCAAGAGCGCGGCGTCTCGCTGCTCGCTCTGTTCGACGGCGCGGCGCAGGTCCTCGTTGACGTTGTCGTTCGTGTCGGAGATCTCCGGCACGTCGGGCTCTGGCGCTTCGGGCGCGGGGATCTGCTGCTCGTCGACGTGGTCGTCGGGCTCCGGTTCTGTGAGTTGGGGCGCCTCGCGTTTCGGTAGGCCGAGCAGCTCGCCCACGTTCTCGGATGTCAGTTCGCGTTCGCTCATGGCCGTGGCACGCGCTCGGGCTGCTCGGGATGCCAGCCGGACCGAGGCGTGGCGTGTGTGCCGAGCCAGCCGCCATCGGCGGTGCGGTGCACCCGCAGCTCCTCGCCCTCGAAGGGGGTGAGCGTCGGCACCCGGGTCGGTTGGAGGTTGTCGAGCCGGCCGAGCGCGCCGGTGAGCGCTTCGATCAGGTCGTCGTGCAAAACGTCCTGGCCGTTCAGCGGCTGGCCGACGCTGATCACGATGTCGAGCAGTTCGGCCTCGGGCTGCACCACCTGGCCGAGCGCGGCCTTCAGCTCCTGGCCGAGCGCCTGCACCTTGCGGACCCCGTCGAGCGAGCGCTCGTACTGGAGGCGGGCGAGCGTGATCGCGTTGTCGCGCACGACGCGGCGATAGTCGGTCTCGGCCTGGCCAACCCTGGCGTCACTGCCGGCGAGCAGGTCGTCCCAGCTCGTGGCTCGCGCCTTCTCGAGCGACGACCTGAGAGACGCCGCCTCAGACTTCGCTTTCGGATTGCCGTCCGGGCCGAACTGTGAGGGGTCGCTGTGAGCCATGGCGCGCAGCTGCGCCTCGACCTCCGCGATGCCCTGCGCCCATGAGCGCTGCTGCTCGCCTAGCGTGGCGCGCTCCTGTCTCGCGGCTCAAGACGCTGGCGGGCTGCGTCGACCGCGGCGAGCGGGTCCGTCCTACGTGCGGCGGTCGTGGTTGCCATCGGCTGGTTCCTCCTGTTGTTGAACAATACGGACGGCGTCGGTAGGCACGAGCGGCCAGGGTTGGCCACCCGCACCCGCCGACGCCCGCGCGCGGACCGGTTCGCCCGGCTCCTGGCCGGGCCCCGCGCACATTTCCCCCGGCACATCCTCAGGACCGGGGGGTTCGCCGGGTTGCGCGGTCCCGGCGAAGATCGTCATGGCACGCGCATCGAGGACGCAGGCCCGGACACGCGCGCGGCCCAGCGCGTGCTCCGCAACTACCACGTCGAAATCCAAAGCGCCGACGACCTCGAGGGGCAGTAAGCCGCGCGCGCCCGTTGCCGTTAGCGCCTCGTTAGCAAATCGGCCGCAAACCCGCTCCCAGAGCGGAACCCGCTAGAAGAACGGCTTCTGGCCCTCCCCGAAGCCGCCCGCGCCCGGGATGGGCTCCATCAAGAGCGACAGTCCCAGCGGCGCGAGCGCCTTCTCGTAGAACGCCTTGCTGCGCTCGTAGTCGCTGACGGTGAATCCCACGTGGTCGAGCATGGCCCTCCCCCTTACCCGGCGTCGGCCGTGTCGGCGACGGGAACACGCACCCACGCCTGACGCACGAAGTCGACGACCGCGTCGTCGAGCAGGTAGATCTCGCAGTAGCCGCAGTTGGCGCAGGCGTACTGCCAGAGCCCGTCGGTGGCTTGCTGGGCTCGCATGCCCCGGAAGCCCGGGTCGATGTGGGCCTTGACGCTCGCCGGAAAGCCACCTCCGAGCGCCAGGCCGTTCCGGGAGGCGTACACCTCGCGTCCGCCGCACTTGGAGCAGATCCCGTCGCGCACGGGCTCAGTCCCGAGGCTCCGCCCAGGCCGCGACCGACACGAAGTTGAGCGTCCCGCCGCTCGGAGGCAGCGGCTGCGGGTTGAGCGCCACGAAGTCGACCGTCGCCTTGGGCGGCAGCGGCTGGGGGTTCAGGGCCACCAGGTTGATGCGCAGGCCGGGCGGCAGCGGCTGCGGGTTGAGGGCCACGAGGTTGATGGTCGCCTCCGGCGGCAGCGGCTGGGGATCCAGGGCCACGAGCTCGATCGTCGTGTCGGGCGGCAGCGGTTGCGGGTTGAGCGCCACCAGGTTGATCGTGGCGTCGGGCGGGAGCGGCTGCGGGTTCAGGGCTACGAGGTCGACGCTCGGCTGCACCATCTGATCTCTCCTCCCCGGGGGTTCGAGGCGCAGCCTACCCGCCCCGAAGGTGAGCCCGCGATCACATATAGATACATACACGTATGTATAATGCAGTGACGCATGAGCCTGCCGAGCGTCGCCCACACCGCGCGCCCCTGGCGCATCCACGAGCTCACCCCCGAGTTCCGCGTCGAGGACGTGTGGGCGCTGCCGACGCCCGGCGGGCCGGAGGACTTCCCCGAGCTCGTGCGGCTGATCGCCGCGGGCGACCCGGGGCGTCGGCAGCCCAGCCTCGCGCGCGTGCTGTGGGAGCTCCGCTGGAAGCTCGGGGAGCTGCTCGGATGGGACGGCCCGGACACCGGGATCGGATCCAGGGTTTCCACGCTTCGCGACCGCCTGCCGGAGGACCTGCGCCAGGGCCCACCCGGCCCGGTGTTCCGGTCGCTGCCGTTCAGCTCGCTCTACCTGACGGACAACGAGTGGGCGGCGGAGATCGCCAACCAGACGATGCATGGGGTGATGCACCTCGGCTGGGTCCCCGACGGCGCCGGCGGCTGGCGCGGCGAGATGGCTGTCCTCGTCAAGCCGAACGGGCGGCTGGGAAGCCTCTACATGGCCGCGATCAGGCCGTTCCGGCACCTGATCGTGTACCCGCAGGTGCTGCGGCAGCTGCGCCGCGACTGGCGAGCCCGCCTGGGCGAGCCGACCGCAGCTGGTCAGTCGTAGTTCTTGATCATGCGGACGTTGAGGACGAGCATCAGCGCCCCCAGGACGGCGATGACCGCGAACCCGGGCCAGATCTCGCCCCAATCGAGGTCGTCGAGGATGAGCGAGCGCATCGCCTCCATCAGATAGGTCACCGGGTTGATCGTGGCCGCGATCTCCATGGGTTCGGTCAGCAGATCTCGCGGGACGAAGTTCGGCGTGAGGAACAGCAACGGGAAGAAGATCAGCCCGCCCGCGTTCGTGGCCGCCGCGCTGCGCGTCTTGAGCGCGATCAGCTGCATGAAGCCCGCGTAGACGACGCCCCACAGCGCGCCCATCAAGACCAGCAGGACGAAGCCGGCCACCCCACTCGCGATCGTTATCCCGAACGGCAGGGCAACCAGCACGATCACCGACGCGAGGACGAGGCCCTTCGCGCCTTCGGCGACGAGACGGCCGAGCACGATGCTGTAGCGGGGGATCGGGATCGCCCGCAGCTTGTCGAAGTAGCCGCCCTCGATCTCCTCCACGAGGAACAGGGGCGCCATGCCGAACGACGCCGCCAGCAGCAGCGTGATCGGCAGCTGGAACGCCCCGTACCCCTGGCCCTCGAGGAACCCGGTCGAGTCCGAGGGGAAGATCTCGGCCGCCTGGCCCGTGTTGACGACCAGGAAGAAGAGCGGGATGAACATCGTCATGAACAGCGCGTCGGGCTGCCGGAGCACCTCGCGCAGCGAGCGCTGTCCCAGCGCGACGACCGCGCTCATGCCCTCACCTGCTGGACCTCTCCGGCCGCCCGCTCGCGGGTGCGTCCGGTGGCGTCGAGGAACACGTCGTCGAGGCTGGGCTCCTCGGTCCCGCCGCGGCGCTCACGCAGGTCGGCCTTGAGCGCGTCCGGTGTGCCCTGGCGCACGATGAGCCCGTCGTCGATGATCGCGAGCCGGTCGCAGAGCTGGTCGGCCTCCTCGAGGTACTGCGTGGTGAGGAACACCGTCGTGCCCTCGTCGTTGATGCGGCGAAGCTCGTCCCAGACGGTCAGCCGGCTCGCCGGGTCCAGTCCCGTGGTCGGCTCGTCGAGGAACAGGACCTCGGGCTGGTGCACGAGCGCAGCCGCGAGGTCGAGGCGGCGACCCATGCCACCCGAATAGCCCTTGATCGACCGGTCGGCCGCCTCCTCGAGCTCGACCAGCTCGAGCAGCTCCTGCGCGCGCTCCCTCGCCCGGTCGGCCGAGAGCCCGAACAGCCGGCCGTGCAGGTTCAGCAGCTCGCGGCCGGTCTGGCGCGGGTCGAGCCCCGCCTCCTGGAGCGCAACCCCGATCCGCCGGCGCGCGCTGTCCGGGTCGCGCACGACGTCGACCCCCGCCACCTCCGCGCGGCCCGAGGTGATCGACAGCAGGGTCGTGAGCATGCGCACCATGGTGGATTTCCCGGCGCCGTTCGGCCCCAGGAAGGCGAAGATCTCGCCGGTCTCGACGGCCAAGTCGACGCCGCGGACGGCCTCCACCGTGCCCTCCCGACCCGTGTAGTGCTTCACGAGCCCCTCCGCCAGGACGGCCCGCCCGTTTCGTTCGCTCATCGCGCTCAGCTTCGCCTCCATCAGATGCCCTTACCCGTATGACCGCTCGAGCCCGACTAACTCATCGGGCGTGCTCGTCGTGGGCGTCGGCCGGCCGGCCGAGGAGCAGCTCCCTGGTGGCGACGACACCGGCGAGGTGGCCGCTGCCGAGTGCGATCGCCACCTGCTGGGGGGCGACGGCGAGGTCGCCCGCGGCGTAGACGCCGGGCACGCTCGTCCGGCCGAGGGAGTCCACGGCGACCAGGTCGTGGTCGGTGAGCGCGAGGCCGAGGCTTTCCGGCAGCCGTCCGCGGCGGCGCAGCGGGGCCTGGACGAGCACGCCCTCGCACGGGATCTCCGAGCCGTCGCGGCGGACGACGGAGCGAAGCTCGCCGTCCTCGACCCGCAGCTCGCCGAACTCGTCGGGATCGACGAGGGTCACGTCATCGGTCCAACCTTCGAGCAGCGCGACCTGGTGCTCCGCCTGCTCGCCGCGTCCGTAGACCACCAGCGGGCGGTCGCGGACCTCCCATCCGTGGCAGAACGGGCAGTGGAAGACGGCCCGGCCCCAGTGCTCGCGGAACCCCGGGACGTCGGGCACCTCGTAGTCCATGCCCGTTGCGAGTATCAGCGCCCGCGTCCGCACCTCGTCGCCGTCGTCCCCGAGCACGACGACGAAGCCGTCCCCCTCGGCGCGCGCGTCGAGCGCCTCGGCGGAACGGAGCACCACCGCGGGGTAGGCGGCGAGCTGCTCGCGCGCGCGGGCATAGAGCTCGGCGGGCGGCGTGCCGTCGTGGCCGAGGAGCCCGCCGACGTGGTCCGCCACCCGATTGCTCTGCCCGTCGCGGTCGAGCACCAACGTGCGGCGCCGGGCGCGACCGAGCGCCAGTGCCGCGCTCAGCCCCGCCACCCCGCCGCCGACGACGACGCAGTCCCAGTGGTCATCCATGGCCCCGAGGCTACCAAGCTACTGAGAATGATTCTCAATAAGAACGGAGCGCCGCCTTCCGGCACGTCCGAGCGCGGTGGTCTCGGCCTCGCGTCGCACCACCGGCCGCCTGGCCGGCACGAGCCCCCGCGGCGCCAGGAGCATCACCACCACGAGGAGGGCGCCGTAGATCCCGGAGCTGATCGCCGACAGGTCGAACCCCAGGCCGACCTTGGCCGGAAGGTCGAACAGGAGGTCGGGGAGCAGGTAGTAGTTGAGCACCGAGAGCAGGATCGCTCCGACCACCACGCCCGCGATCGACCCCAGGCCGCCCAGCACGACCATGGCGAAGATGAAGATCGAGAAGGAGAACTCGAACTGGGAGGCGTTCACGACGCCCACATACGAGGCGAGGAACGCGCCCGAGACCCCGCCGAACGCACCACCTGTCGCGTAGGCCATGAGCTTGGTGCGGACGATGGGAATCCCGGCGCAGGCAGCAACCGACTCGTCCTCGCGCATCGCGATCCACGCCCGCCCGAGGCGCGAGTCACGCAGGTTGACGTTCACGATGAGCGCGAGCGCGACCAGCGCGAGCGCGAACCAGTACCACGGGCGCAGGTCAAGCGCTCCGAAGCGGCCGATCAGCGGCAGCTCGATGCGGTCGATGGGCCCGATCCCGATTGGACCTGAGGTGAGCGTGCCGCCGAAGAGCTCGATGTTGCGGCCGTTGGACGCGATCTGCCCGATGATCTCGCCGAAGGCGAGCGTGACGACCGCGATGTAGTCGCCGCGCAGGCGCAGCGTCGGGACGCCGATCAGCGCTCCGGCGATGCTCGTCGTCGCCACGGCGAGCACGAGGATGAGCAGGAAGTTGACGTGGATGCCGGGGCTGCCGGCCACGGAGTCGCCGACCAGGATGGCCACGCCGCCGCCCTCGGACCCGGCGCCCGACCAGAAGCCCGACCCGAGGTAGGCGGCCGTGTACGCGCCGATCGCGTAGAAGGCCACGTAGCCGAGGTCGAGCAGGCCGGCGAACCCCACCACGATGTTGAGCCCGAGCGCCATCAGCACGTAGGCGGCGGCCAGGACCATGTTGTTGAGCACCTCGCCGCCCGGGCTGAAGAACAGCGGTGCGACCGCGGCGAGCGTGAACAGCGCGACGACGCGCGGGAGCGCTGCGCCGCGACCGCGGGTCACGCCGCGGCTCTCCGCCGATCGGCGGCCTGCGTGACCGGGCAGTCGCCGTCGTAGTGCCCGCATGCGTGCGCATCGCAGAGCCGGCACGTGCCCATCGCCGCGCGAACGTCGACGGTCGTCGCGTCGAGCAGCACCCCGAGCACCCGCTCCAGGTCGCGCACGTCGGCGGCGTCGAGCCCCGCCACCGCCAGGCGCAGCACGCGCGAGCGGGCCTCGAGCGCCCGCTCCGCCAGCTCGCGACCGGCGGGCTCGAGCCGCACGAGCGCACGGCGCCCGTCCGCGGGATCCGACTCGCGGCGCGCCAGGCCGTCGGCTTCGAGCCGGTCGACGACCCGCACCGCGCGCGAGTGCGAGACCCGCATCGCGCCGGCCAGCACCTCGACCGGGTTGCCGTCCGCCCACTCCCGCAGCGACACCAACGCGGCCGGGAGACCCCCTGCCAACCCCGTTGCCGCCTCGGTCGCCTCCCGGATGCCGTCGCCGAGCGTGAGGGACACCGCCCCGAGCCGATTGGCGACTCGCGATATATATGCCTCAGGCATATATACAGCATACGGCCCGCCGCCGAGGCGATGCTGTCCGCCCTACCCCTCCCCCACGACGGGGCGGGCCGCCCGACTCAGCAGAGCCACATGTTGGGGATCGCGACGGTGCTCGGCGGCGACTCGTTGCCCGAGCTGTCGACGGCGACGATCGTGAACGTGTTGGTCCCGTTCTGGGTTGCGTACACGATCGTCGACAGATGGCCGTACGCCGAGCTGTCGAACTGACCGTTGACGTAGGCGTCGTAGCGGATCGCCGAGGACGGGTCGACGTCGTCGGTTGACGCGCCCCAGCTCAGCCACCCCTCGCAGCTCCCGACCTCGAGGCCGACCAGGTTGCCCGGCGCCGTCGGCGGCGAGGTGTTGTCGGCCGCCGGCGTCGTGATCGAGAGCGTGTTGCTCGTGGCCACGTTGCCCCAGTTGTCGCGCGCCGTCACGCTGATCGAGTGCGAGCTCGACGGCGCCAGCGGCAGCACGGCGTGTGACAGGTTGCCGACCGGCACCGGCGTGCCGTCGACCTTCACCGTGTAGGTGACCTGGCTCACGTCGTCGACCGAGTCGGTCCAGTCGAGCTCGACGACCTTCGGCCCGACGAACACCGGGGACAGCGTCGGCGTGCTCGGAGCCGTCACGTCGGGCGGTGTCTTGTACGTGACCGTGTTGCTCTCGGCGGAGGGGTTCCCCTTCGTGTCGACGGCGCGCACGGTCCAGGCGTGGTTGATGTTGGGCCACAGGCGCGTTCGGGTGAAGCTCGTCTGCGGCGCCATGACGGTGAAGTGGTTCCAGGTCGACTTCTCGAGGACGCTGTAGTAGGAGATGGCGGATCCGCTCCTTGGAGCGTCCCACGCGAGCGTCACGCTCGACGACGTCGTGGCGGTGATCCGGAGGTTGCCCGGCGCCCCGGGCGAGTTTCGCGTCCCGGCACCGGCCTCGGGCGCGATCAGGGCGAGCGCCAGCAGGGCCGGGATCGCGATTCGGGCAACACGTCGGACGGACATCGGCTGCTCCCTTCGGACGGACGCCGGCTCCTCCACGGCGCTTCGCCGCGGGGAATACGCACACACCGCCGCGGCGGTTCGATGATGCTGGAACCCCGCCTCTCCCGCTACGCGTTGGCGCGCAGCGACCGGTAGGACGTGTCGACGACCTCCGCCGAGCGCTCGAGCCTCTGCCGCTCCTCCGCCGACAGCCGCAGCAGCAGTTGCCGGTCGATCCCCGCCCGTCCGACGACGCACGGCAGGCTGAGAACCGCGTCCCCGATGCCGTACTCCTCCGCGGCCCGCACCGAGACCATGAATATCCGCTTCTCGTCCCGCACGACCGCCCGCACGATGCGAGCCACCGCAGCCGCCACCCCATAGCTCGTGAACCCCTTTCGAGCATGGATGTCACGGCCGCGCCCGCGGATCGCCGTGATCAGCTCGTCCTCGAGCTCGCGCAGCGACGTGCTCGCCGGCAGCCCGTAGTCCTCGAGCCCGATCGCGCCCACCGTGGCGCTCGACCAGACCGGGAACGAGCTGTCCCCGTGCTCGCCGACCACGTAGACGTGGACATCCTCCTGCTCCACGCCGAGCAGCTCGCCGAGCCGGTGACGTAGACGCGCCCCGTCGAGAACCGTGCCGCAGCCCATGAGGAGGTGAGCCGGACGGCTGGAGCGCTCGATTGCAAGGCGGGTCAGCACGTCCACCGGGTTGCTCACGAGGAGCACGACCGCGTCCGGGCAGACCCGATCGAGCTCACGGATCACGTCGGCGATGATGCCGGCGTTCTGTCCCAGGAGCTCGAGGCGGCTATGACCGGGGGCGTTGATCGCACCCACCGTGACCACCACGGCCTCCGAGCCGCTGAGATCGGCGTAGTCGGCCGAGGGCAGGATCTCCATCTCGGCGAGCAGCGGGATCGCGTCGCCGATGTCCCACGCCTCCCCCTCGGCGCGGTCCGAGTTGCGGTCGAACAGGACGACCCGGTCACAGGCGCGCAGCAGCACGAGCGCGTTCGCCACCGCTGCGCCCACGTGGCCCGCCCCGACCACCGACACCTGCGAACCAGCCATCGAGCCGAGTATGACCCAATCGGGTACCGGCGACCGACGGGCACGGTAGGCTGGCGCGCCGCAGGGTCGGCCCCATCCCCCCACCCCGACCAAGGAGGAGATCGATGAAGAAGTGGACTGCGGCAGCCCTGAGCGCGGGGCTCGTCGCGCTCGCCGTCCCGTCGGCCGTCGGCGCACAGCAGCGGTGCCCACTTGTCTCTTCCGACGTCGCGCGGCAGAACGCGGCGAATCGGACGCAGGTCAACCGCCTCCTGCACAACCCGAACACCACGCCCATCATCCGGACCTTCCGCCCGGATCCGACGCGCTTCCGGGGGTTCGACGGATTTCAGACGATCACGGTCCGCGCGCCGCGCGGCACGACCGCGGTCGTGGGCGCGTACACCGCCATCCCGCCGAGCGGTGGCTGCGAGCTGGGGGCGCTCCAGATCCTGTCGGCGCGCGTCAGCGCCGGCCGGAACGCGTACGTGATGAGGCTCAAGTTCCCAGGCTCACAGGGGAAGGCGGGACGGCTGCGGATCGCGCTCATCTCCCGCTAGCCGCACGCCGCTTGGTGCGCTTCGAACAAGGAGGCCACGATGGCGCGGATCGACGAGATCGTCGGCGGGATCCATCGGATCTCGACGACGATCGACGCTGACGGGTTCGCCTTCCAGTTCAACCAGTTCCTGATCGACGACGAGCGGCCCGCACTGATCCATACGGGGATGTACGCGATGTACGACGACGTCCGCAAGGCGGTCGCCGAGGTGCTCGACCCCGGCACGCTCGAGTACGTGATCCTGCTGCACTTCGAGTCCGACGAGTGCGGGGGGATGGACCGCTTCCTCGAGGGCGCCCCCAACTCGACGCTCGCGTGCAGCGCGGCGAGCGTTGCGCTGAACCTGGGCGGCTGGAACTACCGCGGCCGGGTGGAGGGCCACGTGGACGGTGAGGTGATCGACCTCGGCGAGCACAAGCTGCGCTTCCTCGAGACGCCGCATGTCCACCACTGGGACTCGATGATGCTCTTCGACGAGACGAGCAAGAGCGTCTTTCCCTCGGACCTCTTCATCCAGCCCGGCGACCAGCCGCCGGTCGTGACCGAGAACCTCGGCGTCGAGATGTGCGCCTTCTACCGCGAGATTGGGATCTTCGCCCACGAGGACCCCGTCCGCGGCGTCGCGGATCGCATCGCGCGACTGGACCCCGATTGGATCCACGGAATGCACGGCGGCAGTCTCGCGCGCGAGACGATCCCCAACTTCATGGGCGCGCTACGCGAGCAGCCGTTCGCCTACGCCGGGAAGGTGCTGGGGCGCGAGATCGGCGACCGGTGAGTCACAACGGGCCGCGGCGCCATGGCCCGGTGACCGCGCACGTCATCCCCTCGACCGGGTCCTCGTCGAAACGGGCTCGCCCGAAGACGTTGAAGAACAGCGTCCGGCCGCTCGGGCTGAAGCAGGCGCCGGCCAGCTCCGACCCGCTGTGCACGTTGACCGCGAACTCGAAGGCCTCTCCCCGGCGGGTCAGTCCGATCAGCCGGTTGACGTGCTCGATTCCGGGCGCGAGCGGGTGCGTGTCGACGTACGCCGACGAGGGATCGTCCTCGCACGCGATGAGACCGCCGCGCGGCGTCACCGTGATGTTGTCCGGCCCGTCCATCTCGCTCCCGGAGGGCGACTCGTACACGAGCGTGAGGCTCCCACCCCCCGCACCGGGCCGGTAGGCCCAGACCTGCCCGAAGCCCTCGGCATAGTCGTCGGAGTTGACGTCGCCGTTCTTGGCGTCGCCGCCGCTGGTGGAGACGAAGAAGATCGTGCCGTCGTCCTCCCAACAGCCCTCGAGGCGGTTGAACTTCGCACCGCCCTTGGCCCAGCCCTGGTTGAAGGTGCTGCGCGGGTCGCCCACGGCCGTAAGCTCCGGGTCCGGCTCGTCGATCCTCACCCACTGCACCGGCAGTGCCTCGCCGCGCGTGCGGCCCTCGCGCAGGTCGACTCCCGGCTGTCCGGCGATCGCGAGCATGTCAAGCACGCCGCCCGCCGCCAGGTCGTCGGGGTCGTCCGGGGTGTAGCGGTAGAAACCCGCGCCGAAGCCGGAGCCCGGGTCCTCGGTCTCATAGACGACGCCGGTGCTCTGATCTACCGCCGCCGCCTCGTGCGCGAACCGGCCGGCGGCGACGATCGGGACGCCCAGCTCGAGCTGGTTCGGGCCGCGCTGAACCGGCGTCTGGAACAGGTAGCCGTGGCGCTTCGCGAACTGGGCGGCGGGGTCCGCCGCGTCGGGTCCGCCGACCGTCTCCTCGCCGGTGAGCCAGAAGCGGCGGCGGTAGGAGATGCCGCCCGCGCAGTTCACCGTCGTGCCGTTGAGGCTCACGAAGTCCTGCACCAGCCGGCGCCGGTACTCGTCGTAGACCAGCGTCGTGGTGCCGCCGAAGGCCGTGGGATCGTAGGCCGCCGAGCGGTCGCCCAGCACGCTGCCGGCCGTGCCGGCCGGGTTGCGGTCCTCGCTGTTGCGCACGAGCCGCACCCGACCCCCACTGCTGCCCGCGAATGCGCCCATGCCGTCGAGCGCCAGCGGCGTCGGGTGCCCATCCGACATCACCGAGCCGGTGTGGCTGAAGGTCACGTACGAGAAGCCCACCGGGAGCGCGAGAACCTCCACTCCGCGCTGGTCGGCAACTCGTCGCAGGGCTCCGTACGGTTCGCTGCTGGCCCGGGCGCTGTAGCCCAGAGCGTCCCTGGCCACAAGCCGCTCGATCGCTCCCAGACTGAGTAGGCCGCCACTTGCAGCCGCCGCCCGAGTCAGGAACGCGCGCCGGTCAAGTCCTGTTTGCATCCTTCTCTCCCTTGACACTGCCTGTCCGCAAGATGTGCGGCAGACGTACCCCGGTCGGGGCGGCACTAACCCGGGTGTCCGGAGCATCGACTCGAGCATCGCCGTGGTCGACGACGACGACGGGGGCAACCTCCGCCAACTGACGCCGCGGGCGGGACCGGACGAGCTCAATCCGAACTGGTCCCCGGACGGAGCCACGATCGCGTTCGAGCAGAACAGCCTCTTCGCCGTGAGGCAGTCCGACGTCTGGCTGATGAACGCCGACGGATCCGCCAAGCGCCAAATCACCGCGACGAGGGTCTACGAGACCAACCCCGTTTTCTCACCGGACGGCACGCGGATCGCGTTCACCAGCGACCGTGACAACCGGCGGCTCTCGAAGGAGCGGCTCGGCAGAGGCTTCGAGCTCTACACGATGGCGCTCGATGGCAGCGGCATCGTCAGGGTGACCGCCAACCGCCGGCCGGACCTGTTCCCGGACTGGCAGCCGCTCCCCTGAGGGATTCGAGGTCGGCGAGTTGGGTTCAGGGACTGGGCCCGGCCAAGTGACTACTGGCGCCGCTGGCGGTCCAAGTCCCACGGCCGAGCCGGTGCCCAGCCGGAGCGGAGGTTCTGATCCGGCCGGAGGAAACCCCGGCGAGACTCCGCGCCGAACACGGGGGCCAGCCCGATCGTGCCCGCGACCATGACGATGAAGAAGAGGGTGATGAAGTCCATGCTCTCGACTGACGTTACTCGCGGATCGAGCTTTCTCTGTGACCCCGGTCACACATTCCACGATCACGTGCCGATCCGTGGACACGGCTGGTGCGCTCGCCATGCGCGAAATGGGGTCGTCCCGGGCGGGATTGCGGTCTGAGATGATCGCCGTCGACATCCGGCGAACCCCCTCGGGAGGAACCGCATGGAGCCGTTCACGAGGGCGAAGGCGCGATGAAGCACCGAATCGTCCATGGCCTGCAGAAGTATGTGTTCAACCCGCCGGTGAAGGCGCTGCTGGGCGCGGGTTCGTTCCTCCGTCGTATGCGCTCCTGGAGACCATCGGGCGCACGAGCGGCCTGCCGCGCAGGACTCCGGTCGGCAACGGGTTGGTCGGAGACACCTTCTGGATCGTCACCGAGCACGGGCTCAGGGCCGGCTATGTGCGCAACATGCAGCGCGACCCGAGCGTCCGCGTCAAGGTCCGCGACCGCGGCCTTCGCTCTCGGTGGCGCACCGGGACCGCGCATCTCGTTACTGAAGACGACCCCCGCGAGCGCCAGCGGCAGATCTCTCGCGGCAAGCCCGGACGTGCGCTCAACGCGTTTGTCGTACGCACGTTGGGCACCAGCCTGCTGACGGTGCGAATCGACCTCGATCCGGCAGAGACAGCGAACAGGGTGCGCGTGGCCGCCGCCCCGGATCGTCTCTAGCCGCGCTGGTCGGGCTCTGAACCTCGCGGGCCGCGCGCGCGTATGACGCTGAGTACACATCCGACCTGAGGGGGGTAAGGGATGAATCGACGCAAGCTCAAGCTTGTGCTCGCAATCGGCGTGTTGTCGCTGCTCGGTGGCGTGGGGGTAGCCCTGGCGACGGGCGGCAACAACTTCATGGAGCGGCTGACCGGCTATGAGGAAACGCCGCAGTCGCTTTCCACGCCGGCCAGCGGCGAGTTCACGCTCAACATCAATCGGCGCTCGGAAACGCTCGATTACGAGCTCTCGTACCGAGGCTTCGAGACCCCGGTGCTGCAGGCGCATGTCCACTTCGGCGCGGCCGCCACGACCGGCGGCATCAGTGTGTTCCTGTGCACCAACCTCGGCAACGGCTCGGCCGACACGCCGGCCTGCCCGTCGCCGGGAGGCACGGTCAGCGGCACGCTCGATGCCGACGATGTGGTCGGGCCGGCGGCCCAGGGCATCGCGCCCGGTGAGTTCGCCGAGCTCCTCGACGCGATCCGCGCCGGCTACACGTACGCCAACATCCACAGCCAGGCGCGCCCAGCGGGCGAGATCCGCGCCCAGCTCGAGGTCGGCGACGCCAGCGACTAGTCCGGTCTTCCCGGGCGCCTGTGACCCACGGGCGCCCGGGACACCCGGGGCGGTTCAGTCTGGCCGTTCAGCCGGGCGCGCCGTCGAGCCGCTCGGCGAGTTCGACGATCAGGCCCTCGGGTCCGCGGACGTAGCAGAGGAGGAACGTGTTCTCGTAGTCGACGATCTCCCCGACCGTGTCCCAGCCGGCCGCTCGGACGCGGTCGACGACGCCGCCCACGTCGTCGACTTTGAAGGCGACGTGCCGGAGCCCAGGACGGTTCGCGGCCGGGGCCGGCTCCCCCGCGCCGGCGGAAGGTGACTGGAAGCGCACCACCTCGAACATGTCGCTGCCGTCGGGGGCGCGAGCCATCACGGTCTCGACCGTCACGTTGTCGAGACCGATGATCTGATCGATCCACTCGCCGCTGAACACCCCGGGCTCGCCGCAGTCGAAGCCGAGCAACGCAAGAAACCGGACTGTCTCGTCGAGGTCCTCGACGACAAGGCCGATGTGGACGAAGCTCGTGACGCCGGGGCGATGGCTGTCCATTGAGGTCCTACTCCCACTCGATCGTCCCGGGCGGCTTCGACGTGATGTCGAGCGTCACCCGGTTCACCTGCGCGATCTCGTTGATCATCCGCGAGGCGACCTTCTCGAGCAGGTCGTAGGGCAGGCGCGCCCAGTCGGCCGTCATCGCGTCGTCGGAGGTAACCGCTCGGATCACCACGACGTAGCCGTAGGTGCGCTCGTCCCCCTGGACGCCGACGCTGCGCAGATCCGCCGGCAGCACGCAGAACGACTGCCACAGCTCCCGGTAGAGGCCGGCCGCGCGGATCTCGTCCTGGAGGATCGAGTCGGCGTCGCGCAGGATCTCGAGGCGTTCCTTCGTGACCTCGCCGCTGACCACCCGGATCGCGAGGCCCGGGCCCGGGAAGGGCTGGCGCCAGACGAGCCGGTCGGACATCCCGAGCTCCGCGCCCACCTGGCGGACCTCGTCCTTGAACAGCATGCGCAGCGGCTCGACCAGCTCGAACTCGAGGTCCTCGGGCAGCCCGCCCACGTTGTGGTGCGACTTGATCGTGGCCGTGCCCGTGCCGCCCCCGGACTCGATCACGTCCGAGTACAGCGTGCCCTGCACAAGAAACTCCGGCGGCTGCGGGTCCGCGAGCCTGGCCGCCTGCTCCTCGAAGACGCGGATGAACTCCTCGCCGATGATCTTGCGCTTGCGCTCCGGCTCGCTGACCCCGGCGAGGCGGGCGAGGAAGCGCTGCTCGGCGTCGACCGCGATCAGGGGCACCTTGAAGTGGTCGCGGAAGGCCGCCACCACCTGGTTGCCTTCGTTCTTGCGCATCAGTCCGTGGTCGACGAACACGCAGGTCAGCTGTTCGCCCACCGCCCGGTAGGTGAGCAGCGCAGCGACCGAGGAGTCGACCCCGCCCGAGAGCCCGCAGATCACGCGGCCCTCGCCCACCTGCTCGCGGATGCGGGCCACCTGCTCCTCGATGACCGAGGCGGCGCTCCAGCTCATGTCGCAGCCGCAGATGTCGCGTAGGAAGGTCTCGAGGATCTGCGTGCCGTAGGGCGTGTGCACGACCTCGGGGTGGAACTGGATCCCGTAGAGGCCGCGGTCGGCCGCCTCGAGCGCCGCCACGGGCGACTCGGTCGACGAGGCCAGCGCCCTGAAGCCCGGGGGCGCCTCGTAGACGGTGTCGCGGTGGCTCATCCAGCACGACTGCTCCGCAGGCGTGCCGCGCGAGCAGCCGTCCGTGCTCGCTGACGGTCAGGTGCGAGCGGCCGAACTCCCCCACCTCGGCGCCCTCGACCCGCCCGCCGAGCTTCAGCACCATCGCCTGCATCCCGTAGCAGATGCCGAGCACCGGGACGCCCAGCTCGAGCAGCTCCACGGAGAGGTCCGGCGCCCCCTCGGCGTACACCGAGGCCGGCCCGCCCGACAGGATCAGGCCCTTGGGCCGGCGGCGGGTGATCTCCTCGAGCGGCAGGTGGTGCGGCAGCAGCTCGGCGAACACGCCGCACTCCCGCACGCGCCGCGCGATCAGCTGCGAGTACTGGCCTCCGAAGTCGAGGACCAGCACGTCATCGGTGGCAGGCGTGGGGCTGGCGGCTGAGGTCGATTCGCTGACCGCGTGGGCGCTCACTCGCCCACGAGCGCGGGGTCGGGGCTCGTGACGCCGTTCGCGGCCGGATGCGGCACGGCGGCTGTGGTGGCGCCCATCCCGATCTCCTGCGCGCGCTGCAGCTGCTTGCCCTCCGACTGGAGCGCCGGCGCCACCATCACCTCGGCCTTGTGGAAGGCCGGGATGTCCTCGTAGCCGCAGGTGGCCATCGAGGTGCGCAGGCTGCCCATGAGGTTGAACGTGCCGTCGTTCTCGTGCGCAGGGCCGAGCAGGATCTGCTCGATCGTGCCGTTCTGGGCGGTCTTCACGCGCGCGCCGCGCGGCAGCGAGGGGTGGAAGGTGGCCATGCCCCAGTGGTAGCCCTGGCCGGGCGCCTCGTAGGCGCGCGCCAGCGGGGAGCCGATCATCACGGCGTCGGCGCCGCAGGCGATCGCCTTGGAGACGTCGCCGCCGTTGCGCATCCCGCCGTCGGCGATCACCTTCACGTACTCGCCCGTTTCGAGCATGTGCTGGGACCGGGCCGCCGCCACGTCGGCGATCGCCGTGGCCTGGGGCACGCCGATCCCGAGCACGCCGCGGGTGGTGCAGGCGGCGCCGGGCCCGACCCCGACCAGCACGCCCACGGCCCCGGTGCGCATCAGGTGCAGGCCGGTGGCGTACGAGGCGCAGCCGCCGACGACGACCGGGACCGGCATCTCGCGGATGAACTCCTTCAGGTTGAGCGGCTCCGACCGGGTCGATACGTGCTCGGCCGAGATGACCGTGCCCTGGATCACGAGGATGTCGAGCCCGGCGTCGATCGCCGTCTCGTAGTAGGAGCGCACGCGCTGCGGCGTGAGCGAGGCGGCCGCGACCACGCCGTGCTCCTTGATCTCACGGATCCGCTGGCCGATCAGCTCCTCCTGGACCGGCTCCGCGTAGATGCGCTGCATCTCCGAGGTGGCCATCTCCTTCGGGTAGCCGGCGATCCGCTCGAGCTCCTCCCCGGCGTCCTCGTAGCGCGTCCAGATCCCCTCCAGGTTCAGGACCGCGAGCCCGCCCAGATTGCCGAGCACGCCGGCGATCTCGGGGGAGACCACGCCGTCCATCGCGGACGCGAGCAGGGGCAGCTCGAAGCGATAAGGACCCAGGGTCCAGGTGATGTCGATGTCATCCGGGTCCCGCGTGCGCCTGCTCGGCACGATCGCGATGTCATCGAAGCCATATGCGCGGCGCCCCTTCTTGCCGCGCCCGATCTCAACTTCCATTTGGTGATCCTAGGTTCGGCGGCGGATGGAGGAGGCCACCGTAGCAAGCTCGGCTCAGCCCACCTCGACGGTGGGCAGCTCGAGCTCCTCGACCCGGACCTCCGGCACGAGCCGCTCGACCTCGCGCTGCTCCAGCCGGCCGGCGCCGAAGTGCTGGGTCGACTCGGCGCCGCAGGCCACCGCGAAGCGCAGGCAGCTCTCGCTGTCGCGCCCCGCGTAACGGGAGGCGACGAAGCCCGCGAGGAAGGCGTCCCCTGAGCCGACCGTGGACACCGGCTCGAGCGCCTCGAGGGTTGCCCGGTACAGCTTGCGCTCGCCCCCGTCGGAGAGCATCGCGAGGCAGCCGTCGGGCAGCGTCATGAGCGCCTCGCGCGCGCCCAGGTCGAGCATCTCGCGCACGGCGGTGCGGCGATCCTGCTCGTCGGAGAACTCGTGCCCGACGAGCCCCTCCGCCTCGAGCTCGTTCGGGCTCACCACGTCGGGGCCGCGCCGGGTGGCGAGGTTCATCGGCTCGCCTTCCGAGTCGACCACGGTCGTGACGCCCAGCCGCTTCATCTCCTCGATCAGCCGCCCGTAGAGCCCGACGTCGACGCCCCGCGGCAGGCTGCCCGAGATCACGCACACGGCGGCGCCCTTTGCGAGGTAGAGGAGCTTGTCCACGAACAGGTCGAGCTCGCCCTCGGACACGTGCGGTCCGTGCTCGTTGATCTCGGTCTGCTCGCCGCTCGTGGGGTCCACGACGGCGGTGGAGGTGCGCGACTCCTCGCGGATGCGCACGAAGTCGTTGAGGATCCCCTCCTCGGTGAGGTGCTCCACGATCCGGGTGCCGGTCGGGCCGCCCGCGATGCCGGTGGCGATCACGGGTTGGCCGAGCGCACGAAGGGCGCGCGCCACGTTCACGCCCTTGCCGCCGGCCATTGCGGTCTGCTCGACGGCGCGGTGGCGCCGCCCCAGACGGAAGTTCGGCACCGCCAGGGTCTTGTCGATGGCGGCGTTGAGCGTGACGGTGATGATCATCGAACGATCCGGATGTGCGGGCGGCGTTTGCGCAGCACGAGCAGCACGGCGCCGAGCAGGATTGCGAGCACGGCGAGCAAGGTCAAGGGGACGCCCAGCACCGAAGTGAGCACCCTCAGTGTCCCCGCTTCGGGGACGGCGGCCGCCGTGACGAGTGCCGTGCGGCGTACTCTGCGCCCGTCGACGAAGACCGTGACCGTGCCCACGCGAGCGCCGGCCGGGAGCGGTCCCTCGAGCTCGTCGGGCGCCCGCACGCGCCGGCGGATGCGCTCGCCGTCGCGCACCGTGACCGTGAGCCCGCGGCGTGCCACGAGGCGAGCGCGCTGATCGTCCCGGTACTCGATCGACGCGCGCGCCAGCGTGCGGCGCGGGTCGAGCGCGCGCACCTGGCGGAAGCGCCCGAGACCCCAGCGCAGCAGCTCGAGCGTGTCCGCGTCGCGAGCTGCCTCGCTCGGCTCGCCCAGCACGACGCTGATCACCTTCGCCCCACCCCTCCCCTTCGCCGCCCCCACCAGCACGTAGCCGGCGTTCAGGGTGTGTCCCGTCTTGACCCCGCTCACCCAGGGGTAGCCCGCCACGAGGGCGTTGCGGTTGTCGATCACGCGTGGTCGCGCGCCCGACTCGAGCCGCGCCACCGGCATGTCGACGATGCGCGCGAAGCGCGGCTTCTGCATCAGCAGGAGGGTGAGTGCGGCGAGGTCGCCGGCCGTCGAGTAGTTGAGCGGGTCGTCGAGCCCGATCGGGTTGGCGTAGCTCGTGTTGTCGAGCCCGAGCTCCTCCGCGCGCGCGTTCATGTCGGCCACGAACGCCTCGCGGGAGCCGGACACGCCCTCGGCGAGCGCCACCGCGGCGTCGTTGGCCGACTCGAGCAGCAGAGCCTCGAGCAGGTCCCTCACGTTCATGCGCTCACCGGCGGCGAGGTCGATCTTCGACTCGACCGGGAGGGCGTTGTAGGCCGGGGCGGTGATGACCGCCCGCGGACGCGTCCGCTCCAGCGTGAGCAGCGCCGTCATCAGCTTCGTGGTGCTCGCGATCGAGCGCCGGGACCGGGGCCGCTTGGCGAACATCACCTCGCCGTTGCGTCCGTCCACGACGATCGCGGCGTCCGCGCCGCTCACGTCGGGCGGCCGGGCGGGCGCGGCGCCGGCCTCGGAGGCCGCCGGGCCCGCTCCGCCCGCGGCCAGGGCGGCCGCGACGAGCAGCGTTCGCAGGGTCCGGCTCACTCGCGCAGCCGGAGCCGCTGGCCCGCAACGAGCGCCTGGGGATCTGCCTCGGGGTTGAGCTCCTGGATGCGCTGCACCGGTACGCCCGTCTTCTCCGAGATCGCCTCCAACGTGTCGTTCAGCTTGACGATGTAGAAGGGCCGCCGCGGTCGCGAGCGCGGGGTCGTCTCGGTGGTCTCGGTCTCGGTGCGCTGGCCCGCGGTGGTGGTGGCCTCCTGGTCGTCGCCCTTGATCGCCTCCGAGTTGAGGAGGATGGCGCCGAAGGTGACCACGAACGCGAGCAGCGCGAGCGGCGCGAGCAGGTGCGACACGCGGAGTCGTCTCTTGGGGGGCATGGGCATTCCTCAGGCGCCGCGGAGGATAGGGAGCCGGCCGCCCGTCCCCGGCGGAACACACCTCCTAGATGATTGCTTCCGAATCCGCGTGCCCCTGGGCGCGCGCCAGACCGAGCTGGGCGCCGACCGCCGACGAAGCCGATATTCGAAGGAGTATCGGTGAGGAGGTGGGTGGCGACCCAGCGAAGGTATGGCGTGTCATCCAGGGGTGCGGGGGTTTGGAATCGGTCCTCTAGATGTTCCACGCCGAGGCGCGCAGATCCTCCGCGGCGGCCGCGGCCGCCTCGGCCGGATCGCCGCCGCGCTCCGCGTGAGCGTCGACGATCGACCGTGACGCGCTCACCAGTCCCGCCGCGGGATGCGGCCGGAACGCGGGGCCGAGATCCTGCACCCGGCCCCCCTGGGCGCCCACCCCCGGGAGCAGGAAGATCGCCCGCGGCATCAGCTCCCTCAGCCGGGCGAGGTGCTCGGGTCGGGTTGCTCCCGTGACCGCTCCGACGCACGAGAGCCCGCAGTCGCCCACGATCTCCGCGCCCAGCTCGTCGGCCAGCGCCGCCAGCCGCTCGTGAAGCGGCGGCGTCCCGGCGTCCTGGAGCTCCGCCGCCCCCGGATTGGACGTGCGCACGAGCACGAAGCAGCCGGCGCCGGCCGCCGCCGCGCCCTCCACGAGCGGGTCGAGCGCGTCGCGCCCGAGCAGCGGGTTGGCCGTGAAGGCGTCGGCGTCCAGCCCGGGAACCGGCCCGAAGGGGCTCGCGGTCGTGCCGACGAGCGACTGGGCGTACGCCCGGGCGGTCACCGGGACGTCGCCGCGCTTGCCGTCGGCAAGCACCAGCAGCCCGTGGTCGCGCGTGATCGCGACCACCTGTTCAAGCGCCTCCCAGCCCGGCGCGCCGAGCCGCTCGAAGCAGGCGAGCTGGAGCTTCACCGCCACGCACGCCGGGCCGGCCGCGACGATGGCGGCGCGGCAGTGCTCTGTCACGGCGTCCGCGGCGTGGATCCGCGCGAGCGCGGGCGAGGCGGCGCCCTCGTCGTGCTGAGCGCCGAGGCGCTCGACCGCCTCCGGCCAGAGCCGCGAGGGGTCAGGGTCGAGACCGAGCACGACACGACTGCGGCGCTCCTCAACGAGCGCCGCAAGCCGGTCGGCGAAATGCAACCGCAAGCCCCCGGTCAAGGACCGCGGCTTATCGAGGTGTCAGAAGCCGCCCTTGACCGCCTTCTTCAGGGCCGAGCCGGCGCTGAAGCGCGGCACCTTGCTCGCGGCGATGTGGATCTTCTCGCCGGTCTGAGGGTTCACGCCTTCGCGCGCGCTCCGGTCGGCGACCGAGAACTTGCCGAAGCCGGTGAAGCTCACCTCGGCTTCCGCGCCTGAGCGCCTCCTCAATCGTTTCGAGAACGGCGTCGACGGCCTTGGCGGCCTCTCCCTTTCCGAGATCGCTCTTGGCTGCGACCTGGTCGACGAACTCCGTCTTCGTCATGATCTCCTCCTTGCCGGGGGCAGGTAACCGGGCGAACGTAACAACGCACCCGGACGACAGCAGCGGGTTTTTGGCTTTGGGACGGGAAAACCGCGCTTGTTCCGTACCTTTCCGAGGGCTCGCCGGGCCAAACCGGGGGTTCGGGCGGGCCAGGCAGGCGGCTGCTCGGTTCGACGAGCGTTACCTTTGCCGCGCTATCCGCGGTCAACGTAACTCTCACGGTTTCTGGAGCCGGTTGCGCCTCAGGAACCCGAGACCGCCATCTCGCCGATCAGCACAGGCGCCGCCCTGACGCTGCCCCCGAACGGGACCCAGCGCAGCTCCGAGCCCACCGACTGCACCGTCTTCAGCATCGAGACGAGGTCGCTCGCGATCGTGATCTCGCGAACCGGCGCGCCGAGCTCCCCGTCCTCGATGAGACGGCCCGAGGCCCCGACCGAGAACGTGCCCGAGACGGGGTTCACCCCCGAGTGGAGACCCGCCACGTCGGTCACGAGGAGCCCGTCGCCGGCGCGGGCCACGAGGCCGGCCAGGTCGTCCTCGCCCGGCTCGAGCACGAGGTTGGAGGCCCCGACGGAGGGCGGCGAGCGGTACGAGCCGCGGCTCGCGTTGGCGGTGGTCGAGCGCCCATCCTTGCGGGCGCTCCGCGCGTCGTAGAGGAATCCGAGCAAGCGCCCGCCCTCGATCAGCGACGTGCGCCGCGTGGCCGAGCCCTCGCCGTCGAACGGCGTGCTCGAGGGACCGCCGGCGGCCGTGGCGTCGTCGGCGAGCGCCAGCACCGGGTCGGCCACCTCGTCGCCCTCCCGCCCGGCGAACAGCGAGCGCCCGCGCTGGACCGCGTCCGCCGAGAGCATCGATCCGATGAAGCCGACGAACGAGGCGGTGACGAACGCGTCGAGCACCACCGGGCAGCGACGGCTCTCCGGCTGACGGGCGCCCACGAGCGCCAGCGCCCGCTCGGCGGCCTCGGTTCCGATCGCATGCGCGTCGAGCGCGTCCG
Source organism: uncultured Thermoleophilaceae bacterium (assembly GCA_963812415.1). GTDB lineage: Bacteria > Actinomycetota > Thermoleophilia > Solirubrobacterales > Thermoleophilaceae > JACVRW01. The sequence goes on along the minus strand of CAWEVH010000039.1, from coordinate 6,104 downwards.
GGTCGCGTCCGAGGTCCACCCCGAGGCCCGTCATGAGGTCCGCACCCTCGCCCGCGAACGCCGAGGCGTAGGCCCACGCCTGGGTGGCGGAGTAGGAGGCCGCGAACCCGCGCGAGTTGGCAAGCGCCACCGAACCCTCGCTGTCCGAGTAGACGGCGTTCTCGACCTGACTCACGCCCGGGAGGGCGCGCGCGGTGCGCTCCACTTCCAGGGCGAGCTCGACCTTCCGGGCGGTCGACCAGTTCGCGAAGCCCGGGGACGCGAGGCCGTCCAGCTCGCTGGTGCCGTTCTCGTCGGGCAGGCCGGCGTACTCGTCCTCGTCCGCGACCTCGGCGGCCCCGCGGGCGCTCCGCGCCACCTCTTCGACGCCGCGGTCGCTCATGTCGGTTCCGTACGCGTAGCCCGAGCGGCCGCCGACGAAGGCCCTCACGCCGACCCCGCGCCCGCCCGCGTCGCTGAGGCTCTCGACCTCGCCGCCGTAGACGCGGATGCGACGGCTGGTGCTCTCCTCGGCCCACGCCTCGGCGTCGCTCGCCCCGGCGCCGAGCGCCGCCTCGACGGCGCGGCGGGCGGCGTCCTCGAGGCTCACGCGGCCGTCCCGCCGACCGTGAGCTCGCGGATCCGCACGTGCGGCTGGCCGACGCCGGCAGGCACCGACTGCCCACCCTTGCCGCAGTAGCCCGTGGCGATGTCGAGGTCGGACGCGATGCCGTCGATCAGCCGCAGCGCCTCGACGCCGTTGCCCACAAGCGTCGCGCCCCGCACCGGTGCCGTGACCTTCCCGCCCTCGATGAGATAGCCCTCGGAGACGCCGAAGACGAAGTCCCCCGTGGCGGGCTCCACCTGCCCACCGCCGAACGAGACGGCGTAGAGGCCGCGCTCGACGCCGGCGATCAGCTCGTCCGGCGTGGCGTCGCCGGGCGCGAAGAAGGTGTTGGTCATCCGCGGGATCGGCAGGTGGCGAAACGACTCCCGCCGTCCGTTGCCGGTGGACTCGACGCCGTCCTTGCGCGCGCACAGGAGGTCGTAGAGGTAGGAGGTCAGCCGGCCCTCCTCGATGATCGTGGTGGCGCGCGTGGGGGTGCCCTCGTCGTCGATACCGTCGCTTCCCCAGTCGCCGCTGCGACTGCCGTCGTCGAAGGCCGTCACGAACGCCGGCGCGAGCTCCTCTCCCAGCCGGCCCGCGTAGACGCTCGCTCCCTTCTGGATGGCGTCGGCCTCGAGCCCGTGCCCGACGGCCTCGTGCAGCAGCACTCCGCCAAAGCCGTTGCCGACCACCACGGGCAGGCGGCCGGTGGGCGCGTCGACGGCGTCGAGCAACGTGAGCGCGCGGCGGGCGGCCTCGTCGGCCACCCGCTCGGGCTCGTCGTCGAGCAGCTCGAATCCGGCGTGCCCGCCGCGGGTGTCGCTGCCGGTCTCGACGCGGTCGGCGCGGCGGGCGACCACCTGGGTGCTGAGCCGCACGCGCGTGCGGTCGTCGGCGGCCGAGCGGCCGTCCGAGTTGAAGACCTCCACCTCGCGGCGCGACTCCCCGTAGCCCACGCGCACCTGCGACACCTCCGCCCCCGCCGCTCGCGCGCGCTCGTCGAGGGCACGCAGCAGCTCGGCCTTGCGCGCCGCCTCGACCTCCTCCGGGCGCACCGCCACCGGATGGCCGTTCGCGGCCTGCGCGGCCGACAGGGCGGCCGGGCCGGCGGGCCTCGCCGCGGACGGCCTGGGCCACCGAGTCCGCCACGCGCAGCAGGTCCTCCTCCGCGTGGCCGTCCACGTAGCCGTAGTAGGTCGAGTCGCCGCGCACCACCCGCACGCACGCACCGCGCTCGCGACCCGCCTGCGGGCGCTCCACCCGACCGTCGTCGAGCGAGAGCGAGAAGCCCGCGCGGGCCTCGGCGTACAGCTCGGCCAGCTCGCCGCCCCGCGCGAGCGCGTGCTCCAGCACGGTGGCGGCCAGCTCGGGCGCGACGAGGCTCACCGCGCCTCCTCGCCCTCGGCGCTCACGTGGGCCACCATGTCCTCGGCCAGCTCCATCACACGCGCGTGGCCGCGCGCCTCGGGCTGCACCAGCCGGGCGTAGCCGCTCGGGTCGTAGACCAGCACGCGCGGCTCGCGCTCGCGCTGCATGCGACGCACGGTTGCCGCCATGTTCTCCGCCAGGCCGGCCGCACGGGAGATCGGGCCCTTGCGCCGCTCCTTCACGGCCGCTCCCCGTCGTCGCCGCCGAGCTCGGGCAGCGGCAGCTCGCCGGCCGCCTGCTCGTCGGTCGCCGGGCCGCGAGCGGCCTCCTCGTCGGCGGCCCGCGCGCGACGGATCGGCGGCGCCCCCTCGAGCTCGCCGAGCACGGCGCGCAGGTCCCAGAGCATCAGCGAGGAGAGCGCCGCCCGGCGGGCCACCACGGCCAGCGTCCAGCGCGGCGTGCGCGAGGCGAACACGGCGCCGCCGGGCACCTGCACCTCCACCTGCTGGGGTGGCTCGACCTCCCAGTCGCGCGTCGCCTTGTCGACCGCCTCGAACAGCTCGCGGGCGAGCTCGCCGAGCGCCCGCGCCCGGGCGGGGTCGTCGTCGCTGGCCCCGGCGAGCGAGCCGGCCGCGTCCAGCAGAACGGCGGCGCGCGCATCGGCCGAGAGCTCGCACAGGTGAGCGGCTGTCCGCTCGGGGGTGAGCGTCTCGACCATCGGACTGGTCAGAATAGCCGCGTGCCCCTCGCCCGAATCTCCTGGCTCGTGACGGTCGGGCTCTGCCTGATCGCCGCGTTGCTGCTGCTCTTGAGCGGCTACTACGGCTACTCGGGCGTTCTGCTCGCGGTGGGCGCCGCGGCGGCGGTGAACCTGCTCTAGGAGGCCCGCCCGGCGGTCTCAGACGGCCGGGCGGGGCGGCCGGTCGGCGGCTTCCTCGGGCTCGAGGTGGATCAGCACGTCCGCGCTTCGTAGACGCTCGCGGATCGCGCCCTGGAGCTCGTGCGAGATCTCGTGGGCGCGCTGGAGACTCGTCCCGTCGCGGAACTGCACGTGCAGGTCGATGTAGCGGCGGCTGCCTGCGCGCCGCGCCCGCAGCTTGTGGAAGCCCACGATCTCGGGCGCACCGTGGGCGTCGATCGCGGCGCGCACGGCGTCGAGCTCCTCGGCGGGCAGCGCCTCGTCCACGAGCACGCGGCTCGTGCGGTTCAGGATGCGCACGCCCGCATAGCACGATCGCCCCGGCGACGACGAGCGCCACGGCCGGGTCGAGCCATTCGGCGCCGGTGAGCTCGACCAGCACGAGCCCCGCCAGCACGCCCATCGAGGTGAACGCGTCGGTGCGCAGGTGCGCCGCGTCGCCCTCGAGCGCCGGCGACTCGGTCACGCGCGCCTGGCGGTAGAGGTAGGTCGACACGCCCAGGTTGGCGATCGCCGAGAAGCCGATCACGGCGATGCCGAAGCCGATCGAGTGGATCTCGCTGCCCTCGGCCAGCCGCCGGATCGACTCGAAGATGATCACCCCGGCGCCGACCAGGATCAGCATCCCCTCGATGGCCGCCGCGAGGTTCTCCACCTTGGCGTGGCCCCAGGGGTGATCCTCGTCGGCCGGCTGGTCGGCCTTGCGGACCGAGAAGTAGGCGATGATCGACGCCACCAGGTCGATCGCCGAGTGGATCGCCTCGGTGATGATCGCGATCGAGCCGGTGATCGCCCCGGCCACCAGCTTGAGGCAGATCAGCAGCAGGTTCGAGACGATCGAGACGGCCGCCGCCCGCTCCTTGCGAGGCGACTGCGCCGCCGGACCGACCGCCCGCGCCGGCGCGGCCGCGACCGCCGCCATCCGCCTGCGCGCCGGGCTCCTCATGCGCGCCGCGACCCCTGGCCCCCGAGGAGGCCCTCGACCAATCCCGGCGGGCGCCGCTCCGACTCGAGCTCGCCCAGCCTGCGCGCGAGCGTGCGCGCCGCCCGGCCGCGGTGGCTGATGGCGTCCTTCTCGTCCGGGCCGAGCTCCGCCATGGTCCGCTCGCCGGGGATGTCGTCGGGCACGAAGGCGGGGTCGTAGCCGAAGCCGCCCTCGCCGCGGGGCTCGTGCGTGAGCGTGCCGTCGCAGCGGCCCTGGACGAGCTCCTCCCGCCCGCCGGGCTCGACGTAGGCGAGCGCGCAGACGTACGCCACCCGGAGATCGTCGTCGGGCCCCACCTCGCGCAGCAGCTTGGCGAGGTTCTCCTCGTCGCTCGCGCGCTCGCCGGCGTAGCGGGCGGACCAGACGCCGGGGGCACCGCCGAGGGCGCGCGACTCGATGCCGGAGTCGTCGGCGATGGCGGGCCTCCCCGTGGCCGCGGCGGCGGCCCGCGCCTTGCCGAGCGCGTTCTCGGCGAACGTGGTGCCGGTCTCGGGCGGCAGCTCGATGCCCTCCGGAAGCGGGTCGAGCTCCCAGGCGCGCAGGATCTGCCGCAGCTCGCGCAGCTTGTGGTCGTTGCGGGTGGCGAGGACGAGCCGCACGGTCAGCGCCGAGCGCCGTCCCCGGCGCCCGTGGCCGCGGCCCCGGCCGACCCGGCCGGCGGGTCCGCCGAGGCGACCGCCTCGGCCTGCGCGGCCCGCAGCCGGCCGATCCCGTCGGCGGCCAGCGCCAGCAGCTCGTCGAGCGAGGCGCGCGAGAGCGGCGTGCGCTCCGCGGTGGCCTGGACCTCGACGAGGCCCCCGTCGCCGGTCATCACGACGTTGGCGTCCACCTCGGCGCGCGAGTCCTCCGAGTAGTCGAGGTCGAGCAGCGCGCGACCGTCCACCACGCCGCAGGACACCGCCGCGACCGAGCCGCTAAGAGGGAGCGCCTCGAGCTTGCCCTCGGCCACCACGCGCCGGAGCGCCAGCTCGAGCGCGACGAAGCCGCCGGTGATCGCCGCGCAGCGCGTGCCGCCGTCCGCCTCGAGCACGTCGCAGTCCACCCAGACCGTGCGCTCGCCGAGCGCGGCGAAGTCGATCACCCCGCGCAGGGAGCGCCCGATCAGCCGCTGGATCTCGACGGTGCGCCCGTCCGGGCGGCCCTTCGAGACGTCGCGGCGCTTGCGCTCTCCCGTGGACGCGGGCAGCATGCCGTACTCGGCGGTGGCCCAGCCGCGGCCGCGTCCCGACATCCAGCGCGGCACCTCCTCCTCGACCGTGGCCGTGCAGATCACGCGCGTGCCGCCGGCCTCGATCAGGGCCGAGCCGGTGGCCGAGCGCACGAAGCCGGGTGTGATCGCGACCGGCCGCAGCGCGTCGGGGGTGCGCCCGTCGTTGCGCGGCTCGCTCATGCCGCCGACCTCACGGGCTGCGTGACCTCCACGTGCTCCACCTTCCCGATCGGAAGCTGGAGGAAGCGCGTTCCGAGCCGCCGGAACTCCTCGGGATCGCCGCTCGCCAGGAAGCGGTAGCGGCCGCGGCGCTCCTCGGGGGCGGCGACGCCCGCGTCGATCAGCCGCGCATGCACGTCCGTAGCGATCGCCTCACCCGAGCTCACGATCGCGACACCGCGCCCGAGCGCTCGCTGGAGCACGTGGCGCACGAGCGGGTAGTGGGTGCAGCCGAGGATGACCGTGTCCACGCCCGCCGCCCGGAGTGGCCGGCAGAGGCCTTCGACGCAGCTCACCACGCGCTCGTCGACCTCTCCCCCCTCCTGGATCAGCGGCGCGAGCTCCGCCGACGCGACCGCGTGCAGCTCAGCCTGCGGGGCCACCTCGGCGAGCGCGCGCGCGTAGGCGCCGCTCGCCACCGTGGCCGGGGTGGCGATCACGCCCACGCGGCCGGAGCGCGTGGCCGCCGCGGCCAGCCGCGACTCGGGCCTGACGACCCCAACCACCGGCAGCCGTCCGGCCAGCTCGGCGCGCAGCGCCGGCAGCGCGGCGGCGGTGGCCGAGTTGCAGGCCACCACGAGGAGCTTCGCGCCGCGCTCGATCAGGATCGCCGACAGCTCGCGCGCGAAGGCGAGCAGCTGGTCGGCGCTCCGGTCGCCGTAGGGGAAGCGCGCGGTGTCGCCGAGGTAGACGAAGTCCTCGTGGGGCAGCGACACGAGGCACTCGTGCAGCACCGTGAGGCCGCCGACCCCGGAGTCGAAGACGGCGACCGGCAGGTCTCGCTCGGAACCGGCCACGACGGCCAATGGTCGCAGGC
>CAWEVH010000038.1:0-55827 GCA_963812415.1 uncultured Thermoleophilaceae bacterium | reverse complement strand
ACGCGGGGTCTTCTCGTGAGAAGGCCGGCAGGTGGCGGCAGCCCGGGAAGCGCCAGGTGCTTGACGTCCTGGCCCGCCGTTCGCGTTACAGGCGAATCGGCCGGAGCGTGAATCTGACGAAGGCGAGGTCTGGCGTTGACGCCACGATCTCTGCCTCGCACTCGAACCTGCGCGGCGGGTTCGCCACGTCGTAGATGCACCCCACGTCGGTGTCCCCGCCCTTGGTGATCCGCGCGAACACCAACACCAGGTCGCCGTTGGTCAGCAGGTAGCCGATGCTCACGTTGGTGTTCCCGGTGTCGTCACCGGCGCGCCACCCGTCCGAGGCATTCGGACGAATGTCGTCCCCGGCCTCACGGCACCACTCGTTCGTGAGTGCTTGTGTGGTCTGCGTCACCAGGATCGGCATGTCGGTCTTGTTCTGGGTGACGCCGTTGATGAACGTGCCCGCCCCGCAGCGGCGCGGGTTCGGGTCCTTGGGGTCCTGCGGGCCGGCCGGTGCCGCACGGTCCCGGCTGGCTGCTGCCGTCGACATTCCCGCCGAGAGGCCGAGCCCGAGCAGCACCAGGGCGATGGCAATCGAGCGTTGAGACAACCTGTCAGTCCTCACCGTGCGCTTCCCCTCTCTGCGGGTCCACCCTGCCCTGCAGCCCTTCCGCCCGATTATCGTCGACCTGCGTCTTCGACGCTCTCAGCAGCGCGCAGAACGACACCGAATAGGGGGGCCCGTCCCCCGCGCGTCTCCCAATCCGGGCGCCGGCGGGCTGGGCCGAGCACGGAGGCCACGCGACCGTCCGCGACCTGCTCCGCGCGCTGGAAAGATGACGCAACGGAGCTACTTCTTTTTGACAGGATCAGATCGGTGAGAAGTGCTGCGTCGAATCCCTGAGGGGGGAGCGAGATGACGGAGTTGCAGCGTTACTTGGCCGAGGAGGTAGCCGAGGACCACGCCGATGGCATCCTCACACGGCGCGAAGCGATGAGGCGCCTCGGGCTACTCGGCGTCACGGGGGCGGCCGCGACCTCCCTGTTGGCGTCGTTCTCCGGCGGCGCGGAGGCGGCGCGTGCCCGCGAGGTGTCCGGGCGCGCGAGCGGCTCCTCCCGCGGGGCACGGGAGGTCGAGTGGGCCCCGGCGCTGAGGGAGTCAATCACGTTCGCAGGCCCGCGGGTGCCACTGATGGGCGCTTGGGCGGCGGCTGAGCAGCCGCGCGGCAGCGTGCTCGTGATCCACGAGAACCGTGGGCTCGTCGAACACATCCGCACGGTCGCGGGCCGGTTTGCAGCGAGCGGCTACTCCGCGCTCGCAATCGACCTGCTCTCGGAGGAGGGAGGCACGGGCTCTTTCCCCGGCGAGGCTGAGGTGGCGGCTGCGCTTGCCCAGATCCCGCCTGAGCGGCACGAGGCTGACATGCAGGCGGCTGTCACTGAGCTCAGGCGCCGCGTGCCGAAGAAGGGCGTGGCAGCGATCGGGTTCTGCTTCGGTGGCGCCATGGTGTGGCGGCTGCTGACCTCGGGGGAGACGCGTCTGGCCGCGGCCGCCCCCTTCTACGGGCCTTTCCCCGAGGGCGGCACATTCGAGCGTTCCAAGACGGCAGTGCTCGGCATCTACGGCGGGCTTGACAGCCGCGTCAACGCGACGAGGCCCGCCGCGCTCGCGGCGCTCGAGGCCGCGCGGCTTGAGCACCAGTTCGTCACGTTCACCGAGGCCGACCACGCCTTTTTCAACGACACCGGTGCCCGCTTCAACCCTCACGCGGCTGCTGAGGCCTACCACCGCGTTTTCGACTGGTTCGATCGGTTCGTCGCTTGACACGGTGAAGAGCCAGCGTTGACCCGCGACTTGGACGCGGAGGCGGCGACCGAGGAGCGCGCCAGAGCGCTCAGTCGATCACGAGCACGGCGACGATGGCCTCGGTCTCAGCTTCACCCACCGGGCTCGTGGCCGCCGATCCGCGCCGGACCATCGACGATCATGTCCTGTGGCGTCGTTCCTGTTTCAAGGAGACCGGTGATCGTCGCGATGTCGGTCAGGATCGCGTCGCCCGGCCGTGGCGAGCGAGTCAAGCGAGCGCTCGGCCGCAGCGGGGTTCCCGGCGCCGCAGGCGTCGGTGACGACGACTGGAATGAGTCCCAGGTCGGCGCCGTGGCGGGCGGTGGGCTCGAGCCCGACCTCCATTGCGACGCCGACGATCGCGAAGGCGGTGACCTGCGCGTCGCGCAGCGCGAACTCCAGCGGGGTACCCTCGAATGCGGACAGCGAGAGCTTGTCGAAGACCGCCTCCGATGCGCGCGGACGGAGCTCCGGGACGATCTGGAACCCGGGGGAGTCGCGCAGAAACGGCGAGACGATCTCCTCGACTCGATCCTTCCGCTGCCAGGCCATCCACATGCGCAGTTGGGATATCCCCATCAGCTCAGTGGGAAGCGTCATGTGCCGGGTGAAGAAGATCCTGACTCCGGCCCGGCGGGCCGCGTCGAGTACGCGCGTCACCCGTTCGGTCACCTGCGGACCGTCGGCGAGCTGGCTGACGACGCCGACCTGCATGTCGTAGACGACCAGGGCGATGCGGTCCGGGTCGCAGGCGTCCGCAAGAGTGTCGGGGATCCGAAGGTTGCGGTGGTTTTGCATGGCGGTCTAGTTGGCCACCGTCGTGGTCCGGTCGTACGGCTCGCCTACGTCGATCTCGCCCCTGAACAGGCTCTCGATCGGGAGCGGAATCATGAGTGGGATGAAGAACCACTCGAGGAAGCCGGCCTTCGTGAGCGGGAAGTCATCGGTGTAGCGCTTGGCGTCCTCGACGCTGTCGAGCTCGAACACGATCACGACACCGGGCTCGTCGGCGCGGGCGTAGTTCTCTCGGACGATCCCCGCCTTCCACAGCCGCCAGACGTTGGCGACCTCCTCCGAGAGGTAGGGCTCGATCGTCTCGAGCGTGACACCGGGCTTGAATCGGTCGTAGGCGAATATCCGCACGATGATCTCCTTTGGCTCTGCCTGCCAGCAGGGCGAGAATCGCGTTGACTCGCCCAGTGGGCGTGAAGCGCCGGGCGGTGCGGCTCGATGAGGCTGCGGAAGACGTCCTCGTCGCCTCCGGAGAGTCGGCGCGAGCACGATGCCGCCGGCTGAGCGCGACGGGCACGGCTCATGACTTCGTCTCGACTGCGATCCGCCCTGGGGCGGGCTCCCGGCGCCCGCGTCCGGCGAGGTGGGTGAGCGAGGAGGGCCACCAGACCCGGTCGCCGATTTCGAGCACCAGCGCCGGCACCAGCAGCGACCTGACCAGGAAGGTGTCGATCAGGACCCCGACCGCGATCGTGAACCCGATCTCGGTCAGCATCACCAGTGGCAGCACCGCCAGCGTCGAGAAGGTGCCGGCGAGCACCAGCCCCGCAGAAGTGATCACCGCCCCGGTCACGGCCAGGCCGCGAATCGTCCCGGCGCGCGTACCGTGCGTGAGCGTTTCCTCACGCACCCGCGCCATCAGGAAGATGTTGTAGTCGATGCCCAGCGCCACCAGGAAGACGAACGCGAACAGGGGCAGGTCGGGGGGCATGCCTGGGAAGTCGAAGACGTTCTCGAAGAAGAACGCGGCGATCCCGAGCGCGGCGAAGTAGCTGAGGATCACCGTCCCGATCAGCACCAGCGGTGCGGTGATCGCTCGCAGCAGGGCCACGAGGATGAGAAAGACGACGACCAGCGCGATCGGCACGATCAGCCGGTTGTCGCGCGCCGCCGATTGGCGCAGGTCGTACTCCTCCGCCGTGGGGCCGCCGACCAAGACGTCGTCGCCGGCGACCGCCCGCGCGGAGTCGCGGATGCCTGGGATCAGGTCGAATCCCGCCGTGCTGTAGGGATCCTCGTCGAGGGTGACCTCGAGTTTGGCCCCGGCCGGGCCCGGCTCCACCTGAGGCGAGACTTGCGCGACCCCGGGTGCCCTGGCCACCGCGGTGCGGACGGCCTCCAGCTTTCCCTCGTCGGTGACCACGACGTTGGTCGGCGCGTTGGAGCCGGCTGGGAAGCCGGCCTCGAGGAGCTCCTGCCCACGGACCGAGTCGACCTCGTCCCGGAACATGTTGCCGGTGGTCAGGTCGCTGTTGAGGAAGACGAGCCCGGCGGCCATCACGACCAGCAGGGCGGTGGTCCCGACCCAGACGCGTCGCGGGGCACGCGCTACCCAATCCGCGATCCGGCGCCAGGCGCCGTGCGTCTCGTCGGTGCCCTCGCTGCCCACCCGTGGGATAAAGGGCCAGAAGGCCCGGCGCCCGAAGATCGTCAGCAGGGCGGGGAGGATGGTCAGCATCGACACCATCGCCATCGCGATGCCCATGGCGCCGATCGGCCCGAGGCCCGAGGTCCCGCTGACCTCGGCAAGCGACAGCGTCAGCAGCGCCGCCATCACGGTCGCGCCCGAGGCGAGGATGACGGGGCTCGTTCGGCGTAGCGTGACGCGGATGGCGTCGTGCTTGTTCTCGTGCCGGCGCAGCTCCTCGCGGTAGCGCGAGACCATGAGCAAGGCGTAGTCGGTGCCGGCCCCAAAGACCAGTACCGGCAGGATGCCGCCCGACTGACCGGTGACCGTCACGCCCGCGTCGGCGATCAGATAGCCGAGCCCGCGTGTGGTGAGCTCGGCGATGAGCACCGAGAAGAACGGGATCATCCAGAAGATCGGGCTGCGGTAGATGACGATCAGCAGGAGCAGCACCAGCGCCGCCGTCGCCAAGAGCAGGGTGCCGTTGATGTCGTTGAACACTTCGACCGCGTCGGCAGCGAACCCGGCCGGACCGGTCACCTCCGCCTGTAAGCCGTCCGGCAGCGAGCCGAGCTCGGCCTTGATCTCCTCCGGCGTGTCGGTAAGCAGGTCCTCCGCGTCTCCGCTGGCCTCCTCGGGAACCGTGATCGGCGTCGTCAGCAACGCCGTGCCGCCGTCGCCGGAGATCGTCGGCGGACCGGTCTCGGCGACCGTCCCCGCACGCTCGGCATTGATCGCCGTCCGTACCCGCTCGTTGATCGCCACGCGTACCCGCTCGACCGCGGCCCTGTCCTCGGCGGTCAGCCCGCCGTCGCGATGGAAGACGATGATCGCGTCGGCCTGGTCCTCGGAGGGAAAGCCCTCGAGTTGATCGATCGCCTCAACCGACTCCGCGCTGGCGGGGAGATAGTCGACCGGGTCGTTCTCCTGGGCGTCCTCGAACTTGCCCGCCAGCGGGCCGATCGCGAACAGGACCACCAACCAGACGCCAACCACCGCGAACTTCGTGCGAGCGACCTCCGGGCAGCAAGGCCAGTGAGCCGGCCGTGGAGCGAAGCCTCTGTCTCACAGAGTTCCTGCCCTCGGAATCAACGACCGGCTGTCCCATCGGGTCTGCCCTCCTGTCGGTCGGCCCTCTCTGCGGGCTCGATCGAAACCAGACGAGGGTTCCATTTGGGTTCGCCGCTGGAAAGGTGGTTAGCTGGCGTCCCGCGATTCGGTCTCTCGCTGAACGTGGTTCGGCTAGCCGTACGGCAGCGGTCTTGTGAGTACGGCTAGCCGTATCGCCTTGACCGAGTCTCTGGGGGACAATTCGATGCGATGGGCGTTAGCGTCCTGATCGTCGACGATCACCCGGGTTTTCGTGCGCAGGCGCGCAGGATGCTGGAGAGCGAGGGCTATCGGGTAGTCGGGGAGGCCGGCGATGCGGCCTCGGCGCTCGAGGCCGCACGGGACCTCGGGCCGGAGCTGGCGCTCGTCGACGTCTACCTCCCGGATGGGGATGGATTCGATGTGGCCTCGTGGCTCGGGGCCCTGAACCCCCCGCCGGCCGTGGTGCTCATCTCGAGCCACGACCGGGCAGAGCTCGCGCACTGCGTCGCCGAGAGCGGCGCCCGGGGGTTTGTGCCGAAGACCGAGCTGTCGCGCGAAGCGATCGAGGAGCTTCTGTGATGACGGACGGGGCCGGCGGGACTCCCGAGGAGAGGATCCGGTGCGGGTAGTCGTCGGCGAGGACTCCGTGCTCCTGCGGGAGGGAATCGTGCGCGTGCTCGGGGAGGCGGGGTTCGAGGTCGTCGCGCAGGCAGCCGATGCCGACGAGCTGGTGCGAAAGGTGTCCGCCCACAAGCCCGATGTCGCGGTCGTGGACATCAGGATGCCGCCGACCGAGACCGACGACGGCCTTCGCGCCGCTATCGAGATCCGCCGCCGCCTGCCGGAGACCGGAGTCGTCGTCCTCTCCCAGTACCTGGAGGACGGCTATGCGCTCGATCTCGTTGCCGACGGCGCCGAAGGCACCGGCTACCTGCTCAAGGACAGGGTGGGGGATATCGAGAGCTTCGCCGACTCGGTGCGCCGCGTCGGTGAGGGCGGCTCCGTGCTCGACCCGGAGGTTGTCCAGCAGATGCTGGGTCGACGTCGCATCGACGATCGGCTCGTGCAGCTCACCGACCGCGACCGCGACGTGCTCGCGCTGATGGCGGAGGGTCGCTCGAACCAGGCGATCGCCGGACGGCTCGTCGTGACCGAGCGCGCCATCGAGAAGCACGTGACAAGCATTTTCGACAAGCTCGGCCTCATGCCGGCCGCTGAGGATCACCGCCGCGTACTGGCGGTGCTGAGCTTCCTGCGCTCTCAATGACGCACGTCGAGCCCTCGGTGGTACAGCTCGAAGCGCTCCTCGCCGAGCAGGCGGCGCTGCGTCGTGTCGCAACGCTGGTGGCGAGCGACCCGGTCCCCGCACGCTTGTTCGAAGGCGTCTCCGAGGAGGTGGGCCGAGTGTTGGAGGTGGAGAGCGTCGGCGTAATTCGCTTCGAGGACGACGGTACCGGCACGATCGTGGGCTACTGGGCGGCCGACGGCGCGCCCAAATTCCAGACGGGTGAGAGGCTCCCGCTGGACGGGGAAACGGTCTCAGGGAAGGTGAGGCGGAGCGGCAGATCGCAGCGGGTCGACGACTACACGGACGTCCGCGGCGAGCTGGTGAAGAGGCTCCGCACGGCCGGCATCGCGTCCGCCGTAGGAGCGCCGGTCAGGGTCGCCGGCAGAACCTGGGGCGGCATCATTGCGTCCAGCGGGCGCCCGCACGCCTTCCCCGACGGGGCCGAGAACCGGCTCGCCGACTTCGCAGAGCTGGTTACGGCCTCGCTCGCGAACGTCGACGCGCGCGAACAGTTGGCCGCCTCGCGCGCTCGGATCGTCGAGGCGGGCGATGAGGAGCGCCGCCGGCTCGGGCGCGATCTGCATGACGGCGCGCAGCAAGAGCTCGTCGGCGCCGTGATCAGCCTGAAGCTCGCGCAGCGGAGGTTGGCGCAAGATCCCGACGAGGCGAATGCGCTGATGACGGAGGCGCTCGAGCACATGGAGTTGGGGATCCGCGACCTACGTGAGCTCGCCGCGGGCATCCACCCAAGCGTCCTCACCGACCGCGGGCTGAGCGCCGCGCTGGAGGGGCTCGCCACCCGGTCGCAGATCCCGGTGCAGCTCGGGCAGCTGCCCCCAGGCCGGCTGCCGACTCCGGTCGAGACCTCCGCATATTTCGTGGTCGCCGAGGCGCTTACAAACGCCACCAAGCACGCACGCTGCAGCCTCGTTCAGGTCGGCGTGCGAGTCGAAAACGGCTCTGCGACCGTCGAAGTCCACGACGACGGAATCGGCGGCGCGGCCCCCTCCGCCGGCTCGGGGCTGCGCGGGCTGGCCGATCGCGTTGCCGCGCTGGGAGGCAGGCTCGAGATCGAGAGTCCGGCGGGCGAAGGCACCACGGTCAGAGCGCGGATCGCGTTGAGTGCACCGGAGACGCGCCGGTGCGCCGAACGCATCGCCCCCGCCGCGAACGCGAGCTCGTCGCGGCCGGTTGAGGCTCACGACACGCTCGATCCCGCAGGCTAGGATCACACACACGGCAGAGCTGCGTCCTACCGCGCCCATTCTGAGCGCCGGGGCCATCGAAAGAACCAGGAGGGGGGCCGGCGATGCCGATCGTGACAGTCGGTCCGGTAGACCTGTACTTCGAGGTCCGGGGTAGCGGGCCGCCGGTGCTGTTCATCATGGGCGCAACCGGCGACGCGGGGCACTTTTCGACAGTTGCCGAGCAGTTGGCCGACGAGTTCACCGCCCTCACGTATGACCGGCGTGGGAATTCGCGCAGCTCGCGCCCACCAGGTTGGGACACGACGACAGTGGAGGAGCAGGCCGACGACGCGGCCGGGCTGCTGCGCGCGCTCGAGCTGGCTCCCGCCGCGGTCTTCGGCACCAGCAGCGGCGCGATCTGCGCCTTGTCCCTGCTGATCCGCCACCCCGAGCTCGTGCGAGGGGCGATCCTCCACGAGCCGCCGATGCTCTCGGTGCTCGAACGGCAGGATGATGTCGAGGCGGCGATCGGACAGCTGGTCGAAGCGGGCATGGCCGCGGGCGGCCCGCCGGCTGCTCTGGAGCGCTTCTGGCGCTTTGTCGGCGGCGACGCCAACTGGGAGGGCCTGGAGCGGGGTCTGCGCGAGCGGATGCTGGGAAATGCCGAGACCTTCTTGCGCGTTGAGAGGACGCTCGAGTCCTACCGGCCCGACGATGCGACGCTCGCGGCGATCGCGATACCCGTGCAGGTGCTCCTCAGCGAGCAGAGCCATTGGTTCATCGAAGAGGTGGCCGAATGGCTCGCCTCGCGCCTTGGCGTCGAGGTGTCGACCACGCCGGGGACGCATACCCCCTACCACGACCACCCGCACGAGCTGGCTCAGACAATCCGGTCGTTCCTGGCCCGGACCGGCATGTCGTCGGCGCCGACCGACTGACTGAGCGGCACCGCTGACCGGTGCGCCTCAAGCGGCTCGCGGTGAGCGAGCCCGCGCGGCGACGGAGCGCGTCCAGTATCTCGGCGAGCGCCGGGCGGCGGCCTGCTCCCCGGCGCAGGAGCGCCGATACGAGGCGCCGGGGAGCAGGGTTCGCCGGCCGCGCGTAGCGCACGCCGGCGGCGGGGGTGCAGGCGAGCGCGCCGAGCATTCCGACGCCGAGGCCCGCGGCGGCGAGCGCTTGGTAGAGGCTGGCCTCGTCCGCGCGATGCGTGATCCGCGGCATGAAGCCGGCCGAACGGCAGGCGGCCTCCAGCGCAGCGGCGAACTGGGTGCCGGGCAGGCCGCCGATCCATTCCGTGTCTCGAAGATTGCGCAGCGGGATCGGCTCGGAACCCGCATGCTCCTCCGGCAGGACGAGCAGCAACGGCTCGCTCACGAGAAGCACATTTTCGAGCCCGCCGACAGCCGCTCCCTTCACGTTGTCGTAGCCCTCGGAGATGAGCAGATCAAGCTCGCCGGCTCGCAGGAGGGGAACACCGTCTTCGGGCTCGTGCTCACGCACGACGCAGGACAGGTCGGGATGGCGCTCGCGCAGGTCGGCGATCGCCGGCAGGACCAGTTCCTTGGCCGCGCTCGGAAAGGATCCGATCGTCAAGCGCCCACGCACGGCTCCTGCCGCCTCGGCCAACTCGGCCTCCGCCGCGTCCAGCTCCGCGATGGCGCGGTCTGCGCGCGCGACCAGCACGCGTGCTGCGGGCGTGAGCCGCACCCGGCGCCCGTCGCGCTCCAGCAGCGCCATGCCCACGTCGCGCTCGAGCTGCGCGAGAGCCTGAGAGACTGCCGACGGCGTGTAGCCGACGGTCCTCGCGACCTCCGCGATCGTGTCGCGCCGCGAGAGCTCGCTGAGAAGCCTGAGCCGCCGCAGTTCGAGCATCGTTAGCGCAGCTTACGCCTTGCGCACGGAATCGCCACTGGAGCTTATTGACGCCAGGCGTGCTACCGAGGCCGACCGCGTGGTGCGCGCAACAGGCGACTGCCAACACCACCTGCCAGGCGAGGTACCCGCCGATGCTGATGCGCTCGGTCACGCCGGCCCACGGCGTTGGCAGGTCCGCCTCGACTCGGGGCGCCTGCGTAGCTGTCAAGACACCGGTCACGACGAGTACCAGGATGGTCCCGACCGAGTAGAGGCGAAACCGCTTTCCGAACGCCGTAGAGCCAAACCCGATGGCGAGCAGGATCAGGAGGCTGTTCACGCTCGTGACGGCGATGTGCATGGTGTCGGTACGCGAGCGCTCGCCCCGCGCCAGCGCCTCGCGTCGATGCATCGGGAACAACGGCGCGGGCAGGTCGCTGGCCCCGAGTCCCAACGAGCAGGGCTCCGGTGACACGCAGACCACGATGACGGCCAGCCGACTCCCAGACTCCCACTCCGAACGGGACCACGAGCGCGCCGTGCGCGGTGAGAATCGGAACGACAAGCGGTCTCGACGGCGCGCCGATTGCCGACAGCTCGCTGACGGTCTGAGAGCTGAGGCTGTACTCCCGCCAGCGCCGAGCGCCGACGACGTTGGCCGCGACATAGAGCAGCGAAGAAAGGATCCCGCAGCCGATGAGCACCCTTCGCCTCATCGTCCGTTCGCACCCTGCGCATACAGACACGTCATGTGTCGTTGTCTCGACCTTCGGCCCGCCGCGCCAATTCCGAGGAAGGCGGCGCCACGGACGGTCACCTCGGGCGCCCCGTGGTCCCGAGCAGGGGCGAGTCCGGACGACTTGCCATAAGGCGCAGCGCGCCGACCACGACGCGCGAGACTACGACATCGCGCGTCCCTGGAGCTCGAATTTCGCCTCCGGTGAGGCACCGCGGGTTGGCGCCTGAGCGTCAGTCGATCACGAGCACGGGCTCGCCCGCGCCGCGCAGGGCGGCGATCCGCTCCGCCTCCGCCTCGAGGTCGCGCCGAGCCACGCGGCCGAGCTTCTCGACCGTGATCTCCGTCTTCTTGCCCTTCGCCTTCGCGCTCCAGAGTCCGACGAGCCGTCCGTGGCCGATCACGGCGCCGGGGCTCGCGACCGGTCGGAACAGGCGCTTGCGCAGCTCGGGATCGGGCGCGAGCAGCGGCCGGTTGACCTTCTGCAGGTAGGGGTCTCCCGGCGGGATCAGCACGACGCCCTCGCCGGCCGGCGGGTCCTCGAGATCCGCGCGGTCGGCGGCGAGGGCCCACGCGGCCCTCCGGCCGGCCTTGACCTCGATCAGCTCGTCCTCGATCTCCGCCCAGAGCCTGTCGGCGTGCGACCTTGCGATCCCGGCCCAGTCGGCGAAGTCGCCAGCCGTCGCCGGTCCGTATGCGTGGAGGAAGCGTCGTGCCGCCTCGGCGGGCGCTGGCCGTCCGCGCGGCGCGCCCAGCACGTAGCGGCGCTCGGAGTCGAGCCGGGCGCCCGCCTGCACCCCGCCGTAGCGCCAGAGCATCGGGGCCACGTGGTGGCTCTTGCAGCCCTTGCACCAGGGCATCAGCGGGTCGCTGACCCGCTGCCGGAGCTCCTCGTGCAGCTCGTTCTTGTTCAGCGCGCGCCCGCCCGCGAGTGCCGCCTCGGTCGCCTCCGCGACCTCCGCCAGCGCATCGGTCGGCGCGAAGCCTTCCTCCTTCGCGAGCCGCTGGAGCTGCTGGCCGAGCTGGCGCCCGAGCTCGTCGTCGTCCGTGGCGATCAGCGCGCGACCGAAGAGGGCGTGGTCGTCCGCCGGCAGGGCGTGGATCGCGCCCCTCACCACGTGGGCGACGACGATCTCGTCGGCGCTCTCGACCGCCTCGTCATAGGCCTCACGGGTGAGTCCGTCGCGCCGCGCCGCGAGCGCCTGCAGGGCGGCGTCGCGCGCGAAGTCGGACGCCGGAATGGCCGCCGCCTCGGCGAGGCTGCGCGCGCCGCGCCGGGCGAGGCCCGTGCGCGCGAGGCGGAAGGCGAGGATCCGCTCCCTGTCCATGCTCCGAACCTACCCGCCGCCCTGCCTTGCGATCATGCCGGCATGCCGCCGCTCACCGCGAAGCAGCGTGCCCAGCTGCCCGACAGCGCCTTCGCGTACATCGACTCCCAGGGCAAGCGCCGCCTGCCGATGCACGATCCGGCGCACGTCCGCAACGCCCTGTCGCGGTTCAACCAGGTGGCGTTCGAGGACGACGACGCCCGTGACCGGGCCCGCAGCCGCCTGCTGCGGGCCGCCAAGAAGCACGGGATCATGCCGATCGGCTTCATCAACGCCCAGCTCCAGCCGCAGAAGAAGCTCCCGAAGGGGCAGGTCACCTTCCTGCTCACCGACATCGAGGGCTCGACCGAGCTGCTCCGGCGCACGGGCGACCACTACGCCTCCCTCCTGGCCCAGGTCCGCCGGCTGGTGCGCGCCGCCGTGCGCTCGGCGGGCGGCCACGAGGCGTCGGCCCGCGGCGACGACCACTTCGCGGTGTTCGAGCACGCGCCGGCGGCGGTTGACGCGGCGCTCGCGATCCAGCGCGCGACGCGCGCGGCCGCCTGGCCGGACGGGAGCGACGTGCGGCTGCGGATCGGGCTGCATCGCGGGCGGCCGTCGCTGACCGAGACCGGTTACGTCGGCCTCTCGGTGCACGCCGCGGCGCGTATCTGCTTCGCGGCGCATGGCGGTCAGGTCGTGATGTCGTCGGCCGTGCGCACGGCGGTCGAGGACTCGTTGCCCAAGGATGTGGGCGTGACGAGCCTCGGCGCCTGGCGCTTCCGCGGGCTGCCCGAGCCGATCGAGTTGTTCCAGCTGGAGGCGGCCGACCTGGCGGACGAGTTCCCGCCGCTCCGATCGGCCGTCCCGGACGGCTAGGACGACTCGACCGCCGCCTTGATCGCGTTCGCGAAGTCGTCGGCACCCTTGCGGGCCGAGCGCAGGGCGAGTGGCAGGATCAGCTTTCCGAAGCCGTGGCCCTCGAACTCGTTGTGCACGGTGAGGCGGGTGCCCTCGCCCTCCGAGGCGAGGTCGTAGCCGCCTTCGGGCACGGTGATCATGTTCTTGGAGAGCTCGGTCCAGCGGATCCTCGTCGGCGCCTCGAACGCGGTGAGCTTGAACTCGCGCTGGGTCTTCATGCCGGCATCCTTGACCGTGCTGGCATAGACGGTGCCGACTCCCGAGGGGCCGTCGGTCGTCTTCCTGATCTCGAGGACGCGTGGGCTGAACTTCGGATCGTTCTCTCCGTCCGCGAGGAACGCGAACACCTCCTCGATCGGCCGGTCGATCACGGCCGTCCCTTCGAAGCGCGCCGACATGCCACCTCCTTGGTGAGCGGGGCGCCGATCATTCCAGAGTCGGCCGCTCGCCCTGGGCGAGGGTGGCGGTCAGGCGAGCGACGGCGGCGGTGAACTCGTGGTCCGCCGGTGTGCCGTAGCCGACGACCAGGGAGGCATCGCTCCGGTCCGGGCCGAGCCCGGCCCCTCGCGCACGGCGGGCCCGCGCTCGGCCCCGGAGTCCTCGACGGCGTAGGCGGCGAGCCCCTCGAGCGCGAGGCCGCGCTCCTCGGCGCGGGCGACGACCTGCGCCTCCGTCTGTCCGGCCGGGAGCTCGACCAGCACGTGAAGGCCGGCCGCGATCCCGGTCACCCGGACCTCCGGGGCGTCCCTGCGAAGCGCCTCCACCAGCCGATCCCGCCGCCGCCGGTAGGCGAGCCGCGAGCGACGGATGTGGCGGTCGTACGCGCCGCTCTCGATCAGCTCGGCGAGGGTCAGCTGGTCGAGCGTGCCGCTATGACAGTCGGCCCGCGCCTTCGCGGCGGCCACGTCGTCGACGAGCCCCGCCGGGAGCGCGAGCCACCCGAGTCGAAGTCCCGGCGCCAGCGTCTTGCTCGCCGTTCCGGCGTAGACCACCTGCTCGGGCGCGAGCGCCTGCAGCGCGCCGACGGGCTGGCGGTCGTAGCGGAACTCGCCGTCGTAGTCGTCCTCGATCAGCAGGCCGGTGCTGCGCGTGGCCCACTCGACCGCCGCCACGCGCCGCTCCGGCGCCAGCGCCATCCCGCGCGGGAACTGGTGAGCGGGGGTGAGCAGCGCGGCGCCCGCGTCACCGAGCTCGTCGGTCTGGGCGCCGTGGGCGTCGATCGGCAGCGGGCGCAGCTCGAGGCCGGCGCTCTCAGCCACCTCGCGGTGCGCGGGCAGCCCGAAGGCCTCGACCGCGAGCACCTGCCCGCCGCGCGACCGGAGCACCTCGCTCAGGAGGCCGAGGCCCTGCGTGAAACCGGAGCAGATGACCAGCCGCTCCGGGCTCGTCCGGACCCCGCGGGCGCGTGCCAGGTAGCCGGCGAGGGCGCGGCGCAGCTCGAGCCGGCCGCGAGGGTCGTCGTAGCCCAGCGAGTCGAATGGTGCCGCCCGGATTGCACGGCGGCTCGCGGTCAGCCATGCCGAGCGCGGGAACCCGGAGAGGTTGGGCGAGCCTGGGCGCAGGCTGTAGCGCAGGCGGGCGCCCTCGTCCGCGGCAGGTGAGGGCCCCGCGGCCAGCTCGGGCGCCCGGTCCGACACCCGCGTGCCGGATCCGCGCCGTGCGACGAGCCAGCCCTCGGCCACGAGCTGCCCGTACGCGTCGGCGACGGTGTTGCGCGCGATCCCGAGATCGGCCGCCAGCGATCGCGACGACGGAAGCCTCGCGCCCGCCGCCAGGCGACCGGTCCGCACGGCGTCGCGCAGGGCGTTCTCCAGTCCCGCGCGGACCCGGGAGCCGCCGACTTCGAGGTGCAGGTCGAGCCCAGAAGTGGCCCAGGTTTCTGGCATCGAAATGGACCTTAGCGCTGGGCCGATCACCGGGTAGCTTCGGGGTATGACTACGACAGAGACGACCCCCATTCAGATCCCCGTGCGACTCGACTTCGACGCACACGCGGCCGGCTTCTCGCGAGCGCTCAGCCACCTCGACAACGCGGCGACCAAGGAGCTCGACCGGGTGGACTTCGACCCGCGCCTCCGCGAGCTGGTGCGTCTGCGGGCCTCGCAGATCAACGGCTGCGCCTACTGCATCGACATGCACAGCAAGGACGCGCGCGCGATCGGCGAGACCGAGCAGCGGCTCTACGCCCTACCCGCCTGGCGGGAGACGCCGTACTTCAGCGAGCGCGAGCGGGCTGCCCTCGCCCTCACGGAGGCGATCACCCTGCTGGCCCGCGATCACGTCCCGCAGGAGGTCTTCGACGCGAGCGCCGAGCACTTCGACGCGGACGAGCTCGCGGCGCTCGTGAGCCTGGTGGTCACGATCAACGCCTGGAACGCCGTGGGCGTCAGCACCCGCACCTGGCCCCCGGGCAGCTACGAGCGATGAGCGACAGCGCGCCGCCTACTCGAGCGCCCCCGGCGCCAGCAGCGCGCCGGCGGCCATCTCGAGCAGCACCTCCGAGATCGCGTCGGGGTCGAGCCCGCGGCCGGTGTGGAGCAGGTCGAAGGCGTCGAAGCTCGTGAGCACCCAGAGGGTGTGGGCGGCCCGTTCGACGCTCACGCCGTCGCGCAGCAGGCCCGCACGGCCGAGCCGGCGGGCGAGGCGCGCCATGCCCGCCCGTCGCTCGTCGTCGATTCGCCCCACCGCTCCGCCCACGGCCTCTGCGTCGAGCTCCGCCATTGAGAAGAGCACGCGGAACACGTCGCGGTCGGCCGCATACATCCTCACCGACGCGCGCATGCCCTCGGACATCGTCACGCGCACGTCCGGGTCGCGGACCGCGTCCAGCAGGGAGTCGTATCCGCCGCGGTCGGCGACCTCCTGGGCGAGCGCGTCGAACAGCCCGGCGCGCGAGCCGAAGATCGCGTAGACAGTCGAGCGCGCGACCTGGGCGTCGCGCGCCACGGCGTCGAGGCTGATCGGCAGCGCCGGCGCGCTGCGCATCCGCTCGTACACCGCGTCGAGGATGCGGCGCCGGGTCTCCTCCGCCGACTCCGCTCGCAGGCGCTGCTCGTACTTGCGGCTGGCCATCAGGTCGCAATGTTAGCTATTTCACACAACAGAACGTCCGATGGACTACATTGCATCCGATGAACTACAGAGTGTCGGATGAAATTGACGAGATCCCGGTCCTGATCGTCGGTGCCGGCCCCGCCGGTCTCACCTGCGCGATCGCGCTCGCCCGAGCGGGCGTCGAGTCTCTCGTGGTCGAGCGCCGCGCCGAGCTCTCCAGCCTGCCGCGTGCCACCTACCTCAGCCTCGGCTCGATGGAGCTGATGCGGAGCTTCGGCCTCGAGGACGACCTGCGCGCCCGGGCCAACGACGTCGATTTCGTGGCCTGGTCCTGCGAGACGCTGGCCGCGGCCGGCGGCGGCTCGCCGATCCCGGTCGGCATCCCCACGCGCGCGGAGAGCGCGCTGATCAGCCCCACCGCGCCGGCCTGCGTGCCGCAGGACCAGCTCGAGCCGCTGCTCCTCGAGCACCTGCGCGGACTCGGTCGGGCGCGCGTCGGGCTCAGCACCGAGCTCGTCGACGTCCGCGTGTCGCCGGTCGGCGTCGAGGCGCAGCTTCGCGACGCCGCCGGGCAGGTTCGCCGGGTGCGAGCCCGCTACATCGTGGCCGCGGACGGGGCGTACAGCCGGGTGCGAGCGCGGCTCGGGGTCCGGATGATCGGCGAGCAGAAGCTCCATGACGCCGTGAGCGTCCTCTTCCGGGCCCCGCTCTGGGGCCTGCTCGGCGAGCATCGCTACGGCCTCTACTCGATCGAGCACCCGGGGGCGCCCGGCATCTTCCTGCCCGCGGGTCGTGGCGACCGCTGGGTCTACGGCAGCACGGTGGACGCTCACGGCGGGCCGGAGGCGCTCAGCGAGGCGCGGCTCGTCGAGGCCGTCCGCACCGGCGCGGGGGTGCCGCGCCTCGAGGTCGACGTGGAGCGGACCGGCGTGTTCGGCTTCGCGGCGGGCCTCGCGGAGACGTTCCGCCGCGACAGCGCCTTCCTGGTCGGGGACGCCGCGCACCGGGTCACGCCGCGCGGCGGCACCGGCATGAACATGGCGATCCGAGGCGGCTTCGACCTCGGCTGGAAGCTCGGCTGGGTGCTCCGGGGTTGGGCGCCGGACGCGCTGCTCGACACCTACGAGCGCGACCGCCTGCCCGCCGTGAGGCACAACATGCGCCGCTCGCTCGATCCGGAGGGCACGCTGCGGGAGACGGACGGCGAGCTTCGAATCGACCTCGGCCCCCGCATCCGTCACCTCTGGAGCTCGGCTCCCTGATGGCCGCCGCACACTCGACCCTGGATCTCGTCTCCCCCGGGCTCACCATGATCACCGGCCCGGAGGGGCGCCCCGACGGCGAGTGGCCAGTGGGCCGGGGCGGTCCGCCCGTAAGCGTGAGGCGCGTGGACTCGATGGCGGCGTGGGGCCTCGGCCTACACGGCGGCGCCGCCCTCCTGGTGCGCCCTGACGCGACGCTCGCAGCCTGGCTCGCGCCCGAGGCGCCGGTCCACCCGAGCGCGGGGCTCCCCGCCTCGAGGCTGGGGAGCCCCACGCTCGTGTGAGGGGAGGGGCTACGCCGCGGCTGCCGCCGGCGCGGGCTCGCCGCGCTTGACGGCCTCCACCTGCTCACGGCTGTCCCGGGACGAGATCAGCACGGCGGCGAGGATCGCGCCCAACAGCGCGAACCCGGCGCCCACGAGGAACGCGTCCTGGAAGCCCGCGGTCAGCGCCACGGCCGGGCTGCGCTCGCCCGAGGCGAACACGTCGTCCGTGGTCGCGGTGGCTACCGCGGCGAGCACGGCGAGGCCGAGCGCGCCGCCAACCTGCTGGTTGGTGTTGATCAGCCCTGACGCGAGACCGGCCTCGTCGGGCTTCGTGCCCGCGACCGCAGCGATCGTCACCGACACGAAGGCGAGACCGAGGCCGACCGCCGCGAGCAGCGACGGGAACAGCAGGTCGCCGACGTAGGTGCCGCCCGGCGCGCTTACCTGCGAGAACCACAGGAGGCCGGCGGTCACGAACAGCATCCCGGTGATCAGCACCGGCTTGAAGCCGAGCCGGGTCACGAGCTGCGATGCGACGCCCGCCGAGACGATGATCAGCCCCGCCAGCGGCAGGTAGGCGAGCCCGGCCTTGAGCGGCTCGTAGCCCAGCACCTGCTGCATGTACAGCGAGATGAAGAAGAACATCGAGAACAGCGACATGCCGATCAGGAGCCCGATCACGTTTGCTCCCCGGAGCGTTCGCAGCCGGAAGATCGAGAACGGCACCAGCGGGTGGCTCGTACGCCGCTCGATCGCGACGAACGCGGCGAGCAGCGCCACCGCGACGGCGCCCAACACGAGCGTCTGGGTGGACGCCCAGCCCGCGCTGTTGGCGTCGACGAGCGTGTAGACGAGCAGCGCCAGGCCGGCCGTTACCGAGAACGCGCCGGCGATGTCGAAGGACGGGCTCGAGCGGTCGCTCGACTCGCCGAGCAGCCGCGGGGCGATCAGCGCCGCCGCGATGCCGATCGGCACGTTCACGAACAGGACCCACTCCCACCCGAGGCTCTCGGTGAGCACGCCGCCGAGGAGCACACCCGCGGCGCCGCCAGAGCCGGCCACGGCGCCCCAGACGCCGAGCGCCTTGTTGCGCTCCGCGCCCTCGGCGAAGGTGGTGGTCACGATCGCCAGGGCGGCGGGGGAGATCAGCGCCGCGCCGAGGCCCTGGACCGCGCGTGCGGCTACGAGCCAGACGTCGCTTTGAGCGAGGCCTCCTGCGAGCGATGCGGCCGCGAACAGCCACATGCCGTAGATGAACATGCGGCGGCGGCCGAGCAGGTCGGCGAGGCGGCCGCCCAGCAGCAGGAAGCCGCCGAAGGCGAGCGTGTACGAGTTCACGACCCAGGAGAGGTTGTCCTGAGAGAACCCGAGGTCTACACCGATCGAGGGCAGCGCCACGTTCGTGATCGAGGCGTCGAGCACGACCACGAACTGGGCCATGGCAAGCAGGGCGAGTGCGAGGTTCTTGGCTCTTGGTGTGTCGGCGGGACTCATGAATCTCCTCAACTAATCGGAACAGGAACTCCGGTTCCGGTACAATATAGGGAATGATGGTTCCGTTTGTCAACGACTCGCGTTACGATCTCTCTGATGGCGACGCCTGACGCTCTGGCTGCGGGCCCCCCGCGCATGCGCGCCGACGCGCGCCGAAACCGCGAGCGCATCATCCAGGCGGCACGCGAGGCGTTCGCGGAGGACGGCGCGGACACGCAGATGGACGACGTCGCGCGCCGGGCGGGCGTGGGCGTGGGCACGCTCTACCGCCACTTCGCGACCAAGGACCTGCTGGTCGGCGAGCTCGTGCGCGTGAAGCTGAGCGACTTCGCTGCGGTCGTGCGCGCGCGGCTCGAGCAGGGGGGCGACCCCTGGGAGACCTTCAGGGGAGCCGTGCTCGACCAGGCGAACGTGATGGCGAGCGACGCCGTGCACCAGAGCATGGTGTTCGCGAGCACCCCCGAGTCGGTGGCGCAGGCGCAGTCCGGCATCGACGCCATCCAGGAGGCGTGGGGCGAGGTGCTGCGGCGCGCGAAGGACGCCGGCGAGATTCGCGAGGACTTCACCGTCGACGACATCCGAACGATGATGTGCGGGCTCGGGAGCATGATGGCCGCCGACCGTCTGGGCGTCATGCCGTACGACTGGCGCCGCCAGCTCGAGTTCACCCTGGACGGCGTGCGCGCCCGCTGACGACCGTCGCCCGGGCCCCGGCCCGGAAGCTACACTCGCCCGCCGTGCGCCGGCCCCGCCGCATCCTCGCCCTGAGCGCAGCGCTCGTCGCGCTCGCCGTCGTGGGCTGTGGGGGAGAGGACGACGACGCGTCCGGGCCGCTCGACGAGGCGCTGTCCTACATGCCCGCGAAGGCCCCGTTCGCCGTCGCGATCGACACCGACCTCGAGGGCGACCAGATCGAGGCGGTCGACTCCCTGCTCGCCAAGTTCCCGCTGGGCGTCGAGTCGGTGGAGGAGGCGCTCGCGCAGGAGCTCGCCGGCGGCGAGGAGAACGTCGACTTCGAGAAGGACGT
This sequence comes from uncultured Thermoleophilaceae bacterium, assembly GCA_963812415.1. Lineage (GTDB taxonomy): Bacteria > Actinomycetota > Thermoleophilia > Solirubrobacterales > Thermoleophilaceae > JACVRW01. The sequence goes on along the minus strand of CAWEVH010000038.1, from coordinate 36,089 downwards.
GAAGCCGCTGCTCGGGAACCCGTTCGTGGTCGGCGCCACGGACGTGGCCTCCTTCACCGACGACGCGGAGGACGACGACTTCGTGGCCGCCATCCAGGTGAAGGACACGGACGCGCTCGACAGCCTGATCGACAAGACGGGGCCGACCGAGCAGGGCGAGCAGTCCGGCGCGACCGTCTACGAGGACGACGGCACCGTGTTCGCCGTCAAGGACGACATGGTGATCTTCGCGGGCTCCGAGGAGCTCCTTGCCGAGTCGCTCGAGCATGCCGAGGGCGACGAGCATCTCGATGCGGAGACCTTCGAGCAGGGTCTCGACGGTCTCCCCGAGAGCGGCCTGGCGCGCGTGTATGCCGACATCGGGGCGATCATCGCCTCGGACCCGGACACGCGCGACGCGCGCAAGGTCCCGTGGGTGAGCGCGCTCGAGACGCTCGGCCTGACGGCGAGCGCCGCCGACGACGGCGTCGAGGTCGAGTTCAACCTGCGGACCGACGGCGAGGACCTGAGCGACGCGGACCTCCCGATCGCCCCCGGTGACGAGTCACCGGGCGTGATCGAGCGGGAGGGGGAGATCGGCTTCGGCATCCGCGACCTGGCGCAGATCGTGAGCTTCGGCGAGGCGGCGGCGCAGTCGATCGACCCGGGCGGGTACGGCGACTACGAGCAGGCCAAGAAGACCCTCGAAGAGCAGCTCGAGGTATCGATCGACGACGACCTGATCGGTCAGCTCACCGGCGACCTCTCGGCGACGGTGGCCGTCGACGGGAAGTTCGGCGTCCGCTCGGAGCTGCGCGATCCCGCGGCCTTCGAGGACACGCTCTCGAAGCTGGCCGACGTGCTGCCGTCGTTCGCGGAGGGGGCGGGCTTCGGCACGGTCGCGCTCGAGCGGCCCAGGGGCGGCAACGACTTCTACGCACTCGCCCAGGCCGATGGGGACGCCGTGGTCTTCGGCGTGATCGACGGCTCCTTCGTGCTCGCCAACGACGCGGTCCGCGCCGGCCAGCTCGTCGCGGAGCAGCCCGCGAGCGTCCCGGACGCCCAGGGCGCGGTGACCATGCGCGCCGACGCGCAGGCGCTCGCGAACGCCCTGCTCGAGCAGCTCGGTCCGGCCCTCGGGCTGGGCGGCGTCGAGGGCTTCGGGGCCCGCCTCTTCACCGGCCCGCTCGAGGACCTCACGGGCTCGATGCAGTCGAGCACGGACGGGCTGCGCGGCCGGATCTCGCTCGCGGTCGACTAGCGCGCTACTGCGCGATCCACTCGCCGAGGAGCGGCAGCGGGTCGATCGGCGCGCCGCCCTTCTCGTACCAGCCGCCGACCCAGATCTCGAAGTGGAGGTGCGGGCCGGACGAGGCGCCCGTGTTCCCCACCTGCGCGAGCTGCTCGCCCGCGCTCACGTGCTGGCCGGCGGTCACGAGGATCGAGCCACGCCGCAGGTGCATGAAGACGTAGTCGCGGTCCTCGCCGTCGCCGTCGAGGACGATGTACCAGCCGGCGCCCCTGCGCTGGTAGCGCACGTGCTCGACAACCCCAGCCCAGGGAGCCAGGACCGGCGTGCCCTCGGCGGCCGCGATGTCCTGGCCCTGATGCAGGCGCCTGCCGCGCGCGGCGCCGAAGCGGGAGCCCTCGCCCCCGAGGTCGAAGGCGCCACCGACCGGGAAGCGGTGACCGGTCTCGTCGGAGTCCGGTCCGGGGGTGGGGACGGGCGTCGTGGCCGGGGGCGTCGGCCTGGTGCCGCCGGAGGGTCCGCGAGGGGCGCGCCGCTCCCGGCGGCGCCTCTCGGCGGCGCGCTTGCGCGCGGCTCGCCGCCGTGCCTCACGGCGCGCTTGGACGGGCGCGCGCTCGCCCACCGCCGCCCCGCCGCTCTCCCCGCTCGCGGGCGCCGCGCCGCCCGAGCCGGAGTCGCGGACCGCGCCCAGGAACGGCTGCTCGACCGCCCGCACGCCGCCGTCGCTCGTCTGGGCGGCCGCGGGCGCGGCGGACGAGGCCGCCGCGAGCAGCATGGAGCCGGCGACGAGGGTCCGGGAGAGGTGCGCCACGGGAATCGCATCGCAGTGTGGACGCGGTCCGCGGATCGCGCCGGGATTCCTCTTTCACGCAACGGAAGTTGCGGGCGCCTACGACACGTGCATGCGGGTGAGCAGCTCGACCGCGCCGCGCTTGTTCAGCGGCTCGTTGAGGTTGCCGCACTTCGGCGACTGCACGCAGGACGGGCAGCCCGCCTGGCAGGGACACTCGGAGATCAGCCGCAGGGCGTCGGCCACCAGCGCCTCGAAGCGCTCGAAGCCCGCTCTCGTGATCCCCACCCCGCCGGGATGCCCGTCGTAGATGAAGATCGTGGGCCGGCCGGTCTGGTGGTGGAACGCGGTCGAGAGCCCGCCGATGTCCCAGCGGTCGCACATCGCGATCAGCGGAAGCACGGCGATCTGGCCGTGCTCGGCTGCGTGCAGCGAGCCCTGGAGCACGTCGAGCGGAAACTCGTCCCTCAGGAACGGCTCGGGCAGCTCGTACCAGAGCGCCTGGGTCACGAACTGCTGCTCGGGCATGTCGAGCGCCAGCAGGTCGAGCACCGAGTGGTCGCTCACCTGCTTCTTCTGGTAGGCCACCACCTGCTCGATCACCGAGACGACGCCGAAGGACAGCTCGACCCCGCCCGTCTCGCGGCGATCGCGGACCTGCTCGATGAAGGTCTCGGACTCCTTCTTCGGCTGGGTGTACCAGTCGCCCTGGAAGCGCCGCACCAGCGCCCGGCGCTGGCGCAGGTCGAGGTCCTCGACCTCGTAGGCCGCGCCCATGTGGAGGTAGACCGCGCCGGGGTGGACGGCCGAGTGCGCACGCGAGGTCTCGACGCTGCCGATCACCTCGCCGCCCTCGGCCTCGACGATCGACACCGAGTCCGGAGAGGCCGAGCGCAGCGCGATGCGACCGGCCGGGAAGCCCTCCCCGCGGGGCAGGTAGCGGCCACCGCGCTCGCGCAGCCGTCCCTGCTTGACGAGCCGCGCGGCGTGCTCCTCCCAGCGCGGGCCGAAGCTCTCCTCGTCCTCGGGCGTGAGCGGCAGCTCGTAGGCGGCCGCCTCCAGGTGGGCGAGGTGGATCTCCTCGGACTCGTGGTCGAGGATCGCCCGCTCCACGGGCCGCTCGAGGAACTCGGCCGGGTGCCGGCAGAAGAACTGGTCGAGCGCGTCCTCGCCCGCCACGTACATCGCGAGCCCGGGCCGGCGCCGCCCCGCGCGGCCCCACATCTGGCGCAGGCTCGCGACCGTGCCCGGGAACGTCACGCAGACGGCCGCGTCGAGCTCGCCAACGTCGATGCCGAGCTCGAGCGCGTCGGTGGCTACCACGGCGAGCAGCTCCCCCTCCGCCAGGCGGCGCTCGATCTCGCGGCGCTGCATCGGGGTGTAGCCGGCCCGGTAGGGGGCGATCCGTTCGGCGAGGTCCGCGCGGCCGCCGCTCTCGAGCCGCGCGCGGGCGAAGCGCTGGATCAGCTCGACGCCGCGCCGCGACTTGAGGAAGCAGATCGTGCGCACCTCGCGCTCCACGAGCGCGGCGAGCAGGTTGGCCGCCTCGGAGAGCGCCGACGCGCGCCGGCCGAGCCGCTCGTCGACGAGCGGCGGATTCCACATCGCGATGTTGCGCTCGGCGCGCGGGGCGCCGTCGCGGTCGACGAGTGCCACCTCGACCCCGGTCAGGCGCTCGGCCAGCTCGCGCGGGTTGGCGATCGTGGCGCTCGTGAGGAGGAAGCGGGGCTCGGAGCCGTAGGCGCGGGCCAACCGGCGCAGGCGACGCAGCACGTTCGCCACGTGCGACCCGAACACGCCGCGGTACACGTGGGCCTCGTCGACCACGACCCAGGCGAGGTTGGCCAGCAGGTCGCCCCACGAGCCGTGGTTGGGGAGCACCCCGATGTGCAGCATGTCCGGGTTCGTGAGGATCAGGTTGGAGCGCCCGCGGATCGCCCGGCGCTCTTCGCGCGGGGTGTCGCCGTCGTAGATCGCGTGCCGCAGCCAGCGCCCGCCGATCCGCGCGAGCCCGCGGGCCTGGTCCTGGGCGAGCGCCTTGGTCGGGTAGAGGTAGAAGGCCCGCGCGCCCGGGTCGCCCGCGAGCGTGTCGAGCACGGGAAGGTTGAAGGCGAGCGACTTGCCGCTCGCCGTGCCGGTGGTCACGATGGCGTGCCCCGAGCGGGCGGCCTCGAGGGCGTCCCCCTGATGGGCCCAGAGCGTGTCGATGCCCGCGCCCCGAAGCCCCTCCAGGAGCGCCGGGTGGAGATCGCCGGGGATCGGCTCGGCGACCTCGGCCTGCTCGCGCTCGCGCGAGCTCGCCACGAGCTCCTCGTCGCGGCCCGCGTCCAGCACGGGGTCCCACGGGTAAGAGGGCGCGACGCGGCTCACCGGGTGCCATAGTAGGTCGCCCTCCTCGTGCAGTCCTTCGACCACCGAGACTTCGGACGCGCCGTGCTCGAGCGACGCGCGCGCACGGTCTCCGTTTGCGTGCCCACCCTCGACGAGGCGCCCTCCATCGAGCGCACGCTGGCGCCGCTCGTGGCGCTTCTCGACGACGGGCTCGTGGACCAGGTGGCGGTGGTGGACAGCGGCTCGGCCGACCGCACCCGCGAGCTGGCGGGCGCCTGCGGCGCCGAGGTGCACGATGCGCGCGCGCTCATGCCGGAGGCGGGACCACTGCTCGGCAAGGGCGACGCGCTGTGGCGGGCGCTGAGCGTGCTGAACGGCGACATCGTCTGCTTCGTCGACGCGGACTCCGAGGACTTCGGCGAGCACTTCGCGACCGGTCTGACCGGCCCGCTGCTCGAGATCCCCGGGGTCGAGTTCGTGAAGGGCTCCTACCGGCGCCCGTTGCGCCTCGGTGAGCGCGTGCTGCCCCAGGGCGGCGGCCGCGTGACGGAGCTCACCGCGCGGCCGCTGCTCAACGCCTTCTACCCCGATCTCGCCGTATTCGCCCAGCCGCTGGCGGGCGAGATCGCCGCCAACCGCGGGCTGCTGCTGCGCTTGCCGTTCGACAGCGGCTACGGCGTCGAGGTCGGCATGCTGATCGACGTCTGGGCCCGGGTCGGGCTCGAAGGGATGGCCGAGGTCGACCTCGGCACGCGACAGAACCGACACCGCGAGCTGTCGGAGCTCACGCCGATGGCGGCGACCGTGCTCCAGTCCGTGGTCGCCCGGCTGCGCGACGAGGGGCGACTCACCGGGCTCACCTCGAGCCGGCTCCTCTCGCCGGAGGAGCCGGGTGCCGAGCCGCGCAGCGTCCGAGTGGTCCAGCGGCCGCCGATGGCCGCGCAGCCCGCGCGCGGCGCCGCCTGACCGTGGCCGTCCGCTGCGTCTACACCGACCTCGACGGCACCCTGCTCGGGCAGGGCGCGTCGCTGTTCCGGACCGCCGAGGGGGACTTCACGCTGCTGGCCGCCCGGGCCCTCGAGGCCTGCCACCGGGCCGGGGCGGAGGTGGTGATCGCCTCGGGCCGGAGGCGCGCCCAGGTGATGGAGGATGCCCGGCTGATCGGCCAGAGCTCATACGTCTTCGAGCTGGGGACGGGCCTCGTGATCGACGGGGAGCTCACGTTCCTGACCGGCGAGCTCCAGCCGCGCGACGGGCTCTCCGTCCACCGCCAGATCGCCGACTCGGGCGCTCCCGACCTGCTGCTCGAGCGCTACGGGGGACCGCCGGCGAACCTCGAGCTGCACGCGCCCTGGCACCTCGACCGCGAGGTGTCCCATCTCTTCCGGGGCAGGCTCGACACCACCGAGGCGAACGAGCTGCTCGAGGCGGAGGGGCATGGCGGGCTGAGGCTGGTGGACAACGGCCCGGTCGGCACCGACCGCTCGGCCTTCCACCTGATCCCGGCCGTGTGCTCGAAGGCGGCCGCCGTCGCGACCCACATGCGGGCGCGCGGGTACGCGCCCGAGGAATGCATCTGCGTGGGCGACTCGCCGGAGGACCTCGACGTGGCGGAGGTGGTCGGGCGCTGCTTCCTCGTGGCCAACGCGACGGTCGGCGAGGCGCGGCGCTCGGGCGAACGTCGAGCGCACGGAGGCGCCGATGAGCGAGGGTTTCTACGAGGCCGTCGTGCGCGCGCTGGCAGAGTCGCGCTGACTCGTTGCAGACATTACAATCGTGTCCACTCGCGGCGGTCTCGCGGCCGTCGCACGGGTGAGGCAGCACGGGCGCTCCTTTCAGGGGCGCCCGTCGCTTGTCGGGCCGTGCGCGAGGGCGCGGGCTGGCCCGCGCCGGAGCGATCGTAAGTCGCATTCGCCTCGCCGCCCGGCGGCTGCCGCCGGCGGTTAGGGTCTGCAAGTCATGGACGAGCTCGCGGAGCAGGTCGTCGAGGCGATCTACGACGTGGCGGGCCGGCACCCGGGCCACCGTGCCGCTCACGCGAAGGGCACCCTGATGGCAGGCACCTTCACGCCGGCCGGCGCCGGGCTCACGCGCGCCGCCCACATGGGCACGGAGCCGGTGCGGGTCACGGCGCGCTTCTCCAACGGCGGCGGCAACCCGGGCGTGCCCGACTACGCGCGCGAGGGCCGCGGCCTGGCGGTCAAGTTCTACCTCCCTGATGGCTCGAGGACCGATGTGGTGGGGCTCAGCCTGCCCCAGTTCTTCGTCCGCACTCCCGAGGAGTTCCTCGAGTTCACGCGGGCGCGCAAGCCCGACCCGGACACCGGGCAGCCCGACCTCGAGAAGGTGGGCGCCTTCATCTCGGCCCACCCCGAGGCGCTGCCCGCGATCCAGGCCACGCTCGGCGCCGAGCCGCCCGAGAGCTACGCCACGGTGGCCTACAACTCGATCCACGCCTTCCACTGGGAGGACGGCGAGGGCCGTCGGCGAGCGGTCCGCTACCGCTTCGAGCCCGAGGACGGCGAGCGCACGCTCACGGACGAGCGCGCGCGCGAGCTGGGCGCGAACTACCTCCAGACCGAGCTCGCGGCTCGCGCCTCGACCGCCTTCCGGATGCTGGTCGTGCTGTCCGGCGACGGCGACGACCCCGACGACCCGACCGTCGCCTGGCCCGAGGACCGCGAGCGGGTGGAGGTCGGCCGGCTAGAGCTAACCGGGCCCGACACGACCCGCGAGCGCGACGGCGACATCCTCGTGTTCGACCCGACCCGGGTCACCGACGGGATCGAGCTGTCCGACGACGCGATCCTGCGCTTCCGGCCGCGCGCCTACTCGGTGTCGGTGGCGCACCGGACGAGCGGCTAGCCCTCCACGAGCGCCCGGCCGGCCGCCTCGAGCTCGTCCAGGTCGGTCGCCTCCGTGACCGAGGCGAGGTCGATGATCCGCTCCTGGAAGGGCTCGAGCCCGTTTCCGCCCACGATCGCGTGGCAGGTCACGCCGCGCTGACGGCAGCGCGTGGCCACCTCGCCCACGACCTTGCCCTGGAGCGTCTGTGCGTCGAGGCGGCCCTCGCCGGTCACGACGAAGGCCGACTCCCTCATCGCGGCGTCGAAGCCGATGGCGTCGAGCACGTAGGCGGCGCCCGGCACGAGCCGCGCCCCGAGCGCTCCGAAGAGCCCTCCCGAGAGGCCTCCCGCGGCGCCCGTCATCGGCTCGCCTCGCGGGTCGCGCTCGAAGCTCCCGGCCAGCTTCGCGAGCCGCTCCTCGAGGCGCTCGACCATCGCCGGATCGGCGCCCTTCTGTGGCCCGAAGACGCTCGGCGCGAGCTCGAACGGGGTCCGCACGTCGCAGAGCACGTCGAGCTCCGGGCGCAGGCCGGCCTCGGCGAGCGCCTCGAGCGCGCCGGCGCCGCCGTCGGTGGTGGCCGAGCCGCCGACCGTGACGAGCACGCGCTCGGCGCCCGCCTCCGCCGCGGCGGCTATCAGCTCGCCGGTGCCGCGCGTGGACGCCGCCCAGGGGTCACGCTCGTCCTCGCTCACGAGGCCGAGGCCGCTCGCCTGGGCGGTCTCGACCACGGCCGAGCCGTCGGGCAGCAGCGCGAAGCGCGCCTCGACCGGCCGGCCGAGCGGGTCGGGGGCGGTGACGTCGCGCAGCTCGCCGCCGAGCGCCCCCACCAGCGCGTCCATGGTGCCCTCGCCGCCGTCGGCCACCGGCAGCTCCCTCGCGTCGCGCCCGGCGCTGCGCAGGCCGGCCGCGATGGCGCCGGCCACCTCGGGCGCGCCGAAGGTGCCCTTGAACGAGTCCGGGGCGACGAGAACGGGGAGCGTCAAAGCGCCTCGCGGAAGGCGCGCTCGGCCTCCTCGCCGTGCACCGCGAAGACGATCCGCTCGAGCGGAGCCGAGGCTCCGCGGGCGGCGCCCACCATGATCCGGGCCGCATCGTCGAGCGGGAAGCCGCCCACCCCGGTTCCGAAGGCCACGAGCGCGAGCGAGCGGCAGCCGAGCTCCTCGGCTCGGGCGATGGTGGCGCGAGTGGCCCGCTCGATGATGTCCGCCGAGGTCGGGCCGCCGAGCTCCATCGTGGCGGCGTGGATCACCCAGCGCGCCGGCATGTCGCCGGCGCTCGTCTCCACGGCCTCGCCGAGGCCGATCGGGCTCTTCTCGTCGGACTCGCGCTGCACCACCGGCCCGCCCGCGCGCGCGATCGCCGCGGCCACGCCACCTCCGTGGGCCAGGCGGGTGTTGGCGGCGTTGGCGATCGCGTCCACCTCGAGCTTCGTCACGTCGGCCGCGATCACCTCGAGCTCCGCCACGGGCCACATCCTGACGAATGTCGATCTCGGCTGCCCCCGTTCGTCGTTAGGGTGAACGCGGCGAATCGCGCCGCGCGACCGAGAGGAGCACGCATGAGGTACCTGCTCAACATCTACGCGGACGAGAGGATCTGGACGGACGCCACTCCGGAGCAGCAGACCGCCACGATGGAGGCCTATGGCGCCTTCGGCGAGGAGGCGGGCGACCGGATCGTGGCCGGCGAGGGCCTGCAGCCGACCACCACCGCCACGACCGTGCGTGTGCGCGAGGGCGAGCGGCTGCTGAGTGACGGGCCATTCGCGGAGACCAAGGAGCAGCTCGGCGGCTTCTACCTGGTCGAGTGCGAGAACCTCGACGAGGCCCTCGCCCTGGCCGCCAGGATCCCGGACGCGGCGACCGGCTGCGTGGAGGTGCGCCCGGTGATGGACTACGAGGCGATCGGCGCACCCGACGAGCAGAGCGCGCGCCAGGGGGCCGCCTCGTAGGCGGAGAGACGGAGGCGGTCGAGCGCCTGTTCCGGCGCGAGTCGGGGCGGGCGGTCGCGACCCTGATCCGGATTCTCGGCGACTTCGAGCTCGCCGAGGAAGCGGTGCAGGAGGCGTTCACGGTCGCGCTCGAGCGCTGGCCGCGCGACGGGCTGCCCTCGAGCCCGGGTGCCTGGATCGTGCGCACTGCGCGCAACAGCGCGATCGACCGTCTGCGCCGCGAGCGCCGCCATGTGGAGAAGCTGCGCGAGCTCGAGCTGCTGATGCCAGGACCGCCCGAGGGGATCGATCTGCCGGGCAGCTCGCTGCCCGACGATCGGCTGCGGCTCTTCTTCACCTGCTGCCACCCGGCCCTCTCGACCGAGGCGCAGGTGGCGCTGACCCTGCGGCTCCTCGGCGGCCTCTCGACGCCGGAGGTGGCCCGCGCCTTCCTGGCTCGCGAGGCGGCCATGCAGCAGCGGCTGGTGCGGGCCAAGCGCAAGATCCGCGACGCGCACATCCCCTACGAGGTGCCGGAGGACCACGAGCTCCCGGATCGGCTGCGGGCGGTGCTGGCAGCGCTCTACCTGATCTTCAACGAGGGCTACCTGGCGAGTACGGCGGACACGGTCGTGCGCCGCGAGCTCTGCGACGAGGCGATCCGGCTCACCCGCCTGCTCGCGGAGCTGATGCCCGACGAGGCGGAGGTGGCGGGCCTGCTGGGGCTGATGCTGATGCACCATTCGCGGCGCGACGCGCGGCTCGGGCCGGGCGGCGATCTGGTGCTGCTCGAGGACCAGGACCGCTCGCGCTGGCAGTGGGCGGAGATCGAGGAGGGCCTGGCGCTGGCTGCGCGAGCGGGGGCGGGCGGCGTCTACGGCACGCAGGCCGCCGTCGCTGCTGAGCACGCCCGCGCCCGCACCGCGGGCGAGACCGACTGGGTGCGGATCGCCGTCCTCTACGACCGCCTGGTCGAGCTGACGGCATCGCCCGTCGTGGAGCTCAACCGGGCCGTTGCCATCGCGATGGCGGACGGCCCCGGCGCGGGGCTCGCGGCGATCGACGCAATCGAGGGCGTGGAGCGGCTCGACTCCTACCACCTGCTCCACTCGGCCCGGGCGGACCTGCTGCGCCGCCTCGGTCGCGGACCCGAGGCGGCGGTGAGCTACACGCGGGCGATCGAGCTGGCCGGCAACCCGGTCGAGCGGGCCTTCCTCGAGCGGCGGCTCGCGGAGCTCGGCTAGCGCCGTACCCGCACGCCCGCGCCGGACCGAGGCCGAGCGGTTGCCGGCGCGATCGGCGGCCCGCAGCCGGAGCCGCACGACCGGCCGTCGGCCCCTGCGAAGCGCCCGCCGCAGCGCACGCGTGCCGCGCCGGGTGAGCCGGACCTTGAGCCGCACACGGTCCCTCGCCTGGGCGCTCCGCACCGCCGCGCGCATCGGCAGCCGCCGGCGCCCGATCGCGAGCGTGCCCGCCGCCCTGAGCGAGCAGACCTCGTTGCAACTCGCGTAGGCGACCGCCCCGCGCAGGCGCAACACGCGCTGGCGGCGCCTCACGCGGGTTCGGAGGGTCGGCGCCGTCGTGTCGGCGGCCGGCACCACCGGCGGCGGCGCGACCGGGCGCGGCGAGAACACGTCCAGCCGCACGATCTTCCCGAGCAGCGAGCCGAGGCTCTGGGCGTCGCCCTCCGGGTCGCCCTGCGTGCCGCCGTCGCCCGTCGAGAGGTAGAGCATGCCGTCCGGGCCGAACGCCAGCTGGCCGCCGTTGTGGTTGTCGGCCTGGTCGTGCTGGACCGTCAGGATCGAGCGGCGCGTGGAGACGTCCGTGCGGTCAGGCGCCGCTGCCCGTTCGCACCAGCTCGTCGAGCTGCAGGTCGCCGCCGTTGTCGGTGTAGAAGAGGAACACGCGCCCGCTCACGGCGTAGTCCGGCGCGACCGCCATGGCCAGGAGGCCCTGCTCACCGATGTCGGCCACGAGGTCGGCGATGTCCACGAACAGGCTGCCGTCGAAGTTCCGCACCCGGCCAGGCTTCTCGACCACGAACAGCCGTTCCGGGTCGCCGGGCGGCGCGGCGAGCGCGACGGGTTGGTCGAAGTCGCCCACCTTGTTCGCGGCGAGCTGCGAGCCGTTCTGGGCGAGCCGGTAGAGCCCGCCGCCGAGCGAGGTCGCGTACAGGCGCCCGAGCCCGTCGGCGCCGATCGCCGAGACGGACGGGATGTCCGGGCCGTCGGCCTCAGGCGGAGCGGCGCCCGCGCCCAGCAGCTTCAGGCCGCTGTTGAAGCGGCCGTACAGGTACCTGCCCTCGAACGCCGGAAGGGTCGGGTCGTGGACGACCGTGCCGCCGATCACCACGTCCGGACTGCTCGCGTACTGGAAGGCCGGCGGCACGTGGCCCGGGGCGGCGCAGCCGGTCTCCGGGGCGGTGCCGGAGAAGCAGTTCCAGCCGAGGTTGGCTCCAGCCTGACTCGCCCGGGGAAGGAAGGTGATCTCCTCGTTGATGCCGCCCACGTCGCCCACGTACATGTCCCCGGTCGCGCTGTCGAACGACCAGCGGAAGGGGTTGCGCATCCCGTAGGCCCAGATCTCTCCGCGCGCCCCGAGGGTGTTCACGAACGGGTTGTCGGGCGGGACGACGTATTCCTGGCCGCTCGCGGGTGTCGCCGCGGCGGCTCCGGCGAGCAGCGTGAGGCAGGCGGCGGCGAGTGCCCGTCCAACCCTTACGCCCGCAGCTGGTCGACCAGGCACTCCTCGGGGTCCTTGTCCTCGCGCCAGCGCAGCAGCTTCGCCCCGTGGCGGATGCGCTGTCCGGTGATGTGGTCGAAGGCCACCTCGACCACGAGCTCGGGGCGGAGGCCCTCCCATACGAGCTCCTCGTCCGACTTCCAGCGGCTCGGCTCGCCCGAGCCGCGCTCGCCGGTCCGGTAGGGCTCGAGCTTCTCGAGGAACTCGCGCTTCTGCTTCGCGCGGAAGCTCGACGTGTGACCGACGATGCGCAGCTCGCCGCCGTCGTCGTACATGCCGAGGATGAGCGAGCCCACGGTGCCCTCCTCCTTGCCGAAACGGAACGCCGCGACGACGGCGTCCGCCGTCCGCACGCGCTTGATCTTGCACATCCCCTTGCGCTCGCCCGGCAGGTAGGGGGCCGCCGCCTCCTTTGCGATCACGCCCTCGCCCGTGCCCGCCAGCCACTCGCCGGCGGCGTCGAGGTCCGCGGTCATCGGCGTGAGCTCGACCGGATCCCGGATGACGTCGGCCAGGCGCTCCCGGCGCTGCTCGTAGGGCAGTTCGAGCAGCAGCTCGTCGCCGAGCGAGAGCAGGTCGAAGGCCACCAGCTGGGCCGGTGTCTCCTTGCGGAGCCGCTCGACGCGCGAGGCGGCCGGGTGGATCCGCTGGGAGAGCAGGTCGAACTCCTGGATGCCGTCGACCATCACGACCATCTCCCCGTCCAGCACGTAGCGCTCGGCCGGCAGCGCCAGCGCCTGCTCGACGATCTCCGGGAAGTAGCGGTTCATCGGCCGGCCGTTGCGGCTCTGGACGTGCACCTCGTCGCCGTCGCGGAACACGATCGCCCGGAAGCCGTCCCACTTCGGCTCGTAGCGCCAGTTCTCGCCCTCGGGAAGGTCCTTGGTCGACTTGGCGAGCTGCGGCTTGACGGGGGGCTTGAGCGGAAGTGACACGGGCGCGCACGTTAGCGTGACGGCATGACCGTCGAGGAGGCGCGCGGGCTCTGGGAGCCGGCGGGGATCTATCTCAACACCGCGAGCTACGGCCTGCCGCCGCGCCCTGCCTGGGACGCGCTGCAGGCGGCGCTTGCCGACTGGCGCGCCGGACGCACGAGCTGGGAGCACTGGGGCGACTCGACAGAGGCGGCCCGCGCATCGTTCGCCCGCATGTGTGGGGTGCCGCTCGAGTGGGTGGCGATCGGCGCCAACGCGTCGACCATGGCGGGGCTCGTGGCGGCGTCGCTGCCCGACGGGGCGCGGGTCGTCTCCACCGAGGCGGAGTTCACCTCGGCCCTGTGGCCGTTCATGGTCCAGGGGCGCGGGATAGAGGTCACACACGTGCGCCCGGCGGAGCTCCCTGAGGCGATCGACTCGCGCACCGCCGCGGTGACGTTCAGCGCGGTCCAGTCGTCGTCAGGAGAGCTGGCCGACCTGGACGCGGTGGCCGAGGCGGCGCGCCACCACGGCGCGCTGTCGCTCGTCGACGCCACCCAGGCGTGCGGCTGGCTGCCGGTCGACGGCAGCCGGTTCGACGTCGTCGTCTGCTCGGCCTACAAGTGGCTGCTCTCTCCGCGCGGCTCGGCCTTCATGAGCGCACGGCCGGAGGTGGCCGAACAGCTGGTGCCGCACGGCGCGGGCTGGTACGCCGGCGAGGATCCCTACGACTCGTACTACGGGCCGCCGCTGCGACTGGCCTCCGACGCCCGGCGCCTCGACGTGAGCCCCGCCTGGTTCTCCTGGGTCGGCACCGCGCCCGCGCTCGAGGTGCTGCTGGACCTCGGCATCGAGACGATCCGCGACCACAACCTCCGGCTCGCCAACCTGTTCCGGGAGGGACTCGGGCTCGAGCCGGGCCACTCCGCGATCGTGTCGGCGGAGCTGCCCGAGGCGGAGGAGCGCCTGAGCGGCACGCCGGTGATGGCGTCGGCGCGCGCCGGCATGCTGCGCACCTCCTGGCACGTCTACAACACCGATGACGACGTGGAGCGCGTGCTGGGCCTGCTCAGCGGCGTGGGGCCGCCGCTGGGCCCAGGATCCGGCGCAGCATGACGTCGGCCAGGCGCGGTGAGATCCCGTTCACGATCCGCAGGAGCCGCACCATCGGAGGGTGGAAGAGCTCGCGCCGGTCCGCCTCCACTGCCGCGGCCACCGCCTCGCCGAGCGGTCCCGCGGGCGAGCGACGGTCGCGCTGGTACCACGCCGGCATGCGCTCCCACTCGTGGTCGTGCAGCGAGCTCTCGATCTCGCCCGGGTAGACGGTTGTGACCGACACGCCGGTCCCCGCGAGCTCATGCCGGAGCGCCTCGGCGAAGCCGCGCTGCGCTGCCTTGGTCCCGTTGTAGACGGCCGCCTGGGGAAAGCCGCGCACGCCGCCGCCCGAGGAGACCACCACCACGTGGCCGCGGCCGCGCTCGATCATGCCGGGCAGGCCGGCCCGGATCGTGTAGAGCGTGCCGCTCCAGTTCACCCGGGTCATCTCGTCGACCTCCGCGAGCGGCTGCTCGGCGAACGGGCGGTAGTGGGTGAGCCCGGCGTTGGCGACGAGCACGTCCACGTGTCCGAGCTCGCCGACCGCCCGCGCCATCGCCTCGGCGTCCGCCACGTCGGCGCTGAGCGCCTGGTGACCGTCGCCCGGCAGCTCGGCCGCCAGCCGCTCGAGCGGCTCGCGGCGACGGGCCACGAGGCCGAGCGTGCAGCCGCGAGCGGCGAATGCGCGGGCGATCGCCTCGCCGATCCCGCTCGAGGCGCCGGTCACCAGCACGCGCGTGCCTGGCCCTACCTGCACCCGCGGGAGCATGCCAGCCGGCGAGAGTAGGATGCGCCCATGTCGCAGGAGCAGGTGACCGTCGCGGAGGAGGAGTACCTCCAGATCATCTACTGGCTCCAAGAGGCAGGGCTGCCGATCACCGGCGCGAACATCGCGCGCGCGATGCAGGTCTCGGCTCCGACCGTCCACGAGATGATCGGCCGCCTCGAGGCGGACGGGTACGTGACGCGCGCCTCCGACAAGTCGCTCGAGTTCACCGAGACGGGCAAGGACCAGGCCACCCAGATCGTGCGTCGCCACCGCCTGATCGAGCGCTTCCTCACCGACGTGTTCGACATCCCCTGGGACCAGGTCCACGAGGAGGCCGAGCGGCTCGAGCACTGGATGTCGCCGGTGGTCGAGGAGCGCATGCTGCGCGCGATCGGCGACGCCAAGACCTGCCCGCACGGCCACCCGATCTTCGAGGGCGAGCGCGAGACCGGCGTGCCGCTGGCCGACGTGGAGGAGGGCGCCCAGGTGCGGGTGCTGCGCTTCGAGAACGAGGCGGAGGACCTGCTCCACTACCTGAAGGACACGGGCCTCCACCCGGGTCTCGAGGGCACGCTCGCACGCGTCGGCGACGACGAGGTGGTGCTCGACGCCGACGGCACCTCCCACTCGGTCACGCGCAGCGTCGCCGAGACGGTGTCGGTGGTCGCCGACCCGTCGCCCCCGGCCCGCACCGCCCTGCCGGACCAATTGGTGCTCGGCCGCGAGCGTTACGGGCGCTAGCGCGGGCCGCCGCTCTCAGGCGCGCCGCGCCAGCAGGTCGTAGTAGAGGAACGTCGAGAAGAGCGCCGCGAACGGCGCCGCCACGCTCTCCGCGACGATCGTCCCGGCCAGCGACCAGACCGCCCGGTCGGTGCTGTCGGCGATCGCGGTGAAGGGCGCGCTGAGGATGAGCCCCGGCAGCGCCACCGCCAGGTTCACCACGATCACGAGCCCGAAGGTTCGCCACCAGAACCCCTGCACGACCTCACCCGAGCGCGTGAGCGCGGCGGGCCCATGCGCGCCGTCGATCACCACCGTCTGCGGGACGAAGAACCAGCGCACCGCCAGGTACACGCCGGGGATGATCAGGGCGAGGAAGCCGATCGCGATGCCCAGCGCCGCGAGCAGCACCGCGAAGAAGAGCGGGGTGAAGGCCTCGAAGCCGGACACGAGCGCATGACGCGCGCCGAGCCTGCTCGCCCGCGGCGACTGAGCGCAGGGCGTGGATGCAGATCGCCGTGATGAGCGGGGTGACCACGAGGAAGCCGACCACCGTCGGCACGGCTGCCTCCGCGAGCGTCGGCGTGTCGTCGTAGCGCGCTGTGAGCTGCTCGAGCCCGATGCCCTGAACGGCCACGGTCGCCGGCACAACCACGGCCGCCGATAGCGCGATGAACACCGTGGCGTGGCGGGCGTACACCCGCAGCGAGTCGCCGAACAGGGCGCTGATGTCGCGCGCGCGCTGAAGCTCGATCACGCAGCGGCCCCGGCCAGCTCGCGGTAGGCATCGGCCACGCGCGCGATGCCCTCCTCGATCTGGTCGGGTGGCACGGCCGAGTAGGCGAGCCGCAGCGAGCTCTCGCCGCCCTCGAGCAGGAAGTCGCTGCCCTTGACGAACACGACGCCGCGTTCCCTGGCGCCCGTCTCGAGGCGCGCGACCTCGCTGCCCTCGGGCAGATCGACCCAGAGGAAGTAGCCGCCCTGGGGAGTGACGAAGCGCGCGTCGGGCAGGTGCCGGCCGAGGGCGTCGCAGGTGGCGTCGCGGCGCTCGCGGAGCGCCTCCTTGACCGTCGCGATCGAGCGCTCGATCGCGCCCGAGTGACAGAACTCGGCCACGATCGCCTGGGCGACCATGTTCGGCGAGATGTACGTCTCCGTGGCGCGCTTGCGCACGGCGCCGATCAGGTCGGTGGCGCCCACCAGGTAGCCCACGCGGATCCCCGGGCAGACCGTCTTCGAGAACGAGGAGGCGTAGACGACCCGGCCCTCGCCGGCGTCCAGCTCGAGCATCGTCGGGTGCTGCTCGCCCTCGAAGCGCAGCTCCACGTACGGGTCGTCCTCGAAGATCGTGAAGTCGTGGGCGGCGGCCAGCTCGAGCAGCCGCCGGCGCTTCTCGAGCGACAGCGTGCAGCCGGCGGGGTTCTGGAAGTTGGGGATGATGTGCGCGAGCGTGGGCCGCGCGCCTCCGTCGAGCGCGGAGGCGAGCGCGTCGACGTCGATCCCGTCCTCCTCGAGCGGGATAGCGAGGATCTCGGCGCCGAGCTTGCGCAGCGAGAGCAGCGTGCGGTCGTAGGAGGGGGCCTCGACGACCACCACGTCGCCCGGCGACACGAGCTGCTGGAACAGGAACGCGTCCGCCTGCATCGAGCCGTTGGTGGCGACGAGCCGCTCGGGAGCGACCGCGTGCTTCTTCGAGAGCCACTCGAGCAGGCGCGGGTAGCCGGCCGACGTGCCATAGGCGAACGCCCCGCCGGGGTCGTGCTGGAAGGCGCGGTCCGCCGCCGCTCGCAGCTCGTCGACGGCGATGATGTCGAGCGAGGGCGCGCCGCGGGAGAGCGAGATGTTGGTGAGCTCGGCCACGGCGTCCGCCACGATATCGAGGACTCCCCGAAGTAGGGTGGCCGGATGAAGCCAAGTCAGCTCCTCATCGCGATCGTGGCGGCGCTCGCCGTGGCGGGGGTCGCCGTGCTCGCCTCCGGCGGGGACGATGGCGGTGGCGGGAGCGGGAGCGGCGACTCCGCCCAGGAGGCGCCCGAGGGCGCGCTACGCATTCCCTTCGCCTACTCGCCCGAGAAGGAGAAGCTGCTCACGCCGCTGATCCGGCAGTTCAACGAGCAGGACGGCGAGGCGTTCGTGGAGGGCGAGGTGGTGTCGAGCGGCGAGGCGGAGACGCGCATCGCCGAGGGTCGCTACGAGCCCGTCATCTGGTCGCCGGCCTCCTCGCTCTGGGGCCGGCTGCTCAACTTCGACGCCGACCGCCCCTACGCGGCCGACGAGAACCCCTCGATCGTGCGCACCCCGCTCGTGATCGCGATGTGGGAGCCGTTCGCGCGGGCGCTCGGCTGGCCGCAGAAGCAGCTCGGCTTCGAGGAGATCATCCGGCTGGCTCGCTCGGGCCAGGGATTCGCCGAGTTCGGGAAGCCCGAGTTCGGGACCTTCAAGCTCGTGCACACGAACCCGGACTTCTCGACCTCGGGGCTGTCGGCGGTCGTGGCCGAGTACTACGCGGCGACCGGCAAGACGGAGGGCCTGACCGAGGCGGACGTGACCGACGAGCAGGCGCGCGCCGTGGTGCGCGACATCGAGCGCTCGATCGTCCACTACGGCGACACCACCCTCTTCATCGCCGACCAGATGCGCAGGGAGGGCCCCGGCTACGCCTCCGCGGTCGCGATGGAGGAGGTCACGCTGCTCGACTTCAACAAGCGCCCCGCCGGCCAGCCGAAGCTCGTGGCGCTGTATCCGCCCGAGGGGACGTTCTACTCCGACAACCCGTTCATCGTGCTCGACGCGCCCTGGGTCAGCGCCCGCGAGCGCCAGGCCGCCGAGCGCTTTCAGGAGTTCCTGGCGGAGCGCATCGACCCGGAGCTGGCCGCGCGCTTCGGCTTCCGCCCGGCGGACCTCGAGCAGCAGCCGGTGGCGCCGATCTCGAAGGCGAACGGGGTGGATCCGGCTCAGCCCGAGCGCGTGCTCGGCCTGCCCGAGCCGCGCGTGCTCGACACGATCAAGCGCGTCTGGCGGGAGGACCGCAAGCCCGCGAACGTGCTGCTCGTGGTCGACACGTCCGGCTCGATGAACGACGAGAACCGGCTCGCGAACGCCAAGCAGGGGCTCGAGACGTTCTTCCGCGAGGTGGGCCGGCAGGACAGCGTGGGGCTCACGATCTTCTCGGACCAGATCACGCCGTTGATCCCCGTCAGCCCGTTCAGCCAGAACGAGCGCGAGCTGCGCTCGACGGTCCGCGACCTGATCGCCGACGGCGGCACCGCCGTCTACGACGCCACGATCGACGCGTTCGAGCAGGTCAGGCGCGACGCGGGTCCGGAGCGCATCAACGCTGTGGTGGTGCTCACCGACGGCGAGGACACCGACTCCTCCGCGGACGCCGAGCAGGTGGTGAACACCGTTCGTGCCCAGGGCGACTCGGACGACCAGGTGAGGGTGTTCACGATCGCCTACAGCGCCGGAGCCGCCGGAGCGGCCGAGGCGCTTGCCGCGATATCCAAGGCCTCGGGCGGCCAGCCCTACGAGGGCGACACCGAGGACATCGAGGCCGTGTACCGGAGCATCTCGAGCTTCTTCTGATGGCAGGCGACGGGCGTCCCTACAGCCGCTCCGATTACAACCGCGCGCTGATCGCGAACGCGCTCACGCAGCCGTTCAACGTGATCCTGCTCGCGGCGATCGTGATCGCCGGCCTGCTGCTGGACGTGCTGCTGCCGGTCCTGGCCGTGGGGCTCGTGGTCTACGGGATCGCGTGCGCTCGCACCTACTTCGACGAGGACGAGGCCAACAAGGTGCTCACCCGCGAGAAGGAGAAGCGGCGCCGGGCGATCGACGCCGGCCGGCTCGATCCGGAGGGCCTGGCCGAGCCGATCGCCGGCCTCGTGCGCGAGGGGCGGCGCCGCGAGCTGCGCATCCGGGAGGCGATCGAGCGCGCCGAGCTGCCCTACGACGAGGTGTCAACGGAGGTGGATCGCTTCATTCGGGCGATTGAGGACGGCGCGCGCCGCGCGCAGTTGCTCTATGAGGCGCTCGCCGAGACCCCGCCCTCGTGGGTCGAGCAGCGGCTCGCTCAGCTGCGCGGCGACCAGTCGAAGATGGAGCTCAGCTCGGCGCTCGAGAACCAGCTCGTGGTGCTGCGCCGGATGGAGGGCCAGCTCCAGCGCTTCTACGACGAGATGGAGCGCGTGCTCGTGGAGCTCGACACCGTGCGCGGCAACCTCGTATCGGTCTCGGCCTCCACCGAGGCGGCGAACCAGCAGCGGCTGGCCGGCGAGGTGCGCGCGCTGCGCGAGGAGGTCGGGGCCGTGGCGGCCGGGATGTCAGAGGCGTACGAGGGGGGATGACAGCCGGGGGCTCACGCCCCCGGACCCCCGCGGACTCACGGCCGGGATGACAGCCGGGGGCTCACGCCCCCGGACCCCCGCGGACTCACGGCCGGGGGTTGCCCGATCGGGCGTTGGTTACACCTTGGCGCCCAGGATCTCCACCGCGATCTCGGCCACCTGGGTGGGGTTGCGGCCCACGCGCACGCCCTTCGACTCGAGCGCCTCGGCCTTGGCGGCCGCTGTGCCCTTCGAGCCCGAGACGATCGCTCCCGCGTGTCCCATCGTCTTGCCGGGCGGGGCGGTGAAGCCGGCGATGTAGGCGAGCACGGGCTTGGACACGCGCTCGGCGATGTAATCCGCCGCCTCCTCCTCGGCCGAGCCGCCGATCTCACCGCACATCACGATCAGCTCGGTCTCCGGATCGGCCTCGAACAGCTCGAGGATGTCCACGAAGCTCGAGCCGGGCACCGGGTCGCCGCCGATGCCGACGATCGAGGAGTTGCCGAAGCCGCTCTGGGCCAGCTCGTTGCCGATCTGGTAGGTGAGCGTCCCCGAGCGCGACACGAGCCCGACGTTGCCCTCCTTGAAGAACTGCGCCGGGATGATGCCGACGTTCGCCTTGCCGGGCGACAGGATGCCGGGGCAGTTCGGCCCCACGAGGCTGGTCCGCCCGCGGCGCAGGTGGTTGTAGACGATCAGCTCGTCGTGGGCGGGGATGCCCTCGGTGATCGCGATCACGAGCTCGATCCCGGCGTCGGCCGCCTCGAGGATCGAGTCGGCGGCGAAGCGCGGGGGCACGAAGATCATGGCGGTGTTCGCGCCGGTCTCGGCCACCGCCTGGTGGAAGGTGTCGAAGACCGGGATGCCCTCCACGTCCTGGCCGCCCTTGCCGGGAGTCACGCCGGACACCACCTGCGTGCCGTAGTCGCGGTTGCGCAGGCTGTGGAAGGTGCCCTCGCGGCCGGTGATGCCGGAGACGCAGAGCTTCGTGTCCCTGTCGACGAGGATCGCCATCAGCTCCGGACCCCCTTCCCAGCCAGCTCCACGACCTTCTCGGCGGCGCCGAGCATGGTCGCCTCGGTGTGGAGGTTCGGGAGGTTCGCCTCCGCCAGCAGGGTCCGCCCCTCCTCGTCGTTGGTGCCGTCCAGGCGCACCACGAACGGCACCTCGGGCTCGATCTGCGCGAACGCCTCGATCAGGCCGCGCGCGACCTCGTCGCAGCGCGTGATCCCGCCGAAGATGTTGAACAGCACAGCGCTCACCTTGTCGTCGGAGAGGATCACCTCCACGGCGCTGCGTGATCGCCTCGGCCTTGGAGCCGCCGCCCGCGTCGAGGAAGTTGGCGGGCTCGCCGCCCGCCTGGGCGACCACGTCGAGGGTGGACATCACGAGCCCGGCGCCGTTGCCGAGGATCCCGACGTTGCCGTCCAGCTTCACGTAGGTGAGCCCGCGCTCCTTGGCCATCCGCTCCTGGGGGTCCTCGTTCGAGAGGTCGCGCAGCTCGGCCACGTCCTTGTGGCGGTAGAGCGCGTTGGCGTCGACCGTGACCTTCGCGTCGAGGGCCACCACCTCGCGGCTCTTCGTTACGAGCAGCGGGTTGACCTCCACCAGCGTCGCGTCCTCGCGCACGAACACGTCGTAGAGCCTGGCGAGCAGGGCGCCGACCGGGCGGATGGTGTCGGCCGCGATGCCCGACTCGAAGGCCAGCCGGCGGCCGTGGAAGTCCCTGAAGCCCACCAGCGGGTCGACGTGCAGCATGCGCATCGCCTCGGGGTCGGTCTCCGCGACCTCCTCGACGTCCATGCCGCCCATCCGCGACAGCATCGCCATCGGCTTCTTCGCCGCGCGGTCGAACACGATCGCCGCGTAGTACTCCTCGTCGATCTCGCTCGCCCGCTCCACGTAGACCTCGTGCACGGTGAAGCCGCGGATGTCCATCCCGAGGATCGCCGCGGCATGTCGCTCGGCCTCCTCGCGGTCGTTCGCGAGCTTGATCCCACCCGCCTTGCCGCGGCCGCCGATCTGGACCTGCGCCTTGATCACCACGGGGCAGCCGAGCTCCTCCGCCGCCTTCACGGCCTCCTGAACGGACGCCGCCGGCAGGCCCTCCGGCACCGGTACCCCATGCTTCCTGAACAGCTGCTTGCCCTGGTATTCGAGGAGATCCATGCGGGGTAGATAGGATGCGCCGCCGTTTGGTGGCCGGCGGAGCCGGCTGCTTGCCGCAGGGCGGGCGGCGCGCACCCTATCGAAAGACTTCATGGCCCTTCCGAAAGACGTCAAGTTCGTCACCTTCGACTGCTACGGCACGCTGATCGACTGGGAGACAGGCGTGTACGAGGCCTTCCAGAAGGAGGCCGATCGCGACGGCTTCACGATCGACCGCGAGCAGCTGGTGCCCCGCTTCGTGGATATCCAGCGCGAGATCCAGCGCGGCTCGTACGAGCTGTACGCCGAGGTGTTGCGCCGCACGGCCGTCCGCGTCGCCGGTGACCTGGGCTGGGAGCTCGAGCCCTCGCGCTCGAACTTCCTGCCCAACAGCGTGCCGCGCTGGCAGCCCTACCGGGAGACCAACGCGCAGCTCGAGCGCTTCTCGAAGAAGTACGAGGTGGGCATCCTCTCCAACATCGACGACAAGCTCCTCGGGGCGACCCGGCGTCATTTCCGCACCGACTTCGACCTCGTGGTCACCGCCCAGCAGGTACGCAGCTACAAGCCCGACCCGGCGCACTTCAAGGAGTGCGCGCGCCGGATCGAGGGCCTGAGGAAGAACTGGGTCCACATCGCGGCCGGCTATCCGACCGACGTGGAGCCGTGCCTGCAGTCGAGGATCCCAGTGATCTGGGTCAACCGGCACGGCGAGCAGGCCACGGGCAAGAAGCCCGACGCCGAGGTCAAGAGCTTCCGCGAAGCGGGCAAGCTGCTCAAGGCCGCGTAAGCCCGGTGCGGGCCGTCTCGCTCAGCGAGGACGCGCTCCTGGTCACGAGCGCGTTCTGGCAGACGAACGCGGTTGCGCTGCGGGCGGGCGGCGAGGCGGTGCTGATCGACTCGCCCTACCTGCCGGACGAGCTCGACGCTCTGCCGGGGCTGCTGGCACGCGCCGGCTTCGAGCCCGACGGGCTGCTCGCCACCCACGCTGACTTCGACCACGTGCTCGGCCGGCTCGCCTTTCCCGGCCTGACACTCGGCATGGGCGAGTCGTCGGTCGAGCGCATGCGCCTCAAGCCGGGCGAGACCCAGCGCGGGCTGCGCGCGTACGACAGCGCGTTCTACATCGAGCGCCCGTCTCCGCTCGCGCTCGGGCAGGTGCAGGCGCTGCCCGTGCCGGGCCGGATCGACCTCGGGAGTGGCGATGGTCAGGTCGAGCTCGAGCTCCACGCCTCGGAGGGGCACACGCCGGACGGCATGGCGATCTTCGCCCGCTCGCACGGGCTGCTGGTGGTGGGCGACTACGTCTCGTCGGTGGAGATCCCGTGGATCTCGGAGGGCGGGGGGATCGAGGACTACCGCGCGACGCTCGCCCGGCTCGCGCCGCTGGTCGAGGAGGCGACGACGGTCGTGCCGGGGCACGGTCCGGCGCACGGGTCGGACGACGCGCTGCGTCTGATCGACGAGGACCTGTCATACCTCGACCGGGTCGCGGCGGGCGAGGAGCGCCCGAAGCTCCCCGAGGGCCGGGACTCGAACGCACAGCGCAAGATCCACCGCGAGAACCTCACGCGGGTCTGAGCCTGGATCCAGGCCGAACGCTCAGCGCACGACGACGAGCTTGCGCTCGGGGGACTGAACCGCCTCGGCGGCGTCGTCCCAGGCGACGACGTTGCTCGTCACGAGCTGCGGGCGCAGCCTCCCCTCCGCCACGAGCTCCAGGATCTTCGGGATCGCGGGCCGCGCCTGCGCTCGCCCGATGTGGAAGTGCACGCCGCTCGTGTACATCTCGAGCAGCGGGAGGGGCGTCTCGGGCTCGAACAGGATGCCGGTGCTGGTGCAGTCGCCGCCCGGCTCGGTCGAGCGCAGCGCGCAGGCGAGACTCGCCTGGCTGGCGCCGGCGTCGACCGTGATCGGGAAGGGGTCCAGCCGCTGGGGCGGCTCGCTGTCGCGCACGTGCGCGCCGAGCTGCTCGGCGATCCGCAGCCGCTCGGGGTCCGTGTCGAGGTAGGTGACCTGCTCGGAGCCGAGAGCCAGCGCGGCATCGACCGCGTAGAGACCGATGCTCGGCCCACCGCCGCCCATGACCAGCACCGGCGCTCCCGGCCGGCGCTCGAGCGGGCCTGCCACCGTGCGCCAGCCGTCGGGGATGTTGTCGCTGGCGCTCGCCACGGTGGCGGGCTCTACACCCGCGGGGACCTCCACGAGCATGTGGTCGGCGAACGGGACCCGCACGAGGTCCGACAGCGCGCCACCCCAGTCCCCGCCGAACTGCCCGAAGCCGAACGTCGACATCTGCGGGACGGTGAGGCAGTCGCCGGTCTGGCCTCGGGCGCAGCGCTCGCACTCGCCGCACGAGATCTGGAAGGGCACCACCACGCGCGTGCCGGGCTCGCCCCCCCCCCCCCTCCCTCATCTCGGTCATGTCCCCCGTCGCCACCACCTCGGCCACGAACTCGTGACCGAGCGCGATCGGCGTGGGGAACGGCGCCCGGCCGCTGATGATCGGCTGGTCGAGGTCGCAGAGCGCCGCGGCCAGCGGGCGCACGAGGGCGTCGTTCGCCTCGCGCAGGAGCGGGTCGGGCGCCTCGAGCCATTCCACATGGCGGTCTTCGGTGAGCGTGAGCTGTCGCATCGGGGCGGTTTCGGGACCGGGGAGCCGGGGACCCTGAGGGCGAGAGTGTTGCGCAGAACACTCATCTCCGTGCTCGCCGCCGGGCTGCTGCTCACGCTCACCGGCACCGCTGCGGCCGCGACACCCGAGTTGTCGGTCACCGACCGGCTCGACGACCGGCGCTACGTCGTGAGCGGCTCGCGCGGCTACGTGCTCGGCAGCGAGGCGGGACGCTTTCCCGCCTCGGGCTGGCACATCCGCGGTGAGATGGGCGGGGTGTGGACGCCCCCGATGAAGCTGCTGGACGGCATCTGGTTCGCGCTCGACGGCGAGTGGATCGGACCGGCCACGCGCTTCACGAGCGGCTACGGCCACGTGAGGATGGATCTGCCCGCGCCCGCCGGGCTCGAGGCCCGCCGCGTGGAGTTCGTGCCGGACGGCTCGCGTGCGGCGCTGATCGGCCTCGAGCTGCGTTCGACGGGCGCCGCGCGAACAGCGACCGTGACGGTCGATGCCCACTCGGAGCTGATGAGCGCCTATCCGTGGGGCTGGACGACGCC
The DNA here is from genome assembly GCA_963812415.1 of uncultured Thermoleophilaceae bacterium. Classification (GTDB taxonomy): domain Bacteria; phylum Actinomycetota; class Thermoleophilia; order Solirubrobacterales; family Thermoleophilaceae; genus JACVRW01. The sequence goes on along the minus strand of CAWEVH010000038.1, from coordinate 11,070 downwards.
CTCGGCCTCGACCTTCAACCTGCCCGACAGCGGAGCGTTCGAGGGCGGCCGGCTCGTGTTCCGCGAGCAGGGCACGCCGCCAGTCGCGAACGCCGAGGCGCACGACTGGGCCGCCGTCGTGGGCGCCGCGCGCAGCCCGCTCGGCGGGGAGACGGGCCCCGGCTTCCGCGGCCCGCAGGAGCCGGCCGTGATCTGCCCGGTTGACGGCACCGCCCCGCCGCGCTGCGACGACAGCGCCGCCGGCAGGGGCAGCGGCGGGCGCCTGCGCTACCAGGTGAACGTCCCGGCCGGCGGCAGCGAGACGCTGTGGGTGGCCGTGGCCGGCTCCGACCAGGGGTCGGCGGCCGCCCTGGCCGAGCATCAGGAGGCCCTCGAGGCTCCCGGCGAGGCGCTGCGCGCCAAGATGGCGAAGCGGGAGAAGCTGGCGGCGAAGACCACGGTGGACCTGCCAGGCGACCCGCTGCTCGAGCAGGGCATCGAGTGGGCCAAGCAGAACCTCGCCGACTCCGTGCAGGAGGCGCGCGACCTCGAGCTGCGCTGGACCGACGAGGGCGCTTCCTACCCGGCGTCCGACGGCAAGCTGGCACACATGCGCTTCCTCGGCGCCGGCTTCCCGGACTACCCGTGGCTGTTCGGCACCGACGGCGAGTTCACCGCCTTCGCGAGCGTGGCCGCCGGCCAGTTCGGCCCGATCAAGGACCACCTGCGCGCCCTGCGCGAGGTGAGCGAGGTGATCAACGGCGACACCGGCAAGGTCGTGCACGAGGTCATGACCGATGGCAGCGTGTACTTCGGCGCGAACGAGGACGCGGGCAACACGGACGAGACGGCCAAGTTCCCGAGCGCGGTGGCGCTCCTGTGGCGCTGGACCGGAGACAACGGCTTCCGCGACGAGCTCTATCCGTTCGCCGTACGCGGCATGCGCTACGTGACCGAGCAGCTCGACGAGGACGGCGACGGCTGGCCGGAGGGCCTCGGCAACGTCGAGCGCTCCGGCATGGGCGAGGAGAAGCTCGACGTCACCGTGTCCACGATCCGCGGCCTGTACGACCTTGCCGACATGGCGCGCTCGAAGCGCGACGGCGCCACGCTCGGCTGGGCGCTCTCGCGCGCACGACGCATGGACGACGCCTTCGAGCAGGCCTGGTGGATGCCCGAGGTGCCCCAGCACGCCGACTCGCTCGACGATCCCGGCAACGTCAAGGTCCAGCAGGGGCACTGGATCGGCGTGACGCCGATGGAGATCGAGCTGGCCACGCCGGAGGGGCCGCGGCCAGGGCTCACCAGCTTCGATCACGGCTCGGCGGCGCTCGCCCTGCGTGAGACGTCCTGCTACTCGGGCGAGTTCGGGCTCTTCCATACCGGCTGCGACGGCGGTCCCACCGGCACCGGCGAGAAGCAGATCTTCACCCTCAACACGGCCGTCATGGCCGTGGGCGAGGGCAACTACGGACGCCTCGGCCCCAGCGCCCAGGGCCGCTTCACGGCCGCCAACCGGCGCCTCCAACTGCCGAACCCGGACGAGCAGCCCGGCGCGATGCCCGAGATCGCCCCCTCGGAGGCGTATGGCCGCTCCGTCGACCGGCCCTTCCACGACCGCGCGATGGTGCTCCAGGCCTGGGGCACCTACGGCACACTGTGGCCGGTCGTGCACCACCAGCTCGGCGTGCGGCCCGACCTCGGCCGCGGTGAGCTCGAGGTCACGCCACAGGTGCCCGCCGGGCAGGAGCGCGTGGCCGGATCGAACATCCGGCTGGGCGGAGGCGCCGTCGAGGTGGAGGCGGCCCGGAGCGGCTCGACCTACCGCACCCGGGTGCGCGCGGACGTGGGACTGCGGCGGCTCTCGCTCGGCCACACGCTGCCGCGCGGGGCGAGCGTTTCGCAGGTGCGGCTCGACGGGGCGGCCGCGGACTACGAGCTCCGACGGACCAACCGCGGCCTCGAGGTGCTCGTACGCGCGCCGGCAAGCGGCGTGCACGAGCTGGTCGTGACGGCCGGCTGACGCCCCCGGACGCGGGGCCGTCTACTTGATGACGGCGATCCTGTCGCCGGTCGAGATCGCGCCGCCCTCGGCCACCCCGAGCTCCTCGACGGTGCCGGCGCTCGGCGCGGTGATCTCGTTCTCCATCTTCATGGCCTCGATCACGCAGACGAGCGCGCCCTCCTCCACCTGCGCGCCCTGCTCGACGACCACCTTGAGCACGGTGCCCTGCAGCGGTGAGATCAGCTCGCCGGGCGCACCGCCGCCCCCGCTGTCCTTCTTCTCGCGGCGCGGAGCCTTGCGCATGGTCGGCGCAGCTCCGTTGGGTGCCGCGGCGTCGCCGATCACCTTGACGTCGAAGCGGCGGCCGGAGACCTCGACCGCGTAGTCGCGCTCGACCTTCTCGGCCGGATCCTCGTCCTCGGGCGGCTTCTTCTCCGCCTTGGGGTAGGCGAGCCCCTTGAGCCAGTCCTTGTCCTCCACGAGGTCGCGGCAGGTCTCCCCGCGCGCCCACTGCTCGGTCGCGAGCAGCGCCTGATGGAAGGGAATCAGCGTCTTCAGGTCGCCGATCTCGTACTCGCCGAGCGCGCGCAGCATGCGCCGGGTCGAGGCGTCGCGGTCCACGTCCCAGACGATCAGCTTGGCGATCATCGGGTCGTAGAGCGGTAGGACCTCGTAGCCCTCCTCGGCGCCCGAGTCCACACGCACGAACGGCCCGGCCGGCTCGCGGTACGAGCCGACGCGCCCGGGGGCCGGGGCGAAGTTCTTGGAGGCATCCTCGGCGTTGATGCGGCACTCGATCGCGTGCCCGCGGAGCTGCACGTCCTCCTGGGCGTAGCCGAGTGGCTCGCCGGCCGCGATCTTGATCTGCTCGCGCACGATGTCGATCCCGGTGACCATCTCGGTCACGCAGTGCTCCACCTGCACGCGCGTGTTCATCTCGAGGAAGAAGTACTCGCCGTCCTGGAGCAGCCCCTCGACCGTGCCGGCGGAGCGGTAGCCCACCGCGCGGGCGGCCTCGGTCCCGATCGTGCCGATCCGCTCGCGCAGCTCCGGATCGACCGCGGGCGCCGGCGACTCCTCGATCAGCTTCTGGTGGCGCCGCTGCACCGAGCAGTCGCGCTCGAAGAGGTGGATCACGTCGCCGTGCGAGTCCGCGAGCACCTGCACCTCAACGTGCCGCGGGTCGGGCAGGTAGCGCTCGACGTACACCGTGTCGTCCGAGAAGAACTTCTCGCCCTCGCGCGCGGCGCCCTCGAACGCAGCCTCGAGCTCGTCCTCCGACTGCGCGACCCGGAATCCCTTGCCGCCACCGCCGCCGGCGGCCTTGATGGCCACCGGGTAGCCGATCGACTCGTCGATGACCCTGCGAGCTTCCTCGACGCTCGCCACCGGATCGGTGGTGCCGGGCACGATCGGGACGCCGGCGTCGCGCATGATCTCGCGCGCCGCGGTCTTCGAGCCCATCGCGTCGATCGCGCTGGCCGGCGGGCCGATGAAGACGATGCCCGCCTCCTCGCAGGCCCTCGCGAAGCCGGCGTTCTCGGCCAGGAAGCCGTAGCCGGGATGGATCGCCTCGGCGCCCGACTGGCGGGCCACGTCGATGATCTTCTCGACCACCAGGTAGCTCTCGTTCGCCGGCCCGGGGCCGAGCAGGTAGGCCTCACCCGCGCGGCGGGCGTGGGGGGCGTCGCGATCGGGCTCCGAGTACACGGCCACGCTGTCGACGCCGAGCTCCTCCAGCGTGCGCATCACTCGAATGGCGATCTCGCCGCGGTTGGCGACTAGCACCTTCTCGAACATGAGGGGCGGGGAGGTTATCGACGCAGGCATAATCGAGGCGTGCGTCGCACGTCTCTGGTCCTCGCCTGCGTGACGGCCGCGCTCACCGTGCTCGCGCCGGCGGCCGAGGCGAAGCTCCGCTTCCGGAGCTGCAGCGGGGTGGGGTGCGCCCGGCTCAGCGTGCCGCTCGACCGCTCCGGCAGCCGGCCCGGACGCGTGTCGCTGTACGTCGAGCGCCGGCGGGCGGCGCGCGCTCCGCGCCGCGGTGTCGCCCTGCTGCTTGCGGGTGGGCCGGGGCAGCCGGCCACGAGCGCCTTCGGCGGCCCGCCCTCGCCGGCCAGCTACCGGGACGTCAGCCGGCTCCTGCCGCGCCACGACATCGTCGCCTTCGACCAGCGCGGAACAGGCCGCTCCGGCCTGCTGCGGTGCCCATCCCTCGAGGGGGCGAGCCTGATCGACGCCGGCGCCGAGGCCGCCGCCTGCGCGCGCCGGCTCGGCGCGCGGCGCGGCCTCTACCGCACGACCGACAGCGTGGAGGACATCGAGGCGCTCCGCGCCGCGATCGGCGCCCGCCGGTTGACGATCATCGGGGTGTCGTACGGCACGTTCGTCGCCCAGGCCTATGCCGCGCGCTACCCGCACCGGGTCGGGCCGATGGTGCTCGACTCGGTACTCGACCCCATCGGCTGGGACCCCTTCTACCGCGACATGTTCACGTCGATTCCGCGCGTGCTGCGCTCGGTCTGCCGCTCGCGCTGCCGGCGCTTCACGGCCGACCCGGTGGCCGACACCGAGCGGCTCGTGGCCCAGCTCGCCGAGGCGCCCCTCGAGGGTCGCGTTGCGCACCCGGACGGGCGAGTGCGAAACGCTCGTCTGACCCGCGAGGAGCTCTTCTTCACGCTCGTGGCGGGTGATCTCGACGACGTCTCGCGCGCCGCCTACCCCGCGGCCGTGGTGTCGGCCCTGCGCGGCGACCCCACGCCGATCCTGCGCCTGCGTCGCCGCGCGATCGCGAACGAGAGCAGCGGGACGCCGCGCGAGTTCAGCTCGGGCCTGTATGCGGCGACGGTGTGCGAGGAGACGCCCTTCCCCTGGCCGCGCTTCTCCCCGCCCGAGGCGCGCCTCGGTCCGATCGCCGATGCCGTGGCGCTCATCCCGCCGGCGGAGCTCCGCCCCTTCGACGCCGCCACGGCGGCGGCCAACGACTTCATTCGCATGTGCCGGCGCTGGCCGGAGGCCGCGCCCGCGCCCGAGCCGCTTCCGGGACCGCTACCGAGCGTGCCGGTCCTGATGCTGGAGGGCGAGCTCGACGTGCGCACGTCTGTCGAGTCCGCGCGCCGCGCGGACGCGCTCTGGCCGCGCGCCCAGATCCTCGTGGCGCCGAACACCGGCCACTCGGTGCTCTCGGCGGACTTCACCGGCTGCACCCTGAGGGCGACCAGCGACTTCCTCGCGGGACGCCGGGTGCGCCGCCGCTGCCCGCGCACGCCCACCCTGTTCCCGCCGGGCGGACCGTTGCCGGCGTCCCTCGACGCCGCGCCGCGACGAGGGCCCGCCGGGCCGCGCGGCCGGGTGCTCGGCGCCGTCGAGCTGACCCTGCTCGACGTGGCCGAGGACTTCCTGGCCGCCTTCGGCCCGGCGCGCGGGGCCGGGCTGCGCGGCGGTCGCTGGGACTGGACGGGCGTGCCGCTGATCCTCGACCGCGTCGAGCTCGTGCCCGGCGTGCGGCTGACGGGGCGGATCAGGCGCTTTGGCCAGGCCAGCCAGCACGGCACCCTGCGGGTGTCCGGGCCGGGCGGACCGAACGGGCGCGTCCGGGTGGCGGGTAAGCGGGTGACCGGCCGCCTCGGCGGCCGCCGCGTGCGCGGCACGATCCGGATCGGAATCCTGAGCGGGGCGAGCGCGGCGGCTCAGCCCGCCCGCAGCCCCGCGAAGAACGTGGCCATCATGGTCGGATAGAGCTCGTCGGGCACGGCCTCCGGCTCGAGCAGGCGCTCGAGAGCGATGCCGTTGGCCATGGCGAACGTCATCGTGGCCACCTGGTCCGGGGGCACCGCGGGCTCGATGCCGAGCTCGCGCGCGCGCTGATCGAGTAGCTCGGCGATGCGCTCGCGAAGGGCGCGGTAGCGCGCCACGAGCTCACGGCGGAAGCCCTCGTTGCGGCAGGCGTAGACGGCGAACTCGAAGAACAGGCGCTCCCACTCCGGCTCGGACTCGATCGCGGCGATGAAGTCTCTGGCGGCCCGGCGAGCCTGCTCCTCGGGGGGCGCGTCTACGGCCAGCACGCGGTCGAGCTCGGCGAGGCGATCGGCGAAGCGCGCGTCCAGCATCGCGAGGAAGAGATCCTCCTTGCCGGCGAAGTTCGCGTAGACGGCGCCCTTGGTGTAACCCGCCTCCTCGGCGACCTCGTCGAGGGAGGCGCCCTCGAGGCCGCGGCGCGCGGCCACGCGAGCCGCCGAGCTCATCAGCCGGGCGCGGGTGTGCTCCTGGCGCTCCTTGCGCGTCGGGCGCGGCTCGGCCATCAGGCGGCGAGCGCGGTCGCGCTGCGCGTGGTCCGGTCCCGCGCGACGGCGACGATCTCGCCACCGCGGTTCGGGGCGAGGATGATCCCGCGCCGGGTGGGGCGCTCCGCGGCCGCCTGGGCGTCCGCGACCCGCAGGTCGAGCCGACGGAGCAGCGTCTGGAGCACGATCCGCATCTCGAGCTGCGCGAAGCTCGCGCCGAGGCAGCGGCGCACCCCGCCGCCGAACGGAATCCACGTGTAGGTGCCGCCCTGGCCCTCCAGGAAGCGCTCCGGCCGGAACCGGAGCGGCTCGGGGTAGACGTCCGCCCGGCGATGCATCAGGTAGATGCAGGGCGTGACGATCACGCCGGCCGGCAGTGAGCGGCCGCCGATCTCCATCGGCTCGGTGAGCTTGCGCAACACGAGCGAGATCGGCGGACGCAGGCGGAGCGTCTCCTTGACCACCGCGTCGGCGTACTCGTCGCCGTCCTCGCGCAGCCGCTCGAGCATCTCCGGATGGCGCACGAGCCGCTCGAGCGCCCAGGCGAGGCCGGTGGCGGTGGTCTCGTGGCCCGCCACGAGGAGGGTCATGAGCTCGTCGCGGAGCTCGGTGTCCGACATCGGGCTGCCGTCCTCGTGTCGTGCCCCGAGCAGCAGGGACAGGATGTCGTCGCGCTCCTCCAGGTTCCCGGCGCCCCGGCGCTCGCGGATCTCCTCGTAGATGAGGTCGTCGGCGGGGCCGAGGACGCGCCGGTACATACCGAGGCTCGAGGCCCGCTTGGGGCCGAGCGCGGCGAGCGCTCCCATGCGCCGCGGGTCGGTGCCCCACCGCAGGGTCTCGCTCAGGGCTGCGCCGAGGCGGGCCTTGCGGTCCACGTCCTGCACGCCGAAGACGGTCCGCATGATCACCTCGAGGGTGAGCGCCTGCATGCGCGGCAGCGTGCGCATCGGCTCGCCGAGCGGCCAGCGCTCGATCTCGGCCTCGGTCACCTCCGCCATCGTGTCCGCGTAGCCGCGCAGCCGCTCGCCGTGGAACGGCGGCAGCATCAGCTTGCGCTGACGCATGTGGGCGGCCTCGTCGAGCAGCAGCACCGAGTTGCTGCCCAGCACCGGCAGCAGCACGATGTTCGCCTCGCCCGCGTGCAGGAGGCGCGGGTCGCCCGTGAACACCTGCTTGATCGCGTCCGGGTCGCTGAGGAACACCCAGGTGCCCTCGTGGGCAAGCGTGAGGGTGAACGAGTCGCCGTAGCGGCGGCGGCAGTCCTCCATGTAGGCGGCCGGCCGCACGAGCCAGCGGATGGTCTGCCGGAGCCGCGAGGCGCTCGGCCCAGGTGGAAGCTCAGCCGTTGTGAAACTCACGTACCCAACGGTATCTGAATGGCGGACGGCGGGCAACCTGGGCCAACGGTCGCGTGGTTATCCATGACTGTCATGAAAAACCACGCGACCGATGGAGGGTGGGAGGTTGTCGCGCCTACGCCAGCCGGCGGCCGACCAGCCCCGCGTGCGCCGCCACCTCGGCCGCGAAGTCGCCGAAGTCGCGCGCGTACAGCTGCTGCGGCCCGTCGCACAGGGCCGCCTCGGGGTCGTCGGCCACCTCGACGATGATGCCGTCCGCGCCCACGGCCGCCGCGGCGCGCGAGAGCGGGCCGACCAGGCGGCGGTCGCCTGACGCGTGGGAGGGGTCGACGATCACGGGCAGGTGGGTGTGGAGCTTGAGCCAGGGGATGGCGCCGAGGTCGAGCGTGAAGCGCATCGCCCGCTCGAAGGTCCGTATGCCGCGCTCGCACAGGATCACGCGCTCGTTGCCCTCCTTCAGCACGTAGTCCGCCGCCTGCAGCAGCTCGTCGAGCGTCGAGGACAGACCGCGCTTCAGCAGCACCGGCTTTCCCATCTTGCCCACCACCTCGAGCAGGCCGTAGTTCTGCATGTTGCGGGCGCCGACCTGGATCACGTCGACCGATTCGGCGAACAGCTCGGCGTGCTCGGTCGAGGTGAGCTCGCTCACCACCGGCAGGCCGGTCTCCTCGCGCACCGAGCGCAGGATCGAGAGGGCCTCCCCACCCAGCCCCTGAAACGAGAACGGGGACGTGCGCGGCTTGAAGGCGCCGCCGCGCAGCATCGACGCGCCGCCCGCCGCCACCGCCCGCGCGACCGTCAGCGTCTGCTCAGGCGTCTCGACCGTGCACGGGCCCGCGATCAGGCAGAACGTGGCCGCGCCGCCCACCACGCGCCCGTCGACCGCGAAACTCGTGGCCGCATGGTGCGAGAGCTCGCTCGAGGCCAGCTTGTACGGCCGTGAGATCGGGATCACCTGGTCGACCCCGGGCAGCCCCTCGAGGCCGAGCTCGCGCACGCCCTCGGGATCCCCGATCGCGCCGATCGCCGTGGTCAGCTCGCCGGGCATGACCTTCGCGTGCACGCCGCGGGCCTCGAGCTTGGCCACCACCGCGTCGATCTGCTCGGGCGTGGCCTCGGGTGTCATCACGACCATCACGGGCTCGCCGCGCTCGGCTCGGGGCGGCGCGCCGCCTCGGCCTCGCGGGCCCTGCGCGCGCGCATCATGGTCACGATCATCAGGATCACAACCCCGAGCGGGAAGGGGATCAGCACCCATGTGGGGATGCCAAGGCCGGCCTTGATGAGGAGCGCGATGCCGGCGCCGATGAGGACGAGGGCGAGCGTCGTGCGGAGCACGGCCGGCTCCACCCGCACCGACCAGTGGCTGCCCAGCCACACGCCCGGCACCGAACCGATCAGGATGTTGGCGGCAAGGCCGAAGTCCACGTTGCCGGCCACGATGTGGGCAAGGCCGGCCGCCCAGAGCAGGATCGCCGCGTGGAAGATGTCGGTGCCGACCACCCGCCTGGGCGTGAGCCGGAACAGGAGGATGAGCCCGACCGCGATCAGCGCGCCGCTGCCTGCCGACGTGATCCCGAGCACGAAGCCGACGCACAGACCGAGCACGACGGCGGCGACCTTGTGCCGCGTCTCCAGCTCGATGGTGTCGCGCTCGCGCTCGTGCATCGACTTGAGGAAGGCGCGGACCAGCGTCGCCGCGCCCGTGAGGAGCAGGGCGCAGGCGAGGATCGTGAGCAGCAGGTCGTCGAAGTCGCGCCCGGCGGCGTCCTCGATCAGACCCAGCACGTAGACGCCGCCGACGGCCGCGGGCACCGAGCCGAGCGCCATCCAGCTCGAGAGCCGGAGGTCGACCGTCTTCTGCGTCCAGTGCTTGTAGCCGCCGACCGTCTTCGTCACGGCCGCGTAGGCGAGGTCCGTGCCGATCGCCGTCACAGGGGTGACGCCGAACACGAGGATCAGCATGGGCGTCATCAGCGAGCCGCCGCCGATGCCCGTCATTCCCACCAGGATGCCGACCCCGAGGCCGAAGCCGATGAGGGCGAAGTCCATCGCCGAGGAGCCTAGAGAGGGCTGGGTTAGAGCACCATTCCCGCACCGACCGTGTCATTCGTCGACTCGTCGATGAGGATGAAGCTGCCCGTGGCCCGGTTGCGCCGGTACTGGTCGAGGAACAACGGCGCGGACAGCCGCAGGCGCAGCCGGCCGATCTCGTTGAGGCCCAGCGCGGTGGATTGCTCGTCGCGGTGGAGGGTGTTCACGTCGATCCGGTAGCGCAGCTCGTCCGCCTTAGCGAGCACCGTGCGGGTGGTGTGCTTGATGCGGTAGCGGCCCGATGCCCTCAGCGGCCGCTCGGCCATCCAGCAGACCATCGCCTCCACCTCGCGCGCCTCGACGGGGCGGTTCTGCGGACGGCAGATCATGTCCCCGCGCGAGACGTCCACGTCGTCCTCCAGACGGAGCGTGACCGACTGCGGCGGGAACGCCTCGTCCTGCGTGCCGTCGAAGGTGTCGATGGCCGCGATCCGCGACTGGATCCCGGACGGCAACACCACCACCTCGTCACCGACGCGGAAGACCCCGGAGGCCACCTCGCCGGCGTAGCCGCGGTAGTCGTGGTGCTCGTCGTTCATCGGCCGGATCACCCACTGGACGGGGAAGCGCGCGTCCTGGAGGTTGCGGTCGGAGGCCACGTGGACGTGCTCGAGGTGGTAGAGCAGCGACGGCCCCTCGTACCACGACATTCGCTCCGAGCGCTCGACCACGTTGTCGCCGTGCAGGGCGGAGATCGGGATGAAGGTCACGTCCTGGATGTCGAGCTTCGCCGCCCAGCCGGCGAACTCGCTCGAGATCGACTCGAACACCTCCTGGTCCCAGTCGACGAGGTCCATCTTGTTCACGCACACCACGAGGTGCGGGATGCGCAGGAGCGACGCGATGAACGAGTGGCGCCGCGACTGCTCCACCACGCCCTTGCGCGCGTCGATCAGGATCAGCGCGAGGTCGGCGGTGGAGGCACCCGTGACCATGTTGCGCGTGTACTGCTCGTGGCCGGGCGTGTCCGCGATGATGAACTTGCGCCGGGGGGTGTGGAAGTAGCGGTAGGCGACGTCGATCGTGATGCCCTGCTCGCGCTCCGCGCGCAGGCCGTCCGTGAGCAGGGCGAGGTTCACGTAGCCGTCGCCGCGTTGCAGGGAGGTGCGCTCGACGTGCTCGAGCTGGTCCTCGAAGATCGACTTGGTGTCGAACAGCAGGCGGCCGATCAGGGTCGACTTGCCGTCGTCGACGGAACCCGCGGTCGCGAACCGGACGAGCTCCGACGGTCGGGTGGCCATCGGCCGCCCGTTCGTGGCGGCGCCGGGCGGCATCAGGACACCATCCGGGGGCTCACGCCCCCGGGCCCCCGCTGACACCCGGCCGGTGTCAGAAGTAGCCCTCCTTCTTG
>CAWEVH010000037.1:0-43228 GCA_963812415.1 uncultured Thermoleophilaceae bacterium | reverse complement strand
CGTCTACTTGATGACGGCGATCCTGTCGCCGGTCGAGATCGCGCCGCCCTCGGCCACCCCGAGCTCCTCGACGGTGCCGGCGCTCGGCGCGGTGATCTCGTTCTCCATCTTCATGGCCTCGATCACGCAGACGAGCGCGCCCTCCTCCACCTGCGCGCCCTGCTCGACGACCACCTTGAGCACGGTGCCCTGGAGCGGTGAGATCAGCTCGCCGGGCGCACCGCCGCCCCCGCTGTCCTTCTTCTCGCGGCGCGGAGCCTTGCGCATTGCCGGCGCAGCTCCGTTGGGCGTCGCGGCGTCGCCGATCACCTTGACGTCGAAGCGGCGGCCGGAGACCTCGACCGCGTAGTCGCGCTCGACCTTCTCGGCCGGATCCTCGTCCTCGGGCGGCTTCTTCTCCGCCTTGGGGTAGGCGAGCCCCTTGAGCCAGTCCTTGTCCTCCACGAGGTCGCGGCAGGTCTCCCCGCGCGCCCACTGCCCGGTTGCCAGCAGCGCCTGATGGAAGGGAATCAGCGTCTTCAGGTCGCCGATCTCGTACTCGCCGAGCGCGCGCAGCATCCGCCGGGTCGAGGCGTCGCGGTCCACGTCCCAGACGATCAGCTTGGCGATCATCGGGTCGTAGAGCGGTAGGACCTCGTAGCCCTCCTCGGCGCCCGAGTCCACACGCACGAACGGCCCGGCCGGCTCGCGGTACGACCCGACGCGCCCGGGGGCCGGGGCGAAGTTCTTGGAGGCATCCTCGGCGTTGATGCGGCACTCGATCGCGTGCCCGCGGAGCTGCACGTCCCCCTGGGCGTAGCCGAGTGGCTCGCCGGCCGCGATCTTGATCTGCTCACGCACGATGTCGATCCCGGTGACCATCTCGGTCACGCAGTGCTCAACCTGCACGCGCGTGTTCATCTCGAGGAAGAAGTACTCGCCGTCCTGGAGCAGCCCCTCGACCGTGCCGGCGGAGCGGTAGCCCACCGCGCGGGCGGCGTCGGTCCCGATCGTGCCGATCCGCTCGCGCAGCTCCGGGTCGACCGCGGGCGCCGGCGACTCCTCGATCAGCTTCTGGTGGCGCCGCTGCACCGAGCAGTCGCGCTCGAAGAGGTGAATCACGTCGCCGTGCGAGTCCGCGAGCACCTGCACCTCAACGTGCCGCGGGTCGGGCAGGTAGCGCTCGACGTACACCGTGTCGTCTGAGAAGAACTTCTCGCCCTCGCGCGCGGCGCCCTCGAACGCAGCCTCGAGCTCGTCCTCCGATTGCGCGACCCGGAATCCCTTGCCGCCACCGCCGCCGGCGGCCTTGATCGCCACCGGGTAGCCGATCGACTCGTCGATGACCCTGCGAGCGTCCTCGACGCTCGCCACCGGATCGGTGGTGCCGGGCACGATCGGGACGCCGGCGTCGCGCATGATCTCGCGCGCCGCGGTCTTCGAGCCCATCGCGTCGATCGCGCTGGCCGGCGGGCCGATGAAGACGATGCCCGCCTCCTCGCAGGCCCTCGCGAAGCCGGCGTTCTCGGCCAGGAAGCCGTAGCCGGGATGGATCGCCTCGGCGCCCGACTGGCGGGCCACGTCGATGATCTTCTCGACCACCAGGTAGCTCTCGTTCGCCGGCCCGGGGCCGAGCAGGTAGGCCTCGCCCGCGCGGCGGGCGTGGGGGGCGTCGCGATCGGGCTCCGAGTACACGGCCACGCTGTCGACGCCGAGCTCCTCCAGCGTGCGCATCACTCGAATGGCGATCTCGCCGCGGTTGGCGACTAGCACTTTCTCGAACATGAGGGGCGGGGAGGTTATAGACGCAGGCATAATCGAGGCGTGCGTCGCACGTCTCTGGTCCTCGCCTGCGTGACGGCCGCGCTCACCGTGCTCGCGCCGGCGGCCGAGGCGAAGCTCCGCTTCCGGAGCTGCAGCGGGGTCGGGTGCGCCCGGCTCAGCGTGCCGCTCGACCGCTCCGGCAGCCGGCCCGGACGCGTGTCGCTGTACGTCGAGCGCCGGCGGGCGGCGCGCGCTCCGCGCCGCGGTGTCGCCCTGCTGCTCGCGGGTGGGCCGGGGCAGCCCGCCACGAGCGCCTTCGGCGGCCCGCCCTCGCCGGCCAGCTACCGGGACGTCAGCCGGCTCCTGCCGCGCCACGACATCGTCGCCTTCGACCAGCGCGGAACCGGCCGCTCCGGCCTGCTGCGGTGCCCATCCCTCGAGGGGGCGAGCCTGATCGACGCCGGTGCCGAGGCCGCCGCCTGCGCGCACCGGCTCGGCGCGCGGCGCGGTCTCTACCGCACGACCGACAGCGTGGAGGACATCGAGGCGCTCCGCGCCGCGATCGGCGCCCGCCGGCTGACGATCATCGGGGTGTCGTACGGCACGTTCGTCGCCCAGGCCTATGCCGCGCGCTACCCGCACCGGGTCGGGCCGGTGGTGCTCGACTCGGTACTCGACCCGGTCGGCTGGGACCCCTTCTACCGCGACATGTTCACGTCGATACCGCGCGTGCTGCGCTCGGTCTGCCGCTCGCGCTGCCGGCGCTTCACGGTCGACCCGGTGGCCGACACCGAGCGGCTCGTGGCCCGCCTCGCCGAGGCGCCCCTCGAGGGTCGCGTTGCGCACCCGGACGGGCGAGTGCGCGACGCTCGTCTGACCCGCGAGGAGCTCTTCTTCACGCTCGTGGCGGGTGATCTCGACGACGTCTCGCGCGCCGCCTACCCCGCGGCCGTGGTGTCGGCCCTGCGCGGCGACCCCGCGCCGATCCTGCGCCTGCGTCGCCGCGCGATCGCGAACGAGAGCAGCGGGACGCCGCGCGAGTTCAGCTCGGGGCTGTATGCGGCGACCGTGTGTGAGGAGACGCCCTTCCCCTGGGCCCGGTTCTCCCCACCGCAGGCGCGCCTCGGTCCGATCGCCGATGCCGTGGCACTCATCCCGCCGGCGGAGCTCCGCCCCTTCGACGCCGCCACGGCGGCGGCCAACGACTTCATTCGCATGTGCCGGCGCTGGCCGGAGGCCGCGCCCGCGCCCGAGCCGCTTCCGGGACCGCTGCCGAGCGTGCCGGTCCTGATGCTGGAGGGCGAGCTTGACGTGCGCACGTCGGTCGAGTCGGCGCGCCGCGCGGACACGCTCTGGCCGCGCGCGCAGATCCTCGTTGCGCCGAACACCGGTCACTCGGTGCTGTCGACGGACGTCACCGGCTGCACCCTGAGGGCGACTAGCGACTTCCTCGCGGGACGCCGGGTGCGCCGCCGCTGCCCGCGCACGCCCACCCTGTTCCCGCCGGGCGGACCGTTGCCGGCGTCCCTCGACGCCGCGCCGCGACGAGGGCCTGCCGGGCCGCGCGGCCGGGTGCTCGGCGCCGTCGAGCTGACCCTGCTCGACGTGGCCGAGGACTTCCTGGCCGCCTTCGGCCCGGCGCGCGGGGCCGGGCTGCGCGGCGGTCGCTGGGACTGGACGGGCGTGCCGCTGATCCTCGACCGGGTCGAGCTCGTGCCCGGCGTGCGGCTGACGGGGCGGATCAGGCGCTTTGGCCAGGCCAGCCAGCACGGCACCCTGCGGGTGTCCGGGCCGGGCGGACCGAACGGGCGCGTCCGGGTGGCGGGTAAGCGGGTGACCGGCCGCCTCGGCGGCCGCCGCGTGCGCGGCACGATCCGGATCGGAATCCTGAGCGGGGCGAGCGCGGCGGCTCAGGCCGCCCGCAGCCCCGCGAAGAACGTGGCCATCATGGTCGGATAGAGCTCGTCGGGCACGGCCTCCGGCTCGAGCAGGCGCTCGAGAGCGATGCCGTTGGCCATAGCGAACGTCATCGTGGCCACCTGGTCCGGGGGCACCGCGGGCTCGATGCCGAGCTCGCGGGCGCGCTGATCGAGTAGCTCGGCGATGCGCTCGCGAAGGGCGCGGTAGCGCGCCACGAGCTCGCGGCGGAAGCCCTCGTTGCGGCAGGCGTAGACGGCGAACTCGAAGAAAAGGCGCTCCCACTCCGGCTCGGACTCGATCGCGGCGATGAAGTCCCTGGCGGCCCGGCGAGCCTGCTCCTCGGGGGGCGCGTCGACGGCCAGCACGCTGTCGAGCTCGGCGAGGCGATCGGCGAAGCGCGCGTCCAGCATCGCGAGGAAGAGATCCTCCTTGCCGGCGAAGTTCGCGTAGACGGCGCCCTTGGTGTAACCCGCCTCCTCGGCGACCTCGTCGAGGGAGGCGCCCTCTAGGCCGCGGCGCGCGGCCACGCGAGCCGCCGAGCTCATCAGCCGGGCGCGGGTGTGCTCCTGGCGCTCCTTACGCGTCAGGCGCGGCTCGGCCATCAGGCGGCGAGCGCGGTCGCGCTGCGCGTGGTCCGGTCCCGCGCGACGGCGACGATCTCGCCACCGCGGCCCGGGGCGAGGATGATCCCGCGCCGGGTGGGCCGCTCCGCGCCCGCCTGCGCGTCCGCGACCCGCAGGTCGAGCCGACGGAGCAGCGTCTGGAGCACAATCCGCATCTCGAGCTGCGCGAAGCTCGCGCCGAGGCAGCGGCGCACCCCGCCGCCGAACGGAATCCAGGTGTAGGTGCCGCCCTGGCCCTCCAGGAAGCGCTCGGGCCGGAACCGGAGCGGCTCGGGGTAGACGTCCGCCCGGCGATGCATCAGGTAGATGCAGGGCGCGACGATCACGCCGGCCGGCAGTGAGCGGCCGCCGATCTCCATCGGCTCGGTGAGCTTGCGCAACACGAGGGAGATCGGCGGACGCAGGCGGAGCGTCTCCTTGACCACCGCGTCGGCGTACTCCTCGCCGTCCTCGCGCAGCCGCTCGAGCATCTCCGGATGGCGCACGAGCCGCTCGAGCGCCCAGGCGAGGCCGGTGGCGGTGGTCTCGTGGCCCGCCACGAGGAGGGTCATGAGCTCGTCGCGGAGCTCCTGGTCTGCCATTGGCGTCGTCCGCGAGGGGCCGGGCTCGGCCCGGCCCGGAGCGATGGCCGTGCGCGAGGGGCCGGGCTCGGCCCGGCCCGGAGCGATGGTTTCCTCGTCCTCGTGCTGCGCTTGGAGCAGCAGGGACAGGATGTCGTCGCGCTCCTCCAGGTTCCCGGCGCCCCGGCGCTCGCGGATCTCCTCGTAGATGAGGTCGTCGGCGGGGCCGAGGACGCGCCGGTACATACCGAGGCTCGAGGCCCGCTTGGGGCCGAGCGCGGCGAGCGCTCCCATGCGCCGCGGGTCGGTGCCCCACCGCAGAGTCTCGCTCAGGGCTGCGCCGAGGCGGGCCTTGCGGTCCACGTCCTGCACGCCGAAGACGGTCCGCATGATCACCTCGAGGGTGAGCGCCTGCATGCGCGGCAGGGTGCGCATCGGCTCGCCGAGCGGCCAGCGCTCGATCTCGGCCTCGGTCACCTCGGCCATCGTGTCGGCGTAGCCGCGCAGCCGCTCGCCGTGGAACGGCGGCAGCATCAGCTTGCGCTGACGCATGTGGGCGGCCTCGTCGAGCAGCAGCACCGAGTTGCTGCCCAGCACCGGCAGCAGCACGATGTTCGCCTCGCCTGCGTGCAGCAGGCGCGGGTCGCCCGTGAACACCTGCTTGATCGCCTCAGGGTCGCTGAGGAACACCCAGGTGCCCTCGTGGGCAAGCGTGAGGGTGAACGAGTCGCCGTAGCGGCGGCGGCAGTCCTCCATGTAGGCGGCCGGCCGCACGAGCCAGCGGATGGTCTGCCGGAGCCGTGAGGCGCTCGGCCCAGGTGGAAGCTCAGCCGTTGTGAAACTCACGTACCCAACGGTATCTGAATGGCGGACGGCGGGCAACCCGGGCCGACGGTCGCGTGGTTTTCCATGACTGTCATGAAAAACCACGCGACCGATGGAGGGTGGGAGGTTGTCGCGCCTACGCCAGCCGGCGGCCGACCAGCCCCGCGTGCGCCGCCACCTCGGCCGCGAAGTTGCCGAAGTCGCGCGCGTACAGCTGCTGCGGCCCGTCGCACAGGGCCGCCTCGGGGTCGTCGGCCACCTCGACGATGATGCCGTCCGCGCCCACGGCCGCCGCGGCGCGCGAGAGCGGGCCGACCAGGCGGCGGTCGCCGGACGCGTGGGAGGGGTCGACGATCACGGGCAGGTGGGTGTGGAGCTTGAGCCAGGGGATGGCGCCGAGGTCGAGCGTGAAGCGCATCGCCCGCTCGAAGGTCCGGATGCCGCGCTCGCACAGGATCACGCGCTCGTTGCCCTCCTTCAGCACGTAGTCCGCCGCCTGCAGCAGCTCGTCGAGCGTCGACGACAGACCGCGCTTCAGCAGCACCGGCTTGCCCATCTTGCCCACCACCTCGAGCAAGCCGTAGTTCTGCATGTTGCGGGCGCCGACCTGGATCACGTCGACCGAGTCGGCGAACAGCTCGGCGTGTTCGGTCGAGGTGAGCTCGCTCACCACCGGGAGGCCGGTCTCCTCGCGCACCGAGCGCAGGATCGAGAGGGCCTCCCCACCCAGCCCCTGGAACGAGAACGGGGAGGTGCGCGGCTTGAAGGCGCCGCCGCGCAGCATCGAGGCCCCACCGGCCGCCACCGCCCGGGCGACCGTGAGGGTCTGCTCCGGCGTCTCCACCGTGCACGGGCCGGCGATCAAGCAGAACGTGGCCGCGCCGCCCACCACGCGCCCGTCGACCGCGAAGCTGGTGGGCGCGTGGTGGGAGAGCTCGCTCGAGGCCAGCTTGTACGGCCGTGAGATCGGGATCACCTGGTCGACCCCGGGCAGCCCCTCGAGGCCGAGCTCGCGCACGCCCTCGGGATCCCCGATCGCGCCGATCGCCGTGGTCAGCTCGCCGGGCATGACCTTCGCGTGCACGCCGCGGGCCTCGAGCTTGGCCACCACCGCGTCGATCTGCTCGGGCGTGGCCTCGGGTGTCATCACGACCATCACGGGCTCGCCGCGCTCGGCTCGGGGCGGCGCGCCGCCTCGGCCTCACGGGCCCTGCGCGCGCGCACCATGGTCACGATCATCAGGATCACAACCCCGAGCGGGAAGGGGATCAGCACCCATGTGGGGATGCCAAGGCCGGCCTTGATGAGGAGCGCGATGCCGGCGCCGATGAGGACGAGGGCGAGCGTCGTGCGGAGCACGGCCGGCTCCACCCGCACCGACCAGTGGCTGCCCAGCCACACGCCCGGCACCGAACCGATCAGGATGTTGGCGGCGAGGCCGAAGTCCACGTTGCCGGCCACGATGTGGGCAAGGCCGGCCGCCCAGAGCAGGATCGCCGCGTGGAAGATGTCGGTTCCGACCACCCGCCTGGGCGTGAGCCGGAACAGGAGGATGAGCCCAACCGCGATCAGCGCGCCGCTGCCTGCCGACGTGATCCCGAGCACGAAGCCGACGCACAGACCGAGCACGACGGCGGCGACCTTGTGCCGCGTCTCCAGCTCGATGGTGTCGCGCTCGCGCTCGTGCATCGACTTGAGGAAGGCGCGGACCAGCGTCGCCGCGCCCGTGAGGAGCAGGGCGCAGGCGAGGATCGTGAGCAGCAGGTCGTCGAAGTCGCGCCCGGCGGCGTCCTCGATCAGGCCCAGCACGTAGACGCCGCCGACGGCCGCGGGCACCGAGCCAAGCGCCATCCAGCTCGAGAGCCGGAGGTCGACCGTCTTCTGCGTCCAGTGCTTGTAGCCCCCGACCGTCTTCGTCACGGCCGCGTAGGCGAGGTCCGTGCCGATCGCCGTCACAGGGGTGACGCCGAACACGAGGATCAGCATGGGCGTCATCAGCGAGCCGCCGCCGATGCCCGTCATTCCCACCAGGATGCCGACCCCGAGGCCGAAGCCGATGAGGGCGAAGTCCATCGCCGAGGAGCCTAGAGAGGGCTGGGTTAGAGCACCATTCCCGCACCGACCGTGTCATTCGTCGACTCGTCGATGAGGATGAAGCTGCCCGTGGCCCGGTTGCGCCGGTACTGGTCGAGGAACAACGGCGCGGACAGCCGCAGGCGCAGCCGGCCGATCTCGTTGAGGCCCAGCCCGGTGGACTGCTCGTCGCGGTGCAGGGTGTTCACGTCGATCCGGTAGCGCAGCTCGTCCGCCTTCGCGAGCACCGTGCGGGTGGTGTGCTTGATGCGGTAGCGGCCCGATGGCCTCAGCGGCCGCTCGGCCATCCAGCAGACCATCGCCTCCACCTCGCGCGCCTCGACGGGGCGGTTCTGCGGACGGCAGATCATGTCCCCGCGCGAGACGTCCACGTCGTCCTCCAGACGGAGCGTGACCGACTGCGGCGGGAACGCCTCGTCCTGCGTGCCGTCGAAGGTGTCGATGGCCGCGATCCGCGACTGGATCCCGGACGGCAACACCACCACCTCGTCCCCGACGCGGAAGACCCCGGAGGCCACCTCGCCGGCGTAGCCGCGGTAGTCGTGGTGCTCGTCGTTCATCGGCCGGATCACCCACTGGACGGGGAAGCGCGCGTCCTGAAGGTTGCGGTCGGAGGCCACGTGCACGTGCTCGAGGTGGTAGAGCAGCGACGGCCCCTCGTACCACGACATTCGCTCCGAGCGCTCGACCACGTTGTCGCCGTGCAGGGCGGAGATCGGGATGAAGGTCACGTCCTGGATGTCGAGCTTCGCCGCCCAGCCGGCGAACTCGCTCGAGATCGACTCGAACACCTCCTGGTCCCAGTCGACGAGGTCCATCTTGTTCACGCACACCACGAGGTGCGGGATACGAAGGAGCGACGCGATGAACGAGTGGCGGCGCGACTGCTCGACCACGCCCTTGCGCGCGTCGATCAGGATCAGCGCGAGGTCGGCGGTGGAGGCGCCCGTGACCATGTTGCGCGTGTACTGCTCGTGGCCGGGCGTGTCCGCGATGATGAACTTGCGCCGGGGGGTGTGGAAGTAGCGGTAGGCGACGTCGATCGTGATGCCCTGCTCGCGCTCGGCGCGCAGGCCGTCCGTGAGCAGGGCGAGGTTCACGTAGCCGTCGCCGCGCTGCAGGGAGGTGCGCTCGACGTGCTCGAGCTGGTCCTCGAAGATCGACTTGGTGTCGAACAGCAGGCGGCCGATCAGGGTCGACTTGCCGTCGTCGACGGAACCCGCGGTCGCGAACCGGACGAGCTCCGACGGCCGGGTGGCCATCGGCCGCCCGTTCGTGGCGGCGCCGGGCGCCATCAGGACACCATCCGGGGGCTCACGCCCCCGGTCCCCCGCTGACACCCGGCCGGTATCAGAAGTAGCCCTCCTTCTTGCGGTCCTCCATCGCGGCCTCCGAGATCCGGTCGTCGGCGCGCGTCTCGCCGCGCTCGGTGATCCGGGTGGCGGCGATCTCGGCCACCACCTCCTCGAGCGTGGACGCCGTCGAGCGCACGGCGCCCGTGCAGCTCATGTCGCCGACGGTCCGGAAGCGCACACTCTCCTGGAAGGGCTTCTCCTGCGGCAGCAGCTCCACGAACTCCGAGGTCGCGTACAGCATCCCGTCGCGACTGAACACCTCGCGCTCGTGCGCGAAGTAGATCGGGGGCAGGGCGATCTTCTCCTCGTTGATGTACTGCCACACGTCGAGCTCGGTCCAGTTCGAGAGCGGGAACACGCGCACGTGCTCGCCGCGCTTGACGAAGCCGTTGTAGAGGTTCCAGAGCTCGGGGCGCTGGCCCTTCGGGTCCCAGTGGCCGAAGTCGTCGCGGAAGGAGAGGATGCGCTCCTTCGCCCGAGCGCGCTCCTCGTCTCGGCGGGCGCCGCCGAACGCGGCCTTGAATCCGTGCTCCTCGATCGCGTCGAGCAGCGTGACGGACTGGAGCCGGTTACGCGAGGCGCGCGGGCCGGTCTCGTCGGTCACGCGACCGTTGTCGATCGACTCCTGGACGGAGGCCACGATCAGTCGCGCCCCGACGTCCTCGATCATCTGGTCGCGGTAGTCGATGACCTCGGGGAAGTTGTGGCCCGTGTCGACGTGCATCACCGGGAACGGCAGCGCCCCCGGCCAGAACGCCTTGCGCGCGAGATGGAGCAGCACCGCGGAGTCCTTGCCGCCCGAGAAGAGCACGACACCGCGCTCGAGCTCGGCGGCCACTTCACGGATCACGTGAAGGGCCTCGGACTCGAGGGCCCGGAGGTGAGGGATCTCGTAGCTCATCTCGTCGCGCCGCAGGATACGCGGCGATGCAGTCACGGTCATGGCGATGGCGTCAAACGTGCAATCCGCACTCGGTCTTCTCCTGCCCGGCCCAACGGCCTTCGCGGCCGGCGCCCGGCAGGGTGCAGGGGGCGCATCCGATGGACTCGTACCCCCGGTCGTGGAGGGGATGGTAGGGGAGATCGCGATCGTGCACGTAGCGCCAGACGTCCTTGTCCGTCCACTCGGCGAGTGGATTGAACTTCCATACCCCGCGCGCCGAATCCCATTCCACGCTCTCGGCGTCCGCTCGCGTGGGTGACTGCTCGCGGCGGATTCCCGTGATCCAGGCGTCCACACCCGAGAGCGCCTGGGCGAGCGCCTCGACCTTGCGCGAGCCGCAGCAGCTCGTCGCGCTCCAGGGCGTGCCGTTCGGCGGCGTGGCGTCGATCACCTCGACCCTCAGCCCGTAGCGGTCCTCGACCTTGCGCCAGACCTCGTAGGTCTCGGGGAAGAGCACGCCGGTGTCGATCGTGAACACACGCGCCGTCGGGTCGATGCCCATGAGCATGTCGATCAGAACGGTCTCCTCCTTCTGGAAGGAGCAGGCCGTGACGAGGCTCGGATGGTGCCGCTGGAGGGCGAGCTCCAGTGTTGTGAGAGCGTCCGCTTCTACACCGCGCATTCGCCCTCACCCCGGATGACCTGGAAGGGCTCCTTGCGCTGCCAGTCGATGAAGTGGGCCATGTTCTCGAGGCTGAACTCGATCGGCATGGCCAGCTCGCGCACCTCGTCCTCGAAGCGCGCTGACCCCACGCGCTCGGCGAAGGCGTTGAAGGCCTCGCCGTCCTCGCGCTCGGCCTCGTACATGCGAAGCCAGCGCTCCACCGCCTCGGGCACCCGCTTGGCGGCCAGCCGGACCTTCAGCCGGGTGCCGTAGACCACCTCGCCGCCCTCGTAGTTGCCGCCGATGTGGGCGACGTAGGCGGGGATCGTGTTCTCGCCGACCTTGATCGACGCGCCGTAGAACCCGAGGTTGGCGATGTGGTGCTGGCTGCAGCCGTTCGGGCAGCCGGACATCTTGATGTGCACCTGCCGGGTGAGCGGGTCGGTGATGTCCATCGCCTCCACGCGCTCGCGGACGGCGTGGTTGAGGCCCATGGAGCTCGTGATGCCGAGCTTGCACGAGTCGGTGCCCGGGCAGCTCACCACGTCGTTCACCTGCTGGGCGCCGGGATCGCCGAGCCCGAGCTCGGAGAGCGCGCGCCACACCTCGTAGACCGTCTCGTCGCGCACCCAGCGCAGCACGAGGTTCTGGCCCACCGTGGTGCGGGCGTAGCCACCCGAGTAGTCGCGCATCACGCGCGCCAATCCGCGGAACTGCTCGGGCGTGAGGTCGCCGCGGATCACCTTGATCTCGACCGTCGAGAAGCCCGCCTGGCGCTGCGCGCGCACGTTGCTCGCCCGCCAGCGCTCGAACGGCCCGCCGTCGCCGTTGGGGCTCGCGTAGGCCACGGGCAGGGCCGGCGCGCGGGCCTCCTCGTCGTCGATGAAGAGGAGCGGCCCGGGGTCGAAGTCGCGCTCGGCCACCCAATCGCCCTCGAGCTCCTCGTCGACCTGGCGGCGCAGCTCCTCGATGCCGAACTTGTCGACGAACACCTTGATGCGAGCGCGTGCGCGGTTCTTCCGCAGCCAGTCCTGGCGGTCGAAGATCCGCAGCACGGCCTCGGTGACCTTCAGGTACTCACCGTCGTCGGCCGCGACGAACTCGGAGAGCGTGGGCGCTACGCGCGGCATGATCGAGGTGCCGCCACCCACGCGCAGCTCGAAGCCCTTGATGCCGTTCTGGACCCGCGGGATGAACGCGATGTCGTGGATGCCCGTGATCGCCCGGTCCTCGTCCGTGGCCGTGAACGCCGTCTTGACCTTGCGCGGCATCAGCTGCGTGGTGGGGTGGCGGACGAAGTAGCGCACGTACGCGCCCACGTACGGGGTGGGGTCGAACAGCTCGCCCTCGCAGACGCCCGCCCAGGGGTCGCCGGTCACGTTGCGAACGGTGTTGCCGCAGCCCTCGCGGCTCGACAGGCCGGAGTCGGACAGCTCGCGGATGGCCGCCGCGGCGTCGCGCAACGGGATGTGGTGGAGCTGCACGTTCTGGCGGGTGGTGATGTGGCCCTTGTTCAGGGGCGCGTAGCGCTCGACGACGTCCGCGAACGCCTCCATCTGCTCCGGGGTGATCCCGCCGAAGGGCAGCTTCACCCGGATCATCTGGACGTCGGCCTGACGCTGGCCGTAGACGCCCTGCTTGAGACGGAAGCCGATGAACTCGTCCTCGGCCGTGTCGCCGGCGAGGAACCTCTCGGCCTCGTTGTCGAAGTCGTCGAACTCGCGCTCGAGGATCGGGATCACGTGGCCCGGGACGTTCTCCTGCACCTCGGGGTTGTCGAGCGAGCCGGGCCTTCCCCGCTTTGGCAGCGGGCCGGTGGCGCTCGCTGCGGGGTGGGAGTTGAGACGGGTTCCATGGTCTGTGCCGATCCTCCGCGCGGGTTCGAAGCCGTCCTGGCAAGGCAAAGTATCAAAAACCAACCAGGTTTCATGTATTTATCGGCCGCAGGCGCGGCCGGGTTGAGGCGGTTAGGGTCACGCGGTGGACTCGCACACGGACGCAACCGCCCAGGCGGCGCTGATCGCGGCGGGAGACGCCTCACCGCGCGAGCTGGCGGAGAGCGCGATCGAGCGCATCGAGGCGCTCAACCCGGAGCTCAACGCCGTGATCCACCCGCTCTTCGAGCAGGCGCTCGAAACGGAGCCGGCGAACGGTCCGTTCCGCGGCGTACCGATACTCATCAAGGACCTCGTCTGCCAGACCGCCGGCGACCCCTACCACGAGGGCGCCCGCTTCCTACGCGAGCTCGGCTGGCGGGCCGAGGAGGACACCTGGCTCGCCTCGCGCCTGCGCCAGGCCGGGTTCGTGTTCGTCGGCAAGACGAACACGCCCGAGTTCGGGATCCTGCCGACCACCGAGCCGGTGGCCTACGGGGCGAGCCGCAACCCGTGGAGCACCGAGCATTCGACCGGCGGGTCGAGTGGCGGCTCGGCCGCGGCCGTGGCCGCCGGCATGGTGGCGATCGCCCACGCCAGCGACGGCGGCGGCTCGATCAGGATCCCCGCCTCCTGCTGCGGCCTCGTGGGGCTGAAGCCAACGCGCGCCCGGGTGTCGATGGCCCCGATCGGCGACTTCGTCTCGGGGCTCGGCGTGGAGCTCGTGGTCTCGCGCTCGGTCCGCGACACGGCCGCCGTGCTCGAGTGGGTGTCGGACCCGCCGCCCGGCGAGCCCTACTTCGCGCCCGACCGGAAGCGGCCCTACACCGAGGAGGTGGGCGCGGATCCGGGCCGCCTGAGGATCGGCCTGATGACCTCGGCCCCGGGTGGGCGGGACGTGCACCCGGACTGCGTGGCGGCGGCGCAGAGCGCCGGCCGGGCGCTCGAGTCGCTCGGCCACCACGTCGAGACCTCCTATCCGAGTGGCCTCGACGAGCCCAACTACGTGCCCCTGTTCATGGTCCGCTGGGCCTCGGGGGTGGCCGCGCTGGTCGACTTCTGGAGCCTGCGCATCGGGCGAGCGATCGGCCCCGAGGACGTCGAGCCGCTCACCTGGGCGCTGTCCGAGAGGGGCCACGAGCACACGGCGCCCGAGTACCTGGGCGCGATCGCGTACTCGCAGCTCGTGAACCGCCAGGTCGCCGCCTGGTGGCAGGACCACGATGTGCTGCTCACGCCCACGATGTCCCAGCCGCCGGCGCGGCTGGGGACGATCGGCAGCGGCGCGAACGACGCCGACCCGATGGCGGCGATCGAGCGCGCCGTCCCGTACGCGATCTTCACGGCGGGCTTCAACTCAACCGGGCACCCGGCCATCTCGCTACCGCTGCACCAGAGCGGCGACGGCCTTCCGATCGGCGTCCAGCTGGTGGCCGATCACGGCCGCGAGGACACCCTGATCCGGCTCGCCGCCCAGCTCGAGGAGTCGCACCCCTGGGCCGAGCGGCGGCCGCCGGTGTTCGCGGCCGCCGTCGGGTAGCTGCCGGCCGCGGCCTCAGGCCGCGATCTGGCCGTGCGGGTCGAGCACGAACTTCTTGGCCGCGCCCTTGTCGAAGTCCTCGTAGCCCTGCGGCGCCTCGTCCAACGTGATCACCGTGGCGTTCACCGCCTTGGCGATCTGCGCCTTGTCGTGGAGGATCATCTCCATGAGGCCGCGGTGGTACTTCATCACCGGGCACTGGCCGGTCGTGAACGAGTGGGACTTGGCCCAGCCGAGCCCGATCCGGATCGACAGCGAGCCCGCCTTCGCCGCCTCGTCGATGCCGCCCGGGTCGCCCGTCACGTAGAGCCCCGGGATGCCGAGCTTGCCGGCCACCCGCGTCACGTCCATCACCGAGTTCAGCACCGTCGCCGGCGCCTCGTGGTCGGCGTCCGGGCCGTGTCCGCGCGCCTCGAAGCCCACGGCGTCGACCGCTCCGTCGACCTCCGGCGTGCCGAGCAGCTGCTCGATCTGGTCGCGCGGGTCGCCCTTCGACACGTCGATCGTCTCGCAGCCGAAGGAGCGCGCCTGCTCGAGCCGCTCGGGGATGAGGTCGGCCACGATGACCACCGAGGCGCCCAGGAGCTGCGCGGAGTGCGCGGCCGCCAGGCCCACCGGTCCGCCGCCCGCGATGTACGCCGAGTCGCCGGGGCCGATGCCCGCGGTGTAGGCCCCGTGGAAGCCGGTGGGGAAGATGTCCGACAGCATCGTCAGGTCGACGATCTTCTCGAGCGCCTGCTCCTTGTCGGGGAACTTCAACAGGTTCCAGTCCGCGTAGGGCACCACCGCGTACTCGGCCTGGCCGCCCACCCAGCCGCCCATGTCGACGTAGCCGTACGCCGAGCCGGGGCGGTCGGGGTTCACGTTCAGGCACACGCCGGTGTTGCCGGTCTTGCACATGCGGCAGCGGCCGCAGGCGATGTTGAAGGGCACCGAGCAGAGGTCGCCCTTCTCGATGAACTCGACGTCCGGCCCGATGTCGATCACCTCGCCGGTGATCTCATGTCCGAGGATCAGGCCCTCGGGCGCGGTCGTCCGGCCGCGCACCATGTGCTGGTCGGAGCCGCAGATGTTGGTGGAGACGACCTTCAGGATGGCCGCGTGTGGAAGCTTGCGCCCCACGTTGTCGGGGTTCACGCCCGGGCCGTCCTTCAGCTCGAAGGTGGGGAAGTCGATGTCCTGGACCTCCACCTTGCCCGTCCCCATGTATGCGACGCCACGGTTCTCGGCCATCTCTCGCTCCTCCGTCTCGAAAGCTCTCCTATCGACCGTTCCCGAGTCGGAGCGGGCCTAACGCCTATTTGCTGTGGGCTCAGGGAGAGTGCTCGAGCAGGCGGGCGCGGAGGTTGCGGCAGCGAGCCGTGAGCTGCTCGGTTCGAGCGCGGGTGGCCCAGTGCACGGGATGCTCGCGGCCGCCGTGGCACCCCGCCGCCATCGAGAGGGCGTACTCCCACGTGCCCATGTGGGCGCGCAGCTCGGCCGTCGCCTCGGCGAGCTCGGCCTCGAGCAGTTGGCGCAGGTTCATCTCCGTTCGCCCCGTTCATTTCATCGGAGGCGTCGGACCGAACCTTTACGCGTCGCGCTCCTTGACCAGCCGCTTGGGCGCCGCGAGCCGCCAGGCGTCCTCGACCACCTCGGCCAGCTCGTCCTCCTCGATGGCCGCGAGCCGGACCAGCACGTAGCCGTAGCCCTCGTAGTGCGGGGTCTGGAAGAAGATCTCCGGCTCGGCCTGCATGAGCAGCTCCTTCTCGCCCTTGTCCACCTTGGCGACGAGCACCGTGTCGTCGTCGCGAAGCCGGGCGAAGAACTTGCCGCGCACCCGCCACGAGGGGGTGCCGTAGGAGGTGCCCGCCTCGACCTCAGGCAGCGACTCCGCGAGCCGCCGGGCGGCGTCGGCGTCTGCCATTTCTACCGGCCCCAGGCCTCCTGGTCCCCCCACGGGAGTGGGACCGGACGGATCGCGCCCGGTCCCGGCGAACAGGCCGGCGCGCAGCCACGGGCTCAGCCGCGGGCCGGAAGCCGGCACCGGAGCCGTGTCACGCAGGAACTGCTCGATCGCCGCGGCGATGGCGGCCGCCTCCTCGGGCGAGGCCGCCTGGCGCATCTCGATGCGCGGCCGCGAGGGGCGGTGCTTGCCGTTGCGTGCCACCGGGCGGGTAGCGTAGTCGCCCGGTGCCCGCGATCCCCGCCTTCCCCTACGACACCGTGCTGGGGGCGATCTCGCCCGCGGAAGCGATCGAGCGCGTGCGCGACGGCTTCGTCGAGTACGCCGGCGGCGAGTGGCAGATGCCTCCCAAGGTCTATCTCGACGCGTCGCCCCACGGGGACTTCCGCGCCATGCCGGCGCGTGGCGCCGGCCTCGCCATCCTCAAGTGGGTCACCTCCTTTCCCGGCAACCCCGCGGCCGGGCTGCCGGTGGTGATGGGTGTGATCTGCGTGTCGTCCGCGGTCGACGGCGAGCCGCTCGCGCTCGTGGACGTGCGCTCGGTCACCGCGCTGCGCACGGGGGCGGTGGCGGCGGTGGCGGCGCAGGAGCTCGCGCGCGAGGACGCCGGGACGGTCGGGATCGTCGGGTGCGGCCTGCACGGCGCGTGGGCCGCGCGCTGCCTCGCCGCGGCGGAGTACGGCCCCGGGCTGCTCTACGACCCCGACCCGGACGCCGCCGGCCGGCTCTCGGGCGAGCTCGGCTGGGAGGTGGGCGCCCTCGACGAGGTGCTCGGCTGCGACATCGTCACGTGCGTGACTCCGGGCGCCGAGCCCGTCGTGCGCGCGCGCGACCTGCGGCCCGGGATGCACCTCAGCATGCTGGGCGCCGACGGACCGGGCAAGGCCGAGGCCGAGCCCGAGGCGGTGGCGCGGGCGCAGCTCTTCTGCGACGAGTGGACGCAGGCGAGCCACGGCGGCGAGCTCACGGGCGCCGTGCGCGCCGGGCTCGTCGCCCGCGAGGATGTTGCCGAGCTGGGCGACGTACTGACGGGCGCCGCTCCCGGACGGTCTACCCTGGATGCGATCACCCTTTTCGACTCGACCGGCCTCGCCATCCAAGACCTCGCACTCTGCCTCGCCCTGCTGGAGCACCATCGTGCCGGCCGGGTCAGGGCCGACAGCGTGACCCTCTAGAGGAGACATGCGCACCTTCACAGCGATAGTCACCGCCATCCTGCTCGCCACGCTGCCGCTGGTCGCGTGCGGCAACGACGAGGCCGCCTCGAGCGCCACCTCGCTGGCTCCGGCTGGAGCGCTCATGTACGGCGAGGTGACCCTCGAGCCCGAGGGCGAGCAGAAGGAGGCGATCGACGCGATCGTCTCCAAGTTCCCCGGCGAGGGCCCGGCGGGCGAGCGCCTGAAGGGACTGATCGAGCAGGCGCTCCGGGCATCCGACGCGCCGATCACCTTCAAGGACGACATCGAGCCGTGGCTCGGCGACGAGGCCGCCTTCTTCATCAGCCGCGAGGGCAGGGGCGGCGAATTCGAGCACGGAGCGCTGCTGATCGCCACCGACGACGAGGACGCCGCCCGGGAGGCCGTGGAGAAGTCGTTCGAGGAGAAGCCGGAGTCGAGGTCCTACAAGGAGGTCGACTACCTGACCGACGGCGATGGCGCCGTGGCCGTGTTCGACGGCTTCGTCGTGGCCGGCAGCGAGCGTGGGGTGAAGGCCGCGATCGACGCCTCGGACGACGGCTCGCCGCTCGAGGACGACGAGGCCTACGCGAAGGCGGTCGAGAACGCCGCGGAGGACCGGCTGGGCCTCGTCTACGTCAATGCGCCGGCGCTCTTCGACTTCGCCCAGCAGGGCGCGGCCGGCACCGGGCTGCCGCTCGGCGGGGCGCTCAAGGACGCCCTCGAGGAGCCGTACGTGGCCACGGTCGACGCGGACCAGGACGGCCTCACCGTCGAGGCGGAGATCCCGGAGGCGTTCGCGCAGGCGGTGCCCTTCTTCGCGCCGGGCAGCGACCTCGTGAGCGAGCTGCCGGCCGACTCCTGGCTCGGGATCGCGCAACCGGACCTCGGCAAGGTCCTCGACTACTACGTGACCTCGCTCGCCGGCGCCGTGGGCGGCCGCGACGTGGTCGAGCAGCAGTTCCAGAACGCCACCGGGCTGAGGCTCAAGGAGGACGTGCTCGACTGGATGGGCGACTTCGCGATCTTCGTGCGCGGCACGACGGTTCCCGAGCTCAACGGCGCGCTCGTGGTCGAGACCTCGGATCCCGCCGCAACCGGGCGCATGATCGCGCGCCTGCGGGCGTTCGCCGGCACCAGCGACGAGCCAGGCACGACCGTCGGGCCGCTTGCCGTCCCGGGCGGTGAGGGCTTCACTGTCCGCGACACCGACGCGCCGCAGCCCGTGCACGTGTTCGTCGAGGACGATCGCTTCGTGGTCGCCTACGGCGACGACGCGGCGAGAAGCGCCATCTCGCCCTCCGAGACCCTCGACTCCTCGCCCGAGTTCGCCGAAGCCACGCAGTCGCTCGACGGCTACGACGTGTCCTTCTACCTCGCGATCGACCAGGTGCTGCAGCTCGTCGAGGATGCCGGCGCTCGCTCGGAGCCCGACTACCAGGAGGCGAAGCCCTACCTCGAGCCGCTCGGCGCGCTGATCGGCGGCACGAAGGGCAGCGGCGACGACCTGCTGTCCGCCTTCAAGATCACCGTGAAGTAGGAGAAACTCCGGCGTGTGACCCTCCGGGAGCGCGCGCTCCGAAAGGCCACGCGCCGGCTCATCCCGTTCCTGTTCCTGATCTACGTGGTCGCGTATCTCGACCGCGTGAACGTGTCGTTCGCCCAGCTCCAGCTCGAGGACGACCTCGGCTTCAGCGACACGATCTTCGGGCTCGGCGCGGGCATCTTCTCGCTCGGCTACGTGATCTTCGGGGTGCCGAGCAACCTGGCGCTCGAGCGCTTCGGCGCGCGCCGCTGGCTGGCCGGGATCATGATCGTCTGGGGCCTGCTGTCCGCCTCGATGCTGTTCATCGAGAGCGCCGCCAGCTTCTACGTGCTGCGCTTCCTGCTCGGCGTGGCGGAGGCCGGCTTCTTCCCGGGGATCATCCTGTTCCTCACCTGGTGGTTCCCCGAGGACGAGCGCACGCGCGTGCTGGCGCTCTTCCTCACGGCGATCTCGGTCGCGT
Organism: uncultured Thermoleophilaceae bacterium; assembly: GCA_963812415.1. GTDB lineage: Bacteria > Actinomycetota > Thermoleophilia > Solirubrobacterales > Thermoleophilaceae > JACVRW01. Next base: position 24,021 of record CAWEVH010000037.1, on the reverse strand, counting down.
ACGTCGCCGGCGGGCCGCTGTCGGGCGGCCTGCTCGAGCTGGATGGGCTGGCCGGCCTCGAGGGCTGGCAGTGGCTGTTCCTGATGGAGGGGCTGCCGGCCGTGGCGCTGGGCTTCGTGACGCTCCGCTACCTCGACGAGCGCCCCGAGGACGCGCGCTGGCTCGAGCCGGAGGAGCGCGAGCTGCTGGCGGCCGAGGTCGCGCGCGAGAGCGAGCTGAAGGAGGCGGTCGGGGTGGGATCGCTCGGCGCCTCGCTTCGCAACGGTCAGGTGTGGCTCCTGTCGCTGATCTACTTCCTGATCGTGGGCGCCGCCTTCGGCCTCACGTTCTTCGTGCCCGACCTCGTGCAGGACCGCACCGGCTACTCGGACTTCGAGGTCGGCGCGCTGGCGGCGGTGCCCTACGGCGTGGCCACCGTGGCCATGCTGGTGGTGGCCCGGCGAGCGGACGTCGCACCGAGCCGGCGGCCATACCTGATCGCCGCGGTGCTCGTGGGCGCGGCGGGCTGCGTGCTCACCGCGTACGCCCACTCGCCCGTCCTGCTCACCGTCGCGATCACCCTGTCGGCGGTCGGGCTGCTGTCGGCGATCCCGGTCTTCTGGGCCTTCCCGACCGCGTTCCTCACCGGCTCCGCGGCGGCCGCGGGGATCGCGCTGATCGCGGCGATCGGGAACCTCGGCGGCTTCGCCGGCCCCGCCTTCACGGGCATCAGCGAGGACCAGACCGGCGGCTTCGAGATGCCGCTGACGGTGTTGGCGGGCACGCTCGTACTGGGCAGCGCGCTGGTGCTGCTCGCTCGCGAGCGCGGCGTGCCGGAGCCCGAGCCGGAGCCGGCCGCGGCGTAGCCGACGCCGGGCAGCCGGCCGAGCCGGCCTAGCGAGCCGCACTGGAGCGGGACCGCGCGCAGCCGGCCGAGCCGGCTGCTTGCGCACTACAGGGGGATGTTGCCGTGCTTGCGCTTCGGCGTGTCGACGCGCTTGGTCTGGAGCGTGTCGAGCGCGCGGATCAGCGTCGGCCGCGTCTCGTGCGGGATGATCACGTCGTCGATGTAGCCGCGCTCGGCGGCCGAGTAGGGGTTCGCGAAGCGCGCCTTGTAGTCGCCGATCAGCTTCTCGCGGCGCTGGTCCGGCGTCGGTGAGCTCTGGATGTCGCGCCGGTGGATGATGTTCACGGCGCCCTCCGGGCCCATCACGGCCACCTCGGCCGTCGGCCAGGCGAAGTTGAAGTCGGCGAGCATGTGCTTCGAGTTCATGACGTCGTAGGCGCCGCCGTAGGCCTTGCGCGTGATGACGGTGAGCTTCGGGACGGTCGCCTCGGTGAACGCGTACAGGAGCTTCGCGCCGTGGCGGATGATTCCGCCCCACTCCTGTGACGTGCCGGGCAGGAAGCCGGGCACGTCGCAGAAGGTCACGAGCGGGAGGTTGAAGGCGTCGCAGAAGCGCACGAAGCGGGCGGCTTTCTCGGACGACGCGATGTCGAGCACCCCCGCGAGCTGGCTCGGCTGGTTCCCGACCACGCCCACGGGGCGCCCGCCGAGCCGCGAGAAGCCGACCACGATGTTGGGCGCGAAGTGCTCCTGCACCTCGAAGAACTCGCCGTTGTCCACGACGCTGTGAACCACGTCGCGCATGTCGTAGGGCTTGTTGGGGTTGTCGGGGACGATCGAGTCGAGCTCCATGTCCATCCGGTCGGGGTCGTCCCCCGTCTCCATCCGTGGCGGCAGCTCGAGGTTGTTCTGCGGCAGGAACGACATCAGGTAGCGCGCGTCGGCGAGGCAGCTGTCCTCGTCGTCGGCGGCGAAGTGGGCCACCCCCGACTTCGTGTTGTGCGTCATCGCGCCGCCGAGCTCCTCGAACTCCACCTCCTCGCCCGTGACCGTCTTGATCACGTCGGGACCCGTGATGAACATGTGCGAGGTCTCCTTCACCATGAAGATGAAGTCGGTCATGGCGGGGGAGTACACGGCGCCGCCCGCGCACGGCCCCATGATCAGCGAGATCTGCGGGATCACGCCGGAGCACTGCACGTTGCGCACGAACACGTCGCCGTAGGCGCCCAGTGAGACCACGCCCTCCTGGATGCGCGCGCCGCCGGAGTCGTTGATCCCGATGACGGGGCAGCCGATCTTGGCCGCCAGGTCCATCACCTTGACCATCTTCTCGCCCATCACCTCGCCGAGCGAGCCGCCGAAGACCGTGAAGTCCTGGCTGAAGACGCAGACCGCGCGCCCGTCGATCGTGCCATGCCCGGTCACCACGGCGTCACCCACCGGACGGTTGCGGAGCATGTCGAAGTCGGCCGTTCGGTGCCGAACGAAGGTGTCGAGCTCCTGGAAGCTGCCCGGGTCGAGCAGCCTCTCGATCCGCTCACGGGCGGTCAGCTTGCCCTTGGCGTGCTGCTTCTCCTCCGCCTGCGGGTTCGTGTGGATGGCCTGCTCGCGCAGCTCCGTGAGCTGGGAGAGCTTCTCCTCGTAGGTTTCCGGCGAGCGCTGTCTCATCGGACGCGGGAGGTTACGCGTTGTAGAACGGCAGCCGCCCGCCCGCGAGCTCGACCACGCGCTCGTGCAGCTCGCGCGCCAGCGCCGGTCGCTCCGGCGCGAGGTTGCGCGTCTCGCCGGGGTCGGCATCGAGGTCGTAGACGCGCGGGACGTTCATGCGGTTGTCGGCGAAGAAGGCGAAGCGGTCGTTGCGCAGGTAATGGCTGTTGGAGTAGCCGCCCCATGACAGGTCGCGCTCCGGCGGGAGCGCGCCGCGGAAGAGCCGCGAGAGGTCCGCGCCCTCCATGCCGGGCGGACGGGGCACGCCGCACATCGTGAGGATCGTGCCGCCAACGTCGTGAAGCGATGCGCGGTAGGAGCTCGTCGTGCCGGCGCGGCGGCGCTCGGGATCGACGACCACGAGCGGCACCCGGATCAGCTCGGGGTGGAGCGCCGTCGAGATCTTGCCCGTCCAGCCGCGCTCGCCGAGCTGGAAGCCGTGGTCTCCAGCCAGCACGATCACGGTCTCGCGATCGAGGCCGAGCCCGTTGAGGTGCTCGAGCAGGGCGCCGAGCCAGCGGTCGGTCATCGTGACCTCGGCGGCGTAGAGCGCGCGCATCCGGCGCAGCACCCGCGGGGCCTCGGCCGGAGCCAGCCAGTTCTCCACCCTGCCGTAGCGCGGCATCCCCGGCTCGGCCCCGCGGTAGCCGGGCTCGCCGTACAGGTCGAGGTAGCGGCTGGGCGGCGTCCAGGGCTCGTGCGGCTCGAAGGTGTCGACCACGAGCGCCCAGGGGCGGCGCCCACGCGCGGCGGTGTCGAGCGCCTCGACGCCGGAGCCGAACACGCTCGCGGCGAACGACTTCGACTCGTCGTGGGCGTAGTCGGCGTTCGCGATGTAGTGACGCACCCGGTCGATCGTCTTCGGGTCGCGCGTGGCCGGGTGGACCCAGTGGTCGATCTGCTTGGGCGAGACCCCGTCCGAACGGCCGCCGATCTGCCCGCCGCGCTTGACGAACAGGTCGAAGCTCTGTCGGAACTGCTCGTATGGGCGCGAGAACCCGAGGAACGGGTTGTCGGTCACGTAGCCCGTCCAGTAGCCGGCCTGACGCAGGGTGCTGGTGAACGTGGTGGTCACGTCGGCCACCGGCTCCCAGCCGGGCATCTGGATCAGGCCGCGGCGGTCGAACCAGCCCCGGAACGGGAACACCCGGCGCCCGCCGAGCAACGAGTTGCGGGCCGGCACGGTGGGCATCGCCTCCGGGTAGGTGCGGGTGAAGCTGATGCCCTCGCGGGCGAGCGCGTCGATGTTCGGCGTGCGGGCCGCGTTGCCGAGCGCGTGATCGGCCCGGAGCGTGTCGATCATGATCACGAGCACGTTGGGGCGACCGTTCCTCGCCTCTGCGTGCGAGCCCTCGCCGAGCATCTTCGCGCCGGCGGCGCCGGCCACCACGATGCTCCCTCCGACGACCAGGAACTGTCGGCGAGTCGAGGCGATGGCGCGAGCCTAGCCCCTTGCTCAGCGGTAGATCGGCGGGCGGCCTCCCGCGAGGCGGACGACCAGGCGGTAGAGCTCGTCGATCCGCTTCGGATGCCTGCGGGCGAGGTTGCGGCGCTCGCCCTCGTCGCGCTCGGTGTCGTACAGCCGCCGTCCGCGCCCGCGGTTCTCGGAGATGAAGACGAAGCGCTCGTTGCGCACGTAGTGCCAGTTCGCGTAGCCGCCGTAGGCGATGCGCCGCTCGGGCGCGCGGCGACCGCGGAGCAGCGGCGAGAGGTCCGCGCCGCTCATGCCCTGGGGGGCGCGGACGCCGGCGAGCGACAGCAGGGTGGGTCCGACGTCGTGCGTCTGCGCGAGGTGGCCGCTCGTGCCGCGGCGGCGACCGGGGCGAGGATCGGCCAGCAGGAACGGCACGTGCACCAGCTCGGGGTGGAGCATCGAGGCGATCTTGCCCGTCCAGCCGTGCTCGCCCAGCAGGTAGCCGTGATCGCTCACGAGGGCGATCACCGTCTGGTCGCGGAGCCCGAGCTCGTCGAGCCGCGCGGTGAACGCGCCGAGCCAGCGGTCGGTCATGGTCACCTCGGCGGCGTACAGGTCGCGCATCCGCTCGAGCACCGGGCCTCGGCGCTCCCGGCTGAGCCACTCGCTCGTGCGCTTGTAGCGGCCCATGCACGGCTCCGGGCCGCGGTAGTCGGCGCGCCCGTAGAGGTCGATGTAGCTGCGCGGCGGGGTCCAGGGCTCGTGCGGCTCGAAGGTGTCGACCACGAGCGCGAACGGACGGCGCGCGCTCGCCTCGTCGAGCGTGGCGGCGGCCGCGTTGAAGACCCGCGCCGCCCACGAGCGCGACTCGTCGACCCAGTAGCCGCCCGCGGCGAGGAAGCGTCGCACCCGCGCCTCGATGTGGTCCACGCGCAGCTCCGGCACGAGCCAGTGCTCGAGCTCGCCACGCGACACCGACTCCACCGGCGCTGTGCGCCCGATCTGGCCGCCGATCCCCGAGAAGCGATTGAAGCTGCGCCGGAAGGGCTCGTAGTGGGTGTTGAAGCCGAGGAAGGGGTTATCGGTCACGTAGCCGGTCCAGTAGCCGGCCCGGCGCAGCGCGCTCGTGAAGGTCGACGACGGGTCCGCGATCGGCTGCCAGCCGGGGGTGCCCCGGAGGCCGCTCCACTCGTGCCAGTTGCGGAACGGCCAGACGCGGCGGCCGGTCATGATCGAGCGCCGGGCCGGCACCGTGGCCATCGCCTCGGGGTAGAAGCGCGTGAAGCGCAGGCCGCGCGCGGCGAGCGCGTCGATGTTGGGGGTCCGCGCTCTGCCGCCGTAGGCGCTCACATGGTCGGCGCGCAGGGTGTCGACGACGATCAGGACGATGTTCGGCCGCGCCCGCGCGGCGGCGAGGGCCGGGGACGGGAGCGCCGCGGCGAGCGCCGCCGCTGCGCCCGCCTCGAAGAGCTCGCGGCGAGACCGCTGCACCCGGCCATTGTCTCGGCTTCGGAGCTCTGTGGCTAGCCGCGCGAGAAGGGCCGGTGATGCGCCGCGCCCAGGGCGTCGAGGGCGCCGTCGAGCACGGCCTGCGCGCGCTCCTGGCCGAGTCCCTCGGAGTGCTCGGGGCCGGGCGGCTCGGGCTCGGGCGCCGCGGCGACGACGGCTTCCGGCTCCGGTGCGGGCTCCGGCTCGCGGTTCCGGCTGCCGGGTTCCGGCTCGGGTTCCGGCTCGGGCTCCGGCGCGGGCTCCGGCTCGTGGACGACGACCGGCTGGAGCTGGCGGCGGAACAGCTTCGCCCAGAACCCGACCTTCCGCTCCGGCGCAGGCGCGGGGGGCTCGACCTGGGGCGAGACCTCCACGACCGGCTCGGGCTCAGGGCTCTGGCTCCGGTTCCGGCTCCGGGCTCCGGCTCGGGCTCGGGCTCCGGTTCGAGCGGCTCCTCGTCCGGCACCACGGCGGTCAGGATGACCTTCGTTCCCCAGCCGGACGGCTCGATCGACACGGTGCCGCTGGCGTGCTCGCCCTCCCAGGCGACCGTGTGCTCCGGCTCGAGCTTCGTGATCGTGATCTCGCCGAACGCCTCGAGGTGGGTGGCGAGTCGGTCCAGCTCGCTCAGCTCCTCCCACAGCTCCGGGGGAGACTTCACGAGCGTGCGCTTGGCTTTCAGATCGGGCATCGCTCCCGGGTTCGCCACCCCCGCGCCGGACTCCTTCACGCCGCAGCGGGCCTTGCGGCGAGGAAAGCGAACTGCCCGCAGAGCGTGAGCTTCACCTGGTTGCGCGTGCGCGCGTCGAGCCGGGCGACCCGCGCGCCCAGCTCGATCAGGCGATTGCCCGGGGACTCGCGGGCCCACCAGCGGGCGAAGAACCCCGGCATGCCGAGCGCCCTCCACGCCACGAGCGTGAAGCCGTCGATCCCCGGCCGGAGCTCAGTTACCGCGAGTCCCGCGTCTTCCACCAGCAGCGTGACCCCGTAGGGGGTGGGGTTGAAGACACTCCGCGAGTGGAAGGCCTCGAGCTGCGAGGTCGACCCGGCGAGCCGGCCGCCCGGCGCGAGCACCCGCGCGGCCTCGCGGACGAGCGCCTCCGGCCGGCGGGCGTGCTCCAGCACCTGTTTGCAGAACACGAGGTCGAAGCTCCCGTCGGCGAACGGCAGCCGCTCGCCGTCGAAGGTCACGAACTCCGCGTCGCCGCGCGTGCGGGCAGCCACCTCGGCCGACTCTGCGATGTCCGCTCCGACCCACTCCACCCGCGGGTCGAGCGAGCGGAAGAGGTCCACCGAGTCGCCCGCACCGCAGCCGAGGTCGAGCACGCGCCGGGCAGGGCGGGCGTAGGCGTCGGCGAGCGTCTGGCGGCTGTGGTCGCCCGGGATGCGCTCCCCGAGCAGCTCTCCGAGGTCGTCGCCGAGCATGGTCAGACGGCGTCCATCAGCGCACCGCGATGATCCGCTCAGGCCTCCGAATACTCGCCGAACTCCTCGCGCATCACGCCGCACACCTCGCCCAGCGAGGCGCGTTCCTTGAGCGCCGCGCGCATCGGGGGGAGCAGGTTGTCCGTGCCGCGACAGGCGGAGCGCAGCTCCTCGAGGCGAGCATGGACGGCCTCGGCGTCGCGGTCCGACTTGAACGCCTCGAGCCGCTCGAGCTGCTGGCGCTCGGACTCGGGGTCCACGCGCAGGATCTCGACCTCGTCGACCTGGTCGGTCACGTACTGGTTCACGCCGACCACGATGTCCTGCTTCTGGCGGTAGCGCTCCTCGTAGCCCCAGGCCGACTCCTCCACCTCTGCCCGGATGAACGGGATGCACTGGACCGAGCCGCCCAACTCGTCCACCCGGTCGATCAGCGCCTGGGCCGCCTCCTCGATCTGGTCGGTGAGCGACTCCACGAAGTACGAGCCGGCGAACGGGTCGGCGGTGTCGGCGGCACCGGACTCGAGCGCGAGGATCTGCTGCGTGCGCAGGGCGATGCGGGCGGCGGTCTCGCTCGGCAGCGCGAGCGCCTCGTCGAACCCGTTCGTGTGCAGGGACTGGGTGCCGCCACAGACCGCCGCGAAGCCCTGGAGCGCCACGCGCACGATGTTGTTGTGCGGCTGCTGGGCGGCGAGCGTGACGCCGCCCGTCTGGGTGTGGAAGCGAATCTTGAGCGAGCGCTCGTCCTGGGCGCCGAAGCGCTCGCGCATGATGCGCGCCCACATCCGCCGGGCGGCGCGGAACTTGGCCACCTCCTGGAAGACGTTGTTGTGGCCGTTGAAGAAGAAGGCCAGCCGCGGGCCGAACTCGTCGACCCCGAGGCCGGCGTCGATCGCCGCCTGCACGTAGGCGATCGCGTTGGCGAGCGTGAAGCCCACCTCCTGGACCGCCGAGCAGCCCTTCTCGCGCATGTGGTAGCCGGAGATCGAGATCGTGTTCCACTTCGGGATGCGCTCGCGGCAGTACGCGAACAGGTCGGTGGTGAGGCGCATCGCCGGCTCGGGGGGATAGATGAAGTTCCCGCGGGCGATGTACTCCTTGAGGATGTCGTTCTGCGTCGTCCCGCGCAGCGCCTCCGCCGGCACGCCCTGCTCCTCGCCCACGAGCTCGTAGAGCAGGAGCAGTGCCGCGGCCGGGGCGTTGATCGTCATCGAGGTCGAGACCTCGCCCAGCGGAATCTCCTCGAACACCCGGCGCATGTCGTCGATCGTGTCGATGGCCACACCCGTGCGGCCGACCTCGCCGGCGCAGAGCGGATCGTCGGAGTCGCGGCCGAGCTGGGTGGGCAGGTCGAACGCCATCGACAGCCCGGTCGAGCCGTGCTCGATCAGGTACCGGAAGCGCTGGTTGGTCTCCGCGGCGGTCGCGTAGCCCGCGTACTGGCGCATCGTCCACTTGCGCCCGCGGTACATGTCGGGATGGATCCCGCGGGTGAAGGGGTACTCGCCGGCATGGCCGAGGCGCTCGTCGAGCTCGGGGCCGACGTCGTCGGGGCCGTACTCGTGCCGGACCTCGATCCCCGAGTCAGTGAAGCGGCGCGGGTCGTCCGGGCCGACGATCGGGGCGATGCTGGGCTGGTGCTCCGGCGTGGTCGCCATTGAGGCGAAGGATACGGTTCGAGGCGTGAGCGACCCGGCTTCCGCGCCACCCGAGCGCCGCTTCGACGGCGTGGTGGTGCTGCTGGCGATGGTCGTGGTGATGTGGGCGCTCGAGGCGGCCGACGCCATCGCGCCCGGCACGCCGCTCGACCGCTACGGCATCGAGCCGCGCGACCCGGACAGCCTCCCCGAGGTGGTGACCGCGCCGTTCCTGCACGTCGGCTTCGGCCACCTGATCGGCAACACGATCCCGCTGATCGCAATGGGGATCGTGATCGCGCTCCAAGGCGTCAAGCGATTGCTGCTCGTCACGCTGATCGTCATCGCCGTGAGCGGACTCGGGATCTGGCTGATCGCTCCGGAGGACACCACGCACCTCGGCGCGTCGGGGATCGTGTTCGGCTACGCCGCCTACCTGCTCACGCGAGGGATCTTCAACCGCGCCCCGCTCGAGCTCGCCGTGGGCGCGGTGGTGGCGCTGATATGGGGCACCGCGCTGCTCGGAGGGCTCGCGCCGCAGGACGGCGTGTCGTGGCAGGGGCACCTGTTCGGTGCGATCGGCGGGGTGATCGCTGCGCGGGTTTTCGCGCGGGGGCGCGCGTAGCATCCACTCGCGTGGAGGTCACCGTTCGCCTGTTCGCGATCCTGCGCGAGCGCGCCGGCCGGTCCGAGGTGGTGCTGGAGCTGCCGGACGGGGCACGGGTGGGTGACGCGATCGCCTCGCTCTCGGGGCTGGCCGAGGGGGTGCCGCTCGTGATGGCGGTGAACCGCGAGTACGCCTCGGAGGACACCGCGCTCGACCCCGGCGACGAGCTGGCCCTGATCCCGCCGGTGAGCGGCGGCTCGACGGCAGCCGCTCCCTGGGCGCGCGTGAGCCGTGAGCCGCTCTCGCTCGATGCGCTCGCCGCCCGCGTCCGCGACCCGCGCGCCGGCGCCGTGGTCACCTTCTCGGGCGTGACCCGCGAGGTGGAGCGCCTCGACTACGAGGCGTACACGGCGATGGCCGAAGAGCGCATGGCCGCCATCGCGGCCGAGGCGCTCGAGGCGCACGGGCTGTGCGCGGTGGCGGTCGAGCACCGGGTCGGGGAGGTGCCGCTATCGGAGCCGAGCGTGATCGTGGCCGTCTCGGCGCCGCACCGCGGCGAGGCCTTCGCGGGCGCCCGCGACGTCATCGATCGCGTGAAGGCGGAGGCGCCGATCTGGAAGAAGGAGATCGAGGGCGAGGAGGGGCGCTGGGTGGAGGGTCGGCGGCCCGAGCGGAGCTAGCCCGACTGCATGCCCGCGGCGCCGAGGCCGCCGCCGAGCGCCCCGAGCAGCACGTCCCGGAGCTCCTGGCGCGAGAGGTCACGGTGGTCGAGCCAGTCGAGGATCGCTCCGTCCATGAACCAGAGCCAGGCGGAGGCCGCCACCCGCGCCTTCGGAGGCGCGGATTCTCCGTCGCCGCCGAGTCCCTCCAGGATGCGCAGCGCGGTGGCGCCGCGCACCTGGTCGATCAGGGCGCCCACCTCCGGCACCGCGCCCGCGCTCTCGATCAGCTTGCGGTAGGCGGTCGAGTTCTCCTCCACCCAGCCGAGGAACGCGTCGAGGCTCGTGCGCAGCGCCTCGAACGGCGGCAGCGACGGGTCGGGCTCGGTGCGGCTGCGGACCTCCTCCGCGGCCTGCTCGAGCGTCGCGACGAAGAAGTCGTGCTTGCTCGGGAAGTAGTGGTACAGGAGCGCCTTCGAGATCCCCGCCTCGCGGGCGATCCGCGCCATGGACAGCTCCCCGATCGAGTGCCGCGCGAACAGCTTCGCGCCGAGCTCGAGCAGCTGGCGGCGGCGCTCGTCGACCTGCATGCGCGTGTAGGCGGGCTCGGCCATGAACGCCAGGGTAAGCCGCAGGATCGCGTGCAGCCAGCAGGGCAGGCCGCCTGGCGAGGCGAAAGCGGCCTCCATGCCTCGCCTTTCCGTGGTCGTGCTGGTGCTCCTCGCTGCGCTGCTCGCGGCGGCGCCTGCCGTCCTCGCCCAGGTGCCCGCTTCCCCTGCTCAGCCGCCGGACGAGCCGACCGGCGAGCCGCAGCCCAACGGTCCCGAGGAGCCCGAGCCGGGCGAGCCGCCCGAGCCGGGGGTCGAGGCTCCGGGCACCGGCGTCGAGGGCGCCCTTCCTCGCACCGGCCTCGAGGCGCTTCGGATCGGCGCCTTCGGAATCCTGCTGCTGCTGTCGGGCGCGCGCCTGCGGGTGCTCGCCCGCGTACGGCAGGTGCGCGACCACGTGCGCAGGCGACTGTCGTCCCAGGCGCGCCTGCGCGAGTCGCTGGAGCAGTTGCGCGCGGACGCCGCGGAGCTGAGCCCGCCCGAGGTGGAGCCGGCGGTCTCTCGGGTCGAGCCGACCACGCCCACGGCCCGCCGGGTGGCGGGGCGCTCGCGCAGCTAGGGCGCCCAGCTCTCGCCCGCCCGGAGGCGCTCGAGCCCGATCCAGAGCACGTCGAGGGCGGTCGCCACGATCCGCTCGCGCGGCACGTCGGGGTGGTCCGCCCACCAGATCGCGAGGCCCGCGAGCCCGGCGCGAATCAGCTCGGACGCCATCTCGGCGCTGTCCCCGCCGGCCTTCGCGAGTCCGGATTCGCGCCCGACGATGGCCGCGAGCAGCCCGGTGCCCTGGGCGCGGACGCCGCGGTGGATCGCCTCGATCTCCGGGTCCCCGGTCGCCTCCGCGAAGAACATGCGCGCGACGTAGGGGTGCTGCTGGACGTAGCGGGCCCACGCATCGATCGCGCGCGGGATGCGCACTTCGGCGGGCTCGTCGCCGCCGAGGCTCTCCCGCCACATCGAGAGCAGCTCGTCGCGCGTGCGCTCGAGCAGTCGCTTGTGGAGCGCGAGCTTGGACGGGAAATGGTCGTATAGCACCGGCGGGGTCACGCCCGCTCGCCGGCAGATCTCGTCGATCGAGGCGCCGTGGTAGCCGCGCTCCGCGAAGACCGCGAGCGCGGACTGCTCGATCACCTCCCGCCGGGCCACGGCGCTCATGCGCCGCCTGGGGCGCGCCTGCTGCTTTGACAACCTAACGTTCCCTAGGTAGCTTACCTAGCGAACGTTAGCTTACGATCGGGACAGGAGGGAACGATGGCGCCGGTGCAGTGGACCGCGATCCTGGGGGCGCTCGCAGTGCTCGTGTGGAGCGTGCCCGGGCTGATCGTGAATCCGGACTTCGCGACCGGAGACGCCGCGACCGCTGAGCGCGTGCTCGGCGTCGACATGAACGGCTGGCACGCCCTCTCGGGCTTCCTCGTGGCGCTTCCGGTACTGGCCTCCGCGGTTCGCCCGGAGTGGGCCGCGATCACGAGCGCCGCGGCGGCCGCGAGCCTCATCGCGACGGGTATCTGGGCGCTCGCGAGCACGCGCGTGGCGGCCGGCCTCTTCTACTTCCCGAACGGCAGCGCCGACGCCCTCCTCCACTTCGCCACCTCGGCGATCTTCCTGGCCGGCGTTCTTCATTACGCGCTCACGCGACGCCGCGCGGGCGGGCCAGCCCAGCAGCTGAGCGCTCTTCGACCGTACCCTCACTCAGATGTGCAGATTTTTCTGCATGCTATGTTCAGGTTTGCGAATGTACGATCTCTCCGATCGACGCCAGTTCGAGGCGGCCTACCGCCACCTCGCGCCGGTTGCCCTGCGGGTCGCCCAGCGCGTGCTCGGCGACACGCCGGCGGCCGAGGACGTGGTGCAGGACCTCTTCCTGCAACTCTGGAGGGATCCGGTCTCCTTCGACCCATCGCGCGGCTCGCTGCGTGCCTACGTGACGGTGCTGGCCCGGAGCCGTTCGCTGGACCGCTGGCGCACACGCGCTGCCGGCGAGTCGGCCCGCGCGCGGCTGGCGAGCGAGGTCGGGCTCGCGCGGAGGCAGAGCGCCGACGGCGCGGATCACGCCGCCCTCGGGCGAGAGCGGCGGCGCGAGCTCCTCACCGTCGTGGCCCGGCTGCCGCGCGAGCAGCGCGACGCAATCCTGCTCGCCTACGGGCGCGGCCTGACGGCGAGCGAGATCGCGCGCGACGCCCGGCTGCCCGTGGGCACGGCGAAGAGCCGCATCCGCCTCGGGCTCGAGCGGGCGCGCGCGCACCTGGGCGAGGCGGCGTGAGCGCCGCCGGCGAGCGACCGGGCCTCGCCATCGGAGAGCTCGTCGCGCGCACCGGCGTGAGCGAGGGCACGCTGCGGATGTGGGAGCGCCGCCACGGTTTCCCCCTGCCCGAGCGCCTGCCGAGCGGCCATCGGCGCTACCGGGAGAACGACGTCGAGCTGGTGCAGCGGGTCGTGCGCGAGCGAGACAGCGGGCTCTCGCTCGCTGCGGCGATCGCCCGGGCGCGCGCCGCCGGAGCCGAGGACGAACCTTCCATCTTCGCCGGCCTGCGTCGTCGTCGCCCCGATCTGGAGGCCTTCACCTTGCGCAAGGTGGCGCTCCTCGCCCTCAGTCGCGCCATCGAGGACGAGAGCTGCGCGCGCGCCGAGCGCCCGCTCCTGTTCGGCTCGTTCCAGCGCGAGCGCTTCTACCGCCAGTCCGAGCGCCGCTGGCGCGATTTCGCCCGCACCGCCGAGCTTGCCTGCGTGTTCGCGGACTTCGACCGTCCGCGGCTCCCCGCGGGTGCGCCGGCGGAGCTGCCGATCGACCGATCCGGACCGCTCCGCCGCGAGTGGGCGGTGGTCTGCGACGCGCGCGGCCACGCGGCCTGCCTCGCTGGCGTCGAGCTGCCGTCCGCCGAGCCTCGGCCCGACCTCGAGCGCGAGTTCGAGGTCATATGGAGCGTCGAGCCGGACGCGGTGAGGGCGGCGAGCGACCTGTGTCTGGGCCTGGCCCGGCGCGCGAGCACGGAGCTGGCCTCCGGCATCGAGGGCCGTGACTCGAGGCCGCAGCCGCCGCCGGCGACCGAGGAGCAGCTTCGCCTCGCAGCCACGATCACCACGAGGACGCTGAGGCAGCTCGGCTGATGAGCGCCCGAGCGGGGGTCTACAGGCTCGAGCGCGAGCAGTTGCTCCCGCTGCCGCCAGGTGAGACCTTCGAGTTCTTCGGCGACGCCTTCAACCTCGAGGCGATCACGCCGCCCTGGCTGCACTTCCGGGTGGTCACGCCGGCGCCGGTCGCCATGGACGCGGGGACGCTGATCGAGTACCGCCTGCGGCTGCATGGCCTGCCGATCCGTTGGCTCACGCGGATCGAGGCCTGGGAGCCGGGACGGCGCTTCGTCGACGTCCAGCTGCGCGGTCCCTACCGGCTCTGGCACCACAGCCACACCTTCACTCCGCATGACGGCGGCACGCTGATGCGGGACCAGGTCCACTACGCGCTGCCGCTCGGACCGCTCGGGCGGGCGGCCCGGGCGGCGCTGGTGCAGCGCGACCTCGATCGCATCTTCGACTTCCGGCGCGACGCGGTGGCCGCCCGCCTCGGGGCCGGCTCAGGCCGCCGGGCCGCGTAGCACCGAGTCCCCGGAGTGCAACGGGTCGCCGTCGCCGGGCTCGCGCGACACGTCCAGGAACTGGAAGTCGCCCAGGTCCACCGGCAGCTCCACGTCGAGCTCCGCTTCGTTCTGCACCACGGCCTTCGCGGAGGGCCTGCTCGTGGGCACCGCCACGGTGGCGGCGCAGGCGCGCGCTAGGCGCTGCGTTCCTCGGCCAACGTGGAGCGCAGTGTCCGGGCGAACGGTTGCGGGCTGATCGGGAAGAGCTCCGCGCCGGACGGGTCGGTCACGGTCGTGGGGGAGCGCAGGCTCTCGATCAGCGGTCGCACGACGCCGGTGTCGACCGGCGTGACGAGGCCGATCCAGAGGGACGACAGCCGGGGCGTGAGCAGCGGCACCGACAGGCGCGGCCGGCGCGGCCGGCCGAGCGCGTCGGCCATCTCGTCGAGCATGTCGGCGTACGAGAGCACGTCGGGCCCGCCGATCTGCACCTCGCGCCCGGCCGAGGCCTCGACATCCGGGGCCTGCGCGAGGTAGGAGAGCACGTCGTCGAGCCCGATCGGCTGCGTCCCGGTGGAGAGCCACGCCGGGGCGATCATCACCGGCAGCCGCTCGACGAGGTAGCGCAGCGTGCGGTACGACTCGCTCTCGCGGCCCACGACCATGCCCGCGCGGAAGTGGGTGAGCGGCGGCCCCTCCTCGTGCAGGATCGCGGCGGTCTCGGCCCGCGCGCGCAGGTGGCGCGACGCGCTGCTGTCCCCGAGGCCGCCGAGATAGATGATCCGCTCGACCCCCTCGCGCCGGGTCAGCTCCGCGAACGCCCGAGCGGCGCGACGCTCGCGCTCCAGGAAGTCCCCGCCCGCGCCGCGGCCCATGGAGTGGATCAGGTAGTAGGCCACGTCGACGTCGCGCCCGGCGCCCTCCAGCGACGCCGGCTCGAGCACGTCTCCCTCGTGCAGCTCGACGCCGAGCCGCTGGAGATCGCCCGCTCTGCGCCGGTCGCGCACGAGGCATCGGACGCTCGTGCCGGCCAGGGCCAGGCGTGTCGTGAGCCGTCGGCCCACGAACCCGGTTGCTCCCGTGACCAGAACGCGCATCTCCTCTCCTGTACGGGCGCCGCGGCCGTAGGGTTGAAAGGGATGGGCGAGATCCTCATCGGCGTCTCGGCCTGCCTGCTCGGCGAGCAGGTGCGTTACGACGGCGGCCACAAGCGCAACGCGTTCCTGCTCGAGGTGTTGGCTCGCCACGTGCGATTCGTCCCGGTCTGTCCCGAGGTCGGCATAGGGCTGGGCGTGCCGCGCGAGCCGATCCGCCTCGTGGGCCGCGGCGGCGAGGAGCGCCTGATGGGCGCCTCGGGCGCGGACCACACGGACGCGATGCGCGCCTGGGCGGTCGCCACCGCCGCGGACCTGCGCGAGCGGGACCTGTCCGGCTTCGTGCTGAAGAAGGGCTCGCCGAGCTGCGGCCTCGAGCGAGTCAAGGTCTGGGACGAACGCTCCGAGCGTCCCTCACCCGAGGGCCGGGGCATGTTCGCCCGGGTGCTGGCCGAGGAGCTGCCCGGACTGGCGCTCGAGGAGGAGGGCCGCCTGAACAACCCGGGTCTGCGCGAGCACTTCGTGGACCGCGTGTTCGGCCATGCCCGGGTGCGCGACTTCTTCGCGGGCGACTGGAGCGCGGACGACCTCGTGCGTTTCCACTCGGCGGAGAAGGTGGCCGTGCTGGCCCACGATCCGGACATCGCCCGCACGCTCGGACAGGTTGTGGCCGGTCAACGGGAGCTGGCGCCCGGAGAGCTGGCCGCGCGCTACCGGGACCTGCACGCGCGTGCCTTCAGCCGGCGCGCCACCCATGGTCGCCAGGCCAACGCCCTCATGTACCTGGCCGGGCGCCTGAAGGACGGGCTCGGGTCAGACGACCGCCGCGAGCTTCGCGAGGCGATCGAGGACTACCGCGCGACGACGGGGGCTAGCACCCGGTTGGCGCTGCCCGCCACAAGCAGGATTTGGGGACGGTTCAGGCACTAGGCACTCGCCGTGCAATTTGTACGCGCGGCATCACCCGGCGGTCTGTCTGGCGGCGGCTCACGCCTGGCGACCTTCCCCCTTCCGGGGGATACTCGGCCGAGGTCATGTACGAGGACGGAAGTCTGCCCGACTCCCCGCCGGAGGCATGGCCGGGGGGTCCAGCGCCCTGGCGATGTCACAGGAGAACGCCGTGACTCTCATTGCGATTGTGCTCGTGGTGGTCGTCGTCGCGGTGGGCCTCTACTACAACCAGCGGTGGTGGCGTCCCCGACAGGCCGCGGCTGGGGTTCCCGGCGACGGGCTCAAGGTGTGGGACCTGACGGCGCCCCTTGCGTCGCTCGCGGTCCTGTTGCTCGTGTTCGTGCTCGTGCAGACGTACGGGTCGTGGGCGGCGGCCGGCCGGGCCGAGAGCGACGAAGCGACAGCCACGCTTCTGCTGTTTCGCGAGGCCGACCTCGTCCGCGACGCCCGCCTTCGCAGCGAATTTCGGAAGGAGGTCGTCTGCTACGCGACAAGTGTCATCCGTCAGGACTGGCCGGCCATGGGGAACCGCAGGATCAGCAGCGTGCCCACGTACTGGGGAGCGCGCATCCGCGAGGGCGGTGTGCGTCTCGCGCACTCGCCTCGTGGCTCGACCGTGGGCGAGCAGATCGTCAAGCGCGACGGCGAGCGGGCGAGCGCGCGGCTAAAGCGGCTCGGCGAGGCACGTCCGACGGTGCCGAACGCTCTCTCGTGGCTGATGCTGGCAGCCGTAGTCATGGTCCTTGCCGTGCTCTCCACCGCCTCGAACCTGGGAGTCGGCAGGCTGGCTCAGGTCGCGATAGTGCTGGCCGCAGCCGCTGCGTTCGTATCCACGCTGCTCCTGATCCTCGACTTCGATCACCCCTACGCCGGAGCGCTGCGCCGGGAGCCGACGCAGACGGAGCTCGTGCGAGACCAGATCGCGGGGGAGGTGCGCGGCCCGCTGCCCTGCGATTCCACCGGCCTGCCGGCCGCTCCCGGCTTCCACCCGACGACGGCCCCGCTCGGCTGAGGCTCGCGGGAGTAGCCCCGGCACCATCAGCAACCCGGCGTGCCTTGGTCGTCCGCCGCGTTACGCCGGACGAACGAAAGGTCGTCTGGCGTTGGGGCGGGTTCCTGTTCGCGACCGCTGCCGAGGCGTATCGGAAGGAGCTCGGCCTGCGTGGGCTCATCGCGCAACCTCCGCGCTAGCGAGGGCTGAGGGCGGGCGCTGCGGCCTCGAGCATCTCGCCGAGCCGCTCCTCGGGCAGCCCAAGCGGCAGCACCAGGTCGACCGCGTCGGCCCCTGCCTCGAGCCAGGCGCGGATCGCGTCGGGCGCCTCGTCGTAGGTGGCCATGAGGGTCACGTCGCGAGCGAGCCGCTCGGTGGCTGCGGGCAGGGTGGGCGTCCCCCCGTCCGCGTTGGCCTCGAGGAGCGCGTCGATCTCGGCGGCGAACCCGAACCGTTCGCGCAGCGTCCGCGGGTAGATGGGGCCCATGCGCGTCAGGTAGGCGAGGAGCCAGGCGGCTGCGATCTGGCGAGCGTCCTCCTCGCCGGGGCCGATCGCGAGCGGCACGCTCGCCGCGACACCGGTCGCGCTCGGCGCCTCGGCGCGCGCCTCACCCTCCGCCAAGAGCTCCCGGCCGTCGGCCAGCCGCGAGCGCGCCCAGAGGAAGGGCAGCCAGTGGTCGGCCAGCTCCCCGGCCAGGCGGATCGACGCCGGGGCCAGCGCCGCCACGATGAGCGGGATCCGCTGCTCGGGCGGCGCCCCGAGCCGCAGCGGCCTGACGCCCTCGCGCTCGAGCGGCAGCCGGCCGCCGTCGAGCAGCGCCCGGACCGTCACGAGCGTCTCGCGCATCCGCTCCACCGGCCGGTCGAAGCTGAGCCCGTGCAGCCCCTCGACGAGCGGCGGGCTGCTCGCCCCGAGGCCGAGGGAGAAGCGGCCGTCTGAGGCCCGCTGCAGACCTGCGGCGGCCATCGCGATCGCCGCCGGGGTGCGGCTCCAGACCGGCAGGACCGCCGTCGCGAGCTCGATCCGCGAGGTCCTGCCGGCGATCTGGGTGAGCAGCACCACCGCGTCCTGGGTCCAGCCCTCCGCGCTCCCGAAGCGCGCGTAGCCGAGCTCCTCCGCCCGCACCGCGAGGCGGATCGTGGCGTCGGCGTCGGTGTGAAACGGCGTGACGCCGACGCCCACGCTCATGGCGCGCCGACCCCGTGCGCGCGGGCGTCGCGTCGCAGGCGTTCCAGCCACGCCTCGCCCGCACCGTGGCGGCGGTACACGCCGGCGGCGGCCTCGAGCCTCTCCGCGGCTCCCGCGCCGTCGCCCGCGGAGGCCAGGGCGAGTCCCCACTGCTCGAGGGCGTCGGCCTCCTCGGCCACCAGCTCGAAGCCGCGCAGCGTCTCGACCGCCCCCTGGAAGCGGGCCCCGGCCTCGTCCGGCCGTTCCCCAGCGCTCAGCACCACCGCGCCGGCGACGTCCACGATCGCCCGTCTTCCACGCCAGTCCTCACCTGCGTCCATGATCTCGTAGCAGCGCGCCAGATGCGCGCGCGCCTCGTCGACCCGCCCGCTCTTGGCCTCGGCACGTGCGAGATCGGGAAGGACCCACAGCTCGAAGTAGCGCGCACCACCGTCGTGGACGATCCGACGAGCGCGTTCGAGCACCTCCACGGCGCGCTCTGGCTCGTCGCGCAGGAGCAGCACGCGCCCGGCCAGGTGCTGGGAGGCCCACTCGTCCCAACGGTTGCCCGTCCGGCGGCTGGTCTCGAGCACTCGAGCCGCCAGCGCCTCGGCGCGATCCCAGTGCCCGTCCCAGAGGTCGATCAGCGGCTGGAGCGAATGGCTGATCCAGGTCGACTTCGCGTCGGCGAGCAGGGCGCGCGCAGGCTCGAGCTCGCCGCGCGACATGTGGCAGCGGCCGATCCCGTCGGCCACTTGCTGGCCGTAGGCGGTCTGGCCCGCGTAGGACAGCTCGAGCATGGGCTCGAAGAACGCCTGGGCCGCGTCCGGGTCACCCAGCCCCCAGGTCATCTGGCCGCGGATGTTCGACGCCATCCAGGCGAGGAGCGGCCTGCGGCCCCGATCCGCCGCCTCGAAGGCGCGGCTCTCCGCCTCGAAGCCCTCGGCCAGCTCGCCGCCGACGATCTTGTGCCAGCCATACGCCTCGGCCGCGCCCGCCCAGAGCGCCTCGTCGCCGAGCTCTTCGGCGATTGCCATCGCGCGGCCGGCGGCCTCGCTGCCGGGGCCGATCTCGAGGCGGTAGGTGAGGGCCGTTGCCACCCCGGTCTCCACGTGGCCGCGCGCCGTCCGGACGGGTCCGCGGTCCAGGGTCGAGCGTGCCGCATCGAAGTGATCGAACGCTTGCCCGATGTCCAGGTGCTCGGCGTAGATGGAGTCGATCAGCGAGAAGGCCATGCCGAGCCGCGAGTGCACCCGAGCGGCCTGCTCGTCGTCGCCGAGCTCGACATAGAGGGCGAGGGCCCGCTCGAGGTGGGCGATCTGGCGGGCGAGGTTCCCCAGGACCGCATAGATCACCGCCAGGGCCACGAGCAGTCGGGCGCGCTCGGCCGGCTCGGCGCCGGCGCGCTCCATCAGCGTGAGCGCTCCCTCCCAGTGGGCCGCCGTCTCGTCCCAGGCGAACAGCCGGCGGGCCTGCTCGCCCGCCTGCAGCGAGTAGGCGATGCCCTTCGCGGAGTCCACCGTCGCCCCCGCCAGCCGGTAGTGGAGCGCCAGCGCGGCCACCCGGCCGTCGTCGTCGGCGAATGTCGTCGACTCCTCGATCGCGCGGGCCGCGCGCGCGTGTGTCCGCTGCCGGCGCGGCGCGCTGAGCTCGCCATAGAGCGTCTCGCGGACGAGCGCGTGGGTGAACGCGTAGAGCAGGCCCTCTTCCTCCTCCACGACGAGGCGTGCCCCCAGCGCCTCTTCGAGGCTGCCTATGACCGCGTCCTCGTCGGCCCCGGTCATCGCAGGCAGCAGATCGAAGCGAAACTCGCGACCCAGCACGGCGGCTCCCGAGAGCACCTCGCGACATCGCTCCGAGAGGCGGGCCAGGCGCCGGGCGAGCACCTCCTTCACGCCCTCCGGTACGCCGATCCGATCCGGCGTCACACGCGCTCCCGCGGGCCCGTCCCGCTCGAACATGAGCCCGGCTTCGATCAGATGGCGCACCACCTCCTCGACGAAGAACGGGTTCCCCTCGGTTTCCGAGTGCACCGTCCTAACGAGCTCCGAGGACGCCGCCTGCCCGGACTGCGAGCTGATCAGGGTCTCCACGCTCCGCCGGTCGAGGCCGTCGAGCGTCAAACGTTCGAACAGGCCGTCGCGACGCAGGTCGGCGAGCAGCTCGAACAGCGGATGCTCGGGCGACACCTCCATATCGCGATAGGAGCCCACGATGAGGAGCGCGGCCTCGTGCTGGGCGCGCGCGACGTGTCTCAGCAACTGGATGGTGGAGCGGTCGGCCCAGTGCAGGTCGTCGAGCACGAGCAGCAGGGGCGCCTGCTCGGCGGCGTGGGTGAGGAGCGCGGACACCGCTTCGAACATCAGATAGCGGCCCGTCTCCGGATCCTCGGGAGCCGCGTCGCGCTCGTGAGGAGGCTGCCGAGCGGGCTCCGGGAGCAGCCTCGCCAGCTCCCCTCCGCCGGGGCCGAGCCGGTCGAGCACGCCGTCCAGCGAGCGCGCGCGGGCGTAGTGGCGAAGCGCCTCCACGAACGGCTCGTAGGCAACGAGCGCCTCCTCCTGGCAGGCGCCGTAGAGCACCGTGCCGCCGTGCGCGGCGAGCGCCAGCTCGCCGGCCAGCCGCGTCTTGCCGATGCCCGGCCCGCCGGCCAGGAACACAAGCCGCCGGCTCCCCGCGCGAGCGGCATCCCAGGCGCGCTGGAGGCGGTCGAGCTCCGGACCGCGTCCCACGAACTCGCCGCGCTCACGGGCCAGGAGCGCCGGGAGCGGCACCGGCTGCGCGGCGGCGGTCGGCGCCACGCGGGCGGCGGGCTCGTCGCCGGCGAGCAGGCGCTCGTGAAGGGTTCGCACCGCGGCACCGGGTGTGGTGCCGAGCTCGTCGCGGAGTATGACGCGCAGCTGCTCGTAGGCGGCAAGCGCCTCGCCCGGCTCGCCCCGGGCGGCCAGCGTCTCCATCAACAGGCGGTGACCTGCCTCTCGCAGCGGCGCCAGCCGCACCAGTTCGCGCGCGGCGGGCTCGGCACGCGCCAGCCGGGCCCCGCCGAGCGCGACGCCGGACTCGGCCGCGGCCTCGAGCGCACGCAGCCGCAGCTCCTCGAGCTCTCGGCGGCGGTCCTCCACCCACCGGCGTCCAGCCCGGCGAGGAACCCGCGGCCGCAACCTCGAGCGCCGTCTCGGCTGCCTCCAGGCCGTCGCGTCGTTCGCCCTCGGGGATCGCCGCCTGGCCCCGCTCAATGCCGCGACCGCCTGCTCGAGATCGACCTCGGTGTCGTGGGGCAGCGACAAGGTGAGCTCGCGCCGCCCCGTGAGGATCTCCCTTCCCAGCGCCTGACGCACCTTCGAGAGCACCGCGCTGAGCGCCTCGTCTGGATCGGCGGGCGGCCAGCCGGGCCAGAGCACGTCGATCAGCTCGTCACGCCTCACCGGCCGGTCTCGGTGACCACCAGCACCCCGACACCAGCGGGCCCTGACGGCCGGGCAGCCGTCCCTCGACTCGCTTCCCGCCGAGCTCCACCTCGAGCCGTCCACAGACCCTGATCCGCGATCGCATGGCCCGCACCGTAAAGCGCGGCCGGCCCGCGAGCAACACGTCCGACAAGGTCCGCGCAGGGTTTCGCCAAGCCGGCGCGCGCAGACTCGCAGCGTCACCTCCAGCAACCACAGGAGAACCCACGAGATGACCGCTATTGCAGACCTCAAGCGCGTGCACCGCGCAACCTGGGCCGCCGGGGACTACGCGTCCGTGGCAGAACTGATCGACGAGGCGCCGCCGCGCGACCTGCTGGTCCACATGGACCTGAGCCCGGGCCTTGACGTGCTGGACGTTGCCACCAGCCCAGCAACGTCGCGATCCCGGCCGCGGCCGCCGGCGCGCAGGTCGTCGGCCTCGACCTCACGCCCGAGTTGTTCGACACCGCCCGCCGCCCGGGCCGAGGAGCGCCAGGTGGCCGTCGACTGGGTCGAGGGCGATGCCGAGGCGCTGCCGTTCGAGGACGGCTCGTTCAATCGGGTGCTGTCGGTGTTCGGCGTCCAGTTCGCGCCGCGGCACCAGATCGTGGCCCCGGAGCTGGTGCGCGTCCTGCGCCCGCGCGGCCGGATCGGACTCGTCAACTGGACCCCTCCGGGGGGCGATCGGCGAGCTCTTCAAGATCATGGGTCGCTATCTCCCGGCGCCGCCCGACTATGCCTCGCCGCCGCCTCTCTGGGGCAGCGAGCAGCATGTGCAACGGCTGTTCGCGGACACCCCGATCGAGCTCGCGTTCGCGCGCGGCTACAACCCCTGGCGGTTCGACTCGGCCGAGGCCTGGGTCGCCTTCATGGAGACGAACTACGGCCCCGCGCGCAGAGCGCACAACGGGCCTCGGCGGCGAGGGTCGCTGGGAGGACTGCCGCGCGGAGATCGTCGAGATGGCCGAGCGGCGTAACGAGTCAAGCGACGGCCGCCTGCTGATGAACGCCGAACACCTGGTGACCGTCGGTCGCCATGTCGGCTAGCCAGGGCGCGAACTCGCCGCCCGAGCCGCCGCCTCCCAGGCTGCCGCCGCCCGCCGGCGCGAGGCCCGAGATGGTCTGGGTGGGCGGCGGTGGCTGGGCGGCCTCGAGTGTGGTCGCCTTCCGGCAGATGACGAGGGCCTCGATGTAGTCCCAGCGGTAGCGGTCGGGGGCAGCCCGCGACGCGCTCCTCGAGCTCTCCGAGGGAATCGGCCCAGGAACCGGGGGCGCGGTCCTCGCCCTCACGCGCGAAGGCGCGGAGGAGGAGCGGCCCGCCCCATGCGGTCACGCTCCGCACGTAGCCCCGCGCGAACACCGCGGGATCGTCGTGCCAATAGGGATTGTCGAGACGGAAGAGCTCGGCCCTCTCGAGCTCGAGCCCGGCGACGTGCCCTCCGCCCGCCTCGAATGGGCGCCGGATCTCATCGAGCGTGCGCATCCACACCGGAACAGACCCAGCGGCGACCGTGGCGGCGCCGATGCGCCCCGCGCAGCACCAATCGGCCAGCACCCGGTTCATGTCTCCGATCATCTCCACGTAGAGCCCCGTCCTCTCCGGGCACGGAGCGGGGGAGGCCGGGAGCGCGGCGATGAACCAGCCGCCCGGCGCGAGCTCCATGGCGCGCATCTCCAGCAGCCGCTCCCACTGTTGCGCCGCAGTCAGGCGCCAGACTCGCCTCTCGGCCTCGTCTACGTGGTCCGGGTAGCCGGGGAAGACCGACCCGGACGAGGCCAGGCCGGCCGCGTCGGCGACCCAGTGCATCGCCGTCCCGGTGACTGCGACATGCACGCTACCCGTCGGCAGGCACGGCGCCTGCTGGAGCGGAATTCCCGCCATGCTGATCACCGTCGCCGGGGGCGGGGCGTGCTCGACCGCTCGCCGGCAGGCCTCGCCGTGGGCCTCCGGCAAGGCGTAGTGGGCCCCCGTGCCCGCATCGACGATCCCCGGTCCCGTGTCACCCGACGCGGGGATCACAACAACCCCGGCCTCGTCCGCCGCACCACCGAAGGCGTGGCGCGCGTGGTCGGCGGCGACCCCCCATGCGTTCGTTGGAAGATCAACGAGCGCGTAGATCAGCGGGCGGCCGGCGCGCTCCTCCGCGGGATCAGGATGAGGCCGTGCGAGTTGACCCCGTCCGCGGCGCCGAGATCGACCACGCGGAGCACCGGCTCGTCCGCGAACCGCCGCGCGGCCCGAGCACGTCCGGGCGGGTCGCCTCGAACGCGGCCCGCTGCGAGAGCGCGTACCGCGCGTAGTCGACTGCCATGCTCGAAAGCTCGGGGCGATCCGACGCCGTGGCGCCTCCTTCCGGACAGCAGCGCCGGCTCGCCGCGCTGCGACGACGATCGTCCCACAGCGTCGGCATCGCTCCAAGCG
>CAWEVH010000036.1:0-151588 GCA_963812415.1 uncultured Thermoleophilaceae bacterium | reverse complement strand
CGCCGCCTCGCTGTGGCCCTCGCTGTCGGGCGACGGGCGCCTGCTGGCGTTCGAGTCGAGCTCCACGAACCTGCACCCGGACGACGGCGACGACGACAGCGACATCTTCGTCCGCGATCTGGTCGCCGGCACCATGAGGCTGGTCACCCCTCGGCAGCGTGCCGGGGTAGGCGCGCCGGCAATCTCCGCCGACGGGCGCTTCGTGGCGTTCGCCGGCGCGGTCGGCAACCGAAGCGAGGTCTACCGGCACGGCCTCAGCGGCGGCCGCAACGTCCTGGTCAGCCGCGCCACCGGCCGGAGAGGCGCCCCCGCCCGCACACTGAGCGGTGACCCGGCGATTTCGGCGGATGGCCGCTTCGTCGCGTTCCAGTCCTATGCGTCGCTCCTCCAGCCGTTCCCCACGGGGCCGCTGCCGGATATCTACGTGCGCGACGTCGGGCGGGGCACCACGACGCTCGTGAGTCGCGCCTCGGGCCGCTTCGGCGCCCCCGGCGACGGCGGCTCGCACGGGCCGGCGATCTCAGCTGACGGGCGCTTCGTGTCCTTCGAGTCGCGCTCGACGAACCTCCATCCCCGCGACGGTGACCGCAGCGGCGACGTGCTCGTCCGCGACCTCGGCCCCGGGGCTCCCCGTCCGGCGCCGCGCGTGCTCTGCGCCGGCCGGCGGGCGACGATCATCATGCTCCGCACCTCACCGGCGGTCTCGGGAACCCGGCGCGCCGACGTGGTGGCCGGAAGCCCCGGCGCCGACCGCGTATCGGGCCGCGCCGGCCGCGACCGGATCTGCGGTCGCGAGGGCCGCGACGTGCTCGTGAGCGCCGACTCCGCCCGCGACATCGTGCGCTGCGGAGCCGGCCGTGATCGCGTGGTGGCCGACCGGCGGGACCGGCTCTCGGGATGCGAGCGCCGGCGGATCCGCGGATAGCGTCGATTCACCGAGAGTCACGTTGACCGCGGTATGCGCGGCAAACGTGGCTCTCGCGACCGCGGGCTAGCCCTCGAGCAGCTCGCCGTCCTCGATCGTCCGTGGGCCGCTGAGCGTCACCGAGCCGCGCACCGTCACGTCGCGGCCGAAGCGCACGTCGCCCTCGACCGTGAGGCGCTCGCAGGCGGCGAGCGAGGGCGGGCCGGCGGGGAAGCGCTCCTCGAAGTCGCCCAGCAGCTTGTAGTGGTCGGAGTCGAGCTCTACCAGCGGCGGCTCGGGCCCCCGGCCGGGGGCGGGCGCGAGGGTCCAGTCGTCGGCGAGCCGGTAGGCGTCCGAGCGCACCACCAGCAGGTCGTTCGTCTTCTTCACCGGCACGAAGCGCCCGCGCGGCGAGTGCACCGCGTCCGCATCGTCGAAGACGCCGATCGCCGATCCCATAGCGGTCTCGAGCTGGAGCACCTCCGGTGACGAGGAGTCGCGTGGGTCGACCGTCTTGCGGTTCACGATCAACTGCAGCTCGAGCACGCCGTCGCGCTCGGCGAGCGCGCGTTCGAGCGCCCTCAGATTGAGCCAGATGTTGTTGCAGTTGAAGTAGCGGTGGACCGACACGTCCTCGAAGGCCGCCTGGTCCGCCTCAAGAACCTGGGCGGTCTCGCGCACGAGCAGCCGGCCATCAGAACGCCGGCGTGCCAGGTGACCGCCCTTCTTGTCCCCCTCCGTGCGGTCGACCACCTCGGATACGAACGGCAGGCCCTCGGACGCGAACCAGCCGAGGATGCGCGGCTCGAGCACCGCCCCGAGGTTGTCCGAGTTCGACAGGAACACGTACTCGTAGCCGCGCTCCAGCAGCTCGGCCAGCAGACCCGATGCCGCAAGCGCGGCGAACACCTCGCCGTGACCGGGCGGGGCCCACTCCTGGCCGGGGTCCGACGGCCAGCTCACCGGCTCGTAGCCGTCCGCCAGCAGCTTGGGCACCCGGCCCTGAAGGAAGTCGAGCGGCAGCCCGTCCACGGCCAGCTTCGGGTAGCGCTCGAGGGCCGCGAGCGTGTCGTCGCGCGTGGCGAAGCTGTTCATCAGGAGCAGCGGGATGCGCGCCCCGTGACGCTCGCGCAGCCCCAGCACCTGGCGGACGGTGATGTCGAGGAAGCTCAGCCCGTCCTTGACCTCGAGCAGCGACTTGGCCTTCGTCATGCCCATGCTCGTACCGAGGCCGCCGTTCAGCTTGAGGACGACGGCGCGATCGAGTGCGCTCTCGTCGCCTGCGGGCAGCGAGTCGACCGGCAGCACGTCCGCGAGCGGCTCGATGTCCGCCTCCGGGACCATTCCCCCCTCCCCCTCGCGCAGCCGTCGCTCGTAGCGGGCGAAGGTCTCGACCGCGATCTCGGGCAGGCCCGCCTCGCGCATCTTGTCCGTCGCGGCGCTCACCGCCGGGGTTCTACTCGTTCGGCGCTTCGCCCGGCGCCACGACCCCCGACTCGTAGGCGAGCACCACGGCCTGCACGCGGTCGCGCACGCCCAGCTTCATCAGCACGCGCGCCACGTGGGTCTTGACGGTGGTCTCGGAGACCACCAGCTCGGCGGCGATCTCGGCGTTCGACATCCCGCGCGCGATCAGGCCGAAGACCTCGAGCTCGCGCGGCGTCAGGTCGTCGAGGCTGTCGGGCGCCTTGCCGCGCCCGCCCGGCGCCGAGCGCGAGAACTCGCTGATCAGGCGCCGGGTGACCGACGGCGCCAGCAGCGCGTCGCCCTGGGCCACCACACGGATCGCCTCCACGAGCTGCTCGGCCGGAACGTCCTTGAGCAGGAAGCCGCTCGCGCCGGCGCGCAGGGCGTCGTAGACGTACTCGTCGAGGTCGAACGTGGTGAGCATC
The DNA here is from genome assembly GCA_963812415.1 of uncultured Thermoleophilaceae bacterium. Classification (GTDB taxonomy): domain Bacteria; phylum Actinomycetota; class Thermoleophilia; order Solirubrobacterales; family Thermoleophilaceae; genus JACVRW01. Next base: position 148,792 of record CAWEVH010000036.1, on the reverse strand, counting down.
AGCACGCGCACGGGAGCGTCCCCGTTGCCGGCCGCCGAAGCTATGCGCCGTGTGGCCTCGATCCCGTCCATCTCGGGCATGCGGATGTCCATCAGCACCACATCGGGATCGAGGCGGCGGGCGCTGTCCACGGCCTGGGTGCCGTCGGCGCACTCGCCCACCACCTCGATGTCGTCCTCGGCGTCGAGGATCATCCGGAAGCCAGCGCGAATGAGCGCCTGGTCGTCCACGAGCAGGACCCGGACGCTCATGCGGTCACCCTGCCGGGCGGGGTCGAGAGCTCGGCGCCCGGCACGAGCGGGCGCGTGGGCAGGCGCGCGCGCACGGCGAAGCCGCCGCCGCGCCGTCGTCCGGCCTGGAGCAGACCGCCATAGAGGGTCACCCGCTCGCGCATGCCCGCCAGACCGTAGCCGCCGCCGAAGGCCGCGAGCCCAGGGCCGGGCTCCGCCGCGCCGCCGCCGTCGTCCTCGACGGTGAGCACGACCTCGTTCGGCTCGTAGCTGACGGTCACGGCCGCGCGGGCGGCGCCGGCGTGCTTGATGGCGTTGGTGAGCGCCTCCTGCACGACGCGGTAGGCGGTGAGGTCGATGCCGGTCGGCAGCGGCACCGGTTCGCCAAGCACGCGCAGCTCGACCGGCAGGCCGGCGCTGCGGGCGCGGCGCGCCAGCTCGTCGACGCGCGCGAGGCTGGGCGGCCCGGAGAGCTCCTCGCCCTCGCCGCGGCGCACGGGACCGAACAGCGCCCGCAGCTCGTCGAGCGCCTCGCGGCCGGTGCGCTGGATCAGCTCGGCGGCCTCGGTCGCCTTCTGCGGGCTCCGGTCGACGATCCGGCGCGCCGCTCCGGCCTGCACGACCATCACGCTCAGGTTATGGGCCAGCACGTCGTGCAGCTCGCGAGCGATCCGGTTGCGCTCTGCCGCGATCGCGCGCCGCTCGTCCTCCTCGCGCGCGTGCTCCGCCTGCTCGGCGCGCTCCGCCAGTTCACGCGCGAGGCTGGTCTGGTTGCGGATCGTGCGGCCCGCCAGCCATGGCAGGACGGCGAAGACGACGACCGGGAAGAAGATGTCGGTCGGGGTCGACGATGATCGACGTGCCGATCAGCGGGACCAGCACGAGCACCAGCCCCCGAACCGACCTACGCCCCTCGAGGTGGGCGCCGGCGGCGTAGGACGTGGCCACGAGCAGCAGGGTGATGCTGAGCAGGTCGTCCGGCGGAGTGAGGAACAGCACCTGCGTGGCCAGGGCGGTCATCACACCGGCGACCGCCAGGAGCGGGTGCGTGCGGCGGACGAGCATGCAGAGCGCCGCGGCGCCGAGCACGAACGCGTTCAGCCACGAGCGGACCCTCGAGCGCGTTCGAGGTCGAGCACCTCCACCTCCGCCATCACGAACAGGAAGCCAGCCAGTAGGCGGTCGAACACCCGCTGGTCGCGGGCGTCGAGACGCCCGAGCCGGGAGCGGACCGCCGGCCGCCGGCTGCTCACGCGCCGGTCCTCACGGGCTCTCCGGCCTCGAGCGGCAGACGGGCGCGCAATGCGAACATGCCCTCCATCGCGCCGGCCGGCACGCAGCGAGCCGCCGTAGATGCTCGCCCGGTCCCGTAGGCCCGGCAGCCGGTGCGAGGCACCCCCTTCGCGGTCGTCCCGCACCCCCAGGACCAGGTCGCGGTCGTCGTAGCGCACCAGCACCTCGGCGCGCGAGGCACCCCCTCTCGAGCGCCGCGTCGAGGGCGTCCTCGACGATCCGGTAGGCGGTCAGGTCGATGCCCGTCGGCAGCGGGCGGGCGTCGCCCTCCTCGCTCAGCGACACCTCGAGCCCGGCGCGCGCGCACCCGCTCGATGAGGGCGGCGAGGCGGCCGAGGCCCGGCTGCGGTACGAGCTCGGGCCCGTCGCCGTCGCGCCGCAGCACGCCGAGCAGCCGCCGCATCTCGGTGAGCGCGTCGCGGCCGGTGTCCTCGACGGCGGCGAGCGCCACGCGCGCCTGGCCGGTCTCGCCCGCTGCGATCGCCCGCGGGACCGTCTCGGCCTGCACCACCATGGCGCTCACGCCGTTCGCCACGAGCGCCTGCAGCTCGGAGGCGATCCGCGCCCGCTCCCCCTCTACCGCCGCCTCAGCCTTGACGCGCCGCTCGACCTCGGCGCGCTCGGCCTTCTCACGCAGCTGCGCTGCAGCACCGTGCGGCTGCGCATCGCGCGACCGGCCAGCGCAGGCAGCGTGAAGAGGAACGACGCCCAGAAGAGGTCGTCGGCCCCCTTCCAGCCGGTCTCGGTGGCGAGCGCGCCCAGGATGCCGGCGACCGTTATGAGGAAGGCCACGTAGAAGCGACGTCCGGGCGCGTAGCGGCCGATCGAGTAGAGCAGCAGCAGCATCCCGAGGAACGGGACCGTGCTCTCCGCGGTGTAGAAGCCGCCGATCTGCGCCTGCACGACCGCGGGGACCGTGAAGATGACGCTCGCCAGCAGCGGGTCGCGGCGCCTGAAGGCCAGGCCGGACAGCGAGATCACGGCGGCGGCAACGGTCAGCGGCCGGTCGCCGCCATTCGCATCGAGCACCAGCATCTCGGTCGCGCCCGCGGCCACGAAGAATCCGGCGAGCAGCAGGTCGGCGTGGAACGGGTCCATCGCCTTCAGGCGCGCGTGTAGCGATCGCAGCCCGCTCACCTGACCCACGGTACCTGCGGCAGGGAGGGGCGGCATCGTCCTGCAAGACGAGCCGGCGTCCTCCGAGCGGAGGATGCCCGGGCCGTCCAGGATCCTCCCGGCGGCGACATCAGATCGGCTTCCGGGCTGACGACAGCCGGCGCGGGCGATGGGAGGCTCGGCGCCATGGCTGAGTGGACCGCGACAACCACCACGGGTGCCTCCCCGGAGCAGCTGCTCGAGGTGCTCACCCACCCCGAGCAGATCCGGCGCTGGTCGCCGGTCGACTTCGATCTGGACGAGCTGGCCACCCGGCGCCTGGCCGCCGGCACCCGCACGCGGGTGACCGGACGGCTGGCCGGCGTGAGGGTCGGCTTCGACGTGGAGATCCACGCCGCCGACGAGGGCAGCCTCGAGCTGAGCGCCGAGGGCCCGGTCGGCATCGACGTCCGCTACCAGCTCGCGCCGGCTGACACCGGCTCGGAGCTGAGCGCGTCGGTGTCGCTGCGCCGCGGCGGCGGCCTGACCGGCCGCCTGGTGGCGAACGCCACCGCTGCGCTCCTGTCCGCCGGTGCACTCGACGGCGCGGCCGGACGGATCGTCCGAGCGGCCGAGGCGCCGCTGGCGGTAGCCGCATGAACCCCAACGACAAGGAGAACACGATGCTGTACGACACGTCGATCGTCGCCCCGGTGGCGCCCGCCCATCAGGGCGTGGCCGTGACGGCGGCAGGTCTCGTCCGCCGCTACGGCGAGGGCGACTCTGCCGTGGAGGCCGTGCGCGGGGTCTCGCTCGAGATCCCGGGCGGCCAGTTCACGGCGATCATGGGAGCCAGCGGCTCCGGCAAGTCGACGCTGATGCACCTGCTCGCCGGCCTCGACCGGCCCACCGAGGGCCGGGTCGAGATCGCGGGACATGACATCACGACGATGGGCGACAAGCAGCTCACCCTGCTCCGCCGCAAGCACATCGGCTTCGTCTTCCAGGCCTTCAACCTGGTGCCGACGCTCACCGCCGAGGAGAACGTGACGCTGCCGCTCACGATCGCCGGCAGGAAGCTCGACCGCCCCTACGTCGACTCGGTGATCGAGCGCGTGGGCCTCGCGGATCGCCGCTCGCACCGCCCGGCTGAGCTGTCCGGCGGCCAGCAGCAACGGGTGGCCGTCGCACGGGCGATCGTGGCCGAGCCGACGGTGCTGTTCGCCGACGAGCCCACGGGCAACCTCGACTCGAAGACGAGCGCCGAGGTGCTCGAGCTGCTGCGCGACGCCGTATCCGCCTACGGGCAGACGACCGTGATGGTCACCCACGACCCGCGCGCCGCCGCCGCGGCCGACCGCACCGTGTTCCTGGCCGACGGCCGCCTGGTCTCCGACCTCGCCGATCCGACCGAGGACGACGTCCTCGCGACCGTGAAGGAGCTGGCATGACACGGGTAGCGATCAAGGGAATCTCCTCGCACCGTCTGCGGACGGTGCTCACCGCGCTCGCGATCGTGCTGGGCGTGGCGATGGTGAGCGGCGCCTACACGCTCACCGACACGATGCGCGGAGCTGCCGACTCGCTGTCCAAGGCGTCCTACGACGGGACCGCCGCGGTCGTGTCGGCCAAGACCGCGTTCGACGCCGGCGACGACGAGTTCTCCACTCGTGCCGACATCCCGGCGTCGACGCTCGACCAGGTGCGGGCGCTGCCCGGGGTCGAGAAGGCCGTGGGCAACATCTCCGACGAGGCGCGGCTGCTCGACCGCAACGGCGACGTGATCGGGAGCGGCCCCTACTTCGGGACCGGGCTCGACCGGAACGCCGGCGAGCTGACGCCGTTCCGCGTGGCGGACGGCGAGCTGGCTGACGCCCCGGGCGAGGTCGTGATCGACGCCGGCAGCGCCGAGAAGGGCGGCTACGCGGTCGGCGACCGCATCGCCGTGCAGACCCGTGGGCCCGTGCAGAAGGCCGAGATCACGGGCATCGCGACGTTCGGGGACGTCGACTCGATCGGCACCGCGACCTTCGCGCTGTTCGACCTCGAGGCGGCCCAGGCGCTGTTCGACCGCGAGGGGAGCTACACCGAGATCCTCGTGGGCGGGCCCGACTCGGTCCGACAGAGCGTCGCCCAGGCGCTCCCGGCGGACCTCCAGGTCAAGACCGCCGATGCGGACGATCGCTTCACCCTCGACGGCCTGAGGGGCTTCGTCGACTTCCTCCAGGTGTTCCTGGTGGCGTTCGGCGCAGTCGCCGTGTTCGTCGGGGCGTTCACGATCTACAACACGCTCTCGATCACCGTCGCGCAGCGCTCGCGTGAGCTCGCGCTGCTGCGGGCGCTGGGCGCGACGCGGCGCCAGGTGCTGCGCTCGGTCGTGGCCGAGGCGCTCCTGATCGGCGTCGTGGCCTCCGCCATCGGTCTCGCGGCGGGCCTTGGCCTGGCCAAGCTGCTCGCGAGCCTGCTGGCCTCGTTCGACGTCGACCTCCCGAGCACGGAGACGGTGTTCGCCACGCGCACCATCGTTGTCTCGTTGCTCGTGGGCGTGCTCGTGACGCTGGTGGCGGGCCTCGGCCCGGCGCTGCGCGCCACCCGCGTCTCGCCGGTCACGGCGATGCGCGAGGGGGCGGAGATCCCACCGTCGCGGATCGGCCGGCGGGCGCCGCTGTTCGCCGCGCTGGTGGGGCTGCTCGCTCTCGCTGTCCTCGGGCTCGGCATGTTCGCTCCCGGGATCGACGCCGAGGGACGGCTGGCGCTGCTCGCGCCGGGCGCCCTGCTGCTGTTCGTGGCCGTCGCGCTGATCTCCCCGCGGCTGGTGCCGCGGCTGGCGTCGGTGCTCGGCCGTCCGGGCGAGCGCCTCGCGGGCGCGGCCGGCGGGCTGGCCCGTCGCAACGCCATGCGCAACCCGGGCCGCACCGCGGCCACTGCGGCCGCGCTCATGATCGGGATCGCGCTGGTGGCCTTCTCCGCCGTGCTGGGAGCGGGCATGCGCGAGTCGACGACCGGGGCGCTCGAGGACCAGGTGCGCGCCGACTACGTGCTGGTGGGCCAGGACGGCTGGTCGCCGATCGGCCCAGAGGCCGTGGAGGCCGCCGCCGAGGTGCCGGGTGTCGAGGTGGCCACCGGGATCGCGCAGTCGAGCGGCCGCGCCTTTGGCGAGGACCTGTCGGTCGACGGCGTGGACCAGTCCCGCATCGCGCAGGTGTTCGGCTCGGACTACGCCGAGGGCTCGGACGAGTCGCTCGCGGAGCTCGGGTCGGGCGGCGCGCTGGTGACCGAGAAGCTCGCCGACCGCGAGGGCCTCGCGGTGGGAGACCGCTTCCAGATCACCGCGACGGGCGGCCAGAAGCTCGACCTGAAGGTCGCCGCCGTGTCCAAGCCGGACAAGTTCAACCCGCTTGGCCTGGGCGACGTGACGATCGCCCGGCAGGCGTTCGACTCGGCGTTCGCGGAGGAGCGCGAGCGCTACGGGTTCGTTGCCGGTGACGGCGCCTCGCTCGCCGAGCTTCGGAGCGCGCTCGCGCCCTACGCGGACGTGAAGCTCCAGTCGAAGAGCGAGTTCGTGACCGACCAGTCGGCGTGGGTCGACCAGATCCTCGGGATCTTCTATGTCCTGCTGGGTCTGGCCGTGATCGTGTCGCTGTTCGGCATCGTGAACACGCTGGCGCTGTCGGTGCTCGAGCGCACCCGCGAGCTCGGCATGCTGCGGGCGATCGGGATGAGCCGCCGTCAGGTGCGGCGCATGGTCCGGCACGAGAGCGTGGTCACCGCGCTGATCGGCGCCGTGCTCGGGATCGGGGTCGGGCTGTTCCTCGCCGCCCTCGCCACCACGGCGCTCAGCGAGGAGGGGCTGCGGTTCGCCGTGCCCACCGGCTCGCTGATCGCGTTCACGATCGTGGCGGCCCTGGCCGGCGTGCTGGCGGCGATCGGACCGGCGCGGCGGGCGGCTCGCCTCGACGTGCTCAGGGCGTTGCAGTACGAGTAGCCGGACGGCGTCGCCTGCGGGCGAGCGCCAGCGCCGACCCCGCGATCAGGAGCGGGTCGGTCCGGCGAGCAGGAGCAGACCAGGCCCGTCCCCGCCCTCGCGGCGGGGGCGGGCCTTCGCCGTGCTCGCGCCCGGCGGCGTCCTCACGCGCAGCGTCCGCGTGTCCACCTCGGCGAGCCGCTTGGCGCCCGCGACCACGCCCAGGGTGCCGGGCCCGTCGAACTCGAGCTTCACGCCCCACATGCCGTTGCGCCTGCCGGCCAGAGAATCGAGATCGATGCAGAATGCCTGGCGCCGTTCCGTGTCGAGCGCATGGATGAAGGGGTGCTCGCGGCCGTGGTAGAGCGTGTACTCCCAGCGCCCGCCCGCGCTCGTGGCGCGGTTCATCGGGAGGCCGCTCATCCGCTCGTCGGGCTCCCTGGGGTCGACGATCGCGCCGGGGATCAGCCGGCGCGCCTGCAGGTCGAAGGCACGCACCGCGTAGCGAGTCAGGTCGCGTCTGGACAGGTACTCGATCAGGTACATCGTGCGGCCGTCGGGCGAGAGCGCGTCGAAGCTGAAATCACCCTCGAGGCGGACCGTGCCGCGCCGCTTCATGCGGGTGGCGTCGATCACGGCGAACGTGGTGTCCGCTTGCGGGAAGCGGCGCCGCGGCTCGATCAGGACGAGCGTGCGGCCGTCGGCGGAGAGCCCGCTCGGCGAGCGGTCATAGGCGACCGCCGGGACGGCGAGGTTGCCTGGCAGGCGAAGCCGCCGCAGCACCCGGCCGCTGGTGCCCTCGCGCTCGAGCAGCACCGTGTCCGGCTTCGCGCGGCGGGTGAGGTACTCGCGCCCCTCGGCGCCGGGGGAGGACACGGGGCGGGCGTTGATGCCGGTGACGGGGAGGCCGTCGGCGGCGGCGGGTGGGGGACCCGCCGCCGCGATGGCCCCCGCCACGGCCGCGGCCGTTGTAACGGTACGACGGGCACGTGAGCTCATGCCTCAGGTACGTCGATGGCCTCCGTGGAGGTCCCGGGATCGAACGGTCGCGTGGTTCTTCATGACAGTCGATGAATAACCACGCGACCGATGGGCGCGCGGGCGGGCGGGGCGCCGCGGCGCGAAGGACCGCTACGCCGCGATCGCGGCGCCGGAGGGCAGCTCGAAGCGCTGGGCCGCCTCCGCGAGGATGTCGAGCATCGCCTCCGTGGCCGGTGAGCGGTAGCGGCCCGCCAGCACGGCCGAGGCGATCCGGCGGGTCGGGGCCTTCTTGCCGAGCGAGCGCACCGCGATGTCCTCACGAACGTTGGTGAGCGACAGGGCCGGCAGCAGCGAGATGCCCACGCCGGCGGCGATCAGGCCCTGGACCACGTTGTAGTCGTCGGACTCGTAGCCGATCTTCGGCTCGAAGCCCGCGCCCACGCAGGCGGCCAGGTGCAGGCGGCCGCAGGGGCCGCGGGTGTCGTTCTGGATCCAGACGTCGTCGGCGAAGTCCTCGAGTCGCACGCGCGGCTTGCGGGCGGCCGGGTGGTCGCGCGGCATCGCGATGTACATCGGGTCGTCGATCAGGTGGCGCAGCTCGATGCCCTCGTAGAGCCGGTCGAACTCCGGCTGCGAGAGGTCGCGGTACTCGAACACGATCGCCACCTCGAGCTCGGCCGCCCGGAGCATCTGCACCGCCTCCTCGGGCTCCTCCTCGACGAACGAGAGCTCGACCTGCGGATGCCGCTTGGCGAACATCGCCACCGCGAGCGGCAGCACCGACGCGCCGGCGGTCGGGAACGAGGAGAGCCGCACCCGTCCCCCGCGCACGCCCGCGATCGCCTCGAGCTCCGCCTCCGCGGCGGCGAGACGGGCGAGCACCACCTCCGCGTGCTCGACGAGCGCGCGGCCCTGATCGGTGAGACGGACGCCGCGGCTGCCGCGGTCCACGAGCGTCGCGTTGGCCTGGCGCTCGAGGGCGGCGATCTGCTGCGAGATGGCCGGCTGGGTGTAGCTGAGCGCCTCGGCCGCGGCCGAGAACGAGCCGTGCTCTGAAACCGCCTTGAGGACCCTCAGCTGCTTGACGTCGAGCATAACCAGAGCTTATCGGAGGCCTCACAAGTCCGAATTTGAACTTATGGCCCACGGTAGCCATCATGGTTCGAGGATGATCAAACCTTCTACTCGGGAGCCCACATGACCAACACCACCCTCACCATCCGCCGCGCTGCTGCTCGTGACCTCGCTGCAGTCGCCGATCTGGCGGCCTTGGACAGCTCCTCTCCACCGACGGGAGAGGTGTTGCTGGCGGAGGTCGGCCACGAGCTCTGGGCCGCCATCGCGGTGGACTCTGGCGCGGCGATCGCGGATCCGTTCCGGCCGAGCGGCGACGTGGTCGAGCTGCTTCGCTTCCGCGCCGAGCGCGCCCGTGGCGAGGCGGCGCAGGAGCGCCGCAGCGCGTCGCGCCTGCTGCCGCGGGCCGCATAGCAGGCCCGGGATGAACCGGCGGGGCGCGCATCGCGTATAGATGAGGGATGCGTGCCCTCCCGCTGTTCGCCGCCCTGGCGGCGTTGGCGCTCGCCTCGTGCGGCGGCGAGGAGGACGATGACGCCGTGACGCCCGACCGCGCAGGGTGACGCGGGCCAGGACGTGCTTCGCTTCACCGCCCCGCGTCTGAACGGCGAGCCGGACGACCTGTCCCGCTACCGCGGCAAGGTCGTGCTCGTGGTCAACACGGCCAGCGAGTGCGGCTTCACACCGCAGTTCGCCGGCCTCGAGCGTCTCTACGACACGCGCCGCCGCGAGGGCTTCGTGATCCTGGGCTTTCCCGCCAACGACTTCGCCGGTCAGGAGCCGCGCTCGAACGAGCAGATCGGCGAGTTCTGCAGGGCGAACTTCGGCGTGTCCTTCCCGATGTTCGCCAAGCAGCGCGTGACCGGCGCCGGCGCTCACCCGCTCTTCAGGGCGCTCGGCGAGCCGGACTGGAACTTCAACAAGTACCTGCTCGACCGGCGCGGCCGGCTGGTGGAGCGCTTCGGCGCCGGCACCGAGCCGGACGACGCCGGGCTCACCGGCCGGATCGACTCTCTGCTGTAGAGCTCAGCGGCCGGCCTCCCAATCGATCGGGTCACCCGAGGAGGGCACGCCGGCGCCCAGCTCCGCCAGCACGCTCGCAAGCGCCTCGCGGCGCACCGCGCCGTAGCTCAGCACGTGGGCGAGCACGCCGCCGTAGGTGAAGGACTGGGGCGGCTCGCAGAGGGCGTCCACGAACGCGTCGTCCCAGGCGCCGCGGTCGCGGATCCGGCGCGCGATGCGGGCGAAGTCGCGCGCGGCGCGCTCGTGGCGGCGAAGCAGGTCCCCGCCGCCGCCCAGCGGCGGCGCCGGCCGGCCGGCGATGGCCGCCACCCACACCTCGAGCGTGTACACGAGCCGCTCGGCCATGCGCGCCGCGCTGGCCTCCTCCCCCTCGAACCAGACGGCCACGAACCCCGGGCGCAGGGGGCGCTCGAGCTCCTCCCGCGGCAGCTCGGCGGCCACCTCGAGCAGCTCGCGCACGCGGTCGAGGTGATGGGAGACCATCCGCTCGGTGAGGTCGCGGCGGGCCACGGGCTCGGCTCCGCCGGGGATCAGGAGGCCGGCCGGCGGGTGGAAGTGGATGCCGTTGGGCGCGTCGAGTTCGGGCGGCCGGTCCGAGTCCGCGAAGCCGCTCGGCGCGACCCCATACGCGCGCGCGAACGCTCTCGAGAAGGCGGCCAGCGAGCCGTAGCCCGCAGCCCCGGCGGCCTCGGCTCGGCGTGGCGGCGCCCGTGCGCAGCTGCCAGGCCGCGCGCTCGAGCAGGATGCGCCGCCGGAGCGCCACGGGCGACTCGCCGGTCGCGGCGGCCAGCAGGCGGTCGAGATGGTCGCGCGAGAAGTGCGCCCGCCGGGCGAGGGCGTCGCCGCTCGCGGCCGGCTCGTCGACCGAGTCGAGCACGAGGTCGATCAGCTCACGGAGGCGGTCCGGCACGAACCACATCCTCCCGAGCCGGGCGCTTGATCGCATTCGACATCCCGCTGGACGCCTCGCCCGGAGTGCGCCACCGTCCCGTGCATGCCGAGTTGGTCAGACTTCGAAGCAGCCGCCCCAGAGCTCGCCGCGCGTGTGCGCGCCCGGCTCGACGCCCACACCCACAAGACGCTCGCCACCGTCCGCCGCGACGGCTCGCCGCGCATCTCCGGCACCGAGACCGAGCTGCGCGAGGGCGAGCTGTGGATCGGGTCGATGTGGCAGGCAAGGAAGGCCCACGACCTCCAGCGCGACCCCCGCTTCGCGCTCCACAGCGGCTCGGCGGACCCGCCCGACTGGGAGGGCGACGCCAAGCTCGCGGGGATCGCGGAGGAGATCATCGACCCGGAGCGCGTTGACGAGTTCGGCGGCGAGAAGGCGCCGCCCGGTCCCTCTCACCTGTTCCGCCTGGACGTGCGGGAGGTCTCCACAGTCGGCCTCGACCCGAGCCGCACGGCGCTCCTGATCGAGGTCTGGACCCCGGAGCGGGGCGTGCGCACGATCAAGCGCGCATGAGCGAGCGGCTGCGCGCCGTCGTCGACGGGCTCGGCATCCGGCCGGACGACCGCGTGCTCGAGATCGGTTGCGGCCACGGCGTGGCCGCGACGTTCGTGTGCGAGCGGCTCGACGGCGGCCGCCTGACCGCGATCGACCGCTCGCCGAAGATGATCGCCGCGGCGGCCCGCCGCAACGCCGCCCACGTGGATGCCGGCACCGCGGAGTTCATCGTCGGGAGCCTCGAGGAGCTCGATCTCGGCGAGCGCCGCTTCGAGGTCGTATTCGCCGTGCGCGTGGGGCTCTTCCACCGCGAGCCCGAACGCGCGCACGAGCTCGCCCGGCGCTGGCTCGCGCCGGGCGGGGCGATTTCGCCATCGCCCCGCCCGGGGTCGATCTCCGCCTCCTTCGACGAGCCGCGGCCGGGCTGAGGCGTTGCGACCTTACGCCGGGGCGGCCGGGCCTGGCGGGCCGGCCGGGCGCTCGCTGTTCGAGCGCCAGCCGCCGTAGGCCATGGCCGCGGTGGCGATGAGCGCGAGGAAGAGCCCGATCTTGCGCTCGAAGTCGACGGCGTCGGCCGCGCTCTCGGGCACGTCCGGCGCGGGGATGTCGATCACGCGGAAGAGCACGAGCAGAGCCGCGAGCCCTCCGGCGGCCAGCAGCAGCATCGGCCAGGGGAAGTCATCCGGCATCGAGCCGACCATCCGGGCGCCCACGACCCCCAGCGTGATCACCGCCAGCAGGAACAGCAGGATGTCGATGAACTCCGAGCGTCTCCCAGGCATTCCCGCTCTCGCTGGCCGAGAACCCGCTCACGTTCACCTCGACGCCGTACCAGGGCAGGAACATCAGGAGGAGCAGCGCCGCGGCGCCCACTCCCGCGATCATCTCGCCCGTCGTCAGCCTCGAGGCGTGAGCGATGTTCCACAGCCGCCGAATGTACCTCGGGCGTCGGCGCGAACCGCGCGACCCGTGCCCTACGAGCCCCAGGACTCGAGGTAGTCGCGCTGGTCGGCGCTCAGCGCGTCGATCTCCACCCCGAGCGACTCGAGCTTCAGTCGCGCGATCTCCTCGTCGATCGCCTGCGGCACGTCGAGCACGCGCTTCTGGAGCTGGGGGCCGTGCAGGGCGAGGTGCTCGACCGCGAGCGCGAGGTTGGCGAAGCTCATGTCCATCGCCGCCGGCGGGTGGCCCTGGCCCGCGGCGAGGTTGACCACGCGCCCGCTGGCCAGCAGGTTGAGGCGGCGGCCGTCGGCCAGCTCGTACTGCTCCACGAGCGGCAGCACCTCGCGGACGCCGCCGGCGGCCACCTCGCGCAGCCCGTCGAGGTCGATCTCCACGTCGAAGTGGCCCGCGTTGGCCAGCACGGCGCCGTCGCGCATGCGCTCGAAGTGCTCGCGCCGCACCACGCCGCGCGACCCGGTGACGGTCACGAACAGGTCCCCGCGCTCGGCGGCGGCAAGCGCCGTGGTGACCTCGAAGCCGTCCATGCGCGCCTCGAGCGCGCGCAGCGGGTCGACCTCGCAGACGATCACGGCCGCGCCGGCGCCGCGGGCGCGCTGGGCGATCCCCCGGCCGGTCGCCCCGTACCCGAACAGCACGAGCGTCGCGGCCGGCGAGCAGCAGGTTGGTGGCGCGCAGGATCCCGTCGAGCGCCGATTGGCCGGTGCCGTAGCGGTCGTTGAAGGTGCGCTCGGTGCGCGACTCGTTCACGGCGATCACGGGGCAGCCGAGCTTCCCCTCGGCCTCGAGCCGCCGCAGCCGCAGGAGGCCCGTGGTGGTCTCCTCGGCTCCGCCGCGCGGGGGCCGCTCCCAGCGGTGTAGGAGCATCAAGAGGTCGGCGCCGTCGTCGAGCGTGATGTCCGGCCCCCACTCGGCCACCGCTCCCACGTGCCTCGCGTAGCGCTCGGCGTCCTCGCCGCGCCGCGCGAGCACCGGTACGTCGTCCTCGACGAGCGCGGCGGCCACCTCGTCCTGCGTCGTGAGGGGGTTGGCCGAGCAGAGAGCGGCCTCGGCGCCGCCCGCGACGAGCGCCCGCACGAGGTTGGCCGTCTCGGCCGTCACGTGCAGGCAGGCCGCGACCTTCAGCCCGGCCAGCGGCGTGGCGTCGGCGAAGCGCTCGCGAATCGAGCGCAGCACCGGCATCTGGCCCTCCGCCCACTCGACCCGCGCCCGCCCGGACGGGGCGAGCGCGGTGTCGACGACGTCGGGCTCGAGGGGGCTAGTAGCGGTAATGGTCCGACTTGTAGGGCCCCTCGACGGACACGCCGATGTAGGCGGCCTGCTCGGGGGTCAGCTCGGTGAGGCGCGCGCCGAGCGAGTCGAGGTGCAGCCGGGCGACCTTCTCGTCGAGGTGCTTCGGCAGCACGTAGACCTTCTTCTCGTACTGGTCGTTCTTCGTGAACAGCTCGACCTGGGCGATCGTCTGGTTCGTGAACGAGTTCGACATCACGAAGCTCGGGTGGCCGGTGGCGTTGCCGAGGTTCAGCAGGCGGCCCTCCGAGAGCACGATGATCGAGTGGCCGTCGGCGAAGCGCCACTCGTCCACCTGCGGCTTGATGTTCACCCGCTCGACGCCCTCGTAGCGCTCGAGGCCGGCGATGTCGATCTCGTTGTCGAAGTGGCCGATGTTGCCCACGATCGCCTGGTGCTTCATGCGCGCCATGTGGTCGGCGGTGATGATGTCCCGGTTGCCGGTGGCGGTGACGAAGATGTCCACCTCGCCCACCACGTCGTCGAGGCGCACGACCTGGAAGCCGTCCATGGACGCCTGGAGCGCGCAGATCGGGTCGATCTCGGCGATCAGCACCCGGGCGCCCTGGCCGCGCAGCGACTGGGCGCAGCCCTTGCCGACGTCGCCGTAGCCGCAGATCAGCGCGGCCTTGCCGGCGATCATCACGTCGGTACCGCGGTTGATGCCGTCGATCAGCGAGTGGCGGCAGCCGTAGAGGTTGTCGAACTTCGACTTCGTGACCGAGTCGTTCACGTTGATGGCCGGGAACAGCAGCGTGCCCGCGTGCTGCATCTCGTACAGGCGGTGCACGCCCGTGGTCGTCTCCTCGGTCACGCCCTTGAGCCCCTCGCCCATGCGCGTCCACTTCTGCGGGTCCTCGCCGAGCGTGCGCTGGAGCAGCGAGAGCACGACGCGGAACTCCTCCGAGTCGGCGCCGGCCGGATCGGGCACGGCGCCCGCCTTCTCGAACTCGACGCCCTTGTGCACGAGCAGCGTGGCGTCGCCGCCGTCGTCGAGGATCATGTTGGGGCCATCCTCGCCCGGCCAGCTGAGCGCCTGCTCGGTGCACCACCAGTACTCCTCGAGCGTCTCGCCCTTCCAGGCGAAGACCGGGATGCCTGCCTTGGCGATCGCCGCGGCGGCGTGATCCTGGGTCGAGAAGATGTTGCACGAGGCCCAGCGGACCTCGGCGCCGAGGGCGGTGAGCGTCTCGATCAGCACGGCCGTCTGCACGGTCATGTGAAGCGAGCCGGTGATGCGCGCGCCCTTCAGGGGCTGGACCTGCCCGAACTCCTCGCGCATCGCCATCAGGCCGGGCATCTCGTGCTCGGCGAGCGTGATCTCCTTGCGGCCGAAGTCGGCCAGCGAGATGTCGGCGACCTTGAAGTCCTGGGTCGTGGTCGGGGTGGCGTCGGTGACTGTCATGCGGGGCTTGGCTCCGTGATTCTCGGGGTCGTCGGTGTGATGGCGAGGAGGCGCTCGTGCTTCTCCTGCTCCCAGGAGAGCCAGCCCGAAGCGTCCACTTCCGCCGGCCTCACGGCCTGCTCCTCCATCCAGCGCTCGACGGCCGAGCGCAGAGCGGGGTCGGAGCCGAGCCGCTTGGCGAAGGCGACGTCCGAGAGCGCACAGTCGAACCTGGTGAGCAGCTCGCGCAGCGTGCGCAGGCGCTGCAGCTCACCAGGCCCGAAGATGCGGTAGCCCTTGGGCGTCCGGGGCGGCTCGATCAGGCCGGCGCTCTCGATGTAGCGCAGCATTCGAGGCGACCAGCCGGTCGTCTCGGCGGCCTCGTTGATGGTGAGCCCCTCCATCGCGCGGCAAACCTTACCACAATCGTGTCAAGGTTTGCCTCTGAGCTCCTCCTTGAGCCTGTCGATCGCCTCTACCGACATCGGGTCGACGCCCTCGAGGGCGGCGAGGTAGAGGCTCACGAGATCGCCCAGCAGCACCTGCGAGAGCACCCGCTCGAGCCGGCTCTCGCCGCGCCCGGGCACCACGAGCGCCGGCGCCCCGGCACGCCGGACCTCCTCGGCCATCAACTCGATGCGCCGCCCCACGCGCGGGTGGTGGTCGGGATCCTCGAGGAAGACCGCGGCAAGCGGGGCGACGCCGGCCCCGCGCTTCCAGCCGCAGATCTCGTTGTGGTTCGCCTCCGGCAGCTCACTCCAGCTCGCGGCCTGCTTGGCGTTCTCGTTCAGCTGGGTGTGCCAGCGGCGCGCGACCGCCACGGTCGCGCCGGCGCCGTGAACGACCGGGAGCCGCCCCTGGAGCTCGCGGGCGATGCGCTTGGGCAGAACGTCGTCCGCGGCGTCCGGGCCCCACTCCTCCACCAGCTGCTCGAGCAGCGCTGTGGACATGTCGATCTCGGCGTGGAGCGCCGGCGCGGCGCCGCAGACGGCCGCGCACTCGAGCGCCCCGATCGTGCCGTAGAGCACCGCCGCGCGCGGCTGCATCCCGGCCGGCACGCCGATCACCGGCACGTCCTCGGCCCGCGCGGCGTCGGCAAGCGCGCCCCCGGTGGTGAGCACCACCCGGCGCGCGCCGGCGGCGCCGGCGGCCTCGAAGCAGGCGAGCGTCTCCTCGGTCTCGCCGGAGTAGCTCGAGCAGAGCACGAACGACTCGGGCGAGGTCCACGACTCGAGCGCATAGCCCCGCACCACCGAGATCGGCCGGGTGGCGCGGTCCCCGAGCGCCGCGACCGCGAGGTCGCCGCCGATCGCCGAGCCTCCCATGCCGCAGACGACGAGACCGGCCGGGCTGTCCCCGGAGCGCATCCCGGCCGACTGCGCGCGCCAGAGAGCGTCGCCCAGCTGGAGCGGCTGGGACAGCACGTCGCCGAGCATGCCGTGCGGGTCGATCGCCTCGACCTGTGCGCGGTCGAGGTTCATGTGACGGTCTCCCGTGCCTCGACCACGGTGTCCGGATCGACACGCACTCCGGCGCTCACGTGCGCATCCTCCCCGATCAGCGCGCCCGCGCCAACGATCGCGCCGGGCTCGATGCGCGCCCGCTCGCCCACCCGCACGCGTTCGGCCAGCACGGCCTCGACCACCCGGGCGTCAGCCCCGACGTGCACGCGGTCGTGCAGTACGGAGCGCTCCACGCGCGCGTCCGTGCCCACGCTGCAGTGACGCCCGAGCACGCTCTGCGGCCCCACGTGGGCGCCGGCGAGCACGCAGTTCTCGTGCACGAGCGAGCCCGTCTCGTCGCGTCGCGGCAGGGTCGAGGCCACGCGGCCCGCGAGCAGGTCCCAGGTCGCCTCGAGGTAGCGCTCGGGGGTCCCGATGTCGATCCAGTAGCCCGCTGCGGGGAAGCCGTAGAGCCCCTCCCCCACGAGCGCCGGGAACACCTCGCGCTCGAACGACACGGCTCGGCCCGCGGGCACGGCGGTCTCGATCACCTCGCGCTCCACCACGTAGGCCCCGGCGTTGATGCGATTGGTGGTCGCCGGGCCGTCGCTCTTCTCGAGGAACGCCTCCACGCTGCCGTCGGGCCGGGTGGGCACCACGCCATAGCTCGCCGTGTCCTCCACCGGGTAGAGCGCCAGCGTCACGCGCGCGCCGCTGCGCTCGTGCGCCGCCAGCTCGGCGGTGAGGTCCATGTCGGTGAGCACGTCGCCGTTCAGCACGAGCAGGCGCTCGTCGAGCAGGTCGGCGTCGAGCGCCAGGCGCACGGGCCCCGCCGTGCCGAGCGGCTCCTCCTCGACCACGTAGCGCAGGCGCATGCCGTCATAGATGTCGCCGAGCACCTGCTTCACGTCATTCGACATGAAGCCGCACGAGAGAATCACCTCGTCGACCCCATGGGAATGCACCCAGTCGAGCATGAACGAGAGGAAGGGCCGCCCCGCCAGCGGCATCACCGGCTTGGGCGTCGTGTAGGTGAGCGGGCGAAGCCGGGTGCCCTCGCCGCCGGCGAGGACGAGCGCCTGCATCAGCGCCCGATCCCCTCGTAGGTGAAGCCGGCCTCGACGAGCGCCTCGCGGTCGAGGAAGTTGCGGCCGTCGATGACGAGCGGCACCCGCATCCGCCGCTTGACCTCTCCCGCCCAGTCGAGCTCACGGAACTCCGGCCACTCCGTCACGAGCACCGCGGCATCGGCACCGTCCAGGGCCGCGAGGGCCGACTCCGCCACCGTCGCCCCGGCCAGCATGCCGTCGGCCTTGGTGGCCGCGACGGGGTCGTACACGCGCACGCTCGCTCCCTCCCCGGCAAGGCGCCCGGAGAGCACGAGGCTGGTGGCCTCACGGATGTCGTCGGTGTTCGGCTTGAACGCCACTCCCAGCAGGGCCACCTCCTTGCCGACCAGCGAGCCGAGGTGCTTCTGGAGCTTCCCGATCGTCCGCCGCTTCTGCAGCTCGTTGACCTCGATCACCGAGGTGAGCAGCTGGAAGTGGTAGCCGCTGTTGCCGGCGAGCTGCTTGAGGGCTTGGGTGTCCTTTGGGAAGCAGGACCCGCCGAAGCCCACACCAGCCTGCAGGAACTTCGGGCCGATGCGGTCGTCGAGGCCCATCCCGCGCGCCACCTCGGTCACGTCGGCCCCGAGCTCCTCCGAGACGTTGGCGATCTCGTTGATGAACGAGATCTTGGTCGCGAGGAACGCGTTCGAGGCGAGCTTGATCATCTCCGCGCTCGCCACGTCGGTGCGCACGATCGGGGCGCCGAGCGGGTCAAAGAGCGCCTGCACGCGGTCGGCGAACTCGGCCGACTCGGCGTCCGCGCCGATCACCACGCGGTCGGGCTTCATGAAGTCCTCGACCGCGCTGCCCTCCTTCAGAAACTCCGGGTTCGAGACGTAGCGGGTGCCCCCGCGGCGGCGCTGGATCGAGCGGCCGGTGCCGACCGGCACGGTGCTCTTCATCACGAGCGCGTGGTCGGTCGAGTCGCCGAGCTCGGCGAGCACCGCCTCGACGCGCGAGAGGTCGGCGTCGCCCGAGTAGGTCGGCGGGGTGTCGACGCAGACGAACAGCAGCCGCGCCTGCTCGAGCGTCTCCGCCATGTCGGTGGTGAAATGGAGCCGATCGGCGTTCCTCGTCACGAGCTCCGGCAGGCCGGGCTCGTGGATGGGGATCTCGCCGCGGCGGAGCGACTCGACCTTGTCGGGGAGGATGTCGCGCGCCCAGACCTCGTGCCCGAGCTCGGCGAAGCAGGCGGCCGTGACCAGACCGACCCAGCCGACGCCGATGACGCCTATCGGTTCCTTCTCGGACATTGAGCGGGCGGAGGCTATCTACCTAACAGCAGCGCCGGGCGGAGCGCGCGATCGCGAGCATCTGCTTCTCGGTGAGCGTCTGGAGCAGCGTGTTCGAGATCCAGTAGGCGGCCTTGGGCGTGTGCCAGGCCACGAGGCGCACCCGGTCCCCGGCGTAGTGCAGCTGGTACTCGCGCCCGCCGAGCTGCTTCGTCTCGTAGGGGCCGCCGAGGATCGGCGCGTCCTGCCAGGTGGTGCCCTGAACGCCGTAGTACTCGCCGTTCGCGTTCGTGCGCCGTACGACCATGCGGTAGGCGCCGTAGCGCTTGCCGCCCGGGGCCATCAGCTTGTAGACGCGCGGGGCGTCGGCGAACTCGGACGAGTTGAGCAGGAGCGTCGGATAGAGCACCGGCAGCGAGCCCCCGGCGCCGGCCTGGACGGCCTGCAGCCCCTGATCCTCCCCGAGGGCGCTCGCGTCGTAGAGCCCGAGCGCGGCCGGGTCGGAGCGCTGGCGGCGCTTCTTCTTGCGGCGCTTCTGCCGCTCGGGCTTCTGCTCCTCGCCGCCGCGCGGGCCGGGCGTGTCCTCGACGTTCAGGAACTGCTGCACGAGCTGCTTGACCTGCTCGTTCGTGGCCTCCACGTAGCTCGGGCCGATCTGACCCTCGAAGTGGATCTCCTGGACCGGCAGGCCGGCGGTGCCCACCGCGAGCTTCAGCAGCCGCAGCACCTCGGCCGACGAGCGCAGCTCGGAGTCCGTCGAGGTGTTGCGCCCGAAGATCCGCAGCAGCCGGTCGCGCTCCTCGAAGAGCTGCGAGGTGGTGATCTGCTGCTTCGCCTGACGCAGGAAGTCCTGCTGGCGAGCCGAGCGCACGAGGTCCGTGTCGGTGTGGCGGAAGCGCACGTACTGGAGCGCCTGGCGCGCGCACAGGCGCTGGTAGCCCGCGTCGATGTCGATGAAGGTGAACTCGGCGCTGTCGTTGTAGTAGTCGTGGTCGATGTCCGTGTACACGCAGCCGATCGCGTTCACGGCACGCCAGAAGCCCCGGAAGCTCACGTTGATCACGTGGTTGATCGGAAGGCCGGTGAGCTGCTTGACCGTCCGCAGCGTGAGCTCGGGCCCGCCGGCCTGGTAGGCGGCGTTGATCTTGTCGGTCCCGTAACCGGGGATCTCGACCTTGAGGTCGCGCGGCAGCGACATCACCGCGATCGCCTCCTTGTCCGGGTCGAGGCGGACCAGCATGATCGTGTCCGAGCGCGCGCCGGCCGCGCCCTCCACGTTCTGCCGCGGGCGCCGGTCCGAGCCGAGGATCATCAGCGTCTGGGGGTCGCCGGGGTCGGTCTCGGCCAGGTCGCGCTTGCCGAGCTTGAGCTCGGGTCCGAGCTCGAGCGCCTCCACGACCTTGTCGATCTCGTTGAAGCCGGCGACCGCCGTGGCGCCGGCGCTCGCGAAGATCACGAGCAGGCCGCCGAGCAGCAGGCGCTTCCAGAGTCCGGGGCGGGGTATGTCGTCGAACACGGGTGCTTAGGCGATTCGGAGCCGGCGGTCATCCTCGCCGTCGGCGGGGAGGCGAGCCGGGAGAAGTGTGACGAACTCCACGAGCGCCTCCCGATACTGCCCCAGCGACCGGACCGAAACCCACTCCTCGGGGCCGTGATGGCCGCCCCCGACCGGGCCGAACTCCACGGCGGGCACGCCGGCGTCGAGGAAGGAGATCACGTCCGAGGCGCCGTCGCGGCCCACCGAGAGCCGCTCGCCCTTCGGCGCCGTCACCTGCGCGATCGCCTCGCCGAGCGCCTGGACGAACGGGTTGTCCCGCTCCACGATCGCCGGCCGGCGGTGAAAGGTCTTCACCACCCGGGTATCGGGCAGGGCCTCGATCGCCGCCTGGATCTCCTCGGGCTCCTGGCCGGGCAGGTAGCGCACGTCGACGTCGATCGTGCACAGGTCCGGCACCTTGTTCAGGGCGTCGCCGCCCCAGATCCGGCCGAGGTTGATCGACGGGCGGTCGAACAGCTCGGACGACTCGCGCGTGAACGCCATGCTCTCGATCTGGCGGAAGACGTCGTAGGCCTTGAGCACCGCGTTGTCGCCCACCCACGGCGTCGAGCCGTGCGCGGCGGTGCCCCCGACCTCCAGGCGCATCGCGAGCACGCCCTTGGCCTGGATTCCGATCAGCAGGTCGGTGGGCTCGCCGGTGATCGCGAAGTCGCCCGTATAGCCCTGCTCGACCAGGTGGTCGGAGCCGCGCTGCACGGACTCCTCCGACTCCTCGTCGGAGACGCAGACGAAGTGCACCCGCACGCGGTCCTGCAGCGCCAGGTCGCGCAGCGCGCACATCATCCCGGCCAGGCCGGCCTTCATGTCGTAGGCGCCGCGGCCGAAGAGCCGGTCGCCCTCGACGCGGGGGACGAACTGCTCGGCGCGCCCCGGTACCACGTCGAGGTGGCCGTGGAGCACGATCGTGGGGCCGGTCTGGGGGCCGACCGTGGCGGCCAGCAATGGCCGGCCGTTGTGCGTCGTGCCCCTCACCTCCACGTCCCGCGCCTCGAGCCAGCCCTTGACGAAGGCCCCGGCGCTCTGCATTCCCTCAAGGGTGGACGTGTCGTAGGTGATCAGGCGTTCGGTGAGAACGCGTTCATCCATCCCCGCGAGGAGGATACTCACGCGCCCGCAGCGCGCGCGTGACCTCGCCCCTCACCCAGCAGCCGACGATGTGGTCGTTCACGAGTCCGCAGGCCTGCATGAGGGCGTACGCGGTGGTGGGCCCGACGAAGCGGAAGCCGCGGCGCTTGAGCTCCTTTGCGAGAGCGGTCGACTCCGGGGTGACCGCCGGCACGTCCTCGTGGGCCCGCGGGGCGCGCCGCGTGAGCGGCGGAGCGAACGACCATACGAGCTCCGCGAGCGTGACCTCGAGCGCGGCGGCGGCCCGCGCGTTGGCGATCGCGGCCTCGATCTTGCCGCGGTGGCGGACGATGCCGGCATCCGCGACCAGGCGCTCGACGTCGCGCTCGCCGAAGCGCGCCACCGCATCGATCTCGAAGCCCGCGAACGCCGCGCGGAAGCTCTCGCGCTTGCGCAGGATCGTGAGCCACGAGAGGCCCGACTGGAAGCCCTCGAGAACCATCTTCTCGTAGAGCCCGCGATCGTCGGTGACCGGGCGCCCCCACTCCTCGTCGTGGTAGCGCTCGTAGTCGGGA
This sequence comes from uncultured Thermoleophilaceae bacterium, assembly GCA_963812415.1. Taxonomy (GTDB): domain Bacteria; phylum Actinomycetota; class Thermoleophilia; order Solirubrobacterales; family Thermoleophilaceae; genus JACVRW01. The sequence goes on along the minus strand of CAWEVH010000036.1, from coordinate 127,070 downwards.
GTCGAGGCGCCCCAGGAGCAGCGCCGGCGCCCGTCCGAGCCTCGTACAAGTGCGGGCCTTGCCGAAGCAGCCGGCTCGGCCGGCTGCGCACGGTCCGCGTTCATCAACGGCGTTCGGCGGGCTCGGTCGGCGCGGCCACCTCGCGGCCGGACGCCGTGCGCGCCGGCACCACGCGCGAGAGCAGGTAGAGCGGCCGCTTGAGCGACTCCTCGTGCACGCGCGCGAGGTAGCGGCCGATGATGCCGACGGTGATGAGCTGGATGCCGCCCAGGAACAGCAGCGCCAGCAGCACGAACGACTGGGTGGAGACGTCGACAACGCCGAACAGCGTGAGCAGCGCGACCACCACGCCGCCGAGCGCGCTCACGATGGCCGTGAAGGTGCCGGCGATCGTGGCCAGCGAGAGCGGCACGTCCGAGTACGCCGTGAGCGCCTCGATCGCCAGCCGGAAGAGCTGCGGGTAGGAGGCGCCGCGGCCGTGCGAGCGGCCCGCTCGCCGGTACTCGATCGGCACCTGCTTGAAGCCGACCCAGGCGACCATGCCGCGCAGGAAGCGGCGCCGCTCCGGCATGCGCTGGACCGCCTCGACCACGCGCCGCGACATCAGCCGGAAATCCCCCGCCTGGCCCTGGTAGGGCACCCGCGCGAGGCGCTCCATCATCCGGTAGAAGGTGGTGGCGAGGCTGCGCTTGACCGCGCTCTCGTCGCGCCCGATGCGCCGCGCGTACACCACGTCGGCCTGCTGGCGCAGTGCCTCGTCGAGCATCTGCGGGATCAGCTCCGGGGGGTCCTGGAGGTCCGCGTGGATCAGCACGACCCAGTCGCCGCGCGACTGGTCGATGCCCGCCGACATCGCGATCTCCATCCCGAAGTTGCGCGACAGCTGCACGAGCGTCACGCCCTCCTCCGCGCGCGTCCACTCCTCCACGATCTCGACCGAGCGGTCGGCCGAGCCGTCGTCCACGTACACGACCTCGTGCGAGATCCCGGCGAGCGCCGCGCGCAGGCGGCCGTGCAGCTCGGCGAGGACCTCCTCCTCGTTGAACACCGGGACGACCACTGACAGCTTGGGGTGCATCCGCCCCTATCTCACCACGACGGTCGGCTGGGGGGCGGCCCGCTCCTGCTCGCCCGCGCGCTCGTAGCGCCGCGCCAGGCGTCGGCCGAGCCTGCGCCCGGGCCGCTCGACCAGCACGTACGAGACCCAGGCGATCACCAGCGTGATCGCCAGCGCGGCGGCGAGGAGCGTGAGGAAGTCCGCCCGGGTGCCCTCGCGGTCGAAGCCGAGCGTGAACAGGCAGAAGTGCAGAACCATCACGTGGTAGAGGTAGATCGAGTAGCTGATGTCGGCGAGCTTGCGCGAGAGCGGGTTGGCGAGCGGGTAGCGCAGCCAGCCCGGGCCGAGCGACACGCTCACCGCGAACACGCCGAGCACCGCCGGCACGAGCACGCGCAGCCAGGCGTCCTCGGTGAAGCGGGTGCCGGCCACCACGAGCGGGTTGCGCGAGTCGGTGAGCGAGGCTCCCGCCACGTACCAGAGCAGCACGAGCAGGGCGCCCGAGGCCAGCGCGACGGCCACCACCGGCCGCACCCGGGTGCCGCGGGCGCGCAGCTTGACGAAGCACCAGGCGGCCGTCATGCCCGCGGCGCAGTCGGCCAGGAAGAGCGGCGCCTGGTGCCAGATCAGGTAGCGGTCGGAGGGGTCCAGCGCGTGCTTGAAGAACTGGTCCCCGGGGTCGAGCGCCAGCGTCCAGCCGGCAGCGAGGGCGGCGGCGATGCCGAAGCCGAGGAACGGGCGCCGCAGCCAGAAGCCCGCCACAAGCGGGAGCAGCGCGTAGAAGACCACGTCGATCGCGAGCGTCCACACCGGACCGTTCAGGCCGAAGCCCGGCACGAAGGCCGAGTAGGCGACCGACGCCTCCATGTGCACGAAGAAGACGTGCGAGAGCACCGTGCCGGCGTCGACTGGCGGGAAGGGCGGGTGCAGGTCGGGGCGCAGCAGCGGCGCGGCGATCGCCAGCACGGCCAGACTCACGTAGAACGCCGGGGCGAGCCGCGCGATGCGCCGGATGGCGTACGAGCGCAGATTGCCCATGCCGCCCTGGAGCACCACCGGCAGGAAGAGCACGAAGCCGCTGACGAAGAAGAGCACGTCGAGCGCGAGGAAGGTGGACACGAGCAGCGCCTTCGGAACGTCCGCCGAGGGCACGTACTGCGCGAAGAAGGCGACGTGCAGGACGACGATCGTCAGGATCGCATAGGCCCGGAAGCCGTCGAATGTGTCCACGTACACCGGGGCGGAGCGGCGCCACTCGTCCACGTGCCGATGGTATTCGCGTGATCCCGGCTCTACCCTCACCGCCCGTGCACGTTCTCGTGCTCACCGATCGCGACTGGACGCACCCGCAGGGGGGCGGCACCGGCACGAACCTGTACGGGCAGGTCGAGCGCTGGCTCGCCTGGGGTCACCGGGTGTCGGTGATCGCATGCGGATACGAGGGCTGCGTGCCCCACGAGCGCCACGGCGCGCTCGAGATCCACCGGGTCGGCGGGCGCTCGACGGTCTTCCCGCGCGCGATCTGGAAGCAGTGGCGCGGCCTCGTGCCGGATGCCGACGTGGTGCTCGAGGTGGTGAACGGGATCAGCTTCCTGACCCCGATCTGGTTGCGCACTCCGCGGGTCACGCTCGTGCACCACGTGCACCGTGACCACTACGTACGAGAGTGGGGCCGAAAGGGTGCGCTCGCCGCGTTCCTGCTCGAGACGGTCCCGCTTCGCCACCTCTACCGCGGCTCGCGCTTCCTCACCATCTCGCAGGCCGCGGCGCTCGACCTCGAGGCGCTCGGCATCCCGCGCGACTCGATCGAGATGAACTACATCGGCGTGGACCTCGCCGCATACTCGCCCGGCGGCGAGCGGGCGCCCGAGCCCACCCTGCTCTACCTGGGGCGCTTCAAGCGCTACAAGCGCATCGAGGTGCTGCTGGACGTGCTCGAGCACGTACCCGAGGCCCGGCTCGAGATGGCCGGCGACGGCGACCATCGAAAGGCGATCGAGGCCGAGATCGACGCGCGCGGGCTGGGCGACCGGGTGCGCCTGCACGGCCATGTGAGCGAGGAGAAGAAGCTCGAGCTCCTGCGCAGCTCGTGGGTCAACCTCACCGCGTCGTCGGCCGAAGGGTGGTGCCTCACGGTGATGGAGGCGGCCGCCTGCGGCACGCCGAGCGCTGCGCTGGCGGTGGGCGGGCTGCCCGAGTCGATCGTCGACGAGGAGACGGGACTGCTCGCCCTCGAGCCGGAGGAGCTGGCGGAGAAGACGCGGCTGCTCGTGCGCGACCGCCGGCTGCGCGACCGCCTGGGCGCGCGCGCACTGGAGCGCGCTCAGGAGTTCACCTGGGACCGGACGGCGCGCGACAACCTGGCGGTGCTCGAGTCGGAGATCGAGGCCGCCGGTGAGCGGCCCGGCCTGCTCGAGGGGCTGCGGCACTCCGACACCGGCCGCGCGGCCGGACTGGCGGCCGCCGTGATCACGAGCAACGTGATCGCGCTCGCCTTCACGATCGTCTTCGCCCGCGTGCTCGGCGCCGGCGGCTACGGCTCGCTGGCCGCCCTCGTGTCGGCGTTCATCATCCTGATGGTCCCCGGCTCGGCGCTGCAGATCGCCGCGGCGCGGGAGGTGTCGCGCGCGGTCGCGTCGGGGGACCGCCGCGCGGGCGCCGGCGTCAAGCGATGGCTCACGCGGCTTCTGGCCGCCACGGTGGTGGTCGCGCTCGCGGCGATCCCGCTGCGGCACGTGCTCGGCGCGGTGATCAACGTCGACGAGGTGTGGGCCGCGGCCGGGGTGCCGCTCACGGCGATGCTGTGGATGGTGCTCTCGGTCGAGCGCGGCGCCCTCCAGGGCTTCGAGCGCTACAAGCTGGTGGGCTTCTCGATCATCGGCGAATCCAGCATGCGGCTGCTGTTCGGCCTCGCCCTCGTGGCCGCCGGACTCGACGTGACCGGCGCCTTCCTCGGCAGCGCGCTCTCGATCGGTGCCATGGCGCTTGCGCTCGCTCCCTCCCTGACGCGGCGGCTGCCCGCCCGCGATCCCGACGGCGACGAGCCGCGGCTGCGCGACCTGCTCGGCGATGCCTGGGTGCCCGTGCTCGGGCTGACGCTGCTGTTCGCGCTCCAGGAGGTCCACGTGATCGTGGTCAAGCACGAGGCGACCGAGGACGCCGCGGGCTCCTACGCCGTGGCGGCCGTGGCGGCCAAGGCGATCATCTGGGTGGCGGTCGGCCTCGGCCTCTACCTGCTGCCGGAGGCCGCCCGCCGGGCCAAGCTGGGCGGCGACGCGCGGCCGGTGCTCGTGCGCACGCTCGCGCTGATCGCCGCCGCGGCGATCCCGATGGTGCTGATCTACGCGCTGGCCGCCGAGCCGCTGCTCGGCGCGGTATTCGGCGACGACCTGACCGAGGCCGCCGGCGCGCTGCCCTGGCTCGGCCTGGCGATGGCGCTGCTCGCCTGCGCCTACCTGTCGGTCCAGTACCTGCTGGCCCTCGGGCGGGCGAGCTTCCTCTGGGTGCTCGGGCCCGCCGCGCTCGTGGAGGTGCTGCTGCTGCTCGGGATCGGGGCCAACCTCACGGAGATCGCCCTTGCGCTGTCCGTGCTGCAGCTGGCCTGCGCGTCCGGGGTGCTCGCGATGTCGTTCCGGCAGGCGAGCGCGCAACCGGGCAAGCGGAGCTTCCTGACGGCGTAGCGGGCTGCGTCGCCTTCGATGGGCGTCTCGGCGTTCGACCCGATCTGGGCTGGGTGAGGGGGCCGGGCCCTCCCGGCATAGCGTCCGGACTTTGGTGGCCAGGGGACACCAAACTCAGGACGGCTGCGCGCTTCCGACCGGAGCGCCCGGACGCTGACCCCACCCAGCCCCGGGCCAGCCGGGACAACAGCAGCGACCTACCGTCGCCGGCGCCCGCGCCAGCCGAGCGCGCCCGTGGTGACCACTCCCGCCAGCGCCAGGAGCGAGACCACCCAGCCGACCGTGAAGCTGAGCGGGCGGTAGCTGAACGTGACCGTCGACTCGCCGGCCGGCACGCGCACGCCGCGCATCAGGTAGTCGACGCGCTCGATGTCTGCCTCTTCGCCGTCGACCTCGGCCTTCCAGCCCGGGTACTCGAGGTCGCTCAGCACGAGCAGGCCCGGGCGCCGGGCGCTCACGGCGACCTCGACCCGCTCCGGCTCGAGGCGGGAGAGCTCGGCCTCGCCGGCCGGCGGGCGCTCGCCCTCCGGCAGGCCGTCGATGCGCTCCTCGACGATCGCCGTCCGGCGGCCGTCGAAGCTCGGGTCGACGATCGCCTCGAGCGCCGCCTCCTCGGAGGGAACCACGGTCTGGGCCCCGACCACGAACGCCCGCGGCAGAGCCCGGTCGTAGGCGTACACGCGCGCGTCCGGGCCGCTGTAGGCGAGCCGGACGCCGGGCAGTCCGCCGAGCGCGGGCGCGTCGCGCGACTGCAGCACGTCCGTCACTCCGAGCAGGCCCAGCACGCGCAGCCGCTCGGGCGTCACCTCCTGGAACGAGAGCGGGATCGCCAGCGGGTTCTCGTCCACCTGCGAGGCGAACTGGGGATTCACGTAGCGGCGCCACAGCGTGTCGAAGCGCTTGTCGACCGGGAGGTCGTAGCCGCGCGCCTCGTAGAGGCCGAAGCGCATTGAGAGCGCGTTCTGCGGGATCACCCCCAGCGCCACGTAGCGCGACGGCAGCCTGCGCTGGAGGTAGCGCACCGCGCCGGTGGCGGGCTGCTCCGCGAAGCGCTCGTCGATCGCGGGCGTGTAGCCCATGCCGGCGCGGAACAGGTCCACCACGGTGAGCAGCACGGCGAGCGACGCGAACGCGGCGGCGGGCAGCCTGCCGCGCTCACGCAGCAGCACGAGCGCGAGCGCGGCCGCTCCGAACAGCACCCAGACGAGCGCCGAGGCGAGCCGGATCACGTCGGCCGCGCCGGCGTCGAGGTTGCCGGGCGGCGTACCGAGGAGCCAGGCCACCTCGAGCGCCTCGCCGAGGTCCCCGAACGACACCGTGCGCGCGAGCGCCACCCACACGAGCGGCAGCGCGAAGATCGCGACCGAGCTCCAGGCCACGAGACGCCGCCGCCGCTCCCACGGATCGCGGCGCTCGATCAGCTCGTCGAGGCCCCAGCCGGCCAGCAGCGCGATGCAGAGCAGGACGAGCAGCGCGAGCCGGGTGTTGTGGCCGCTCGAGAACACGGGCAGCGCCGTCACGATCTGGAAGATCGGCGGCACGCCCACCACGACCGCCATGCAGAGCGCGGCGAAGCCCGCCACCGCCACCCGTTCGAGCCGCGGCCGCAGGATCAGCGCGGCGGCGCCCAGCATCAGCGGCAGCGCTCCGACGTAGAAGGCGCGCGCGAGCAGGAACAGCTCGAGCGGCGTGCCCGTCGAGCGGCCCCAGTAGTCGTAGAGGAAGAAGCCGAGCAGGAAGCGCGGCGCGGTCTTGGCGTCCACGGCGCTGCCGGCGCGCTGCTCGAGGTCGGCGGAGCGCAGCACGAGCTCGAGGAACGGCAGCAGCACCACCGCCGCGAGCGCGGCGCCCGCAACGAGCGACCCGGCGAAGAGGAGCAGCGGGCGCGCGAGCGCCGGCAGCCGGCCGTCGCGCCGCAGCTGGAAGGCTCGCAGCGCCACGAACGCGACCGTCACGAGCAGCGCGTGGAAGCTCGACTCGGGGTGGCCGGCGAGGAACTGCACCCCGACGGCCCCCGCGAGCAGCGCGAACGAGAGGCCGTCGGGCCGCGAGAGCAGCCGGTCGGCCAGCCACAGGAGCCACGGGATCAGCGCCCAGACGCTCGCGTGCGGGTACACGAGCCAGGTCACGAGCCAGAGGTCGAACCCGAATACCGTGCCGGCCAGCAGCGAGCCGGCGTAGCGCATGCCGAGCGCCCGCGCGAGCAGGAAGGCTCCGAGGCAGCCGAGGAACAGCTTGAGCGCCGCCGTGATCGCCAGCGACTCGTAGAACGGCAGCGCGTAGGCCGGCAAGCTGAACGGCGAGAGGATCTGCGACTGCATGTTCGCCAGGAACGGCCGCCCGGCCATGATGTGCGGGTTCCAGAGCGCGACGTCGGGCAGCTCCGCCTTCGCGTGCTGGACGAAGGTGTGGAGCACGCTCGGGGCATCGTCGATCTCCGGGTTGGCGGGTCGCTCGAGCCCGGCTGGGATGTCGTACGCCCATGGGACCTGGAACCAGTAGGAGTCGGAGCTCGAGAGCACGCGACCGGGCAGCAGGCCCGGGCCCACGAAGATCAGCGCCAGCACGGCGTAGACGAGCGCCGCGCTCAGCACCGGCCGAGCGGCGGCGGCGTGCGCGAGGCGCCTCACGCCGCCCGCCGCCGGCGCCGGTGGAGGACGAGCGCGACCGCGATCCCCGCGAGCGCGAGCAGGCTCACGATCCAGCCGATCCGGAAGGAGAGCGGCTCGTAGCGCAGTTCGACCGTGCTCGCCCCCTCGGGCACGGGGATGCCGCGCAGCAGGTAGTCGACGCGCTCGACGTCGACGTCACGGCCGTCGACGCTTGCCTTCCAGCCCGGGTAGTGCACGTCGCTCAGCACGAGCAGCGAAGGGGCGTCGGCCTCGGTCTCGATTACCACGCGCTCTGGCTCGTACTCCGCGATTCGGGCCTGGCCGCTGCCGGTGAGGCCGGGCAGCTCGCGCTCGACGATCGCCTCGCGGCGCGGGTCGAAACCGCGCTCGGACACCGCCTCGAGCGCCTCCTCCTCACTCGCGACCAGCCGCTGCTCGCCCACCAGCCAGGCCCGCGGCAGCGCCCGCGGGTTGCGGTAGATGCGCGCGTCCTCCCCGTCGTAGGACGAGCTCGACGTCCGGCCGCTCGAGCGGCTCGTCCTGGGTCTGCTGCATCACCTGCTCGACCCCGAGCAGGCTGAGCGTGCGCAGCGAGCTGTCGGTGATCGGGGTCGCGAATCGTGTGGACGGCGAACGGCGTGACCGGCTCGACGGTGCGCTGCCAGAGACTGTCGAAGCGCTTCTCGATCGGATAGTCGTAGCCGCGCGCGTCGTAGATGCCGTAGCGCATCGCGGTGTCGGGCACGAGCGGGAAGATCGCCTCCGTCGGGATGGTGCCGGCGAAGCGCGCCGGCGAGCCCGCCTGGATCCGCTCGAGCGCCGGGGTGACCGGCTGGCGGGCGTGGTCGATCGGGATCGCCGGGTTGTGACCCATCCCGGCGCGGAACAGGTCGGCGCAGATCAGCAGCACCGCCAGCGCCGCGAAGGCGCCGGCGGCCAGCCTGCCGCTCGTGCGAAGCGCGACCAGCCCGAGCGCGGCGAGGGCGAACGGCAGCCACACGAGCAGCGCCCCCGCGATCACGATCGAGCGCGTGCGCAGCGAGAACTCCGGCGTCGCGAAGCCCCAGGCAACGTCGAGCCCCTCGTCGATCAGGTAGCCCCACTCGGTGCGCCCGCGGATCGACGATCCAGGCGACGGGCAGCAGGACGAGCAGGGCGCGCGAAGGCGATGAGCCAGCGCGAGCGCGGCCCGGCGGGCCGCTCGCGGGCGCTCAGCTCGTCGAGGCCCCAGCCCGCCAGCAGCGCCATGCAGAGCAGGTAGAGGATCGTGAAGCGCGTGTTGTGCACGACGCCGAAGCCGGGCAGCTCGCGCACCAGCGAGAACAGCGGCTCGAGCCCGAACACCATCGCGAGCGAGAAGAGGCCGAAGGCCGCGACGGCGATCCGCTCGCCGCGCGGCCGCAGCAGCAGCGCCGCGGCCGCCAGCGTCAGCGTCAGCGCCCCGACGTAGAACGCCCGCTCGAGCACGAAGCCCTCGAGCGGCTGCGCGGTCGGACGGCCGAAGTAGTCGTTCAGCAGGATCGTGATCGAGAACTTGAGCGCCACCTTGGTCGCGCCGGTGGCGCCGCGCTCGGCCACGTCGGACGAGTTCGCGAGCAGCTCGACGAACGGCACCAGCGTGACCGCCGCCAGCGCCGTGCCGAGCAGGATCGCCCCGGCGAAGGCCGCGATCGAGCGCGGCAGCGACACCGGCGCCGCCTCACCCGAGCGCCGCAGCTGCACGCTGCGCAGCACGTAGAAGGCCAGCGCCCCGAACAGCGAGTGGAAGCTCGACTCGGGATGCCCGCCGAAGAACTGGAGCGCCGTGATCGCCGCCAGCCCGCAGATCGCGAGCGCGTCCGGCCTTCGCACGAGCCGGTCGGTGAGCAGGAGCAGCCAGGGCAGCCAGGCCCACACGCTCGACAGCGGCCAGGGGATCCACGCGAGGAAGAAGAGGCCGAAGCCGAAGACGAGACCGGCGAGGAAGGCGCCCGGCCAGCGCATCGAGAGCGCCCGCGCCAGCAGGAACATGCCGAACGCCGCGACGAACACCTTGAGCAGCGCGATCACGGCCAGCGAGCGCCAGAACGGCAGCACGTAGGCGGGCAGGCTGAAGGGCGAGAAGATCGCCGACTGCGCGTTGGCCAGGAACGGCCTGCCGCCCATGATGTGCGGGTTCCAGAGCGGGATGTCGGGCAGCCGCTCGCGCGTGTACTGGAGGAACGGCAGGAAGGCGGCCGACTGGTCGGCCATCTCCGGGTTCGAGCCGTAGCCGCGCACGCCGTCGGGCTTGAGCGCGCGCCAGGGAGCGGCGGTCCAGAGGTAGTCGGACGCGGAGAGCGTGCGCCCGGGCACGAACGCGGGCGAGAACAGAAGCGCCGCGAGCACCGCGTAGAGTGCAGCGGCGGCCAGGACGGGCCGCGCCCGCAGCCATGCAGCAGCCTTCCTCAGCAAGGGACGTGACCGATCCGGACCCGCACGCCGGGCAGGATATGGGCGCCCGTGGCGGCTTCGCCGGGGCTCTGGCGGCGGTCGCCGGCGTCGAGGGCTGGATGACCGACGCCCAGGCGCGCGTGCTCTGGGAGCGTGCCGCGGCGCTCGAGGCCCCGGCCACGGTGGTGGAGATCGGCTCCTACCGTGGGCGCTCGGCGATCGTGCTGGCGCGGGCCGCCGACGACGGCGTCGCCGTGGTGGCCATCGACCCGCACGCCGGCAACGACCGTGGGCCGCAGCAGATCCACGGCAGCGCCGGCGAGGGGCAGGCCGACCACGAGGCGTTCATGGGCAACCTCGCGCACGCCGGCGTCCGCGAGCGCGTCAGGCACGTGCGCAGGCCCTCGCAGGAAGCGCTCGACGCCGTGGAGGGCCCGGTCGACCTGCTCTACGTGGACGGCGCCCATCGCTACCGCCCCGCCCGCGAGGACATCGAGCGCTGGGGCGCCCGTGTCCGCCCGGGCGGCACCCTCCTGATCCACGACTCGTTCTCGTCCGTCGGCGTGACTCTCGCCATCGCCCGCGTGCTGCTGACCGGCGAGCGCTTCCGGTACCTGGGCCGCACCGGCTCCCTCGCCGAGTACCGGGCGGCGCCCGCCGCCGGCCTCGGCGAGCGCGCCCTGGGCGCCGGGCGGCAGCTGCTCGAGCTGCCCTGGTTCATGCGCAACCTGGCGGTCAAGGTCGCGATCGTGCTTCGGCTGCGCCCGCTGGCGCGGCTGCTCGGCCACCGCTCCGGCCCCTGGCCGTACTGAGCGCCCAGGCCAGCGCGAGCGCCAGCAGCACGAACGCGGCGACCGCCACCCAGTGGGCGGAGATCAGGTCGGCGGGGTACTCCGAGTTGAAGCCGCCGAGGTCGTCGGGCAGTAGGACCAGGTAGAGCGCCGGGACCACCAGCCCGACGAGCGCCGCCGCGGCGGCGCTGAGCTGGGCGACGGAGGCGCCGCGCCAGAGCAGCAGCGCCACCAGCGGGCCGATCACCACGCCGGCGCGCAGGGCGAAGAGGAACGCTCCGACGGCAGCCGCCGCGAGGCCGATCGCGGCCGCCCGGCCGAGCGGAAGCGGGCGGACGGCCGGCAGCGCGGGCAGCACGGCGGGCCGGTCTTCGGCGGTCCGCGGCGGGCGCCGCAGCACGAGCAGCACGAGCAGCGCGATGCACGCGAGCCCGGAGAGCAGGTAGGACCAGGTGGCCGCCCGGTTCGGTCCGAACGCGATCTCCACCTGCTCGCAGCCCCGCTCCACCCGCCAGCCGTTCGCGAAGCCGTCGATCGGCTGCGGCTCGCCGAGGTCGTCGCCGTCGCACGAGGCCGTCCAGCCGAGGTTGAAGCTCTCGCCGAGCACGAGCCAGGAGGGGCCCTCGACCTCGACCCGGACGCCCTCGTAGGAGCCGTGTCCGCGCTCGCCCGGGTCGGTCACGCTCCCGCCCCCGGTCACCGGCACGGGGGCGCCGTCGGGCGCGGGCGAGCGCAGCCGCACGAGGCTCGGCAGGAAGAGCCGCGAGCTCGTCTCGACGAGCGTGCGGCCGGCCGGCAACTCGAGTGCGCGGCCGCAGCCGGCGGCGCGCAGCGGCCGCCCGGCGTCGAGCTGCTCGACGGTGCCCTCGACGCGCAGCCCGGCCCGGGCGCCCGAGCTCGCCGACAGGCGCAGGGCGCCGCACGGCGACCGGAACGAGCCGTCGCGGCGCGGCTCGTACGCCGCCACGCCCGGCGCGTCGAGCTCCGCGATGCCCAGCGCCGGCGCGCCGGCGCGGTCGCCTTGCAGCACCTCGAGCCGGAAGCGGCGCCCGCGCAGCGGCGCCGGCAGCGTGACGAGTCCTCCGTCCGCCACCTCGAGCGGAGCCGAGATCCCCGCCGTGGACCGTACGCGCACCCGCGCGGGCTCGCCCACAGCGGGCTCGCGCGGCGCCGTGAGGCGCAGGCGAGCCAGCGATACGGGCCGCTCCGTCTCCCACTCGATCCAGGGTCGGCCGCCCGCGGTGGGCGCGATCCATGCCGTGTCCGGGTCGCCGTCGAACGCGCTCGAGGCGCGCCGGCCGGGCAGCCCCTGGTGGCGCCCCGAGGAGCGGAAGCCGGCGGGCCGCCCGAGCAGCTCGTCGATCAGCTCGTCCGGGGCGTCCGAGGCCGCCGAGACCCAGGCCTGCGGCTCGTAGCTCCTGGCCTCGGGCGGATCGATGGTGCGCCGGATCTGACGCTCGCCGTCGCCGGGCTCGGCGGCCAGCGCTGCCACGTCGCGCGGCCCGTCCTCCACGAAGCCGCGGTCGGGGTTCAGCTCGGGCGCGCGCCGGTAGGGGTTGTCGCCCGTCGTGCGCGCGAACAGGTAGCTGAGCGCCGTGCGCGACAGGTCGCGCCCCCGAAGCGCCGTCTCGGCCAGCCGCGGCGGGCGCAGGCTCTCGCGCACCTCCAGGCCGGGGATGCGCACTTCCGCGAGCGCGCCCGGGCCGCGGAACTGCTCGGACCCGCCGCTGAGGCTCCCGATCGCGAGCTCGAGCCGCTCGACGCCCGCGAGCTCGACCGGCAGGCGGTTCCAGCCGGGCTTGAGCTCGAAGGTCCGGCCCCCCACCTCGAGCGAGGCGACCCGGGTACGGCTCTCGCGCCGCGGCAGCACGTCGATGTAAGGCACGTCGCGCGGGCGCTCGAAGGCGATCTCGATGCGGCGCCGGTCGACGTCGAGGTTGCGGTCGGCGATCCAGAAGGTCGCGGGGTCGCCGTCGAAGGCCGCGTACGGGCGGTGCTCGGGGAACTGGACGAACTGGGGTGAGAAGGGCGCGCGGATCCAGTCGGCCCCGTCCAGCAGCGCGACCGTCTGTCCGTCGCTGCCGCGCTCGGCGAACGGGTTGAGCTGGGTGCCGTCCTTCGAGATCGGATCCTCGGGCCCGAGCGTGGCGCCCACGTTCTGGGTCGGGCTCGAGCTGAGGAACACCCGTCTGCGGTTGGAGTCGCTCACCACCACCTCGCCGCCGACGGCGGCGCGCTCGAGGGCGGCCGGCTCGGCGTCGCCCGCATAGAGGATCGGCCCGCTGCGGGGAAGCGCGCCAAAGGCGGCGAGGCCGGCGAGCGCCTCGGCGGAGCCGTCCACCACGAGCCCCGGTCCGGACGGCTCGATGCGCACCAGCGGGCGCGCGGCCGGCAGGTCGTAGCGGCGCACCCGTGGGAGACCGCCGTAGCGGCCGTAGCGACGCTCGGCCTCGCCGAGCGCGGGATCGCTCGCGAGCTGCGCCTCCGCCGCCAGCGGATCGACCGAGCCGCTGCGGGTGAGGTCGTCATCCGCCCCGGTCACCACCGCACGCACCCCGAGCAGGTGCAGCAACGGTCCGAGCTGGCCGGGGACGACCCGGCGCTGCTGCACGAGCCCGTCGACCGTCAACAGCATGTCCACCGCGTGCAGGTCCGAGTGCGGTTCGATCCAGCGGACCGTGACCGGCCGGTCGGAGAGCGCCGGCAGGATCGAGTCCTGGGTCCCGCCCCATTCGTAGAAGGGGAACACCTGGCCGGGGAGCACGAGCGCGCGCGACCCATCCGGCAGCTCGCGGTCGAGCTCGTCCGCTGCCCGCTGCCAGGCGGGCGGCACGTCGTAGACCACCTGCTCGTCGACCGCGCGTCCCCCGAGCAGCGGCAGCGCGGCGAGCCCGACGAGCCCGGCCGCGCCCACGGCGAGGCTGTGCGAAGCGCCCGACGACCGCGGAGCCGGCGCCACGCCTCCCCCGCGGCCACGCCACCGAGGCAAGCAAGCGCGAGCGCCGCCAGCGGGGTCGCCTTGTAGGTGGTGCGCAGGAACTGGACGGCCTCGAGCCGGTAGTAGGTGAAGGTGAGCGCGCGGCGCAGCGGGGCCCCGTCGGGGAAGCCGGCCGCGGTGATGAGCAGCCCGAGCAGGAGCAGGGCCAGGAAGAACGGCCCGTAACGCCAGCGCAGGCTGAGGGCGAGCCCGGCGATCGCGAGTGCGGGTACGGCGAACGTGGCGACGATCACCGGCACGTCGAACAGGTAGGTCGGCGCCGTGTCGAAGTACGGCGTCAGCGCGCCGCCGTACCCGACGCCGAGGTAGCCGACCCAGTACCCGAGCAGGCGAAAACCCTCGCTCAGGCTCGTCGTGTCCCAGATCGATCCCGGGGCCTCGGTGAACGGGAGGAAGTTGAGCCCGTAGCGCGCGTGGGCCGCCACCGGCACGATCCACCACAGCGAGGCGAGCACCGACAACAACGCCGCGCGCAGCGCGAAGGCGCCCACGTCGCGCCAGCTCACGGGCCCGAAGGCCCCCTCGTAGGCCGCCAGCAGGATCGGTGCGAGCAGGATCCAGCCGGTCACCGCCGCGTTGACCCCGCCCCCGGTCGATGCAAGCACGAGCGCGAACGCCGCGGCCCACCAGAGCCGGCGTGGGTCGCGCACGCCGCGCTGGACGATCAGCAGGAGCCACGGAAGCGCCGCGTAGCCGAGCAGCGTGACGGTGGTGCGGTTCGCGAACACCACGACGTACGGGTTGAGCAGCACGAGCAGCCCGGCCACCAGGTGCGCCGCGCCGCGCTCGCTCGGGAGCAGTGCGTCGAGCAGGCGCACCGTGCCCCAGGCCGCGAGCGCCAGCAGCAGACCGAGCCAGAGCCGCTGAATCAGCCACGGCGGGAGCCCGAGCAGGTCCCCGAGCGCGAAAAACGGGCCCATCGGGAACAGGTAGCCCGAGTACTGGCCCGCCTGCACCTGGCCGAGCCCGCCCGAGTCGCTCCACACCGACGCCACCTCGCCGAGGAAGCCGAGCGGGTCGACGTGCAGGTCGAGCTTCGTGTCCGCCACGGCGTCGCCGGGGCGCTGGAGCAGCGCGATCGCGAACGCGAGCGCGGCGAGGGCGGGCGAGAGCAGGCGGCGGGACACTCGGCGGCGGGAGGCTACTGTTCGCCCCGATGTCGAGCCCGGGCAGCCTCGCCGTCCGCCTCGCGCTGCTCGCGGTCGCGCTCGCGGCGATCGTGGCGATCGTGTCCTGGCAGCGGACCGAGGACGACTGCAACGAGGCGGGCGCGACAGTCGTGCGCGGTGTCGGCGGTGCGGCCACCCCGGCCCAGGTCGCCGATGCCCGCTCCACCCTGCTGGACGGCTGTCACGCGAGCGCCCCGCTCCTGGCCGCCGGCCGGCGCGCTTCAGGGCGCCGGCCGCGCCGGCGAGGCGGAGCCGCTCGTGCGCCGGGTGCTGCGCGACGAGCCGGACAACTTCGGCGCCTGGGCCACCCTGTCGCTCGTGCTGGCCGAGAGCGATCCTGCGGGCGCGCGGCGGGCGCGCGAGCGCGCGCTCGAGCTCAACCCGTTGGCGGGGCGCTGAGCTCATCGCGGAGGTCCTCGACGGCCAGCAGCGCGCCGGCCAGCACCACGGCCACGAGTGTGAGGGCGGGCATCTCCCAGTCCCAGTCGAGGCAGGCGTGCACGGCCCAGACCGTGAGCGCGGCCGCCATGCCGCTCGTCAGGGCGGGATCGGCCCGCCACGAGCGGCGGGCGGCGAGTGCCACCGCTCCCACCAGCCCGGTCAGCAGGGCGAGGCCGATCAGCCCGAGCTCGGCCGCGGTCTCGAGCGGAAGCGAGTGAGCGTCCCCCACCGCCTCGTCGATCTCGCGCTCGCGCCGCCACTCCACCTCGAACGAGCCGCTCCCGTCGCCGCGCAGAGGGTCGGCCGCGAACTGGCCGAGCGCGACCTCCCAGTAGTCGTAGCGGTTGCTGCCCACGTCGCTCAGCCGCTCGGCGGTGGCGCCTTCACGCGCGTTCTCGCCGCTGTCGTCGAAGGCCGCGGCGGCCAGCGGCGCCCCGATGATGAGCAGGAGCGCGAGCGCCGCCACGAGCCCGCGCCGGCGTAGGAGACCCGCGGGCTCGGCGTCCGAGCGCTCGCCATGTGAGCCTCGGGCGAGTCTCGTGAGCGCAGCCGCCGCGCCCGCGGCGAGCGCGAGCAGCACGGCCAGCATCACGAGCCCGTCCGCCCGCCGGTCCGCAGCCGAGCCCTCGAGCGACTCGACGCCCGGCAGCAGGCTCACCGCGACCGCCGCCACGACGCCGGCCACGACGGCGATCGCGGCGGCGCCGAGCTGATCGCGGCCGGGCGCCAGGAGCAGCAGCACCACGACGCCGGCGGCGAGCGCGGCCAGGGCGCCGCGCGAGAAGCTGACGTAGACGCCGGCCGCCAGCGGCACCGCGGACGCCGCGGCGGCCGCGCGCAGGGCGAGCGGCCGGCCGGCGTCGCCGCTCACCCGTGCACAGAGCACGAAGCCCATCGCCGCGAGCGCGCCCATCGCGTTCCAGTAGGTGAGCGGCTGGTCGAGCCGCCCGGCGGCGCTGATCGAGGGCTGCTGCTCCACGAGGTCGGGCAGGAGCCGCCCCGCGAGCCCGTACCCCACCACGACGAGCGTGCCCGCCGCCAGCACCGGCTCCACGCGACGCAGCTCGTCGCGCCGTCGCCAGGCCGTGATCGCGAGCAGCAGGCCGGCGAGGTAGAGCAGGTCCCGGATCAGGTCGTCCTGCGCCGGCCCCCCGAGGGGCGCCCACGAGGCGCCGATCGCGACCCAGGCCGAGAGCCCGGCCAGTGCGCCCAGCGCGACCCGCGCCGGCGTGCCCCCGGGGAACGGTCGCGCGAACGTGAGCGCCGACAGCGCCACGAGCGCCCAGGCCGCGACCGCGGCCACCGCCCGCGGCCCGTCGAAGAAGCCGCCGGCGCGAAAGGCGAGCACGGCGGGGCCGACGAGGAGCACGGCCTGCACGACGAGACGGGCCGGGCGGTCCGCGGGGCCCGGTGAGGACGGCCGTGGCAAGTCTGCAATATTGGCAAGCGGTGTCGACGCGGGCACAGGCAGCGGCCGCCCCGGAGCGAGGCGGCGCGCGCCTCCGCCGTGCTGCCCTGCCGCTGCTCGGGCTGTTCGCCGGAGCGGCGCTGATCTCCGGCTTCACGATCCTGCGCGGAGGCGCCGAGTTCGACGAGGGCGTGGTGCTGGCGGCCGCCGCCCGGGTGGCGAACGGCGAGCTGCCCTACCGCGACTTCCTCTGGCCGTACGGCCCCGCCCAGCCCTACGCGCTCGGCGCCTGGTTCGACCTGTTCGGGCCCTCGCTGCTCTCCTGGCGCGTGCTTCGCGTGCTCTGCGACGCCGCCGTCGCGACCACCATCTACGCGCTCGTGCGCCGGGACGCCCCGCCCTGGCTGGCGCTCGTGGCCTGGCTCACCGCCGCCTGCGCGATGGCCCAGCCCACGAGCCCGACGCCCTTCCCGTTCGCGCTCCTGCTGGTGCTGCTGGCCTACGGCGCGGCCACGCGCTCCCAGGACGACACCATCCCCGCCCGCGACCTCGTGCTCGCCGGCCTCCTGATCGGCCTGGCGGCCGCCTGGCGACTCGACTTCGCGCTCTACGGCGGTGCGGCGATCGCGGTGGCGCTCGCTCTTGCGCCCGGGCCCCGGCCGGCCGCGGGCGCTCGCGCTGTTCGCGGCGCCCGCCGCCGGCCTGGCGCTGCTCCTCTACCTGCCCTTCGCGGCGATCATCGGCCCGGCCGACCTCTACGACGAGCTCGTCGGCAAGTCGCTCCGGGAGAAGGAGTGGTGGACGCTTCCCTTCCCGTTCTCGTATGACGGCGACCTGCGCGCGTGGCCCCCGGGCGCGCTCGCCGAGGACGCCAAGGACGTGCTCGGCTTCTACCTCCCGCTGCTCGCACTCGTCGGCCTTGCGCTGGCCCTGCTGACCTGGATCCCGTCGGCGCGCCGGGAGTGGCGGCTGGCCGGCCTGCTCGTGCTCGCCGCAGGCATGGTGGCCTACCTGCTCTCGCGGGCGGACGAGTTCCACACCACCCCGTTGATCGTGGCGCTGGCGCTCGTCCTGCCCGCCTGCATCGCGCTCGCCGGGCGTCCGCGCGTGCTCGCGCTCGCCTGCGCCGCGGTGCTCGGCCTCCTGCTGCTCCACGGCGTGGCGAATCGCGGCAAGGCGCTGCTCGACCCGCCCGAGCTCGACACGATCGACGTGGCCGTGGCCGACGGCGCCCAGGCACCACCGGCGGAGGCGCGCGCGATCGAGCGGATGGTCGAGACGGTGCAGCGGCTGGTGCCGCCGGGCGAGCCGATCTACGCCGCCACGCTGCGCTCCGATCTGGTGCCGTTCAACGACCCGCGCGTGTATGTCCTCACCGGACGGCCGAACGCGGCCGACGCGGACTTCGGCCTGCTCGCGCGCCCCGGCGAGCAGGCGGCGATCGTGGCCGCGCTGCGGCGCGAGCGCCCGCGCGCGATCGTGCGCTGGCTCGACCCGATCTCGGTCAGGCGCGAGCCGAACCTGCGCGGCGAGCCCACCGGCGTGCGCACGCTCGACGACTACCTCGAGCGCGAGTACGAGACGCTCGAGCGCGAGGGCGAGTACGAGGTGCTCGTCCCGCGGGGCTGACCGCCGAGGGCCTGGTCGAATGAACGACGACCGGTTCGCCACCGCCTTCGGCCAGGTCGCGCCGGCCTACGAGCGCGGGCGTCCCGGCTACCCGGCGGCGGCGATCGAGGCGCTTGTTCGCAACCTGGGCCTCGATCGGCGCTCGGTCGTCGTCGACCTCGGGGCCGGCACCGGCAAGCTGACCCGCGACCTGACCTGGCGCTTCGACCGGGTGATCGCGGTCGAGCCGCTCGCCGAGCTGAGGCAGCTGCTCGCCGAAGGGGCAGCGGCGGCGGAGGCCCTCGAGGGCAGCGCCGAGGAGCTCCCCCTGCACGACGCCTGCGCCGACGCGATCTTCGTCGCCCAGGCCTTCCACTGGTTCGACGGCGCCCGCGCGCTCGCTGAGATGGGGCGCGTGCTGCGCCCCCGCGGCGGACTTGCCCTGTTGTGGAACACGACGCCCTGGGAGCGTCGCGAGGGCGCCTGGTTCGCGCGGCTCGACGACCTTCTCGCGCGCAGCCGCGCGGATCTCTCGGCGGTGCACCGTCACGCGACCGGCCGCTGGCGCGAGGCCTTCGAGCACCAGCAGCCCTTCGAGGCGCTCTCCAGGGCCACGTTCGACAACACGCAGCGGATGACCGAGGAGGAGTTCCTCGCGAACCTCACCTCGCGCAGCTACGTCGCGCAACTGAACCCGGACGCCAGACGGGAGCTGATCGGCGAGGTCACCGATCTCCTGCGCCGGCCGGGCGCGCCCTTCGAGGCCGGTCACGTCCTGGTCCCGATGCGGACCGACGCCTACTGGACCCGATCAGCCCGGAGGGAGACGTGATGTAGTTGCGTCCAAACCACGCCCGGAGGTAATCGTGATTCACACACGCTTCTGCGAGCTCTTCGGGATCGATGCTCCCATCCTCCAGGCGGCGATCTGGCCCGCGACCGCGCCGGACCTCGTCGCCGCAGTGTCGGAGGCGGGCGGGCTCGGCTCCATCGGCGGCGTGTTCGAGGCGGTCGACGAGCTACGCGGGCAGATCGAGCGCGTGCGCGAGCTCACGGACCGGCCCTTCGTCGTCAACCACGTCGTGCCGGTTCTCGACGAGGAGGCCTTCCAGGCCACGCTGGAAGCAGGTCCCGCTGCCGTGTCGTTCGCGCTCGGGGATCCTGGCGCGCTCGTGGACCGCGTCCACGCCGCCGGAACGCGCGTGATCGAGCAGGTTCACAGCGTGCCCCAGGCCGAAGCGGCCGCCGAGCGGGGTGTCGACGTCGTGATCGCCCAGGGCAGCGAGGCCGGGGGTCAGGGGCTCGCGGCCGGCACCGGCGCAATGGCGCTCGTCCCCCAGGTCGTCGACGCGGTCGATCCGATCCCGGTGCTCGCCGCGGGCGGGGTGGCCGACGGTCGCGGCCTGGCCGCGGCACTGGCGCTGGGAGCGGCCGGCGCCAACGTGGGCACCCGCTTTCTCGCCTCCGACGAGGCCGGCGCCGACGATGTCTGGAAGCGGCTCATCCTCGAGGCTGGGTCGGAGGACGCCGTGCGCTTCGAGGCCTGGGGCGCGATCATGCCGGGCGGCCCGACCGGATACGACGTCGTGCCGCGGGTGATCCGGACCGACTTCGTGGCCGAGTGGGAGAGCCGGCCCGAGGAGGCGGGCAGGCAGGCCGAGCGGCTGAGGGGCGAGATCATGGCGTCGGTCAGGGCGCGTCGGCCGCACGAGCGGACGCCGTTCGCGGGGCAGACAGCCGGCCTGATCCGCGACGTGCGGCCGGCGGGCGAGATCGTCCGCGCGATGGTGGCCGACGCCGAGCGCGCCCTGGGCGCGGCGAACAAGCGGCTGGTGCCGCTGGACTGAGAAGGATCTCGTCGTAGGGCGCGCAGCTCCAGCGCCCCGTCAGGTGCACCTGGCTGGGTGCCTCGGGCGGGTTTGCGAACAGGACCATGTCGACGGTGCCCGACGCGCCGCCCTCGCTGACCGAGTTGACGGTCACCGTGCCGAAGTTCCGCACGATCGGCTCCTGGCCGACCCGGTTGTAGGCGCTCCAGGCGCCGCCGCCGGGCTCGCCGAAGCGGGTGACCAGCGCGCTGCCCCAGGGGTTCGGCTTGTCGATGTCGGACGGGTAGCTGCCCGGCCCCGTCCCGCTCACGCGCAGCAGCACCTGGCCCAGGCCCTGTGGGCGGGAGGGCGAGTAGCCGGTGGCGAACAGCGCGTCGAGCGGCTTCGAGCCCATCTCGCTCGCCTTCAGGCCACATGAGCCGCGCTCCTTCACGACCATGCTGAAGGCGCCCGAGACGACCATCGCGCTCGGATCCTGGTCGCATGCCTCGGCGAGCTTGGCGCCCTTCAGCCGGACCTTGGCCGTCTTCCTGTGGGCGAAGAGCGCCAGGTAGCCGTCGTCACCGAGCCGCGGGATCTCACGACCGTCCGGGCACGTGCACTGCTTGCCGACGCAGACGTAGGTGTCGCCGTCCTGGACGCGGAGGTCGCCCTGCTCGTGGTGGAGCAGCCCCCAGGCACTGTCGGGCGAGCCGACGTCGAGCTTCACCGCCTCGGCGCCCTTCGCAGGGTTGAGACCCACCACCGTGCGCCGGTACGCGCCGGTGTCCAGGTTCACCGTTCCGGCTCCGACAGCGACCGAGGGCGGGTTGTAGCGAGCCTGGTCGACGGGGGGTATGTGCGGGCCGGCGGTGACCCAGCTCGCGCCCAGGGGACTCAGGCGGGTGCCCGACGGGGCGAGCGTGTCGAGGAACTGGATCGGGTTCCCACCGGTGAAGATGCCGTAGGCGTCCTTTGGTTGGGCGCTGAACATCGCCGCGATCGTCTGGAAGACCTGCGCCTGGCCGTACTTGTGGGCGAGGTGCGCGTAGTAGGGCATGGCCGTGTACGCGTGCTGCGTCAAGGGCGCCGTGAAGTTCTTGAAGTACGCCTTCCAGTCGTTTCGGATCACCTGCGAGACGTAGCCCGGACCGAGCCAGTGCGGGCTTACGACCGCCTGCACCCACTCCGCCGCTCCCTCGGTCACCCACGGCGCTCCCCCGTACGGCGCCGGGGTGAGCTGGAACTCGTAGCAGTGGGTCAGCTCGTGGAGCATCAGCTCCCTGACGTAGACGTCGTCGGGGTCCGTGCCGGGTGGGAAGGCGATCCGGCAGCCGCCGTCGAGCTCGGCGTAGGCGCCGGCGTCCGCGCTCTTCCAGACCAGGTCGACGTCGACGTGGACGAGGATGGTCAGGTCGGGCGCGAGGAACGTGTTGAGCAGCGCGCGGCCCTGGTCCGCGATCTTCTGGAGCGCGACCAGTTGGGCGGATCGGGCGCGCCGCGGCGCCGCGGCGGTCTTGGCGCCCGGGGTCCTGACGCCCGGCAGCGCCTTGCGGACGGCAGCGCGCTGCGCACGGCTGAGCCGGGACCAGTGCCTGAGCACCCAGCGGATCGGGCCCGACGCGGATCTGAGGTGGGGGTAGCCCCCCTTGCGGGGCTTCACCCCGGGCAGTCGGGCAACGGTGGCGGCGAAGGCCTGCAGCGCGGTGTCGCGCGCGACGTTCCCCCTTCTGCCGATCGGGACGATCGCCCGCAGCGAGGGGCAGGCCCGCTTCGGCTGTCTGGGCAGCGGGCAGCGCATGGCGCGCTTCGGCTTGGCGGCGTCGGCCTCGACCTCGGCCGCGCCGGCGCCCGCCGGGACCGCTGCGACGACCGCGGCGGCCAGCATCACCCCGATCCCGCGCCTGATGCTGTGAAGAAGCCGACCGCGCATGCACTCCCAACGGCGCACCGAGGGCGCAGTTACGCGCGCCACCCCACCACTCATGGCAAGATCCACATCCTCCCGTGGCAGTGGACCTGGTCATCGACGTCGAGAACACGCCCGGGGCACTCGCGCAGGTCGCCGCCGCGATCAGCGATGCCGGCGTGAACATCGCCGCGGCCACGTGCGTCGGGCCGGGCGAGCGCGCCGAGCTTCACATCCTCGTCCCGCACGCCGGCGCCGCGAGGCATTCGCTGGCGATCTCGCATCTGGCGGTGACCCGCGAGCGCGAGGTGGTGGTGGTCGACGTCGAGGACAGTCCCGGCGTGCTCGCGGACCTCACGCGCAGGATCGCGCGCGCCGGCGTCGACCTCGACCTCGTCTACGTCGCCACGCGCAACCGCGTGGTCTTCGGGTCGCCCGACCTCGATGCGCTGAAGGCCGCCCTGGACGTCGCGGGCTAGCGGCCGGCGCCCGGCGCCGTCAGGTCCAGGCGGCGGCGAAATCGAGCTCACGGGCCCAGTCGGGCCGGTCGATCAGGGGGTTTCGGTTGCCCTGAAGCTCATGGATCGCGGCGTTGCGGTGGCGCTCGTAGTCGCTCACCGGATCGTTCTCGTGCCAGCGCAGCAGCAGCTCGAGCCGCGCGGCGGTGAGCTCGCGCTCGCTGTCTCCCACCTGGCGCGGGTAGCGCAGCAGGAAGTAGAGCGTGGCGCGGGCGACCGGACCCTGCCCGGCCGAGGGCTGGAAGCCCTCGGCCTCGAGTCGCCCGCAGTCCTCGCGCAGCGCGCGCCGGCGCTGGTCGAAGTCGAAGTAGGGCCAGTTGCCGCGGAAGCTGTTGCAGCGCGACTCGCAGGCGAACAGGTGGTGCAGGTCGCCGCGCATCGGCTCGCGCTTCGAGAACCACGACTGCGGCACGACGTGCTCGCAGTTGAAGGGCAGCTCGCGCTCGAGCGCGTCGAACTCGGCCTCGAGCTCGCGCGGGCCGAGCGCCACTCCGTCGCGCACCACTCCGATCAACCGCTCGCTGCGCGCTCGCTCGGCCTCGAGATCGGCCCGCACCAGCTCCTCGGCGGTAAAGCTCTCGCCCGAGTAGATGCTTCGCAGGAGCCCGTCCGGGTGCAGGTCGACCCACGGGTACACGAAGCGCGTGGGCTTGTAGGCCGGCTGCGGGCCGTGGGTGGCCTCGAGCAGCGCGGACAGCGCCCGGTAGAGCTCGGCCCCCGTGGCCGCGGTGTCGACCGGCCGGTAGTAGCGCTCGCGCTCTGCTTCGTCGGCGGGCTCGTCGAAGTAGGGCCGCTCGCGCGCCGCCTCCACGGCGGCCAACGCCGCCTCCAGCTCGAGATCCTCGACCGGCACCGACCAACACCTAGCGCCCGGCTGTCACCGGGGCGTCACCGCCGCATCACGCTCAGTCCGTTGCTAGAACCCGAGCGCTCCCTGGCCGCCCAGCACCGGCAGCTCGATGCTGCTCTCCGACGGCCGCAGCGTGAGCCGCGTGCCCGGGTCGGGCCGGATCGTGTAGTCGTGGTCGGTCGAGACCACCACGAGGCCGATCCGGTGGCCCGCCTCGAACACGTAGTCGTCCGGCTGGAGGTCCCAGCGGAAGTCGTAGTACTGACCGCGGCGAATCGGACGGCCGGTGCTGACGCTGAGGCGGTTCTGAGGATCGAGCCAGCCCCGGGTGACCATCACGGGGGCAGTGCCGCTCGGGCCGTAGTCCACGAGCACGGCCGTGAGGTTGGCCGCGTTGCGGTTCTGGATCGACATCTGCAGGTTGACCCAGGGCGTGCCGCTGATGCGCACCTCTCCGCCGAGCGCGGGCGAGCGGTAGATCAGCCGGTTCGTCCGTGCCCTCGTCCGGCCCCTGGATCAGCACGTCGTCGGTGTCGAAGGTGCTTGCCCTCGTCGACGAAGTCCTGTATCGGGGAGGCCGCGCCCGCGTTAC
Organism: uncultured Thermoleophilaceae bacterium; assembly: GCA_963812415.1. Taxonomy (GTDB): domain Bacteria; phylum Actinomycetota; class Thermoleophilia; order Solirubrobacterales; family Thermoleophilaceae; genus JACVRW01. The sequence continues at coordinate 103,217 of CAWEVH010000036.1, read as the reverse complement.
TCGAGAGCGCGCCGGGCGCCACCGCGTCCGGCGCCGACAGGTTCAGGGTGGCGTCGCTCGTGCCCGGCACCGGCCAGTCGGCCTCGGTCGAGAGCGAGCCGTCCACGCGCTGGATCGTCGAGCGCGGCTCGCTCATGATCCCGTTCTGCACGCCGAACAGCTCGTGGTCCATCCAGCGGTTCTCGGTGGCCTTATAGGCGAGCTGCGCCGGCGAGCCGCCCGGACCCTGGCCGCCGTGGCCGCCGTTGTGCAGCCAGATCTTGCGCGGCACGTCGTACTGGTCGAGCCGGTACCACCACTCGGCGAACGCCTTGGTCATGACGTTCCAGTCGTTCAGGCCGTGGACCACGAACACGCTCGCCTCGATGTCGTCCACGTCGTCGAGGTAGTCGCGAGCCGCCCAGAACGGGCTGTAGTCGCCCGTCACGCGATCCTGCGCTTGGAGCAGGTACGTTCAGCGTGTCCGGGCAGCGGCCGGTCCGGCACCATGCGGCTGCCGCCTATGAAGGAGGCGAGCACGTCGGTGTCCTCGCCGAGGAAGCCGTTGTCCCCCACGCCCTGGACCTCGGAGTGCGGCGCCCTGACGAGGCCGTTGGCGCGGTAGTAGTCGTACCAGCTCGAGATCGCCGAGATCGGGACGATCGTCTCGAGGCCCTCGACGCCGGTCGTGGCCACCTGGTTGGGCAGCGTGCCGTTGTAGGAGACGCCCACCATGCCCACGGCGCCAGTGGTCCAGTCGGCGCTCACCTGGTTGCCGCCGGGGCCGGCGGCGTCGAAGCCGCGCGCGTTGCCGTTCAGCCAGTCGATTACGGCCTTGGTGCCGAGCGTCTCCACCCGATCGCCGACGGTCGGGCAGCCATCCGAGTTGAAGGTCCCGATGCTCTCGCCCAGCACGACCGCGTAGCCCCGCGGGACGTAGTAGTCGTCGAGCGAGCCGGGCAGGTTGGCACGCGGCCCCGTGGCTCCGCCGATGCGCGTCCGCGCGCTGCGCTCGTTCGTGCGCCGCAGGGTGGCCGCGCGCTCGAGCTCGGTGGCCCCGCCCCCTCCGCCGCCGAGGAACTCCTGCGGCAGGAACTGGAAGTCCACCGCGTGGTTCTACGGCCGGCCCGAAGTCACCCCGGTAGGGGCTGTGCTCGAACACGACCGGCACGTCGTAGCCGAGGGTCTGGGTCTCGCGCGGCCGGCTGATCCGGATCCGGACGCGGTCGAGGCGCCCGTCGTCGTCGCTGTCGAGCTGCGTCTCGACGAACACGGTCTGCTCGATGGCGTTCGCGAACGCGAACTGGGGCTGCGTCTGGCCGTTCTCGACCTTCAGCCACGGCGGCGGCGTCGGTTCCTGCGCGGCCGCCGGAGCGGCGGCCAGGGCCAACACCCCGAGTACCGCGATCGTCGCTGTTCGCCGGGCCAGGGTGCCGCACCAGTTCGTCATCACGCTGGCGCCATACCCGGATCGGGAGATTCATCCACACGCGCTACTCCGCCCGGCAGACCATTCCCACCGACACGCCGGCCGGCAGGCGCACGCCGCGCTCGATCAGCCGGGCCTCGGCCCGCATGGGCGCCTCGAGCAGCCGCGAGAGCGCCGCGGGCGTGCGCTCGTAGTCGGTGGTCTCGCCAGGGGGGCGGCGGCGCTGCGCGAGGCGCACGAGCGCGATCGGCGCCAGCAGCACGGTGTTGAAGTACGAGGCGAAGACGGGCCGCCAGCCTCCGGCGAGGGCGTGCCGCGCGAGCAGCCCGCGGGTGTAGCGGCGCACGTGGTGGTGGGAGTCGTCGTGGTGGCTCCAGAGCCAGGTGTAGGCGGGCACCGTGATCACGAAGAAGGCGTTCGCGCGCGCCACGCGCCGCAGCTCGCGGAACGCCTCGACGTCACCCTCGACGTGCTCCAGCACGTCCGACGCGAACACGAGGTCGAAGGACGAGTCCTCGAACGGGAGCGACTCGAGGCCGGCCTGGTGGACCGTCAGGCCGCGCTCGCGGCAGTAGTCCACGGCCGTGGCCGACGGCTCCACCCCCTCGGCGCGCCCGAGCCGCGCGTATTCCTGGAGGTTGCGCCCGGTGCCACAGCCCGCGTCGAGCACGCGCGCGTCGGCCGGCAGCGGTCCGGCGCGGGCCACGAGCGCCGCGATCACGGCGCGGCGTCCGCGGAACCACCAGTGGTCGTCCTCCATCTCCCGGAGGCGGTCGTAGAGCGGCTCGTCCAAACCGCGCTACCAGGCGGCGCCGCGGCGGTACAGCGAGCCCGGGCGCCGGGCCGGCACACCCCGGCGGGGCCCGCGGGTGCGCTCGTCGGAGCGCTCGGCCGGCGCCTCGCGCAGCGCGCGCTCGACCTCGCGCGGCAGCGTTTCGCGAAAGACGCGCGAGTCGAAGCGGCGGGCGTTCTCGACGCAGGCGGTGGGGTCGACGCTCTCCGGGTCGAACGCCGCCACCGCGGCGGCCAGCTCGTCGGGCCCGCCCTCCCAGAAGCAGCCGGTCTCGTCCTCGAGGATGGTCTCGAACAGCCCGCCCCCCGCGCGCGCGATCACCGGACGTCCGGCAGCCTGGGCCTCCACCGCGGCGATGCCGAACTCCTCGATGCTCGTGACCACGAGCGCACGACAGCTCGCCATCAGGCGCTCGGCCTCGCTGTCGCTCACCCGGCCCGCGAAGCGAACGGTCGGACCCGCCAGGCGGCGCAGGCGGCGCCGATCCGGCCCGTCGCCCGCGATCACGAGCGGCAGTCGCAGTCGGTTGAAGGCGTGCACGGCGGTGTCGATGCGCTTGTGCGAGACGAGCTCCGACAGCACCAGGTAGTGGTCGCCCGTCGGCCCCGGCGCGAAGCGGCTGGTGGCCACCGGCGGGTAGACGATCCGCGACTCCCGCCCGAAGTAGGACTTGATGCGCGCCTGCGTGACGCGCGAGTTGGTGAGGTAGCGGTCGACGCGCTGGGCGGCGATCCAGTCCCACTCGCGCCAGCGCCGGAAGAAGCCGCGCAGCGCCGCCCGCGAGATCGGGTCGCCGCGCTCCGCGAGCGTGCGGTGGCGCTCGTTCCAGGCGTAGCGAAACGGGTTGTGGCAGTAGGACACGTGAACGGTCTGCTCCCCGCAGATCACGGCGTGCGCCCAGGCGCTCGAGCTCGAGATCACGAGGTCGTAGCCGGACAGGTCGAAGGACTCGATCGCCGCCGGATAGAGCGGCAGCAGCGCCCGGAACGTGCGCGCCGTGGGGCGCATGCGCTGCAGGAACGAGGTGTGGATCGAGCGGTCCGCGAAGCGCCCCTCGGTGCCGCGCTCGTCGTAGACCGGAGTGAACACGTCCGCCTCCGGCCACAGGTCGCACATCTCGAGGAACACCCGGTCGGCGCCGCGGACGCTCACCAGGAAGTCGTGCACGAGCGCTACGCGCGCAGCCTCCGGGGGGGCGCCTCTCGGATCCACGGGCCGCAGTCTAGGGCGGGATGTGGCCGACACGTCGGGTGCCGACCGGCAGGCGCATCGCGATTCCGTCGCTAGGCTCTCCGCCCGATGCGACGGATCGCCACCTGCCTGGCCGCGCTGGCGCTGCTCGCGCTCCCGGCCGCGGCGCTCGCGCAGAGCGCCGGGGACGAGCAGTACTCCGACCCCTTCGGCAAGGTCGAGGACGGCAACGACAACGGCGGCGGTGGCGGCGGGAACGCCACCGAGGCTCCCGCCCCCGACACCTCGACGCCCGCGGCCCCGGCCCCGGCCGAGACGAGCGTCGAGTCCACCGGCACCGCCGCCACCGATGCCACCGGCGCGCAGTTGCCGCGCACGGGCTTCCCGGTGCTGCTGCTCGCGGGAGCGGGGGCGCTGCTGGCGCTTTCGGGCGCCGCGCTGCGACGCCGGCTCTGACCCGGCTACCAGCGTCGCGCCGCTCCCATCGCCGTGCCCTCCGCGAGGCCGCGCAGCTTGGCGAGCGCCAGCCGCAGGCGCAGGCGCGAGCGGTGGCGCACGGCGCTCGCGCTCATGTGGAGCACGTCGATGGCTCCCCAGGACCAGAGCCACAGGCCGGCCAGCGGCTCCCCTCCCTTCAGGTGTTTCATGGCGAAGCCCGCCCAGGCGCGCACGTAGCCGCGCTGGAGCGGCGCGAGCTCGTCCGGCGAGCGCCACTGGTCGTGCCGCAGCCGTATTCGCGGTGAGAGCCACGCGACGCCGCCGTCCTTGAGCAGTCGATGGTTGAAGTCCATGTCGTCCGCCGCCGGGAGGTCCGGCACGCCGGGGCCGAGCCGCTCGTCCCAGCCGCCGAGCCGCTCCGCCGTCGCCCGGCGCACGCAGAAGAAGACGCCGAAGCCGATCCTGCCCGGAATGGTCCAACGGCCGGAGCGCCGCTGGGCGCGCTCGACCGGGAAGACCGTGACCGGCAGGTAGTCCGCCCCCGGCGCGCCCGCCGCCGACACATCGCCGCTCACCCAGTCCGCCTCCGGATGGGCGGCGAGCTCGCCGAGCAGCGCCTCGACCATGTCGGGATCCGCCACGCAGTCGTCGTCGAGGAAGGCGATCCAGTCGCCCCGAGCCGCGCGCAGCGCGAGGTTGCGCGCGCGCGAGAGGCCGGTGCCCTCGTCGCGGATCACGGCCGTCGACGGCCGCTCGCGGGGCAGCGCCTCGAGCTGCGGATCGGGCCTGCCGCTCTGGTCCACGACGACCAGCTCGAACTCCTGCTGGGTCTGCGCGGCCAGCGCCTCGAGGGTCGCGCGGAGCAGACCCGGCCGGTCGCGCGTGCAGATGGCCACGGTCAGCTCCATCGGGGGGCGCGATGGTAGCGTCGCGCCCTTGCCGGACCGCGTGCTGTTCGTGAGCTACTCCCCCGCTCTCGGCGGCGCCGAGCGGATCCTCGTGGACCTCGCCGGCGGCACGGCCGGCGAGGTCGTGCTCGCCGCCCCGCCCGGACCGCTCAGCGAGGCCGCGCGCAGCGCCGGCCTGCGCCTCGCGCCGCTGCGGCCGCGCTCGCTCGAGCTGCGCGCCCGCCCGCGCGACCGCGCCGCCGCGCCGCTTCGGCTGCTCGGGCTCGCCCGCGAGCTGCGGGAGACGCTGGCGGCGCTGCGCCCGGGCCTCGTGGTGGCCTGGAACATGCGCGCGCTGCTGGCCTGCGTCCCGGCGCTCGCCTCCATGCGACCGCGCCCGCGGCTCGTCTTCCAGCACAACGACCTGCTGCCCGGGCCGGCGATCGGCGCGGCCGTGCGGGCCGCCGCGCGCCGCGCCCAGCTGACGGTCTGCCTCTCCGGGGCGATCGCCCGCGATCTCGACCCCGACGGCCGCATCGGGCGGGTCGAGGTGCTGCCGGCGGGGGTCGACCTCGAACGCTTCGCGCCCGCGCCCGGCGCCCGCGCCGGCGACGAGGTGCTCGTGCTGGGCGCGATCGAGTCCTGGAAGCGGCCGGAGCTGGCGCTCGAGATCGCGGCGCGGCTCCCCGAGCTTCGGATGCGGCTGGCCGGCGCTCCGGTCGGCGCCGCAGGCAGAGCGTTGCTCGAGCGGCTGAGCGAGCGCGTCCGGCGCCCCGACCTCGCGGGGCGCGTGGAGCTGGCGGGCCCGCTCGCGGACCCCCTGCCGGCGCTCCAGGGGGCGGCGGCACTGCTCCACTGCGCGGAGCGCGAGCCGTACGGGCTCGCGCTCGTCGAGGCGCTCGCCTGCGGCGTGCCGGTGGTGGCGCCGGCCGCCGGCGGGCCGATCGAGATCGTGGGCGAGGGCGGCCGGCTCTACCCGCCCGGCGACGCCGGCGCCGCCGCGCTGGTGCTGCGCGACGTGCTCGCCCGCCGCGACGAGCTCGGCGCCGCCGCCCGCCGCCGCGCCGAGGCGCACTTCGACCGCGAGCAGGCGCGGCGGCGCTACCGGGAGCTGCTCGCGGCCGCATGAGCGCACGCGGTGGCAATCGACGCCCGCGCGGCCCTGCGGGCGGAGATCGGCGGTGTGGAGCGCGTCGCGCGCGAGATGGCGGCACGGCTGCCGGCGCTCGCCCCCGACCGCTACGAGGTCGTGCGGCCGCGCCCCGGACTGGCGCACCGGGCCGGCCACGCCTGGGAGCAGCTCGCGCTCCCCGTGATCGCGCGGCGCGCCCGGCTCATCTACTGCCCCGCGAACCTCGCGCCGCTCGCGTCGCGCCGCAACGTGGTGCTGATCCACGACGTGGCGGCGCTCGCCCATCCCGAGTGGTACGGCCGCACGTACACGGCCTGGCAGCGCCTCGTCCTGCCGCTGCTCGCCCGCCGGGCCCGGCTCGTGATGACGGTGTCCGAGTTCGCGCGCGGCGAGATCGCCGAGCGCCTCGGCGTTCCCGGCGAGCGCATCGCCGTGATCCCGAACGGCGTGGCCGAGCGCTTCCACGGCCCGGCCGACCCCGGGCCGGCGCGCGCCGCGCTCGGCCTCGACCGGCCCTACGTGCTCGCACTCTCCACGCGCATCGCGCGCAAGAACCTGGGCGCGCTGGCGCTCGCGGAGCGCGCCCTCGAAGCCGAGGGGATCGAGCTCGTCACGGCGGGCTCGGGGCGCGGCTACATGCGCGAGGGCGAGCCCGCCCCCGGGCGCGCGCTCGGCTACGTGCCCGACGCCCACCTGCCCGGTCTCTACGCCGGCGCGGCGGCGTTCGCGATGCCCTCCGTCTACGAGGGCTTCGGGCTGCCGGTGCTCGAGGCCATGGCCGCCGGCACGCCGGTCGTGGCCGCCGACCGGGCGGCACTGCCGGAGGTGTGCGGCGGTGCCGCGCTGCTCGTCGACCCCGACGACCCCGACGCCTTCGCCGAAGCGCTCCTGCGCGCCACCGGCCCCGAGGGCGAGCGGCTCGCCGCCGCCGGTCGCGAGCGCGCTGCCGGCTTCACCTGGGAGCGGAGCGCGCGGCTCGCCGACGCCGCGATCGGCGGGCTGCTGGGCGCACCGGACTAGCTCGGGCGCCCCGAACAGCGGGCTACCGTCCTGACTTTTCCGGGCAGGAGCCGGCAAGTCGGGACGGCGGCGAGCACCGGCGCGCACTGCTCCGCTCAGCGCTCGTAGTTCATGACGAACGGCCCGCAGGGCTGACCGTCGTCGCGCTGCTGGCGGCCGTCGATCCCCTTCGGAGTGACCACGAGCTGGTCGGAGCCGACCGACACCTGGCCGTAGCTGAACTGGTCGAGGACCGAGCACTGCATGCCCACGCCGCCCGGCGGCTGCGGCTCGAAGAACGCGGTGTCGACCAGCGCGCCGGCGTCGGGGATGCCGACCTCGGTCTCGATCTCGAGCCCGAAGTTGGCCGTGGCGGCGGGCCCGACCGTGATGTCCATGATCCCGCTGTTGCGCGCGCCGCCGCTCTCGAGCGTCTGGAAGCGGGCGTCGTTCACGAGCGTGGCGTGCACGTCGGTGGTCAGGAACACGAGGTTCTTGACGTTCTGCAGCTCGCGCAGCACCCGCTGGCGCTCGGCCTCGTAGCCCTCCCAGCGGTCGTACGGGAGCACGTAGTACTGCTGGATCGGAAGCTCGTTCATCACGATCTTGAAGCGTGCGTTGGAGCGCTTCACGTCGCGCAGGAAGCGGCTGAGCTGGCGACGGCCGAGGTAGGTCCGGTCGGGGCTCCGGATCGCGTCGAGGCAGGCCTGCGGGATGGGCTGGGCGAGCGCCGGCACCACGGCGGCGAACAGGTCACGCGTGGCCTGCGGCGCGGTCGGCGCCACGTCCGGCTCGCCGCTCTGCGGGTTGTTGCACACGCCGCCCTCGTCCGCCTTCGCGCTGCGGAACGAGCGCTGATCGAGGAAGAACAGCTCGACGTTGCGGCCCCAGCGCACGCGCCGGTAGAGGCCGTCGCGCGAGGTGTAGCGGACCGGCGCGTAGTCCCTGAATGCCTGCACCCCGCGCCTGTACAGCACGCGCCCGTTGATGTTCACGTCGTTCGAGAACGTGTTCTCGTTCGGCGAGAAGTCGTTCACGAACTCGTGGTCGTCCCAGTGGGAGAAGAAGCCCGCCGAGCCGCGCAGCGCGCGCAGGTGGCGGTTGCGCACGTTCACCCGGTACTTGGCCCACTTGGCGGGAACCGTGAGGGCGATCGGCTGGAGGGCGCCCGGGATCTCCGAGTCCGAGTACATCGTGTCGCCGAAGTGGATGTTGAAGGCGTTTCGCTCCGCCTTCATGCGCCGGAAGACGCCGCCGTCGTTCCAGTACGGGGTGGACTGGCCCGGCGCCGGGTTGAGGTCCGTATCGCCGGTGAAGGCGAACTCGACCGTCGCGTTCTGGTTTGCCCGCGGCGCGGTCACGAACGTGCCGGTGTCGCTCCTGCGGCGCCCCCGGCCGCTGAAGCGGTAGTAGTAGCGCCGGCCGGGGCTGAGGCGGCCGACCTTCGCCTGCACAGTGAAGTCGTCGCCCTTCTGCGCCCGCACTCGCCGCTCGCGCACGCCGCGCCTGAAGCGCCGGTCGCGCGTGACCTCGAGCCCGTAGCGACCGCTCTCGGTCGCGTGCGCCCAGAGGATCGCGCTGGTGGCGCTCACCTCGCCGGCCGCGACACCGAGCGAGAAGCCCCTGGCCGCGAACGCGGACGGGGCGAGCACGAGGGTGGCGGCGAGCGCCGCGAGCAGGGAGCGACGGAAGGTGCGGGTCATGGCGCCCTTTCTAACCGAGATCACTCGCAGCTGCCGGTCTCGGTCTTCGCGCAGCCCTGGAACTGGCGCGCGAGGCGCTTGAACGCCTCGAGCGCGGGCTGCGGCGTGAAGGCTCCGTCGCGGTACTCCTGGAGGCCCGCGTAGTTGAAGACGCTGCCGCCGCGGCCGTAGGGCGAGGCCCAGGTGAACCAGTAGACCCGGTCGAGCCCGAGCTGCCGGCGCCGCCGCGCCAGCACGCCGTATGCCCCGCCGAGCTTGGTGGCCATGGTGCGCGGGGTCTCGTGGGCCAGGTACCTGACCCTCGGGGTGCGCCCGCGTGAGGCCGGCCAGCTGAGCTCGGTGATGTAGATCGGCTTGCGGCGATCGCCGTTCTCCTTCAGGGCGTCGCGGAACAGCTGGGTGGCGATCCGGGCGCGCCTGACCGTCTGCGGGAAGATCTGGAGCGCGGCGGCGTCGAAGCTGCCGCGTATGCGGCCCTGGTCGTAGAGCTCGTCGATCAGGTCCCAGGCGCGCTGCGTGATGCCGGCCAGCACGACGCGCGCGCGGGCGTCACGCGACTTGATCGCGCGATAGGAGGCCTTGAGCAGCTTGGGGTACGCCTTCAGCCAGCCGTACTCGCTGCGCTCCCCCGCGTCCCAGTAGAAGCGCAGGTGCGGCTCGTTCCAGATCTGCCACTCGCGCACGGGCCGCTTGGGCACCGTCGGGTTCTCGACCCAGTAGCTGCCGTCGGGCCCGTAGCGCTCGACGAGCTTCGCGAGCAGCGCCGCGTAGTCGCCGGGATCGCGCGGCGGCGACTTCTCCCGGCCGGGGTAGGCGCGGGCCCAGCGTGGGGCCTCGTTGACCACGGGAAGCACCGCGATCCCGTGCTCGGCCGCCGAGCGCACGGTGCGATCGAAGCGGCCGAACTCGATCGGGCTGCCGGGAAACGGCTCGGCGCCCGCCCAGTTGAAGTCCGTGCGGATCGACTCGACCCCCGACTTCGCCATCAGGGCGAACTGCGTGTCCTGCACCTCGTCCGGCGCGGCCGCCATCTCATGGCCCCAGTGGACCCCGAAGAAGCCGAACGGCACCGTCCGCGCGGCCGCCGCCGGAGCGGCGAGCACGAGCGTCAGGACGAAGGACAGAAGCGCTGCTCTGAAGACGGTTCGCACGGTCATGAGGAACCCGGCAGCATACGAAGGGTTGCGGCCGCGCCTGTAAGACTCCCCTCCATGCTCGCGTCCGGATCCTCCAACGAGGTTGCCAATCAGGCGCCTCCGCTGGCCCCGTACAACGTCTTCGAGGCCGATCTGCCGCTGCGCGAGGCGCTCGAGCGCGAGGGCGGCGGCTGGGGGGTCGACCGGCTGCGCGAGACGGGCGTCCTGGCCGGCTCGCCGGCGGCGCTCGAGCACTCCGAGCGCGCCGAGCGCAACGAGCCGGTCCTGCGCACCCACGACCGCTACGGGCGCCGGATCGACGAGGTGGACCTCGATCCGTCCTGGCACTGGCTGCTGCGCCAGGCGATCGAGCGCGAGCTGCACAGCCTGCCGTGGAGGGACCGGCAGCCGGGCGCGCACGTCGTCCGCGCCGCCCTGTTCATGGTCTGGAGCCAGGTCAACGCGGGCGTGATGTGCCCGGTGTCCATGACGTACTCGGCGATCCCGGCTCTGCGCGAGCAGCCCGAGCTGGCGGCCGAGTGGGAGCCGCGGCTCACGAAGCCCTCCTACGACGACGGCGCGCTCGCCGGGATGGCGATGACCGAGAAGCAGGGAGGCTCGGACGTGCGCGCCAACACCACCCGCGCCGAGCCCGCCGGCGAGGGCGTCTACGAGATCACCGGCCACAAGTGGTTCTGCTCGTACCCGCCCTGCGACGTCTTCCTGACCCTCGCCCAGGCCCCCGCCGGCCTCTCCTGCTTCCTGATCGAGAGCCGCGACCCCGGCTTCCGCATCCAGCGCCTCAAGGACAAGCTCGGCACCCGCTCGTTGCCCTCGAGCGAGGTCGAGTTCGAGGGCGTTCGCGGGCGGCTGGTCGGCGAGGAGGGCCGCGGCGTGCCGACCATCATCCGGATGGTCAACCACACCCGGCTCGACTGCCTGCTGGGCTCCGCCGCGTCGATGCGCTGGGGCCTCGCGCAGGCCGCGCACCACGCCCGCCACCGCAGCGCGTTCGGCAAGCCGCTCGTCGAGCAGCCGCTGATGCGCAACGTGCTGGCCGACCTCGCGATCGAGTCCGAGGCCGCGACCGTGGCCGCCATGCGGGTGGCGCGCTCCTACGACGAGGCCGACCAGTCCTTCCGGCGGATCGCCACCGCGGTGCTCAAGCACTGGGTCTGCAAGCGGGCGCCAGGCCACGCCTCCGAGGCGCTCGAGTGCCTGGGCGGCAACGGCTACGTGGAGGAGTCCGGGATGCCGCGGCTGCTGCGCGACTCCCCGCTCAACTCGATCTGGGAGGGCTCCGGCAACGTGTCGGCGCTCGACGTCCTGCGCGCGCTGGGGCGCGAGCCCGACGCCCTGCCGGCGCTGATCGCCGAGTGCGAGCAGGCGCGCGGCGGCAACGCGGCGCTCGACGCGCACCTCGACCGGCTGGCCGCCGGGGCGCCGAGCGACCCGGAGTTCGAGGCGCGCGGCATCGTCTCCGACCTCGCGCTCGGGCTCCAGGCGAGCCTGCTGGTGCGCCACGCCCCGAGCGCGGTCTCCGACGCGTTCTGCGCGGGCCGGCTCGGCGCGGCCGGCGGGCGCACCTATGGGACGCTCCCGGCGGGCGTGGACACCGAGGCGATCCTGGAGCGCGTGCTGGCGGCGTGAAGACGCTGCTCTACGAGGTCGACGGGCGGATCGCGCGGATCACGCTCAACCGGCCGGAGCGCGGCAACGGCATCACGCTCGACATGCCGCGCGAGCTGGCCGAGTGCGTGGAGCAGGCCAACCTGGACCCGGCGGTGCACGCGATCGCGCTGGCAGGCGCCGGCAAGGGCTTCTGCGGCGGCTACGACCTGGTGGAGTCCGCCGAACGCGAGCTGCCGAACCACGACCCGTCCGAGCCCTGGGACCCGGTGCTCGACTGGCAGATGATGAGCCGCAACCTGCGCGGGTTCATGAGCCTGTTCCACTCGGACAAGCCGGTGCTCTGCAAGGTGCACGGCTTCTGCGTGGCCGGCGGGAGCGATATGGCGCTCTGCGCCGACCTGCTCGTGATCGCCGACGACGCCCGCATCGGCTACCCGCCCGCGCGCGTGTGGGGTGTGCCCACCTCCGCGCTCTGGGCGGCGCGGGTGGGCGAGCAGCGCGCCAAGCGCCTGCTCTTCACGGGCGACCTGATCGACGGGCGCACCGCGCTCGACTGGGGGCTCGCCATCGAGGCGCCGCCGGCCGCGGAGCTCGACGAGCGCTTCGAGGCCCTGCTCGAGCGCGTGGCGCTCACGCCGGTCAACCAGCTCGTGATGATGAAGCTGCTCGTGAACCAGGCGCTCTACGCGCAGGGGCTGCACGCCACGCAGGCGCTCGGGGTGTTCTTCGACGGGATCGCGCGTCACACGCCCGAGGGCTACGCGTTCGCGCGGCGCGCCGCCGAGCAGGGCTGGCAGGCCGCGGTGCGCGAGCGGGACGAGCCCTACGACGGGCCGCGATGAGCGGCGGTCGCTTCACGCTGATCGTGGTGGCTGGCGGCGCTGGTGGCGATCGTTGCCGTGGTGGTCGCGAGCGGCGGGATCGACCTGGGCGGCGGCGACGACGACGGCGACGCCGAGCAGGTGGCAGGCGGAGCCGGAGCCGGAGCAGGAGCGGAGCCGGAGCAGGAGCGGGAGCCGGAGCCGGAGCCGGAGCCAGGAGCCCGAGCCCGAGCTCCCCGACAACCCGGACGAGGTGCGCGGAACCGACGCCTACGCCCTCACGCGGACGCGCAACCTCCGGCGCGGGCTCGCGGTGCTCGACCGCGAGCGACGCAAGGTCGAGGGCGTGTTCGACGGCCTGCGCGTGGCGCCCGGGCGGATCGACACGATCATCGTCCACCCCGACGATCGCCGTACGAACATCCAGCTGCGGCCGGACTTCGAGATCGCGTTCTCCTCGACCCACGACTTCCCGACCCAGCCGGACTTCCGCAAGAGCGGGCTGTCGGCGCGCGACGTCGACGTGGCGGCCCCGGCGCGGCTGCTGCGCCAGATCGATGGCGTCCGGCGGGGCAGCGCCGCGCGCGACGTCGACTACCTCGTGATCAGCCGCGACATCATCGACGGGCGCGTCGACGTCTCGGCCTACATGCGCATCCGTACCGCGCGGCCGCGGGCGTTCCTGAAGGAGCCGGGCGAGGAGCTGCGGGCGATCGGGTAGGCCGGGCCCACCCGATCGCCGTGCGAGCCCTCAGCTATCAGTCCGGCGGGCCGACGATCAGGAAGAACACGACGGACAGGACGGCCAGGCCCCCGATGACCACCGCCGTCGTGGCCATGCGAGTGCCCTTGCCGCCCGCGAGGCGCGAGCGGGCCTGCAGCCCGAGCACGACCGAGAGGATCCCGATCGCCGTGCCGGCGAAGCCGGCGATCCCCGAGATGTCCCAGGCGATCGTGACGCCCGGGATCGAGATGAGCGCGAGCGCCAGGGCGAGCCCGGGCCGGGGCTGGGGCTCCGGGGCGAGGTCGACTGCGGGACGTGCGGTGCTGCTTGACATGTGCTCCTCACTTCGTTCGCTTGACGCTCACGACGCTATGACGGCCCGGCCCCCGGAGCATCGGGGCAGGCACTCGATCGCGCTCAGCGCTACTACTGAGCCTGCGCGGCGCTCAGGTGGGCGAGCACGGCGAGCACCCGGCGGTGGCCGTCCTCGCTCTCGGGCAGGTCGAGCTTCATCAGCACGTTCCGCACGTGGGCCTCGACGGTGCGCTCGCTGAGGAAGAGCCGCTTGGCGATGCCGGCGTTCGTGAGCCCCTCCGCCATCAGCTCGAGCACCTCCCGCTCGCGCTCGGAGAGGCCGGCCAGCGCTCCGTCGCCGCCGGGCGACAGGAGCGTCGTCACGACCTGCGGGTCGAGCGCCGAGCCGCCCTGGGCCACCCGCTCCGCGGCGTCGAGGAACTGGCCGACCTCGAGCACGCGATCCTTCAGGAGGTAGCCGAAGCCGCCCAGCGGGACGAGCGTCACGGCGTGCGTCGTCTCGACGTGCTGGGAGAGCACGAGCACGCCGACCTGGGGATGCTCGGCCTTGATCCGGCGCGCCGCGTGGGCGCCCTCGTCGGAGAAGCTCGGCGGCATGCGCACGTCGACCACCACGAGGTCGGGCCGGTGGCCCGCGACGGCCGGGAGCAGCCGCTCGGCGTCCCCGAACGAGGCCACGACCTCGTGGCCTCCGTCCTCGAACAGCCGGGCGAGCCCCTCGCGCAGGAGCACCTGGTCCTCGGCGATGATCACCCGCACGGCAGCTCCGCGGTGAGCGTTGTGCCCGCGCCCGCATGGCTGTCGATCCGAAGCGTGCCGCCGTGCGCCTCGACCCGGTCCCTGAGGCCGCGCAGCCCCGAGCCGCCGGCGCTGTCGGCGCCACCGGAGCCGTCGTCGCAGACGCTGATGACCAGGTGCCCGTCGTGCCTCGCCGCGCTGACCGTGACCGTCGAGGCGCCCGAGTGCTTGACGGCGTTGGTGAGCCCCTCGCTGGCGATGAAGTAGGCGGCCGCCTCGAGGTCGTGCGGGAAGCGCTCGCTGCCCGCGCTCACGTCGACGGCCAGGGGCGCCCGGCCGGCCAGCTCGCGGAGCGCCGGCGCGAGGCCGCCGTCGAGCTGGGCGGGACGGACGCCGCGAGCCAGCTCGCGCAGCTCCTCGATCGCGAGCGCGATCTCGCGGACGGCGCCGTCGAGAGCGGTCTGCGTGCCGTTCGCGGAGGGAGCCAGCTCGTGCTGGGCGTGCCGGAGCGCCAGTCCGATCGACACGAGCCGCTGCTGGGCGCCGTCGTGGAGGTCGCGCTCGATCCGGCGGCGCTCCTCGTAGCCGGCCGTCACGATCCGCGCGCGCGAGGTCTCGACCTCCTCGAGCTGGCGGCGCAGCTCGGCGTTCAGGCGGGCGATCTCGATCGCGAGCCCGGCGGCCTCCACCACTTCCTCGAGCAGCCGCGGACGCTCCGGATCGATCGGGCCGTGGATCACCAGTGCCAGCGGACGCCCGCCGCGGGCGACGGGCATCGCCCCTCGTTCCCGGCCGGCCGGGTGCCCGCGCGAGTCCACGTACTGCTCGCTCGCCGGAAGCCAGTAGCGCAGCTCGAGCTCGGGGTCGGAGAGCACGTCGCGCAGCAGCGGCTCGACCTCCTCCGGCGCCGCCTTCCCGGCGCGCAGGTCCTCGAGGAAGCTCTCCGTGCGGCGCAGGGCGTCGTAGCGGGCGCGGCTGAAGCGGCGGTCGACCGCGTCCTGAATGCGAGCTCGCAACGGGCGGAACGCGGCCGCGGCCGCGAGCGTGGCGCCGGCCGTGGTCCAGGCCGAGCCGCTGCCGAGCGTGGCCCCCAGCACCAGCGTGGTGGCGGCATAGGCCGCGGCGAGCAGGACCGTGAGCACGCCGTAGACGAGCGTGCGGTTGATCAGCCGGTCGATCTCGTAGAGCCGGTAGCGCAGCACGGCAACGCCGATCGACACCGGGAACGCGCCGAGCATGAAGAGGAAGACGGCGGTGAGCAACGCGCCATCCTCGGCGTCCTCGGCCACCAGCACGCCGACGAGGCAGATGATCATCGATAGCGGGACCAGCACGGCGGAGTACGCGAGCCACCTGAGCTGCAGGCGCTCGACGCCCCGGGCGCGTCGAAAGCGGATGCGGACCGAGATGGCGCCTCCCACGAGGCTGGCGAGTATCCCGAGGAGAGCGAGGGGCCAGAGCACCTCGAGCGCTCCTGGGAGCGCCGGCAGCGGCCGGTCCACGTCCTCGTAGGGAGCCTCGAAGGGCTCGGGGTCGAAGAAGCTGAGGATCAGGAAGGCGACGAGCGCGATGGCGCCGCCGACCGCCCAGCGCCGCCAGCCTCGCGAGGGCAGCCTCCCATCCGGGAAGACGAGCACGATCGCGAGCAGGACCGCGTACAGCAGCGGCCACGACGACTGTTCCCAGAGGACCGCCCACGCGGCGCCCGGCAGCGCGCCGGGCTCCTCGAGGATGGCGTACTGCGCGTAGGCGGCCGCGACGCCGATGCTGGCGAGCAGCAGCGCGTTGGCGAGGAGGAGCCAGCCGATCGGATGCTCCGGACGCCGCACGGACAGGACGAGCCCGACCGCGAGCGAGGCGAGGGTGACGGCGGCACCCAGCGCGAGCTCCCACCAGGCGTCCGCGTGCGAGCCCGCGAGGACGCTCGAGCACGCCGCCGAGCGCGCCCAAGCACCACGGCGACAGCCGCGATCGCCCACGGGAGTGCCGACGAGCGGCGCACGCTCGCCATCGTCTCAGCGCCTCCCGCGAACGGCAACAGTGCCAGCACTGAGCCGGCCGGGCCCGTCCTGACTCAGTCGTCGAAGCGGCCCGCGAACAGCGCGAAGACGGCGCCCTGGGGATCCTGCGCGACCACGATCTGGCCACCCGGCACGTCGGTCTTCGGCACCATCAGCGTGCCGCCCGAGGCGCCGATGCGCTCGGCGGCCGCGTCGATGTCGTCGATGCCGAAGTAGACGAGCCAGTGCGGCGGCGCGGGGGACCCGTCGGGCAACTGCATCATGCCGGCGTTCACGCGCTCGCCGCGGTAGACGCCCCAGTACGGCGTGTCACCGCCCGCCATGGACTCGAAACGCCAGCCGAAGAGATCGCTGTAGAAGCTCTCCGCCGCCGCCGGGTCCGTGGTGTTGAGCTGGTTGAGCGACAGCGCGCCGTGGGCGTTCACGAACTCGGCGCCGATGCTCTCGCCCGCCTGCCAGATGGCGAAGACCGCGCCCGTCGGGTCCTGGATCACGGCCATCCGCCCGACCTCCATCACGTCGAACGGCTCCGTGATGAGCGTCGCGCCGAGCTCGCGGGCGCGCTCCGCCGCGGCGTCGGCGTCGTCGACCGTCACGTACGACAACCATGCGGGCGGACCCTGCTGGCCCTCGTAGATCGCGGCGACGGACCGCCCGCCGAGCGACGCCATCGTGTAGACGCCCCCGTCGGGGATCGGGTTGTCCTCTGTGTCCCAGCCGAACAGGTCGCGGTACCAGGGCACCGCCGCCGCGGCGTCCGAGGTCCCGAGGTCGGTCCAGGAGAAGGTTCCGTGCTCGTGTTGGCTGCGCTCGCCCATGGGCGCGAGGGTATTGCACGAGGGGCCGGGCTCGGCCCGGACCGGAGTGATGCGTAGTGCGCCCGGACCTGATGCCTACACGGGGTGCCGTGGCGCCGGACGCGCACGGGCAGCCCGTAGAGCCGCCGCGGCGGGCGCACGCCCAGGCGCAGCCAGTTCGGGCGGCGGGCGCCGCGCAGGGTGGTGGCGAAGAAGTCGGCCGCCGCGCCCGCCACGAAGCGGCGCTGGTCGGCCGCGCTCGGGCGGGCGGCGGGACGGCAGGCGGGCCGCTCGGTCGGTGCGTCGTCGTCGCCGCGGCGCGCGAGCGTGCGGTTGAAGAAGTTGTGGTTGGCGCGCTCGAGCCGCACGAGGAAGGCCGGGCGGATGCGCTGCGGCGTGCGTCCCGCGCGGTCGAAGTAGGCGCGCCCGCGCGTGCCCGTGTCGCCGTCGCAGGAGCCGACCACCGTGGCCGCCGGCACGTCGGGCAGCCGGAGGCGGCTCTCCACGGGCGCCAGCAGGAACAGCGAGCGCACCGGCCCGAGCCCGGCCGCGATCTTGGCGGGGTCGCGGTTGTCCTCGCGCCGGCGTCCGCTGCGCACGGAATGGAAGCCGCTCAGCGAATGGCCGAGGAAGCCGAGCCGCCTGAGGTTCACGCGGCCCTGGAGCGCCAGCGGGAAGCGCCCGCCCCCGGCGGCCGTCTCCGCTGCGACCTCCGCCAGCGTGCGGTTCACGATCCGCGGCCAGCGGTTGCGATCGTCGGGCTCGCCCCAACCGCCCGTGAAAGCGCCGTTCAGGTCGGGTGCCACCGCGACCAGCCCGCGCCGAGCGAGGGCCTTGACCACATGGCGCAGGCCCAGGTCGTTGCGCTGCTCGCGGCGGAAGCAGGGCCAGGTCTCGGTGTCCGCCATGCCCGCCGGGCAGCCGGTGCCGTGACGCCCGTGGAAGACCATCACGAGCGGGTGCGGCCCGGGCGCCACCGGCACGCCGAGCGCACCCCACAGCCTGATCGGGATCGGTCCGAACGGCCCGGGCGTCGCGATCCGCACCACGCCGAGGTCGTAGTCGCGCACCCGCGCCGGGGCGCCGGCCGCCACCTGCGGGGCCAGCAACGGCAGGATCAGGATCCCGGCGATGAGGAGCCGGCGTATGGCGGCCACGCGCGCGACTGTATCGCTGTCCTGTCCTACCCGGCTGGTGTCCGGCCAGGACAGGACAGCTCGCGTCCTGTCCTACCCGGCTGGTGTCCGGCCAGGACAGGACAGCTCGCGCTCGACCTCGTCGATGAAGCCCTCGTGCAGGTCGAGCAGCCCGTTCAGGAAGCCGCACACGAGCAGCAGGTACTTGGCGCGGTGCGGCAGCAGCCGGGCGCTCTCCTCCGCCCCACTGACCTGCTCGCGGAGCTCCGCGAGCTCCTCGCGCAGGCTCCCCACGCTCTCGCGCGTGGCCGCCTCCCCCACCAGGTCGGCGATCAGGAGCCGCAGCAGCAGATCGCTCTTCAGTGGCTGGAAGCGGACGGGGAGCTGGGAGTACTCGCGCAGGGCCGCAAGCCCCTTGGACGTGAGCGTGTAGACGGTCCGCTCGCGCGTCCTGCCGGGCTCCTTGCGCGCATCGAGGTAGCCGAGCCGCGCCAGGCGCTTGGGCTCCACGTAGTACTGGCTCTCGCCGGCCCAGTCGAGCATGCGGCCGCGCCTGGCCATCTGGCGTAGGTCATGTGGGCCGGCCCCGCCGTGGCCGACGAGGCCGAGGATCTCGTAGGAGAAGAGGCTCAGGTCCGCGCTTGACAAACTATGCTCCGTAGCTTTATAACTATGGATCGTAGTCTACACCGAGGAGCGGACATGACAGCCACCACGCCGGCGATCGGAAGCGCCGGCCGCAACGGACCGAGCTGGGGCGCGCGCGCCGACGCCTGGGCGGAGAACGAGCTCCAACAGCTGCCCACCTACGAGGAGGCCCTCCGGCGGCTCACGGTCGAGCCCGGCCAGGAGGTGCTCGAAGTGGGCTGCGGCTCCGGCGTCTTCCTGCGAGCGGCGGCCGACCGGGGCGCCCGGCCAGCAGGGCTCGACGCCGCGCCGGCGCTGATCGAGCTCGCCCGGGCGCGGGTGCCGGAGGCCGACCTGCACGTCGGCGACATGCAGTTCCTCCCCTTCGAGGACGACCGCTTCGACGTCGTGGCCGGCTTCAACTCCTTCTTCTTCGCCGCCGACATGGTCGAGGCGCTCCGCGAGGCCGGTCGCGTGGCCAAGCCGGGCGCGCCGGTGCTGATCCAGGTCTGGGGCCGCCCCGAGCGCTGCGACCTGACCGCCATGCTGCGTGCGGTGGCCCCGCTGCGTCCGGCTCCCCCACCCGGCACGCCCACCGCGCCCACCCTCTCCGACCCGGGCGTGCTCGAGCAGATCGCGTCCGCCGCCGGCCTCACGCCCGAGACCGCCTTCGACGTGAGCTACGAGATCGACTTCCCGGACGAGCGGACCCTGGTCAGGCGCATGCTCTCGCCCGGGCCCATCGGTGAGGCGATCGAGGCCTCCGGGGAGGAGACCGTGGCGCGGGCGATCGTCGACTCGCTCGCAGCCAAGCGGCAGCCCGACGGCGGCTACCGCCTGCGCAACGAGTGGCACTACCTCATCGCGCGCGCCTGAGCTGTCCCTAGGTTGGCGGGGCCGCCCCCGTAGAGGGGATACAGTGCGGTCGGCAACGCCGACTCGCATGCGCTCCTCCCAACACCGGCTCCGGGCCAGCGCGAGCATCGTGCTGGTGGTTCTGGGCGCGATCGTGCTCTTCGCCGGCGCGCTCGCGTTCTACGCGCGCGAGCAGATCATCGACCGCGAGGCATTCGCGGACCGCGCCGTCGACGCTCTCGAGGACGACGGTCTGCGCCTGGTGGTCGGTCGCGAGATCGTGACCTACATCGTCGACCGCGGCGCCGCGGACCTCGCGGCGGCGCGCCCGCTGGTCGAGTCGGTGGTGGGCACGCTGATGCAGACAGACCCGTTCCGCCGGGTCTTCCGCGCGGCGGCAAGGGAGACCAACAAGGTCTTCTTCGTCCGCGAGACGGAGAACGCGCTCTTCGACCTCGGCGACGCCGCCGAGATCGTCGACTTCGGCCTGCGCTCGGTCTCCCCCAAGCTCGCCAAGGAGCTGCCGGACGACCTGAAGCCCGACCTGCTCACGCTCCGCCGGCGCGACTTCGCCGGCGCCACGCTCGCGGTGGCGGACGACATCCGGATTCTGGGCATCGCCCTGCCGCTGCTGTCGCTCGTCATGTTCGCCGGCGCCATCGCGGTGGCCCCCGACCGGCGCGTCGGGGTGCTGAGATCAGGCGTTGCGGTCGGCGCGGTCGGCGCGCTGATCGCGATCGCCCTGTTGATCCTGCGCGCCCGCACGCTCGCCGGGGTGAGGGGCGAGGACGAGGTCACCGACGAGGAGGTGCGCGACGCCGTCGCGGGGCTCCTCGACGCGTTCATCGGCGACCTGTTCATATGGGCGCTGCTGCTCGCGCTGCTCGGGCTGACGGTGGGAGCCGCGGCCGCCGCACTCGACCCGGAGGACCTCGAGGCCCCGCGCCATCGCCTCGCCCGTCTGATGGCGAGGCCCGAGGCCGGCTGGGCGCGCGCGCTGCGCGGCGCCGCGATGGTCGCCATCGGGGTGTTCGTCGTGTTCAACCCGACCCTGTCGCTCCAGATCGCGGCGGTGGTCGGCGGCGGCGTGCTCCTGTTCCTCGGCACCTCGGAGCTGCTGGCTCCTCTCGGCCAGCGGGGAGTGTCCCGGGAGGAGGCGCAGCACGTGCGCGGCAGGGCGCTGGCGGGGGCCGGTCTGGCGGGCGCGCTCGTGGTCGGGACGCTCGTGGCGCTCATCGTCGTGATCACCGGGACCGACCCCGAACCGAGCTCGGCGCGGCGGCCCGCGCCCACGGGCACCTGCAACGGCTCCTTCGCGCTCTGCGAGCTGCGCCTGAACGAGGCCGTGTTCGCGGGCACGCACAACTCGTTCTCTGCCTCCGATAGTCCCGGCTGGTTCATCGCGAACCAGCGCCGCAACATCCCGCGGCAGCTCGAGGACGGCATCCGCCTGTTCCTGATCGACGCCCATTGGGGCGTCGAGGACGCCCGGGGCAGAGTGCGCACCGACTTCGAGGCGGAGAAGCGCGACCGCAACAAGGTGGTGAAGGCGCTGCCGCCGCCGGTGCTGGCGGCGGCCGAGCGCCTGGTGGGCAGGATCGGCGCCGGCGACGCGACCGGAGAGCGGGACGTCTGGCTCTGCCACACGGTCTGCGAGCTGGGCGCCACGCGCATGGTCGAGTCGCTCAAGCGGTACAGGAAGTTCCTCGACGAGAACCGCGGCGAGGTGGTGATCCTCTTCATCGAGCCGTACGTGGCGCCGGCCGACATCGAGCGGGTCTTCAAGGAGGCGGGGCTCGACCGCTACGTGATCACGCTCGACCGCGACGAGCCGATGCCGACGCTCGGGACGCTCGTGAGGCGCAACCGGCGCGTGCTGGTGCTGACCGAGAAGGACGCCGACGGCACCGTCCCCTGGTACCTCGACGGCTTCTCCTTCGTCCAGGACACGCCGCTCGGAGCCACGAAGGTCGGCCAGCTCAGCTGCGACCTCGAGCGCGGCGACACCGACAGCCCGATGCTGATGCTCAACCACTGGGCCGACATCTTCCCGCCCAGAGCAGTGCCGAACAGGCCGTTCCAGACCGAGCGCTTCCTGATCAAACGGGCTCACCAGTGCGCCCGGCAGCGCGGCCTGCCGGTGAGCCTGATCGCCGTCGACCACTACGAGGAGGGCGAGCTGGTCGAGGCCGTCGACGTCCTGAACGGCGAGCGCATACAGGCGCTGCGCCGGGTGCAGCGAGCCGCGCGCGGCGGGTGAGGCTGTCAGCCTTGCGATCTCAGCGTGCGAGTACGAGACACGCGATCACAAGCAGGAACAGCCCCTGGACGAGGAACACGCCGAAGCGCTCCTTGTCGAGTTGCTCCTGAAGGTCGCCGCCGAGATTGCGTCGGGGCCACAGCCAAGGCCGTGCCCGATCGCCACCGGACCCGTAGACGCTTCGTTCCAGCTCGCACTCCGCCTGGTACCAGGCCGAAACGGCCATCTCCTCCTGGCCCTCGGTCATGTGCTGTGCGCGCACCCGATAGGCACGGAGCTCTCGGTAGGCGGGCATGCGGCTGTAGAGGATGCTCACCGCGCTCATGACCGCGAACACGCCGAGAGCGATCCACAGCCATGCCTCGTCTCGGATCTTCTCCGAGAACGCGCCGACGATGCCGACGGAGAGGCCCGCGAAGACCGGGACCGGCCCGAGCTGACGAGCAAAGAACGCGCGCGCGGCCCGGATTCGATCACGCTCTGTGAGCCGGCGTTCGTACGTGAGCCTCAGGGCCGCGACATCGTCGCCCGTTGACGGCGGCTGGTCTGGCCGATCGTTCACGGACACACTTGTAGCGCCCGGCTCGGCTACACCGGACTGCGCTCCGGAATGGCCGGCTCAGGGCGGGGCCACCTGGGCCTGGCGCGCGAACCGCGTGAGCGCGGTCGTCCCGGTCAGGACGGCCACACGGACGTCGCCGTGCATCACCTCCGATGTCGCGATCCCAAGCCGCTTGCCGCGGTGCAGGACGGTGCCGATGGCCAGCAGCTCTTGGCCGTCGGCGGGCACAGCGCGGAGGAAGTTGATCTTGACGTCGAGCGCCGTGAAGCGGGTGCCTCTGCTCGCGGTCGCCTGCACCGCCGCCGCCGCGGCCGATTTCGCCAGCAGGGTCAGGATCCCGCCGTACACGCTGCCCCACTCGTTGCGGAGCCACGGACTCGCGGACAGCGCGAAGACTGCGCGACCCGGTTCGGCGTCCACGAGTCGGATGCCGGTGAGCTGGTCGATGGGCGGACGGGGCAGCTCGCCCCGCAGCCGGGCACGGAGCAGCTCCAACCCGTCGTAGGTCCTCCTCCGGCGGGCCGGGGTCCATCGCCGGCGGCTCGCGTAGATACGGATCCGGAGCTGTGCGGTCGGTCTCCGCCGCGGCGGGGTCCTCCGCCGGGCGCAACTGGACCGACTCGTCGATCGGCGCGAAAACGGAGCAGCGGGAGGTGCCGTGCGCCGCGAGCTGATCGCGAGCGTCCATCACGTAGACCTCGGCCAGGGCCATCTGCCGATCCAGGTGCACGAGCTGCCCATGGGCCGTGATCTCGTGTCCGTCGCACGGAAGCGAACCGAGGAACGTCATGGAGAGCTCCGCGGTCGTACAGAGGACGCGCGCCGGGAGCGCCGAAACGACGGTCGCGACGAGCGCTCCGTCGCCGAGGAAGGCAAGCACGCCGGGGTGCACCACCCCCTTGGGGCCCAGCATCCAGTCCGTCGCCCGCAGCCCGTACGTCACCGAGCCGGCCGACGCCTCCAGGATCCGCCGGCCCGTCAGGTGCGCCACAGGCGGCGCGGGCGCGCGACCGGCGAGCATCGCCCTGACCTGCTCGACGCCCGTCAGAGCGGCAAGGTCCGGATAGACGACGCCCCCGCGCACGGGCTCGCGCAGATGCAGGTCCGTACTGGCAGGCACGGCTCTCATCTCACCTCCTATACCCGGGGCAGGCGCGTCTTGGGAGGTCCCGCCTCGGGTGGGGTTTGCCCGCCCCTCGCGCGCGCTGTCGGACCGGCACCAGTCTGAGACGATCGACCGATCGACCTGGGGATCCACCTGCCGCTGATGCAGTTTCGAGACGAGGGGCTTTCGCTCGGGCGGCTCGAGCAGGCGGTTGACGCCGCTCGCGACTGCGGGTTCGCGGCGGTCTCCGCCAACGATCATTTCGTCTTCTCGACGCCCTGGCTCGACGGGCCGACCGCGCTCGCGAGCATGATCGAGCGGACGGCGGACATGACACTGGCCACGACGGTCTCGCTCGCCGTCCTACGGGGGCCCGTGCCGCTGGCAAAGACGCTGGCCGCTCTGGATGTGCTCTCCGAAGGCCGGCTGATCGCCGCCCTTGGACCCGGTTCGTCCAAGCGCGACTACGACGCCCTGGGCATTCCCTTCGACGAGCGCTGGAAGCGCTTCGACGAGGCGATCGCGTCGCTGCGAGCGCTGCTCGAGGGAGAGCCCCGTCCGGAGCGCTTGGCGCCGGCTCCTCGAGACGGGCGCGGCGTGCCGCTGTGGATCGGCAGCTGGGGTTCGAGCGCCGGGCTGCGCCGGGTCGCGCGCGCCGGAGACGGCTGGCTCGCCTCCGCCTACAACACGACGCCGCTCCGCTTCGCGGAAGCACGGGAGCACCTGGCGCGCGAGCTCGAAGACCGTGGGCGGAACGCGGAGAGCTTTCCCAATGCTCTCGCCACGATGTGGACGTGGATCACCGAGGATCGCGTAGATGAGGATCGAGTCCTGAGCGACGTCCTCGCGCCGGTCTTGAACCGAGATCCGGACGAGCTGCGAGGCCGGCTCTGCATCGGCCCGGCTGCGCACTGCGCGGCTCTCCTCTCCGAGTACGCCGCGGCGGGATGCCAGCGCGTCTACCTATGGCCGTTGGGCGACGAGCGCCGGCAGATCGAGTCGATCGCGAGCGAGGTGAGTCCCCGCATCGAGCGGCCCGGCTAGCCCCTCATCTGCGCGACGAACCCCCGCACGTCCGCGGCGGGCTCCGAGTACGCGTCGCCCAGAGCCTCCTCCACCGCGCTCATGTATTCCGCGGCCCAAGCCGGGAAGTCGTAGTCGATCGCTCGCAGGAACTCGAGCGTCGCCGCGAGGCGGATGTCCGCGATCGAGGGCGAATCGCCGCCGATGAACCTGCGACCGTCGAGGAAGAACGCCCGGTAGGCGTCGAGCGGCGCGGCGAGCGCGTCCTCGGCGTCCTTCTGAGCGGTTGCCTTCATCGCGTCGTCGGCCTCCGACGTGGCCACCTCCCCCGCGTACTGGGGGAAGCCGAGGGTCGGGATAGGTGGCACGCGCCACGAGCGGATAGAGCGTCCCCGTCAGATAGAACATCGCGCTGTCCGTCATCGCGCGCTCGCCGGGATCCGTCGGGTAGAGGTGCTCCAGGCCGTGCTTGTTGCAGAGGTACTGCATGATCGCGCAGCTCTCCCATATCGACCCGCGCGGCAGCCCTTCCTCCTCGAGCAGCGGCGTGAGCTGCGCGGGGTCCATCCGTACGAACTCCGGCTCGTCCTTCTTGCCCCAGACGTCCCGCTCCTCGAACTCGAGCCCCGCGGCTCGTACGAAGACCCGGGCGCTCAAGTTGTTCACGCTCGGGGTCAGGATGCTAAGCGTGTTGTCCGTCATCTCTCCTCCGTCCTCGCCTAGTGCTGGACAAGCTGCGACTTGTACTCGCTGCGCTCGAGGCTCCCCCAGGGGACCAGGTCGATCTGCGTCTGGACCACGAGCGCGCCTCGAATTCTCTCGCGGATCGCATCCGCAAGGGCGGAATCGGCCGTCCGCTCCGGCGCCAACTCGACGCGGACCGGCAGCGGGGGCTCCTGCTTCACCCCCGCGGCGCGCGGCCTCACGAGGATGTGGCCGCTGACGTCGGGAGCGAAGGCGCTCACGACCTCGCGCACCGCCGACGGGAAGACGTTCACCCCGCGCACGATCAGCATGTCGTCGGTGCGCCCGACGCAGCGTACGCGCGGGCCGGTCCGGCCACACGGACACGGACTCGTCCGGACGATCACGTGGTCGCGCGTGCGGAACCGGAGCAGCGGCGCGGCGCGGTGCCGAAGGTGCGTGAGCACGAGCTCACCGGTGGCGCCGTCGCACATCTCCCTCACGGCGCCGCTGTCGGGGTCGATGAGCTCCGCGTGCACGAACCCGCGGGCGCCCAGGTGCATTCCGTCCTGCTGCTCGCACTCCCCCCAGAGCGAGACGCCGATGTCGCCGATCCCCATCGCCTCGCTCACGCGGGCGCCCCAGCCCGCCTCGAGCCGGGCCCGGAAGGCGGGCTCACCGCCGCCCGGTTCTCCGGCCACGAGCACGCGCTCGACACTCGAGCCCGCCAGGTCGAAGTCGCGCACGGCCGCCCACTCCACGAGATGCGCGGCGTAGGACGGCGTCAGCACCACGGCCTCTGGGCGGAGCCGGTCGATCGCGAGCACGAGCCGCTCGGTGTTTCCGGTGCCGACGGGGATGTGACAGAGGCCGATGCGATCGAACGCCGCGAGCGCTGCACCCGCGGCGAACGGACCCGCGTTGTAGGTGCTGACGATGCGCTGGCCCGGGGCGACGCCCGAGGCCGCGTAGCTGCGCGCCGATCCAGTGACCCAGTTGTCCAGGTCGTCCGCCGTGAGCGGGATGTAGCTGGGTGCGCCGGTGGTGCCGCTCGTGGAGTAGATGCGGACGATCTCCGACGCTCGAGCGCAGAGGTGAGCGCCGATCGGGTTGTCGGACGTGCAGGTCGCCCTGATCTCGGCCTTCTCCGTGAGCGGGAGCCGGGCGATCTCGCCGAGCCCGCCGGCCGCCTCCACGCTCGGGTACCCCGCCTTCGTGAGCTTCTCGCGGTAGAAGGCCGAGCGCTCGATCAGGTAGGCGAGCTGCTCGCGGTAGGAAGCGTCGTCCGCCTCGACCTGTTCCGGCCACGGCCTCGTCTCGACCTCGTCGACCACGGGCTCAGCGCGGCGTGTCCTCGGGGCGGGCCTCGTAGGTGATCGCCCCCTCGGCCTTGGCCGCCATCAGAAAGCCGATCGGCTCCTGTTGCTCCTCGGCGAGGTGGGCCAGCAGGCTGGCGGTGCGCGCGAGGATCGGCACGGCCTTGACCGTCGCCGAGGGGAAGCCGAGGTCCAGCATCACGGCCGCGATCGGCATGGACACGTTCATCGTGAGGGGCTTCCCCCATACCTCCTCGACCGCGGTGCGCAGGCGTCGCGCGAGCAGGACGTGGGGCCCGCTCACGCCGCGCGCGTCGGCGAGCTCGAGGATGCGCTCGGCGCGAGGGTCGAGAGGGCGGTGGACCGGGTGGCCGAAGCCCGGCATCCGCTCACCGGAGGCGTGCACGTCCTGGGCGGTCTCAGCCGCGACCTCCTCGGCTGTGGCTCCCGCCGCCACTTTCGCCTGCGCCGCTTCGAGCAGGCGCGCGCACGCCTCGGAGGTTCCGAGAATCACCGGGCCGGCCCCGAGGATCCCCGCAGCCACGGCACCCTGGAGCGATCCGGGGTCGGCCGCCAGCGTCATGCGGGCGCTGATGTTCGTGGGCATCATCCCGTGTTCGGCGATCGCAACGAGCAGCAGGTCGAGGAAGTCGCGCTGGTCCGCACTCGGCTCCTGCCCCGTGAGCAGCAGGTGGAAGTACTCGGTGAAGCTGAGCCGGCCCATCAGGTCTCCGCACAGGTCGCGGCCGCGGACCTCGACCCTGTCCGGGTAGGCCTGGCTGATGTGGCTGACGGCCTTCCCCGCCCTACCGATTTGCATGCCGTCTCACGCCGATGCCTGCCTCCATGCCAGCTTCATATCGCGTTTCGGGTCGTCGCGGGAGCCGTCGTCGATTTCGTACAAGACACGCACCCCCTCCGGGTCTACTCTGCGCCGAGTCAGGGACAAACAAGGAGAGCATCGATGGCAACACAGGTCTCGACCCCCACCTTCTATCCCGGGCTCCTATACCGGGACGCCGGCGCGGGAATGAAATGGCTCGAGGACGTGCTCGGCTGTGAGCGGCGGGAGGACCACCGCGACGACGACGGCAACGTCGTCCACGCGGAGCTCGTATTCCGCGGGGCGATCGTCATGCTGAGCTCGGCAGGAGTGGGACGCGAGCCGTTCCGCAGCCTGCCGGCGGGCGGTCGCCTGATCTATTGCGCGATCGACGAGGTCGACACCCTCTACGAGCGCGTCCGGGAGGCCGGCGGCGACATCGCCCTGGAGATAACCGACACCGACTACGGCTCGCGCGACTTCACGGTCCGCGACCCCGAGGGCAACCTGTGGGCATTCGGCACCTACCGTCCGCAGGTCGGCGAGGACTGACGACGTCGTGGAGGACCTCGAACCGGCGGGCGTTTGAGCGAGCACGAGTCGAACGCCGTCGTTTCCGCCGCCAGGGCCGGCGATGAGGCGGCGTTCTCGCGGCTCGTGGAGCGTTACCGGCCCGAGCTGCGGGTGCACTGCTACCGGATGCTCGGGTCCTTCGAGGACTCGGAGGATCTCGTTCAGGAGACACTCCTGCGCGCATGGCGGGGACGCGCGAGCTTCAGCCCCCGTGCGTCCCCGCCATGGGGACGCGCGAGCTTCAGCCCCAGCGCCACCTCCTCGTTTCGAGCATGGCTGTACCGGATTGCGACGAATGCGTGCCTCGACGTGCTTCGCAGCAGGCCGCGCCGGATCCTGGCCCCGCAGGTGGCACCGGCGGACCCGGCCGTGCCGCCCTCGCCCCCGGCCGATCTTCCGTGGCTCCAACCGTACCCCGATCGGCTGCTCGGGCAGGTCGCCCCGGCGCAGGACGAGCCCGGTGCGGTCGTCGTGGCGCGGGAGACGATCGAGCTGGCCTTCCTCGCCGCGATCCAGCACCTGCCGCCGAGACAGCGGGCTGTTTTGATCCTCCGCGACGTCCTCGGATGGTCCGCGAAGGAGACGGCCTCGCTGCTCGAGGCGAGCGTCGCCTCGGCGAACAGCGCGCTGCAGAGGGCTCGAGCGACGCTCCGCGACCGCCTACCCGAGCGGCGGACGGAGTGGGGGCCGGCCTCGGGGACGAGCGACGAGGAGCGCGAGCTGCTGCGACGCTACGTGGAGGCCCACGAGCGTGCCGACCTCGAGGCGCTGGCCGAGCTACTGCGGGAGGACGCGCGCCTGACCATGCCTCCGCACCCCACCTGGTACGCCGGCCGGGAGGCGATTCTGATCGCCATGCGACAGGGCTTCGACCCCGAGTTCGGCCGGCTGCGAAGCGTCGTCACCGGCGCCAACCGGCAGCCCGCTGCCGCTCACTACCTGCTGGCGCCCGGCGAATCGGACTTTCGGCCGCTGGCGCTCGACGTGCTTCATATCGAAGGTGGCCGCGTTGCCGAGATCAGCTCGTTCGTGTTCCCCGGGCTGTTCCCGGCGTTCGGCCTACCGCCGAAGTTCTGAGCGATGAGTTTCTCGCGGATCCTCGTTGTAGATGACAACAGCCTTCCCGAACCTGGGAGATCCAATGAGAACGCTCGCTGTCAACACGTTCATGTCGCTCGACGGGGTCATGCAATCGCCCGGCGGTCCGGACGAAGACCCGACCGGCGGCTTCGCCTACGGCGGCTGGGGCGCCACCTACTTCGACGACGAGATGATGGCGCGGGTGTCCGAGTCCACCCCCTATGAGTTGCTGCTCGGCCGGGGGACCTACGAGATCTTCGCGGCGCACTGGCCCTACGACGAGGGGCCGATCGCCGACCAGCTCAACGGCACCCGCAAGCACGTCGCCTCGACGACGCTCGACAAGGTGGAGTGGGACAACTCCACGCTGATCACCGGCGGCGTCGCGGACTACGTTGCCGATCTCAAGAGCCAGGACGGTCCAGAGATCCAGGTTCACGGCAGCCCGGGCCTCATCCAGACGCTGCTCGAGCACAACCTCATCGACGAGTTCCGGATGTGGATCTTCCCCGTGGTGCTCGGCACCGGCAAGCGCTTCTTCGGCGACGGCACGATCCCCGGCGCACTGAAGCTCGTCGACAGCACCGTGTCGAAGACCGGCGTCACGATCAACATCTACGAACCCGCAGGGGACATCGACCCCGGGTCGTTCGAATTCGACGAGCCGACCGAGGCCGAGATCCAGCGCCGCGAACGCCTCGCGGCGGGCTAGTCACGAGGGACGGCCGGCTGCTCCTCCAGAGGTGTGATGGGGGCGGTCACGTGGACCGCCCCCATCTAAATCAGGAGGGCTCTCGTTACGACTCTGCGTCGCCAGGCCCGTGGCCGCCGTCCTCGCCGGCGAAGGTGCCCTCCGGACCGGCGGGGGCCGGCAGCGCTAGCTTCGGGCCCGGGACGCGCTTGCCCCGTTCGCCGTTGACGGCCGCGGTCGAGTAGGCGAACGTCAGCTGCGCGAATGCGATCAGATCGCTGTTGACCTCGAGCGCGTGGAGATCGACATTTTCGAAGGTGTCGCACGCCTCGTGGTAGCAGGGGTCGAACTGCTCACCGGCAATACCGCCCCAGATCGCCGCCTGCTCGGCGGTCTTGGGCACCTCGGCACCGGTGAACAGGCCACCGGACGCGATGCCGGCCTCGATGAACGCCTGATAGTCGCTGCGTCCCGAGAACTCGGTGTCGTCGTAGGGCTCACCGATCCGCGTGTAGTACCGCTCGTAGAGGTCCTCGATCGCCTCCGAGCCGGGCGGGATCGGCACGCCCGCAGGCGCGGGGAACGTTGACTCGTCCGCGTCGTACACCATGAAGATGTAGTTCGGCGAGCCGACCATGTCGTAGTTCATGTACAGCGCGATCCGGTCGCGCTCGGCCTGCGAGAGCCCCTCGACATAGTCGGTCGAGCCGACCAGGCCCTGCTCCTCGCCAGCCCACCAGCCGAAGCGCACAGTGTTCCGCGGCTTCGTGTTGGCCATCATGAGCGCCGTCTCCAGAAGCGCGGCCGAGCCCGAGCCGTTGTCGTTGATCCCGGGACCCTCGATCACGCTGTCGAGGTGGGCGCCGGCCATCACGACGTTGTCGTCGTTCTTGCCCTCCAGCTCGGCGATCACGTTGAAGTCCGTCCGCGTCTCAGACGGAAGCACCTCGACGAAGGCCGTCGATCCCGCCTGAGCCAGCGCGACGCCGTCCGCGAAGCTCGCGCCCACCACCGGGATGCCGTGGGTCACGGGCGTGCCGTCGGTACGGCTCGAGGCGTCAGCCACGATCAGCGCCTCGCGGTCGGGCGTGTTGCCCTGGTTGAAGATGATCACCGCCTCGGCGCCGGCCTGCTCGGCAAAGAACGCCTTGTCGCCGAAGTTGCAGGTGCCGCGCTGGACCAACGCGATGTCGGCGGGTCCGCTCCAGTCGAGCCCGGCGAAGTCCGCCGCCTCGCAGCCGCTCGTCGAGGCCCGCGGAGGCGTGAGATTGATGTCAACCGGGATCACCCGGCCCTGGACGGTCCCGGAGCCACTGCCGGTAAAGACGCCCGTTTCATACGTCGCCTGCACCGGCGTCAGCTGGCGCAGCACGGCCGGGAAGTTGAAGGTGACCTGGACGGGATCGAGCGTCACCTCGTACCCCGCTTCCTCCAGCAGCCCCGCGACGTACTCGACGCTCTCGTCGTACCCCTCCGTGCCGGCCGCACGAGTGCCCGGATAGAACGGATCATCGTTGGCGTCGGCGATCGCCTGGAACGCCTCCTGATGCTCCCGCACGCCATCGAGCGTCACGCAGCCCAGCAACTTGTTGTACGTGTTGTTGGCGCGCTTCTCACATGCCTTGGCGGGCGGAGCGGCTGACGCCAGCCCCGGCAGCACCGCCGCCGAGAAGAGCACGACTAAGCCCACATACAGCCCGCGCAAGCACGCGCGCCCCGACGACCCCTGAGAACGATGAGACATGGCCTCCCCTATGACTTGCGCGACCGCCCTGGGCCGCGGACTTCACTGAACGCGGGTCTCATACCCGGAGACGCGGGTCCCGAACAGCGCCCGGGCATGACTTCCCCGGACCCGCCCGCAGGGCGGCCGCGCCCAGGGCGGTGGACCCTCAGTCGTAAGCGAAGCCGGCAGTACCGCTGCGCGGCGAAACTCATCGCCGTCCTGAGGCTCGAGGGATCAGCGCCTGAGGGCGAGCGCGGGCTGCAGCCCGGGGCCCGGGCTTAGCTCGCGCTTGACGGCGTTTGCGAGGCGCCACTTGAGGCGCGAGATCTCGCGCCGGGTCGCGTCGCGGCGATCGTCGCCGGCGTCTTCATCGTCGAGGCGCCGCTGATCGGCTACGAGTCTCTTGATCCGGTCGATCAGACCCACGACCTGAGGGCTCGGCTCGGCCCCGCGATTCCCGCTCTGGCGCAACGTTGGCATGGTCCGAAACGTGGCAGGCCGGTGCCGCTGCGGCGGTGCGGCCTCCATGTACCTGGGCCCTACGGATAACCGAACCCGGAGAGCGCGCCGTCCTAGCGGCCAGGTCCGCTGCTAGCCAAGCTTGTCGACGAACTGTGCGAGGTACGCCCCGATCCCGAACGAGAGGATCAGGGCCCCGAGCGCGACCGTGATCAAAGCGAGCGGGCCCGCTTGTCGCTTCTGCGCGGCGAGCCCGAGTGCGATTGCACCGCCGCCGAGCACGAACGGCAGCCCGAGCCAAAGCGTCGCGATGCCCGGCACGACGGCGACCGCGCTGATGACCACGTCGTCCCTTGCCTCTCTACCGGCATCGATCCCATGGCACGTCCGCCCGAACGCCAGAGCGGCCAGCGCCAGGATGAGGAGGCTTGCGACCAGGAACATTGGCGGGTCCTCGAGCCCGGTGCTGCCGAGCATGGTCGATCGCCATCGCCGCGATCGCCGAGCCGACGGTCAGTGCTGCGACCGGCCTGATGAACGGACGCTCGACGATCGTGCGCGGTTCGCTTGCGTTGCCACGGCCTCGCGCTCGAATCCAATTTCCCTCAGTTCGTCAGCGTTCATGGCGCGACCGTAGACCGGCCGAATGCTCTGAGCATCGGGGAGCTCCCCTATTTGCTCACCGGTCTCCGATGCTCTCGCGGGCGACGTACGCGGCCGCCTCGGCGCGGTTTCGCAGTCCGAGCTTGCGCAGGATGCTGCCTACGTGGTGCTCGACCGTCTTGCGACTGATGAAGAGGCGCTCGGCGATCTGCGGATTGGAGAGTCCATGTCCGAGCAGCTCGAGGACTTCCGATTCGCGGCCCGTGAGCGGCTCGCGACCTTTCGGACCGCTTCTGCCCGGGGCGCCCAGCGAGCGCAGCAACGCTGCCGCCGCATCGGCGTCGTGGGCCGCCCGTCGAAGCTCGAATGCATCGAGTGCCGGCTTGGACTCGGCAATGGCAACCTCCGGCTCGTCCTCGGCGACAGCCTTGGCCAGCTCGAGTCTCGCACGCGCCAGCTCGACCGGCATCTGGGCACGGGAGAACGCCGACAGCGCCTCCGCGAGAAGCGCCTTTGCGTCCCCGGTCCCGAGCGCGAGGCAGACCTTGCCCCTCGCCAGCGCCGCGCACGCGGCCAGGTAGTGGCTGGGCTCCTGGTCGGCCACGTTCCGCAGTCGCTCTGCTGCCTCCTCCGCCTCGTCGAACGTCCCCGCCGCCAGGTGGACTTCGACGAGCAGCAGCAGCAGCGCGCCCGCAACCGTGGGCGGCGGTGGTGCCGTGGTGGCGATGGGCCAGGGCGACATCAGGGCCGGCATGGCGAGCCTGCGCTCCAGCACCGCGCGCGCGAGGGCGGTCTCGCCGCGCGCCAGGTGGAGCGCTGCCAGCGGGCGGGCGGCATCGGGTCTGGTCGAGCCCCTCCAGCAGAACGGCGGCCTCCTCGACGCGGCCCTGCCGGATTCTGCAGGTCGGCCAGTCGGATCAGCACGATCACTCGTGCTGCCGTGTGCTCCGTCGAATCGCGCCGGCCTCGCTGCTCGGGCTCGGCCTCCTCCGCGACGGGCGGCGGTCGAGCCCGCCGTAGTGAGCCGGGCAGGCGGGCCGACGCGAGCAGTTTGCGGCCGCGGCACCTGCTCGCCGGCGGCCCGCAGCCATTGCTCGCTCGTTCAGCGTCGTGGACGGTTCGCATGTGAGAACATCCGAGATGCGCTCTCGACCACGTGAGTTCGCGGGGATGAACGCCGCGACGGCCGCCGCCAAGCTCGTCGAAGCAGCTCGTCCCTGCTCGGTTCTGCCCGTCATCACGTGCGCCTCGCCGCGCGAGGGCCGCGAACGGAGGTCGGCGTCGCCCAGGCGCCGCCGTGTCCAGGGCCCGCGCGAGGTGCCCGACGCGGCCTCCCATGCGGCTCGCGCGTGGCTCAGGCGCTCGACCCAATCGTGCTCAGCGCGCTCCTTCGGGGCTTGCTGGAGGGTCCTCAGCCCTTGCCAGCCAGCCTCCGGCAACCGCGAAGTCGCCATAGACGTTGATGTGCAGCCACGAAAGCAGCGACGCCGCCCGGGCGGCGGCCAGCGCGTCAGCTTGCGCCGCATAGGCGGCGAAGGCGCGCTGTGGGCGTCGATGGCCCCGGGATAATCGGCCTGCAGGTAGAGCGCCAGTCCGAGTCCCTCGGCAGCTCGCCACTCTCGCGCCCGGCCAGCGCCCTCGACGTGCGCGTGACGGTCGAGCTGCTGCGCGTCAGCGCCGGCATCGCCGCGCTCAGCGGCCTCTACTACTCGGTCGCGGTACTCACCGACAGCACCTATCGCGAGGAGTTCCTGGAGGAGCTGACGGGCGAGCTGCGCGCGGTCTTCGCCGACCGCGCGCGCTACCTCGAGCTCAAGGGCCAGGCCGCAGGGGCGTGAATCGCTAGGCGAGCGGCCTACTTTCGTGCCCCGAGCGGAGGGGCTCGCTACGACGAGCCGGCCTCGAGGAACGCCTCGTAGCGCTTGACCTCGCGCTCCGCGCGCGAGCGCTCCTCCGAGCCCTCCTCGGCGCTCTCGAGCGCCTTGCGTGCATCGCTCAGCCGCGACTCGAACGCCGCCCGGTCCATCGAGTCCGGCGGGATCGCGTCCTCGACCAGCACCAGCACACGGTTGTCCACCACCTGCAGGTAGCCCTCGCCCTGGGCGAAGCGCACGATCTCCGACTCCGACTTGTAGAGCCGCAGCTCCGTCGGCTCGAGGATCGCCATCAGCGGCGCGTGGTGGGCGAGGATGCCGATCGAGCCCGTGGTGGTGCGGGTGGAGACCATCTCCACCTCGTCCTCGAAGGCCTGACCCTCGGGGGTCAGGACCTCGACCGGAAACGGCGTGCGCGCCACTAGCCCTCTTCCTCCTCGGCACGCGTCCCGCTGTCCTCGCCCGCCTCGGCCTCGGCGTCGGCCTCGCCCTCGCGAGCATCGTCCGCCTCGGCCTCCCCACGGGCGCCGCGCGCGGCCTCCACGACCTCGTCGATCGTCCCCTTCAGCAGGAACGCGCGCTCGGGGATGTCGTCGTGCTTGCCCTCGATGATCTCTTTGAAAGAGCGCACGGTCTCCTCGACCGGCACGTACTTCCCCTCGAGGCCGGTGAAGGCGGTCGCGACGAAGAACGGCTGCGAGAGGAAGCGCTCCACCTTGCGCGCGCGCTGAACGGTGAGCCGGTCCTCGTCCGACAGCTCGTCGATGCCGAGGATGGCGATGATGTCCTGGAGCTCCTTGTAGCGCTGAAGGATCTCGCGAACCGAGTTGGCGACCCGGAAATGCTCCTCGCCGACGATGTCGGCCTTGAGGATCGTCGAGGTCGAGTCGAGCGGATCGACCGCCGGGTAGATGCCCTTCTCGGAGATCGCGCGCGAGAGCGTGGTGGTCGCGTTCAGGTGCGCGAACACCGAGGCCGGGGCCGGGTCGGTGAGGTCGTCGGCCGGCACGTAGATGGCCTGGATCGAGGTGACCGACCCCTGGCGGGTCGAGGTGATCCGCTCCTGCAGCTGACCCATCTCGGTCTCGAGCGTCGGCTGGTAGCCCACCTGGGAGGGCATCCGCCCGAGCAGCGCCGACACCTCCGAGCCCGCCTGCACGAAGCGGAAGATGTTGTCGATGAAGAGCAGCACGTCCTGGCCGCCCTGCTCGCGAAAGTACTCCGCCATCGTCAGGCCCGAGAGCGCCACGCGCATGCGCGCGCCCGGCGGCTCGTTCATCTGGCCGAATACGAGCATGGTCTTGTCGATCACGCCCGACTCGGTCATCTCGAGCCAGAGGTCGTTGCCCTCGCGCGAGCGCTCGCCTACGCCGCAGAAGGCCGACAGGCCCTCGTGCTCCTCGGCGATCGAGCGGATCAGCTCCTGGATCAGCACGGTCTTGCCCACTCCGGCGCCGCCGAACAGGCCGACCTTGCCGCCCTTCGGGTACGGGGCAAGCAGGTCGATCACCTTGATGCCGGTCTCGAGGATCTCACGCGTCGGCGTCAGATCCTCGACGCTCGGCGCGGGCCGGTGGATGGGCCAGCGCTCCTCGGACTCGACGTCGCCCGCCCCGTCGATCGGTTCGCCGAGAAGATTGAAGATCCGGCCGAGCACCACGTCGCCGACCGGGACTGTGATCGGGCCGCCGGTGTCGCGCACCTTGACTCCCCGCGACAGGCCGTCGGTGGCGTCCATTGCGACCGCGCGCACGCGGTCGTCGCCGAGGTGCTGCTGCACCTCGAGCACGAGGCGGGTGGCATTGCCCTCCTCGCCGGCCGCCTCGAGCTCGATCTCGAGGGCGTTGTAGATCTCGGGCAGGTCGCCCGCCGGGAATGCGACCTCGACGACCACGCCCTGGACCTCCTCGACGGTCCCAAGGTTGTCCTGGGTGTCGGGCGTCTGCTGCGCGGTCTGGGTTGCGGCTTCCATTCAGTCTCCTATCGGTTCCGTGCGCAGCCGGCCGAGCCGGCTGCTTCCGGCTATCGAAGTCCTTCAGCTCCGGCGACGACCTCCATGATCTCCTGCGTGATCTCCGCCTGGCGCTGGCGGTTGGCGGCGAGCGTGAGGTCGTCGATGAGCTCACCGGCGTTGTCGGACGCGTTGCGCATGGCGCTCATGCGGGCGCCGTGCTCGGACGCCGTCGACTCGAGCAACGCCCTGTAGATCGAGATCTCCACGTAGTCGGGCACGAGCCGAGCGAGGATCTCCTCGGGGTCCGGCTCGTAGATCCAGAGGGAGCGCGAGTGCTCGGCGCGCTCCTCGTCGCCCTCGTCCTCCTCGTCCTCGGTGATGACGTCGGCCTGCTGAAGCGGCAGCAGCGTCTCCTCCCGGACCTCCTGACGGATGGGAGAGATGTAGCCGTTGTAGATGACCTCGACGCGGTCGACCTTGCCGTCCACATAGGCCGCGGTCATCCCGTCGGCCACCGCGCGTGCGTCGGCGAAGGCGGGTCTGTCGGTGAAGCCCGTCCAGGAGGCGTCCAGATCCAGCTGCCGGAACTCGAGCGACGAGACGCCCCTGCGCCCGACGGCGTACCAGAGGATCTTCTTGCCGTCCGCCCGGAGCTCGGCGGCGCGCCGGTTGCCCGCGCGCACGATCTGCGAGTTGAAGGGGCCGGCGAGGCCGCGGTCACCGGTGATGAGCAGAATGCCCACGGTCCTGACCTCGTCCTTCTCCTGAAGGACGGGCAGGTTCGGGATGTTCTCAGCGGCCTGCGAGGCGCGTGCCGTCATCCTCCGGATCGCGTCAGCGTACGGGCGTAGGTGCTCGATCCGCTGCTCCGCGCGACGCAGCCGCGCGGCAGAGATCATCTCCATCGCGCGCGTGATCTTGCGGACGTTCTTGACCGAGGCGATGCGGCCGCGGATGTCCTTCAGGTTCGCCATCTAGGCTCGCGCGGCCTCCTGCTGCTCGGTCTCGGGCTCGGACTCGTCCCCGGCGGGCTCGCCGCCGTCGCCCTGGGCGCCGGTGCCGTCGGCCTCCGCGCGGCCCTCACGATCGCGCTCTTCCCTCGTCACGATGCGCTCGGACTCGCCCTCCTCGATCGGGTTGCCCTCGGCGTCGAAGTCGGGGCCGAAGTCGTCGATCGCCTCGGCGATGCAGTCACCGAGCCGCGACTCGATCGAGTCGTCCCAGTTGCCCTCGCGGAGCTGCTCCATGAGGTCCGAGTCCTCCGAGTGCAGGCGCTGGAGCATCGCCTCGTGGAAGTCCTTCACGCGCTCGACCTTGATGCGGTCGAGGTAGCCGCCTGTGCCCGAGTAGATCGCCGCCACCTGGTCCTCGATCTGCCACGGGCTGCGCTCGTCCTGGTTGAGCGCCTCGACGAGCCGCGCTCCGCGGTTGAGCGTCGCCTGGGTGTCGGCGTCGAGATCCGAGCCGAACTGCGCGAATGCCTCGAGCTCCCGGTACTGGGAGAGCTCGAGCCGCAGCTTGCCGGCGGTCTTGCGCATCGGCGTGGTCTGCGCCGAGCCCCCCACGCGCGACACCGAGATGCCCACGTTGATCGCCGGGCGCACGCCCGAGCGGAACAGGTCCGCCTCGAGGAAGATCTGGCCGTCCGTGATCGAGATGACGTTCGTCGGGATGTAGGCCGACACGTCGCCTGCCTGCGTCTCGATGATCGGAAGCGCCGTGAGGGAGCCGCCGCCGAGCTCGTCGTTCAGCTTGACCGCCCGCTCGAGCAGGCGCGAGTGCAGATAGAAGACGTCGCCCGGGTAGGCCTCGCGGCCGGGCGGGCGCCGCAGCAGCAGCGACATCTGGCGGTACGCGTAGGCGTGCTTGGTGAGATCGTCGTAGATGGCGAGCGCGTGCTTTCCGTTGTAGAGGAAGTGCTCGCCCATCGCGCAGCCCGCGTACGGGGCGAGGAACTTGATCGGGGCTGCCTCGTCGGCGGGGGCGGCGACGATGATCGTGTGATCGAGGGCGCCGTGGTCCTCGAGCTGCTTCGCCACCTCGACGACGGTGGACATCCGCTGCCCGATCGCGACGTAGATGCAGATCAGGTCCTTGCCCTTGTTGTTGATGATCGTGTCGATGCAGATCGACGTCTTGCCGGTCTGGCGGTCGCCGATGATGAGCTCACGCTGTCCGCGCCCGACGTTCGTCATTGCGTCGATCGGCTTGATGCCGGTCAGCATCGGCTCCTTCACCGGCTGGCGCTGGACGACGCCGGGGGCCTTGAACTCGGCCGGGCGTATCTCCGTGGTGTTGATGTCGCCCTTGCCGTCGAGCGGCCTGCCGAGCGGGTCGACGATTCGGCCGAGCAGCTCCTCGCCTACGGGCACCTCCATCAGGCGGCCCGTGCGCTTGACCTGGTCGCCCTCCTCGATCCTGTCCCACTCTCCGAACAGCACCGCGCCGACGTTGTCCGACTCGAGGTTGAGCGCCAGGCCGGTCACGTCGTGCGGGAGCTCGAGCAGC
The DNA here is from genome assembly GCA_963812415.1 of uncultured Thermoleophilaceae bacterium. Classification (GTDB taxonomy): domain Bacteria; phylum Actinomycetota; class Thermoleophilia; order Solirubrobacterales; family Thermoleophilaceae; genus JACVRW01. Next base: position 64,623 of record CAWEVH010000036.1, on the reverse strand, counting down.
TCCAAGGACATGCAGTTGTCGAGTCCGTGCACGCGCGAGATGCCGTCGGCGATCGACAGCACGGTGCCCACCTCGGAGAGGTCGGCGCCGCCGTCCTCGAGCCCCTCGATCCGCTGCTTGAGGATGCTGGTGATCTCGTCTGGCTTGATCTGCACTTCGCTCAGGTCTCCTTAGGCGGCCTTGGCCACTTGCTTGCGTAGCTGTTCAAGTCTGTTGCGCACGGTCGCGTCGAGCACCATGTTGCCGACCTGCAGGCGCAGGCCGCCGAGCACGTCCGGGTCGACGCTCGAGGTGAGCTCCACGCGTCTGCCGGTCTGCTCCTCGATCTCCTTGCCGATCTCCTCGACGATCCCCTCGTCGAGCTCGACCGCGCTCGTCACGCTCACAGGCAGGAGCTTGTTCTCGTCGGCCCACATCGCGTCGAAGCTGCGGCGGATCCGCAGCAGAGCCGGCATCCGGTGGCGCTCCGCGAGGAGCTCGAGGAAGTTCGTGAGCCGCTCGTCGGCGTCGCTCACGATCCGGCGCACGCCGTCCCTCTTCTCCTCGGACGAGAAGTAGGGCGAGAAGAAGAACACCTGCAGGTTGCGATCGCTCGAGAGCGCCTCGGCGAACTCGCCGAGCTCGTCGTGCACGCGGTCGAGGACGTCGTTCTCCTTGGCGACCTCGAACAGCGCCCGCGAGTACACCTCGGCGATCTCTTCCATCTAGTTCCGGCTCCCCTTGGACTCGCCCGACAGCGCGGAGAAGTCCACCTCGCCGAGCGCCTCCTCGATCAGGCGCCGGTGATCCTCGGGCCGGAGCGCGCCGCGCGTGACCTTCTCGGTGGCAAGCACGGTCAGGTTCGCGACCTCCTTGCGGATGTCGTCGAGCGCGCGCCGGGTCTCGGCCTCGATCTCGCGCCGGGTGGCCGCGAGCAGCTCCTCGCGCTGCTTCGAGGCGCCGGCCTTGGCCTCGTCGTTGAGGGAGTCGGCGGCCTTGCGGGCGCGGGCGGTGATGTCCTCGGCCTGCTCGCGAGCCTCGCGCAGGCGGGCGCGGTACTCGGCGAGCAGCTCGTCGGCCTGCTCCTTCGAGCGGGCGGCGTCGTCGAGCGACTGCTCGATCGTGAGCCGGCGGCGGTCGAGCGCCTCCGCGATGCGCGGGAAGGCGAGCTTGTTGAGGAGGAACAGCGTGACGCCGAACGCCAGCAGCGTCCAGATCATCAACCCGACGTTGGGGCTGACGAGGAAGCTGCCGCCCTCCTCCTCCGCCGCCGCCTCGCCGCCGCCCTCCTGGGCGGCCACCAGAACGAAGCTCGCGATGTCGCCGATCAGCTCCATCGCCGGCCTAGAGGAAGAACGCGATCAGGCCGAAGATGAACGCGTAGAAGACGATCGCCTCGGTGAGGGCGAAGCCGAGCCACTGGATGCTCGTGATCTCCTCACGCATCTCGGGCTGGCGGGTGACCGACTCGATCACCTTTCCGAAGATGTAGCCCACGCCGATGCCCGGGCCGATCGTGCCGAGCCCGGCGCCGACGCCGAGGGCGATCGCCTTCAGGCCGTCGGTGGGATCGGCCGCCTGGGCGATTGGGATGAGAACTCCGAGATCCATGATTCCTCCTTGGTTCCTCTCTTAGTGGCCTCCGGCGCTTGCCTCGCCGAAGTAGATGGAAGTGAGCGTGGCGAAGATGAAGGCCTGCAGGGTGGCGATCAGCACCACCTCGAAGGCGAAGAAGCCGACCGCCAGCGGCAGCGTGATCCAGCCGAGCGCGGCGATCCCGAGCAGCACCGCCAGCCCGCCGCCCATGAACAGGATCAGCAGGTGGCCGGCGAGCACGTTCGCGAACAGTCGGACGGAGAGCGAGATGATCCGCACGAACTGCGAGATCACCTCGATCAGGAAGATCGGAATCGCGGCCGGGCCGCTGACTCCCGACGGGATCCAGCCCTTGAGGTACTTGACGAGCCCATGCCGGCGGATCCCCTCCCACTGGTAGAGGGCGAACACCGTGAGCGTCAGCACCAGCGGGATCGACAGGTTCGCGGTGGCGGCGTAGAGGGCGAACGCCGGGAAGTCGATGCCGAAGATGTCGATCGTCTCGTGATCGTTCACCGGCAGCGGGATGTAGCCGATCATGTTCGAGAACCAGATGAAGAAGAACAGCGTGGCCACGAACGGGAACCACTTGGCCGCCATCTCCGCGGGCATGTTGCCCTTGGCGATGTTCGTGTAGGTGAGGTCGTAGGCCCCCTCGACGACCGTCTGCACCCGGTTCGGCTTCTGCTGCATCCGGCGCGCGACCCACACCATCGACCCGACCGTCAGCGCGCAGCTGAGGAAGATGTAGAGCACGGCCTTGTTGAACGACAGGTCGAGGCCGCCGAGCTTGATCTCGATCCAGGGGTCGAGCTTGAACTCCTCCTGCGGCTGGAACTCCTCGTTCTTGCCGTCCGAGCCGAAGATCGCGTAGAGCAGGATCGCGACGGCCAGGTAGACGATCAGGAAGATCGCGACCTTGGCCTTGGTGCTCATGCCCTCGCGTTCCTCGGGCGGGCCGGCGGTTGCCGTGGCCTCGGCGGTGCTCACCTCGTGCCCTCGCTCTCGAACGGGCGCGTGAGCATCTGCGAGGTGAAGAAGAACGTGAACAGCGTGATGCTGAGGATCGCGGCGGCCAGCCCGGCCTCGCGCTCGCTCAGCCCGACCACGAAGATCGACCCGGCCACGATCCAGCCGCGGGCGATCATGCTGCCGGTCATCAGTCCGGCCACGGTGGCGGGATCGTCCGCCGCCTTGGCGCGCGCGAGGATCGCCGACCCGATCAGCCGCTGGACGATCCAGCCGAACGCCGCGCCGGCCCAGCCGAGCAGCGGCAGACCCGCGGCGACGAAGATCGGCAGCGCCAGGGCAAGGACCCAGAGGTCGAGGTACCGCAACATGCGCAGCGGCATGGGATCGGATGCTTTCAGAGCGTGCGTCGTCAAAAGGGTCTCCGGGACGAGCGACGGGCGGGCGGCGTCAAATTGCTCGTTCCGGGGGCCAGGAAACCTACACCAACGCGGGACTTTGTGACTACTTTGTGACAGTTGGCTCGCGAGGCTCCCGCACCTCGCGCAGCCCGCCCGACTCCACCTCGTATACGAAGCCGCGCACGCTGTCCCTGCGCGGCACGAACGGGCTCGTCCTGATCCGGCGGAGCGAGTCGCGCACGTTCTCGTCGAGGTCCTCGAAGGTGTGCACCGGCCAGTCGGGCTCCCGGCTCGTCTCGCGCTCGAGGTGGTCGACGAACTCCTCGTCCGTGAAGGTCAGCATCCCGCAGTCGGTGTGCTGGAGGACGATCACCTCCTCGGTGCCGAGCAGGTGCTGGGAGATCGACAGCGAGCGGATCGCGTCGTCGCTGGCCACGCCGCCGGCGTTGCGGATCACATGGGCGTCGCCCTCTTCGAGCCCGAGCACGCGGGCGGGGTCCAGGCGCGCGTCCATGCATGCGAGCACCGCCACCCTGCGGGCGGGCGCCGAGGCCAGGTCGCCCTTGTCGAACCCCGCGGCGTAGCGGGCGCTGTTCTCGATCAGGGCGTCGGTCTCGCTCACGGGCGCCACAGCATGCCAGCGGCGCGAGCGGCGGGCCACCAGGTGCGCGGGGTTCAGGACTTGGGTATGGAGCCCGATACCGAAGGAGTGCCCCGTCTCGCTCTCATCCTCGCCGTGCTCGCGCTCGGGCTGCCCGCCGCCGCGGCCGCCGCGCCCTACGCCGCCCCCGGCGGGAAGGTGCTCTGGGGCGGCCAGGGCGGCTACAAGCCGGGCAACATCTCGGACTTCGCGCGCCAGTCCGGCAAGGCGCCGGCGGTCTACAACTACTTCATCGCCTGGAAGGGCACGGACCCGGCCATGCACTGGCTCTCGTTCCGGCTGTCGGACGCTCGCGCACACGGCGCTCGGCCGATGCTCTCGATCGGCGTCGAGGGCAGCGGGCTCACGCCGGCGGCGATCGCGCACGGCGAGGGCGACACCTTCCTCGTGCGGCTGAACCAGCTGCTCGCCGAGCACGGGCAGCCGGTCTACGTGCGCCCGCTGTCCGAGATGAACAACGGCAACAACTCGTACTCGGCCTACGACCTCTCGGGCCGCTCGCGCGGGCCGGCGTACTCGACCGCGCAGTTCAAGCGCGCCTGGCGGCGGATCGCGCTGATCCTGCGCGGCGGCGAGCTGTCGGAGATCGATGCGCAGCTGCGCCGGCTGGGGCTGCCGCCGGCTCGCACTGGCGCCGCCGCTCTCCCCCGCCCCCAGGTGGCACTCATGTGGGTGCCGCTCTCCTTCGGCAACCCCGAGATCGGCAAGAACCGCCCGCGCCACTGGTGGCCGGGCGGCGCCTTCGTCGACTGGGTCGGCACCACCTGGTACTCGCCCTTCAAGGCGTCCGCGGCGATGCATGCGATGTACTCCAACCGGCTCTGGTCGCGCAAGCCGTTCGTGTTCGCCGAGTGGGGCGTCTGGGGCCGCGACGACCCCGGCTTCGTGAGCCAGTTCTTCGGCTTCCTGCGCTCGCACCCGCGGGTGCGGATGGCGGTCTACTACCAGTCCGCGCTGCTCTCGCCCGAGTTCAGGCTCTCCACCCACCCGAACACCAGCAGGGCGCTGCGGCGGATGGTGCGCTGGCCGCGGCTGGCGGGCGCCGCCGGCTGACGGGCTGGGCGCCTGGTCAGCGCGCGAAGCGCGGCCCGAGGGTGGCGGCGGCGTCGCCGAGCCGGTCGAGCGCGCGTAGGAGCGCGTCCACGACCTCGGCGTCGAACTGGCTGCCGGCGCCGGCCTCGAGCTCCTCGCGGGCGGCCTGCTGCCCGAGGGCGGGCCGGTACACACGGTCGGCTGTCATCGCCTCGTAGGCGTCGGCGACGGCGAGGATCCGCGGCTCGAGCGGGATCGCTGCGCCGCTCAGGCCGTAGGGATAGCCCATGCCGTCGGGACGCTCGTGATGGGCGAGGATCCAGGAGCGCAGGTCGTCGAACTCGGCGCGCGAGAGCAGCCGGGCGGCGATCTCGGGGTGGGTCCGAAGCTCGCGCCACTCGGCCGCGTCGAGCGGTCCCGGCTTCGAGAGCACGCGGTCGGACACGCCGATCTTGCCCACGTCGTGGAGCAGGCCGGCGAGCCGTACGCGCTCCACCCGGTCGGGCTCGAGCCCCAGCTCGCGGGCCATCAGCTCGGCGTAGCGGGCCACGGTGTGACAGTGCTTGGCCGTGCCGGTGTCACGAATGTCGAGCGCCTCGGCGAGCGCGATTACGGTCGCGAGCTGGAGATCGCCGTGCCCCCCGGCCGAGCGCCCGTCGAGCAGGCGGGCCACCTCGGCGCTGTGGATCACCGAGCGGTCGCCGCCCATCTGCTTCGCGCCGGCCACGGCGCTCAGGGCGCTGGCCAGCAGTGCGACACCGTCCTCGCCGTGCTCGGGATGGCTCGCCACTCCGAAGCTGATCGTGAGCTCGACCGGCGAGTCACCGAACAGGCGGTGGATCGCCCGCCGCAGCCGCTCGGCCACGAGAAAGGCGCCGCCCTCGTCGGTGTCCGGCAGCAGCACCGCGAACTCCTCGCCGCCGATGCGCGCGGCGTGGTCGATGCGCCGCTTCCACTTGGCGAGCGAGGCGGCCACGCGCTCCAGGGCCGCGTCGCCCGCAGCGTGCCCGTGTTGCTCGTTGACGAGCGCGAACGAGTCGAGGTCCCCCACGATCACGGTCAGCGGGCCGCCGCCGCGGCGGACGCGCTCGAGCTCGAGCTCGAGCTGCTCTTCGAATGCGCGGCGGTTCAGCAGCCCGGTGAGCGAGTCGGTGCGGGCCGCGTCCTCGATGCGCCCGACCAGCGCGCGGATGCGCGCCCGTTGGCGCACGGCGACATACGCCAGCGCCAGGGCGCAGGCGGTCGGCACGAGGAACGCGAGGAGCGACGCGACTCCCATCTCCCTGCACTATCGGAGGTTTGGGCCCGAGTCTTGAAGGCCGGCGTCCCGCTCAGACGGCTCTCGGCCCCGATCCCGGCACAATCCGCCGACGTGTGGATCCAACGACGGATATCGCTGGCCCCGCGGCCCCGCGGCTTCCACCTCGTGACCGACGAGATCGCGGACGGCGTGCCCGAGCTGCGTGAGCTGCGAGTCGGGCTGGCCACGGTCTTCATGCAGCACACCTCCGCTTCGCTCACGCTGAACGAGAACGCCTCACCCGACGTGCGCCGCGACTTCTCCACCTGGTTCGACGACGCCGTCCCCGACGGCTGGTCGCAGTTCGCCCACACGCTCGAGGGCCCCGACGACATGCCCGCCCACATCAAGTCGTCGCTCACCGGCGCCTCGCTCGTCCTGCCCGTGTCGGACGGCCGCCTCGCGCTCGGCACCTGGCAGGGGATCTACCTGTGCGAGCACCGCGACAGCGGCGGGGCGCGCAGCGTGATCGTGACGGCGTTCGGGGAGGGCTGACCGCCCTCTCCGCCGCCCGATCTGCGAACATGTGTTCGTGCGCTGGGACGAGCTGAAAGTCGGTGCAGATCAGGGCCGGCGGCTGCCGGGATACCGCGAGCCGGCCACCATCCGCACCTTCGACGCTCCCGAGTCACTCGACGTCCGCTTCTACGAAATCGAGGCCAAGTCGATCCTGAACCGGGTGCCGAAGGCATCGCAGATGCCGTTTCGCTGGACGATCAATCCGTACCGGGGTTGCACACATTCCTGCGTTTTTTGCTTCGCCCGGCCCACCCACACCTACCTCGACTTCAACGCCGGCCGTGACTTCGAACGCGAGATCGTCGTCAAGGTCAACACGCCCGAGCTGGCCCGCGCCGAGCTCATGAAGCCGTCCTGGAAGCGCGAGCACGTGGCGCTCGGCACCAACACCGATCCCTACCAGTGGGTCGAGAGCCGCTATCGGTTGATGCCGGGGTCTGGGAGGCGATGCGGGACTCACGCACGCCGTCGTCGGTGCTCACGAAGTCGCCGCTCCTGCTGCGTGACATCGAGCTGTTCAAGCAGATCCCGAGCTTCGCGGCCAACCTGTCGATCCCCACGCTCGACGAGAAGGCCTGGCGGGCGAGCGAGCCGCACACGCCGCATCCGCGCAAGCGGATCGAGGCGGTGGCCGAGCTCACGCGCGCCGGCATCCCGTGCGGGGTGCTGATCGCCCCGCTGATGCCTGGGATCAACGACTCGCCCGAGCAGGTCGAGGAGATCCTCGAGCTCTGCGGCGAGGCCGGCGCCGTGAGCATCGGCGGCATCTGCCTGCACCTGCGCGGCGAGGTGCGCGGCATCTTCATGGACTGGCTTCGGAGCTACCGGCCGGACCTCGTGCCGCGCTACGAGCGGCTGTACGCGCGCGGGGCCTACGCGCCGCCGGCGGAGCGGGAGCGGCTATCCGGGCTGGTGCGGGCCGGGCGGCGGAAGCTGCCGGCCGGCCCCGGGCGGCCCAACCGCACCGGGCACGAGCGGGCGCTCGAGCACGACGCCGCGGTGGACGCGTGAGCACCCGGAGATGGCCTCGCCCCCGGCCGAGCAGGGGTCGCTCTTCTGAGGGTGATGCGCCTGGACCGTCCATAGACTCCGCCGACTTGCGCGTCTGGGCCGACATGACCAACGTGGCGCATCCGGTGGTGCTGCGTCCGCTGATCGAGCTGCTCGAACGGGACGGGCACGAGGTCGAGATCACCGCGCGGCCGCTCTCGCACACGCTCGAGCTGCTCGACGCCTGGGGCCATCCGTACACGGCGATCGGCCGCTACGGGGGAGCCTCGAAGCTGGGCAAGGCCCGCGCGGCGAGCGGACGGATCGCCCAGCTGCTGCGGTTCGCCCGCGGGCGCGGGTTCGACTACGGCATCGGGCACGCGTCGGCCGACCTGCCGCCGGTCTGCCGCCTGCTGCGGATCCCCAACACCACGATGTTCGACTACGAGTGGGCGACGCTCCAGCACCACGTGATCTGCCGGCTGGCCACGCGCGTGCTGGTGCCCGAGGCGATCCCGCCGGAGCGGCTGCGCCGCTACGGTGCGCGGCCGCCCAAGCTGGTGCGCTTCCCCGGTCTCAAGGAGGAGTACTACCTGGCGGACTTCGAGCCCGACCGCTCCGTGCTGGGCGAGCTCGGCGTGCCCGAGGGGGAGCCGCTCTGCGTGGTGCGCACGCCGCCCTCGTACGCGCTCTACCTGGGCGGGTCGGAGAACGACCTGCTGCCGCCGCTCCTGCGCCACCTCGAGGGTCAGGGTTGCTGGACGGTCGTGCTCACCCGCACGCCGGAGCAGCGAAGCGCCGTGACCTCGCTCGGCCTCGAGCGGCTGGTGGCGCCCGAACGCGCCCAGGACGGGCGCAGCCTGGTGGCGCTCGCGGACGCGCTCGTGTCCGCCGGCGGCACCATGAACCGCGAGGCGGCCGTGCTGGGGACGCCCGTGTGGTCGATCTTCGAGGGGCCGCTCGGCGGCGTCGACGAGATGCTGATGCGCGAGGGCCGGCTGCGGCCGCTGCGATCGCCCGAGGAGCTCGTGGTCGAGCGAAAGCCGCCGGACGCCTTCGAGCGGAGGGTGCGGCGCGATCCCGCCGACCTGCTGCGGCTGGCGGTGCCGGGGAGCTAGGGCGAGCCCTCCCGGCCTAGCGTCCTGACTTTGTACGCCAGGAGCGATCAAACTCAGGACGGCTGCGCCCTGCCAACCTGGAGCGCCCGGACCTGGCCCCCCAGCCCCGGGCCCAGCCGCGAGCCGGGTGCCGGCGCTACCGATACCCCGCCGTAACGGTCCGCTCGACCGTGTCCTGACGCTCCTCCTCGGTCTCCGGCGGCCCGACCTCCACGGCCACCTCCGCGCGCACGAGGCGCCCCAGGCCCATCGCCTGCAGGTGGCGGGCCTTGAGGATCTCGAGGGTGTACGCCATCCAGACCGACGCCGCGATCACCACCACGCCGAGCACGGAGACGAGCAGGAGGTTGCCCGTGTCCCAGTCGCCCTGCGGCCGCGGCGGCACGAAGCGCACCAGGATCGCGTAGGCGGAGAGCATGATCGCCCACAGGTGCAGGTAGGCGGCCGTGCGCCGCTGCGAGAACCCGATGCGCATGAAGCGGTGGTAGAAGTGGTTGTGGTCGGGCGACCAGGGCGGGCGCCGGTACTTGAGCCGCTTCAGCACCACGAACGAGGTGTCGAGGATCGGCACGGCCATCACGAGCAGTGGACCGGCCAGCGCGATCGTGGCGGCGGTCTTCAGCACGCCCTCGACCGCGATCAGGGCGAGCAGGAAGCCGAGCGCGAGCGCGCCGGAGTCGCCCATGAAGATCTTGGCCGGGTGGTAGTTGTGCCGCAGGAAGCCGAGCGTGGCGCCGCAGACGACGGCGGCCAGCACGGCGGCGTCGGCGCGGCCGAACGACACGGCGAGGAGCGCAAACGACGCGGAGGCGATCGCGACGATCCCGGCCGCGAGCGCGTCCATCCCGTCGATCAGGTTCACGAGGTTGGCGAGGAAGGCCACCCACAGCAGCGTGAGCGGCACCGCGGCCCAGCCGATGTCGTGGTCGCCGAGGAACGGCAGCGTCACGTGGTCGATCGTGAGGTCCCAGCCGAGCACCGGGATCAGCGCCACGAGCACGACCGCGACCAGCTTGGTGCTCGGGCGCAGCCCGCGAATGTCGTCGTAGAGCCCGACGAGCGCCACCAGGCCGGTGCCGATCAGGATGCCGGCGTAGGGGCCGTCGAGGTCGACCCAGATGAGCGCTCCCACCATGATCGCGATCACGATCGCCACGCCGCCGATGCGCGGAACCGGCCTGGTGTGGACGCGGGGACGGTCGCCGCCGTGGTCCACGCCGCCGACGCGCGGTGCGATGCTCGCCACGACGGGCGTGAGCACGAGCACGATCACGGCCGCGGTGAGGAAGCTCCACGGAATCCCGTCCTCCAGGAGCCCGCGGATGGAGTCCCCGAACGACATGGTCGTAGGTAGCCTAAACGCGGGCCCCGCGGATTCGGGCCGGTCGAGGCCTCATGGGGCCCTCCGACAGGCGTCCACCACCCGTCTCAAGGACGAAAAACCCGTGCTAGCATCGGCTTGCCGTGGACGTCGCAACCACTCTCTCCACGGCCGGTGCCAGCTTCGACCAGCGGATCGCCACCAGGGAGGCGCGCCTCGGGATCGTCGGACTTGGCTACGCCGGCCTTCCACTCGCCATCCTCTTCGCCGAGTCCGGCTTCCCGGTCACGGGTATCGACCTGAACGAGGAGCGCGTCCGGCACGTGAACGACCGCCGTCCGTACCTCGTGGACGTGCCGCTCGAGCGCTATGACGCAGCCGGCGGCCGGCTGGCCGCGACCTCGGACTACAGCGTGGTCGCCGAGCTCGACGCGCTCACGATCTGCGTTCCCACCCCGCTCTCGAAGACGCGCACCCCGGACATCTCGTTCGTGGTCAGCGCGGCCGAGGCGGTGGCCAGGCACCTTCGCCCGGGGCAGCTCGTGATCCTCCAGTCCACGACCTATCCCGGCACCACGCTCGAGATCCTGCTGCCGATCCTCGAGACCGACGGGCGCAAGGTCGGCCGGGACTTCTTCCTCGGCTACGCACCCGAGCGCGTGGACCCGGGCAACAAGACCTGGACCGTGCGCAGCACGCCGAAGCTCGTGGCGGGCGTGACGCCCGAGTGCCTGCGGCGCACCGAGGCCGTCTACTCGCAGATCGTGGACACCGTGGTGCCGGTGTCGAGCCCGACGGTGGCCGAGACCGCCAAGCTCCACGAGAACACCTTCCGCGCGGTGAACATCGCGCTGGCGAACGAGCTCGCCGTGATGTGCGACCGGCTCGGGATCTCCGTCTGGGAGGTGATCGACGCCGCCAGCAGCAAGCCGTTTGCGTTCCTCCCCCATTACCCCGGTCCCGGGCTCGGCGGCGACTGCATCCCGGTTGTGCCGCACTTCCTCGCCTGGCGCCTGCGCGAGTACGGCTACTCGGCGCAGCTGATCGACGCCGCCCACGAGGTGAACGCTGCGATGCCGCAGCACGTGGTGAACAAGGTCGCCGACGCCTTGAACGACGCGAGCCGGCCGATCAAGGGATCGCGCATCCTGCTGCTCGGCATGGCCTACAAGGCAGACGTGCACGACACGCGCGAGTCGCCGAGCCTGGAGGTGCTGCGTCAGCTGCTCCTCCGTGGGGGAGATGTGAGTTACTGCGACCCGTGGGTGAGCCAGGTCGAGCTGGACGACGTGCTGCATCAGAGCATTCCGTGGAGCGCCGAGGCGGTCGAGCAGAGCGACTGCGTCGTGATGCTCACCCCCCACCGGCAGTTCCTCGACGAGCCCCAGTGGCATCGGGCGAGCCTCGTGGTCGACACGCGCAACGTCGCACCGCACGGGCCGGGCGTCTGGACCATCTGAGCCACGCGGCCGGCCGCATGAGGCTGCTCGTCCTCGGCGCGGGCTACGTGGGCGCGAAGCTGGCCGAGCGAGCGCTCGACGCCGGCCACGAGGTCGTGCTCGCCGACAACTGGCACGCGACCGGGCGCGAGCAGCTGCGCGGGCTCGAGGAGAGCGGCGCGCGGGTGGAGAGCGTGGATATTCGCGAGCCGGACGCCGTGCGCTCGCTCCTCGAAACGCGCTACGACCGCGTGCACCTGCTGGCCGCCCAGGCGAGCCGGCCGCTCTCGATCACGGATCCGGGCTACACCGAGCAGACCAATCTCGTCGGCCCGCGGGTGGTGGCCGAGGCGCTGGCCGACCTGCCGGCCACGCCGCCGCCGCTCGTGTACGGCAGCTCGCTGCACGTCTACGGCGGCGAGCTGCGCGGCGAGGTGGGCGCCGACGCCCCCTACGGGCGCCAGGGCGACCTCGCCCACCTCTCCAAGATCTACGCCGAGCTGTGCCTCGAGCTGTACGCGCGCAGGCACGGCTTCGACCTCACGCTCCTGCGCCTCGGGATCGTGTTCGGGCCGAGCCCGGTGGAGCACGACCGCGCCGAGTCGCAGACCGTGGTCGACAGGTTCCGGCGGCTCGCGGCGGCCGGCGAGGAGCTCACCCTCGACGACGGCGGGCGGGCCACGATCGGCGTCGTGCACGTGGACGACGTGGCGCGCATCCTGCTCGCCTCGCCCAGCGAGCCGGGGATCGTGCGCGCCAACGTGGCGGCGGAGACCGCGACGGTCGGCGACGTCGCCCGGCTCGCCCGCGGCGAGGAGCCGCAGGACGAGCCCGCCTGGACGGTGGCGAGCCCGTTCGAGTACCGCCATTCGATGCGCGAGTACCTGTCGTGAAGCTGCTCGTGACCGGCGCGAGCGGCTTCCTCGGCTCGCGCGTGACGCGCGTGCTGCGCGAGCGGGGCCACGAGGTCGTGGCCGTCACCCGGCCGGGCCCGCGGCGGCGTGCCGCGCTGGACGAGATCCGTCCGCTCGAGGCCGACGCCGGCGGCAACGATATCCGCGAGCTCGTGGCCGGCTGCGCCGCGGTGCTCCACTTCGGCGGCGTGCCCGACCCGGGCGCCGCGCGACGCGACCCGGCCCGCGCCGTGCGCGAGAACGCCGGCACGACCGTGAACCTGCTCGAGGCCTGCGCCGAGCACGGGGCGGGGCTCGTCTACCCGTCGTCGGTGCGGGCCGGCGTCGACCCGCCGCCCGACCCGTACGCGCTCTCGAAGCGTCTCGGCGAGGAGGCCTGCCGGCTCCACCCCGCGCCGGCCACGGTTCTCCGCTTGACCTCGGTGTTCGGTCCCGGCCAGCTCGTGTCGGAGGGCGCCACCGGCGCGATCGCGGCCTTCGCCTGGCGCGCGCTGGCGGGCCAGCCGATCGTGATCCCGGGCGACCCGATGCGCACGCGCGACTTCGTGTACGTGGACGACTTCGCCGGCGCGCTCGAGGAGCTCGTGAGCGGCGAACGCTGGGACGAGACGCTGACGGTGGCGAGCGGCGCCGCCACGCCGCTGATCGAGGCGGCCCGGCTCGTGACGGCCGCCGCGGGCTCGTCGGCGGAGATCGAGACGCCCGGCGGCCGGCTTGCGCCCGGGGAGAACGAGAGCTACTCGTCCGGCACCGGGTTACCCTTCGCGCCGCGACCGCTTGCCGAAGCGGTGGACCTCTATGTCGACTGGCTTCGACGCCATCACCCTGCTCAAGGCAGCGCCTGAGCCCGATCAGATCGCCGAGCGCCTCGAGGGCGGGCCTTGGCGTGGGATCGAGTTCTGCCTCATGCCCGCCGAGGTGGAGAGCGATGAGCGGATCGCCGCGGTAACGGAGACCGCGCGCGCCGCGCTGGCGGACGTGCGCGGGGCGGATTCGGGCTTCGCCGTGACGGCGGAGGCGCCGGTGGCCTGGCCGAGCGGCGCGTTCGTGCGCGTCGACCGCCTCGACGACGAGGCGCGCGCCGGCATCGAGCGCAGCGCGCGCTTCGCCGCCGGGGTCGGCTCGCCCGTGCTCACCATCCACCTGTTCACCCCGAAGTCGCCCGAGGAATTCCACCTCGACTGGCGCCACGACGCGCCGAGCGTCGACGAGGACGAGGTCGAGCGCTTCCTGCAGTTCTTCGCCGGCGCCTGCATGGCCGAGGGGGTGACGCCGCTGATCGAGAACGTGCCGCCCGTGCTGCGCATGCGTACCGGAGGCGTCTACCTGTCGCCGATCGGGGGTCACTGGCGCGACCTGCTGCGCTGGCGCGAGCGCGTCCCGGAGCTCGGCTTCACGATCGACACTTCGCACGCGGCGCTGTTCCGCTCCTTCGCGGCGGCCTACCCGTCCATGTTCGGGCTTGAACGGCGACGACGAGCTCGACCTCGGCCGCTACGTCGAGGAGCTGGGGCCGGCGGCCGAGGTGGCGCACGTCTCGAACGCGCACGGCCTGCTCGGCGAGGGGCTCCCCTACGGCGCCGGCGACCTCGACCTCGACCCCGTCGTGCGCCGGCTCGCCGCACTCGTGCCCTACATCGTGGCCGAGATCGCCGAGCCCGACCCGATGCGCTCGGAGTCCATGAAGGCCGCCTATCACGCCATCGAGCGGGTGATCGCCGCGCCCGAGGAGGTGCCGATCGCGCGCCCGCGCCGGCGGCTGCGTCCGCACCCATTCGACTGGCAGCAGGTGCTGCGCCGCCCCGACCCGGTGCCCGCGGTGCTCGAGCTCCAGGAGCTCGTGGGCGGCCGGCGCGTGCTGATCACGGGCGGCGGCGGGTCGATCGCACGCTCGCTGGCCACCCTGCTGCTCGGCTTCCGGCCCGAGCTCGTCACGCTCCTGGACAGCCACGAAGCGTCGCTCACCGCCGACCGCCGCGCGCGCGACTCGCTCGAGCTCGTGCATCTCGACCACGTGCTGTGCGACATCCGCGACCGCGGGCGCATCGCCGCCGAGCTCGGGCGCGCCCGGCCCAACCTCGTCTTCCACCTGGCCGCCTACAAGCACGTCGACTGGGCCGAGATCTATCCCGACGAGTTTCTCGACACGAACCTCCACGGCAGCTGGAACCTGCTGCGCGCGGCCGAGGACGCCGCGGTCGACACGGTGGTCGTCGCCTCGACGGACAAGGCGGCCCTCGCCGCCAGCTACTACGGGCGCACGAAGCGGTTCATGGAGCAGCTCACGGCGTTCTCCGCGAGCACCGGCGGCGCACGGCGCACCGCGATCCGCTTCGTGAACGTGCTCGGCAGCGCGGGCAGCGCGTCCGAGCTGTTCCTCAACCAGACGCGCGCCGGGGTGCCGCTCACGATCACGGACACGGGCATGTTGCGCTACTGGATCACGACGGCTCACGCGGTGACCGCGGCGGCGCACGGCGCCCTGCTGGCCGCGCGCGGGGTGATGCTCGCGACCCCGGCAGGAGCGCCGGAGCTGACCGTCGGCGAGCTGGCCACGCGCATCTGGCAGGGCGCGGACATGGGCGGCGAGCCCAACGTCGACCTGCTCGGCATACGCCGTGGCGAGACGCTCAGCGAGGTGCTCACCGGTGCCGGCGAGACGCTCGGCGAGGAGCTCTACCCCGGTGTCGTCGGCATCGAGTCCGAGGAGGTCTCGACGGCCGCGGCCAGCTGGGTCGCGGAGCGGATCGGCGCGGGGACGACCCGCGAGGCCGCCCGCGAGGTCTGGCGCGAGGCGATGGAGCGCCCGGGCCTGATCGTGCCAAGCCAGGCGCGCTCGGGCTGAGCTGCCGCCGCGCCGCGGCTTTCGCGGCGGGGCTGCTCTCGGAACCCGACGGTCGCGTGGTTTTCCATGACAGTGATGGATAACCACGCGACCGACGGCGTGTGTCGCCGACTACGGCTCCGGCTCGCGCAGCTGGTGCGCGGGCGTGAAGAAGCCGCGGTAGCCGAGTGAGACCGCGATCAGCGCCGCGAGCGCCACCGCGCCCAAGAGCACCCAGAGCAGCACGAGCTGCAGGCGCACCGCCTCGATCGGCTCGGCGCCCGCGAGCAGCATGCCCACCATCGCGCCCGGGAAGAAGACCACGCCGGTGGTCTTCGTCGAGTCGATCAGCGGGATCATCCCGGAGCGCAGGCTGCGGGTCACGAGTCCGCTTGAGGCCTGGCGCGAGGTGGCGCCGAGCGCCAGCATCGCCTCGATCTGGCGGCTGCCGTCGTGCACCTCGTCCGCGAGCCGGTTGAGCGCCACGGCCGCGGCGGTCATCGAGTTGCCGATCACCATCCCGCCCACGGGCACGAGGTAGCGCGGCACGGGCTCGAAGACCCCGAGCGCCAGCACCAGTCCGAGCGTGCCGGCCGCAGCCACGGACAGCGCCAGCACGATCGGCCCGATCGCGCCGGGCACGGCCTTCGCCCGGCCGCGCGCCGTGAACGACCCGAAGGCGACCATCCCGGCGAGCAGGGCGGCCACGAGCCAGAGGCTGTCCGTGTCGAAGATCGCCTGGATCACGTAGCCCACCGCGGTGAGCTGGAGGAACGAGCGCAGCACCGCGACGGCGAGGTCGCCCTCGAGCTCCGCCCGCCGCCAGAACGAGACGGCCGTGGCCAGCGCGACGAGGACGAGCGCCGCCGCCACCTCGCCGAGCGAGATCGACACCGTGCTCACGTAACGAGCCTCCCGCGCTCCAGGCGGACGATCCGCCCCGCGAGCCGCTCCGCCTGATCGGCCTCGTGGGTGACGAGCACGATCGAGAGCCCACGCAGGCCGCCGAGCGCGGACTCGACGGCGGCCTTGGCGTCGCTGTCGAGCGACGCCGTGGGCTCGTCGAGCAGCAGCACCTCCGGCTCGAGCGCGAGCGCCCGCGCCAACATCACCCGCTGCTGCTCTCCCACCGAGAGCCGACCGGCGTCGCGCTCGAGGAAGCTCGGGTCGAGTCCCGCAAGGCGCAGCGGCGGCGCGGGGTCCACGGACAGATCCTCGAGGCCCGGGCCGTAGCGCACGTTGTCCGCGACCGTGCCGGGCACGGGCGCCGGCAGCTGCGGCACGAGCCCGACCCGCCGGCGCAGCTCGAGCACGTCCAGCTCGCGCACGTCGCGCCCGTGGAAGCGCACCACGCCCCGGTCGGGGTCCGCGAGCCGGTTCAGGAGCCGCAGCAGCGAGGACTTGCCGGATCCGGAGGGGCCGAGCAGGGCCGTGGCGCCCGCGTCGATCGCGAGGTCGAGGCCGTCCAGCACGGGCCGCCCGCCGCGGGCGAGGCCGACGCCCGAGAGCTCGAAGAGCGGGGCCTCAGGCGACGGCGGCCTCGGCGAGCTGCGGATAGAGGGGGTAGCGGTCGGCAAGTGCGCGGGTGCGCTCGGAGAGCTCGGACCGCTTGGCGTCCGAGAAGTCGCCGGTGAGCGCCTCGCCGATCACCCTGTCCGATCTCGCGGAAGTCGCCGGCCTGGAGCCCGCGCGTGGCGAGCGCGGGCGTGCCGATGCGCAGGCCGGACGAGACCGCGGGCGGCCGCGGGTCGAACGGCACGGCGTTGCGGTTCACGGTGATCCCGATCTCGTGCAGGCGGTCCTCTCCCTGCTGGCCGTCGAGCTCGGACTCGCGCAGGTCGGCCAGCACCAGGTGCACGTCGGTGCCGCCGGTGAGCACGTTCACCCCCGCGGCGAGCATCTCCTCGGCCACGATCGCGGCGCCCTCGCGGGTGCGGCGCTGGCGCTCGCGGAACAGGTCGCTGGCGGCCACCTTCATGGCCACGGCCTTGCCGGCGATCGCGTGCATCAGCGGACCGCCCTGGTGGCCCGGGAACACGCGCGAGTTGATCTTCTTCGCGTACTCCTCCTTGCAGAGGATCATCCCTCCGCGCGCCCCGCCGAGCGTCTTGTGCGTGGTGGTGGTGACCACGTCGCAGTACGGCACCGGGCTCGGATGCTCCTCGGCCGCCACGAGCCCCGCGAAGTGCGCCATGTCGGCCACGAGCAGCGCCCCCACGGAGTCGGCGATCTCGCGGAAGCGCTGGAAGTCGAGCTGGCGCGGGTAGGCCGACCAGCCGGCGATGATCAGCTTGGGCCGGGCGTCCTCGGCGAGCTGCTGGAGCTCGTCCATGTCGAGCCGCGAGTCCTCCTCGCGCACGCCGTAGGCGACGATGTCGAAGTAGAGCCCCGAGAAGTTGATCTTCATCCCGTGCGTGAGGTGACCGCCGTGGTCGAGCTTCATGCCGAGGATGCGGTCCCCGGGCTCGAGCAGGGCCATGTAGACCGCCGAGTTGGCCTGGGCGCCCGAGTGCGGCTGCACGTTCACGTGGTCGGCGCCGAACAGGGCCTTGGCGCGGTCGATCGCGAGCTGCTCGGCCACGTCGACGTACTCGCAGCCGCCGTAGTAGCGCTTGCCCGGATAGCCCTCGGCGTACTTGTTCGTGAGCACCGAGCCCTGGCAGTCGAGGATCGCCTGCGGCACGAAGTTCTCCGAGGCGATCATCTCGAGCGTGCGCTCCTGCCTCGCGACCTCGTCCTTGAGCACCTCGGCGATCTCGGGATCGACCTCGGCGACCGGCTTGGTGAAGTAGTCGGGGCTCGGCTCGCTCATCGCGGTCACCGTACCATCGCGCTCGGCCCTTCAGCCGAGCATGTCGCCGACCGCCTCCGCCGGCAGCGCTCCCTCCCGCACGACCGCGAACGACCCGTCACGCTCGTAGGCGGTCAGGTCGACCACCGTCGAGGGCGTGCCGGGCAGCTCGCCGCCGTCGAGCACGAGGTCCACCCCGGCGCGGATGCGGTCGTCGACCTCCTCCAGCCTGCGCGCGTCGGCGCCGCCGGCGCGGTTGGCGCTCGACTGGAGCACGGGCCAGCGGAGCGCCTCGAGCGGAGCCAGAGCGTCCCTCGAGGCGCGGTACGCGCACGCCGAGCACCTCCGGGGTCGGGCCGCAGGCGAGCGGGTAGCGGCGCTCCGGGTTCGGCAGCAACAGGGTCACCGCGCCGGGAAGCAGGGCCTCGAGCGCCGCGCGCGTGCGCTCGCCCAGCTCCGGCAGCGCGGCCAGGGCCAGCTCGAGCCGGAAGAACATCACCGCAGCCGGCTTGTCGGGCAGGCGCCCCTTCAGCCGGTAGAGGCGCGCGACCCCCTCGCGCGAATCCGGTTCCGTGGCGAGGCCGTAGACGGTGTCGGCCGGGAACAGCGCCACCCCGCCGACGGCGATGCAGCGCTCGAAGGTCTCGACTCCTCGGCGGATGCCATCCCCTGCGCATCCGGCCGAGCCGGCTGCTCGGGCCTCAAGGCACGCGGCCGACGGTGATGCGCTCCCAGTTCGCGAGGTCCGGGCGCGACTCGGGATCCTCGAGCAACGCGCGCACCTCAGCGCCTTGGTCCTCCCCGTGCTCGAGCGCGACGAGCGTGCCCGAGGGCGCCCCGGCGATCAGCTCCTTGATCGCGTCGAGGCCGTCGGGTCCGGACACGAACGCCTCGCGCGGCTCGTAGTGCACGATCTCCGGCTGCATGTCGCCCCAGGCGTCCTCGCGGATGTAGGGCAGGTTGGCCACCACGAGGTCGTAGTTGCCCTCGGGGAGCCCGGCGTCCTCCGACACCTCGAGCGGCAGGCCGAGCTTGGCGGCGTTCTCGCGCGCCACCTGCGCGGCCTCGGGATAGGGCTCGGACGCGGTCACGCGGAGGTCCGGACGCTCGTCGAGCAGGGCGAGCGCGATCGACCCGCAACCCGTTCCGACGTCGTGCACGCTGGCGCCCTCGGGCAGGTCGAGCGCGACGTCCACGAGCAGCTCGGTCTCCGGTCGCGGGATGAGCGTGCGCTGGTCGACCGCCAGCTCGATGAAGCGGAAGCCCTTGCGCCCGAGGATGTAGGCCACCGGCTCGCGTTGGATGCGCCGTCGAACGCGCTCGCCGATCAGGCGCGCGGCGGCCGGCGGCACCTCCATGTCGGGGTCGAGCACGAGCGCCTCGCGCTCGACCCCGAGCGCGTCGGCGATCAGCATTTCGGCGTCGAGGCGCGGCGTCCAGCAGCCCGCTGCGTCGATCGCGGTGACGGCGGCGTCGAGGGCGTCGCGGACGGTCATGCGCCGGCCACCGGCTGCGCGGCCTCCAGCGCGCGCCGCTTCTCCTCCGCCTCGAGCGCCGCCGTGAACTCGTCGAGCTCGCCGGCGAGGACGCCCGGCAGATTGCCCTTGGTCAGCCCGACGCGGTGGTCGGTCACCCGGTCCTGCGGGAAGTTGTAGGTGCGGATCTTCTCGGCGCGCTCGCCCGAGCCCACCTGCGCCAGCCGGGCCGCCGCCTGCTCGGCCTGCTGCGCCGCCATCTCGCGCTCGAGCAGCCGGGCGCGAAGCACCCGCATCGCCTTCTCGCGGTTCTGGAGCTGCGACTTCTCGTCCTGCATGGAGACGACGAGACCGGTCGGCTTGTGGGTGATGCGCACGGCGGAGTCGGTGGTGTTGACCGACTGGCCGCCGGGCCCCGAGGAGCGGTAGACGTCGATCTGGAGATCGTTCTGGTCCACGTGGACGTCCACGTCCTCCGCCTCCGGGAGCACCGCCACCGTGGCCGTGGAGGTGTGGATGCGGCCCTGGGACTCCGTCTCCGGCACGCGCTGGACGCGGTGCGTGCCGCCCTCGAACTTGAAGACCGAGTAGGCCCCCGCGCCCTTGACGGCGAACGTGAAGTGCCCCTCGCCGAGCTCGATCGACTCGTGCTTGAAGCCGCGCCGCTCCGCGTAGCGGGAGAGCATCCGGTACAGGTCGCCTGCGAACAGCCCGGCCTCCTCCCCGCCCGCGCCGGGACGGATCTCGACGATCACGTCCTTGTCGTCGTTGGGGTCGGGCTCCACCATCGCGAGCCGGATCTCCTCCTCGAGCTCGGCCAGGCGAACCTCGGACTGGCCGAGCAGCTCGCGCAGCTCGGGGTCCTCGCCGTCCTCGGCGAGCAGCTCGCGCGCGCCGGCGGCGTCGTCGCTGGAGCGCCGCCACTCCTGCGCGAGCTGGTGCGCGGGCTCGAGCGTCCGGTAGGCGCGGCCGACCTCGGCGTAGCGGCGCTGCTCCGAGATCACCTCGGGGTCGCCGAGCTGCTCGGACAGCTCGGCGAAGCGGGCCTCGATCTGCTCGACGAGCCTCTCGATCACACAGGGGAGGGTACGCGCCTGCCCCAGCGCGCCTTCTCCGCGAACTCGATCAGCCGGTGGAAGTAGCCCTCGACCCGCGGACCGGGCCCGAGGCGGCGATCGTCGAAGCGCACCCGCATCGCGAAGTACGGGAAGTAGACCTCCATGCGCTCCAGGCTGCGGTGGCGGCGGCGCAGCCAGGGATGGAGCAGGCGCCGGTAGAGGCCCGGCGGCACGGTGGTCGGCGTGGGCTTGCCGAGGTGTTCGGCGGACAGCTCGAGCAGCCTCCCGACGGTCGTGGCGTTGCGACCGGCCACGAGGTGGAACGTCCCGTCCGGGCCCTTCGAGGCCAGCTCGTGCACGCGATCCGCCACGTAGTCGACGGGGACGATGTCGACGGGCGAGGAGCGCCGCGCCGGGATCGCCGGGATCGCATTGCGGGCGAACGCCTTGAGCGGGCCGTAGAGCACGTTGAACGACGAGGTGCGCCCCGTGCGGCTGTCGCCCACCACGATGCTCGGGCGCAGCACCTGGAGCGGCAGGTCGGCGCCTCGCTCGCGCAGCATCCGCTCGGCCTCGAACTTCGACAGCTCGTAGGGGTTACGGAACGGCTGGCCGACGTCGAGCTGGTCCTCGCGGAAGAGCGTGCGCGGCTCGCCGGCCACGTAGGCGGTCGACACATAGCTGAAGCGCTCGAGCCGCTTGCAGCGCTCGGCGAGCTCGACCATTCGACGCGTGCCGTCGACGTTGATGCGGCGGGACTCGTCGAGCGGGAGGTCGAACGAGACCGAGGCGGCGCAGTGGACCACGGTTGTCACCTCGGACTGAAGCTCGGCCGCGCTTTCGCGCGAGAGCCCGAGCCCGGGCTGCTCGATGTCGCCGGCCACGGCGCGCAGGCGCTCGTGCGACGGCAGCCGTGCCGCCGCCGCGTCGTCGTCCTCGGCGCGCACGAGCGCGAAGACCGTGCCCTCTCCCGCTCCGAGGAAGCGGGCCGAGCACCTCGTGGCCGACGAATCCCGTGGCGCCGGTGAGAAGCACAGCGCCCATCAAGTGGATATCTCCACCGCCGGCGCCGACGAAACCTCGCGTCGCCGGTCCCCCGCTCAGCCGACGGCGGCCGTGCGCAGGTGATCGGTGTCGCGAGCGAAGAGCGCGCCGTCGGTGTCGAGGAACGGCAGCTTCTCGTCGAGCCAGGTGGGCAGCCACCAGGTGCGGTCGCCGGCCAGCATCATGATCGCCGGCAGCAGCCCGAGGCGCACGATCGTCGCGTCGATCACCACCGCGCTCGCGAGCCCGATCCCGAGCTGCTGGATCAGCGAGAAGCTCGAGGCAGCGAAGGCGAGGAAGACCGCGACCATGATCAGCGCGGCGCCGGTCACGACCTTCGCGGTCTTCGAGATGCCGAACTCGACCGCCGCCGTGTGCGACTGGGTGCGGACGTACTCCTCGCGCATGCGCGTGAGGAGGAACACCTGGTAGTCGATCGAGAGCGCGAATGTGATGACGAAGATCCCCGTGACGGTCACGATGTCGAGCTTCCCGGCGCCGCCCATCAGCGGGTCGTCGCCGACGAAGAGGAGCGTCAGCAGCCCGAAGGCGGCGCCCACGGTGAGCATGTTGAGCGCGACGGCGATCGCGGGCAGCACCACCGAGCGCAGGATCGGGATCAGCGCGAGGTAGGTCACGAGACAGACCGCGAGGATGATCAGCGGCAGGCGGGAGCGGTTCACGCGCGCGAAGTCGGTCAGCTCGGGCGCCGTGCCGCCCACCGGCGCCGCGAGGCCGGTGGCGTCCTCGAAGCGGTGCGTCAGCGCGCGCACGTCGTCGACCACGCGATCCTGGAGCGGATCGTTGGTCGGCACGTCCGGCATGACCACGATGCGCGCCTTGTTGCCACCGTCGCCGCTGTCCACGAGCCCGGAGATTGTCTCCCGCTCCGCCGGGCGCGCGCCCTCGAGCCCCGCGGCCAGGAGATAGCCGGAGGAGAAGAACCCCGGAGAGGCGAGCTCGAGCGTGCGCAGCGTCCGGAGCGGCGCGAACGGTCCGCGACGTCCTCTCAGCTGCCGGCGGACGACGCCCAGCCTCGTCGACGCCTCGCCGAGGCCTCGCTGCAGCTCGAACAAGAGCGGCGCCGCGCGGATGCCGCCCGCATCGAGCAGCGCGCCGCCCGTGGCGAGCAGGGACTGCGCACCGCCGGCCAGCAGGTCGAGCTGGGGCTGGACGGCCGCCACGCGGTCGCGCGCGCGTCCGAGCGCCGAGGCCAGCTCGCCTCCGCCCGACTCGATCGTGCTGAGGCCGGGGCTCACGAGGCGCCCGGCGCCGTCGGCGACCTGCTCCATCACGTCGGCGAACTGCCCGATCTGGCGGACCCCGTCGTCGACCTGGGTGCCGGCGGCCTCGACGAGCGCCAGTTCGCCCGCCAGCGCGGCATCGAGCCCGGGAAAGCCACCCACCTGGGCGGCCGAGAGCTGCGAGCCGCTGCCGGCCACGGCGCTCAGCGCCGCCGCCACATGCCGCCGCGCCTCCTGAACCGCCGGATCCGACTGCCCCGTCGTCGCGCCGTCGAGCGCGCGCAGGGCGGCCTCGAGCTCACCCTGACTGGCCTGGACCGGGACACGCAGGATGCCCAGGCGCGCCTGGGCTTCGCGGAGGGCGCTCTGTCCTCCCGCGATCGCCGGGATGAGTCCGTCGACACGCTCACGGATCTGGCTCAGCCCGCCGGCCAAGCGCCCCGCCTGACGGCGCAACGTCCGCGTCCCCTGCTCGAGCTGGAGCGCGCCGGACTGCGCGACCGTCAGGCCGCGCCTCAACCGGTCGACGTCGCCGCTGCGGCTGCCGGCGGCCGCCAGCAGACCCTGCCCGGAAGCCAGCAGGTCTTGAGCCTGTTCCAGGCCCCGGGCCACGTCGCCGGCCTGGCGGCGGGCCTCCCGCCGCGCCAGCTCGAGCGCACGCGTGCGCCGGGTCAGCTCGCGTTGCGCGGCGGCGATGTCCGCGACTGACGTGTCGACCTGCGCCGGCGCCTCGCGCACCGGCGCCGCCTGCTCGGCGATCAGCCCCGGCCCGGTGACCGCGCTCACGAGCGGTATCGCCTCGATCTGACGTTCGAGCCGCTTGATCCGCTCGAGGCGTCCCGGATCAAGCAGTGTGCCGCGCGGCGCCGCGAGGGCCACGTCGATCTCCGGCCCGAACCTCGCCCTGCGAAGCGCCTCGAATGCGAGCAGCCCGTCGCTGTCCTTCGGCAGCATGCGCGGATCGGCGGGCGTCGTCTCGATCGCGAGCACGGGCGCGGCAAGCAGCAGCAGCGGCAGGGTGAGCAGCGCGGCGGCCGGCGCCGCGCGGCGGCTCACCCGAGCGACGATCCGCGAGATGATCCCGCCGTCCTCGGCCGGCGAGCCGCCGATCTGCCACATGTTGACCCGATGGCCCAGGAGGCTCGTCGCCGCCGGCGTGACGAGGATCGCGCCGATCATGCTCAGGATCGTCACGACGCTCATCCCGAGCGCCATCGACAGCAGGATCGTGCCCGGCGACAGCAGGTACGCGACCGCCGTGATCGCCAGCAGCACCACTCCGGCGAAGCTCGCGGTCCGTCCGGCGGTGTTCGCCGCGATCGAGGCCGCCTGCTTGGGCGCGCGCCCGTCCGCGAGGCTCGCGCGAAAGCGAGTGACGATCAGCAGCGAGTAGTCGACCCCCAGCGCCAGCCCGATCATCGATGCCGCGCTCAGTGCGATCGCGTCGACGTCGGCGACGTCGAGGATCAACGAGATGATCCCGAAGCCGCTGACGACCGTGCCCGCCGCGATCAGCAGCGGGATCGCCGCGGCCACCGGGCTCCGGAACACGAGCAGGAGCACGAGGATCAGGACCGGCACCGCGATCAGCTCGCCCTTGTGGAGCGCGTCGATCGACGACTTGTTCACTTCGCTGCCGAGCGACGGGATCCCGGCAAGATGCGCGCGGACCGGTGGCTCCACCCGGGCGCTCACGAACTCCTTGACCGGCCCGATGACGGTGTTGATGTTGCCGCCCTCGGGGATCCGCAGGTCGACGCTGATCGCCGCCTCGCCCGGACGCGGCCGCAGCGCCTCGAGCTGCTCGGCGTCGCCGCTCCACGGGGAGATCACGCGCGTCCCGGCTCGGCGCTGGAGCGCGGCGGCCAGCCGCGGCCCCTGGCGATCGATCTCGCGTCCAGGCCCGACGAGCAGCACGACGAGCGATTCGTTGAAGCTGCCCGCCCGCACGTCGCGCCAGCGATCGGACTCCGTGCCGGGAACGAACAGCAGCGAGGGCTGGACCTTGTCCTCGACCCCCCGTCCGATCAGGCCGAAGGCGGCAACGACGAGCGCCCACCCGATCAGGACCGGCACGGCGTGCCGAACCGCGAAGCGGGCTATCGGGGTGATCACCTGGCGAGACTAGTCGTCCTCCCATGAGCCAACAAGCGGGTTAGGATCGTTCGAGGGAAGGATTGGCCCTGACTTGAGCCCCCAGCACGACACGATCGCCGGCCTGCTCGACGAGATCGACTTCTTCGCTCCGCTCTCGAGCGACGAGATCGACATGCTCGCCCAGCGGGTCGACACGGTCCGCTGGGACCCGGGCACCACCGTCTTCGAGGAGGGCGACCCCGGCAACGCCTGCTGGGTGATCGACAGCGGGCGCGTGAAGATCACCCGCCGGCTCGCGGACGGGTCGCCGATCGCGCTCGCCCACGTCGGTCGCGGCGGGATCGTGGGCGAGTTGGCGCTGATCACCGAGGACCGGCGCTCGGCGACGATGGAGGCCGTCGAGCACACCTCGGCGCTCGAGATCGCGGGCGAGGATCTGATGGCGATCCTGCGCGGCAACGCCGAGGCGGCGATCGGCATGGCGGTTCACGTGGCCCAGCTGCTGCGCACGGCGGAAAACCGCCTCTTCGCCACCGCGACCTCGACCGTGAACGGACGCATCCTGGCCACGCTGCTGGCGCAGGTCGAGGCGCGACAGGCCCGGCACCCGGGCGAGGAGGACATCGAGCTCGTGGGCAGCACCTCGGACCTCGCCCGGCTTGCCGGGGCGCCCAAGGACGCGGCGGCGCGCGTGCTTCACTGGCTCGAGAACGAGGGCGCGATCTCCGTGAAGCGGGGCCGGATCATCGTCCGCTCGGCCTCGGCGCTCAGGGGGCACCTCAGCTGAGCAGGGCCGGCCGAGCCGCGCGGCTGTGCCTCGCGCTGACGGTGTCCACGGGAGCAGCAGGCGCAGCCGCGCAGACGACGGCGCCGGTCGCGCTCGACCCGAGCGTCGCCGGGCAGGGGACGGCACTGGTGGTTGCCGCCGACTCCACGCTGCTGTCACGGCAGGGCCAGCCCGCCGGCTCGATCACGCTTGCGCTGGCGCGCGGGATGCGCGTCGACCGCGCGGCGCGCGAGCGGCTCTGCACGCGCGCGCAGGCGGCCCGCTCGCGCTGCCCGGTGGCGAGCCGGATCGGCTTTGGCCGCCTCGTGATGTCCGTACTCGGCTATCTCCCAACCGGCGGTGCGACCGAGCTGGCCTGGTCGCTCGACGCCTACCTGGGAACGCCGGTGCGGCGGGGGGACGTGGCTTCGGTCGTGCTCCAGGCGCGGCTGCTGGGCGCCGACAGCGTCGACCTGCTGCTGGAGCCGCTGATCGGCACGAGCGTCCCGCGTTCGGGGCGGTCGAGCGGCCGGCTCGTTCGGCGGGCATCCGGTGAGATGGGCATCGAGCTGCGCTTCCCGGAGCTTCCCGTGGGGCTCAGCGTGGCGGCGCCGGTCTCCGTCACGCCGGCACGGCTGGAGCTGACGCTCAGCGCCGTCCGCCGCACACGCCAGAACTTCGTCCGCCGAGTCAGGGTCAGGACGCCGTCCGGATACGAGATCCGGCGGATCCGCGACCACCGGCTGATCGGCCACCACCTGCTGCGGACCCCGGAGCGCTGTCGCGGCTCGTGGCCCTACGAGCTGCGCGTGGGCTTCCCCGACGGCGTCCGGCGCACCAGAGGGCCGGAGTCGACTGCACGCAGACGCCCTGAGCGGGGCTACGCCACGACTTCCATGCCGACCTTGTCCTCCTCGGACGCCGCGCGCGGGTTCTCCACCGCGAGCACCGCGTTCAGCGCGGCGATCGCCACGGCGAGCTGGGACAGGTCGGGCTCCCGCGTGGTCAGGCGCTGGAGCTGGATGCCGGGCCACATGAGGATGCGCGCCCAGCGCTTCGTGCGGTTGCGGCCGAACCACTTGATGAGCTCGAAGGCGAGACCGGCCACGATCGGGATGCCGAGCACGCGCGAGATGAAGAGCCAGTGCCAGTCGAGCTTGCCGAGCGGCGCGAACACGACGATGGCGACGATCATCACGATCAGCAGGAAGCTCGTGCCGCAGCGCGGGTGGAAGCGCGAGTAGCGCTGCGCGTTCTCGGGCGTCAGCTCCTCGCCGGCCTCGTAGCACGAGATCGTCTTGTGCTCGGCGCCGTGGTACTCGAACACGCGCTGCAGGTCGGGCATGCGCGAGATCAGCACCAGGTAGCCGAGGAAGATCGTGATCCTCACGAGCTTCTCGATCACCACGAACACGATCGAGTTCGGGATCTGGTCCTGGAAGATGTTCGTGAGGCCGGCCGGCAGCAGGAAGAACAGGCCGATCGCGAACAGGAGCGCGAACACGATCGTCCCCACCCACATGCCGCCGCCGATCTGCTGCTGGTCGCCGGACTCGTCGGGCGGCACCTGGGCGTTGGCCGAGATGCCGAGCGCCTTGAAGCCGATCTTGAGCGACTCGCCGAGCGCGGCAACGCCGCGGATCACCGGCACGCGCAGGATCCGGTGCCGCTTGGTCCACGCCACGAGCGGCTCGGAGATCACCTCGATCTCGCCCTTGGCCCCCACCTTGGAGTCGGCGCCGCCCGCCGCGAGCTGCTCGGCGGTGGGCTTGCGGACCGCCACCGCCCAGGTGGAGATCCCGCGCATCATCACGCCCTCGAGCACGGCCTGGCCGCCGATCGGCGCGTCCTTGGTGGCCTCGCGGAGGTGATCGGGGGCGGAGCCGTTGCTGGCGGCGGAGGAGCTCACCTTGTTCATCGTATCGGCGCTTGGCGCCGGTCCCTGAGCGCGGGCGCGCCGGAAGAGCTCAGCGCCGCGGGAGCTCGGCACAGGGGACCTCGCTTACGTTGTCCGCTTCCGAGGTCTCGGCGATCGTGCGATCGGGGTCGGCCTCGCCGCGCACCGAGCGTGTGCAGGCGGGTCCGCGGAAGCCGACCAGCCTGCGCTCGCCGGGCGGCAGCGTGGCGATCGTGACCGTGTCGAGCACGTCGCCGTCCACGGTCAACCGCACCGGCACGGCACTCGCCTGCGCCTTGCCCGTGTTCGTCACGCGCACGCCGTAACGCAGCACCCCCGGCACCTGAGTGTCGGACGCGCCGGTGACCAGCGCGACCAGGTTGGGCAGCGACAGGAACTGCCGGCAGACGGGCGAGCGGCGCCGCAGCCGCTGCACGACGCTGCCGTCGGCCGCGTACCAGCGGAAGTCGACCCTCACCCGGTAGACGGTGTTCGACGCGAGGTTCCTGAGGCGCTGGCGGTACGCGAACGTGCTCACGCCGGGCTGCGAGCGGCGCCAGCGGCTGAGCCCCGGCGCCGCCACCGGCCGGAAGCCCTCCGGGTCGGTGCTCTCGAGCAGCGTGAAGCGCATGCCCATCTGCCGAGCGCCCGCCGCGCGCTGCATCTGCCCCCTGAACACGGCCTCGTGACTCGCGACCGAGCAGCTCACGAGCCGGACCGAGGCGCTCGGGGGCGCACCCGAGGCGAGCGGCACCGTCACGACGACGGCGCCGGCCAGCGCGAGCGTGCCGATGACGGTGCGGCGCAGCATGTGCCGTGAGAACAGCTTCGCGAACGCGG
The DNA here is from genome assembly GCA_963812415.1 of uncultured Thermoleophilaceae bacterium. GTDB lineage: Bacteria > Actinomycetota > Thermoleophilia > Solirubrobacterales > Thermoleophilaceae > JACVRW01. The sequence goes on along the minus strand of CAWEVH010000036.1, from coordinate 36,348 downwards.
AGTTGCGGGCCGAGCTAGCCGCGCCCGCGCGAGCGCGCGGCGCGGCGCCGGAAGCGCTCGACGCGGCCTCCGGTGTCCACCAGCTTCTGGCGACCCGTGTAGAACGGATGACAGTTCGAGCAGATCTCGACGTGGAGCTCCGGCTTGGTCGAGCGAGTCCAGAACTCGTTGCCGCACGTGCAGCGCACGTGGGCGGGTCCGTACTCGGGATGAATGTCCGGCTTCATGCGGTTTTCGAGTCTAGCGAGGGGCCTCAGGTGGCCTGGTAGTTCGGTCCGTCGCCGCCCTCGGGCGGTGTCAGGCGGCCGCCCTTGGCGGTGATCGCACCGCACTGGATGCAGTTCGAGGGGGTGATCTGCATCCTCACCTCGCGCTTGCCGTCGAGCTTGCCGTTGCCGTTCGCGCGGGCGGCCTCGAGCTCCTCCTCGGGCACCTCGTAGACGGCGGCCGGGCACATGTTCTCCCACATGAGCGCGACCTCGAGCGGCACGCGGTCCTGGATCCGGATGTGGTTGGGGGCGTCGTCGCGTGTGGCGTTGCCGGTGGCGAAGACCGACGAGAGCTTGTCGAAGGTCGTCTTGCCGTCGGGCTTCGGGTAGTCGCGCTCGGGCCCGAGGAAGACGTCGACCGTGGCGTCGTCGTGGGTGGCCCAGCGCCCGCCCGGGACCCGGCCGCCCGAGATCTCCATCATGTTGGCGATCGCCCCGCCCACGAAGAAGCCCTTCGCGAACGGCTGGCGCATGTTGCGCGAGCGGTAGGTGTCCTTCTCGATCTCCGAGCCCTCGACCTTGCGGGCGTAGTTGGAGAGGTCGTCGCAGCCGCCGCCCGCCTTGAGGCGCTCCACGATCGCCTCGGCGGCGAACATGCCCGCGTGCATCGCGTAGTGCACGCCCTTGAGCGTGGGCACGTTGACCATGCCGGCGCCGTCGCCGCAGATCGCCACCCCAGGCGCCCAGAGCTGACGCGGGCGCGCCCAGTAGCCGCCGGATGGGATCGTCTTCGCGCCCCAGCCCACGCGCTTGCCGCCCTCGAGCAGCTCCGCCACCAGCGGGTGGCCCTTCAGGAGCTGGAGCGTGTCGTGGACCGAGAAGCGGGCGTCGCGGTAGTCGAGCCCCGCCACCAGGCCCATCGAGATCTTGTCCTCCCCCATCGGGTAGATGAAGGAGCCGCCGAACTCGCGGTACCGGGCGCCGAAGCGAAGCGGCCAGCCCAGCGTGTGGATCACCCGGTCGAGCGGCTTCTCGACCTCCCAGATCTCCTTGACGCCGAGCTCCCACTGCTGCGGGTCCTCGGAGCCGATCCCGAAGTGGCGGATGGCGGCGCCGGTGAGGTGCCCCTGGGTGCCCTCGCAGAGGACGGTCGCCTTGCGCGATCAGCTCCGCGCCCGGCTCGAAGTTGGAGAGCTCCTCGCCCTCGCGCCCGCGGCCCTTGTCGCCCGAACGCACGCCCACCACGCGCCCGTCGTCCACGAGCAGCTTGGCCGCGGCGGTCTCGCCGAGGATGTACACGCCGGCCTCCTCGGCGTGCCCGCTGAGCCAGCGGCCGAGCTGCGCCACCGAGGTCACGTGGTTGCCGTGGTTGCGAAACGGCGGCGGCGTGGGCTTGAGCGGGATCGCGCGCTTCGAGTTCGGCAGCAGGTACACGGCGTCGGTGTCGACGGTGCCGTAGGTCGGCCAGTCCTCCTCACCGACGTCGGGGAAGAGCTTCTTCATCGCCGACGGGTGCATCATCGCGCCCGAGAGCAGGTGGGACCCGGGCGACTTGCCCTTCTCCACCAGCGCCACCGGCACCTCGCCGAGCGACTCCATGAGCGCCTCGTCCTCCGCCAGCAGCTGCGTCAGGCGGATCGCGCAGGCGAGGCCGGCGGGGCCGCCGCCCACGATCGCGATGCCCACCTCGATGCGCTCGTCCTCGGGGTCCTCCGGAGCCCCGACGAACTCCTTCGCGGAGTCGACCGGCGGCGGGAACTCGACGGGGGCGGTCGACACGGGCGTCAGCCCTTCTTCGCCTTCACCGCGTCGGTCAGCTTGGGCAGGATCTTGTTCAGGTCGCCCACGATGCCGAGGTCCGAGAACTCGAAGATCGGCGCGTTCGCGTCCTTGTTGATCGCGACGATGTTCTCCGCGGACTGCATCCCGACCTTGTGCTGGATCGCGCCCGAGATCCCGGCCGCCAGGTAGAGCTTCGGCGCCACCGTCTTGCCGGTCTGGCCGATCTGGGCGGCGTAGGGGTACCAGCCGGCGTCGACCACGGCGCGGGTGGCGGCCACGGCGCCACCGAGCGCGTCGGCCAGCGATTCGCAGAGCTCGAAGCCCTCCGCCTTGCCGAGGCCGCGGCCGCCGGCCACGAGGATGTCGGCGTCCTCGATGTTCACGTCCGCGCCGCGCTGCTCGCCGCGCTTCACCATCACGGCCTTGGTCGAGTGGTCCTCGAGCTGGACGTCGACATCGACCACCTCGGCCGCGCCGTCGCCGGACTCGGTGGCGTCGAAGGCGTTGAGGCGGCCGATGATGATGCCGGGCTCGCCCACGTAGCCGACGTCCACGATCGCCGAGTCCTGCAGGATCGGCCGCTCGGCCACGAGCCCGCCGTCCTGCACCTTGACCGCGGTGACCTCCATCGTCACGCCGGCGTTCAGGCGAGCCGTGAGCCCGGCGCCGATCTCGAAGCCGAGCAGCCCGCCTCCGAAGAGCGCGTACGTGAAGTCGCTCGTCGGCGATGACCCTGGCCATCGCGTCCACCACCGGCTGCGCGAGGCCCTCCGGCCCCTTCACGCGGTAGACCTTCGACGCGCCGTAGCCGCCGAGGGAGGCGCACAGCTCGTCGGTCAGGTCGTCGCCGCCGACGACCACCGCGGCGGCCTCGCCGCCGAGCTCCTTGGCGAGCCTCGCGCCCTCGGACACGGCGCCCAGGGAGTTCTTGTTGAACTCGCCCTCGTAGTGGAGGGCGTAGACGAGGATGGACATCAGCCGATCAACTTCCTTTCGTCGAGCCAGGCGACGATCCGCTCGACCGTCTCGTTGGTGTCCTCGTCCTCGATGATCTCGCCGGCCGCCTTCTCGGCGGGCGGGTTGATCGCCAGGACCTGCGTGCGGGAGCCCTCGGCCCCGACCCGGTCCGCCTCGATCCCCACGTCGCCGGCGCCCTTGGTGTCGCGCTGCTTCTTCTTGGCGCCCATGATCGCCTTGAGCGACGGGTAGCGCGGCTCGTTGATCGCGTCGCCGACGGAGATCACGGCGGGCAGCTCCACGTCGACGGTGTCGTAGCCGTACTCCGCCTGGCGCTCGCAGCGCAGGCCGGCGCCCTCGACGTCGAGCTTGATCACCTGGGTGAGCGACGGCATCTTCAGGTGGTCGGCCACCACGGCGCCGATCGTGTAGCACTCGCCGTCGGCCGACTGCTGGCCGAGCAGCACGAGGTCCGGCGACTCCGCCTCGAGCACCTTGGCGAGCGCGTAGCCCGTGGCGCACACATCGGAGCCGGCGAGCGACTCGTCGGTGAGGTGGACCGAGCGGTCCGCCCCGAGCGCCACGGCCTTGTTCAGCGTGCGGCCGGCGTCAGCGGGGGCCATGGTCACGGCCACGATCTCCTCGACGTCCGCCTTGCCGCCCTCGCGGATCTGCATGGCGGCCTCGATGGCGTGGGTGTCGAACTGGTTCAGCGTGGTCTCACCCGAACGATCGAGGCGCTTGGAGCCCTGGTCCATGCGCTTCTCGACCGCCGCGTCGGGCACCTCTTTGACGAGGACGCAGATCTTCACGGAAGCTTTCTCCTTCTGTGGTCGGTCCGCATATACCCGGGCAGCCGGCCGGGGTGCGGCTGATGCTGGGCGCGCGGGGCGGCGGCCGCCGCGGCGACCGCCATGTTACCCGATTGACTGACGAGTCAATCGCCCCGCGCGCCAGGCCCAGTCACGCCGCGACCGGCTCCGGAACCGCCTCGCCCTCGACGACCCCGCGGGCCTTCGGGAGCTCGATCGGCGCCTCGCGCTCGATGTCGCGCTCGCGCACGAGCCACAGGGCCGCCAGCGCCGCCACGAGCGACACGAGCCCGCCGAGCATGAAGATCTCGTTCAGCCCGGCGATGAGGCCCTGACCGGCGGCGTCCGAGACGGTGTCGCGGGCGCCCGGCGGCACGGAGGCAAGCGCGGCGTCGAGGTTGCCCGAGGATGTGGCCTCGATCAGCTCGCGCGGCTGCTCCCCGGCGGCGGCGGGCGTGCCGGCCGCCAGCTCCTTCACCTCGGAGGCGCCCCGGCTGAGGAAGATCGCCCCCCAGGCCGCGATGCCGACCGCGATGCCCACCTGGCGGAACGTGTCGTTGATCCCGGCGGCCATGCCGCTCTGCTCCTTGGGCACCACGCTGAGCGCCACGTCGGCGATCACCGGGTTGAGCAGCCCGACGCCCGCGCCGGCCACCAGGAAGCCGCCCAGCAGCGCGGTCCACTCGTCGGTCGGGTCGAGCCCGCCCATCAGGAGCAGCCCGATGCCCGTCAACCCGAGCCCGACGGACATCATCACGCGCGCCGGCAGCCTGGCCAGCAGCGCACCGCCCGCGGCCGCGACGAGGAAGTTGATCACCGTGAAGGGCAGGTAGATCAACCCGGCCTCGAGCGGCGAGTGCCCGAGCTGGTTCTGCAGGTAGAAGGTGATGTAGAGGAACAGCGCGAACATCGACGCCGACACCCCGAGCGCCGCCAGCTGCACCCCGGTGAAGGCCGGCTTGCGGAACAGCCGCAGCGGCAACATCGGCTCCTTCACCCGCGTCTCGATCACCAGGAAGGCCGCGAGCAGCAGCGCGGACGCCCCGAGCAGCGAGACGATCAGGGGGCTGCCCCAACCCTCCTCGTTGCCGCGCAGCAGGCCGAGCACGAGCAGGAACAGCGCCGAGCTGAACGTCACGAGCCCGCCCCAGTCGACGCGCGTGGCGTTCGGGTCGCGGCTCTCGCGCAGCTTCGCGTAGGTCACGGCGATCGCGGCGATCCCCACGGGAACGTTGATGAAGAAGACCCACTCCCATCCCAGCGAGTCCACGAGCGCGCCTCCAACGAGCGGCCCGATCGCGACCGACACGCCGATGGTGGCGCCGTAGATCCCCATCGCCGTGCCGCGCTCTCGTCCGGCCGGGAACTCCTGCGCGACGAGTGCCAGCGACACCGCGAACAGGATCGCCCCGCCGATTCCCTGGATCGCGCGAGCGACGTTCAGGAACGTTGGATCGGGCGCCAGCCCGGCGGCGAGCGACGACACCGAGAAGATCCCGAGACCGATCGCGAACACGCGCCGGCGGCCGAGCCGATCGGCCAGCGAGCCGGCCGTGAGCACCAGCGCCGCCAGGGCAAGCGTGTACGCGTCGATCACCCACTGCAGCTCGGTGAAGGAGGCGTTCAGGTCCTCCTCGATGGCGGGCAGCGCGGTGTTGACCACCGTGATGTCGAGCAGCAGCATGAACGTGGCCACGCTGACCACGAGCAATGTCCACCATTTCCGTTGCATTTCGTGTTCCTCCAGCTCCAGGCGCGAGATAGTCAGGTAGTCTTGTCAGGCGACCGTACCATAATGATCAGGCTGCCTTACTAACTGTGACCAACAACACACAACCCGACATCGCCCTCGTCCCCCTGCTGGCCACCGTCAAGGAGGCCGTGGTCGCGGAGCTGCACGCCCGGCTCACCGCGCTCGGCTTCGCCGAGATCCGGCCGGCGCATGGGTGCGTGTTCGCCAACATCGACCACACGGGCTCGCGACTCACGGAGCTGTCAGAGCGCTCGGGCCTGACCAAGCAGTCGGTGGGCGAGGCGGTGGCTGACCTCGAGCGGCTGGGCTTCGTCGAGCGCGTGCCCGATCCGGCGGACGGGCGCGCCAAGATCATCCGACTGACCGCGCACGGCGCCGAGGCGCTCGCCGCGGCGGCCGAGATCTTCGCCGACATCGAGCGCCGCTTCGCCGAGGCGGTCGGCCCCGAGCGCTACGCCGCGTTCCGGGCCACGCTGGCGGAGCTGCACGCGCTCTCGCGCCCCGCCGCCGAGCCGCTCCGCCGCGCCGCCGCCTGAGGCGACGCGGATCCGCTCAGGCGGGCACGGCCTCCCGGATGAAGTCGATGATTCCCTGGACGGGCGCGCCGGGCGTGAACACCTCGGCCACGCCGAGCTCCTTCAGCTCCGGGATGTCGTCGTTGGGGATCGTCCCCCCCACCACCAGGATCACGTCCTCGGCTCCCTCGTCCTTCAGCAGCGAGGCGATCCGCGGCACGAGCGTCATGTGAGCGCCGGACAGGATCGAGAGGCCCACGGCGTCGGCGTCCTCCTGGAGCGCGGTCTCCACGATCTGCTCCGGGGTTTGGTGAAGGCCCGTGTAGATCACCTCCATGCCGGCGTCGCGCAGCGCGCGGGCGATGATCTTGGCGCCGCGGTCGTGCCCGTCCAGGCCGGGCTTGGCGACGACGACGCGGATCTTCCTGCTCGACATGGCGCGGAGAGGTTACCCGGCGTTCGCGCGCCGCCGAACGGCGATGCCGAGCGCGAGCAGCAAGAGGCCGAAGGCCAGCAGCCGCGCCGTGTCGCTGCCGGTGGCCGGCAGCGAGCTGCCGGAGCCGCTGTCCGAGCTGCTGGAGCTCGTGCCGCCGCCGGAGTCGCCGCTCGTGCCGCCGCGGGCGTTCTCCGCCCCGCCGTCCGCGTCCCCCCCGCCCCCGCCCGTGCTCGCGGCCTCGACGGTCACGGTCCCCTTCATGAACGGGTGCGGCGTGCAGATGTAGGCGAAGGTGCCGGCAGCGTCGAAGGTATGCGAGCGGCTCTGGCCCTTGCCGTAGACGCCGGTGTCGAACGAGCCGTCGTCGGCGGTCGCCGAGTGGGCGGTGGGCCCATCGTTCTTCCACGTCACGGTGTCGCCGACGCTCACGGTGATCTTGGCCGGCGTGAACTCGAAGTCCTTGATCGTGACCGTGGTCGAGGCGGCGGCGCTGGCCCGCTCCTCGGGGCCGTTCGCCACGCCGAGGTCCTCCGGCTCGGGCGGCGCGGAGGGGGCTGGGGCCGGCGCCGGCTCGGCCGGGAGCGCCGGCTCGGCCGCGGGCGCAGGCTGCGGCTCTGGAGCCGGGACGGCGTCCGGCGCGGGCGCGGCCGGCGGCTCGGCTGGGGCCCCGGGCTCGGGTGCGGGCTCCGGGACCTGCCCCGGCTCAGGCGGCGGCTGCGCATCGGACGCCGACAGCGAGGCGGGCAGCACGAGCGCGACGACCAGGAGGTAGGCGGCGGCGAGCAGTGCCAGGTGCCTCATCAGCGAGTCACCCTAGCTTGCCGGCCGCCCCGTGTGTCAGTCGTTTTCGGGCTGGAGCTGGTGCCGGCGCCGCACGAACCGGAAGTTGGCGCGCTTGACACTGTCGTCGTCGAGTTTCACGAGCAGCTGGCGGCAGCTGTCCGCCCAGGAGCGCTCGGTCCGCCAGCCGAAACGGTAGAGGCCCTTCCGTTCCCGGTAGGTCAGCCGCCTGCCGAGCTGGGCCGGCTCGCCGGCGACCGGCTCCTCGCCGGCCCCGCACTCGACCTCGGCCACCTCGACCGCGACCACGGCATCGAGCCCGCGGGCGCCGCCGAGCGAGAAGCGAACCGGCACGCGCTGCCCGGCCTTCCAGCCGTTCAACTCGGGCAGGTTCACGAGCGGCCGGAGGAAGCCGCCGAACTCGTAGCCGACCCGGTAGTCGACGCTCGCCGTCGTCTCGTTGCCCGCGTTGTCGCGCGCGGTGACGGTCACCGACCTCGCACCGAGGCTGCGCCGTGTCGAGCAGGCCCCCGTCGGGCACGCTCCCCTCGCAGCTGGCGAGCCCGGAGCCGCCCTCGTCGGAGCAGCTGAAGTCGACCTCGACCTCCGCGCCCCGCTCGACCTCCAGGCCGTCGACCGGGCTCGCGATCGTGACCACGGGGCTCATGGTGTCGGGCGCCACGCCGCACGCCTCCGTGCCGGCAAGCGTCACGGTGTAGGCGCCGCCGCTGCCGAACGGACCCGGCCCAGCTCGAGAGCGGCTCGCCGCCGCCGCGTCCGGTCGGCCCGACCAGACCCAGCGTCGAGGGGAAGATCGGCCCCAGCGAGCTCTGCGGGTCGAGGTTGAACTGGCTGACGCCGAGGTAGTAGATGCCGCTCTCGCCCGGCGTCAGCGGGTCGCCGGCCGGCAGCAGCGACTGGCGCACGCCGGTGCCGGCGTCGTCGTTGCCGTACACGCCGCGCCCGCTCTCGCTGAACAGGAAGAGCTGGGTGTCGAGCGGCGCGTCGAGCGCCACGCCGCCGACCGTGCTGGCCGAGAAGCTCCCGCCACCCGTCACGCACACCTTGTAGAGGTCGACGTCCGAGGGCGAGCGCAGGGTGCCCGAGATCGTGCTCACGGCCTCGAGCGTCACGTCCTGCGCGCTCGCGGGCAGGTCGCCGGCATCGCCGAGCTCGGTGGCCGCGTGGGCGCTCGGCGCAGCGACGCCCAGGGCCACTCCCAGGGCCAGGATCGTGATCAGCCTCCCTGCCACGGTGCCTTTCGAGATCGACCCCCGTCCGGTCCCCCGTTAGGGGGTCGTGCAAAGCGTGGACGTCCGTACACGAACGAACGTCCAGCGCGGAAAAGGGTGTCTAGAACACCGGCGTCTCGGTGTAGGTGCCGAACACGCGCTGGAGCGACTCCACGATCTCGCCCTCGCTGGCGTGGGCGCGGGCCGCCTCGAGCAGGGGCTCCATCAGGTTGCGGTCGGCGGCCGCGGCCTCGCGCAGCTCGGCCAGGGTCCGCTCGACCTCGGCGCTGTCGCGGCGCGCGCGCACGGCCTGAAGGCGCCCGATCTGCTTGCGCTCGACCTCGACCGGGATCTTGAGGATCTCGAGCTCGTGCTCGTCGGCGTGCTCGAAGCGGTTCACGCCGACGATCACGCGCTGGCCCGACTCGATCTCCTGCTGGAGCTGGAACGAGGCGTCGGCGATCTCGCGCTGCGGGTAGTTCTGCTTGATCGCGTCGACCATGCCGCCCAGCTCGTCGATCTTGCGGAAGTAGGCGTAGGCGGCCTCCTCCATGCGGTCGGTGAGCGCCTCGACGAAGTAGGAGCCGCCGAGCGGGTCGATCGTGTTCGTGACCCCCGTCTCGTGGGCGAGCACCTGCTGGGTGCGCAGCGCCACCCGCGCCGCCCCCTCGGTCGGCAGCGCGAGCGCCTCGTCGAACGAGTTGGTGTGCAGCGACTGCGTGCCGCCCAGCACCGCCGAGAGCGCCTCGGTCGCCGTGCGCACGATGTTGTTGAGCGGCTGCTGGGCCGTGAGCGACACGCCGGCCGTCTGGCTGTGGAAGCGCATCAGGAGCGAGCGCTCGTCGCGCGCGCCGTAGGTGTCGCGCAGCTCGCGCGCCCAGATCCGCCTCGCGGCCCGGTACTTCGCGATCTCCTCGAAGAAGTCGATGTGGGCGTTGAAGAAGAACGACAGCCGCGGCGCGAAGCTGTCCACGTCGAGGCCGCGCTCGAGGGCGTGCTCGACGTAGGTGAAGCCGTCCTTGAGCGTGAAGGCGAGCTCCTGCGCGGCCGTCGAGCCGGCCTCACGGATGTGGTAGCCGGAGATCGAGATCGGGTGCCACCTCGGCATCCGCCTGGCGCAGAACTCGACCATGTCCGTGACCAGCCGCATGGCCGGGTCGATCGGGAAGCACCACTCCTTCTGCGCGATGTACTCCTTGAGGATGTCCGTCTGGATCGTGCCGGCGAGCTGCTCGGGCGGAACTCCCTGGCGCTCGCCCGCCACCACGTAGAAGGCCAGCATCACGGCGGCCGGGGCGTTGATCGTCATCGAGGTGGAGACCTCGCCCAGCGGGATGCCGGCGAACAGCGTCTCCATGTCGTCGAGCGTGTCGATCGCCACGCCCTCGCGACCGACCTCGCCCTCGGAGCGCGGATGGTCCGAGTCGTGGCCCATCAGCGAGGGCATGTCGAACGCCGTCGACAGCCCCGTCTGCCCGTGCTCGAGCAGGTAGCGGAAGCGCGCGCCCGTCTCCTCCGCCGAGCCGAAGCCGGCGAACTGGCGCATCGTCCAGAGGCGGCCCCGATACATCGACGGGTAGACCCCGCGCGTGTACGGGAACTCGCCCGGGAAGCCGATCCGCTCCCCGAACTCGCCGACCTGCTCGGGCCCGTAGAGCGGCTCGACCGGCTCGCCGCTCAGCGTCGTGAAGAGCGCATCGCGCTCCGGCAGCGCCGAGAAGCGCTCGTGGAACCAGCGCTCCGCGTCGGTCATCGGTCGTTCCTGCGTGGCCATCCAGGGAACAGTCTAGGTCGCCTCACGCAGGCAGAGCGCGGCGGTCCAGCCGAAGTCCCGGCAGCCGAGGCCGCGCCCCGAGCCGGGCGCGAAGTACTCGCGCATGCCGCCGCGCTCGGCGGCCGCCAGCATGCGCCGGCGCAGCTCGGCCGCGTCGGCCGCCTCGCCGTGGCCCTCGAGCCCGAGCGCGGCGAGCCAGGTGACGTTCGCCCAGACGGGGCCGCGCCAGTAGTTGCGCTCGGAGCGCTCCGGATGGTCGCGATCGAGCGAACGCACGCCGTACGGGGAGGAGAGCGCGCCCTCGCACACGAGCCGGCGCGCCGCCTCGAGGCGTCCCGCGCCCAGATCCGGCGCGAGCAGCGCGAGCGCCGAGCCGGCGCCGGTGACCGGTAGCGGTGCGTCCGCGATCAGGTCGACGGCCCGGATCAGACCGTCCGCGTCCGCGCGGGCGCGCAGGGCCTCCGCCAGGCGCCCGGCGGCCGCGCCGCTCTCCGCGGCTATCCGGGCGTCTCCGAGCCGCTCGGCCAGCCACGCGAGGTCGAGCGCGGCGCGCGCGAGGATCGCGCTGAAGCCGGGGTCGAGCACCCGGAAGGCGCCCTCGCGGGCAAGGCGCTCCTGGGCCCAGCCCGCCGCCGTGCCGGCCCGCACGAGCCCCAGGAAGCGGCGGTAGTGCGTCGTCGCTCGGGCGCTCCGCCGCGTCGACGTGGTCGGTGTCGCGCCGAGGCGGCACCCGAGGATCGGCCGCCACTCGCGCAAGCGGGAGGTCCCAGTCCACGGCGTTGTCGCGGCCGCTCTCCCAGGGATGGATGAGCACCGGCTCTCCCAGCCGCCGCGGGTCGCGCTCGCTGAGCAGGAACCGGTGCCAGGCGTGCAGCGGGGCGAGCAGCGCGCGGGCGCGCGGCTCGTCCGGGTGCCGCTCGAACAGGAGCCGCAGGCAGGTGGCCGCCACGGGCGGCTGCGTGATGCCCGAGATCCGGCGCCCGTCGGCGCCGACGCGAGGGCCCCACCAGCGCGGACCGGGCTCGTAGCGGCGCCGGAGAGCGGGCGGGGCGAACGCGATGTGCGGGACCATCCCGAGGGCGTCGCGGGCGCCGGCCAGTCGCTCCAGCTCGGTGAAGGCGCGGGCCGGATCGAGCTCGGCCCAGCCGAGCGAGGCCAGCGCGGAGTCCCAGTTCCACTGGTGCGGATAGGTCGAGCGCGCCGGCACGGTGTAGCCGCCGGCGTCGTTCGCGCGCAGCACAGCCGCCGCCCGGCTCGCGAGGCGAGCGTCGCCCGACCCCACAACCTCGGCCGCCCTGGCGCGTTGATAGCCTCATATGAAGACCATGATCGCGCTCATCGCCGCCGCGCTCGCGCTCGTCGCCGCGCCGGCGGCCGGCGCACAGAAGCCTCCCAAGCAGCCGGGCAACCTCACCATCGGCGCCTCGGCGTCGCTCGTGAAGTTCGGGGCGACGGTCACGCTGTCGGGCAAGCTCACGGGACCGAACCCGGACGGGAAGAACGTGACAGTGGAGGAGGACCCGTTCCCCGTGGCCGACTTCACGAACGCCGCCTCGTTGACGACGAACGCCCAGGGCGAGTGGAGCTTCCTTCACAAGCCCACTGTCAACACCCGCTACCGCGCGCGCCAGGGCGGAAACGAGAGCCAGATCGAGACCGTGAACGTTCGGCCCGCGATCAGCCTCCGCGTGAGCGACTCCACGCCGAATGTGGGTCAGCGCGTGCGCTTCTCGGGCAGGCTCTGCCCGGAGCACGACGGCGGGTCGCTGGCGCTCCAGCGGCGCCGGGCCGACGGGAGCTGGCGGACCGTCAGGTCGACGACGCTGGCGGCCGACGCGAGCACCTGCTCGACCTACTCGCGGCGGCTGCGGGTGCGCCGCGACGGCGTGTACCGGTCCCACTTCGGCGGTGACGCGGACCACGCCGCCGGGCCGAGCCCGCGGCGCCGGATCAACGTCGGCTGAGACGCCGGCGCAGGGAGCGGGGGCGACGCACGCGCGCAGCGGCGTAGCCCCCGGCTCCTGCCACCAGCAGCACCCCGCCCACGGCGCCGCCCACCTTGAGGCGCCGCCCGAGCTTGTCGAAGCGCATGATCCGCCAGCCCTCGGCGCGCGCCACGCGCTCGAGCTCGCGGTCGGGGTTCACCGCCACCGGATGCCCCACGACGCGCAGCATGGGCAGGTCCGACTCCGAGTCCGAGTAGGCGTATGACTCGGCCAGATCGATGCCGTCGCTCGCGGCCAGCTCGCGGATCGCGACGGCCTTCCCCTCGCGATAGGTGAACGGCCCGTCCGCCTCGCCGGTGTAGACGCCGTCCTTGACCTCGCTGCGCATCCCGATGCCGCCGTCGAGCACGAGCACGTGGGCGAGCACGTCCGCCAGCTCCTGCGAGGCCGCCGTGACGATGAACACCGGACGCCCGGCGTCCTGGTGGGCGTAGGCCTCCTCGAGCACCTCGTGGTAGACGAGCGGCAGGATGCCGGCGAGCACGTGCGGGCCGAGCCGCGCCAGGTCGACCGTCCGCTGGCCCGCGATCGCGTCGAGGATCCGCCCGCGCAGCTCGTCGGTCAGCGCGTCGGTCGAGCCGCTCAGCCGGAACCTGAGGTTCGCCCACGCGTCGCCCGCGAGCTGGCGCCGCGACAGCAGCCCCTGCCGGTAGGCGGCGCGCGCGAAGTGGAGCGCGCTCGAGCCCTCGATCAGCGTCTTGTCGAGGTCGAAGAAGGCGGCGCCGCGCGTGGCTACTGCACCTCGACGATCATGGCGTCGCCCTGGCCGCCGCCGGAGCAGATCGCCGCGCAGCCGAGCCCGCCGCCGCGCCGCCTCAGCTCGTGCACGAGCGTCGTCAGGATGCGCGCGCCGCTCGCGCCGATCGGGTGGCCGAGCGCGATCGCGCCGCCGTTCACGTTCACCTTCGTGTCGTCCAGCTCCAGCATCCGCATCGAGTTGAGCGCCACCGAGGCGAATGCCTCGTTGATCTCCCAGAGGTCGATCTGGTCGGCCGTCAGGCCCGCGGCCTCGAGCGCCTTCTTCGCGGCGTTGGCGGGGGTGCGGGCCAGGTAGGCGAACTCGTCGGCCACGGCGGCCTGGGCCACGATGCTGGCCAGCACGCTGCGACCGTTGGCGCTCGCCCACTCCTCGCTCGCCAGCACGAGCGCGCCGGCGCCGTCGTTCACGCCGGGGGCGTTGCCGGCCGTGTGCGCGCCGTCCTTGTGGAACGCGCCGCGCAGCTTCGAGAGCGACTCGAGCGACGTCTCGCGGCGCGGGGCCTCGTCGACCTCGACCGTCGTGTCGCCCTTCCTCGACGAGATCGTGACCGGCACGATCTCCTCCGGCAGCCGCCCGGCGTCGGTGGCCTCGATCGCCAGCTCGTGCGAGCGGAGCGCGAACGTGTCCATGTCCGCGCGGGTGAGCTCGAGCTCCTCCCCCACCTCGTCGGCCTCCTCGCCCATGCCCTTGCCCGTGAACGGGTTGGTGAGTCCGTCGTGCATCATCGCGTCGAGCGCCTTGGCGTCCCCCATGCGGTAGCCGAAGCGGGCCTTCGGGAGCAGGTAGGGGGCGTTCGACATCGACTCCATGCCGCCGGCCACGGCCACGTCGAGGTCCCCCGCCCTCACGGCCTGGTCGACCATCCCGGCCGAGCGCAGCCCGGAGGCGCAGACCTTGTTCACGGTCTCGCTCGAGACCTCCTTCGGGATGCCGGCCTTGATCTGCGCCTGGCGGCTCGGGATCTGGCCCTGGCCCGCCTGCAGCACCTGGCCGTACACCACGTGCTGGACCTGCTCGGGTCCGACCTCGGCGCGCTCGAGGGCGGCCGCGATGGCGGTTCCGCCGAGCTCGGTGGCGTCGAGCGACGAGAGGGCGCCGCCCATCTTTCCGAACGGGGTGCGCGCGGCGCCGAGGATCACGGTCTTGGGCATCTGTGGTGGGTCTCCTTGAGGGTTCCGGGGGCGGGCAACGATATCGCCGGCCGCGCTCGCGGCCGCCGGCCACGCCGCGGGTAGACTGCCGCGCCCATGTCCGCCACCGCCGTCAGCGCCCGCAGCGGCGCGCCCGAGGAGACCGCCGCCGACACCCGGGTGATCGGGATCTTCGAGGGCGACGCGCTCGCCGATCCCGCGCTGCAGCGGCTGGTCGAGCTGGGCGAGGCGAAGCCCGGTCTCAAGAAGGTGGCGGTCGCGCACGAGGAGGCGCCCGGCGGGGGACAGCGCCGGGTGCTCGTGGCCGGTCTCGGGGCGCGCGACGAGTTCGACGCCGAGCGTGCCCGGGTGGCCGCCGCGGCGGCCGCGGGGCGGGCCAAGGAGCTGGGCGCGGTGTCGCTGTCCTGGGCGCTCCCGAGCGGCGACGGCGTCGCGGGCGCGCTGGTCGAGGGCACGCTGCTGAAGCTCTACTCGTTCGATCGCTTCAAGACCAAGGCGAACGGTGGCTCGGAGGAGGACGGGCTCGAGGCGCTCGAGATCGCGGGCGACCGGGTCGACGCCGGCGAGGTGGAGCGCGCGCGGGTGGCGGCGCTCGCCGCGAACGCCGCGCGCGACCTCCAGAACCTGCCCGCGAACGTCGCGACCCCCGGCTTCCTGGCGGAGCGGGCCGGCGAGATCGCGGACCAGTACGAGGCGCTCGAGCTCGAGCTGCTGGACCGCGACGGGATCCTGGCTCGCGGCATGGGCGCGTTCGCGTCGGTCGCGCAGGGGACCTACGAGGAGCCGCGCCTGATCGTCATGCGCTGGCGCCCGCCCGCCGCGCGCGGGCCGCACCTGGCGTTCGTCGGCAAGGCGGTGACCTTCGACACCGGCGGGATCTCGATCAAGCCCTCGGCGAAGATGCAGGAGATGAAGTTCGACATGTCCGGCGGCGCGGCCGTGATCGAGGCGATGGCCGCGATCGCCGAGCTCGGGGCTGCCGGCCACGATCACCGCCGTCGTGCCGTCCACCGAGAACATGCCGAGCGGCCGGTCGGTGAAGCCCGGCGACATCGTGACCGCGATGAACGGCACGACCATCGAGGTCAACAACACCGACGCCGAGGGGCGCCTGATCCTCGCCGACGCGCTCTGTTACGTCGTCGAGCAGGGCGCCGAGCGCATCGTCGATCTCGCCACCCTCACCGGCGCGGTCCTGGTGGCGCTGGGGCACACCTTCGCCGGGCTGTTCGCGAACGACGACGACTGGTACGCCCAGGTCGAGGCGGCCTGCGCGGCCAGCGGCGAGATCGGCTGGCGCCTGCCGCTCCACCCCGAGTTCGTCGAGCTCACCAAGGGCCAGTACGCCGACCTGACCAACGCCGCCGACCAGCGCGTGGCGATGTCGAGCTACGCGGCCGAGTTCCTGCGCCAGTTCGTGGACGACAGGCCCTGGGTGCACATGGACATCGCGGGCACCGCCTGGGGCATGAGCCGCAACTACACCGGCAAGGGCGCCAGCGGCTTCGGCACGCGCGCGCTGATCGAGCTGGCGCGGCGCGTGGCCGGCTGAGCGGGCGGCGGCGCGGGCCGCCCCGTTTCACGGGCTTTCACGTTGTGTGATGTTCATCACACTTTGGTTTGACTCGCGAGTCAACTGGTTACGGTGAACGCGTAAGTGGGAACCCGGCCCTGTCCGCGTGCGGGAGAGATCGCGCGGACTCGGCAAGCCCTGGCGGGCGCCTCGTAGCGCCCTCAGCCGGGCAGTAACCGGAGGTTTCTCCGTTGAAGAAGCAGGTGACGATCCTGCTGGCGTTCGCGTGCGCGCTCGTGCCCGCGACGGCGGCAGTGGCAACGGCCGTGGCCCAGGACGAGCCGCAGCCGGCTGATACGACCACGACAACCACAACCCAGCCCGACGCCCCCGAGGCCGAGGCCGCGAGCGATCGATTGCAGCGCGCCTACCGGCGCTGGCGACGAAAGCTCGAGCGCTTCGGCGTGTGGCGGGGCCGCAATCTCGTGGTGGCCGCCCGCGTCCAGGAGCGCCCGGCGACCGCATTCGAGCTGCGGAGCTCGATCCACCGCATGCAGAAGCGCTTCTATCGCTTCCTGCGCACGCCCGAGGGCCGTGCGGTGCAGTTCCGCTTCAAGGTGGAGCGGATTCCCGACTGGGGCCGCCAGCAGCTGCGCTCGATCGCCTGGTGCGAGTCGAAGAACGACCCGCGCGCGATCGGCGGCGGTGGCGCCTACCGCGGGCTGTACCAGTTCAGCTTCAGCACGTGGGCCGTCGTCGGAGGCTCCGGCGACCCCGCGGCTGCGCCGAGGTCCGAGCAGACCTGGCGCGCGTGGCTGCTGCTGAGCCGCCACGGCGCCGGCCACTGGCCGGTCTGCGGCTAGGCACTAGGGCAGACCTCACGCGAGCGGGGCCCGCCGGCGTCGAACGCGCCGGCGGGCCGCGCCGCGTCTCGCTCTAGCGCGTGGTGTCGCGCTGCTCGTCGTAGCGCTCGTCGCGCACGACCTGGCCGTCCTCGTCGTGCTCGACCTCGCGGCCGCTGTCGCGCACCACGCCGCGGTCCTCGTCGCGCACGACGCCGCGGTCCTCGTCGCGCACGACGCCGCGGTCCTCGTCGCGCACAATGCCGCGGTTTTCTTCGTCGCGGTCCGTGACGGCCGCCGTGGCGGGAGCCGCCGCCGGCTCGCCCTCGTCGCGCCGGGCCGCGTGCTCGCGATCCCACTCCTCGGCCGCCGCGTGCTCGTCGACGTCGGGATCTCTGCGCGCGGCCTCGAGGTGGCGCTCGCGCGCCGCGCGGTGCTGCTCGTCGGCCTCGTGGCCGCGCTCGCGCGCGAGCGCCTCCTGGCGCCGGGCCTCGGCCGCCTGGACGTCAGCTTCGGCGCGGGTGCGGTCGGCCTCCGCACGACCGACCTCCGCCTCGCGCCGGATCTCGCGGGCCTCGGTGCGCCTGGTCTCGTGGCGCCGCTCCCGGCCGCGCCTCCCGATGAGCATGAACAGCGCCAGCAGGATCAGGGCACCGATCACGATTGCGACGATCACTCCGGCATCCATTGCCAACTCCTTCCTCGATGACTTGCGGCCCATGTACCCGCCCGTGCGCGGGCGAACCCCTGTTTCCGAGGGGGGAGATGCCCTACGGCGTGCCCGCCGCGTCGAGCTCCTTCAGCTCGCGCTTGAGCACCTTGCCCGTGGCGTTGCGCGGCAGCTCCTCGAGGAAGACGATCTCGCGCGGCACCTTGTAACGCGCGAGGTTCGCCTTCACGTGCGCCTTGAGCTCGTCCTCGCCGGCCTCCTTGCCGTCCTCGAGCACCACGAAGGCGCGCAGGCGCTGACCGAAGTCCTTGTCCTCCACCCCGATCGCCGCGGCCTCGGAGACCGCCGGGTGGCGCGCGAGCGTGTCCTCGACCTCCTTGGGGAAGACGTTCTCGCCGCCGGAGACGATCATCTCGTCGTCGCGACCCTCCACGAACAGGCGGCCGCCCTCGTCGAAGCGCCCGACGTCCCCGGTGGCCATCAGGCCGCCCACCACGTCCTTCGATCCGCCGCCCGTGTACCCCTCGAACAGCATCTCGTTGCCCACGAAGATCCGACCGGTCTGTCCCTGCGCGACCTCGAGCTCCTTCTCGTCGAGCAGCTTCACGACCGTGCCGCGCGGCGGGCGGCCGGCGGTCCCCGGGGCGGCGCGCATGTCGGCGGGCGTGGCGATCGACGCCCAGGCGACCTCGGTC
Source organism: uncultured Thermoleophilaceae bacterium (assembly GCA_963812415.1). Lineage (GTDB taxonomy): Bacteria > Actinomycetota > Thermoleophilia > Solirubrobacterales > Thermoleophilaceae > JACVRW01. The sequence continues at coordinate 18,461 of CAWEVH010000036.1, read as the reverse complement.
GAGCCGTAGAGGTTGTAGAGCGTGTCGCCGAACGCGTCCATCCAGTGCGTCGCGAGGTCTCCGGGCAGCGCCGAGCCACTCGCCGCCACGACCTTCAGCGAGGCCAGGTCGTACTTGGCGCGGGTGTCCTCGGGCAGCTCCATGATCCGCTGCATCATCACCGGCACCACCGCGAGCGCGTCGCAGCGGTGGCGGGCCACCTCGGCCAGGCACGCCTCGGGCTCGAACTTGCGCCGCAGGACGAAGGTGGTGCCGAGGATGAGGCCGAGCGAGAAGTGCGCGAAGCCCCACGAGTGGAAGAGCGGCGCCGCAACGTGGTTGGCCATCCGCGTGCGCATCGGGATCCGCGACAGCAGGGCCACGGCCGGGTCGAGCGACTGCGGATTGCCGCGCGAGGCGCCCTTGGGTGTGCCGGTCGTGCCGGAGGTGAGGATCACGGCCCGGCCCTCCCGCTCGGGCGGCACCACGTCGTCGGGGTCGCCGCCCGCGATCAGCTCGTCGAGCAACGGGTCCTTCGCCGAGTCCGAGTCGTGCCAGGCGATGAAGCGCTTGCGGCGCTTGCCGGCCTCCGCGAGCAGGCCCGCGAACTCCTCGTCGTAGATCAGCGCCCGTGGCTTCTCGCGGCCCACGACCTCGGCCAGCTGCGGCCCGGCGAACGCGGTGTTGAGGTAGAGCGCGTCGGCGCCGAGCTTCGAGACCGCGACGGTCGCCTCGATGAAGCCGCGATGGTTGCGGCACATGATCCCCACGCCGTCGCCCTCCACGATGCCGGCGTCGGAGAGCGCGTGCGCGAGCGCGTTCGTGCGCTCGTGGACCTCCGCGTAGGTCAGCGTGCCGAGCTCGTCGACGATCATCGCCTCGTCCGGGTGACGCGCCGCCAGCGAGATCGTGCCCGCCGCCGGGCTGCGACCCCAGCGCTGGAGCGTTCGCAGCACGCCCCACAGCCGGTCCGGTCGCATCGGCCGCACGACGCCCGCCTCGACCAGCACCTTCACGCTGCCCGCCGCGTACGCCACGCGCTCGGGCACCGACTTTCCGTCGCTCACGCCATCCCCTTCGTCATCCTCACCGGGCTCCTGGCGGCCAGATTGTGAAGGGTGCGCTCGGGCCGCGCGGCTCATGCCGCCCGGCGCACCGCGGCCGGCCCCAGCTCGGGCCAGCTCGACGGCGGTCCCTCCGGCCTCCTGATCTTGTGATCCTCGCCCGGCGGGAGCCCCTCGAGAACGGCACGGAGCTCCGGGCGCCGGAGCTGCTCGGCCACGCTCGCCCGCGCCGTCTCGATCACCTGCTGGCGGCGCTCGGCGCGCATCCAGTTGAGGCCCATCGCCCTGTGGTCGCTCGCCGTCGGCTCGAGGATCACGACCTCCGTGCCGAAGCTCCGCACCTTGCGCCGCTCGTGCTCGAGGCGGCGCCGCGCCGGTCCCCGCGTCAGCGCCGGGACCCACTCGAGCGGGTCGGTCGGGAGTCCGCCCTCGCGCGCGCGGGTCAGGGGGTTGAGGCAGATCACGAGATCGAGGCCTCGCCCGGCAACGAGGTCGAGGTTCGACACCGAGCAGACGCCGCCGTCCACATAGCGGCGTCCGCCGATCCGCACCGGGCGGTAGAAGCCGGGGATCGCGCACGAGGCCGCCACGGCGTCGGCCAGCCGCGCCCGCGGCGAGCGGAGCCGGCCGAACGGGACGCGCCGGCCGGTCTCGTAGTCGCAGGCCACGGCCCAGTAGTTGGGGTGCTCGACCCAGTCGCCCGGCACCGCGCGCCGCACGATCTCCTTCAGCGCGTCGGTCGAGATCACGCCGGCGGGCAGCCACCCGGCCAGCATCTGGAAGGGCGTGTGCCGGAGCGGGTTCGACAGCGAGGTGAACGCCATCCGCAGCGACCCCGGTCCGATCGACGGGAGGCCGCGGTGAATGCGGAAGACCGCGCCCGCCGAGCGATCGGCCTCGGCCGCCGGACGGCCGTCGGGACCGGTCAGGCCCTCGAACAGCTCGCCCCGCGAGTGGGCGACCATGAACCACGGGGGCACCCCCGCCGCCAGCAGCGCGCCGATCATCGAGCCCGCCGAGGTGCCGACCACGTAGTCGGCGCTCGCCGGGTCCCAGCCGCTCTCGTCCGCGATCGCGTCGAGCGCGCCGGTCAGCCACGCGCCGCCGAGCACGCCGCCGGCGCCGAGCACGAGGCCGACCCTCATGAGCACTCCATCGCCGTTCCAATGTAAATGCGATCGCGGCCGGACGCACCGGCGTCAGGAGCCCTCGGTCTCGGGATCGACGAAGGCGTCCTTGCGCCAGGGCGGCTTGATGCCGGGGTCGAGCGGCCGGTAGCCCCGCCGCCCGTGCGTCTCGAGCGGGATCAGCCGCAGGGCCTCGGCCGTGGTGGTGCGCTCGCGCAGGTCCAGCCCCGGGACGAGCGGGAAGCGCCGCATCTCGACCGGCGCGAAGCCCGGCAGCCGACGCCCTCCCCGCCATCCGGTCCGGCGCCCCGGCGCGGCTCGGCGCCCATCGGGAGGTGGCCGGCGTGGCTCCCGCGCGAGACGCGGGTCCAGCCGCTCGCGGCCGTCCACTCGCCCTCGCAGTCGCGCTCCTTGCAGCCCTGCCAGTGCCCGTGCGAGCTCGCGCGGGCCGACACCCGCCCGTCCGGCTCGATGCGGACGAAGTAGCTCTCCCAGTCGTCGCGGTGGTAGCCGGGGTAGTCCCCCAGCGTGCTCAGCGCGAGGCCGACCAGTGGGATGAGGTGGCGCCGCTCCCAGAGCGCGTCCGAGCCGGCGAAGGCGCTGTTCGAGTCCGGGTAGTAGAACCAGTACTGGAGGTACACGCGCCCGCCGCGGCGCAGCACCCGCGTGAACACGGTGGCGCGCGCGCCGCGCTCGGAGCGGTGCACGTCGAGGTCGCGGTCGTCGGGCGCCTCCGCGCAGCGCGGCCGGCGGCAGCGGCGCCAGTCCACCGGGATCTGACGCTCGCCGGGCTCGTAGACGAGGTTGGGCGCGTGGCGGCGCACGAGCGCGGCGTCCGACTCGCCGTAGGCGCGCGCGAGGAGCTCCTGCCCGTCGCTGCAGCCCCCGCGCGCGGCGCACACGAGCCGGTGGGCGAGCGCCGCGCCGAGCGAGCGCCCATCGACCGCCGGCACCAGAGCGGCGAGCGCGCCGAGGGCAAGCGCGGCGAGCAGCACGAGGCCGGCCCATTCGACCGTCGCCTGGCCGCTCTCCCGGCTCACCGCCCGCGCTCCGGAGACAGGAAGTAGAGCGGGTTGAGGCACGCGTTCGCGATCCGGGCGGCCTCGCGGACGGGCATCGTATGACCGGGGATCACCGCCTCCGGATGGTCGAGCTCGTAGCGGTAGCGCTCCCAGCCGAGGCACACGACCCAGGCCCGCCGCGCGACCTTCTTCACGCCGCGCAGGACACGGAAGGCCAGGGCGGCGCGCTCGGGCGAGACGGGCGCCGCCCGCGGCGGGGCCGCCCGCGGTGGCGGCGGCGCGAGCGCGACGGCGAGGGCCGGCTCCGGCGCCTCCTCTCGCGCGCCGCAGCCGTCCCGCACGGTGCACGTGAGCCGCTCGAGCAGCTGGGCCCCGAGCGCCCGCCCCTCGACACGGGGAGCGAGCGCGAGAAGCGCCCCCAGCCCAAGCGCGAGGAGGAGCAGCAGCCCCACCCACTCGACGGTCGCCTGCCCGCGCTCTCGTGCCACGCGGCGACCGTACGGCGAGGCGGCGCACGCGTGGGCGACGCTCTGTCACAACACGGAGCGCGCGCGGCGAAAAGTCTGTGCGTCAGCCCGGCCCGAGGGCCACGGCCGAACCGTCCCGGGCGCTCCGAAGCGCCGCCTCGATCACGCGCAGCACGTCGACCCCCGCGGCCAGCGGGACGGGCACCGGCGCTCCCTCGCGCAGCGAGCGCTCGACGCCCGCGTAGAAGTCCAGGTAGCGGCCGCGCTCGGTCTCGACCGGGACCAGCGAGTCCGCGGCGCCGAGCGTCCCCCACGCCTCGCGGCTCCTCCACGCCGAAGCCGGGCGCGTCGGGGCGGGCTCCCGACCGCAGCGCGTCCTCCTGGCCGTCGAGCCCCCACTTCACGTACGCGGCGCGCGACCCGAGCGCCCGGAAGCGCGGGCCGAGCGCGGCGGCGGTCTGCGACATCCACAGGTGAGAGCGCGCCCCCGAGCGGTGCTCGAGAGCCACGAAGGCGTCGTCGTCGACCACCGCGCCCTCACGCCGAGCGTCGAGCTCCCCGTATACGCGCGCGACCGGGCCCAGCAGGCAGAGTGCCTGGTCGATCAGGTGCGAGCCGAGGTCGAACAGCAGTCCGCCGGCCTCCGCCGGGTCGGGCCGCTCGCGCCACGCGCCGGCGCGCAGCTCGGGGCGCCAGCGCTCGAAGCGCGACTCGAGCCGCCAGGGCTCGCCCAGCCTGCCCTCCTCCAGGAGCCGGCGCAGGGTCAGGAAGTCACCGTCCCAGCGGCGGTTGTGGAACAGCGCCGCGACGAGCCCCGACTCGGCGGCCGCCGCCGCGAGCCGCTCGGCGTCCGCAAGCGAAGCGGCCAGCGGCTTGTCCACCACCACGTGCAGACCCGCCCGAAGCGTGGCCAGCGCGAGCTCCACGTGCACGCGGTTGGGCGCCGCCACGACCACGAGGTCGTGCGACGCCGCGGCGGCCAGCAGCTCCTCGGCATCGGCCAGCACCCGCACGCCCGGATGGCTCGCCCGCGCGGCCGCGGCGCGCTCCTCGTTCGCCGTCACCACCGAGGCCAGCTCGAGTCCCGGCTGGGCGGCGATCAGCGGCGCGTGGAACACCGCGCCGGCGACCCCGTAGCCGATCAGGCCGACGCGCAGGGCTGAGTTCGAGGATTCCATCGAAGCGGCGGCCGGGCCGCCACCCCGAGGGTGGCGGCCCGGAGCGCCGAGCCTCTAGACGCGACCCGCCGCCTGTCGCTGCCGTCGTGCGACCGCGTCGATGATGACCGCCAACAGCAGGACCGCTCCCGTGACGATGAACTTCGTCGACGACGGGAGCGCAAGCAGGTCCATGCCGTTCGAGATCGAGCCGATCACGAGCGCGCCGAGCAGCGCGGTCCAGACGCTGCCTCGGCCGCCGAACAGGCTCGTCCCCGCGATCACAGGACCCGCAATGGCGAGGAGCAGAAGATCTCCCGCTCCCGAGGATTGATTGACCGCGAGCAGCCTGGAGGCCCCCATGATGCCGCCGATCGCGGCCATGCTCGAGGCGATCATGAACACCACCACGCGCACGCGCGTGACCCTGATACCGGCCCGCCTCGCCGCCTCGGCGTTGCCGCCCACGGCATAGATGTGCCGGCCGAACGTCGTGCGCGTACTGATGAACTGGAACACGAGCACGAAGCCGAGCAGGATCAGTGCGGCCAGCGGCACCCCTCGGTCGGCGTTCAAGACCGCCACCGATCCAATCACCGCGACTGCGACGAGGCCGATGCGGAACAACCGCGCGCCGAGTGGCGGAGCCGACAGCCCCTGCGAGACGCGCCGCTGACGGCCGGCGAGCGTGAGGTACGCAAATGCCGCGATGCCGATCGCGGCGATGATCCAGCCCACCGTGTCGCTGTAGAAGGTGCTCGTCAGACCGACGATCTTCGGGTCGGTGATGTTCACGGTCCCGGTCTCGCCGAGCACCCTGAGCTGGAAGCCCTGCCACGCGAGCAGGCCGGCCAGGGTGACCACGAAGGACGGAACCGCGAATCGCGTGAAGATCGTCCCCTGGAACAAGCCGATGGCCGTCCCCGCCAGGATCCCGGCCGCGATGCCGAGGTAGGGAGACCAGCCGTGCTGCTCCACGAGCACCGCCACGATCGCTGAGCAGAGCCCGAACACGGCCCCGACCGACAGATCGATCTCTCCCAGCAGCAGCACAAGCACGACGCCGACCGAAACGAGCCCGACGGCGGTGATCTGGAGCACCAGGTTGGTGAGATTGACCGCGGTTAGGAAGCGATCCTCCTGGACCTGGAAGATCGCCCAGATGACGATCAGGATCAGGATGACCCGCAGCTCGCCCAGGTCTCCCTGCAGGAAGCGGCGGAAGAAGTCGGCGCGGGGCGCCTCGACTTCGAGATCCGCCCTGTCGGCCGCGGTCGCTCCGCCCTGGGCGCTCATGCCTCACCTCCGTTGTCCTTTGGCCTGTCCGCTGCACCCGTGATCGCGGCCACGATCTCCTCGTTGCTCGTCTCCCCGATCGGGAAGTCGCCGGCCGGGCGTCCGAGCCGGAGCACGAAGACGCGGTCAGCGACCTCGAACACGTCGGCAAGGTTGTGGCTGATCACCAACACCGCATGTCCCTGCTGCTTGAGCCGCTTGATCAGCTCGAGCACCTGCGCCGTCTGCCGCACTCCGAGCGCGGCCGTCGGCTCATCGAGCATCACCAGCTTCGGGTCGCCCAGCAGCGAGCGCGCGATCGCCACCTGCTGGCGCTGACCGCCCGACATCGTGCCGACCTCCGCCCGCAGGTCGACGATCGTCACCGCGAGGTTCTCGAGCAGTTCTCCCGTGCGCTTCTCCATCGCGACCTCGTCGAGCGTGCGCGCGACCCCGCCCGCGCCCCCGGACACCTCCTCCCGCCCGAGGTACAGGTTCTCGACGACGTCGAGGTTGTCGCACAGCGCGAGGTCCTGGTAGACGGTCGCGATCCCGAGGGCGACGGCGTCCGTCGGGCCGTGGATCCGTACCTCCTCGCCCTCGAACGAGATCGTGCCCTCGTCGTGGCTGTGGATGCCGGCGATCGCCTTCACCAGCGTCGACTTGCCGGCGCCGTTGTCGCCGACAAGAGCGACGACCTCACTTTGGTGGACGTCGAAGTCCACATCGCTCAGCGCCTGGACCGCGCCGAAGCTCTTGCTCACCCCCCTCAGGGAGAGCACGGGAGTCCCTCCGTTCCCGCTCATGTCGCTTGAGGCTCCTTTCCCCCCGGGACCGGTCCGGCGGCGCCCACCGAGTGAGCACCGCCGGACAACCCCCGTGTGTCCTAGCCGCCGATGCCGTTCTCCTGACAGGCGGACGCGTACTTGCCGGCGCAGATGTCCTCCACCGGCCAGAAATCGTCCTTCACGATCGTGTCGGCGATGTTGTCCTTCGTCACCGCGACCGGCTTGAGCAGGACCGACGGCACGTCCTCCATGCCGTTGTTGACCTTGTCGTTGACCAGGCCGGACGGCGGGTCCTCGCCGCGGACGAGAGCCACCGCGAGCTCCGCCGCCGCCTCCGCCTCGGGCTTGATCGCCTTGTAGACGGTCATGTACTGCTCGTCGATCAGGATCCGCTGGATCGCGGCCAGCTCGGCGTCCTGCCCGGTGACCGGGACCGTCTTGGGATCGATGCCGTTGCCCTTCATGGCCGCGATCGCGCCACCGGCCGTCCCGTCGTTGGCCGCGTAGACGCCCACGAAGCCGTCCTTGCCGAGCGCCGTGATCGCCTGCTCCATCTCCTGCTGGGCCTTGTCCGGGCTCCAGTCGGGCGTGTCGTACTCCTTGGCGACCTTGAACGAGCTGCCGTCGATGACGCTGTGCGCGCCCTCCTTGAACAGCTTCGCGTTGTTGTCGGTCGGGGCGCCGTTGATCATCACGATGTCGCCGGAGGCACCGTCGTCCTCGAGCTTCTTCGTGAGGCTCTCGCCCTGGAGCTTGCCGACCTGCTCGTTGTCGAACGAGATGTAGTAGTCGACGTCGGCGTCCGTGATCAGGCGGTCGTACGAGATGACCGGGATCTGGGACTGCTTGGCCCGGTTCACGATCGCCCCGGCGGAGGCCGCGTCGACGGGATCGAGCACGAGCACCTTCGCGCCCTGCGTGATCGCCGCCTCGGCCTGCTGCTGCTGCTTCGCGGCATCCTGATCCGCGTTCGAGTAGATGATCTCGCAGTCCGGGCAGAGCTCCTGGGCCTTGGCCTCGAAGTTCGGCCGGTCCTGCGACTCGTAGCGAGCGGTCTTCGACTCGGGCAGCAGCAGCGCGATCGAGCCGCTGCCGCCGCTGTCGCCGCCGCCGCTGTCTCCGCCACCACCGCTGTCATCGTCGTCGTCGCCGCAGGCGGCTATCGCCATTCCTGCAGCGAGGACCGCGATGACCGCGATCAGGCTGAATCTCCTCTTCACGTCTGGCATGGGGGCTCCCTCCTCTAGGGAAGTGGTTCCGCTGTTGCGGCTTGCTTGACTGCCGGCGCCGGGCCGCTCCAAACCGGCTCGGCCTCGTGCAGCACGAGCGCGACCGCGCCGAGCAACTCGGCACGCTCCCCGAGCTCGCCGGGGACGATCTCCACGTCCTCGGCGGCGCTCGGAATCGCTCGCAGCTCCACGGCCTCTCTGAGCGGATCCAGCAGCACGTCGCCGGCTCCGGCCATGCTGCCCCCGACGACGATCCGCTCGGGGTTGATGAGGTTGCACAGGTCCGCCACCGCGGCGCCGATGTGGCGGCCGGCGTCGGCGAGCGCGCGGCGGCAGCCGGGATCCTCGGCCGCGGCGCGCGCGAGAATGTCCTCGAGGCTGAGCGACTCGCCGAGGCTCCGGCTCAGCAGGGCGGCGATCGCCGCGCCGCTGGCATAGGTCTCGAGACAGCCGCGGCTGCCGCAACGGCAGATGTCACCCGTCTCGTCGAGCGAGGTGTGGCCGATCTCGCCGGCCGTGCCGCCGGCCCCGCCGAACAGGCGCCCGTCGATCACGATTCCCGCCCCGATTCCCGTCGAGAGCTTGAGATAAACGAGCGTCCGTGTGTCGCGGCCCGCCCCCCAGGTGGCCTCGGCCAGCGCCCCGAGGTTCGCGTCGTTGCCGAGCCAGGCCTCCATCCCAAGCCGTTCGCTCATGCGCGCGGCGGCGGGCGTGCCCGCCCAGCCCGGCAGGATGGCCGAGGAGCCGACCACGCCGCTCAGGTGCACGGGGCCGGGGAGGCCCATGCCCACGCCGAGCACCGGGCCGCGGTCGTCGACGCTCTGATCGAGCACCGCCTCCACGAGCTCCGCGGCCTGGGCGATCGCGGCGTCGGCCGGGTAGTCCTCCGGCATCTCGCGCCACTCCTCGGCGAGCACCTCGTGGGCCAGGTCGGCGAGCGCGACGGCGAGGTGGCGCTTGCCGAAGTCGACGCCGAGCGCGAGGCCGGCGGTGGGGTCGAGGGCGATCATCGCGGGCGGGCGGCCGCCTCCGGACGTCGGCCGACCTTCCTCGTCACGGTCCACCACCACGCCGTCCGCCTGCAGGCCCGCCACGATGCTCGACACCGTCGAGCGCGACAGCCCGGTGCGCCGCGCCACGTCCGCGCGGCTCGTCACGCCGAGCAGCCTGAGCGCCTGCACCACGCGGTCGCGCGTGGATTCCCGGGCCCCGTAAGGGCCCGACTCCTCCTCCATGGCGCGCGATCATGCAGATCGGCGCAGTGTTTGTCAAGCAGCTGGCAGAATTCGGCGCGTTTTGCCACTCATTTTGTTCGATAGTTGGTCGAAGTAGGTACCAGGCGGCGATCGTCGGTACAACTGTCGTCGTGAACGCCTTCCCACCCGGCCCGCGGCTGCCCAGCATCGTGCAGGCCGTGCGCGTGACCGTGTCGCCGTACCGACTGGATGGCGCGCCGCCGCGAGCGCTACGGGAACGTGTTCTCGTCGCACTTCCCGATCTTCGGGCGGGTCGTGTACGTGGCCGACCCGGAGCTCGTGAAGGAGGTGTTCGCGGGCGACCCCACGGTCTTCCACGCCGGCGAGGCCAACACGCTGGCGCTCGGCGACGCCCTCGGCGAGCATTCGCTGCTCACGCTCGACGAGGAGCGCCACCTGAGCCAGCGCAAGCTCCTGCTGCCGCCCTTCCACGGCGAGCGCGTGCGCCGCTACGTGGAGGTGATGGCCGAGGCCACCGCGGCGGAGGTGGCGAGCTGGCAGGTGGGCTCGCGGCTCGCGCTGCGACCCCGGATGCAGGCGATCACGCTCGAGGTGATCCTGCGAGCGGTGTTCGGCGTCCGCGACGGGCGGCGCATGGACCTGTTCCGGGCACGGATCCCGCGGCTCGCGGCCACCACCAGCGTGCTCGACTGGCTGCCGTTCATGGACCGCGACCTCGGCGGCCTCAGCCCGGCCGCGCGCTTCCGGCGTGCGCGCGCCGAGGTCGACGAGCTGCTCTATGCAGAGATCGCCGAGCGGCGGGCGAGCGGCGACGCGGGCGAGCGCGACGACGTGCTCTCGCTCCTCCTGCGCGCGCGGCACGAGGACGGGAGCCCGATGAGCGACGTCGAGCTTCGCGACGAGCTGATGACACTGCTCACGGCGGGTCACGAGACCACCGCAACCGGACTCTCCTGGGCGTTCGAGCGGCTGCTGCGGACGCCGCGGGTGCTCGCGCGGGTGATGGAGTCGCTCGACGACGACGCCTACCTCGACGCAGTCGTCAAGGAGACGCTGCGCGTGCGCCCGGTGATCGTCGACGTCGCGCGCAAGCTCACCCGCGACGTCACGCTGCGCGGCTACACCCTGCCGGCGGGCACGCTCGTGCTCCCCGCGATCGCCGCCATTCACGCCCGACCGGACCTGTATCCGCAGCCGGAGGAGTTCCGGCCCGAGCGCTTCCTCGACGGCAAGGCCGAGGCGTACACCTGGATCCCCTTCGGCGGCGGGCGTGCGACGCTGCATCGGGGCGGCCTTCGCGCAGGTGGAGATGAGGACGGTGCTGCGCGAGGTCCTGCGCCGCGTGCGGCTCGCGGCGCCCTCGCAGCGGCCCGAGCGCATGCGGGTCCAGCACGTGACCGTGGTTCCGGCGCGCGACTGCCGCGTGATCGTGGCGCAGCGGCGCGAGCCGCAGGCCTACGCCGCCAGCGCGAGCACCTCGGCCGCGGGGCGCTCGGGGTCGCTGAGCGCGTCGGCGAGCTGAGCGCCGCCGGCCAGGCTCTCCACCTTCCGCGCCAGCGCCTCTGGGTCCATCGGCCGCTGCGGCGAGCCGAGCGCCGCCTCGACGCGAGCCACCTCCTCGCCCTGCGCGCGCAGCACGCACTCCGACTCGAGCAGGCGCTCGTCCGTCTCGACAGCGATCCGCTCCGCCAGCTCGCATGCCGGCGGGTCCACCCGCGCGAAGCTGCCCAGGTCCGGCGGTCCGTGGAGCAGGGTGAACGCCGTCAGGTAGGGGATCGAGAACTTGGCCTCGAGACCGTTCGCCGGGCGGGGGCCGTAGGCGGCGGCCTGGAGCGACACCGGGTGGACGACCACGGTGAGCTCGCGCAGGTCGCGCACCCGGCTCGCCGCCTCGATCGCGCCGTGCGTCTGGAGGCAGCAGGGCCACGCCTTGATCCAGTTCTCCTCGATCGCCGGGCCGCGCCGGGTCGGGCTCGGCATGCTGCCCGCCGGTGGCGTCGGCCCAGCCGCGGGCGGGAGCCGCGAGCGGGACCTCGGCGCCCGCCGCCGCCAGGCGCGCCGCGCGGATGCCCGCCCCGGCGGCGAGGCCCACCTGGAGCGACTTGCCATGCCCGCCGAAGGCGGCGCGGAGACCGCTCGAGCCGAGCAGGGCGATGGCGTAGGCGCTCTCGCGGGCGGCCCCGTCGAGCTCGAGCAGCCGCGCCGCCGCCACGGCCGCGCCGGCGCCGCCGCAGACGGCGGTCGGGTGCAGCCCGCGTTCGTAGAGCGCGGGATAGCTGGCGCGGGCGAGCGCGCCCATCGCCTCGAAGCCCTCCGCGTAGGCGGCGAGCACGTCCCCCATGGAGCGGCCGAGCTCGGCGCCGAGCACGAGCGCCGCGGGCGCGACCGGCGCACTCAGATGGGCGATGCCGGGCAGGTAGGTGTCGTCGAAGTCGAGCACGTGGCCGGCGGTGGCGAGCGCCAGCACCGGCTCGCCCCCGCGGGCGGCCGCCCGGGCGGGGGGCTGGTCACGCCCGCCGGCGGCGCAGGCCAGCCAGTCGAGGAACGCGGTCGCGTAGCGGGGATCGGTCATCGGGCCCGCTCGAGCCGACGCCGGAAGGCGCCCGCCCCGACCACGGCCGCGCCGCCCGCCCGGACCCGGCCGGCGAGCTCGGAGTCCGAGGTGACCACCGTCAGGCCGGCGGGGTCCGAGGTGCGCTCCACCAGCGCGGCGATGTCGTCGTCCGCCGCGTCCCGGCCCGCGCGCGAGGCGAACACGACGGTCACCGACGCTCCACCGTCGAGATCGAAGGGCCGGCCGTCGAACACGACGGTCACCCGCTCGCCGGTGGCGCTCGCGAACGCGTCGAGCTCGCCCACGAGCGCCCGCATCGCCCCCGGCCGGTCCCGCCACCAGCCGGTCGGACGCGAGCCGATCACGTTCATTCCGTCGACGACGAAGCTCACCGGCGGCGCTTCACCCACAGCACGATCACCAGCACCAGCAGCGCACCCGCCGCGAGCTGGGCGGCGAGCGCCGTGCCGACCCCCTCGTCGCGCGTCGCGTCACGGATGGTCGCGAACATCAGCGACGCCCCGAAGAAGAGCACGAGCGTCCAGAGCACGCTGTTGCGATCCACGGCGCCGGACCTTAACGGGGTGGGCCACTAGCCTCGGCAGGCGTGACCGACCGGCCGATCCTGGCGGGCGTGCTCGGCGCGCTGGTGATCGCGTTCAGCGCGATCCTCGTGCGGCTGGCCGAGGTGTCGCCCTCGACGGCCGCCTTCTTCCGCTGCGCCTACGCGCTGCCGCTGCTCGGGCTGCTCGCATGGATCGAGCGGCGCCGCTACGGACCGCGCTCGCGGCGTGACCGGCTGCTGGCACTCGGCGCGGGCGTGTTCCTGGCGGCCGACCTCGTGGTCTGGCACTACTCGATCGAGTCGGTGGGCGCGGGCCTCGCCACGGTGCTCGCGAACTCGCAGGTCGTGGTCGTGGGCCTGCTCGCGTGGGCGGCGCTCGGGGAGCGTCCCGACGGCCGGGTGATCGCCTCGATACCCGTGGTGCTGCTCGGGGTGGTCCTGATCTCCGGGGTGATCGGCGTGGGCGCCTACGGCGACGACCCGGCGCTCGGAGCGATCTACGGGATCCTCACCGCGATCGCGTACGCGCTCTTCCTGCTGATCCTGCGCCAGGGCAACTCCGACCAGCGCCGTCCCGCCGGCCCGCTCTTCGACGCGACGCTCACGGCCGCGATCTTCTCGGCGCTCGCGGGGATCGCGATCGGCGACATCGAATGGGTGCCGGACGCCGAGGCACAGGCCTGGCTGGTGATGCTCGCCCTCACCTCGCAGGTGGTCGGCTGGCTCCTGATCTCCGTGTCGCTGCCGCGGCTGCCGGCCGTGCTCACCTCGATCCTGCTCATGCTGCAGCCGGTGAGCACCGTCTTCCTGGCGGCGATCCTGCTCTCGGAGGCGCCCTCGACCGTCCAGCTCGCCGGCGTGGCGGTGGTGCTCGGCGGGGTCGCCTTCGCGACGATCAGGCCGCGCACGCCCGCCGTGGCCTCCGGCTGAGGACGGCGCGCGCCTTGCGGCGCCCGCGTACCTGCGCATATGGTGGCCCTGGACTCGCCCTTCATTCAGTCTGGAGATTCAGATGACCGAGGTAACGGTCGAATCCGCGGCGCTCGCGGACTTCGGCGGAGAACTGCTGCGCGACGGCGACGACGGCTACGACGAGGCGCGCGGGGTATTCAACGCCGCGATCGACCGGCGTCCGGCGCTGATTGCCCGCTGCACCGGCGCCGCGGACGTGATGGCGGCACTCGCGTTCGCGCGCGAGCACGCCCTGGACGTGTCGGTGCGCGCGGGAGGCCACGCCGTGGCCGGCCACGCGATCGTCGACGGCGGGCGTGGTGATCGACCTGCGCCCGATGAACCGCGTGCGCGTGGACCCGGAGCGGCGCACCGCCTGGTGCGGGGGCGGCGCCAACTGGGGCGAGCTCGACCGCGAGACGCAGGCCTTCGGCCTGGCCGTGACGGGCGGCCGGATGCCGGACACCGGCGTGGGTGGGCTGGCGCTCGGGGGCGGCAGCGGCTGGATCGAGCGCAAGTACGGCTTCACCGTCGACAGCCTGCTGTCGATGGAGGTCGTCACCGCCGACGGGCGCCTGGTGGTCGCGAGCGCGGAGCGAAACCCTGACCTGTTCTGGGCCCTGCGCGGCGGCGGCGGCAACTTCGGGGTCGTGACGGGCTTCGAGTTTCGCCTGCACGAGGCCGGGCCGCTGATGTACGGCGGGATGCTCTTCTTCCCGATCGACGCCGCGGTCGACCTGCTCAAGGCCTATCGGGGATTCATGGAGGGCGCGCCCGACGAGATCTGCGGCGGCGCCGCGATCCTGTGCGCGCCGCCCGAGGAGTTCGTCCCCGAGGCGGTGCGCGGCAAGCCGGTGCTGGCGATCATCTGCTGCTACGTCGGGCCGGTGGAGGCGGGCGAGCGCGCCTTCGCACCCCTGCGCGAATGGGGCCCGGCGCTCGAGGCGCTGGCGCCGATGCCGTACACGGCGATCCAGCAGCTGATCTCGCCCGGCAACCCGCCCGGCCGCCATCACTACTGGAAGGCGGGCCTGTTGCCGGAGCTGAGCGACGACGCGATCGAGGTCTTCGTGGCACGGGCCACCGACGTGCGCTCGCCCTTCACGGCGACGCTGATACTGCCGCTCGGTGGCGCGATCGCGCGCGTGCCGCAGGGCGAGACGCCGATCGGCTACCGCGACGCCAACTGGAACTACCACGTCCTCTCCCAGTGGACCGATCCCGCGGAGGCGGACGCACATATCGACTGGACGCGCAGCTTCGACCAGGCGCTGGCGCCCTACGCCGCGGAGGGCGTCTACGTGAACTTCGTGGGCGATCCGCGGGCGGGCTCGGTCGAGGCGGCGTTCGGCGAGGAGAGCTACGCGCGCCTGGTGGCGGTCAAGGACGAGTACGACCCGGAGAACGTGTTCCGCAGTAACACGAACATCCCGCCGAGCGGGGCGTAGCGGCGCGTCGTCAGGCGGCCGCGCTGCGCGGCGCGAGCAGCGCCCCGCCGAAGCAGAAGTCGCGCCCGAGCGCGAGCTCGGTGTCGATCGTCATCCGGTACGAGCGCGCACTCACCAGCTCGACCTCGTCGCGCTCCCAGCAGCGGGGCGCGATCTTCGCCACCCAGCCGCGCCCGTACGGCTGCGCGAGCAGCGCGTGCGGCGCGCGCTGCAGCAGCTGGTTGAGCTCGACGATCGTGCCGGCGACCGGCGTGCCGATGGCCACCGTGCGCGCCGAGCGCCCCTGCACGGTGGCGAGCGTGTCCCCCACCTCCACGCGGTCCACCGCCCAGAAGTCGACCTCGGGCTGGAACCAGAGCACCTCGCCGAGCGGCGCCGTGACCCCCACCGTGGCGACCCCGTCCTCGATGCGCGCCCACACGTGCCGGCCGGCGAGGTAGCCGCGATCGGACGGGAGCGCGAAACGGGCGGACTTCGCGAGGGACGTGATCGAGATCTCCGACACCCAGGGCGAGCCTGCCGCGTGGGGCGGACGGAACTCTCCCTCACGGGTACGGGTACGCGTCCGGATCTTCCGGCACTTCTTCGGGGATCTCGTCCGGCGTCGGGATCGCAGGCAGCGGCAGCCTCCTCAGCGTTCTGTCGATGCGCCGCACCTGATCCGGCAGGCACTCGAGCTGCTCGAGCTCGGCTGCGAGCGCGCTTGCGTCGGCGCGCCAGGCGACGTTCGTCTCGGGATCTCCGCCGTCGCGGCCGATCGCTGTGCGCAGGTGGCGAACCAGGAGGGTCACGGCCGTGACTGCCTCGCTCCGCCGCGGTACCGCGGCCGGGCGGTTCTTCACGCGCGCCGGCCGGTGGCGGCAGTAGTCAGCCGAGCGTCGCGACGGCATTGCGCTCCGCCTGGGCCCGCTCGTCGGCCGGCGGGGGCGGTGCAGCGCGGCCTGACGTCCGGCTCGGCGGGTGGCGTCAGGCAGCTGGACAGCGCTAGTGCGGAGGCGCTCACGCCCAGCGCAGCGCTGAGTCGCCGAACAGAGGACGCAGACATCGGAGTTCCGCTCAGGCCTCGCGAGTCCGCTCGCGGTCGGCCGGGAAGGCCGACAGCTGGACAAGCTCGTCCTCGTTCGCCAGGCCGCTGCCGATCACGCGGGGCGTGCCGAGCGCGAGGCGGCGACCCATGCCGGGCGTGGGCGCGCTCACGGCCGGCGCGCCGAGGGCCTCGGCGAGAAAGGCGGCGGGATCCCCTCCGGCTTCGCCCGATCGAGCGCTCGAGGGCCTCGAGCGCGTATCCCTGGGCCAGCCGAGGGAGCAGCGAGGCGAAGACGTCGGGACGGCTCACGAGGTCGAGGGCCAGCGGTCGGCCGGCCACAGTGGCAACCGCGCCGAGCTGGCCGTCGAGCGGGCGGATCGCCTTGCCCAGCGCCGCGATGCCCGCACGGCGGCTCTCGTAGAGGTCGCTCATCGCGGCGCTCGGAGATTCGACGCCGTTGGCGGCAAGCCGATCGCCGACCGCGGCCCAGACCTCGGCCTGGTCAGCGCGGCCGGTCCTGCTCGCCGCGGCACGCTTCAGCCGGCGGAGCTCAGGGTACGCCGCCTGCGGCGACGGCCGGAGTGGCTCCTCGCGCCGCGAGCCGTCCCAGCGCCCGGCTTCCACGCAGCTCACGTCCACGCGCAGCTTTTCGCCTGACGCGACCAGCACCGAGTCGTCGAAGGTGCGGTTCTGCTGGGCACCGAGCACCTCCTCGCCCTCGTAGACGAGCAGCGGCAGATCGGTTGGGTTCTCGATCACGAGTGCGCGGACGCTCGCGGCGCCCTCGAGCTCACGCGCCAGCGCGCCCTGCTCGACGGCCTGGGCGAAGGTCCGATATTGGAGCAGGGGTGGCGGGCCGAAGACGGGGAACACGGCGAGCGCGCCCGCCAGCTGCGGCTCGCCGATCGTGTACAGCTGTGTCGTCGTGTCCATCCCGGATGGGTCGCCGACCGTCCGTGCGATCTGACAGCGTCAGGTTGCACCATCCACAGCGGACTCCCTTCTCATTGAGCGACTTTCGAGAGCTTCCGGAGCATCACCTGGAGGGCATGAGCGATGAGCAGCTCGTGGCCTACATGCGCGCTGCCCGGGACGCGGGCCGGCCCGAAGCGATGAAGCCCGCGCTCGCCGTCCTCGTCTTCGGCTACTGGGACACGCTCGTGAACCGCGCGCGGCTGAAGCTCCCCGCCGCCGACGCCGAGGACGTGGCCGGGGAGGCCGTTGCGAGCGCCATCGCCTCCGCCTTCGACGGCCGCTCGGTCGGCGAGTTTCGCTCCTGGCTCCACACGATCCTGTCGCGCCGGGTAGCCGACTACCACGAGGCGCGCAAGCGGCGCCCGAAGACCACCGAGCTCGCCTCCGAGCATCAGGGCGACGACGAGGTGCGCGGCAAGGAGCCGGCCGTCCCGTTCGAGGGCGAGGCGCTGTTCGCATCGGACTGCCTCGCGCGCGCGTACGAGGAGCTCGAGCGCGACAGCCACCGGCGGGTGATCGACCTCTATGTCCTCGGGCCGCTGCCGGCTGCAGAGACCGCCGCCGAGGTCGGCGACGGGATGACCGAGGCGAACGTGCACCAGATCGCGTCGCGATTCCAGCGGCGCTTCAGGGAGCTGCTTGGGGGCGGCGATACTTCGGATTGAGCCATGAGCGACGTCGAACGACTGCTTCAGGAGTACAAGGAGGTGCACCGGGCCGGCGAGGACGCCGACCCCGGTCCGTTCCTCGAGCGAGTGTCCGGGACCGACCGCGCCGCGCTCGCCGGGCTCATCGATGCCTACCTCGAACGAGCGCCGCGGCGCGCCTTCGACGCAACCGCCTTCCGCCAGTCGCGAGCGGCCGAGGTGGCCGAGGGCCTGCAGCGCTCGCTCGCCGGCACGGCCGGGCTGTGGCCGTCGGTGCTGCCGCGGCTTCGGACGCAGGCACGGCTTCGCCGCAGCGAGCTCGTCGCGGAGCTCGCGGCGCGCCTGGGCGCCCAGTCCCGGCAGGACAAGGTGGCGGCCTACTACCACGAGATGGAGCAGGGCCTCCTGCCCGCCTCGGGCGTGTCGGACACCGTGCTCGACGCGCTCGGCAAGATCGTGGGCTGGAGCCGCGAGGCGCTTCGGAGGGCGGGCGAGATGCCGGCGGCCGGCGGGCCGGCCGATCCTTCTTCCACCGAGACCGTCTTCGCCCGGACGGCACCCGCCGATGCCGAGGCCCCGGCGTCCGCGGCGCGTGCCGAGCCACCGGCCGAGGAGTGGGACGAGGTGGACCGCCTGTTCCGCGGCGGTCCCTGAACGTCAGCTCGCGCCGCCCCCGGCGACCTCCCGGGCATGCGCGAGCAACTCATCAGCCTCTACCGCTTCGCCCTCCGCTCCGGGAACCGGCCACTGGCCGAGCGCCTCGGCCACACGCTGCGAGCCGACCCGGAGCTGCGCGAACGCGCGGACACGGCTTTGCGGGAGCTGCCGCGCGGCCCGGCGCGCTGGTCGGCGGCCGGCGAGCGGGTCGTGCGGCGGGTGCTCGAGCGGATCGGGTCGGTGCTGCCCTGAGCGGACCGTGCGGCGTGCTCAGGCGGACGGCCGGAGGCCGTCGAGCCGCTCGGCGGCGTC
>CAWEVH010000035.1:0-109310 GCA_963812415.1 uncultured Thermoleophilaceae bacterium | reverse complement strand
CTACAGCGGGATCTCCCAGAGCGGGAACCAGCGCCCCATGTCCTCCTCGAACGGAAGCTCGGCGCCAACCTGGGCCTTGAGGCGCAGCTCGCGCTCGGAGTCGCGTGCCTTGTCCCCCGGCGCCGGCACGAAGGGGTAGTAGGCGCCGCGCTTGAAGTTGTAGATGAAGTAGATCGGCTTGCTCTTCTCCTCGAAGGCGAACACGGCGCACAGCAGGCGGTCGCCGTAGCCACCGCCCTGGAGCTGCACCGACACCGTGTTGAGCGAGACCACGAGGTCCTCGAAATCGGCGTCCTCGAGGATCAGCCAGCGGTAGCCGAACTCGTCCTCGCTCGACTTCACGACCGTGCCGGTGTCCTCGGCCGAGCCGTGCAGGAGCTCCTCGGTCTCGGCGAGGATGCCCTGGAAGTCCGCCGTGGCGACCGGCTGGAAGACGATCCCCGCCCGCCTGCGGTGCATGAGGCCGAGCCCGGTCTCGAGCGTGATCTGTGCGGTCGTCATCGCGAACAGCCGGTCGGCCGCGGGCGCCTTCAGCTTGCCCTTCGAGCCGCCCAGGAAGTCGAGGAAGCCCACGTGCCTATGCGGCGGTGCCCTGGAGCTGGGCCTCGAGCTGCTGGAGGCGCTCGATGCGCTTCTCCATCGGCGGGTGCGTCGAGAAGATCGTGCGCAGCGAGCCCTTCACGCTCGCCGGGACGATGAAGAAGGCGTTCATGCGCTCGGCCTCGCGCAGATCGTGCGTGGGGACTGCCTGCATCGCGCCGGAGATCTTGACGAGTGCGGACGAGAGGGCGCTCGGGCGGCCGGTGACGATCGCGGCGCCGCGGTCGGCTGCGAACTCGCGGTACCGCGACAGCGCCATCATCAGGAAGAACGAGAAGATGTAGACGACGAACGAGACGAGCAGGATCACGAGGAAGCTCGGGTTCTCGTCGCTGTCACCGCCGCCGAAGAAGAAGCCGAACTGCAGCATCAGCGCGGCGAGGCTGGCGAAGAAGCTCGCGATGGTCATGGTCAGCACGTCGCGGTTCTTCACATGCGCGAGCTCGTGCGCCATCACGCCCTCGAGCTCGCTCGGCGACAGCACGCGCATGATGCCCGTGGTTGCGCAGACGGTCGCGCTCTTGCGGGAGCGGCCGAGCGCGAACGCGTTCGGCATGTCGGTGTCCGCGACCGCGATCTTCGGCTTGGGCAGGTCCGCCTGGATGCAGAGGCGCTCGATCATCGCGTGCAGCCCGGGCGCCTGCTCGGGCGACACCTCCTTGGCTCCCATCGCGGCGAGGGCAAGCTTGTCGGAGAAGAACAGCTGCGCCAGCGACAGCAGGCCCATCACCACGACGATCGTCGCCACGCCCGCGCCTGCCGCGATCAGCACGCCGACGAAGACGACGTACAGGAGGCCCAGCAGGAACAGGGTCAGGAGCACCCGGACCTGGAGGCCCGTGTCTCGGGGGAAGACTGCCTTCTGCTGTGCCATATCTGGAAGATTAGTGAACGCCGCGCAGCCGGCCGAGCCGGCCGCTTGGCTAAAGAACGTGATCCTCGCAAGCCATCTTGCAGGTGAGCGAAAACCGCTCGCCAGGGGTATGACGCTTGCTAGAGTCCGGCCCTCCTCGCGCCGAGATTTCCCTGCATAACACGGGTAAACGAGGGGAACCCAGGCCGGCGCATGAGCGCATGAAGAAGACCTTCCTGTTTCCGATCCTGCTCGCGCTCGGCGCTTACCTCCTGCTGCCGCTTCCGGGTCTCTCCGCGCCGCCGCTGTCGGAGCGGATCGAGGAGAAGCGAGCGCAGATCGACCAGAAGAAGCAGCGCGAGGGCGTGCTCTCGACCACCATCGAGCGCTTCAACACCCGCATCGATGCGGTGGAGGGGGAGCTCGAGGCGACTCAGCGCCAGCTCGACAGGGCGCAGGCGAGCCTCGACGCTCAGAAGGCCGAGCTGCTCGCCGTGCGCGACCGGCTCGAGGAGTCGCGCGACCGGCTCGAGACCCTGCGTCGCGAGCTCGCGACCGCCCGCGAGGTGCTGGCCGCGCGGCTGGTCGAGATCTACAAGGCGGACGCCCCCGACGTGCTCACCGTGGTGCTCGAGGCGGACGGCTTCGGCGACCTGCTCGAGCAGGCGGAGTTCCTCGACCGCATCTCCGACCAGGACCGCGAGATCACCGACGAGGTGCGCGTGCTGCGCGACCGCGCGCACGACCAGACCGTCCAGTTGGCCGAGCTCGAGGAGCGCGAGCAGCTCACCGCCGAGCGCATCCTCGAGACGCGCGACCAGATCGCCGCGGTCGAGGCGCAGCTCGCCGGCAACCGCGACCAGCTCGCCTCGGCCCGCGAGCGGCGGCGGGGCGCGCTCGCGCAGGTGCACGACAGCCGCGTGGCGCTCGAGGGCGACCTCAAGGCGCTCGAGGCGGAGCAGGCGCGGGTGCAGGCGGCGCTCGCGGGAGCTCAGGCGCCCGGGCCGGTTCGTCAGGGCAGCGGCGCGCTGATCTGGCCCGTGAACGGCCCCGTGGTGTCGCCATTCGGCCAGCGCTGGGGCCGCCTGCACGCGGGCATCGACATCGCCGTGCCGAGCGGCACCGCGATCCGCGCGGCCGACTCCGGCCGCGTGGCGCTCATGGGCTGGGTGGGCGGCTACGGCAACTACACCTGCATCCAGCACAACGCGAGCCTGTCCAGCTGCTACGCGCACCAGTCGAGCTTCTCCACGTCGAACGGGGCGAACGTGAGCCAGGGCCAGGTGATCGGCTACGTGGGCTGCACCGGCCACTGCTTCGGGGACCACCTCCACTTCGAGACCCGGGTGGGCGGGGCGCCGGTGGACCCGATGGGCTACCTGTAGCCCCGCCACCGTGACCCGCCTGTTCACCATCGTCGCCGTGGCGCTGGCGGGCGCCACGGCGATCGGTCTGGCCGTGCTCTGGCCGGGGGACGTCGACTCGCGCCTCGCCTCGGGGGTGGCCGTCGAGAGCTTCGCGGGCACCGTCGAGGAGGTGGAGGAGACGCTCTGCCCCGGCTTCCAGGAGCAGCGCTGCCAGCAGGTGCGCGTGCGGCTGGAGGAGGGACCCGACGAAGGCCAGGTAGTCGGGCTCCGGCTCGGCGCCGGGGGGTTCGACCCGGATCTCGACCCCGGCGACCAGATCCGGGTGACCGAGGCTCCGGAGCCGCCGCCCGGGGCGGAGCCGGTCGCCGGGACGGGCTACAGCTTCTCGGACTTCCAGCGCGGCACGCCGATGTTGATCCTCGCGGCGCTGTTCGTGGCGGTCGTGCTGGTGTTCGCCCGCTGGCGCGGCGCCCTCTCCCTCGCGGGCCTCGCGGCCAGCCTCGTGCTCGTGCTCGTGTTCGTGGTACCGGCGATCCTCGACGGTCAGCCCCCGCTCGCGGTGGCCGTGGTCGGCGCGCTCGCGATCGCGCTCATAACGATTCCGCTCGCGCACGGCCGCGGGCCGAAGAGCCTGGCCGCGCTGCTGGGCACGGCGGTGAGCCTGCTGCTCACGGCGGCGCTGGCCGTCCTGTTCACCGACCTCACCCACCTCACCGGGCTGTCGAGCGAGGAGGCGATCTTCCTCCAGGCCGGAGAGGGCGGGGTGTCGCTCGAGGGACTCCTCCTCGCAGGGATGGTGATCGGCGCGCTGGGGGTGCTCGACGACGTGACGATCAGCCAGGCCTCGACGGTGCTGGCGCTGCGCCGCGCGAACCCCGCGTTCGGGTTCGGGGAGCTGTTCTCGCGCGCGCTGAGCGTGGGACGCGACCACGTGAGCGCCACCGTGAACACGCTCGTGCTCGCCTACGTGGGCGCGTCCCTTCCGATTCTGCTGATCTTCAGCTCGGCCGAGCTCGGCTTCGCGGACGCCGCCAACCTCGAGGTGGTGGCGAAGGAGATCGTCGCGACGCTCGTCGGCTCGATCGGGCTGATCGCCGCGGTGCCCGTCACGACCGC
This sequence comes from uncultured Thermoleophilaceae bacterium, assembly GCA_963812415.1. Taxonomy (GTDB): domain Bacteria; phylum Actinomycetota; class Thermoleophilia; order Solirubrobacterales; family Thermoleophilaceae; genus JACVRW01. The sequence goes on along the minus strand of CAWEVH010000035.1, from coordinate 105,374 downwards.
GCTGGCGGCGCTGCTCGCGCTCAGCGGCCCGAAGCAGCCGGCTCGGCCGGCTGCGCAGGGCCCTAGCGGACCCGGAAGCGTCCGAGCCGCTTGATGCCGCAGTTGCCGTTGCCGTCGCAGGCGGTCGAGACGATCACGTTCTGCCGCCGGCCGCGCAGGGTGACCGATGCCGTGAACGGCCGCGGCCGGCGGCTCCTCACGAGGCCGAAGGTCTGGCCGCCGTTGCGGGAGACGAGCAGGCTGTAGGTCACGTTCGCCGCGAGCTCGCGACCGCTCACCGTGCGGTCGACGGAACGTCGCACGCTGACGCTCACGCGGTTGCCGCGACGGCGTGCCGTGCCACGCGCCCGCGGCGGGGTCACGTCGTAGACGCGGGCCCGGGCGCTCGCGGCGAGCCCGTCCACGATGCCGGTGCCGGTGAACTCGTTCCAGCCCCCGCCGGCCGGCTGCCGCGCCGTCGCGGTGAGCAGCTCGGCCACCTGCTCGGACGCGAGCCTGGCCTCCACCTGCCAGACGAGCGCCGCGATGCCGGAGGTGATCGGCGCGGCGAAGCTCGTGCCCTCGCCATAGGCGAAGCGCGCGCCGCTCGGGTCGATCAGCACCCGCGAGCACGAACCCGGCACGTCCCACTCGGTCGGCTGGTTCGCGGGCAGGGTCGAGAAGACGCCGAACTCGCAGCTGCGGTCGCTCGCCCCCGGCGCGGCCAGGCTCACGAAGTCGTTGTGGTTCGAGAACGGCGCCACGCCGCCATTCGGCATCGTGGCCGCGACCGAGAGGCCGATGCCGCGCCCGCCGCGCCGCCCGCCGATGGCCGCGGCGGGGAACTCGAGCGGGTTGGGCTCCTGCGGACGCTGCGCGTTGTTCCCCGACGCGGCCACCGGCAGGACGTCGTTGAAGAACGCCGCCTCGAGCGCGCGCGCTTGGCTGCGCGTGAAGCCCTCCCCGGCGAGGCTCATGTTCAGCACGTCGGCCCCGCTGCGGATCGCGAACTCGATGGCGCGCACCACGTCGCCGACGCTGAAGCAGCCGCGCGTGCCGTCGTCGCAGGTTCGCTCGGCGTTGACGGCGATCAGCTGCGTGTTCCCGGCCACCCCCTTGCCGCCGATGTTGTTGCCGTCGACCGCGGAGATCAGCCCCGACACGAAGGTCCCGTGTCCGACGCTGTCGGTCACGTCGGCCGTGCCGGAGGCGGTGTTGAGGGTGCGCGCCACCCGGCCCGCGAACTCAGGATGCGTCACGTCGAGGCCCGTGTCGACCACCGCCACCGTGCGGCGCGAGCCGCCGCCCGCGGCGAACAGCGCGTCCGCGGCGCGCACGTCGTCGTAGGCCCAGGTGAACTTGATGCCGGTGGCCGGGTCGATCGCGTCGAAGGGGTCGGCGGCCGTGCGCAGCTCGCGGTCGCGCTCGATGTAGGCCACGCGCGGGTCGGAGCGCAGCGCGGCGACGAGCGCCGCGCCCGACGGCACCGTGGCGGCGAGCACGCCCGTGGTCGGGAACGCCTCCGGGGCGGCGCCGAGCAGGCGCAGCTCCCGGGCCACGCCCGCGAGGTCGCCGTGGTCGCGGACCCCCACGAGCACGCGGGCGCTGCCGGAGGCGCGCGCGATCACGCCCAGCTCGCCGCCGGTCGTCGCGGCAGCCGCGGCCCGAGGGGCCTCCGGCAGTGGCAGGGGGATCGACCCGCCGACCGACGCGCGCGCGTGCTGGCGCAGGACCTCTCGGAGCGCGACGCGGTCCATCGGGCCGGTCGACGCATGCGCGCTCGCCACAACCACGGGCGCCGCGCAGAGGAGTATCGCGAGCGCCGCTCTCCGCACTGCTCCTCATGGTACGGGCGCCGGAGCCCGCCCGCTAGCCTGCGGCCCGGGTGCTGGCGGAGATTCACATAGGCCCGCTCGACCTGCAGACCTTCGGGATCTGCTTCGCGGTCGGCTTCCTCGCGTCCGGACTCGTGATCGGCCGCCGGCTGGGCGAGCTCGGCAAGCCGGTCGACTGGGCCTACGAGATGGTCTTCGCGGCGCTGATCGGCGGGCTCGTGGGGTCGCGGCTCGACTACCTGATTCAGAACTGGGACGAGGTGTCGGGCGACCTGCTCGGGAACATCGTCTCCGGAGCCGGACTCGTCTGGTTCGGCGGCCTCGTGGGCGGCGCACTCGGGATGATCCTGTGGGCGCACTGGCGCGGCTGGCTCGGCTGGCAGCTGCTCGACGTGTGCAGCGTGCCGCTCGCGCTCGGCTACGCGATCGGGCGCGTGGGCTGCCAGCTCTCGGGAGACGGCGACTACGGGGTGGAGTCGGACCTGCCGTGGGCGATGGCCTACCCGGACGGGACGGTGCCCACCACCGACGAGGTCCATCCCACGCCCGTCTACGAGACGTTCGTGATGGGGGTGGGGGCGCTCGTGCTCTGGCACCTGCGCGACCGCTTCCCGACCGGCGTCCTGTTCGGGCTCTACCTGATCCTCGCGGGGGGCGAGCGCTTCCTGGTCGAGATCGTCAGGCGCAACGACTCGGTCGTGGCGGGGCTCACGCAGCCGCAGCTGGTCAGCCTGGTGCTGCTGGCGCTCGGTACGGCGATCGTCATCGCCCGGCGCGGCGCACCGAGCCCGGCCACCGCCTGAGCGCCGCCCCAAGCGCTGCGGCGCCGCAGAGGGCGAGCGCGACCGACGCCCCCGCCGCGCTGCCCGCGTGGAACGAGAGCTCGATCCCGACCAGGCCCGCGAGCGCCGCCACCGCGGCGCCCGCCGCCATCGCGCGGGCGGGCGTGCTCGCGTGACCGCGCACGGCCACCGGTGGAGCCACCAGCACCGCCAGCACGAGCAGGGCGCCGAGCCCCTGGACCGCCACGGCGATCGCGACGGCGAGCAGCGCCAGCAGGACCAGCCGGACGAGCGTCGGGCGAAGGCCCACCGCGGCGGCGCCGACGGGGTCGAACGACACCGCGCACAGTGGCCGGTGGAGCGCCACGAGGGCGGCGCCGCCGCCGGCGAGCAGGAGCGCCGCCGCTACGAGGTCGGCGTCGGTCACGCCGAGCGGGTCCCCGAACAGGAGCTCCTCGAGCCGCTGGGGGGAGTCCGGTGCGAGCGCCAGCAGGGCGCCGAGCCCCACCAGCCCGGTGACCGCCACGGCGGTGCCCGTGTCCGGGCCGATCCGCTCGTCGCGAGCCGCGAGCGCCACGAGCACGGCCGCGACGAGCGCTCCGCCGGCTGCGCCCAGCAGCAGCGGCGCGCCCGCGAGCGCGGCGAGCACGAAGCCCGGCAGCAGGCCGTGCGCGAGCGACTCAGCCCCGTAGGTCAGGCGCTCGCTCACGACCCAGAACCCGAGCGCGCCGCAGAGCACCCCGATCAGCGCCACCTCGAGCAGCGCGCGGCGGTCGATGCCTGAGCGGAACGGATCGATCACGGGGTCGAGCAGGTCCATCGGCGCCTCAGTGGTCTCCGTGGTCGTGTCCGTGCTCGTGGTGCTGGACGGTCACCGCGCGCACGCCCCCGCGGTCGCCCTCGAGCACGATCATCTCGCTGCCGTAGGTCGCCTCGAGGGTGGCCCGCTCGAGCGCCCGCTCCGGCGGTCCGAAGGCGATCTGGCGCCCGTTCAGGCAGAGCACGAGGTCGAACGCCCGGGCGCTCTCCACGTCGTGGCTCGACACGAGCAGCGCCCGGCCCTCGCCACGCAGCTCGTCGAAGACGCGGCCGATCTCGCGCGCGCTGGCCGGGTCGACCCCCGACAGCGGCTCGTCGAGCAGCAGCACGGGCGCGTCCTGCACGAGCGCCCGCGCCAGCAGCGCGCGCTGGCGCTGGCCGCCCGAGAGGGTGCCGAACGGCTCGCGCGAGACCGCCGTCAACCCGACCCGCTCGAGCGCCGCCGCGGCAGCCGTGCGCTCGGAGCGGCGCGGCGGGAGCCACCAGCGGCCGTGCGCGAGGCTGCCCATCAGCGCCACGTCGAGCGCCGTGACCGGGAAGTCGAGCCGCGTGCGCTCGGTCTGCGCGACGTAGGCGGGTCGCCCGACCACGTGCACACGGCCCGCGCTCGGCGCGAGCTCGCCGAGGAGCGCGCGGAACAGCGTGGTCTTGCCGCCGCCGTTGGGACCGAGCACGCACACGGACTCACCCGCACGCACGGCGAAGTCGACCTCGCCGAGCACGGGCGGGCCGCCGTACCCGACTGCGAGGCCGGTGGCCGACACGGCCTGGCCGCTCTCCCGGGCCTCGTTCACCGGGCCACTCTCACGAGCGTCGCCGCCGCGTAGGCGAGCGCGCCGAGCACCGCCACCGGCGGACCCGGGGGCAGGTCGAGCCAGTACGCCAGGTACAGCCCGGCCACCCCCAGGACGAGGGCGAGCGCGAGCGCCCCCACGATCAGCTGGCCGACGCCGCGGGCGAACACCCGCGCGGTGGCCGCGGGCAGCACGAACAGCGCCGTGACGAGCAGCACGCCGACGGCCGGGATCGCCGCCACCACCGCGACCGCAACCAGCGCGAGCAGCAGCAGGTCGGCGACGCCGGTCGGCACTCCGAGGGCGCGCGTGCCGTCCGGGTCGAAGGCCAGGGCGGACCAGGTGCGCCCGAGCGCCAGCGTGCCGATCCCCGCCAGCGCCGCCGCCGCGGCGGACGCGAGCAGGTCCAGGCCGTCGAGCCCCAGGATGGTGCCGAAGAGGAGCCGGTCGACCTCGCCGCCGGACTCGAACACGTCGCTCGCCAGGATCACGCCGCCGGCGAGCGCGGCGACCAGCAGCAGCGCCGTCGCCTCGCCGGGCTCGCGCCCGGCGCGCCCCGCGCGCTCGACGCCGCCCGCGTAGCCGAGCGCCACGGCGAGGCTCGCGAGCAGGGGGCTGAAGCCCGACGCGTCCGCCACCACGAGCCCCGGGAACGTGGCCGAGCCCGCCGCGTGTGTGAAGAACGCAAGTCTGCGGAGCACGATCCAGGCCCCCAGGAGGCCCCCCGCCAGCCCGAGCAGCACGAGCTCGAGCAGCGCCTCACGGAGGAACGGCAGGTCCACCAGGTCAGCGGGAGACGGCACGGCGGAAGCGTAACGAGAATGATTCTCAGTTGAACGGGATCTTGCAGGAGAGCTGATCCGAGGCGTTCGGCGGGGCGCACGGATGGGTAAGAAAGCGGTACCCCGAGCCCGTGTCCTCGTACGCGTGCTCACCCCGTCCGTGAAGACCTCCAAGGCCTACATCGCGAGCCTCGGCACCTCCGGGGTCCTGATCAGCTCGTTTCTGCTGCTGCTGCTCGTGGGCAGCGCGATCGTGGCGTTCAACGGAATCCCCGGCACGGGCGCCGCCGACGGGCTCGAGCGCGTGGTGGTCGACCCGGAGTCGGGTGACGTGTCGCGTGCGGGCGCGGACGCGAGCGATGCTCGCGCGCGTGCGCGCGAGGAGAGCGACGGCAGGCGCGCTGGGCGCGCCGGCCGCGATCGCGACGGCGGCGAGCGGGCGGGCATCGACCGGCGCGGCTCCGGAGCGGGCGGCGCGGAGCTCGACGGCGGCGCCCCCGGCACGTCGAGCCCGGGCACGGACGGCGGCGGGCAGAGTGACGGCGGCGGGCAGGGTGACGGTGGCAGCACCGTGCGCGTGCCTCAGACCCCCAACCTGCCGTCGGTCGGCACCGGCGGCGGCACCAACCTGCCCGACGCCGGCGATGTGACCGGCGGCGTGGGCGGCGCGGTCGAGCAGGTGGGCGGTGACGTCGGGGGCGTGGTGGGCGGCGTCTCGCCAGAGCTCGGCGGCACCGTGACCGAGACCGGCGAGACGGTGGGCGGCACGGTCGGCGGGGTCGGCGAGACGGTCGACGAGACCGTCGGCGGCCTGCCGAGCCTTCCCTAGCCCTTCCGGCAGGCTCGCCGGATGAAGCTGCGCGAGACCGCCTGCAGCTCGAGGTCGTGTTGGAGCGAGCGGTGGTGGCCTCCCGGAAGGAGTAGCAGCCGCTTGGGCTCGCCGGCCGCGGCGTACAGCTCCTCGCTCGCCGTGTAGGGGACCTGTTCGTCCCCGCGCGCGTGCATGAGGAGCAGCGCGGTGGCAGGAGCGAGTCGCGCCGCGGCTTCGTGCAGGTTGCTCGAGCTCCACCAGCGCTCGCAGGCCTCGGCGTCGCACTCGAAGCGGGGTGGCTCGCCCGAGCGCAGGCCACGCAGGAGCGTCTCCTCGGGCGCGGGGCAGATGGCCACCACGGCGGCGAGCGGCCCGGCGGGCGCCCGGCCCGGCTCCCGTGCCCGGGCGGCGGCGTGGATCGCCTGAAAGCCGCCCATGCTCGAGCCGCGCAGCGCCACCGTGGGCGCGTGGTCGCGCATCAGCTCGCACATCGCGAGCACTTCGTCGATCGCCCCCGGCCCGAACGAGCCGCCGGAGCGACCGTGACCGCGGGCGTCGTAGGCGAGCGCCGCCATGCCCTCGTCCCGGCAGCCGCGCGCGAAGTCGAAGTGGCTCTCCTTGGCGGAGCCGGCCCCGTGCAGGATCACGACCCCCACGCTCGGGTCCGTGTCGGGCAGGAAGAGCGCGTAGGAAAGGCCGTGGTGCTCGCCGAGGGCGGGCGGCGCTGGGGTCGGGTGACGCATCGCTCCTTCATAATCGCCGTCCCACGATGTCGGCGCTCGCGGTCTCGCACGTGTACCCCCTCGGCTCGCGCCTGAACGAGCGCGGCCGGCTCGAGGTGGGCGGCTGCGACGTTGTCGAGCTCGCCGCCGAGTTCGGCACCCCCGCGTACGTGTACGCCGAGGACGACATGCGCGCCCGGGCGCGCGCGTTCCTCGAGGCGTTCCGCGCCCGCACCGAGCACTTCGAGCTGATCTACGCCAGCAAGGCGTTCCCGTGCACGGCCGTCTACCGGCTCTTCGCGGAGGAGGGTCTCTCAGCGGACGTGGCCTCGGGCGGCGAGCTGCACCTCGCCCTCGCCGGCGGCTACGACCCAGCCCGGCTGTACCTGCACGGCAACAACAAGTCGCCGGCCGAGCTCGACTACGCGATCGAGCAGGGGGTCGGGCACATCGTGGTCGACTCGTTCGACGAGATCGAGCGCCTGCGGGGCCGCCGCCAGCGGGTCCTCCTGCGGGTGACCCCGGGCATCCGGCCGTCCACCCATTCGTCGATCCAGACCGGCCAGGTCGACTCGAAGTTCGGCTTCGTGGTGGAGGACGTGCCGCGAGCGGTCGAGGCGTGCGCCGCCGCCGGGCTCGAGCTGTGCGGCCTGCACGCCCACATCGGCTCGCAGATCCTCGAGCTCGACGTGTTCGAGCAGCTCGCCCCTGTGCTCGGCGAGCTGGGCGACTGGCCGCTGCTCAACCTCGGCGGCGGGCTCGGGATCGCCTACACGCGCGACGACTCGCCGCCCTCGATCGACGACTACGTCGACGCGCTCCTGCGCGGCGCGCCCGAGGGGGTGACCGTGCTCAGCGAGCCGGGCCGCGCGCTCGTCGGCAACGCGGGGGTCACGATCTACCGGGTGGGCACGGTCAAGCGGATCCCGGGGGTGAGGACCTACGTCTCCGTGGACGGCGGCATGTCGGACAACCTGCGTCCGATGCTCTACGGCGCGCGCTACGAGGCCGAGGTGGCCGATCGCTTTACCCAGGTCGGGGCTGACGCCCCTCCGGGCACAAGCGGGGGCGAGGACGTGTACACGGTCGCGGGAATGCACTGCGAGTCGGGCGACGTGCTCATCCGCGACGTGCCGCTCGACGACCCGCGCCCGGGCGACGTGCTCGTGGTGCCGGCCACCGGCGCGTACTCGCACGCGATGGCGAACAACTACAACGCCGTGCCGCGCCCGCCGGTGATCTTCTGCAAGGACGGCCAGGCGCGCGTGGTGGTGCGGCGCGAGACCTACGACGACCTGACAGCACGCGATGCCTGAGCCGTTCCGGATCGGGCTGCTCGGGCACGGGACCGTCGGCGCCGCCTTCGCGAAGCTGCTGGACGAGCGCGCCGACGCGATCGAGGCCGAGGTGGGTCGCCGGCCCGAGCTTGCGGGGGTGCTCACCCGCAGCCGCGGCGACTTCGACGACATCCTCGAGCGAAGCGATCTCGTGGTCGAGCTGATGGGCGGCATCGAGCCCACGCGCGAGTACGTGCTGCGGGCGCTCGAGGCGGGCCGGCACGTGGTGAGCGCCAACAAGCAACTCCTCTCCCAGCACGGCGAGGAGGTCTTCGACGCCGCCCGCAGCGCCCAGGTGCAGCTCCGCTTCGAGGGGGCGGTCGCCGGGGTCGTTCCCGCGATCCGGGTGATGGCGGAGACGCTCGCCGCGGCGCACATCGAGCGCGTGCACGGGATCGTGAACGGCACCACGAACTTCATCCTCAGCGAGATGGCGCGCACCGGGGCGAGCTACGACGAGGCGCTGCGCCAGGCCCAGGAGCTCGGCTACGCCGAGGCCGACCCGACGGAGGACGTGACCGGCAAGGACGCGGCCGCCAAGATGGCGATCCTGGCGCGGCTCGCCTTCAACGCCGCCGTCCGGCTCGACGAGGTGAGCTACGAGGGCATCGAGCACCTCACGGGGGACGACATCGCCTACGCCAAGGAGCTCGGCCTGTCGCTGAAGCTGATCGGCTCCGCCGAGCGGATCGACGGCGGTATCGCCGTGCACGTCTACCCGGCCTTCCTCTATGCCGACCATCCACTGGCGTCGGTGAATGGGGCGTTCAACGCGGTGACAATCGAGTCGCCCGCGATCACCGAGATCACGCTGTCGGGCCCCGGTGCCGGCGGAATCCAGACGGCGAGTGCGGTGCTGGGCGACGTGGTCTCGGCGATGATCCCGCCGCCCTCGCTGCCCCCGCCGCCGCTCGACGTGCCGGTGGTCACCGACACCGAGTTCTCCTTCTACCTGCACCTCGAGGTGGCCGACCGCCCCGGTGTGCTCGCTCAGGTGGCCGAGCTGCTCGGCCTCCAGGGCGTGTCGATCAAATCGGTGGTGCAGAAGGGCCTCGGGCGCGAGGCGCGGCTCGTGATGGTGATGCACCCGGTGCTCGAGTCGCGCTTCCGGGCGGCGGTCGAGCTGATCTCCCGGCTCGACTTCGTGCGCGAGCCGCCGCGGGTGATCCGCGTGATCGAGGAGACCTTCGCGTGAGACCCCCGGAGCGAGATGAGCCTGTGGCGCTACCACGAGCGGCTGCCGGTCGAGCCGCTCGTGACCATGGGGGAGGGCGACACGCCGCTGGTGGCGGCGCCGCACCTCTCCGAGCGGACTGGCGCCGACGTGTGGCTGAAGCTCGAGGGCGCGAACCCGACGGGCTCGTTCAAGGACCGCGGCATGACCGTCGCGGTGTCCGCCGCCAAGGCCGAGGGCGCCGAGGCGGTGGTGTGCGCGTCCACCGGCAACACCGCCGCGAGCGCCGCCGCCTACGCGGCGCGCGGCGGCATGCGCGGCGCCGTGATCGTGCCGGAGGGGAAGATCGCCACCGGCAAGCTCGCCCAGGCGCTCATGCACGGCGCCCGCGTGATCGCCCTGCGGGGCAACTTCGACGAGGCGCTGGCGCTCGTTCGCGAGCTCGTGAAGCGGCACCCGATCGCGCTGGTGAACTCGGTGAACGACTACCGGATCGAGGGCCAGAAGACCGGCGCGTTCGAGGTCTGCGACGCGCTCGGCGACCCGCCCGACGTGCTCTGCATCCCGGTGGGCAACGCCGGCAACGTGACCGCCTGGTGGAAGGGCTTCCAGGAGTACGGCGCCGCCCCGCGGATGCACGGCTACCAGGCCGAGGGCGCCGCGCCGCTCGTGCATGGCGCGCCCGTGGAGCGCCCCGAGACGGTGGCCAGCGCGATCCGGATCGGCAACCCCGCTCGCTGGGAGGACGCGATGAACGTCTTCACGGCCTCGCGCGGCGAGGTGCGCGCCGTCTCGGACGCCGAGATCCTCGACGCCTACTCGCTGCTCGGGGCGCGCGAGGGGGTGTTCTGCGAGCCGGCCTCGGCGGCCTCGGTCGCGGGGCTGATCAAGTACGGCGCCGAGGGCCGCGTGGTCTGCGTGCTCACCGGTCATGGGCTCAAGGACCCCCAGACCGCCATGGGGCGCGCGCCGGGCGTCGTGCCCTGCGAGCCCGACCTCGAGAGCGTCGAGCGCGCCGTGCTCGGATGAGGCGCCACCGGATCGTGCGGGTGCCGGCGTCGTCGGCGAACCTCGGGCCGGGCTACGACGTGCTGGCCGCGGCGCTGTCGCCGGTGCTCGAGCTGGAGGTCGAGGAGACGGGCGAGTTCTTCGTGCACACGGACAGCCCCGAGATCCCGACCGATCGCTCCAACCTCTGCGTGCGGGCGTTCGAGCGCCTGCATCCGGCCGATGGGATCGCGTTCCAGATCCGATCGGAGATCCCGCCGGCCGCCGGGCTCGGCTCGAGCGCGGCGGCGATCGTGGCCGGCCTCGCGGCCGCCGATCACCTCTACGAGCTGGATGCGCCCCTCCTCGAGCTGGCGTGCGAGCTCGAGGGACACCCCGACAACGTGGCGGCGGCGCTTCACGGCGGCTTCGTGATCTCCGCCGGCGACGGACCGGCGCGCGTCGAGCCGCCGACCGGCCTCGAGGGCGTCGTCGCGATCCCGCCGGAGCGGGTGCCGACCGCCGCGGCCCGCGCCGCCATGCCGGCGGAGCTGCCGCTCGCGGACGCGGTCGCCAACGTCGGGCGCGCGTCGCTGCTCGTGCTGGGGCTCGCCCGCGACGACCTCTCCCTGATCGGGCAGGGCCTGCGCGACGCGATCCACCAGCCCCGGCGACGCCATCTCTACCCGCGCTCCATGGAGCTCGTGGAGCGGGCGCCGGAGCTGGGCGCGATCGGCGGCACGATCTCGGGCGCGGGCCCGACCGTGCTGTTCTGGTGCCATTGGGAGCAGACGGGCTCCGTCATGGAGCGCCTGCGCAGCGAGGCTCCCGACTGCGAGTTGCGCCGGGTCACGTTCGCCCCGGGCGGCGCGGACGTGCGCGAGCTCTGATCGCGAAGTCTTCGCTGACGGTCTCGGAGCGCCGCCCGCCACGGTCGATCGCCTGCGCCAGCAGCCGGTAGGGGCCGGGCGCGAGCGGCCGCCCCCGCAGCCGGCCGCTGAAGCGCAGCCGGTTGAGCCCGCGGCGGCCGCGAACCGAGAGCCAGGGCGTGGCGGCGGGCGCCGGCGCCGTGGATTCCGGGATCGCTACGACGGCGAGCCGGACCGTCGCCGGCCCCGTGAGGCGGAAGCGCAGAGCCGCGCCCGCGCGGCCGCGCCGGCTGAGCGCCGGTCCGCGCAGCGCGGGGACGAAGCTGGCCGGGCTGATCTCGAGCGCGGACAGGACGGGGGCGGGGTCCGATGCCGGCGGGGGGCCGATCGGCGGTTCGGGCGCCGGCGGTGGCGCGGGCCCGGGCGGCGCGGGCGCCGGAGCGGGCCCCGGCGGCGGAGCGGTGCAGGGGGAGCCGAAGCTCGCGACCTCGATGTCGTCGATCCCGACCCACTCGTCCTGGCCGATCGCGTTCGTCGTGATCACGCGCACCTGGACGAGCGGCTGGTCGTCGGCCGTCGCCGGCAGCGTCGCCCGGACGGGCGTGACGAGCGTCGCCTCGCCGGGCCCCGACGTGGCGTCGGCGACGAAGCCGTCGTGCGCCGGGCTGAAGCTCCCGGCGCCGCCCACGCGGTACTGCACCGCCACGGGCTGGACGGCATCGGAGGTCGAGGACGCGTCGACGTCGCGCAGCGTGAGCCGCACGCCGACGCCCCGGTGGCCACGGGTGTCGAGTGACAGCAGCAGGTGAGGGGCGGCGGCCGTGGCCGAGCCCTGGAGTGCCACCACCGGGTCCGCGAGCTCGAACTCCGCCACGCCGGACGCGAGGCCGATCGCGGTCGGGTCCGTACGGTTCGCGGACACGTCGACCGGCGTGGACGAGCCGTCGGCCGTGACGCTGCGCGGGTCAACGCCGGCGAGCGCGGTCAGGCCGTCGCCTCGGTGTCCAACCAGCTCCGGCACCCCGGACCAGTCGTCGTCGGCGGAGATGAGGCCGGGATCGGACCAGCTCTGGACGTAGGGGAGACTGGCCGGCGCGGCCTGCGGCCCGCCGAGCATCGCGGCGAGCGCCGCAAGTACGAGAGTTCGCATGGAGTGTGAAGGCGCGGGGGCGGCGAGCTCGCCCCCCGTCCCTCTAAGCTCCCGCGCCGTGACCGAGCGCGTGCACGCCGCGGGCGGGGTGATCGTGCGCGACGGCCTGGTCGCCCTCGTCCACCGCCCGCGCTACGAGGACTGGACGCTGCCGAAGGGCAAGCTCGACCCCGGCGAGAGCTTCCGGGACGCGGCGCTCCGCGAGGTGGAGGAGGAGACGGGCCTCCGCTGCCGACTCGTACGCGAGCTCGAGCCTGTGAGCTACGCGGACGCCCGCGGGCGCCCGAAGATCGTGCGCTACTGGCTCATGGAGGTGGAGGACGACCCGGGCTTCACTGCGAACGACGAGGTCGACGAGCTGCGTTGGCTCGCTCCGGCGGAGGCGGAGGAGCTCCTCAGCTACCCGCGCGACGCCGCCGTGCTCAGGAGCTCGGCTCTCTGACGGGCGACGCCGGGCGACGCTCCGCCCACGGCCTGGCCGCCTCGAGCTGGGCGGCGAGCGCGAGCAGCGTCGCCTCGTCCGCCGGGCGGCCGGCGAGCTGCACGCCGGTGGGCAGGCCGTCGGCCCCCTGGAACAGCGGCAGCGACAGAGCGGGCTGGCCGGTCACGTTGAACAGCGCGGTATACGGGGTGAAGCGGCCCGAGCGCCCGAAGTCCTCCCAGGGATCGTCGCTGCAGGTGTCGATCTCCCCGATCCGCACGGGGCGCTCCGCGAGCGCCGGGGTAAGCACGACGTCGTACTCGTTCCAGAGCGCGACGATGCCGCGCGAGGCGCCGGTGAGCTGCGTGCGAGCCAGCAGGTAGTCGAGCGCGCTGCGTTCCCGGACGCCGTCCCAGATCGTCCACGTGAGCGGTTCGACGAGCTCCGGCGACGGCTCGCGGCCGGTCAGGAGCCCGCCGTAGAAGATGCCTGTGGCCACCGGCGTGCTGAACACGAGCGCGAAGGCCTGCATCAAGTCGTCCCCCTCCCAGGGGGCCGCCACGTCCTCCACCTCGTGGCCGAGCGAGGCGAGCAGCTCGGCGGCCTCGCGAACGGCGCGCTCACACTCGGGGTCGAGTTCGGCCTCGATGGGCGTGGCGGTGGTCACGCCGATGCGGAGCCGCCCCGGCTCCCGCGCGGCCGCGTCGGCGAACGACCCCGCGGGCGGCGGCGCCCAGCTGGCGTCGCCGGTCTCGTAGCCCGCCAGCACGTCGAGCAGCTGCGCCGTCTCCGCCACCGTGCGCGTGAGCACCCCGTCCTGGACCAGGAAGTCGTCCCCGAGCTCGGGCCCGCGCGACACCCGCCCGCGGCTCGGTTTCAGACCCACCAGTCCGCAGCAGGCCGCCGGGATGCGGATCGAGCCGCCGCCGTCGCTGCCGTGCGCGAGCGGGACCATGCCGGCGGCGACCGCGGCGGCGGCCCCACCCGAGGAGCCGCCGGGGGTGCGCTCGCTGTCCCACGGGTTGCGGGCGGGTCCCAGCCGGCGCGACTCCGTGACCGGCACGATGCCGAACTCCGGCAGGTTCGTCTTGCCGACCAGCACGAAGCCCGCATCGCGCAGGCGACGGACGACGAAGGCGTCGTGCCCGGGCACGAAGTCGCCGAAGATGTCCGAACCCATGGTGAACGGCATCCCGGCCACCGCCGCGGTGTCCTTGATCGCGATCGGCACCCCGGCGAAGGGCCGCGGATCTCCGGGCGCGACGGCCTCCGCCGCCGCGAGCGCGCCCTCGGGATCGACGTGGACGAACGCGCCGAGCCCGGGGTTGAGGGCTTCGATGCGCTCGAGGCAGGCCTGCGTGAGCTCGCGCGAGCTGAGCTCGCCGTCGCGGATCAGGGCGGCCAGCCGGCCGGCGGGTCGGGTGAGCAGCTCGTTCACGCCGGCGCCAGCTCCAGGCGCAGGGCCTGCAGTCGCCGGCGCGGCTCCTCGAGGCCGTCGAGGCGCGCCAGCACCTCGTCCGCGAGCGCGAGGTAGTCGGCCCCGAGATCGGGCGCGTAGTCGATGATCGACACGCCGCGCTCCGCCGACTCCGCGTAGCGCACGCTACGCCGGATCACGGTGTCGAACACCTTCGACTCGAAGCGCTCCCTCAGCTGCGCCTGCGCCTCGCGCGCGTGCACGAGCCGCATGTCGGCGATGTTCAGCACCACGCCGAGCCAGTCGAGCTCCGGGTGCAGCGACTCCTTGGCCAGCTCCACCACCTCGAGTGCCTGCTCGACCCCCTGGAGCGAGAAGTACTCGGCCTCGCTCGAGATCAGGGCGTGGTCGGCGGCCACGAGGGCGTTGACCGTGAGCAGCCCGAGCGCCGGCGGGCAGTCCACCAGGATCAGGTCGTAGTCCTTGCGCAGCTCGCGCAGCGCCCGTTTGAGCGTGAGCTCCCGGCCCATCTTGCCGCTCAGCACCAGCTCGGCCTCGGCAAGGCCCAGATTCGCGGGCAGAACGTCGTCGTGCACGGCGTCGGCGGCCTTGGCCTGACCGGCCAGGACGTCGGCGACCGTGGGCGACGCGTCGGGCGGGACGTCGAAGTAGTCGGAGAGGTTTCCCTGCGGGTCGAGGTCCACCACCAGCACGTCGAGTCCGATGCGGCGGAAGGTGTCCGCCAGGCTTCGGACCGCGGTGGTCTTGCCGGTCCCGCCCTTCTGCGAGAGAACCGTGATCGTTTGCGCGGTTGGGAGCATCGCCATGGCTTTATAGTTTCGCGCCCCCAGCTCCGTCGCGCGGCTCCTCCGGAGATGCCGCGGGCGGCCCCCAAGGAGGTGAGAGAACCCTGCAGGCAGCGCGCGGCCTGTACGACCCGAGCTACGAGCATGACGCATGCGGCGTCGCGTTCGTCGCGCGGCTGCGCAGCCCCGCCTCCCACGGGGTGATCTCGCGCGCCCTGCGGGCGCTCGAGCACCTCGAGCATCGCGGGGCCGAGGGCGCCGACCCGGACACGGGCGACGGCGCCGGGATCCTGATCCAGCTGCCCGATCGCTTCATGCGCGCCGAGGCGGGCGTGCCGCTGCCGCCGTACGGCGAGTACGGCGTGGCGCTCTGCTTCCTGCCCGCGGGCAACCCCACCGAGGCGATGCGCCTGCTCGAGCGCGCCGTCGAGGCCGAGGGACAGCGCGTCCTCGGCTGGCGCGACGTCCCGGTGGCGGAGGCCGCCTGCGGCACGGCCGCGCGAGCCTGCGCCCCGCGCATCGCGCAGCTGTTCGTGGGCGCGGGCGACGGCGTGGGCGACCAGGACACCCTCGAGCGCAAGCTCTACGTGATCCGCCGCGTGGTCGAGCGTGAGGGGCTCGCCGAGCTCGCCATCCCGAGCTTCTCCTCGCGCACGATGGTCTACAAGGGGATGCTCACGGCGCCCCAGCTGTCGCGCTACTACCCCGACCTCCGCGACGAGCGGGTTGTGAGCCGGCTGGCGCTCGTGCATTCCCGCTTCTCGACCAACACGTTCCCGAGCTGGGAGCTCGCCCACCCCTACCGGATGCTCGCCCACAACGGCGAGATCAACACGCTGCGCGGCAACCGCAACTGGATGCGCGCGCGCGAGCTCACGCTGTCGTCGCCGCTGTTCGGCGACGACGTGCAGAAGATCCGGCCACTGCTGCGCGACGACATCTCGGACTCGGCCTCGCTCGACGGGTTGCTCGAGCTGCTCGTGCTCGGCGGGCGCTCGCCCGAGCACGCGATGTCGATGCTGATCCCCGAGGCCTTCCGCGGGCGCCCCGAGCTGCCGGAAGAGGTGCGCGACTTCTACGCCTACCACTCCTCGCTCGTGGAGCCATGGGACGGCCCGGCCGCGGTCGCGTTCTCGGACGGGCGCGTGATCGGCGCGACGCTCGACCGCAACGGCCTGCGCCCCGGCCGCTGGCTCGTGACGAAGGACGGCTGGGTGGTCTTCGCCTCGGAGGCCGGCGTGCTCGACGTGCCGCCCGACGAGGTGGAGGCCAAGGGGCGCCTGCTGCCCGGGAAGCTGTTCCTCGTCGACCTGATGCAGGAGCGCATCGTGCCCGACCCGGACATCAAGCTCGAGCTGGCGCGGCGCCGCCCCTACGGCCAGTGGCTGAAGGACCGCGTCGTGCACATCGAGGACCTCCCGGAGAAGGCGCCACGGGTGCCGCGCGTCGAGCCGCTGCGCGCCAAGCAGCTCGCCTTCGGCTGGACCGAGGAGGACCTGCGCGTGACGCTCGTGCCGATGGCGCGCGACGCCGCCGAGCCCACCGGCTCGATGGGCAACGACACATCGCTGGCGGTGATGTCCGACATGCGACCGCCGCTCTTCTCCTACTTCAAGCAGCTCTTCGCGCAGGTCACGAACCCGGCAATCGACCCGATCCGCGAGTCGATCGTGATGAGCCTCGAGGCCTGCATCGGGCCTGAGATCAACCTGCTCGGAGAGACCCCCGACCACTGCCACCAGCTCGTGATGTCGCAGCCGATCCTGCGCAGCCCGCAGCTCGAGAAGCTGCGCCAGGTCGACCACTCGGTGTTCGAGGCGCGCACGATCGACATGACCTGGCCGGTGTCGCAGGGCGCGCAGGGCATGGAGAAGCGCCTCGAGGAGATCTGCGAGGAGGCCACCGGCCTCGTCGAGCGCGGCGTCAACATCATCATCCTGTCCGACCGCAACGTCGGTGACGAGCGAGCCGCGATGCCGTCGCAGCTGGCGGTCTCCGCCGTCCATCACCACCTCGTCCGCGCCGGAACTCGGCTCCAGATCGGCCTGGTGGTCGAGACGGGCCAGGCCAAGGAGATCCACCACGTGGCCTGCCTGATCGGCTACGGCGCGGCGGCGGTCAACCCGTACGCGATGTTCGAGTCGCTCTACGCGCTCCACCGCGACGGCCGGCTGCCGGAGGACATGAGCCCCGAGGAGGCCGTACAGCGCACGATCAAGGCGATCGGCAAGGGCCTCCTGAAGATCCTCTCGAAGATGGGGATCTCGACGATCCGCTCCTACACCGGCGCGCAGATCTTCGAGGCGGTCGGCCTGGCGCAGGAGCTCATCGACCGGCATTTCACCGGTACGGCGTCGCGGGTGGGCGGTATCGGCCTGAACGAGCTCGCGTGGGAGGCGCTCGACCGCCATGCCCGCGCCTACCCTGCCGCGAGCTCCGAGCTGCTCCCGCCCGGCGGCGTCTACGCCTGGCGGCGCGACGGCGAGTTCCACGGCTGGAACCCGGAGACGATCGCCTCGCTCCAGCACGCCGCCCGCAGCGAGAGCGGCGCCGACGCCTACGACCGCTTCGCCACCTACGTGAACGAGGTGGCGGTGCCGCGCTCCTCGCTGCGCGGCCTGCTGCGCTTCCGCGAGGCCGGCGAGCCGATCCCGGTCGCCGAGGTCGAGCCGGCGGCTGAGATCGTCAAGCGCTTCAAGTCGGGCGGGATGTCGCTGGGCGCCCTCTCGCCGGAGGCGCACGAGACGCTCGCGGAGAGCATGAACCGCCTCGGCGGGAGGTCGAACACGGGCGAGGGCGGCGAGGACCCCGCCCGCTTCGGGGACGACCGCCGCTCCGCGATCAAGCAGGTCGCCTCCGGGCGCTTCGGTGTGACCGTCCACTACCTCGTAAACGCCGATGAGCTCCAGATCAAGGTCGCGCAGGGCGCGAAGCCGGGCGAGGGCGGCCAGCTGCCGGGCCACAAGGTCGACCGCTACATCGCGCGGCTGCGCTACTCCACGCCCGGCGTGGGGCTGATCTCGCCGCCGCCCCACCACGACATCTACTCGATCGAGGACCTCAAGCAGCTGATCTACGACCTGCGCTGCGCCAACCCGCGCGCGCGGGTGTCCGTGAAGCTCGTGTCCGAGGTGGGAGTGGGCACGGTCGCGGCCGGCGTGGCCAAGGCGAACGCCGACCACGTGGTGATCGCGGGCCACGACGGCGGCACCGGCGCCTCCCCGCAGGCCTCCATCCAGCACGCGGGCCTGCCCTGGGAGATCGGCCTGGCCGAGACCCAGCAGACGCTGCTCCTGAACGACCTCCGCTCACGCATCCTCGTGGAGGTCGACGGTCAGATGCGAACCGGCCGCGACGTGGCGATCGCGGCGATCCTGGGCGCCGACGAGTTCGGCTTCTCGACGGCGCCGCTGATCGCGCTCGGCTGCGTGATGATGCGCGTCTGCCATCTCAACACCTGCCCGGTCGGCGTGGCCACCCAGGACCCCGAGCTGCGCGCGCGCTTCGAGGGCCAGCCCGAGCACGTCGTGAACTACCTGTTCATGGTCGCCGAGGAGACGCGCCGGATCATGGCCCGGCTCGGGGTGCGGAGCCTCAACGAGCTGATCGGCCGGACCGACCTGCTCGAGCCGCGGGAGGCGGTCGACCACTGGAAGGCGCGCGGCGTCGACCTGCGCCGGCTGCTCGAGCAGCCCGCGGGCATCGACCCCGACGCGCCGCGCCACTGCGTGCGGCGCCCGGAGCCCGTTCTCTACGACTCGATCGACGTGGACCTGCTCCAGCGCTGCCGGCCGGCGATCGAGCACGGCACACCCGTGCAGCTCGAGCGTCGTGTGGAGAACAAGAACCGCGCCGTCGGCGGGCTCCTGTCCGGCGAGATCGCCCGCGTTCACGGCGCCGACGGGCTGCCCTACGGGAGCGTCGAGGTGCGCCTCGAAGGCTCGGCGGGCCAGAGCTTCGGCGCCTGGCTGGCCCACGGGGTCGAGCTCGTGCTCGACGGCGACGCCAACGACTACTGCGGCAAGGGACTCTCGGGCGGGACGATCGTCGTGCGCCCGCCGGCCGGCACCACGTTCGTGGCCGAGGACAACGTGATCGTCGGCAACACGGTGCTCTACGGCGCCACATCCGGGCGCGCGTTCTTCCGCGGGCTCGCCGGCGAGCGCTTCGCGGTCCGCAACTCGGGAGCGATCACCGTGGTCGAGGGGGTGGGGGACCACGGCTGCGAGTACATGACCGGCGGCCGCGTGGTGGTGCTCGGCCCGACCGGCCTCAACTTCGCCGCCGGGATGAGCGGCGGCATCGCCTACGTGTTCGACGTCGCTGGGGGACTTCCGCGCGCGCTGCAACACGGAGCTGGTCGGCTTCGACGCCATCATGCCGGACGAGTCCGAGGACCTGCGCGGCTGGGTCGACGAGCATCGGCTGCGCACCGGGTCCGAGGTGGCCGAGCGCGTGCTCGCCGACTGGCAGGCGTCGCTCAACCGCTTCGTGAAGGTGATGCCGCACGACTACAAGCGGGCGCTCGCCGAGATGTCGGCCGAGGGCGAGCACGAGGTGGCGGCCGCCGCCGCCGGCCCGGACGCGACGCCGGGCTACGCGGCCAGCGCACCGGTGGAGAGCGGCTAGTGGGCGAGCTCGGCGCCTTCCTGCGCACTCGAGCGCGTGGGCTTCGACAAGCGCGACCCGGGCGAGCGCGTGGCCGACTACCGCCAGTACTTCTCGCTGCCCGACGACCGCACGCTGCGCGACCAGGGTGCGCGCTGCATGGACTGCGGGGTGCCCTTCTGCCACGAGGGCTGCCCGCTCGGCAACCTGATTCCCGATTGGAACGACCTCGTCTACCGCGACCGCTGGCGCGACGCGCTCGCGAAGCTCCACGCCACGAACAACTTCCCCGAGTTCACGGGGCTGATCTGTCCGGCGCCGTGCGAGTCGGCCTGCGTGCTCGACATCAACGACGACCCGGTCACGATCGAGCAGATCGAGCTGGCGATCGTCTCGCGCGGCTTCGACGAGGGCTGGATCGTCCCCGAGCCGCCGGAGACGCGCACCGACCGCCGCGTGGCGGTGATCGGGTCCGGCCCGGCCGGGCTCGCCGTGGCGGCCGAGCTCAACAGCCTCGGCCACCTGGTGACGGTGTACGAGCGCGACGAGGGGCCCGGCGGCCTGCTGCGCTTCGGGGTGCCCGACGCGAAGCTCGAGAAGTGGATCATCGACCGGCGCGTGAAGCTGCTCGAGGAGGAGGGCAT
Organism: uncultured Thermoleophilaceae bacterium; assembly: GCA_963812415.1. GTDB lineage: Bacteria > Actinomycetota > Thermoleophilia > Solirubrobacterales > Thermoleophilaceae > JACVRW01. The sequence continues at coordinate 85,437 of CAWEVH010000035.1, read as the reverse complement.
CGAGTTCCGCTACGACGTCGAGGTCGGCGGCGACGTGAGCGCCGACGAGCTGCGCCGCACCCACGACGCGGTGGTGGTCGCGATCGGCTCGCGCGTCCACCGTGAGCTCGAGGCCCCCGGCCGCGAGCTCGGCGGCGTTCACCTGGCGATGGAGTACCTCTACCAGCGCAACCGCGCCGTTGCCGCGCTGGAGGGCCGCCCGCACCGCGAGACGCCCGCGCACGAGACGATCAGCGCCGCCGGCCGGCGCGTCGTGGTCGTGGGGGGCGGGGACACGGGCATGGACTGCATCTCGAACGCCCTGCGCGAGGGTGCCGAGGACGTGCTGCTGCTCGACGTCTACCCGCAGCTGCCGGAGGGCGGCCGCCCCGTGGGAACGCCCTGGCCGCTGCCCCCCAAGCGCACGCCGACCACCTACGCCCTCGACGAGGGCGGCAAGCGCCGCTTCGGCACGCAGGTCACGGAGATCGTCGGCGCGGACGGTCGGGCGACGGGCGTGCGCGGGCGGCGCGTGGAGGGCACCTCCTCGCGCGACCTCCACGCGATCCCGGGGAGCGAGTTCGACGAGCGCGCGGACCTCGTCTTGATCGCCATCGGCTTCAGCCATCCCGATCACGACGGCGCGGTGGCGGAGCTCAGCCTCGATCTCGACAAGCGCGGGAACGTCAAGGCGCCGGTGTACGGGACGAAGATCGAGGGCGTGTTCGCCTGCGGCGACGCCCGCGTGGGTCAGTCGCTCGTGGTCACCGCGATCGCCGAGGGCCGCCGCTGCGCGCGCGTGGTCGACCAGTACCTCGGCGGCTCCGGCGAGGTGCGGCGGGTGCGCGCCGAGGCGATGTTCGCCTACGAGGACGGGGACCCCCACTCGCTCCGCCATCAGGCCGAGATCGCGCGCACGGTGACGGTCGGCGACGCCTTCTGGACCGGCCCGCGCGACGTGCGCTGACGGACCAGCTCCGTTCTCTTGGTGGCCGTGCTGCGGGCGCCTGGCTGGGTGACGACGCGGTTTGGGGGGCCCTCACCACCGGGGTCGAACTCGTGAGGGTTACGTTGACCGCGCATATCGCGGTCAACGTAACGCTCGCGGTTTCCCGGGCGTGCTCACCCCGCCCTGACCGGATACACCCAACACGACGCGAGCCTGGGACGACACTAGCCTCGGGCCATGACCACCGCATTCGTGACAGGAGGCTCCGGGTTCATCGGCGGTGCGCTGATCGACCGGCTGCACCGCGAGGGCTGGGAGGTCCGGGCGCTCGCGCGCTCGGACGCCGCCGCCGAACGCGTCCGCGAGCGGGGCGCCGAGCCGGTGCGCGGCGACATCGGCGATCGCGCCACGCTCGAGGCGGCCGCCGCCGGGAGCGAGGTCGCGTTTCACTCGGCCGCCAAGGTGGAGGACTGGGGCGACCCTGCCGAGTTCGAGCGCCTCAACGTGGGCGGTACCGCGAACGTGCTGGCGGCCTGCCGCGCGGCGGGCGTACGCCGGCTGGTGCACGTGAGCACCGAGGCCGCGCTGATGGCGGGCGAGCCGCTCGTGAACGTCGACGAGAACGCGCCGCTTCGGCCGGACTCCCCGGCGCTCTACTCGTCGTCGAAGGCGAGGGCCGAGCAGCTGGTGCGCGCCGCGAACGGGGACGGCCTCGAGACGGTGGTGATCCGCCCGCGCTTCGTCTGGGGCCGCGGCGACACGACGCTGCTGCCGGCCATCACCGAGCTGGTTCGCTCGCGCCGCTTCCGCTGGATCGGAGGCGGGCGCCAGCTGACCGCCACGACCCACGTGGACAACACCGTCGAGGGACTGTGGCTCGCCGCGACGAAGGCTCCCGCCGGTGGCGTCTACTTCGTGACCGACGGCGAGCCGGTCGTGTTCCGGGAGTTCCTCACGCGCATGCTCGCGACCCGCGGAGTCACGCCGCCCGACTCCTCCGTCCCGGCCGGGGTGGCGGGCCCCGTGGCGCTCGTCTGTGAGCGGATATGGCGCGCACTCAAGCGCTTCGACTCGCCCCCGCCGGTGACCCGGTTCGCCGTCTGGGTCTCCTCGCAGGAGTGCACGATCGACATCTCACGGGCGCGGCGGGAGCTCGGCTACGCGCCCGTGACCTCGCGCGAGGAGGGGCTGGCCGAGCTGGCCGACGGTTCCCGGGAGTAGTCCCGCCGCCTGGCGGGTAGGTGCACGGCGAACGGCGGTCCGAACGTCACGCTGGCGCTCGGCACCGAGCCGTTCAGCGGTCCCCTGCTCTAGTAGTCACTGCGGCCGCGCGCTCCCACGCCGGGCGCGCGCGGCCGTCCGAGTTCAGGCGAAGGCGCTGCCGGCCCTGGAGCCGCTGCGCTCGCCGCTCAGGCTCACGAAGAAGAGCCGGAAGCGGCCGATCGCGATCTCGTCGCCGTCGGACAGCTCGCCGAGCTCCACGCGCTCGCCGTTCTTGAACACGCCGTTCAGGCTGCGGTCGTCGAGGATGCGCGCGCCGGCGTCGTCGCGGTAGAGCAGGGCGTGCCGGCGCGAGACGGTGGGGTCGTCGAAGCGCAGGTGCGCGGACAGGCTGCGGCCGATCCGGGTCCAGCCGTCCTGCAGCGAGACCACGCGCACGCGGTCGTCGTCCTCGAAGGCGAGGTAGTCGCCGCTGCGGATCAGGGCGTCCCGCGCCTCATCGAGCCAATCGGGCGCATCGTCGACCTCGTGCCGCCGCGGCCTCCGTATGTCGTCGCCGAATAGCGAGGCACGGCGAAAGCTCGTGCCCCCGCATTCGGGGCAGATCGGTACGGGATCACGCTCGTGCAGGGCGATGCCGAATCCACATGAGTCACACAGGAAGGACCCGGCGCCGACCAACGTTCCGGCGTTGAAGGCTTCCATCGGATGTCTCTCCTCGGGGGTGGGGGTGATGCCGATGGTAACGAGGAGGCCCCGAACTCCAAGTAAAAAACTCGCTCTTAGCGGGCTTTTTCCGGCCTCGGCCGTATGCAAGCGGACCGCCAGGGCGAAGGAATGGCCCCGGCGCGGACGAAGAACCATGGCATGCCCGACCTGGCCGCCATGCTCATGCGCCGCAGCGTCGGCGCCCTCGTCTCGTCCGCCGGACGCTGCGCGGACTGCCGGCGCATGCCGCTCGCGGGGGAGCATCTGCTCGAGCTCGACTCCGGCCGCACGCTGTGCGAGCTGTGCTTCGCCCGCCTGCCCGACGAGCGCCGCCACGCGGTCCGCTCGGAGCGGATTCACGCAAGCGACCGCCCGCTGTCGGTCGTCCGCAGGGCCGCCTGAGCGCCCCTCCCGTCGCCGCCGGACCGCCGAGGCGAGCCGGTACGATGGCGCCCGCGATGCGCGAGGTCACCGTGTCCACGAACATCTCCGCTCCCCGCGAGGCGATCTTCGACTTCGTGAACGACCTCGCCGGGCGCCCCGCCTACACCGACCACTACCTGCGCGACTACCGGCTCGCGCGCGTGAACCCGGTCGGCGAGGGCGCGGCGTCGAGGTTCCAGCTCAAGGCGCCGCTCACCAAGCAGTACGCGGAGCTCACGATCCGAGAGGCCGACCGGCCGCGCCGGATCATCGAGGAGGTGCGGGTCGGCCGTCGCGGCCGCAACCGCTCGCTGGCGGTCTACGAGTTCAGCAAGGAGTCCGCGACCGTGACGCGCGTGGAGCTGACCACCTTCTCCGAGCCGGCCACGTTCGTCGACCGCATGTTCGAGGTGGGAGCCGCCGGCTGGATGCGCCGCCAGACCAAGCGCTCGCTCGAACGCCTCCGGATGATCTTCGAGGAGCCTCCCGACGGTCCCCTCAAGCGGGTGACGATCGCCGGCTACGAGCCGGCCAAGGCCGCACGTTTCGGAGCGCCCAGCGGGATGGACCCGGCCCGGACAACCCGTCAATAGACTGCCGCGCGTGCTCGCCCGCCTACTCGTCGCGTTGGCCTGCCTCGCCGCTCTCGCGCTCGGCGTGAGTGCTTGCGGCGACGAGGAGCCCGGCGTCGACGAGCCCGCTCGCGAGGGCCTCGCACTCGAGCTCGACGGCGTGGCCTACAACGTCTTCATCACGCGCCAGCTCAACCCGGCCATCCCGCCGGACGACGCCTACGTCGAGGCGGCCGAGCCCGAGCCGAGCGACACCCTCTACGGGATCTTCCTGCAGACGTGCAACACCTCGGACGAGCCCCGGGGGACGGCGGAGGAGTTCATGATCGTGGACGCCCAGGGCAACGAGTTCGAGCCCGACGAGTTGCCGCTCGACAACCGGTTCGCCTATCACCCGCGCGAGTTGCTCCCTCAGGAGTGCATCCCGGAGGCCGGCAGTGTCGCCCAGCTCGGACCGACCGCCGGGTCGATGCTGCTCTTCACCCTCCCGCTCGAGAACACCGAGTACCGGCCGCTCGAGCTGGAGATCAACGGCGGCGGCGCCGACGGTGGCCTCACCTTCGAGCTGGACATCTAGAGCGCCTCGTCCATCACCACCCGCGCCGCGGGCGCCGCCGTCGCGCCACCGGAGCCGGCGCCCACGAACATCACCCCCACCGCGATCGTCGGCCGGCGGGCCGGCGCGTAGGCGGTGAACCAGGCGTCGGTGTTGGTGGGGTCGGGCGGCAGCGTCTCGCCGGTCTCGGGATCACGCGTGTCGCCGAGCTCGGCGGTACCGGTCTTGCCTGCCACCTGCACGCCGTCGATCGCCGCCGCGGTGCCGGTGCCGTACTTCACGACGTCGACCATCAGCGAGCCGATCGTACGGGCCACCCGCCGGTTGGTCACTCGGAAGGACTCTGAGCGCTCGCCCAGGCCGAGTGTGGGCAGGTAGCGCACCCCGCCGGTCGCGATCACCTGCGACACGGACGCCATCTGGAGCGGGGTGGCGAGCGTCTTGAACTGCCCGATCGCGGTCGAGGCGACCTCGAGCGGCGACACGATCTCGGACGCCGGGGGCAGGGTGCTCGGCAGCTCGCCGGGGACCACCGGGTCGCCGTTCCAGCCGTAGCGCTCGGCGGCGTCCACGAGCGCCTCGGAGCCCACCTCCACGCCGAGCGGCGCGAACACCGAGTTGCACGAGTGCGCGAAGCTCTCGCGGAAGCTGCCGCCGCAGAACTCCCCGTTCGCGTTCTCGAGCTCGACGCCGTCGATGGTCGCCGCCGACTCCACCGGGAACTCGTCCGAGGGCTTGACCAGCCGTTGCTCGAGCGCGGCGGTGGTGGTCACGATCTTGAAGGTCGAGCCCGGCGGCTGCGGGGCGGAGAACGCGATGCCGGCGAGGGCGAGGATCTCTCCGTTGCGCGGATCGAGGGCCGCGATCCCGCCGAGCCGGCCGGCCAGCCCGATCACGGCGGCCTCCTGGATGCGCGGACTGATCGTGGTGCGCACGGCCGGCGCGGGCCGCGGCCGGGTACGCGCGAGCACCCTGCGCCCGCCGGCGATCAGCTCGCCGCCGGGGCGCCCGCGCAACCGCTCCTCGAACGCCTCCTCGAGGCCGCTCTGTCCCACCGGATAGTCGCGCGGGAACCCCTGTGCGTAGAGGCCCCTGCGCTCCGCGGCCGTCTCCTCGGGCTCCATGCTCCCCGCTACCGAGTCGGCGATCCCCACGAGCGGCGAGCTGCGCTGGCCGGCAGGCCCCTCCGCGAGCACCCGCCCGTTGCGCGACAGGAGCGTCGCGCGCTCCGGCACTTCGATCCCGCGCGTCAGGCGCTCGCCCGAGCGCAGCCCGGGGAACACGAGATGCGGCTCCCAGTCCACTCGGTCCTCGCTCACGGGTAGGAGCAGCTCGCCGGGCACCCGCCCGAACACGCGCGTGCGGACCTCGACCGGGAAGACCACGGCGCCGTCGCGCTCGCCGGTCGGCTCGGCGCTGGTCACGCCCGTGGCGGTTGCGGTGGTGGCGGCGCGCCGGTAGGCCCGTTCGAAGCGCTCGAGCGGGTAGACACGTTGGGAGTCCTCGCTGAGGAGCGCGTGCATCGCGCGCAGGTCGCCGCCCTCCCAGGCGGTCGCGAAGTCGCGCGCCACCCGCTCGGATCCGGAGATCACCCCGGCGCCGACCAGTACGCCCGCGATCAGGGCGACGCCGCTGAGCCCGCACAGTGCGGGCAGCGCACGATGGGTGAGGCGCCGGCGGCGCTCGGAGGTGAGCTCGTTCAGGGAAGCGGGGGGTGGGGGGTTGTGACGATGGTAGCCAGGCGGCCGAGACCGGCTCGAGGCTGGCGCGACGGCGCTACGCTGCCTGGGGCGGGTGACGCCCCTCGACTGGATCATCGTCGGCTTCACGCTCTTGATGGCCACCTGGGGCTACGCCCAGGGGCTGGTGGTGGGAGCGCTGTCGCTGGCCGGCTTCGTGGCTGGCGCCTTCATCGGCTCCCGCCTTGGCCCGCTCCTCCTGGAGGACGGCTCGAGCTCGCCCTACGCACCGCTGTTCGCGCTGGTGGCGGCGCTGCTCGTCGGCGGCGTGCTGGCCTCGGGGTTCGAGCTGCTCGGCTTCCACCTTCGGCTCCGGCTCGGCGAGCGGCTCGGGCGCGTCGATGGCGTGGGCGGGGCGCTGCTCGTGGGCTGCCTCGGCCTGCTGCTGGTCTGGGTGGGAGGCGCCGTGGCGCTCCAGACCCCCGGTGCGCGGGAGCTCCGCGAGCCGATCCAGCGCTCGGCGATCCTCGGAACGCTCAACGACGCGTTGCCGCCCTCGGGGCCGCTCCTCCAGGCACTCGCGCGCTTCGACCCCTTCCCGGAGATCGACGGCCCCGCGGCCGACGTGGCGCCGCCGAGCTCGAGGATCGCGCGCGACCCCGAGGTGCGCCGCGCCGCGGACAGCGTGGTCCGCGTGCTCGGCACCGCGTGCGGGTTGGGCGTGCAGGGATCGGGCTGGGTCGCCGGCAACGGGGTGGTCGTGACGAACGCCCACGTGGTCGCCGGCCAGGACGACACGACCGTGCAGCTCGGCGGCGACGGCGCCCGGATCGACGCCGACGCGATCTGGTTCGATGCCAGGAACGACCTCGCCATCCTCCGCGCTCCGGGACTGACCGGAGCGCCGGCCCTGCGGCTGAGGGGCGGGGCGGCGCCCGGCACCTCCGCGGCGATCCTCGGCTTTCCCGAGAACGGCGGCTACGACGTGCAGCCGGGCCGCCTCGGCCAGACCTCCGAGGTGGTGACCCAGGACGCCTACGGCCGCGGCCCGGTCACCCGCGCGATCACCTCGCTGCGCGGCCTCGTGCGCTCCGGCAACTCGGGCGGCCCGATGGTCGACGGCAGCGGCCGGGTGGTCACCACGATCTTCGCGGCCTCGGTCTCGGACTCCGAGAGCTCCGGCTTCGGGGTGCCTGACAGGATCGTGCGCGACGCGCTGGGCAGGGCGGGCGGCCCGGTGGACACCGGGCCGTGCGCGTAGGCGCGCCGACTCCGCCCCGGCCCGCCGGCGGTCAGTAGCGCGAATGGTCAATCAGTCCTGACTTGACCCCATCCTGTGGGGTCGGGCCGGCCTCGCCGGCCGCCCGCCGAGCCAAACGACACGCGAGAGGGCGGCGCCGGCCTATGCGCCGGGCGGCTGGTGCAGCCCGAACGAGGAGCCCTGGTCGTCGCGGCACAGCTTGAAGCGGCCGTAGCGGGCCGCCGTCTCCTCGTCGTCGCCCTCGACGTCGATCTCCTCGACCGCGCCGCCGAGCTCGACCACCCGCTCGATCGCAGCGTCGATGTCGGGGACCGCGAAGAAGACGTACGGCGCCGCGCCCTTGTCGCCGCCGTGCATGCCGCCCGGCACCGTCGGCGTTCCGATCGTGAAGCCGCCGCCCGAGGGCGACGGCTCGAAGCTCCAGCCGAACAGCGCCTCGTAGAACGCTCGCCCGCGCGCGGGGTCCTCGACTCCCAACTCGAAGAACGACAGCTCACCGGACATCTCGATCTCCTTCGTTTCGACTTGCGAGGTGCCACGCTAGCGCCGCCCCGCGCGCCCGGTCTTGGACGAAATCGACCCCTCAGAGCGCCGCGACGATGGCGTCGATGTCCGCGCTCCGCTCCCGGATCAGCTGCTCCGCCTGGCGCCGCAGCGCGGCGAGGTTCTCGGGGCTGGCGTCGTCGAGCTCGTCGCTCGCCTCGGTCAGCTCGGTCTGCAGGCGCCAGTAGCGCCCGTCGACGAGCGCGTGCCGCAGCTGGTAGTCGACGGCGTCCGAGATTCCGTCGAAGACCACGTCGAGGATCGGCTTCGCCCACTCGAGCAGGCCCCAGTCCTCGATCTCGCTGAACGGGCGCTTGCGCGTGCGCTGGCCCGTGCCGAGCGAGACGAGCCGGACCTCCGCGGCCGGCTGGAAGCGGAGCACCTCGGCGAACGCCGACATCGCCGGGTTCACGGCGAACACGCCGCCGTCCACCAGCGAGCGCGCCCCCACCTCCGACGCCTCGAAGTAGGTGGGAGCCACCGAGGTCGCGCGCGCCGCCACCGCCAGCGGGAAGTCCTCGTCCGCGCTCTCGCGCGCCGTTCGGCTCTTGAAGAAGTAGGGCCCGGGCTCCGCGGTGTCGTAGGCGGGGATGATCAGCTCGGGGGTCGCCTCGCTCAGCCGCTTGTCGCCCAGGAAGCGCTCGAGCGCGCTGTCCAGAGCGGCCGAGTCGTACTTCTCGTCGAGCAGCCCGTCCGCGCTCCGAATCCGCTGGAACAGGCTGCGGTCGAAGATCTTCGGCCCCTCCTCCTCGTACAGCGCCACGACGCGCTCGGCTGGAAGGGGATCGGGCGCGCACAGCGCGCAGGCGATGATCCCGCCGGTCGAGGTCCCGGCGATCAGGTCGAACAGCTCGAACACGGGGCGTCCCGCGCGCTCTTCGATCTCGGCGAGCACCAGCGCCGGGATCAGGCCGCGGATCCCGCCGCCGTCGATTGCAAGAACGCGCGTCATGCGCGAGGGGCCGGGCTCGGCACGGACCGGAGCGATGGCATCTTTCCGCGAGGGTAACCGCTATAGATGGACCGGGTGCGTGCCGTTCTCACAGCCATGCTCGCCGCCGCCGCGACCCTCGCCGGCACGGCGCTCGCGGTCGAGCCGCCGGCGGGCAGCGCGCCCGAGCGAGCGCAGGTGGACGAGAACCCGTGCATCGGGGAGTTCGCCGAGGAGCTGCGCTGTCCGGACCTCGTGATGCGCCGTCCGTACGGCCTCTACACCGACCGCCTGACCAAGGCCGGACATACCGTCCTGCGCGCGGGGAACGTCATCGACAGCGTCGGGAGGGGCCCGGTCGAGCTGCACGGCACGCGCGCCTCAGCTCGCTTCATGAACGCCCGTCAGCGCATCTACACGAGGTTCGGAGACCGAATCGCTGTGCGCACCGGCGCCCGGCTCGAGTTCAAGTTCGCGCACCAGCAGCGCTACTGGTGGAAGTTCCACGACGCCGCCCGCTTCGAGCTCTGGCGCGTGGATGCGCAGGGGAGGCGCACGCGGCGCGTCCGCACCGGTCCCAAGGTGGCGTACTGCCTGCGCGATCTCACGCACACGAGGCCCGACACGCCGCGCTCGCCGCGCAGGCGCGTGTACCCGGCCTGCAGCAACAACACCCGCGCCCGCGGCGTGACCCTCGGCACCTCGCCGGGCTGGGCCGACATCTACCCGCCCGCCTATCCGGAGCAGTGGATCGACGTGACCGGTCTGCGCGGCTGCTTCGCCTACGTGCACATCGCCGATCCGGGGAACGGCATCTACGAGTCGGACGAGGACAACAACGAGGCGCAGACGATCGTGCGCCTGCCCTTCGACGGCAAGAGCCGGCGCACCGGCTGCCGCGGGCGCGACATCGGTCGCGGCTTCGATCCGCGCGACTACTGAGCGCGGCTAAAGGCGGCTACTTCGGGGGCCGAGTATCACGGGTGGGATGCTGCAGCGGATTCCACAGCTCAGCCTGCTCGTGAAATTCAGCCTGCTTAGCCTCGTGGCCGTCGGGCTGATGGGAGCGGCGCTGGCGTACGTCCTGAAGAACCAGATCCGTGACCGCGCGGCCATGGACGCGACACGGATGGCGACTCGGATCGCCAACGACCTGGTCGACCAGCACGTCACGCGCAACGACCTGCGCTACGGGCTCAGCGAGGAGCACCTGATGAGCCTCGAGCAGCGCATCGACGCGCTGGTGCTCCGCGGCACGATCCACAACGCGAAGCTCTACAGCGGCAGCGGCGACCTCGTGTACTCACTCGACCGCAGCGAGATCGGTCAACGGGACCAGGAGCACGTTCGCCCGGCGCTCAGGGGCGAGGTCCTTGCGACCTTCGAGGAGGCGGACGGCGACGGCAAGCCGCTCTACGAGATCTACGTGCCGCTGCGGCTCCTGGGCGACCGCCGTCCCGTGGGGGTGTTCGAGCTCTACCTGCCCTACCGCCCGATCCAGGCCCGCATCGACGAGGACACGCGGAATCTCTACCTCGTGCTGGTCGCCGGGCTCGCGTTGCTCGAGCTGCTCCTGTTCCCGATCGTCGGGCGGGCCTCGCGCACGCTGCGCCGGCACGCCGAGGAGAGCCGCCACCAGGCGCTTCACGACGATCTGACCGGGATCGCGAACCGGCGCCAGCTGTTGGCCGCCCTCGGGCGGGCGGTCGAGCGGGCCGGCTCGCGCGATGGCCGCTTCGCACTGCTGATGTTCGACCTCGACCGCTTCAAGGAGGTGAACGACGCTCTCGGCCACGGGCACGGGGACATGCTCCTGCGCGAGGTCGCCACCCGGCTGCAGACCACCGTGCGTGCCGGGGATCTGCTCGCGCGCCTGGGCGGCGACGAGTTCGCCCTGCTGCTCGACGAGGTCGACCGCGCGTCCGCGGCGGTCGAGATCGCCGACCGCGTGAGTGCCACGCTCGCGGAGGAGTTCGTGCTCGGGGACGTGCCGCTCGTGGTGGAGGCGAGCATCGGCATCGCGCTGTTCCCGGACCACGCCGAGGACGGCGAGGGTCTGCTCCAGGCGGCCGACATGGCCATGTACGCCGCCAAGCGCGGCGGCACCTCGGTGGAGGTCTTCCGGCCCGAGCGCGACCGCCGCGAGTCCGGAAGCGTCGCCCGGCTGGCGGAGCTCCGCCGGGCCATCGCGGACGGCGAGCTGGTGCTGCACTACCAGCCGAAGGTGGATCTTCAGACGGGCGAGGTCACCGGGGTGGAGGCGCTTGTCCGCTGGCAGCATCCGGTGGAGGGCCTGCTCGCTCCGATGGAGTTCCTGCCGCTGGCCGAGCGCACCGCGCTCGTCGGCCCGCTCACCACCTGGGTGCTCGAGGCCGCGCTCGCGCAGTGCGCCGAGTGGCGCGCCATGGGCCTCGACGTCCCGGTGGCCGTGAACGTGAGCGAACGCAGCCTGCACGATCGCCACTTCCCGCGCGAGGTCAGCGAGCTGCTCGAGCGCGCCGGCGTGGAGGGCAGCCGCCTGCACCTCGAGCTCACCGAACGCGGCCTGATAGCCGACCTGCCCACCGCAATGGACGTGATCGAACGCCTCCACGCCCTCGGCGTGCGCCTCTCGATCGACGACTTCGGCACCGGCTACTCGTCGCTGGCGCGCCTGCTCGAGCTGCCCATCCAGGAGCTCAAGATCGATCGCTCGATCGTGCGCGACATGGAGCGCGGCGACTCGGGCGCGGCGATCGTGCGCTCGACGATCGACCTGGGCCACCACCTCGACCTCGAGGTGGTGGCGGAGGGCGTGGAGAGCGAGACCACGCTGCGGGAGCTGCGCCGGCTCGGTTGCGACGCCGCCCAGGGCTACTTCCTGCTGCGGCCCCAGCCGGCCGCCGGCGTGAGCGCCTGGCTGCGCGAGCGCGCCTCTACCGCGGCGGCCGGGTAGGCGGCGGCAGGGTGATGCAGCCCGTGGGGCAGCGGGTCTGCGGCGGCTGCTGCGGCGGACATTGGATCGGATTGCCCTGAGCATCCCGGCACTGGCCGGCCGCGGGCGGGTCGATCACGACGGGCGGCTCCGGAGTCGTGGTCACCGGCGGCTCGCTCTGCGGCTGCTCGGTGGGCCCCGGCGGGTCTCCGGCCAGGCCCTCGCCGCCGCCGCGGGGCTGGCGGCCGACGCTGCCGGTGTTGTCGTCCCCTGACGGGCGCTTGTCGTTCGAGCCACCGCGGTCCGCGCGCGGCGAATCGGCCGCGGCGGGCTCGCCGCCGTCGCTCGGCGCCGCATCCTCATCCTCGGGCGTGACCGCCACGGGCCCGGCCGCCCTGCTCCGCGCCGCCCCCGTCCTTCTTCTTGGCGGTCTTGGCGGTCTTGGCGGGCTCGGCCGGCTCGTCGTCCGGCGCCTCGGCGACGGGGATCTCCTCCGCCGCGGGCTCCTGGGCGACCGACGGGGCTCCGTCGTGCGTGCGGGCGGTTAGCACGACCAGCAGGAGCAGGGCGGCGAGCGCGCCCGTCAGGACCACGCCCAGGCGGCGGTGGCGAACCGACCGACGCACGCGCGCCCTCGAGCGAGCTGCCCGCGCCGCCACCGACGCGCGCGGCCTCGAGGCGCGCAATCTGCTCGGACCAGTCGGCGTCCACGGACTCGGCCGCGCGGGCCAGTGTCTCGCGTAGCAGGAAGGGCGCCGCGGCCACCGGCAGCCAGGCGCGGTAGGAGAGTCCGGCCTCCTCCATCGCCTCGCGGCTCAGCCGGCAGGTCTCGCAGTCGCGCACGTGGTCGTCGAGCCAGTCGCCGGCCTCCTCCTGACCGTCCTGGCCGGCGGCGATCAGGGCGATCGCGCGCTCGCAGTCCGGCGAGGATGTTGCGATCGAGGCCAGCGCGGTGCCGCGCAGCGCGTCGCGCAGGTTGATCCGGGCGCGGGAGATCAGCTGAGCGACCGAGTTGCGGTTCATCTCCATGATCTCCGCGATCTCGTCGTAGGAAAGCTCCTCGAGCTCGCGTAGGGCCAGGACCTCACGCTGGCGCTCCGGCAGCGCGGCGTTCGCGGCCCGGATCTCCTCGGAGCGCGCCTGCTGGAGCACGTTGCGCTCCGGGTCGTCCTCCGGATCGCCGGGGTCGAACCCGGTGCCGCCGCCGCCCACGCCGCCGCCGACCGGGATCGACGACTCGGGGATCTCGTCGCTCGGCTCGGCGCGCTTGCGCCTGTCGATCAGGTCGTAGCAGGCGTGGCGCGCGGAGGTGAACAGGTAGGAGCCGAAGGCGAGGTCGCGTCCCTCGAGCTTCGGCAGCCGGCGCAGGACGCTGACGAAGGCCTCCTGGGTGGCGTCCGCGGCGTCGTCCTCGGAGCCGAGGATGCGCAGGCAGAGGTTGTAGGCGCGCTTCTCGTAGCGACCGTAGAGCTCCGCGAACGCGTCCCCGTCGCCGGCCACCGCGCGCTGCGCGAGGCGGGCCTCCTCGGCGGCGAGATCGCGCGGGACGGGCGTTGCGATCACGGCAGCGCGCCCGCCCAGACGGCGTGGATAGTGCCCCGGGAGCTCATGGACGACGCTTGCCATCGACCATCCAACCGAGCTCCGAGCCGGGAATTACGGCCGCTGGTCGCACCAGTCTCACCCGTTCCCACGGGCGTAGCGTCCCGCAGTCCGGGCGCACGCTGTGTGCGAATGCGCACAATGGGCGCGCGTCAGCGACCCAGATGCATCCCGAGCGCGTGCGGGGCTGCGCAGATCGCCCGAGTGAGCGGGTCGGCTCGCTCGCCGCGCTCCGTCGCGTCCTCCACGCGCAGGAGCGCGGAGCGGACGGCCGTGCCGCCGAGCCAGGCGAGCGGCTCCGGGGGGACCCAGGCGCCGGCGCCCGAGTCCACGATCGGCAACCGCGTGAGCGCGTCGCGCCGGTCGAGCGCCAGCGACGCGAGCGTCCGCCCGGCGAGGTGGGAGGGCCCGACACCGTTGCCCGTGTAGCCGAACGCGAAGTGGATCGGCGCGCCGGGCAGGCTGCCCAGCTGCGGGATGTGGCTGGGGGAGACGTCGATCGGGCCGCCCCAGGCGTGCGTGATGCGGCGCCCGCGAACGCCCGGGAAGAGCCGCTCGAGATGGTCGCGCACCTGGGCCGCGACATTCGGGTCGACCTCGATGCGCCCGTTCAGGCGCGCTCCGTACGCCACGCGCCCGCCGCCCCAGCCGAACACGATGCGCCCGTCGGGCGTCGTGCGGAAGTAATGCAGGAGGGTGCGGCCGTCCGTGATGCACTCGCCGCCGGTCCAGCCGATCTCCTCGAGCAGCTCCGGCACGGGCTCCGTGAGCACGATGTGCGAGGAGGTCACGGTCAGGCGCGAGCGCAGCGGCGCGAGCGAGCGCGCGGCGGGCCCCACCGCGAGCACGGCGGCTCCCGCCCGCACGCGCCCGCCGTCCGTCTCCGCGACCACCTCCGGGCCGAGCCGGCGCACGCGCGAGCGCTCGAACACCCGCACGCCGCGCTCGATCAGCCGGGTGCGCAGCCCGAGCGCCAGCCGGGCGGGCTGGACGGTCGCGAAGTCGGGCACGAGCACGCCCCGCCGGAACTCGGGCGAGCGGCAGCGCGCCCGCACCGCGTCGGGCGAGAGGTCCTGCACGGCGTCGGGGGAGCCGAGCTCGGCCGCCGCCCGCACGGCCGCGCGGCCCACGTCGTCGAAGCGCTCGCCGGTCGAGACGCACAGGTAGCCCGCCTGGTCGAACCAGGCGTCCACGTCGTTGCTCCGGCACCATGCGCCGATCGCCGAGACGCTCTCGCTCGCGCTCCGAAGCAGCTCGCCCGCGGGGCCGTCGCCGAAGCGCTCCCGGATCGCCGCCGCGCTGAACCAGAGCGACTCGCAGAAGCCCCCGTTCCGGCCGCTCGGCCCGTGCCCGCAGGTGCCGCCCTCGAGCAGGACGACGCTGAGCGAGGGCTCCGCCTCGAGCAGGTGCCAGGCGCTCCACATGCCCGTGTAGCCGCCCCCCACGATCACCACGTCCGCCTCGATCGAGCCGTCGAGCGGGGCCACCGGCTGCGCGCCTCCGGCCTCCTCGAGCCACCAACCGGTAGCGGTATGCGTGTCGATGTGCGTATCGTGAACGGCCGAGATGGGCAAGACCCTAGTCATCGCCGAGAAGCCCTCCGTGGCCCGTGACCTGGCCGCGGCGCTGCCTGGATCCTTCAAGCAGTCGAAGGACAAGACCTCGCTCGACGGCGACGATTTCGTCATCACCTGGGCGGTAGGCCACCTGGTCGGGCTGGCGGAGCCGGACGCGTACGACCCGAAGCTGAAGAAGTGGCGCTACGCCGACCTGCCGATCATCCCGGACGAGTTCAAGCTCGTGCCGAACGACGATCGCGCCGCCAAGCAGCTGAAGGCGATTCACCGCCTGATGGCGGACGACGAGATCGACGACGTGGTCAACGCCTGCGACGCGGGTCGCGAGGGCGAGCTGATCTTCGCCTACCTCTACGACGTCGCGCCGGTGCAGAAGCCGGTGCGGCGGCTGTGGCTCTCGTCGATGACGAAGCGCGCCATCTCCGAGGCCTTCGGGCAGCTGCGTCCGGGCGAGGAGATGAAGACGCTCGAGGACGCCGCCCGCGCACGCTCCGAGGCCGACTGGGTGGTGGGCATGAACGCCACCCGCGCGGCGTCGATTCGCCTGCGCGCGGCGTTCGACGGCGCCGTCTCGCTGGGCCGCGTTCAGACGCCGACGCTGGCGCTGATCGTTCGCCGCGAGGAGGAGATCCGCGCCTTCAAGCCCGAGCCCTACTGGCTCGTGGAGGCGCGCTTCGCCGCGAGCGGGGAGCGGGCCTACGCCGGTCGCTACCTGGGCGGCAAGCGGCTCCCGAGTGAGGCCGAGGCGACGGCGATCGTCACGGCGGTCACCGGCAGGCCCGGCGAGATCACGAAGCTCGAGCGCAAGGAGGAGCGCGAGCGGCCGCAGCTCCTCTACGACCTCACCTCGCTCCAGCGCCACGCCAACACGCTCTACGGCTTCTCCGCCCGCCGCACGCTGGCGGCCTCGCAGCGGCTCTACGAGGAGCACAAGGCGCTCACCTATCCGCGCACCAACTCGCGCTTCCTGACCGGCGACATGGTCGCCGAGATCAAGCCGATCGCCGAGCTGGTGGGCCACAACGGCGCCTACCGGCGCGCGGCCGAGTACGTGAGCGCGCTGGAGCGGCTGCCGCTCGAGCGGGTGGTCAACGACAAGAAGGTCGCGGACCACCACGCGATCATCCCCACCCGCTCGGAGCACGACCTCGGCAGGATGGGCCAGGACGAGCTCAAGGTCTACGACCTGGTGGCCAAGCGCTACCTGGCGATCTTCCACCCCGACGCGGAGTTCGAGCGCACGCGCGTGGAGACCACGGTGGAGGAGAAGGTGTTCAGGACTTCCGGCCGCCGCCTCGTCGAGCCCGGCTGGAAGGCCGTCTACGGCGAGGAGGCCGAGCCAGAGCGCCCGGAGGAGGACTCCGGCGGCGACCAGCTCCTGCCGAAGCTCGAGCGCGGCGAGTCGGTCGAGACGCGCTCGGTCGAGTCGATCCGCAAGGAAACCCAGCCGCCGCGGCGCTTCTCGGACGCCTCCCTGCTCGCCGCGATGGAGACCGCCGGCAAGGAGGTCGAGGACGCCGAGCTCCGCGAGGCGATGAAGGACTCGGGCATCGGCACGCCGGCCACGCGCGCCGGGATCATCGAGCTGCTCATCAATCGCGAGTACGTCGAGCGCGAGGGGCGTGCGCTCGTGGCCACCGAGAAGGGCATCCAGGTGATCCGCCTGCTCGGCGGCCACAAGCTCACCTCGCCCGAGCTCACCGGCAGCTGGGAGCGCCGCCTCGGCCTGATCGAGCGCGGCGAGGACACGCGCCCGGCCTTCATGCAGGACATCGCGAAGTTCACGACCGACACCGTCCAGGAGCTCGACAAGCTGAAGGGCGTGCGGATCGAGCGGGCGAAGCTCGGCCCCTGCCCGATCTGCGGCCGCGAGATCTCCGAGAACCGCAAGGGCTACTCGTGCTGGTCGCGCGAGGACCCCGGCTGCGGGTTCGTGATCTGGAAGCGCAAGGCCGGCAAGTCGCTGCCCGTGAGCGTGGCCAAGGAGCTGATCGAGTCGCTGCGCTCCTCGCGCGAGGCCGGCGAGGACCCCGGCGTCGGGCGCACAGCCAAGGCGGTCACCGGCTTCCGCGGGCGCTCCGGACGGACGTTCCGGGCCAAGCTCCGTCTCGAGCAGAACGACGAGGCCAAGTGGCGCGTCGAGTTCGACGAGGAGTGGGCCAAGGAGCCGCCCAAGGGCGACGCCGAGGAGGAGCGCGCCGAGGCCGATGCGCAGGCCAAGGGCGCCGCAGCGTGAGCCGCGCCGCGCAGTCGCTTCTACGGAACCCAGTCACGCTGCCCCCGTTTCCGGAGCCGCGTCTCCGCCTGGCGCTACCAGCGTCTGCGCCGGCTTGGACTCGAGCAGCAGCGCTCGGTCACGACCTGCTCGAGCGCGCCTCGTCTGCCTCAGTCGACCACGTCACCGCATCCATCCCAATCAATGCCAGTCGGAGCACGTTCAGCGATCGCACGGAGTGAGCACGGCGTCGCGCTCTCCGGCGCCCGGGACAACGGCGCCGAGCGCTAGGGATGTCCCCTAACCGAGAGCGCGCTGCGCCAAAGCGGTTGCTGGGGTTTCGCAGAAGCGAACGACCCTGCCACGGCGAGACGATCGGGTCACATGGAAGACACGAGACGGCGCACGGCCCCGCCGGCGCCCGAATCGAAGGAGACCCGAATGAGAGACAACATCGTCAAGAGACGGCCCTCGCCGGCACTGGTGGTTGCGCTCGTCGCCCTGTTCGTCGCGTTCAGCGGCACGGCCACGGCCGCGCTGGTGATGACCGGTCAGAACATCAAGGACGGCACGATCACCGGCCAGGACGTCAAGAACCGCGCGCTCGGCACGAACAAGCTGAGCAAGAGGGCCGTCAGCTCGCTGACGGGCGAGCGCGGCCCGGCCGGCCCGCAAGGGCCGATGGGCGAGGCGGGCGTCCAGGGACCCAAGGGCGACACCGGCGCCGCCGGCGCGCAGGGGCCCAAGGGCGACACCGGCGTCGCTCACGTCACGACCCGGACCGCGGGGATCGCGTTTGCGGCCAACGGCTTGGTGGGCGAGACGAAGGATGGTGCCGCGATGTGTCAGGCGGGCGAAAGCGTCGTCGGCGGCGGCTACCGCCTTCCGGGAGGCAGCATCGCTGTGGGCTCGGGCATCGTGCCCATATTCGCGGCCGTCGAATCCCGCCCGGCCAACGCCTCCGGCGAGCCCGCCCTCAACGGCCAGGAGCCGCGCGGCTGGTACGTCGAGGTGCAGAAGGGCACCGGCACAGACGGCACAGCCGCGATCACGGTGCTCTGCGCGAGCGCGTAAGCCGGACCACGTGCGGGGCCGCCGCACAGGCGGCGGCCCCGCCTGAAAGCCGGGCCCGGGCAAACCCGGGCTTCGGACACAGAGACATCTGGAGGTGTGGAGCCTCAGAACCGCGGCGCTGGAGCTCTCCGATGAGGACGACCTCATCGCTCGCGCCCTCGGCCTCGCTCGCGAGCGCAAGCTCGCGGACGTCTAAGCACCGAGTGGAGTGGAGGGCGCTAGCGGGAGGAGTAGCGTTGGACCATGCCTCCGGTATGGCCATCTCTCAGCTACGGCCCCTGGAGCGCGACATGCGACACGCTCCACGCGCACACCCAGGTGCTTGGGAAGCTCGCGGTGGAGCTCGCACCGCCGGAGCCGCAGCTTCAGCACGCCGCACTACGGCTAAGCGCTCGCGGCTGGGAGACGCTTCCGCTGCCGGCGCCGGATGGCTCCGGCGCGATCGTCGCCGCGCTTGACCTCCATACGAGCGAGGCGGTGGTCGAGCACAGCGCCGGTCATGAGACGCGGATCCCGCTGACGCCCAACCGCCCGGTCGCGGAGGTGACCCGCGCGGTGCTCGAGGCCGTCGGGCGCCTGGGGGGCGACGTCGAGATCAATCCGACTCCCCAGGAAGTGCCGTGGCAGGTGCCGCTCGACGACGACCACGAGCATGCGACCTATGACGCCGATCAGGTGGCGGTCTACTTCGAGGCCGCCACTCGCGCGGCGCTCGTCCTCAGTGAGTTCCGGGCGCCGTTTCGGGGTCGCTCGACGCCGGTCAACGCCTGGTGGGGGACCTTTGACCTCGCCGTCAACCTCTTCTCGGGACGGCCGGCCGATCCGCCGTCCGATGACTTCATCATGCGCAACGGAGCCGATGCTCAGCAGGTCGCGGTCGGGTGGTGGCCGGGCGATCCGAAATACGAGCGGGCGGCATTCTTCGCCTTCGCATACCCGACGCCGGATGGCTTCGCCGATGCGAGCCTCAGCCCCGCTGCGGCGCGTTGGGATGGCCAGCTCGGGGAGTACGTGCTCGATTGGGAGGACATCCGCGAGAGCCCGGATCCGCACGCCCTCGCGTTGGAATTCGCCCGGTCGGCGTTCCGCCACTCCTGCGAGGTGTGCGAGTGGGATCCGGTGCTGGCGGCCACCGCACATGGCGTTCCGCCCCCGATCAGGTGAGCCGCCTCGTCAGCGGGCGAGGTATCCGCCGTCGATGGCGAGCTCGGCGCCGGTGATGTAGACGGCGTCGTCCGAGGCGAGGAACGCGACCGCTGAGGAGATCTCCTCGGGTTCGGCGCGGCGGCGGAGGGGGGTGACGTCGACCGAGGCGTCGCCTTCCTGCTCGCTCATCGGCGATCGGACGGGTCCGGGGCAGATGGCGTTGACGCGGATGCGGTCGTGCGCGTGTTCGAGCGCGGCGACCTTCGTCATGGCGATCACGGCGCCCTTGCTGGCGGTGTAGGCGACGTAGCCGGGGGCGCCGACGGGCCCGTAGATCGAGGCGACGTTGATGATCGAGCCGCCGCCGGCGCGCCGCAGCGCGGGGATGGCGGCGCGCATGCCGTAGAAGACGCCGGTCGCGTTGACGGCCATCGTGCGTGTGCCAGCCGTCGTCGGTCTCGTCGACGACCGGCGCGACGCGGACGACGCCCGCGTTGTTGACGAGGATGTCGAGCCGCCCGAAGCGCTCCTCGGCGGTCCGACGGCCGCGTCCCAGTCGCTCGGGGGCGGTGACGTCGAGGCGCAGGAAGTGGGCGGCGTGGCCGGCGGCCCGGAGCTCGCGGGCGTGCGCCTCGCCGGCGTCCTCGAGGACGTCGCCGAGGACGACGGCGGCGCCCTCCTCGGCGAGGCGGCGGCCGTGCGCCGCGCCCTGTCCGCGGGCGCCGCCCGAGATGAGCGCCGTCTTGCCGGCGAGCCGCGCGGTCATCCGTGGATCGCCAGGTAGTCGCGCCGATCGCGGGCGTGTGGCGCGCGATCGGCGCGCGTCGGCGTGCGGCGCAGGATGCGGTCGATGCGCCGGTGCGTGCGGTCCATGTCGCGCTGCCATTCGTGGCGCGGGATGTCGATCCGCGCCTCGGGTCGCGAGGAGCGCGCGTAGAGGGCCGACAGCGCGACTTCGGCGCGCTCCTGGGCGGTCAGGAACTTGGCGATCAGCCGCGCCTGAGCCGAGTAGACGGGAAGCTGGGGCCGCGCGGCGCGGCGAGGCCGACGAAGTACAGCCGCTCCATGCCGACGGGCAGCGTCATCCCGGCCACGCGCAGCGGGACGCCGTCGGCCCACTGGAGCAGCGCCGGGTCCAGGAACGGCAGCGTCGACCTTGAAGCCGGTCGCGTAGACGATGGTGTCGAACGTCGCGCGACGGTGCCGTCGGTGAAGTGGACGTCGTGGCCGTCGAAGCGCTCGATGCGCCGGCGCGACGCGGACGCGGCCGTGGTGGATGAAGTGCAGGAGCTGGCCGTTGACGACCGGGCGGTTGCGGTGCAGGTTGCGCGTGGCCGGCGCGGGCAGCCCGTAGCGCTCGGGCCGGCCGAGCGAGACGTCGATGAGCGCGCGGGTCACTCGCTCCTGGACGCGGATCGGCAGGCGCGCCGAGCAGCGGCAGCTCCGAGCGCGGCCGGCCGAACAGCGTCTTGGGCTGGAAGACCAGCCCGCTGCGCACCGAGACGTAGGTCTCGCGGCCGGCCTGCGCGGCGTCGACGGCCAGGTCGCAGCCGGAGTTCCCGGCGCCCGACGACGAGCACGCGGTCGCCCTGCAGATCGCCGGCATTGCGGTAGCGGCCGCTGTGCAGCACGCGCCCGTCGAAGCGTCCCGGATAGTCGGGCACGAACGGGTCCCAGAGGTGCCCGTTGGCGACGATCACGCCGTCGTAGGTGCGGCGCTCGCCGTCGGAGGTCGTGACCTCCCAGCCCGCGAGGCCGTTCGCGTCCGAGCGGCCGCGCCGACGTGACCGCCGTGTTGAACCGGATGTGCGAGCCCAGGCCGTGTGCGGCGGCGAAGCCCAGGATGTAGTCGCGCATCTGGTCGCGGCTCGGGAACAGCGGATACTCCGCCGGCATCGGGAAGCCCTCGAAGCCCGACGAGTCGCGCGGCGTGATCAGGTGCAGGCACTCGTAGTCGGTGTGCCAGTGGCCGCCGACACGGTCGCTGCGTTCGAAGCAGTCGACGGAAAAACCTTCGTCGAGCAGCACCTGGAGCGCGCCCAGCCCGGCGGCGCCGGCGCCGATCAAGCAGTAGCGAGCCTCGCGTCATGGCGCCGAGTATCGAGAGCGCGGCGCCGCGCGAGCGAGAGCCGATTGACTTCGCTTGCCGTAGGCAGCACCTACGGCAAGGATGACGCTTCAGCAGCTCACCTACTTCCTCGCCGCGGCCGAGCACGGCTCGTTCACCGCCGCCGCGGACGTGCTGCACCTCGCCCGCCCGAGCGTCTCCGAGCAGATCGCCCACCTCGAGGCCGAGC
This sequence comes from uncultured Thermoleophilaceae bacterium, assembly GCA_963812415.1. Lineage (GTDB taxonomy): Bacteria > Actinomycetota > Thermoleophilia > Solirubrobacterales > Thermoleophilaceae > JACVRW01. Next base: position 63,790 of record CAWEVH010000035.1, on the reverse strand, counting down.
TCGGCGTCGCGCTCTTCGTGCGCACCGGCCGCCGCCTGGAGCTCACCGACGCCGGACGGCTGCTCCGCCCCGAGGCCGAGCGCACGCTCGCGGCCGCCAGCGACGCCGCCGACGTCGTGCGGCGGGCGCGCACGCTGACCGGCGGCACCGCGTCGCTCGGGACGTTCAGCACCGCCCACCACCTCCTGCTGCCCGGGCTCGTCGAGGACTTCGCGCGCCGCCACCCGCAGGTGGCCATCCGCGTCGTCGGCGAGAACTCCAGCCAGCTCGCGGACGCCGTCCGGGCCGGGCGCCTGGAAGCCGGCCTGGTCGCGCTGCCGATCGACGACGACGGCCTCGAAGTCGGCGCTCCCGTCGCGCGAGTTCGAGGTCGTCTACGCCAGCGCCGAACCCGACCGGCTCGCCGGGCCCGTGACGATCGAGCAGCTCGCGCAGACCGTCCTCGTCCTGCCCGAGGCCCGCTGGGGCGACGAGGACCCCACGCGCCGCCAGCTCGCCGAGCGCGCCCAGCGCGCCGGAGTCACGCATTCGGCCGCGCATCGAGGTCCAGCACGCAGGCGCCGCCCTGGACCTCGCCGCCCGCGGCCTCGGCGACACGCTCGTCACGCGCGCGCTGCTCGACGCCCTCGGATACAGCGACCGGCTCGCCAGCGTGCCGCTCGACCCGCCGCTGCACGAGACGTTCGCCTTCATCCGGCGGCGCAACGCCCGGCTCTCACCCGCCACCCGCGCCCTCATGACACTCGCCGAGCACCACCTCGCGGAGCTCGCCCGCCAGCCGAGCTGAGCCACCGGCGCTGGTCATCGCTGCGGCGGCGCCGCGCCTGCTGACAGTGCCGGGCCGAGCTCTCCGCGCGCGGATATTCCGAGCTTCGGGAAGATCCGGTAGAGGTGCGTGTCGATCGTGCGCGGCGAGGATCGGCGCCATCGGCACGACCCTGCTCGCGGGTTCGGCGCCGCTCCGCCCCACCGCGACCGAGAGCCGCTCGGCGACGCGGATGGTCTCGTCGAGCAACCGGCTCTTCCCAGTCCCGCCTCGCCATCGACGAGCACGACCGCCCCGGACCCGTCGCGCGCAGCGCCCAGCTGATCGCCCAGCGCCTCCATCTCGGCGTCGCGACCACGGAGGGTCGGCGCCCGAAGCGCGCTCACAACTGACGAGACTTGTCCTCCGGACGGGGTACGAGAGCGATGCGCGCAACCGTACATCCGCCGGTCTGGATGTCAAAGCGAGTGTCAGATCCTCGTCGGCACCCCGATCGCAAGCCACCGGAACCGGTCGCGAATCTCGGCGGGCGTCCGGGCAAGCTCACGCTCGATCTCGGCGCGGCCCTGCCTGAAATGACTCCATCCCTCGTAGTGGATCGGGATGGCCGCCCGCGGTCCGACCAGGCGGCACAGCTCGATCGCTTCCTTCACGCCCATCGTGTAATGGGCCGGGCCGGTGATCGGAAAGCGCACGCATCCCAGATGGAGCAACGCGACATCGACGTCGAGCCGATCGGCAACCTCGCGAACTCCGTCGTAGAGCACCGTGTCGCCGGAGATCCAGAGCACCTCGTCCGATCGGGCGGCCGGACGCATCGCGAAGCCGATCACCTCGCCGACGAGCGGGCGTGTCAGTGGCGGCCCGTGGCGGCACGGCGTCGCGATCACCTCGATGTCCGCCCGGCCGGGCGCCGAAAGTGTGTGAGTCGTCCACGGCGCGAGTCCGCGGGAGTTGCCGCCGAGCCGCCGCGCGCCGGACTCGGTGGTGAGCACGATCCCGGCGCTCGGCAGCAGCGCACGACCGCTCGGGTCGAGGTTGTCGCCGTGGTGGTCGTGGCTGAGGAGCACCGCGTGGATCGCGCCGAGATCAGCGGCTTCGATCGCCGGGCCGGCCAGCTTCCGCGACCACGTGCCGCGGCCGTGGTAATACCTGCGACCGGGCGGGTCGAAGGTCGGGTCCGTGAGCAGCCGCCACCCGCCGACGTCGATCAGCGTGGTCGGGCCGCCGATGTGTGTGATCACGACCTCCATGCGCCGACCGGACCTTGACGGGTTTGCGCCGCGCGGGGATCGCACGTGTCGAGTTGGCCGGATCCCGGCCGCGCACGTTCAGGCTTGGGTCCGATCGTGGGCTTATTCAGCGCTAGTCGGCGACCTGGGCGCGGAGCGCAGTGATATCCGCAATCTCCCATGCCTCGGCCACCTTTCCGTCACGAAGGTGGGTGATCACGGCCTGATCGATCCGGAAGCTGCGTCCGGATCCCTCGACACCGGCGAAGCTCGCGGCCATCGTCCCCGTCACGACCACACGAGCCATCTCGACCTCATCCTCGACGACGACCTCCTGGACCTCGTGGCGGAGGTCTGGCATCGCGGCAAGCGCATCCCTCCATACCGCTTTCTCATCGTCGATCGTGGCGGTGGAGAGACCAAGCGGCGCGTGGACGACTACGTCGCGATGCAGCAGCTCATCGAAAGCGTCGAAATCGCCCGCATCACCGGCAGCCAGCCATCGAAACACCACCGTCTGGCGACGATCGACCATCGCTCAGAACGCCAGCGCGGCGTCGCGGAGCTCGTTCTCGAGCCGGGGCGGCCCGTCGTCGTCCAGCCAGAGCACCGTGCCGGGCCAGTAGGGGCTGTCGCGGGCGCCGCTCGTGAGCACGGACTCGAAGAACCAGCTGCCGGAGTTCCAGAGTCGGGCGCCGGCCAGTGTGGTCCACTCGGCGAGCTCGTCGCCCGGCAGCGGACCGGGCCGGTGCGTGTGGCCGAAGATCACGTGCTCGGCGCCTGGTGCGAGCGCGTCCGCGACCCGGCCCATCGCGAGCAGTCCCGAGCGGCGCAGCTCCTCGCCGGTCAGCTCGGCGCTGAAGGGGCCGAAGCCAAGCCGGTTGAGGGCGAGCACCGCGGTCGGGATCGTCACGCTGCCGATCAGGAAGCGGCCCGCACCGCCGGCGCGGCTGCCGGGCCTGCCGTTCAGGCGGCGCCAGACGTCGCGCGACACATGCCCGCCGCGGGCGAAGGCCCCGCGCGACGAGCCCTGGGCGAGCTCGAGGTGGAAGACGTACAGGGGCGCCAGCACCGCCTCGTACTCGCGCGCCGAGTTGCAGTTCCGCCCGCCCCCCGTGAGCCGCCCCATCAGCGACGCGGCGATCGACTCGATCCGCGGCACGGTGAGGTTGAGATCGAGGTAATGGCCATGCGTGGCGTAGACGTCGGGCCGCAGCCACGCGCCGGCGTAGGCGCCGCTGACCTCAACCTCTGGCATCCACGACGCGATCCGCCCGAGCGCCCCGTCCCCGGCCTCGACGGGCCACTCCTCCTCGGCCGACACCCACCGCCCCTCCAGCCGCAGGCGGGTCAGCCAGGGGGACGCGAGCGCGTGGTCGTGGTTGCCGGGCACCACGAGGATCCGGCGACCGGCGAACGCCTCGCCGAGGGCGTCGAAGAAGGGACGGACGTCGTCGAGCACCACGTGCAGCGGGCGCTCTCGCAACTCGATCGTGTCGCCCAGCAGCACCAGGCGGTCGGCATCGCCCAGGGCGTCCAGCAGTCGCGCGCGGGCGTCGCCGTCGCGCGCCAGGTCGCGGCGCGAGACGACTCCGAGGTGAAGGTCCGAGACGGCCGCTGTGCGCATCGTCCGGATGGTCGCAGGCGCGAGCGCCGGCGCACTACCCTGGGTGCCCTGCCGACCTTCTGCCGTCACAACCGCTTCATGGCCGACTGCCCGATCTGCTCCAAGGGCACGGTGCTCGACCCCGCCCGCAGGGCAGAGCGGCGCCCGCGGCAGAGCCAGGCGGGCACGGCCCGCAAGGCCGCCCCGCGGGGCAGGGCTGGGAGCGCGCGCGTCTCGCGCGGCGTGTTCGCGGCCGCGGGTCCCTACGAGAACGGTCGCGAGGTGCGTCTGGAGCGGGTGCCGGGTGGGCTCCGGCTCGCGTCGTGGCACGCCGGACAGCTGGTGCGCGGCGCGCCGGTGATCGGGCTCGATGACCTCGGCGGGCTGCTGACGGGCGCGGTCGAGAAGGAGCTCCTGAGCCCCGAGCAGGCGGCGATCCCGGTGGGCGCGGGGCAGGGCGAGCCGGGCTCCTTCGGCGCGAGCGCCGGACGCTCGGGCGAGCTGCGAGACGAGCTGCGGGTCGAGCGCCTGGACGGCGAGCGGGTGCGGATCGCGCGTTGGATCCTGCGCCCGAACCGTGGCTGGGAGCTGCAGCAGGCGCCGGTGATGCTGCCGCCCGCACGCTACGCGCAGGCGCTCGCCGCGGCTGCCGCGAGCGGCGTTCTGTCAGGCGGTCCGACTCCATAGCGACGATTCACGGGTGCCGCTCACTCTCGTAACGGGCCCCGCGAACGCAGCCAAGGCGGGCGAGGTGCTTGGCGGCCTGCGCGCACGCCTCGACGACGAGCCGATCCTGCTCGTTCCCACGTTCGGCGACGTGGAGCACGCCCAGCGCGAGCTGGCCGAGCGCGGCGCGGTGTTCGGCGCGCGCGTCCTGCGCATCGAGTGGCTGTTCCGGGAGATCGCCGCGCGGGCCGGCTACGGCGAGCGCGTGGCCTCGCCACTGCAATGCGAGCTGATCGTCGAGGACGCGGTCGAGCGTGCGCGGCTCGTCGTGCTCGCCCGCTCCGCGGACCGGCCCGGGTTCGTCCGCGCCGCCGCGCGCTTCGTCGCCGAGCTCGGGCGCTCGATGGTCGATCCCGCCCGCCTCACCCGCGCGCTCAGGGACTGGGCGGGCGAGGGCCCGCGGCGGGCCTACGCGGAGGAGGTGGCCGCCATCTACCGCGGCTACCGCGCCGGGCTCGAGGAAGCGGGGCTCGTGGACGTGGAGCTGTCGCGCTGGCGCGCGCTCGACGCCCTGAGGCGCGACCCCGAGGCCTGGGGCGCCACCCCGCTGTTCGTCTACGGCTTCGACGACTTCACGGCGCTCGAGCTGGACGCCCTCGACGCGATCGCGAACCGCTGCGGGGCCGATGTCACCGTGTCGCTGCCCTTCGAGCCCGGCAGGGAGGCGTTCCGGACCGTGGCCACCGTTCGGCAGGAGCTGCTCGCCCGCGGCGCCGCCGAGCGAGCGCTCCCCCCGGTGGACGAGCACTACGCGGAAGAGTCGCGGAGCCGCTCTCCACCACGTCGAGCGTCGTCTGTTCGCCGACGATGCCGGGCGCGTCGACCCCGGCGGCGCGATCGAGCTCCACAGCGCCGGCGGGGAGCGGGCGGAGGTCGAGCTGGCCGCCGCGCGGGTGCTCGAGCTGCTCCGCGCGGGCGTGGCGCCGGGAGACGTGGCGCTCGTGTTCCGCACCCCCGGTCGCTACTCCTCGCTGCTCGAGCAGGTGCTCGGCGCCTACGGGATCCCGTACTCGATCGACCGCTCGGTGCCCTTCGGCCACACCGCGATCGGTCGCGGGCTGCTGGCGCTCGTCCGCGCCGCGGTGCTCGGCGGCAGCGCGCAGGACCTGCTCGCCTACCTCCGCACCCCGGGGCTCCTGCGGGTGCCGGGCCTGGCCGATCGCCTCGAGGCGGCGGTGCGGACCGAGGGCGCTCACACGGCGGCGCAGGCGCGAGCGCTCTGGGAGCGCGAGCACTGGAAGCTCGACGAGCTCGATCGCCTGGCGGGAGCGCGCGACGCGGGCGCCCTCCTGGAGGAGCTCGAGCGCCGGCTCGAGCGGCTGTTCGCCGCCCCGCACGTGCGCGAGGCCCCGGTGCTGGCGGGACCGGAGCTCGCCGAGGCGCGGGCGCTGCGGGCCGCCGGCGCGGCGCTGTCGGAGCTCCGCGAGGTGGTGCGCGCCGCGCCCGGCCGGCGGCTCGATGCGGCCCGCATCGTGCGGGTGCTCGACGGGCTCGAGGTGCATGTCGGGGAGACGCCGCAGCCCGACCGGGTCCAGGTGGCAACGCCCGAGGCGATCCGCGCGCGCCGCTTCGAGGTCGTGGTCGTCTGCGGCCTGCAGGAAGGCGAGTTCCCGCGCGCCTCGGCACCCGAGCCGTTCCTTTCCGACGACGACCGGCGCGCGATCGCGAGCGCGGCGGGCCTCGTGCTGCCCGTGCGGGCGGACCGCCTGGAGCGCGAGCGCTACCTCTTCTACGTCTGCGCCTCGCGGGCGGAGCGCCTGCTCGTGCTGTCGTCGCGGTCGAGCGACGAGGAGGGGAGGCCCCAGGCGCGCTCGTTCTTCGTCGACGACCTGCTCGACCTGCTCGACCCCAAGCTCCTCCCGCGCGAGCGGTCGCTGGCCGACGTGACGTGGACGCCCGAGACGGCGCCGACCGCGGCCGAGTGGGACCGGGCGCTCGCCGCGGCAGGACCGCGTCTCGAGGAGCGCGAGACCGTGCCGCTGAGCGCAGAGCCGCTGCTGGCTGCGCTCGCCGCCCGCGACGTGGTGTCGGCGGGTGCGCTCGAGCGCTTCGCGGACTGCCCGGTCAAGTGGCTCGTGGACGACGTGCTGCGTCCGTCCGAGCTGGCTCCGGACCCCGAGGCGATGGTGCGGGGCGACTACGCCCACTCGGTGCTCGAGCACACCTACCGCCGGGTGCACGAGGAGACGGGCGAGCGGCGCGTGACCCATGCGAACCTCGCCCGGGCGGAGCGCATCCTGCTCGAGGAGCTGCGCGAGCGCCGCTCGGCGTTCAAGCTCTCCCCCAAGGAGACGCGCGTGAAGGCTGCCGCCCGGCGGCTCGAGTTCGACCTGCTGCGCTACCTGCGCGCCGAGGCGGACTCGGACAGCCGCTTCGTACCCGAGCACCTCGAGCTCCGCTTCGGCTACGGCGAGGGGCAGGAGCCGGTCGAGATCGCCGGCGGCCTGCGCGTGCGCGGGCGCATCGACCGCGTGGACACCAACGACGGCATGGCGCTCGTGCTCGACTACAAGAGCGGCAAGAGCGTCGACCGCTACAAGGTCGCGAGCTGGGAGCGCGAGAACCGCTTCCAGGCCGCCCTCTACATGCTGGTGGTCGAGCGGCTGCTCGGCCTGCGGCCGGCCGGCGGCGTGTACGTGGCGCTCGGGAACCCGGATCCCCGCCCGCGCGGGATGGTCGCCGAGGAGGTGGACGAGCTCGGCACGGGCTGGGTGACCAACGACCGGCTCGACGCCGAGCGCTTCCAGGAGAAGCTCGACTGGGCGCTCGAGCGAATCGCCGACACCGCCGGACGCATGCGCGCCGGCCGGCTCTGCTCGCTGCCGGACCGCTGCGCCTGGAACGGCGGCTGCTCCCATCCCTCGTTCTGCCGGAGCGTGCGATGAGGCAGCTCACCGCCGAGCAGGAGCGGGCGGTCGAGCGGCGCGACGGCTCGCTCACGGTGCGGGCGGGCGCCGGCACCGGCAAGACGACCGTGCTCGTCGAGCGGTTCGTCCGCGCGGCGATCCGGGACGAGGTGCCGGTCGAGGCGATCCTCGCGATCACCTTCACCGAGAAGGCGGCCGCCGAGATGAAGACCCGCGTGCGCCGGCGGCTGCTCGAGGAGGGCCGGCGCGACCTCGCCCGGGCGGCGGAGAGCGCCTGGATCGCCACCATCCACGGCTTCTGCGCGAGCGTGCTGCGGGCGCACGCGCTGAGCGCCGGCATCGACCCGGACTTCCGCGTGCTCGACGAGCCCGAGTCCGAGCGGCTCGCGCTCGACGCGTTCGACGGCGCGCTCGAGGAGTTCATGGCAGACGGCGTGGAGCCCGCCCGGATCGAGATGGTGGCCGCCTACACGCCCGACCGCCTGCGCGACATGGTGCGCACCGCGCACTCGCACCTGCGCAGCCGCGGGCAGCGCAACCCGCGGCTCGAGGAGACGCTGCCGCCGCCCCGCGCCGGCGAGCTCGAGCGGCTCGAGCCCGCCGCGCGCGCCGCGCTCGCCGAGCTCGGCCAGGCTGCCTCCTCGCGCGCCGTGGACGGCGCGATCGAGCGTCTCGAGCGCGCGCTCGCGCTGATCGGCCGGCTCGAGGAGGGCGAGCTTCCCGACCCCGCGGAGCTCGAGCGCGTGGAGCTCAAGGGCGGTAACGCCAGGGCGCTCTCCACCGACGCCTGCCGGGCCTACCGCGACGCCCTTGCGGACCTGCGCTCGCTCGTGCTGGCAGAGCGCGAGCAGCGCGACCACACCATGCTGCGCGCCCTGCTCGAGCTCTACGACGAGCGTTACGAGCGCGCCAAGGCCGAGCGCTCCGGGCTCGACTTCGAGGACCTCGAGCTCGCGACGCGCGACCTGTTCGCGGGCGACGAGGGCCTGCGGCTGGCCTACTCGGAGCGCTTCGAGCAGCTGCTCGTCGACGAGTTCCAGGACACGAACCCGCTCCAGAACGAGCTGCTCGAGCTGCTCGCGCGGGACAACCTGTTCCGGGTCGGCGACGAGAACCAGTCGATCTACCGCTTCCGCAACGCCGACATCTCGGTCTTCCGGGGCCACTGGGCCGCCGCGGTCGAGGCCGGCAGGGCGGAGAGCATCACGATCAACTTCCGCGCGCGGGGGGAGCTGCTCGACGCCATCGACCTGTGCTTCGGCCGCACCTGGGGCGAGCGCTTCGAGCCCCTGCGTGAGGCGCCCGGCGCTCGCGAGCTGCCGCCGAAGGTCGAGCCGTGCGTGGAGCTGCTCGCGGTCGACAAGCCGAAACCGCGCTGGGACGAGCGCTTCGCGGGCGTGGAGGACCCGTTCGGCGAAGCTCTCCACGGCGCCCCGGCCTGGCGTGCCGCCGAGGCGCGGCTGCTGGCGCGACGGATCGACGAGCTCACGCGCGACGGGCCCTTCGACCACGGCGACGTGGTGCTCCTGTTCAGGGCCACCACCGCGATGGGCTGGTTCGAGCAGGCGCTCGAGGAGCGCGGTATTCCGGTGCACGTCGTCGGCGGGCGCGGCTACTGGGGCCAGCAGCAGGTTGCCGACCTGCGCAACTGGCTCTCCGCGCTCGCCAACCCGCTGGACGAGATCGCGGTCTACTCCGTGCTCGCCTCGCCGCTGGCCGGGCTCTCGCTCGACGCGGTGGCGCTCATCGGACTGGCGGCCCGACGCCTCCGGCGCGACGTGTGGTGGACCGTCCGCGAGCCCGACGACGAGCTGCTCGAGGTGCTCCCGGCGGCGGACCGGCGGCGGCTGTCGACGCTCGTCGAGCGGCTCGAGGGGGAGCGCGCAGTGGTCACCCAGGTGTCGCTCGAGACGCTCATCGACCGCGCCGTCACCCGCACGGGCTACGACGCTCACCTGCTCGCGCTCCGGGGTGGCGCGAGGCGGATGGCCAACGTGCGCAAGCTGATGCGCATGGCGCGCGAGTACGAGGGCGACGAGGGGCGCGACCTGCGCGGCTTCGTGGATCGGATCGTCGAGCAGGACGCGCTGGAGAGCAGGGAGGGCGAGGCGCCGCTCGAGGGCGAGGCTGGGCGCCTGCCCGTGCGGATGATGACCGTCCACCGGGCGAAGGGCCTCGAGTTTCCCGTGGTCTGCGTCTGCGACCTCGGCAAGGAGGGCCGCGACGACGAGGGCTCGATCCGCATCTCCGAGGACGGGAGGGTCGGCCTGCGCCTCGCCGGGCTCGGCGGGGCGGTGAGCAGCGAGACGCTCGAGCGCATCAAGGCCGAGTCGAAGCTCCTGGCCGAGGAGGAGGAGCGGCGGATCTTCTACGTGGCCGCCACGCGCGCGCAGCAGCATCTGATCCTGAGCGGGGCCACCGATCTCGAGCGGCGGCCCGAGCCGAGCCCGCTGAGCGAGCCGATGCGCTGGATCTGGCGCGGCCTCTGCCCCGAGCTGCCGGCGGCCGCCGAGCGGCCCGAGGGCGAGTACGTCGACGAGCGCGAGGGACGCGAGCTGCGCGTCCGCTTCAGCCTCTGCAGCGCCGCGAGCATCGACCAGGTGCTGCCTGCCCCCGACCGCGCGCCGCTCGCCCCGGCCGCTGAGGAGGAGACGGCGAACCAGCAGCCGGAGCTCGAGCTCGGCCTGCCGCCGGCACCGCGCGCGCTGCCGGTCAGCCGCCTGAGCTACACGGGCCTCGAGGCCTATCGCCGCTGCGGCTATCGCTTCTACCTCCAGCGGGCCCTCGGCCTCGCGCCGGTCGAGCCGGCGCCCGCGCCGGGCGAGGAGGCGGGTCCCGGCGAGTCGGGCATGACGGCGCTCCTGCGCGGCTCCATCGTGCACGGGCTGCTCGAGCGGCTCGACTTCCGCCGCCCGCAGCTGCCCTCCGACGAGGAGCTTGCCGCGGCGATCGAGCGTCACGGCGTGGCCGCGCAGCCCGAGCAGCTCGCCGACCTGCGCGAGCTGGTCGAGCGCGTGGCCGGCTCGGAGCTGCGCGAGCGGATCGGGCGCGCTCGCGGAGCGCGCGCCGAGCTGCCGTTCGCGTTCACGCTCACCCCGCCCGGGGCGGGCGGGCGCAGCCTGCTCGTGAACGGGGTGGTCGACGTGCACGTGCCGGAGAACGGCTCGACGCTCGTCGTCGACTGGAAGAGCGATGCGCTCGAGGGCCGCGAGCCGGAGGAGGTCTGCGCGCAGTCGTACTCCACCCAGCGGCTCGTGTATGCGCTGGCCGCGCTGCGCGCCGGCGCCGAGCGGGTGGAGGTGCTCCACTGCTTCCTCGAGCGACCCGACGAGCCCGCGTGCGCCGTGTTCGAGGCGGCCGACGCCGGGCGCCTCGAGTCGGAGCTCCTCGAGCTCGCCCGCGGGGTGGTCGAGGCGCGTTTCGAGCCCTCGGACGAGCCGCACCACGGCCTCTGCGCGGACTGCCCGGGGCGCGCCGCGCTCTGCGTCCACGGGCCGGAGCTCACGCTGCGGGCCGCCGCCGCCGGCTGACGATCTTTCCGTCAGGTGCCGGGCCTACTCTGCGACCAGGTAGTCGTGCGAACCGGAGGAGATCGAAGGCAGATGCCACTCTGCTTCATCGAGCCACAGGAAGCGATCAGGGTCGTTGCCCAGAGCGTGGGCCGCGAGGCGCGCCGGCAGCTGCTCGGAGAGGTCGTGCGCGCCTGGGTCGACGAGATCCCCGAGGACGAGCTGCACGGTCACTACGCCAAGGCCGTCGAGGAGCTGGACGATGACGACCTGTCGATACTCGCCGCCTGGCACGCCTCGCTCGAGGTTGGACATCCGGTCGCGAACAAGGAGTTTCTGCTGGGCGCATTCGCCGGCCTGGGCGAGTACCGCCGCGAGGCGCTGCGCATCGCCGCGGGCTTCAAGGGCGACGACGCGTTCGAGGCAGGGGTGAGCGAGGAACAGGCGCTCGACACGGTGCTCCCCTGGCTGTCGGACGAGCGCCTGATGGAGCTCGCCGCGGAGGCGGTGGAGCTCTACTGCTGGGACCGCCTGGGCAGCGACAACTAGCCGTCCCGCTCGTCGCCCTGGGGCTCGCGCTCGCGCTGGGCGGCTGCTCGGAGCTCGCGACCGACGCCGTCCGCGGCCCGGGGCCGCAGTCCGCGCGGGTGACGAGGCACACCGACGGCGACACGCTCTGGCTGTCCGGCATCGGCAAGGTCCGCCTGATCGGCGTCGACACGCCCGAGGTGTACGGAGAGACCGAGTGCTACGGCCCGCGGGCCTCGGCGTTCGTCGAGCGCACCGTCCCGATCGGGTCGCGCGTGCGCTACCGCCTCGGCGTCGAGGAGCGCGACCGCTACGGGCGCGCGCTCGCCTACGTGTGGCTGCGTGACGGTCGCTTCCTCAACCGCCTGCTGCTCGCCCGCGGCCTCGCCCAGCCGCTGACCATCGAGCCCAACGACGAGTACGAGGTCGAGTTCCTGCGCGTGACGGCGCGCGCTCGCGCCGCGCGGCTGGGGCTCTGGGGCCGTCCGGGCTGCGCACGCTAGGTAGGCTCGCGCGGTCGTGGCGCCGCGCCGGGTGAGGACAGCCGACGGGATCGAGATCGCCTGCGAGGTGGAGGGGGACGGCCCGGCGCTGGTGGCGGTGCACGGAGCGGGCTCGGCCAGCTGGGGCTTCGCCCTGCTGCGCCCGCACCTCGAGCGTCGCTTCGAGGTCTGGACCGTCGACCGCCGCGGCCGCGGCGACTCGGGCGACGCGGACGGCTACGCGCTCGAGCGCGAGGTCGAGGACGTGACGGCGGTCGTCCGCGCGGCCGGGGAGGGAGCGCTGCTGTTCGGTCACTCGTATGGCGGGCTGCTGGCCGGCGCCGCGGCCCCGCGCCTGCCCGAGCTGCCCGGAGTGGTGCTCTACGAGCCGCCCATGGGCGGCGTGCTCGGCGGCTCTGAGCGCGTCGATCGCTGGGAGGCGCTCGTGGAGGCCGGCGAGCGTGATCGGATGGTGAGCGAGTTCCTCGGCGAGATCGGTGGCTACAGCGACCACGAGATCGAGGCGTTTCGCGACACCCCCGCCTGGGAGCTGCGCAAGCAGGTGGCGCACACCGTGCCGCGCGAGCTGCGCGCAGAGCTCCGCTACGAGCTCGACCGCGAGTCACTCGGCCGCCTCGGCACGCGGACGCTCCTGCTGGTCGGCACCGAGAGCCCGGCGTGGGCCACGCGGTCCACCGACGCCTATGCGGAGGCGATGCCCGGCGTCACGGTGCGCACGCTCGAGGGTCACGGGCACGGGGCGGCGCTCAGCGCTCCCGAGCTGCTCGCGGAGGAGATCGCGGGCTTCCTGCTCTGATTGAATCGCGGCACCCATGACGGCCTCGCTTCCGCACGAGATCCAGGACGTCTTCGCCCGCTTCGTGACAACGGAGTTCACGACGATCGACGGCCGCGGCCAGCCGATCACGTGGCCGCTCACGCCGTACTACAGCCACGGTGACGCCTGCATCGACGTGAGCACGGGGCTCGGCTACCCGAAGAAGGCGAACGACGCGCGGGCCAACCCCAAGGTCGCGATGCTCTTCTCGGATCCCACCGGCAGCCGGCTCGACGCCCCTCCGCAGGTGCTCGTGCAGGGCACCGCCGACGTCGACGATCGCGATCTCGACGCCAACCGCGAGCGCTACGAGCGCGAGCTCGCGGGTGAAGCTCCCGGAGATGGCCAAGCTCGAGCCGCCGAAGCCAATACGGCGGGCCTTCGACTGGTACTACACGCGCATCTACCTCCACGTCCGCCCGGAGCGCGTCTACGTCTGGCCCGGCGGCGACGTGACCGCCGAGCCCGACGCTCTACGACGCGCACATGGAGGAGGTGCGCTCGGGTCACGACGAGGAGCCGCCCGGTCCGCCACGCGGACACCGAGGGCGGCGGCGAGGCCTGGGACGAGCGGATGGACGAGCTGGGCGACCGCTATCCCAGCGGCCGTGCTCTCCCTCGTGGCGCCGGACGGCTTCCCGTTCTCCCTGCGGGTGCCGATCTCGCTCGACCGCGCAGGCCCGCCGGATCCGCGTCGGCCCCGGGCGCGCTCGGCGTGCCCATCCAGCCCGGCCTCGCCTGCGTGACCGCGCACGACCACGACCCCGGACTTCCTGTGGCAGCGCAACTTCCAGGTCCGCGGCGACCTCGTCGAGGAGGATGGCGGCTGGGCCGTGATCCCCCACAAGCTGGTGGGCGGCTTCGAGCTTCCGCCCGGGTCGCTCGTGTCGCGCTGGCGGCTGAACGGGCGGAAGTTCCTCCGCTACCGCTCGATCGCCAAGCGCGAGCTCGCCAACAGAAAGAAGTAGAGACGCAAACTCCGCGCTTGAGGAGCGTTCCCCGGTGGCCGAAGCCTCCGGTTCGCGCGGCGAGCCTCACATCCTCGTGGCTTCGCTCTTTGCGCTCGGCTTGCGTCTCTGCGGCGCAGTTCACCAGCGCCGCCGTACCCCGTCAAGGCCTCCGCTTGTAACCATCCCGCTCTTTCCGCGAAACGGCTGCGCGGGTCGCGGCTCATACGGCGGGGTCGGGCCAGCGCAAAAAAAACGAGACGCAAACTCCGCGCTTGAGGAGCGTTCCCCGGTGGCCGAAGCCTCCGGTTCGCGCGGCGAGCCTCACATCCTCGTGGCTTCGCTCTTTGCGCTCGGCTTGCGTCTCGCGGACGAGTGAATCAGCGCCCTCGGACTTGGTCAAGAGCCTTGCCGCGAGCGAGCCCGCTATTTGCGGGGAAACGTGCGCCGAGGCGGGCTCCGGGCGTAAGCTGGGCCCCGTGCAGACCGGCGCCAAGGGGTCCAGGGACGGCCGCACCGTCCGCGCCGAGCGGACCCGCCAGGCGCTGGTGGAGGCGCTGCACGACCTGCTCGGCGAAGGGGAGCTCAGGCCGACCGCCGAGCGGATCGCGGGGCGGGCGGGTGTGTCGGAGCGCTCGGTCTTCCAGCACTTCCCGGACCGCGAGGTGCTTCTCGAGGCGGTCGCGCGCCAGCAGTACGAGCAGATCGTGCGGGAACTCGACCCCGTGGACGCGTCGCTGCCGTTGCCGGAGCGGATCGACGCCTTCGTCGCCGAGCGCACGCGCATGCTCGAGCAGATCACGCCCGTGCGCCGCGCGGCCGTGCTGATCGAGCACGAGTCCGATGTCGTGGCCGGCTGGCTCACCACCGCCCGGCGAGGGGCGGCGACCGAGGTGGAGCGCGTGTTCCGGCGGGAGCTCGAGACGCTCGAGCGGGGCGAGCGCGCCGTGCTGCTCGCCGCGCTCGTGTCCGCCTGCGCCTGGCCGGCCTGGGAGGGCTACCGCGCCCATCAGGGGCTGGGCGCCGAGCGCGCGCGGGCGGCGATGCGAGCGACCGTCGCCGCGCTACTCGGAGAGCGCTGAGCGGATCTCCGGGATCGCCTGTCCGGCGTCGACGAAGTGCACTGCCGTCATGCCCAGCCGGCGGGCCGCCTCGCAGTTGATCTCCAGGTCGTCCACGAAGACGCACTCCTCGGGCGACACGGACCCATCGAGGCGCTCGAGAGTGAGCGTGTAGATCGCCGGATCGGGCTTGCGCAGGCCGACGGAGGCAGAGACGACGACGACCTCGAACAGCTCGTCGATCACCTCGGAGCGCCAGAGCGACTCCCACTCGCGGACGTTGTTGGTGAGGAGCGCCGTGCGGACCCCGTCCGAGCGCAACTCGCGGACGAACTCGATCATGGGGGCGTTCCGCTCGACCCGCTTGATAGAGAGCTCGATCAGGCGCGCGAGATCGAAGTCCCGCTCGAGGTGGGCTTCGATGCGCGCTCGGAACTCCGCCTCGGAGATCTCGCCGCGCTCCAGCTCGAACAGCGGGTGATCGCCGTGCTCCTCGGCCGCGCGCGCCATCGCCCTGCCGAGCTCCTCGAGCGTCACGCCGGACTCCTCCTGATAGGCGAGGAAGCCGGCTTCGAGCGGCGAGGTGAGCACCCCGCCGAAGTCGCATATCAGGACGCGGCTCATGCGGCCTCGGGCGGCTCCCTGCGAACCATCAGCTCGTAGGCGCCGATCGCCTCGCGACCCTCGAGCCGCCAGCGGAAGACCGCGGCGTGCACCTCGATCTCCTCGAGGTCGAGCGACGAGCCCGCCACCACCAGGCCCGAGCCGCGGCGCGGGAACTCCTCGTCTCCCAGCCAGAGCTCGAGGCCGGCGCTGCGCTGGCGACCGTCGCCGTCGTAGACCGTCGAGATGCGGGCTTCGTTCACCTCGCGCATCGTCCCGTCCTCGAGCAGCCGCGCGCTTACGAGCTCCTTCCCGTGCCCGACGGCGCCGCGCGGGCGGCGGGCGATCGCGAGCAGCGCGTGGCTCTCGTCGACGAGGGCGGACACGCTTCGGAGCGCGTCGAGCTCCTCCCAGCGCGGCGGCGTCGCGGTCTCGGCGAGGGTGCCGAGGCAGTCGACCGTGCGCCCGGCTGCCGTGCCGCGCACGCGGCAGACGCGCACGGTGACGCCGCTGAGGTCGGCCTCCTCGCTGAGCGGCTCGACGTCGAGCGACAGGCGCTCGGGCAGCTCGGCCCGCCAGCCCGAGCCGTCCTGCGTCGAACGTCGGCCCCTCGACCACGGCGGTCGGCTTGCGCCCCTCGAAGAGGATCGTCGCGCCTGACCGCGCCGTCCCGTAGATCTCATGGTCGGGGTCGAAGAACGAGAGCGCGAGCGCGGGTGCGCTCACCGCTCGAGGCCCCGAGCCGAGTCGTCGTACTCCGAGGCCGTGCCCTCCACGTCGAAGCGCCCGCGCGGGCGGGTGCTCCCCACGGCCACGCGGCGGCCGAGCCGGCGCACCACCAACCGCCGGACCACGGCCCGCGTGGGCGGGATCAGGAGCGTGAGGCCGACGATGTCGGTGAGGAACCCGGGCGTGATCAGGAAGGCCCCGCCGAAGATCACGAGCACGCCGTCCATCACCTCGCGGTGCGGCATCTTGCCCTCGGCGAGCGTGGTGTTGAAGCGGGCCCAGACGGCGCGCCCCTGGGTCCGAAGCAGCACCGCGCCGAGCACGGAATCGGCCGCCAGGAGCAGGATCGTCCAGACGGCGCCGATGGCGTCGCCGACCTTCAGGATCACGTACAGCTCGGCGAGCGGCACGATGATGAAGAGGGCGATGAGCGCCGCCAGGGGCATGGCTCGACCCTACTATCCTCGTGTCATGGCGACCTTGACCGTGGACGACGTACAGGAGGCCCTCACGAACGTGATCGACCCCGAGCTGGGGCTCGACTTCGTGGAGCTCGGCCTGATCTACGGCGTGGAGATCGAGGGCGGGGACGTGTTCGTCTCGTTCACGCTCACCTCGCCCGGCTGCCCGATCGGTCCCCAGGTGGCCGAGCAGATCGAGGAGTTCGTCGGCGAGCTCGACGGTGTGACGTCCGTTCAGTCGACGATGACCTTCACGCCCCCCTGGACGCCGGAGCTGATGAGCGAGGACGCGAAGTTCGCGCTCGGGTATTGAGCCCGCCCCTCCGCCTCTTCACCCACTCGTTCCCGGACGACCCGGCGCTCGACACGGCCGTCTCGCGCGCGCTCATGCTGCGCGTGGCCGCCGGCGAGCTGCCGTCCACGCTGCGGCTCGCGCGGCCGGGACGCATGCTCGCGTTCTCGAAGCGCGACGTGGTGGCGCCGGGGTACGGGGACGCCGTGCGAGCCGCCCGGGCGGCCGGCTTCGAACCGGCGGTGCGGCTCGCCGGCGGGCGCGCGGCGGTCTTCCACGAGGGGACGCTCGAGCTTGCTCACGCGCGCGCGGACGAGGAGCCGCGTGACGGCATCCACGCCCGCTTCCTGTCCACGGCCGCGCTGATCGCGCGGGCCGCCTCCGGCCTCGGGGTGGACGCGCGGGTAGGCGAGGTGCCGGGCGAGTACTGCCCCGGGCGCTACAGCGTCAACGCCGGCGGCGCGCGCAAGCTCGCGGGGCTCGGCCAGCGCGTGGTGGCGGCTGGCTCGCACACGGGCGCCGTGATCGTGGTGGACGGTGCGGAGCGGGTGCGCGCGGCGCTCGTCCCGGTCTACGAGGCGCTCGGCATCGACTGGGACCCGGCCACCGTCGGCGCCGTGGCCGACGAGGTGACCGCCCCCCTCGACGACGCCTGGCGCGCGCTCCAGCAGGCGCTCATCGACGAGTACTCGCGCTCCTACGACCTCGAGCCGGCGGAGCTCGACGAGGACACGCTCGAGCTGGCCGGAAGGCTCGCCGGCGAGCACAAGCCCGCGGTGCTCGAGGCCTAGGCGGGCTGCGGGTCGCTCGTTTCGTTGGGCGAGTCGGCGCTTCGACCGGATCTGGGCTGGGTGAGGATGCGTCCTCCGGCCTGCCGTCCTGCCTTGGTGGCCAGGAGCCACCGAACTCAGGACGGGTTGCGCCTTTGCCGACCGGGAGCGCCCGGCCCGACCCACCCAGCCCCGGGCCCGCGGACAACAGCCGCCGCGTGGACAACCCAATAAGGGCGACGGCCTAGGCGGGCTGCGGGCTCGCGCGCTCCGTGGTCGCCACCAGCGCGTCGATCACCTTCGGCCACACCTGCCGCGGGAGGTCGTGGCCCATGCCCGGGATCGCCAGGAACTCGGCGTCCGGGATCGCGCGCGCCGTGGCGACCCCGCCCCGGAACGGCACGAGCGGGTCGTCGGTGCCGTGGATCACGGTGGCCGGCAGGCGCAGCTCGCGCAGGCGCGGCGTGCGGTCGCCGGATGCCACGATCGCCGCGAGCTGGCGCCCAGTGCCGGCGGGGTGGTGCCCGCGGTCAAAGGTCACGCCGGCGAGCTCACGAGAGCGCGCCTCGTCCATCGGAAAGCCCGGCGATCCGACCAGCCGGAACGTGCGCACGAAGGACTCGATGTAGGCGTCGCGCGTGGCGGGGGCGCGACGCATGAGCACGGTCCAGGCGCGCAGCTTCGGCAGCCCCTTGCGGCGGTCGCCGGTCGTGGACATCACCGATGTGAGCGAGCGAACGCGCTCGGGGCGGCGGATCGCCATCGTCTGGGCGATCATGCCGCCCATCGAGGCGCCCATCACGTGAGCGCTCTCGATCCCGAGGTGGTCGAGCAGGCCGAACGTGTCGTCGGCCATGTCGTCCAGCAGGTAGGGGGCACGCACCCGGACCCCCGTCATCATGCGCAGCAGCGGCGGCACGGGCGCGTCGATCTTCGTCGACAGGCCGGTGTCGCGGTTGTCGAAGCGGATCACCCGGAAGCCGCGCTCCGCGATCGCCTCGCACAGCTCCCTGTCCCAGTGGATCAGCTGCATCCCCAGGCCCATCACGAGCAGGAGCGGTGCGTCGTCGGGATCGCCGATCGTCTCGTAGACGAGCTCGATCCCGTTCGCCTGGGCTCGTTCCTCGCTCACGGCTCGGTCGCCTATCCGGCCGGAGTCTTCTTCTGCGCCGAGCCGGGCGTGCCGGACTTCTTGCTGCCGTTCGAGCGCGCCGTCGACGCGCTTCGCTCGCGCGCCGCGGCGAGCAGCTCCTCGAGCGACTCCTCGAGGTAGCCGCCGAAGTCCTCGAGGTCGGGCATGGCGTCGTAGTCGCCGAGCAGCCCGAAGTCGACCTTGCCGTTGTAGCTCATGATCGCGATCGCGAGGGCGTGGTTCTCGGGAAGGAAGGCGATCGGGACGATCTCCTCCATCTCGCGGCCGAGCAGGTAGAGCGGGAACTGCGGGCCCGGCACGTTGGTCACGATCAGGTTGAAGAGGCGGGTGGAGAAGTTGAGCCGCGAGGCCTGAGCGAGCAGCGTGGGCGGGGCGAAGTCCTGAAGGCCGGCGATCACCTCGGCCCCGAGTGCCTGCTTGGACTCCTTGAGGTGGCCCATCCCCTCTCGCACGATCGCGAGCCGCTCTACCGGGTCGTCCGCGTACACGGGCAGCGGGCCGCGCATGGCGGCGATCCGGTTGCCGAGTGTCCCGTGCTCGTCCTGCGCGCGGATCGAGACCGGCACGAGCGCGCGCAGCTCCATGCCCTGGGTCCGCACGCCGCGCGTGGTCAGCCAGCGTCCGAGCGCGCCGGCCACGACGGCGAGCACGGCGTCGTTCACCGTGCCGCCGAGCGCGTCCTTGACCTCCTTGAAGTCGGCCAGCCGGCTCTGCACCCACCAGATGCGCCGGTGCGGTCCGATCTCGACGTTCAGGGGCACGTCCGGGGCTGGGTTCAGCCCGGCCCACACCACCTCGCCGACACCCTCGGCCGCCTCGCGCAGCTGCCCGAGCGTGCGGCCGGGCCGCCCCGCCGCGCCGAGTGCGCGTCCCGCGAGGTCGAACGGCGTCCGAACGAGCCCCTTGATCCCCTCGGCCACGAGGTCGGCGTCCGACGGCTCGGGCGCGGGCGACCAGCGGTCGTCGCCCTCGGGCCCGGCGGGCGTCGGCTGAAGGTCGAAGAGCACCGTGGCGATGTCGACCCCGGCGACGCCGTCCACGAGCGCATGATGGGTCTTCGAGATGAGCGCGAAGCGGCCGCCCTCGAGCCCCTGCGCCAGCCACAGCTCCCAGAGCGGCTTCGAGCGGTCGAGACGCTGGGAGAAGATGCGCCCGACGAGCTGGCGCAGCTGGTCGTCCGAGCCCGGCTTCGGCAGCGCGGTGTGGCGCACGTGGTAGTCGAGGTTGAAGCTCGGGTCGTCGACCCAGAACGGGCGTCCCATCTCGAGTCGCGGAAAGGCGAGCTTCTGGCGGTAGCGCGGCACCAGGCGCAGGCGCGCCTCGATATGCGCGGCCAGGTCTTCGCGTCCGGGCGCCGGCCCGTCGAAGATCACCAGCGCTCCCACGTGCATGTGCGAGGCCTGCTTCTCCTGGTGGAGGAAGGAGGCGTCGATCGCCGTCAGACGGTCCTTGTGAGCCTGCTGCGCCACGCCGGGCAGCCTACCCGCGACAATCGCGTGTGTGAAGCTGCTGGTAATCGTGCTTGGGGTCCAAGTCGCACTCGGTCTGGTGCTCGTCGCCCTTGTGGCGACGGACAACCTGCCGTTCGTCGACGACGACGAAGCGGGCGGCGCGGCGCCGCGCGCGACCGCCGACCGCTTCGACGGCGCCGCCGCGTTCGCGTTGCTGCGCGAGCAGGTCGAGATGGGACCCCGTCCGGCCGGCTCGGCCACCTCGCGGAAGCTCGCGCTCCGGCTTCGCGACCTGCTGCCGCGCGGTCGCTTCGAGCGCGTGCCGGGCGGCCTGCGCAACGTCGTGGGGACGGTCCCCGGCCGCGAGCGCGGCTACATCGTCGTAGGCGCCCATTACGACACCAAGGAGATCGACGGCTTCGTGGGCGCCAACGACGCCGCCTCGGGCACGGCAGTGGTCACCGAGCTCGCCCGCACGGTCGAGCGCCCGCGCCACACCATCCACTTCATCCTGTTCGACGGAGAGGAGGCGCCCGGCCCCGGCAGCGAGCGCTTCTACCAGCGTGGGCTGCGCGGCAGCAAGGTGGCTGCCCGTCGCTACCGCGACGCCCGCGCGATGGTGCTGCTCGACTTCGTGGGCGACAAGCGGCTCGAGATCCCGCGCGAGGGCTACTCGCGGCCGGGCCTGTGGCGGCGGCTGCGCCAGGCGGCGGCACGGGTCGGCGTCCGCAAGGTGTTCCCGGCGGGCACGGCCGGCGCCATCCAGGACGACCACCTGCCGTTTCTCGAGCAGGGCGTGCCGTCGATCGACCTGATCGACTTCGAGTTCGACTGCTTTCATCGCACCTGCGACGACCTCTCGGCGGTGTCCGAGCAGAGCGTCGACGCCGTGGGCGAGGCGGTGCTCGAGCTCGTGCGTGGGCTCTGACCGGGCGCATAGCTTCGGCCGGGCCCGGGTACCGCGCGAGCATGTCTCGAAGAGTCGTCATCGCAGCGCTCACCGTCCTGTCGGTGGCCGGCCTCGCGGCCGCGCCGGCCAGCGCCGCTCCCCGCACGGCGTCGGCGATCGGCACAGCCCACGTGAACGGCAACGACGTGCAGGTCGAGGTCTTCGTCCAAGTGCCGCGCGGCCAGTCGGCCCGCGAGGCCACCGACCAGGCCCTCGCCGAGCAGGGCGCGCGCCCCAAGCCGCCCCCAGCGGCCCCAAGCCGCCCCGCGGCGGCGGCGGTGGCGGGCCGCGCCCGTACCCGGCGGTCCGACCTTCACCGGGCTCGTGTGGGACGTGCTGCCGGTCGTGCAGAACTACAACGGCGCGGGTGAGGCGGTCGTCCGCACAGTCCGACCTCACCGCCACCCAGTCGACCTGGAGCAGCGTGCGGGCTCGCGCTTCCGGATGAGCTTCGGTGGCACCACCACCCGCTGCCCGTCGATCGTGCGCGAGTGCCCCGGCCCTCAGGTGCTCGACGGCTTCAACGACGTGGGCTGGGCGAGCCTCGGGGGCAACATCCTCGGCGTGACCTGGTCGACCACGGGCGGCCAGGACGAGGCGGACATGGCGCTCAACAACGGCGTGCCCTGGAACACGGGCTGCACGAACGTGCCGGGCAGCTTCGACGTCCAGACCGTGCTGCTGCACGAGAACGGCCACGTGGCCGGCCTCGGGCACGCGTCGAGCACCGCTTCGGTCATGTATCCGAGCTACCTGGGCGCGCGCTGCGCGCTCGGCTCGCTCGACCAGGACGCGATCCGCGCGCTCTACTGAGGCTGAACAGGTGACAGGTCGCGGGCGGCGGCCTCGCTAGCCTAGGCCTCGATGGCCGCCGCCCCCGACAGGCTGCTCCTCGCCGCGCCGCGCGGCTACTGCGCGGGCGTGGACCGCGCCGTGCAGACCGTGGAGCGCGCTCTCGAGCTCTACGGCGCGCCCGTGTACGTCCGCAAGGAGATCGTCCACAACAAGCACGTGGTCGAGCAGCTCCGCGAGCGCGGCGCGATCTTCGTCGAGGAGGAGACCGAGGTGCCGGAGGGCCAGACGGTCGTCTTCTCCGCCCACGGGGTGTCGCCCACGGTGCACGCCAACGCCGAGCAGCGCGACCTGAAGACGATCGACGCCACCTGCCCGCTCGTGACAAAGGTCCACGTCGAGGCGAAGAAGTTCGCCGCCGCGGGCTACACGATCGTCCTGATCGGACACGAGGGGCACGAGGAGGTCGAGGGCACGATGGGCGAGGCCCCGGACTCCTTCGTGCTCGTGGAGACCGAAGACGACGTGGACGCGCTCGTGCTGGACGACCCGGACCGCGTGGCCTACCTCACGCAGACCACCCTCAGCGTCGACGAGACGGATCGCATCATCCGCCGGCTGCGCGAGCGCTTCCCGAACATCACCGGGCCGAAGTCGGACGACATCTGCTACGCCACGACGAACCGCCAGATGGCGGTCCGCCAGATGGCGCGCGAGTGCGACCTCGTGCTCGTGATCGGCTCACGCAACTCGTCGAACTCCAACCGGCTCGTCGAGGTCGCCCGCGACCACGGAGCCGACTCCTACCTGATCGACAACGAGCAGCAGGTCGAGGAGGAGTGGCTCGACGGCAAGCGAGTTGTGGGGATCTCGTCCGGCGCCAGTGCTCCCGAGGAGCTCGTGCAGCGCCTGGTCGAGTTCTTCCGCGAGCGCGGCACCAGCGAGGTCTCGGAGTTCGAGGTCGTCCAGGAGGACGTGCGCTTCATGCTCCCCAAGGAGATCAGGAAGGCGCTGGCGGAGCGCTCGCTCCCGACGGTGGGATAGGCGTGAACTGCACGCCGTGCAGCCGCAGGCCGGGCGACTGCGCGGTCACGCGCCCGTCGCACTCGTGCAGGCCCGCCTCGACCTCGTTGCCCGACAGCACCGCATAGGCGCCGCCCGCGCGGTAGTTGAAGCTCGCGGCCGCGCCCGAGTCGGCGGCCTCGAGCCAGTCCTCGCCGGCGGTCCAGTCGCGCACCAGCTCGAGCCGCTCGCGATCGGCCGGAAGCGCGATGTCCGCCGTCTGCGGCTCGAGCAACAGCCCGGAGGCGTCCTCGGGCCGCAGCGGGGGCAGCGGCTCGACATCGAGCTCGAGGCACTCGCCGATCGCCCGCTCGGTGTCCTCGTACTCGCCCTCGCCGTAGTGGATGAGCGCCAACTTGCCGGTGCGGTCGAACAGGTAGCGGCCCGGCCAGCCCTTGTTCCCGTACAGCCGCCAGGTGTCGAGCTCCGGGTCGAGCAGCACGGCATAGGGGATCGCCAGGCGCTCGACCGCGCGCGCCACGGTGTCGCGATCGCGCCCGAACGAGTAGCCCGGCGAGTGGACGCCGATCACGCGCAGGCCGGCCGCCGAGTAGCGCTCGTGCCAGCGCTTCACGTAGGGGAGCGTCCTCAGCGAGTTGACGCGCGCGAAGTCCCAGAACTCGACCAGCACCGGGCCCCGTCCCATCAACGTGTTCATGCGCAGGAAGGCGACGTTCAGCCATTCCCCGCCCGGCGGGAACTCGGGCGCGTAGATCTCGGCTTGCACCGGCGGCCGCATCGATCGAAGGATGCCGCAACATTTGGGCCGGAACGTGTTGTAGGGTGGATTCGCCCGCCGGGGGCCTGTGGCCTTGCCTCGATCGAGGGGACTCGCGCGGGAGGAAGACTCACTTTCCCGTACCCCGTTTGACCCTCTAGGAGGAGGAATGCGAAAGCGTTTGATCGCCGCTGTGACCGCTGTGGCGGTTCTCGCAGCGGTTGCGACCGCGTACGCGGCCAACGTGTACGAGGTGGACATCGCCACCATCACGCCCAAGGGCAAGGGCACGCCCGCGAAGCCGCTGCCGGCGAAGTTCGCGTTCGGCTACGAGGTCAGCGATAGCAATCCGGCCAACCGCCCCAGCCCGATCCGCCAGTACCGGATCGCGGCCGAGGGACTGTTCGCGTACCCGAAGCCCTTCAACGCGTGCAAGTTCACCGACACGGACGACGCGACCGTCTCGTCGAAGTGCTCGAAGGCCCGGCTTGGCGGCGGCACGGTGACCAACAACACCGGCCCACGCCAGGACCTGACCGCGAAGCTCCCGTGCCAGCTCAAGCTGACGCTCTACAACATCTCTGATGGCGGCAAGAACGGCGGCTTTTCGATTCGCCTGGACGGCGATCCGCCGACCTGCCCGCTCTCGGTGCACACGGCGATCAAGGCTCCGTTCACCACGGTGAAGCTCGACGGCGTCAAGACGTCGGAGCTCCGCTTCAGTGTGCCGGACAACCTCGCCCACCCGGCCGGGCTCGACAATGCCGTCGTCGACACGACCTCGGTGGTCGAGCGCAAGACCGCGAAGATGATGATCAAGGGCGTTCAACGTACCGTCGGCATTTACTCGGAGATCGGCTGCAAGGGCAAGCGCTCGGTGCGCGTCGAGTTCGTCGACGAGACGGGCCAGAAGTTCACCGCGAACAAGCAGGTGGCCTGCTAGCGGCCTGACCGCCGTTCCAGACGTTCGCCTTTCAGCGGGGCGGCCTTCGGGCCGCCCCGCTTGCGTTCCGGGACGGCGCTACGCGGCCACGAGGCCGAGCAGGTGCGGCGAGACCCAGATCTCGACCGCCGCCGCGGCCAGCAGCACCGGCACCGCCACGGCCACGGTCACGAAGGTCGCGGCCAGCAGGTCCTGCCAGTCGTCGGCGCGGCTCGCCACGATCCAGGCGGCGAGCGGGAGGAACAGGGCCACCAGCTCGGGCAGCGCGTGGGTGGAGAGCGCCAGCAGCAGGGGACCGGGAGTCGTTCCGAGCTGCGCCGCGATCGACGACGCCGTGCCGCCGATGATGTACGCCTGCGTGGTGAGCGAGAAGAGCGTCGCGCAGACCACGAACGCGATCGCGAGCGGTCCGGCCTGCTCGTGTACCCAGCGCGACAGTCCGCTCCGCTGCTCGGCCAGCAAGGGAAGGGAGCTGCCGGCCATGAAGCCCGCCACGCACGCCATCGCGTGAAGCGCCAGTACGAGCGAGTTCCGGTACAGGACGTGGAGGTAGTCGGACAGGCCGGCACGCTCGGTGTAGCCCGGGATCACGTACGGGGAGGGGTCCGGCGTCGAGACCTTTGCCACCCCGTAGATCGCGAGCAGCAGGGTGACGGCGATCAGCGCGCTGAGCGCCAGCCACGGCCCCAGCGCGGACAGCGGATCACGGTTCCACCGTCGCAGCGCCAGCTTCGTGTCGTGCATGCCCTGGACGAGGGCGAGGTCGTTGACGCTCATCCCAGGGGAGATCGGCAGCCGCGCGCGCACTCCTTAACCGGCCCTTAGGTCTGCTCGATAAACCTTTGCGCGAGAGCAGTTCCCCTTGAACCCCTGGAGAACCTGATGCTGAAGAAGACCCTGACCGGGTGCGCCCTCGCGGGCGTACTGACTCTCTCCCTCGCCGGCCCGGCGATGGCCGACATCGCGGACTCGACACTCGACACGACCCTCAAGGTCACTCCGGCCAAGGCCGGGACGGCGAAGAGCCCGAAGCCGCTCAAGCTGACCCTTCGAATGGAGGGCGGTACCAAGAGCGGCACCGGCATGCCCTCGACCACCACGCGCCTGAAGGTTCAGCTTCCCTCCGGCATCGCCTGGAACGGCAAGGCGTGGCCGAAGAAGCAGCGCTGCGACGTGAACCGCGTGAACCGCGAGCGCTCCCTGAAGTCGTGCCCGAAGGGCGCGATCGTCGGCAAGGGCCACGTGACCGCTCTCGCCGGCAATGGCGCCCTCGTCGAGGAGATCGACGTGACCGCGGTCGTGACGAGCGCCGGCAACCTCGGCCTCTACCTCGATGCGACGGTGCCCGTGCCGATCCAGACCATGATCGAGGGCAAGGTCTCGAAGAAGGGCCTCATCGACGTCGCGATCCCGGCCAACATCCAGCAGCCCGCCCTCGGCGTGCGCAGCTCGATCAAGACGCTCACCTTCACCCTCGAGGGCAAGACCAACGTGAAGGGCCGCAGCATGGGCGTGGTGGCCTCCACCGGCTGCAAGAAGAGCTGGAAGATGAAGGTCACGAACGTCATGACGGATGGCAGCCTGACCGACATCGCGTCGGCCAGCTGCCGCAGGTAGAACCCCTCCGAGCGGTCAGGCCGCTCGCACGCCTGTGAAGCAGAACTGCGTGCAGGCGAAGAAGAACCGCCCGCGTTCCTGGAGCTCGTGCTGCTCGGCGACCCAGGCGCGGGCGGTCTCTTCGCCGATCCGCTCCACGCCGGCCACGTAATCCTGCATGAGCGGCAGCAGCGCGCTGCCGTAGGCGTCGCCGCTCAGCTCGGCGCTCGCGAACGCGTGCGCCTCCATCCTCACGTCCTCGAAGCCGGCCGCGCGCATCCGCGCGGCGAGCGTGAGTGGGAGCGAGGGATGAGTGAGGTGCTCGTCCCAGGCGGCGAGCACGAGCCGCATGCGCTCCGGGTCCTCCGAGTGCCAGGACAGCGTCCGCCAGTCCACGTCCCAGATCACCACGCGTCCACCCGGGCGCAGCGCCCGGCGAAGCTCGGCGATGGCGGTGTCGACCTCGGGCACGTACTCGAGCACCTGAACCGATAGCGCGCGGTCGAAGCTCTCGTCCTCGACCGGGAGGGAAGTCACCTCGGCTCGCTCGAAGGTCACGTTGGGCGCGTCGCCGCAGCGGTGGGCCGCCACGGCGAGCATCTGCTCGCTCCGGTCGAGGCCGACCACGGACCCCCGCTCGCCGACCCGCTCGAGGAGCTCGGCGGCGTAGAACCCCGGACCGCAGCCGGCGTCCAGCACGCGGTCGCCCTCGGACGCGTCGAGGGCCTCGTAGACGAGCCGACGCCGGCGCAGGATGTCCCGCGACCGGTAGACGACCTCCATCTGCTCCGCCAGCTTCTCGTCGAACTCGAGGAGGGCCATCGGTCTCCCTACTAGGGAACCACATGGGCGCCGCGCTTGTAGTCATGAGCATGGGAAGACGCGAGCGTGTTTCGCTCCTCGTAATCCTCGCCGCCCTCCTCATGCCGGCCGGCGCGGCGGCCAAGGGCGTGTCGGCCGCCAAGGTCTGCGGCGCCCAGGACTGCGTGAGGGTCACCGACGACGAGCTGGCCCTGGACCTCGGCGCCGGCGGACCGCGGCTTCGGGCCCCGAGCGCGGCCTGCCCTGGTATCGCACGACGGTCACCTCACCGTCCGCGATCCGAACGCGCTGGCTGCGGCCGACCGCGAGCGGTTCGCCCAGCGTTACGCGGTCGCGGCCCTGCCGCGGGCGCGCCTGATGCGCGGCGAGGACGGGACCTGGATGACCATGTCGCGCGAGTCGGCCAGGGCCTACGCCCAGCTCACCGCGGGCATCCGGCCCCGGCCGGCGCGCACCCTGCCCGACGTGGGCCCGGATGCCGCGCTCCCCGAGGCCCGCGTGGACGAGGTGGTGGAGCCGCCGCCGGCCGCGAGGCCGGCCACGGACCCGGCCGGCGAGGGCTCACCGGCCTGGATCGCCTGGCTCGCCGGAGCGCTGCTGGCGGCGACGGGAGTCGGGCGGCTGATCCGCCGCCCACCTAGGCGGCCACGCCGCGGCGAATCGCCCGGTCGATCGCGTCGGGGGACAGCACGTGCTCGATCATCATGATCGCCGCGCCGATCACGCCCGCCCTGTCGCCCAGTTGGCTTGGGACGACGCGCAGCTCCTCGGTCGCCAGCGGCAGGGAGCGCTGGAAGGTCACCTCGCGCACGCCGGCCAGGAGCTGCTGAGAGGCCTGGCCGACGTCGCCGCCGATCACGATCACCTCTGGGTTGAAGAAGTTCACGCACCCCGCCAGAACGTCGCCGAGGTTGCGGCCGGCCTCGCGGACGAGTCGGGTGGCGGCCCCGTTGCCGGCCTTCACGAGGCGCGCGACGTCGCGGCTGGTATTCGCTTCGATGCCTTCGTCTGAGAGCCGACGGGCAAGGGCGCCTCCGCCGGACACCGCCTCGAGGCAGCCGACGTTGCCGCAGCGGCACACCACGTCGTGGCCGGCGAGGCGGATGTGGCCGATGTCGCCTGCTGCGCCCTTGGCGCCGCGGTGTATGTGCCCCTCCGCGACGATGCCGCAGCCGATGCCCGTTCCCACCTTGATGAAGAGCAGATGGGCGCGGTCGCGCCAGTGAGTCCAGTGCTCCCCAAGCGCCATGATGTTCACGTCGTTGTCCACGAGCACGGGCGCGTCGTAGCGGCCGGCGAACCAGTCCGGTATCGAGAAGCCGTCCCAGCCCGGCATGATCGGGGGGCTCGTCGGCTCGCCCCGGTCGAATGCCACCGGTCCCGGCACCCCGACGCCGATGCCTCGAACCTGCTCGACACGGCGGCCGACATCGGCGAGCAGCCGGCCGAAGGTCTCGTGCACGATGCCGAGCACCGCGTCCGGACCCGTCCCGATGTCGAGGTCGATCACGACCTCGCCGAGCGGCGCACTGCCGAGGTCGCTGACCGCGAGGCGGGAGTGGGTCGCGCCGAGGTCCGCACAGAGCACCACCCCGGAGCCGTCGTTGAAGGCCAGAGACGTGGGTGGACGCCCGCCGGTCGAGTTCTGGCCCCCGGCCTCGAGGATCAGCTCATGCTTGAGGAGAACGTCGATCCGCTGCGCGACGGTGGAGCGGGCGAGGCCGCTTCGGCGCGCCAGCTCGGCACGGGTCAACGTGCCCGCATCGCGGATCATCCGTAGGACCGCGCCCGCCGTCGCCGCATCCCCGGCGGGCGAGCGCATCGTTGGGTCACTGTCCGTGGCAGCCAACGACATGAGTAAAGCACGGCTGGCAAGGCTCTTTTGCTTTTCGCCAGCCGCTAAGGATGCGATTAATGCCGCTTCAATCGCGAGACTTTTGCTTGACAAGCAGCAAAAGCATGGAAGAGTCCCGGCCCATGCGTGGAGTCCTACGCGCCGGCATCATCGGGACAGGCTTCATCGGAGCGGTCCACGCCCGCTCGGCGGTTCTCGCGGGCGCTCGCGTGACCGGCGTGGCGGCCTCCTCACCCGAGAGTGCGCGCGCCGCGGCGTCCCGCCTCCACGGCGAGCGCGCGTTCGACACCGCCGAGGCGCTCGTCGACTCCACGGATGTCGACGTGGTCCACATCTGCACGCCGAACCACCTGCACGTGCCGCTCGCCCGCGCCGCGCTCGAAGCCGGCAAGCACGTGATCTGCGAGAAGCCGCTCGCGCTCGATGACAGCGGCGCACGT
The DNA here is from genome assembly GCA_963812415.1 of uncultured Thermoleophilaceae bacterium. Classification (GTDB taxonomy): domain Bacteria; phylum Actinomycetota; class Thermoleophilia; order Solirubrobacterales; family Thermoleophilaceae; genus JACVRW01. The sequence continues at coordinate 34,592 of CAWEVH010000035.1, read as the reverse complement.
GAGCTCGTGGAGCTCGCGGACTCGACCGGCCTGGGAAACGCGGTCCCGTTCGTCTACCGCTACTACCCGATGGTGCGCGAGGCTCGCGACCGCCTTCGAGGCGGCCGGTGCGGCGACCTGCGGCTGCTGCACGGCACCTACCTCCAGGACTGGCTCTCGAGGCCTGCTGACGACAACTGGCGTGTCGAGCATGAGTTGGGTGGCCCCTCACGCGCGTTCGCCGACATCGGCTCGCATTGGTGCGACCTGGCGGAGTTCATCTCGGGTCATCGGATCGCGCGCCTCTCGGCGCGGACCGCGACGGTGGTTCCCGAGCGCGCGCGCGCCGCGGGCCGTCCGGCGTTCGAACAGGGCGACGGCGGTGGAACACCACGGGGCGTGGAGACCGAGGACGCGGCCCTGGTCCACTTCGAGACCGATCGTGGCGCGCTCGGCTCGGTGGTGGTGAGTCAGGTCTCGCCCGGCCGCAAGAACCGCCTCTGGATCGAGCTCGACGGCTCCGAGGAGGCGCTCGCCTTCGACCAGGAGATGCCGGAGCTGCTCTGGGTCGGGCGTCGCGACGGGATCGGCCTGACAGCGCGCGACAGCGCGGCCCTGTCCCCCGACGCGGCGCGCCTCGCGACACTGCCCGCCGGCCATCCCCAGGGCTACGCCGACTGCTTCGGCGCCCTCGTCGCCGACGCGTACGCCACGATCCGTGGCGAGGAGGCGCCGGAGGGCCTGCCGGGCTTCGCCGACGGTCGTCGCGCCGTCCAGATCACCGAGGCGGTGCTGGCGTCAGCCCGCGACGGCGCCTGGACCCAGGTCGCGACCCCCGAGCTGACCGAGGCGGGCCCGTGAAGCTCGGCTTCCTCAGCGCCTGCATGCCGGAGCGGCCGCTCGAGGAGATCGCCGCCTGGGCCGGGGCGCACGGCTATGAGGCCCTCGAGCTGGCGGCCTGGCCGTCGATAGGCGACCGGCCATTCACGGCCTCCCACGTGGCGGCCGACGCATTCGACGCGGCCGAGGCGGATCGCGTGCGGGGCGCGCTGGAGGGCAACGGACTCACGCTCTCCGCGCTCGCGTACTACGACAACAACCTGGATCCCGACCCGGCCCTGCGCGAGTCCTACCTCGCACACCTGCGGGCCTGCATCGACGCCGCGGCGGAGCTCGGCAGCGTGCCGGTGGGCACCTTCATCGGGCGCGACCCCGGGAAGAGCGTCAGCGAGAACCTCCGCGAGGCCGAGCGCGTGTTCCCGCCGCTCGTCGACTACGCCGGCGAGCGCGGAGTGCGGCTGATGATCGAGAACTGCGTGATGGAGGGCTGGCACCCGGACGGCTACCCGGGGAACCTCGCCTACTCGCCCGAGCTCTGGGAGTGGATGTTCGAGCTGGGGCTCTGGCTCAACTACGACCCCTCCCACCTGCTGTGGCTCGGCATCGACCCGGTGGCGGCGCTCAGGCCCTACGTCGACAAGGTGGCCCACGCGCACGCCAAGGACGCCGAGGTGTTCGCCGACCAGCGCAACCGCTTCGGCTTCTTCGGGCGCACCGCGACGCGCGACGCGGACCCTTGGGACATGGGCTGGTGGCGGTATCGCCTACCCGGGCTCGGGCAGGTCGACTTCCCGCACTATCTCGATGCGCTCTACGAAGGCGGCTTCGACGGCGTGCTCTCCGTGGAGCACGAGGACCCGGTATGGGGCGGAAGCCCGGAGAAGGTCGAGCAGGGCCTCGAGATCGCGCATCGGAACCTGCGACCGCTGGTGGTGGGCTGATGGAGAGCTCGACGGCGTCCCCCACGCTCGAGGTGCGAGGCCTCGTGAAGGAGTTCCCCGGCGTCAAGGCGCTGAAGGGCGTGGACTTCGACGTGCGCGCCGGGGAGGTGCACTGCCTGCTCGGTCCGAACGGGGCGGGCAAGTCGACACTCATCAAGTGCGTGTCCGGCGTGGTTGAGCCGACCGAGGGCGAGATCTTCCTCGAGGGCGAGCCGCTGCCGGTCGGTGACCCCGCCGCCTCGCTCGGCCGGGGCGTTGCCACGATCTACCAAGAGCTCGACCTCGTCGACGACCTCACGGTCGCGCAGAGCGTCTTCCTCGCGCACGAGCCGCGGCGCGGGCCGCTGCTCGACCTCGACCGGATGAGCAGTGAGACGACGGCGCTGCTCGGCCGGCTCGGCCACGAGGGCATCGCCCCGCGCGCGAAGATCCGCTCGCTGCGTCCGGCGGCGCAGCAGGTCGTCTCGATCGCTCGCGCCCTGTCCCGCGACCTGCGGGTCCTGATCATGGACGAGCCCTCGGCGATCCTCGACGACGGCGAGGTCGAGACCTTGTTCGAGGTGGTGAGGCGACTGACCGCCGACGGGGTGGCGGTGATCTACATCACCCACCGCCTCGACGAGATCCGGCGCATCGGCGATCGCGTGACGGTGCTCAGCGACGGTCGCACCGCCGCCACCGGCCTGCCGGCCTCCGAGCCCACCGACAGGCTTGTCGAGCTGATGGTCGGCCAGGCCGTGGAGCGGCTCTATCCCGAGCGGCCGACGGGCCACGGCGACGTGGTGCTCGACGTGCGTGAGCTCCGCCGCCTGCCGGAGGTGCGCTCGGTGAGCCTCCAGTTGCGAGCCGGCGAGGTGGTGGGGCTCGGGGGCCTCGTGGGCGCCGGGCGCACGGAGCTCCTGCGGCTGATCTACGGCCTCGACCAGCCGGACGCCGGTGAGGTGTACGTCGACGGAGAGCGCCTGCCGCCGAACCGGCCCGACCGCGCGATCGCCGCGGGCCTCGGCTTCGCCCCGGAGGACCGCAAGTCGCAGGGCCTGCTGCTCGACTGGAGCCTCACCAAGAACGTCAGCCTCGCGGACCTCGGGCGCTTCCAGCGCGGCCTCCTGAACGTGCGCGCCGAGCGCTCGGCCGCCGCGGAGCACCTGCGCGCCCTGAAGACCGTGCCCGACGACCCCGACCGCAGGGTCGGCGACCTCTCGGGCGGAAACCAGCAGAAGGTCGTGCTCGCCCGCTGGCTCCTGCGCCACTGCCGCGTGCTGCTGCTCGACGAGCCGACCCGCGGCGTGGACGTGGCGACCAAGGCGGAGCTCTACCGAGTGATCACCGACCTCGCCAAGGAAGGGCTCGCGGTGCTCGTGGTCTCGTCCGAGCTCGAGGAGCTGATCGGCATCTGCAGCCGCATCCTCGTGATGCGCGAGGGCGAGCTGGTTTTCGAGATCGAGGGCGCGAAGGCGAGCGAGCGGGAGCTGCTGCGCCACGCCGTCGCGCCAACGCATTCAGCGGACTTCGTTGAGGAGGTCAGATGACGGTGGGAGAGGGTGGGGCGCCCGCAGCGGCGATCGAGGGCAGCGGGGCGCAGCGGCGCTTCGGGGGCTTCGCGCTCCAGGAATACGCGCTTGTGATCGTGGTCGTGCTGCTGTTCGTGGCCGGCGCGATCCTCAAGCCGGACAGCTTCCCGACCTGGGACAACGTCCGCAACATGCTCACGCAGGCGAGCGTCGTCGGGGTGCTCGCGATGGGCATGACCTTCGTGATCGCAACGTCGGGGATCGACCTGTCGGTCGGCTCCGTGCTCGCCGCGGCAGGCATGTTCGGCGGCATCCTGGTCGACCCCGAGGGATCCACGCTCCTCTTCATCGTGGGCGCGGTCGGCTTCGCGACGCTGCTCGGCACGTTCAACGCGATCTCGATCTCGTACGGCCGCGTGGTGCCGTTCATCGCAACGCTTGCGATGTTCTCGATAGCCAGGGGCATAGCCCTGCTCCTGAACGACAAGCTGCCCGTGAGCCTGCTCGACCTGAACGGCGGCTCGTTCGGCGACCCCGCGGTCTTCTCGCTGCTCTGGTTCGGCACCGGGCGCATCCTTGGCATCCCGGTCTCCGTCTACGTCTTCCTCGGGATCACGGTCGGCGCCTGGGTGCTGCTCAACCGCACGCGCTACGGACGCTTCGTCGTGGCGGTCGGCGGCAACCGCCAGGCGGCCAAGATCGCCGGAGTGCCCGTTCGGCGCACGATCTTCACCGTCTACGTGCTGATGGGCGTGCTGGTGGGCATCGCCGCTGTGCTGCTCTGCGCGCGCCTCGGTAGCGCCTCGCCCGTGAGCGGCAACCTCTACGAGCTCGACGCGATCGGCGCCGTCGTGATCGGCGGCACCAGCCTCGCCGGCGGTCGGGCCAGCATCGTGGGCACCTTCCTCGGGGTCCTCACGTTCGCACTCATCTTCAGCTTGATGACCCAGCTCGACCTCTCGACGGAGGTCCAGCAGGTCGTGAAGGGAGCGATCGTCCTCGGGGCGGTCCTGCTCCAGCGCCCAGAGGCGCGGCTGTGACAAGGCAAACACCACAAGAAGGAGGAACTATGTCGCTACAGCGACTGTTGATTGCGATGGTGGCGGCCGCCCTACTGGCTCTCGGGGCGGCGGCGTGCGGCGACGACGACGACGACGGCGGCAGCGCGGACGCCGGCGAGACCAGCACGCAGGAGAGCGGCACGCCCGCCTCCGGCGGCGACAAGGGGCCGGTGACGATCGTCGCGAGCGTGCCGCCGACCGACCACGGCTGGCTCGGTGCCATCTCGAAGAACGCCGAGGAGGCGGCAAGCCAGTACGACGACGTCGACTTCCGGTTGCTCGAAGCCGCCGACTCGGACTCGCAGGCGCAGCAGATCGAGCAGGTGATCTCGGACAAGCCCGACGCGCTCGTGGTGCTGCCCCAGGACGGCGAGGCTCTCACGCCGGTCGCCCAGAAGGCGGAGAACGCAGGGATCCCGGTGATCAACGTCGACCGCCTCTTCTCGGCGCCCGACGCGGCCACCGCGACCATCCTCGGCGACAACTACCAGATCGGAGTGGGTGCAGCCGACTACATCGGCGAGGAGCTCAACTGCGAGGGGAACGTCGTGGAGATCCAGGGCCTGGCCGGGATCTCGGTGACCGAGGAGCGCTCGAAGGGCTTCACCGACCAGTTGAAGAAGGTCTGCCCTGACGGCGGGATCGAGATCGTCGCCAAGCAGCCGGGCGACTTCAATCCCGACACCGGCCTGAAGGTGATGGAGAACATCCTCCAGGCCCAGGACCAGATCGACGCCGTCTACACCCACGACGACGACATGGCCCAGGGCGTCGTGCAGGCGATCCGCAACGCCGGCCGGGAGGACGAGATGTTCCTCACGGGCGTCGGCGGCTCCGAGGACGCCATGGCGCAGATCGAGGAGGGCGGCCTCTACCGCGCCACCTTCCTCTACAACCCGAGCATGGCCGCCTCAGCGGTGAACATGGCACGGCTGATCGCGCTCGGCGAGGGCTTCTCCGAGCTCGTGCCGCCGGAGGTGCCGCGCCAGGTGATCGTGCCCGCCGCGACGGTCACCAAGGAGAACGTCAACGACTACGAGGAGTACGCGTTCAACTAGACCGCGCCGCTCACGGACGGCGAAGGGAAGGGCCCCGCCTCTCGGCGGGGCCCTTCTGCGCGGCCCAGGGCGTTCGCGCGGACGGGGCCTCGGGTATGACACGCTCAGTCCGTGGAGTTGACAGAGCGGCTGCTGCAGGTCGACGTGTCCGCACTGTCGGACGCGGACAAGACTCTGCCCGTTGTCGATCCCGCGGTGCGGGCGATGATTGCCGACGTGCGCATGGCCGGGCCGGCGTTCACCGTCGTCGCCGAGGATGACCATCTGCCGGTGATGAGCGCGCTCGCCGAAGCCTCGCCTGGCGATGTGATCGTGATTGCGGCGAACGGAGGGTCAGCTGCCGTCTTCGGCGAGCTCTTCGCTACCGAGGCGCGCGGGCGTGGGCTTGCGGGGATCGTCACCGACGGCTACTGCCGCGACCTACGGGGCCTGCGTAGCATCGGGCTGCCGGTCTTCGCGCGTGGCACGACGCCGCGATCGGGCACCACCGTGTCTCGGGCTGCGCTCGGGGCGACGATCACCTGCGCGGAGGTCACGGTGTCCCCGGGCGACATCGTGTTCGGCGACGACGACGGCGTGCTGATCGCCCCGCCCGAACGGATCGCGGCCGCGCTGGAGACCGCGGAGACGATCGGGCGCAGCGAGCGCGCGATCCTTGCAGCGCAGGCCGGCGGCGAGAGTCTGCACGCCCTGACCAACCACGACGAGCACATCGCGGCGCTCGACCGCGGCGAGACCAGCGCGCTGGCCTTCCGGGTCGATGCCTGACTTCGCACACGCTTTCGCGCGCAGAACGCAGCTGGCCGGCGGCGACGAGCTGGCCGCGATCCTCGCCGGAAGTCCGCCCGGGGTGCTGTCCATGACGGGCGGCTTCCCCAACCCGGCGACGTTTCCGACCGACGAGCTCGACGAGATCGCCGGGCGACTCATGCGCGACGACGCCGCCGTCGCACTGCAGTACACGCCCTGCGAAGGCATCGCGAGCGTCCGCGAGTACCTGGTCGACCGCCAGGAGGAGCTGCAGGGTCGCCGCCCGCAGCCCGGCGAGCTGATCGTGACCAGCGGCGGGATGGAATGCATCACGCTGATGTGCCAGGCGCTGATCGATCCCGGCGACACGATCGCCGTCGAGGCGCCGACCTATCTCGCGGCGCTGATGGCATTCGGGCGGGCCGAGGCGAGGCCCGTCCCGATCCCGATCGACGCTGACGGGCTGCGGATCGATGCGCTCGCGGCGCGCCTGGCGGATGGCCTCGACCCGAAGTTCGTCTACACGATCCCGGAGTATCAGAACCCGACCGGGCGGACGCTGCCGCTGGAGCGGCGCCTCGAGCTGGTCGAGCTCTGCCGCCGGCATGACCTGCTGATCCTGGAGGACGTCGCCTACCGGGAGCTGTCCTTCGACGGAACCGCCCTGCCGACGCTGTGGTCGCTCGCGCCAGACCTCGTTCTGCAGGCGGGGACGTTCTCCAAGAGCTTCTTCCCGGGCGTACGGCTCGGCTGGGCCACCGGCCCGTCCCAGCTCGTGGCTCAGCTCGCGGCCGCCAAGCAGAACACCGACCAGTGCGCGGGTGGCCTGGGCCAGCGCTTGGTCGAGGAGTACGGCCGCTCCGGCGGCTTCGAGCGCCACCTTCCGGAGGCCCGGACGCTGTACGCGTCGCACTGGGCGGCACTGTCGGTGGCCTTGACCCGTCACATGCCAGAGGGGGTCGGCTGGACCGAGCCGACGGGCGGCTTCCTGACTTGGCTCACGCTGCCGGACGAGCTGGACACGGTCGCCCTACGCCCAGCCGCGATCGCAGGAGGCGTGGCCTACGTTCCGGGCCCGCCGTTCCACGTCGGCGACAACGGCCGCAACACGCTGCGGCTGTCGTTCAGCCACCTCACCGAGTCCGAGCTCGAAACCGCAGTCGGGCGTCTCGCGGCCGTCGTCCGGGCCGCGCTCGACGGGCTCGACGAAGTCGATCGGATCGCTACCCGATGCTGTCGACCATCTCGAGCTGGATGAGGCGGTTCAGCTCGACGGCGTACTCCATCGGCAGCTCCTTCGTGACCGGCTCGATGAAGCCGTTCACGATCATCGCCGCCGCCTCCTCCTCGGAGAGGCCGCGCGACTGCAGGTAGAAGAGCTGCTCGTCGGAGATCTTGCCGACCACGGCCTCGTGGGCCACGGTGACGTGCGGGTTCTGGATCTGGATGTCGGGCCAGGTGTCCGAGCGCGAGCGGTCGTCCATCATCAGGCCGTCGCACTGCACGTGGGCCTTCGAGCCCTGTGAGTTGTGGCCCATGCGGACGAGGCCGCGGTAGCCCATGATCCCGCCGTCCTTGGAGATCGACTTGGCGAGGATGTTGGAGTTCGTGTTCGGCGCCAGGTGCACGACCTTCGCGCCGGTGTCCTTCCACACGTCGCCGCTCGCGACGCCGACGTTCAGGTGGTCGGCCCGGGCGCCCTCCCCGATCAGGAACGAGCCGGGGTAGAGCATCACCTTCTTGGCGCCCATCGAGCCGCCGACCCACTCGACGGTGCCGTGCGCCTCGACGATGGCGCGCTTGGTGTTGAGGTTGAAGACGTCCTTCGACCAGTTCTGGACGGTCGTGTAGCGCGCCTTCGCGCCCTCCTTGACGAAGATCTCGACGACGGCCGAGTGCATCGAGTTGGCGCTGTAGGTCTGCGCCGTGCAGCCCTCGATGTAGTTCACGTCCGAGCCCTCGTCGGCGATGATCAGCGTGTGCTCGAAGGTGCCCTCGCCCGAGCCCTCCATGCGGAAGTAGGCCTGGAGCGGCAGGTCGACCTTCACGTCCTTCGGCACGTAGAGGAACGAGCCGCCTGACCACACGGCGCCGTGGAGCGCGGAGAACTTGTTGTCCTGCGGCGGCACGCACTTGTTCATGAAGTGCTCGCGCACGATGTCCTCGTGCTCGGTGACCGCCGTGTCCATCGCGCAGAAGATGATCCCGAGGTCCGCGTACTCCTTCTTGAGACCCTCGTAGAAGGGCTCCTGGCGCCACACGCCCACCACGCCCGGCGAGGTGCTCGCGCTCCGCCTGCGGGATGCCGAGCTTCTCGAAGGTGTCCTTCTGCTCCTGCGGGACGTCGTCCCAGCTGTCGTAGCGGCCCGCCTCGGGCGGCGAGTAGAGCACGAGCTGTGAGAGATCGAGATCGGACAGGTCGACGCCCCAGGTGGGGATCGGCTTGCGCTCGAAGATCTCGAACGACTTCAGGCGCTTGTCGCGCATCCAGTCCGGCTCGCCCTTGATCCGCGAGAGCTCCTCGATGACCTCGCGGGAAACGCCCTTCTTGGCGACGAGCTGTCCCTGCTCGTTCTCCTTGATCGGGCTGGGCTTGGCGATGCGGGTCTTGTCAGTGGCTGCCATACCCCACTGATGGTAGCGAGAACGACGGCTTTCCAGACCCCCGAAGTCGGAGTTAGGTTACCCTAATGCACATGCTTCGAAAGGCAGCGATTCTGCTCGTCGTCGCCGGCCTCGGCGCGGGGGCCGCGGTGGGCGCCTCGGCCTGCGGCGAGGACCGCGAGGGAGACGTCGAGTTCGAGGGCGGCACGGGCACGACCGGCACGAGCGGCACCACCGGGACGACAGGGACCGGCACCACCGGCACGGCCACGACCCCCACGGAGACCGAGATCGAGACGGTGACCGAGGCGAGACCGAGACCACGCCCTAGATGAGCGCCCGCACGAAGCTGCTCGCCGCGCTGATCGGCGGGGCCGCGCTCGTGGCCTCGGCGCTCGTGGCGGTGGTGATCGCCACGGCGGGCTCCTCCTCGGACGACAGGCTCGTGCTCTACTCGGCCCGCTCCCACTACGGAGAGGAGGAGCCGTTCGAGCGCTACGCGGAACGCACCGGCACCGACCTGACGCTGCGTGGCGGCTCGGCGTCGGAGCTCTACGAGCGACTCCGGAGCGAGGGAGAGGACACCCCGGCGGACGTGCTGATCACCGTCGACGCCGCCAACCTCTGGCGGGCGAAGGAGGACGGCCTGCTCCAGCCGGTCAGCTCGCCGGCGCTCGACCGGGCCGTGCCCGAGGACCTGCGCGACCCCGACGGCGCCTGGTACGGCCTGACCCTGCGCGCGCGGACGATCATGCGCTCGAGCGAGCGGGTCGGCCCGGATGAGATCGCCACCTACGAGGAGCTCGGCGACCCGAGGTGGAAGGGACGTCTCTGCCTGCGCTCCGGCACGAGCGAGTACAACGTCTCGTTCGTCGCGGACCGGCTCGCCAAGGACGGTCCCGAGGCCACGGAGCGGATGCTGCGCCGCTGGATGGCCAACGAGCCCGAGATCGTCGGCTCGGACACAGACGTGCTCGACAAGATCGCCGACGGCGACTGCGACGTCGGCCTCACGAACCACTACTACCTCGAGCGCGAGCTCGAGGAGGACCCCGACTTCCCGGTCGAGCCCGTCTGGGCGGACCAGGACGGTCGCGGCACCCACGTGAACCTCTCGGGTCTCGGCGTGGTGCGGGGATCGGACGCGGCCGCGGAGGCCACGGACCTGATCGAGTCGCTCGTCCAGCCGGACGAGCAGCGGGTCTTCGAGGAGAACAACCACGAGTTCGGCGTGGACGACTGCTGCGACTTCAAGCGCGACCCGATCGACGTCGCGGCCGCCGGTGCCCGGCTGGACGATGCCCTCAACCTGATGGACGAAGTGGGGTGGGACTGAGGCGTCGCACCCGGGGCGCGGGGCTCGACGGCTTCGCGGTCGCCACGGTCCTGTGCGCCCTGCTGGTGGCGGGCCCGCTCGTGGGCCTGCCGCTGTCGTTCGTGGCCGCGCCGGGCGGCCTCTCGGAGTTCTGGGGCTTCGTGCCGGAGGCCGTGGTCGCCACCGCGCTGCTCGTGGTCGGCGTCGGGACCGGCACGGTGGTGCTCGGCACCGCACTCGCCGCACTCGTCTCGTTCTGCGAGTTCCCGGGCCGCGGCTGGATCGAGTGGGCTCTCGTGCTGCCGCTCGCAATGCCCGGCTACGTGTTCACGCTCTTCGCTCTCGGCCTCGACGTGCCCGGCATCCGCTCCACGTTCGGCGCGATCTGCGTGTTCACGCTCGTGCTCTACCCGTATGTCTACCTGCTCGCCAGGGCGGCCTTCCTGGCCCAGTCACGCACCCTGCTGGAGGCGGCACGGGGGCTCGGGATGTCGCGCACGCGGGCGATCGCGCGCGTGGGCATCCCGCTCGCGCGGCCGGCGATCCTCGGCGGGGTCGCGCTCGCCCTGATGGAGGCGCTCGCCGACTTCGGCACGGTGAACCTGCTCGGCGTGCGGACCTTCACGGATGCGATCTACCGGGTCTGGTTCACCGCCTTCGACCGCGACGCCGCCATGCAGCTCGCGCTGCTGCTGGTGTCGGTCACGCTCACGCTGCTCGTGCTCGAGCGGCTGGCGCGCGGGCGGGTGCGGCACGCCCAGCTCGCCGCGCGCGGCGACGCCGTACGCCCGGTGCGCCTGCGCGGGACGGCGGCGGTGCTCGCGGTCGGCGGGCCGCTGCTGCTCGTGGGCGTCGTGGTGATCGCGCCGCTGGCGCAGCTCGGCGTGTGGTCGGTCGAGTCCGTGAGCGAGGGCCTGCTCGCGCCGGAGTTCGCCACCGCCGCGCGCAACAGCGCCCTGCTCGCCGGGATGAGCGCGCTGCTCGTGCCCGGCGCCGCGCTGCTCCTGGCCTACGGCGTCCGCGCGAGTCGCTCGCGGACCGCCGGCGTGGCGGCCCGCACCGCTACGATCGGCTACGGATTGCCGGGTTCGGTCGTCGCGGTGGCGGTGATCGTGCCGCTCGGGTGGCTCGAGCGCCGCATCGACGGCTTCGCCGGCACCGGACTGCTCCTCACCGGCACCGTGATCGCGCTCTTCTACGCCTACATCGTGCGCTTCCTGGCGCTCGCCTGGGGAGCCGTCGAGACCAACCTGATGCGGGTGCCGCGGGAGCTCGACGAGGCAGCGCGCGGCCTCGGCGCCGACCGCCTCGACGTGCTCGCTCGCGTGCACGTGCCGCTCATGCGCACCGGGCTCGCCACGGCGGCGCTGCTCGTGTTCGTCGAGGTGATGAAGGAGCTGCCGGCCACGCTGCTGCTGCGGCCGCTCGGCGGCGACACGCTCGCGATCGCCGTCTGGCAGGCCACCACGGAGTCGCTCTTCCGCACGGCCGCCCTGCCGGCGTTCCTGATCGTGCTCGTCGGGCTGTTGCCGGTCGCCCTGATGATCCGTCTCTCCGGCCGCCGCGGCGCGGAGCTGGAGGCCGGCGGGAGCGCGGGCGCCTGGGCCGAGGACCTCGAGGTGGCGCGCGCATGAGCGAGGTTCGCCTTCGCGGGATCTCGAAGTCGTTCGGCAAGGTGCGCGCCGTCCGCGAGGTGAGCCTCGAGATCGAGCGCGGCGAGCTGATGGCCGTGCTCGGCCCCTCCGGCTGCGGGAAGACGACGCTGCTGCGCCTGATCGCGGGCTTCGAGGAGCCCGACGTCGGCTGCGTGGTGGTGGACGAGGAGATGGTGGCCGGCCCCGGGCGGCTCGTGCCGCCGGACAAGCGCCGGATCGGCATGGTCTTCCAGGACTACGCGCTCTTCCCCCACCTGAGCGTGGAGGGCAACGTCGCGTTCGGCCTCGCCACCCGCCCGCGCGAGGAGCGCGACGCGCTCACGCGCCGGACGCTCGAGCTGGTCGGCCTCCAGCACAAGGCGGGCTGCCCGCCGCACGAGCTGTCGGGCGGCGAGCGCCAGCGCGTGGCCCTGGCGCGCGCGCTGGCCCCCGAGCCCGCGCTCGTGCTGCTCGACGAGCCCTTCTCGAGCCTCGACGCCACGCTCCGGGCCGGGCTGCGCCGCGAGGTCGAGCTGATCCTGCGCGACGCCGAGGCCACCGCCCTGCTCGTGACCCACGATCAGGAGGAGGCCCTCTCGCTCGCCGACCGCCTGGCCGTCATGCGCGACGGCCAGATCGTCCAGGTGGGCGAGCCCGTCGACGTCTACGGGCGGCCGGCCACCCGCTGGGCCGCGCAGTTCGTGGGCGAGGTGAACGTGCTCTCCGGCGTGGCGCACGGAAGCGGCGTCGAGACCGAGCTCGGCGTGTTCGACCTCGGCGAGCCCGCCAGCGGCTCGGTGCACGTGGCGGTGCGCCCCGAGCAGCTCGAGCTGAGCGCGCATCACGACGGCAACGCCGAGGTGGTGGCTCGCGAGTTCCGCGGCCACGACGTCCTCTACCGGCTGCGTCACGAGGGCGGCCGCACCGTGCTCGTGCAGCTGCCCTCGCTCGAGCTGCACGACGTGGGGGCGAAGGTATTCGTGCGGCCGGCGCCGGCGGCCGTGACCTCGCTCGTCGACTGAGACATCCGGGGGCTCGCGCCCCCGGGCCCCCGCGGCGCCTGGCCGGTTAGAGTCGGCCCGGCATGAAGCTCTATGTCTGCTGGGGGACGTTCAAGGCGGCGCCGCGGCCGGGCGGTCATCCATGCGGAAACGCCCACGAGGCGCTGGTCGAGGCCGGCTGGGATCCGGAGGTCGAGCGGGTCTACGGCTGGGGAGTCCTCGGCAGCTGCGCTCAACCCCACGCGCGGCAAGATCCGCGAGCTCACCGGGCAGAACGCGTCCCGGTGCTGGTCACCGACGACGGCGAGGTGATCCAGGACTCGAAGCGCATCGTCGCCTGGGCCAAGGACAACCCCGCCTCGGGCGCCGACGCCGCCTCCTGAGCCGCTACTCGGGCCACGACGGGTCGCCCGTCGTGGCGCCCCGCATCACCTTCTGCATCAGCAGCGCGCACTTGCGGCGCGTGGGGGAGATCTCGATCCCGAGCTGGTCGATCACCCAGTCGGCGTCGAGCTTCGCCACCTCGTCGAGCGGCATCCCGATCAGCTCCTCCGAGGTGATCGACGCGGCCGCCTGCGAGATCGCGCAACCCTGGCCGTGGAAGCGCAGGTCGGCGACCTTCCCGTCCTCCACCGCCACGTGCACGCCCAGCTCGTCGCCGCAGAGCGGGTTGTGGTCGTGGAACTCGAGGTCGTGAGGATCGAGCTCGCCGTAGTTCCGCGGGTTCTTGTAGTGCTCGAGGATGACGTCCCGGTAGAGCGCGTCCATCAGAGGCCGAACACCTCGCGCGCCTTGCCGAGCGCCGCCACCAGGCGGTCCACCTCGTCGCGCGAGTTGTAGACGTGGAAGGAGGCACGCGCCGTGGCTCCCACGCCGATCGAGCGCAGCAGCGGCTGGGCGCAGTGATGGCCGGCGCGTACGCAGACCGCCTCGCGGTCGCACAGCTCGGCGATGTCGTGCGGGTGCATCCCGTCGATACGAGAAGGCCACCACGCCGCCGCGGTGGTCGAGGTCGCTCGGGCCCAGCAGCGTGATGCCCCCGACCTCGGCCAGCCGCTCGAGCGCGTAGCCCGTGAGGTCGCGCTCGTGGGCGCGCACCCGCTCCATGCCGATCGCGGCCAGGTACTCGACCGCGGCCCCGAGCCCGACCGCCTCGGTGGCGGCGGAGGTGCCCGCCTCGAACTTGTAGGGCAGCTCGTTCCAGGTCGAGCTGCTCGCGTTCGACGCGCGAGATCATGTGCCCGCCGGTGAGGAAGGGGCGCATCGCATCGAGCAGCTCGCGCCTGCCGTGCAGCAGGCCCACGGTCGGGCCGAGCGCCTTGTGACCGGTCCAGGCGTAGAAGTCGGCGTCGATCTCACGCATGTCGAGCGGCAGCTGGGGCACCGCCTGCGAGCCGTCGACGAGGCTGACCGCGCCGGCGGCCCGGACGCGCCGCGCCATCTCGGCGACCGGGTTGATCGTGCCGAGCACATTCGACACGTGCGCGAACGCCGCCAGCTTGACCCGTCCCTCGGCCAGCACCTCGTCGAGCTCGTCGAGCGAGAGCTCGCCCTGCTCGTCGACCTTCAGGTAGCGGAGCCTGGCGCCCTTCTCCTCGCAGAGGATCTGCCAGGGCACGATGTTCGAGTGGTGCTCCATGTCGGTGATGAGCACCTCGTCGCCCTCGCCCACGTGGTCGCGACCCCAGGCGTAGGCGACCAGGTTGATCGCCTCGGTCGCGTTGCGGGTGAAGATGGAGCACTTGGGGTCCCAGCCCACGAACTCGGCGATCCGCTCACGGGCCGACTCGAACAGCTCGGTCGACTCGCGCGCCAGCTCGTACACGCCGCGATGGATCGGCGCGTAGGAGTCGCGTTGGAAGCGGTCCATTGCCTCGATCACCTGGCGCGGGCGCTGCGAGGTGGCGGCGGAGTCGAGGTAGGCGACCCGCTTCCCGTCGAACTCGCGGGTCAGCACCGGGAAGTCGGCGGCGACGTCCACCAGTGGGCGTTCGGCTACCTGGCCCATCACGTGGCCTCCGCTCGCTCGCCGATGAACTCGCGCACCTGGTCCTCGGCGCCGTGGAGCTTCTCGGCGACGCGCCGGCGCACCAGCTCCTCGAGGCCGGGGTCCTCGAGCCGCTGCACGACCTCCTCGAAGTAGCCCTCGACCAGCACCCGCACGGCCTCGGCGCGCGAGACGCCGCGGGTCATCATGTAGAAGATCTGCTCGGGGTCGAGCTCGCCGACGGTGCCGCCGTGCGAGGCCTTGACGTTGTCGACCTCGACGATCAGCGACGGGATCGCGTCCCCCTTCGCCTTCGGCGAGAGCAGCATCGAGTGGGTCTGCAGGTAGGTGTCCACCTCGGGCGCCTTCGGCACGATGTGGATCAGCCCCTCGTAGGAGGCGCGCGACTCGCCGGTGAGCGCTCCCTTCCAGACCGTGTCGCCGGTGGTGTGGCCGGCCTCGTGCTTGTCGCTCGTGAACAGGTCGAGGTGCTCGTCGCGCTCGGTGAAGTAGAGCCCGGTGTGCTTCATGTCCGAGCCCGGCTCGGCGGTGATGATGTCGAGCGTCTGCTTGGTGAGCCGGCCGCCGAGGTGAATCGGCACCCACTTCACGCGCGCGTCGCGGCGCACCTCGACGCGGCGGGTCGAGAGGTCGTAGACCTCGCCGCGGCCCCAGTCCTGGTAGTGGGCGAGGTCGACCTGCGCGCCCGGATGGGCGTACAGCTCGAAGGCGCCCGAGTGGAGCGCCTGGCCCTCGAAGTCGCCGCCGAGGAAGAACTCGCGGATGCGGCATTCGGCGTGCTGGCCGATCACGGCGAGGGTGTGCGCCCACTGGGCGGTGCCGGGCTCGTCGATCAGCCAGACGATCTGGATCGGCTTCTCGAGCTGGACGTCCTTCGGCACGTGCACGAACACGCCGCCGGTCCAGAAGGCGGCCGTGCCGGCGGGGAACTTGCCCTCGTCGTGGGGGAGCCGCTTCGCGAAGTGCTCGCGCACCAGCTCCTCGTGCTCCTCCACCGCCTGCTCGAGCGGCATCACCACGATGCGCTCGTCCTGGACGTCGGTGTGGACGATGCTCGCGCCGCGCTGGACGATCAGCGCCGAATGCTCGTCGTCACCGAGGTCGAGCTCGGGCAGACCGGGCTCGTAGCGCTTGGGCTCGAGCGCGTCGAGGTCGAGCCCGCGCAGGCTCGTGGTCCAGAAGCCCGAGCGCCGCCAGGTGGGGGTGTCCTCGCCCTCGAATGCCTCGAGGGCGGCCTTGCGGCGCTCCTCGACGAAGTCAGCCGGCACCGGCCGCCACCTCCTCGCGGACCCACTCGTAGCCCTTCTCCTCGAGCTCGTCGGCCAGCTCGGAGCTGCCCTCCTGGACGATCCGCCCGTCGATCAGGATGTGCACGAAGTCCGGCTTCACGTAATTGAGGATGCGGGTGTAGTGCGTGATGATCAGGAAGCCGCGCTCCTCGCCGCGCATCGCGTTCACGCCGTCGGCGACGATCCGCAGGGCGTCGATGTCGAGCCCGGAGTCGGTCTCGTCGAGCACGGCGAAGTCCGGCTGGAGCATCGCGAGCTGGAGGATCTCGGCGCGCTTCTTCTCGCCGCCGGAGAAGCCCTCGTTCAGGTAGCGACTCGTGAACGCGCGGTCGATCCGGAGCAGGTCCATGTTCTCCTTGAGGAGAGCGCCGAACTCCTTGACCTTGATCGGCTCCTCGCGGCCGGCGTTCATCGCCATGCGCAGGAAGTTCGCGACGGACACGCCCGGGATCGTGGCCGGGTACTGGAAGGCCATGAAGAGTCCCGCGCGGGCGCGCTCGTCGGGGTCGGCCTCGGTCAGGTCCTCGCCGTCCAGGAGCACGCGGCCCTCGGTCACCTCGTAGTTCGGGTTGCCCATCAGGGTGTTCGCAAGCGTGGACTTGCCCGATCCGTTCGGGCCCATCAGCGCGTGCGTCTCGCCGCGCTTCACCACGAGGTCGACACCGTGGAGGATTTCGCGCTCCTCGGTGCGCACGTGCAGGTTCTGGATCTCCAGGGTCATGCGGCGGTCTTCTCCGAGTTCTTTCGGGTTCGCGGCGGCCGGATCAGGTCGGCCAGCGTCATCTCGTTCAGGGTGCGGACGATCGATCCCTGGACGCGGGTCCAGAGGAACTTCGTCGGGCACGGCTCGCTGCCCTCGCGGGCGCATACGAGCCGGCCGTCGGGAGCGGAGCTGATGCACTCGATCGGCGCGATCTCGCCCTCGAGCGAGCGCACCACCTCGGCCATCGAGATCTCCTCGGCGGGCCGGGCGAGCGTGTAGCCGCCGTGCGCGCCCCGGCGCGACTCCACGAGCTCGGCGCGCCGCAGGCGCTGCACGAGGTGCTCGAGGTACGCGAGGGGCAGGCCCTCCGCGTCGGCGATCACGCCGAGGCTGATCGGCCGCTCGCCGTCCGCCTTGGCAAGGTGCGCCATCACGCGCACGCCGTACTCCGCCTTCGTCGAGAACATCATCGTCCGGTAAATCCTACCGGGCGAGTCGGAGAAGCTCTCAGCCCTCGTCCTCGAGCAGCCGCAGATCGTGCGCGAGGCGCTCCGGGGTGGCCTGGTCGCCGGGATAGCCCACACGCTGGAAGCCGCGCGAGTCCACCAGCGTGAAGCGCGCCTGGTGCTCCTCGGTCACCGACTGCGGGCGGATGAAGTAGCCCTCCCAGAGCGGTCGCAGCTGGCGGCGCGAGCCGAGCACGAAGTCGATCCGGCCGGTGGCGCGCTGCTCCGCCAGGAAGGCCCGGGCGCTGTCGGGGGTGTCGCGCGGCGGGTCGACCGCGATCGCCAGCGCCGGCACGTCGTGGCCGAGCTCGTCGAGCGCGCCGCGCACCGTCTGCGCCTGGATCGGGCAGGTGTCCTCGCAGTTCGTGTAGAGGAACGTGACGACCACGGGGCTCCCGCGGAGGGCTCGCATCGAGACGGTCTCGCCGTCCTGATTGCGGAGCTCGAAGTTCGGCGCTCGCAGGTTCTCGGGCATCACGGCGCCCTCGAAGCGGGTCTGGGCGCCGGCGGGCTGGTCGTCGCTCTCGCCCTGGCTCATCGCGGCGAGGGCGATCGCCCCGAGGGCGAAGACGGCAGTGAGGAACAGCGCGATGAGGAGCCGCGGGCTCACCGTGCTGCAGGCTAGAGGGGGAGGTGCTCGACGAGCCAGACGTCGCTGCTCGCCGAGCTGCGCTCCCCCTTGTAGCCGTTACCGCACCCGCAGCGCCACGCGCTTCGCGGCGGAGGCGTTGCCGGCGGCGTCCTTCGCCCGGACGACCAGCTTGTAGCGGCCGTCGGCCAGCTTGCCGGAGCCGATCGCGAGCTGGTTGCGGCCCGCGCGGCCCTTGCGGCTGATCGTCTTGACGGTGCGGCCGCCCTTCTTCACGCGGACGGTCACGCGCGCCTTCTCCGAGAGCCGGTAGCGGAGCTTCGAGCCCTCGAGCTTCAGCCCGCTGATGCGCGGCTTCGTCGTGTCGGGCCTGCGCACCGCCGGGTCCTGGGTCTCGTCGCCGAGGCCGTCACGGTCCACGTCGGGCTCGATCTCGGCCGCCACGAGCAGCTCGCCGGTGGCCTGGTTCGAGGTCCGCGGGGCCTGACCGTCCACGAGCGGCGGATCGAAGCGGTACGAGAACTTGTCGCCGCTCGAGTTGTAGGTCGCCCACACGTTCGTGCCGTCGATCGCCAGGTGCTGCCCCTTCTTCACGGGCAGGCTCCCGGGGAACTCGAGGATCGGCACGTCGCCGCCGCCCATGCTGGGCGGGATGGTCACGGTCGGTCCCGTGCCGGCGCCGCTCGCCAGCGCGGTCTCGTTGTTCTGGGGATCGGGTCGTGAGATGTCCACGAGCCGGAAGGTCACCGGCGCCGGGCCGCCCTCGGCGAAGGCGCGGATCCGGAACTTGGTGATCACCCCGTCCACCGGCGCGCCGCCGGCGTAGGGATCGCCGTTGGGGTCGCTGGGGTGGATGTAGGACGCCAGCGTGCAGGGCGTGAGCAGCTCCTTGCACTCGCCCGAGTTCGCCGGATCGTGGTTGAGCCGGCTGCCGAAGCTGGTTGAAGCCTCACCGACCGACGGCAGTGCGAGCAGCGCCATGCCTACGGCGAGCGCTGCGGACGTGGTGCGGATCATCGTTTCCTCCTGGACTGGGGTTGGGCTTGCCCAGTGAGAATCGCCCCGGGTGCCCGGCGCCGACAGCCACCCTGAGGCTGGAAGGCACTACCCCTGCGCTGCCGCGAGCGGCGCGCCTACGGCT
This sequence comes from uncultured Thermoleophilaceae bacterium, assembly GCA_963812415.1. Taxonomy (GTDB): domain Bacteria; phylum Actinomycetota; class Thermoleophilia; order Solirubrobacterales; family Thermoleophilaceae; genus JACVRW01. Next base: position 15,662 of record CAWEVH010000035.1, on the reverse strand, counting down.
CGACCAGGCCGCGCCTGATGGCGTAGCGCACGATCTCCACGCGGTCGCGCATGCCGAGCTTGGAGAGCACGTTGGCGCGGTGCGACTCGACCGTCTTCTCGGCGAGCTTCAGCGTCTCGGCGATCTGGCGGTTGGTGTAGGCCTCGGCGATCAGCTTGACCACCTCGAGCTCGCGCGGGGTGAGCGGGTCGTCGGGCTCCGAGCGCCCGCCCTCGAGCCAGGCGTCCATGAGGGCGCGCTGGGCGTCGTCGGAGAGGAAGCTGCGGCCGCCCGCGACGGTGCGGACGGCGTCGATCAGGTCGGTGTCCGCCGCCCGCTTCAGCACGTAGCCCGCCGCGCCCGCCTCGAGGCCCTCGAAGAAGTAGCGCTCGTCGTCGTGCATCGAGAGCAGCAGCACCCGTGTGTCGGGCACGTGCGCGCGGATCTCGCGCGCGGCCTGGAGGCCCGTCATGCGCGGCATCGACACGTCGAGCACCGCCACGTCGGGCCGCAGCGCCTGGGTGGTCTCGAGCGCGGTCACGCCGTCGTCGGCCTCGGCCACCACCTCCATGTCCCGCTGGCGGTCGATCAGCATCCGCAGGCCCGAGCGCACGATCCCGTGATCGTCGGCGATCACGATCGAGATCATGGGCCGTCGATCCGCAGCGTGACCGTCGTTCCGCCGCCGGGCGCCGAGCGCACGTCGAGCTCTCCGCCGACCAGCCGCGCGCGCTCGGCCATGCCGCCGAGTCCGAGGCCGGCTCCCGGCCCGTCGGCCCCGGCGCGACCGATCGCGCCCGGGTCGAAGCCCTCGCCGTCGTCGCGCACCCGCAGCTCCACGCGCCCCTCATCGGCCTTCAGGTCGACCTCGACCGCGGTCGCGCCCGCGTGGCGGCCCGCGTTGGCGAGCGCCTCCTGGGTGATCCGATAGAGCGCGGTCTGCACATCCTCGGCCAGCTCGTTGGGCTCGCCGCTCGTGCGCAGGCGGACCTCCAGGCCCGTACGCGCCCCGAAGCGCTTGAGCTGGGCCTCCAGGGCCGGGACGAGCCCGTGGTCGTCGAGCGCGCTCGGGCGCAGCTGGCGGGCCAGCGTGAGCAGTTCCTCCATCGCCTGGTTGACGAGCAGCTTGAGCTCGACGACCTCGGCCGCGCGCTCGGCGGGCGCGTCGTGGGAGAGCGCCTCCAGGCGCAGCAGGATCGCGGTGAGCGCCTGGTTCACCTCGTCGTGGAGATCGCGCGCGAGCCGCCGGCGCTCCTCCTCCTGGGCGCGCATGGCGAGCGCGCCGGAGCGGCGGCGCTCCTCCTCGATGCGGTCGAGCAGCCGCCGGAAGGAGTGTGTGAGCCGGTCGATCTCCTCCACCGGCTCGGGCTGCTCGAGATCGAAGCTGGCCGGCTCCGAGGGGTCGATGCGCTCGATCCGGTCGATCAGGCGCTCGAGCGGGCGGAAGCGCCGCTGCAGCATCCAGAGGTTCACGCACAGGGTGAGCACGATCGACAGGCCGAGGATGAGGAAGGACCAGCGCTGGTCGGCGACGGTGAGGTCGAGACCGGCGGCGAGGCTCGCCGCGAACAGCGTGAGCGCGACCAGCAGCACGTTCGCGGCCACGATCTGGCCGATGAGGGAGTCGTCGCGCCTAATCATGCTGGGTCTTCCTGTGGATCGGATCGGGGCCATCCGGGACAAATGGGGTCACCACCCCATATCGGCAGCGAGGGCGAAAGACGAAACTCTTGGTGAGGCTTGAACGACGGCAGACGGAACAAGCTGCCGGGGCTTCCGCAAAATCTAGGTCTGGGTCTTCCACCGGGGCGCCCGAAAGGGCGCCCCGGTACCTTTTGGGGAGCCCCTCGTCTGCGCGCTATATTTTCTGAAGTAGCGAATCCCGACCAGGAATACGTGCTTTCCACCACATGGCGTCCGGCGCAGAACTCATCCGCAAGGTCAAGGAGCAGATCGAGGAGATCGATCCGAAGGACGTCCACGCGCTCGCCCAGAACGGCAACGGCGCCGTGATCGTCGACGTCCGCGAGCAGCACGAGTTCGAGGAGGCCCACCTTCCCGGCGCCGTGCACGTGCCGCGCGGGCACCTCGAGTCGCGCATCGAGGCCGCCGTCTCCGATCGCGACCGGCGCGTGATCCTCTACTGCGCGTCGGGCAACCGCTCGGCGTTCGCCGCCCAGACGATGCAGGACCTGCTCGGCTACCAGGACGTCGCCTCGATGCGCGGCGGGATCACGCTCTGGAAGGACCGCGGCTACGAGGTCGAGGTCCCGCGGGCGCTCACCGCCGAGCAGCGCGAGCGCTACTCACGCCACCTGCTCGTGCCCGAGGTCGGGCTCGAGGGCCAGCTGAAGCTGCTCGACGCGAAGGTGCTGCTGCTCGGGGCGGGCGGCCTCGGCTCGCCCGCCGCCCTCTACCTCGCGGCCGCGGGGGTGGGCACGCTCGGGCTCGTCGACAACGACGTGGTCGACCTCTCGAACCTCCAGCGCCAGGTGGCGCACGCGAACGACCGCATCGGAATGCCCAAGGTCGACTCGGCAGAGATCTCGATTCACGAGATCAACCCGGACGTGAAGGTGGAGAAGCACGAGGTCCGGCTCGGCTCAGAGAACATCGTCGAGATCATCGAGGGCTACGACGTGGTGGTCGACGGGCTCGACAACTTCCCCACGCGCTACCTGCTGAACGACGCGAGCGTGCGGCTCCAGATCCCCGTCGTGTCCGCCTCGATCCTCGGCTTCGAGGGACAGCTGTCGGTGTTCCACCCCTACGAGGGGCCCTGCTACCGCTGCCTCTATCCCACGCCGCCGCCCGCCGAGCTCGCGCCCTCGTGCGGCGCCGCCGGCGTGCTCGGCGTGCTGCCCGGCGTGATGGGCCTGCTGCAGTCGGTCGAGGTGATCAAGCTGATCACGGGCAAGGGCGACACGATGGCCGGCAGGCTGCTGCTCTACGACGCGCTCGGCACGACGTTCACGGAGCTCAAGGTCCGTCGCGACCCCGACTGCCCGATCTGCTCGCGCGAGCCGGGCGACATCTCCGACGAGGAGCTCGGCGTCTTTCCCGACTACGAGGCCTTCTGCGCCGGCGCCGGATGAGCACGATCAAGATCCCCCCGGTGCTGCGCGGCTCGACCGGCGGCGCCAAGGAGGTCGAGGCCTTGGGAACAGACGTGGGCGAGGTGCTGCGCGCGCTCGCCGCGGAGCACCCGGCTACCGAGTCCCAGCTCTTCTCCGAGAGCGGCGACCTCAACCGCTACGTCAACGTCTACCTGAACGACGAGGACGTGCGGGTGCTCGAGGGGCTCGACACGGGCGTCTCCGAGACCGACACGATCGTGATCCTTCCGGCGATGGCCGGCGGGTCGTGAAGGTCACGACCCTGCACGGCACCCGGCCGTTCACCACGCTCGACGGCTCGGAGATCCGCGAGCTGGCGGGCGTACCCACCGGCAACGCGGTGAACCAGTCGCTCGCCGAGGCGACGCTCCCGCCCGGCGGCGAGACCCAGGAGCACTACCACCGGGAGTCGGAGGAGATCTACTACTTCACCCACGGGCGCGGGCGGCTCCGCGTGGGCGCGCAGGAGCGGGAGGTCGCGCCGGGCGACGCCGTGGTGATCGCCCCCGGCCTCACGCACAAGCTCTGGAATACGGGCGACGAGCCGCTCCGGCTCCTGTGCTGCTGCTCGCCGGCGTACTCGCACGAGGACACGGTCATCACCGAGTAGCCACACTGGCGCGACAGCCCCTCCACGAACCCCTGATCAGGAACTACACTTTCTGAAGTGCTGGAGCCTCGCCTCGACAACAAGCCCTGTGGCGGGCGGTACGGCGACATCGTCGAGGCGATCGGCAACACGCCGCTCGTGGAGCTGAAGCGGCTGAGCCCCAAGCCCGGCGTCCGCATCTACGCGAAGCTCGAGAGCTACAACCCGACCGGCTCGGTCAAGGACCGCGTCGCGCGCTCGATGATCGAGCACGCCGAGGCCGACGGGCTGATCCGGCCCGGCCAGACGATCCTCGAGCCGACCTCGGGCAACACCGGCATCTCGCTGGCGATGATCTGCCGGCGCAAGGGCTACCCGCTCAAGGTCGTGATGCCCGACAACGTGACGGCCGAGCGCACGCAGCTGCTCACGATGTACGGCGCGGAGATCGTGTACTCGCCCGGCGAGGAGGGCTCGAACGGCGCCGTGGCGCTCGCGCTCGAGATGGCGGCGGCGGACGCGAGCTACTACATGCCCTACCAGTACGGGAATCAGGCGAACCCGAACGCGCACTACCACGGCACGGCCGTGGAGATCCTCGAGGAGCTCGACGAGGTGAGCGCGTTCGTGGCCGGCCTCGGCACCGGCGGCACGCTGATGGGCAATGCCCGACGCTTCAAGGAGGAGGACCCGGACACGCTGATCGTCGCCGCCGAGCCGCTCCAGGGCGAGCTCGTGCAGGGCCTTCGCTCCCTCGAGGACGGCTACATCCCGCCGATCATCGACCTCGAGCTGCTCGACCGGAAGATCTTCGTCTCCAACCGGGACGCGGTGGTCTGGACCAAGAAGCTGCTCGCGGAGGAGGGCATGTTCGTCGGGGTGTCCGCCGGCGCGATCGCCTCGATCTGCGTGCGCGTGGCGGGCGAGCTCGACGAGGGCAACGTCGTCTTCGTCGTGCCCGACGACGGCTGGAAGTACCTCAGCTCGGGCGTCTACAACAAGACGGTCGAGCAGCTCGAGGACGAGGGCGTGCTCGAGCGCGCCTCGTTCTGGTAGCCGGACGCGGAGCGCTGCGCGCCCGGCCGAGCCGGGCGCTTGCGCACTACGCTCGTTCCTCTTCGTAGTCGCGGTCGCGCTCGTCGTCGTCGCCCGACAGCGACTGCTTCAGTTCGCGCATCCCGCGGCCGACCGAGCGTGCCGCCTCGGGCAGCCGCTTGGGGCCGAGCACGATCAGCGCCACCACGAGGATGACCATCAGCTCGAGCGGGCCGGGTGCCGAGATGAAGCCCATGGCCTCCAGGCTACACCCCGGCTCCCTGACCGCCTGTTACTCCACCGTGAGCGTGCCCTCCATCCCTTCCTGGGCGTGGTTGCCCACCGGGCAGTAGAACTCGTAGGTCCCTGCCTCGAGCTCGGCGCTCACCTTCGACACGCCGCCCTCGGTGACCGTGTCGCCCACCTCCTCGACGCCGCCGCCCTCGACCTCGATCGCGTGCGGGACCGAGGACGGGTTGTCGAGCACGATCGTGACCTTCCCGGGCGCGGCGGTCAGCGAGGTCTTGTCGAACGACGGGTTCCCGCCCGGATCGGCGACGAGCCTGAGCGTCTCGCCCCCCTTTGCCTGCTCGTCGTCCGAGCCGCCGCCCCCGGCCGACCCGTAGGCGCCGCCCCCGCCGCCTGAGTCTCCACCGCCACCCCCGCCGCTGTCATCGTCGTCGTCCCCGCACCCCGCGGCGGCGAGCGCCACCAGGGTCAGGGCCAGGGCGAGTCGAGTCACGAGCCTGTTCATTGCGCACCTCCGGATCGGTCGCAGCGGTGTACGCAGGGCGGAAGGCGACGGTTCGAATCCCTCAGTACTCGAGCGTGCCGCGCATCAGCGTCGGCGCCCGGCGGCCCTCGGGGGTGACGACGAGCCGGTGGTACTCGCCTGGCCCGACCGCGGCGGTGAGCACCACCTCCGCCTCCCCGCCGGGAGCCCGGAAGCTGCCTCCGCTGACCCAGCGGCCGTCGGTTGCGATGCACCAGAGCTCGTAGCGGTTGCCGGGCACACCGCCGAGCTCGCGAGCACGCAGCGAGACCCGGGTTCCGGCCGGCACGGCCTCGAGCCGCGCGTATGCCCGCGCGCCCGTCTCCCCGTCCAGGTTCGCGCGCGCGTAGGCCTCTTGGTCGTCACCCGACAGCACGATCGCCAGCACGGCCACCGCCATGGTGGCGGCCGCCGCGAGCGCGCCGGCCAGCACCCGCCGGCGCGTCCTCCCACGGCGGCCGCCGTGGCGGGGGGTCTCACGCGCGATCTGGTCGAGCAGGCTCTCCTCGAGCCACGCCGGCGGCTGCGGCGGCGGCACATCGGCCAGGTCCACCTTGTCCAGCAGGCCGGGAAGCGAGCTCATGGAGGGGAGCTGCTCGCGGCAGATCGCGCAGGTCTCGATGTGGCGGCGCATCGCCTCCGCCTCGTCCGGCTCGAGCGCGCCGAGCGCGTAGGCGGCGAGCAGGTCGCCGTGGGTCGGGCATGCCCTCACGCCTCGACTCCCATCTCGTCGAGGATCAGCCGCAGGCTCCGCAGCGCGTAGGAGAGCCGGCTCTTCACGGTCCCGAGCGGGATGCCCTGGCGCTCCGAGATCTCGCGCAGCGACAGCCCGGCGTAGTGCGCCAGGCGGATCACCTCGCGGTGGTCAGGGGTCAGCCGCGCCAGCGCCGCCGCGACCTGCCAGCGCAGGACGGCCTGCTCGAGCACGTGCGCCTGCGCCTCCGGCTCGTGCGGCCAGGCCGCGACCGCGGGACGGACCGAGGCGCGGCGGCGTACGTCCACGATCCGGTTGCGCGCGATCGCGAACAGCCACGTGCGCACGCTCGCCCGGTCCTCGTCGTAGCGCTCGGCTTGACGCCAGGCCCGCGCGAACACGTCCTGCACCACCTCCTCCGCAGCCTCGCGATCGCCGAGCGCGTTGCATGCGAATCCGAAGAGCTCCCCACCGAAGCGTCGGTAGAGCTCGCGCAACGCTTCGCCGCTGCGGTCGTGCGGCAGTTGGTGAAGCAGGCTCGCGTCGCTGCGGGCCATGGCGCCCACGCTATACGCAAGCGACCCGCTCAGGGTTCGGTCGGGCCTCCGCTCGCACCGGGGAGCAGCGGCTCGCCGAGCGCGTCGCGGAGCGCGACCTGATGGGTGCCGCCGCAGGCCATGATCGAGCCGAGCGGCTGGCGCAGGCCCGCGTCGCGCAGCGCTGGGAGCGCCGCCAGGTAGGCGGCGATCGCGCTTGTCTCGAGCTCGAGGGCGAAGCGCGCGAAGCGGCGCCGATCGCCGAGCGCGCCGGTGAGCTCGGGGGAGGGCACGCCCGCGCGCGGCTCGCGCGCGCCGCCGCGGGCGAGCGCCTGCTCGAGACCGCGGACGTGGTCGCGCTCGTGGGCGAGGAGCGTCTCGCCGAGCCCCGGAGCGATCGCCCGCCGCCGGAGCGCCGCCTCGTAGGCGCCGGCCAGCCGCTGCTCGTGTGCGAGCAGCTCCTCGAGGACCTCCACGTCCGGGCGCTCGGTGGCGCGCGCCGAAGCGGCGGGGAGCGCCACGGCGGCCCCGGCCAGCAGCAGCGCGCGACGGGTGGTGCTCACAGCGCCCCGGTCACGAACGGATCCTGCGCCGCGGGCTCGCCGCGCAGCACGTGCAGCGTGCCGAGGTGGGGCCCCTCGGCGGCGAGGATGTCCGCCACGCCGGCCCGCAGCTCGGGGTCCGGCAGGTCGGTCAGGCCCTCCAGGTAGCCGCGGATCTGACGCTCCTCGAGGTCCTGGGCGAAGCTCAGGGCATCCGCCTGCGAGCGAAGCTCGGGGAACTGGCGCGCGTAGTCCTCGGCCCGCCGTCCGGGCGGCGGCGTCCCGCCGAGCCCGCGGATCAGCTCCTCGAGCAGGCGCGCGTGCTCGCGCTCCTCGGCCTGGATCAGCCGCGCCTGGCCGAGCGCCTCGCCGCGCAGCACCTCGAAGCAGGCGTCGTAGGCGGCAATCGTGGCGCGCTCGAACGCGAGCAGCGAGCCGAGCAGACCGGCGCCCGAGCCGGGCCCCGCGCGGCCTCCCGGCGGCGGATCCCCGCCGCCGCACGCGGCGAGCGTGAGCGCAGCGGCCCCGCCGCCCAGGCGGCGCGCCGGGTGAGGAAAGCGGACGGCCACCGCATACGGGCGACGACTCAGCCTTCGCCCCGTGAGGATCTCGCAGGCCCACTGGGACGAGCTCGTCCTGCACGCGCGCGACGAGGCGCCCAACGAGTGCTGCGGCTACCTGAGCGGGACCGACGGCCGCGTCGAGCGGGTCGTGCGGGCGGAGAACGAGCGGCGCTCGCCGTATGGCTACTCCCTCGACCACCAGAGCCTGTTCGCCGCGAACGAGCTCGACGACCAGGGCCTCGAGGTGGCCATCTACCACTCCCACCCACGCAGCCCGGCCGAGCCCTCGCAGACCGACATCAACCTCGCGAGCTACCCCCACTGGCGCTATCTGATCGTCTCCCTCGAGGATCCGGACGCCCCGATCGTCCGGGCCTGGCGCATCGCGGATGGCCAGGTGAAGGAGGAGGAGATCGTCGTCGGCTGATCTCCAGTGCCCGTCGTGCGGACGCACCGACCACGGGGCGGAGGCGAGCTTCTGCCAGGAGTGCGGCATGCCGCTGGTCGTGCCGGGCGCCGAGCCGATCGACACGCCGCTGAGCGATGCTCACGCCCGGGCGCGAAAGATCAACCCGGCCTTCACCGAGGGCGAGCTGGTGCGGGTGGCCGGCGGTCGCAACCAGGCCGAGGCGGAGTTCATCCAGGGGCTGCTGCTGGAGGAGGGGGTGCCGAGCATGCTGCGCCGTACGGCGGGCTTCGACGTGCCCGACTTCCTCGCGGCGGGGCCGCGCGACGTGCTCGTGCCCGAGGCGGGAGCCGAGACCGCGCGCGAGGTGCTGATGCAGGCGGAGCTCGGCCCGCGGGAGAGCCCCGCGGCCCGCGGCCCCAGGCCGCTCGTGCTGGCCGGCGTGATCCTCGGGGGCGGGGCCGCCGCCGCGCTCGTGGCGTGGCTCTTGCAGGGATGACCGGGGTTCCGGGCGCGGTAGGCTCCGGCCCCTGATGGATTTTGCGCCCTCAGACCGCGTCGTCGAGCTGCTGGAGCGCATTCGCGGGTTCATGGAGGAGCACGTCGACCCGGTCGAGCGGGACGCGCTCGCCGCGCTCGACCGCGAGGTCGCCCCCGGCGTGGCGTACCCGGAGATCCTCGTCGAGCTGCGCGAGCGCGCCCGCGGCGAGGGGCTCTGGAACCTGTTCCTCCCGGACGAGCGGCTCGGGCCGGGCCTCACCAACTGGGAGTACGGGATGCTCTGCGAGCTGATGGGCCGCAGCGGCGTGGCTCCCATGGTCTTCAACTGCGCCGCGCCCGATACCGGCAACATGGAGATCCTCGCCGAGCACGGCAGCGGGGATCAGCAGGAGCGCTGGCTCACGCCGCTGCTCGAGGGCGAGATCCGCTCGTGCTTCTCGATGACCGAGCCGGAGAGCGCCGGCTCGGACCCCACGGGTCTGATCTCTCGCGCCGAGCTCGACGGCGACGAGTGGGTGATCAACGGCCACAAGTGGTTCACGTCCGGCTACAACGGCGCGGCGCTTGCGATCGCGATGCTCGTGACCGATCCCGACGCCCCGCCGCACAAGCGCGCGAGCATGATCCTCGTGCCCGTGGACACGCCGGGCTTCACCGGCGTGCGCCCGGTGCCGGTGATGGGGCACGACGAGGGGCCCGGCCACTGGGAGGTCACCTACGAGGACTGCCGGGTGCCCGCCGGCAACCTGCTCGGCGAGCGCGGAGCCGGCTTCGCGATCGCCCAGGACCGGCTCGGTCCGGGCCGCATCCATCACTGCATGCGGGCGATTGGCTCGGCCGAGCGCGCCTTCGATCTGATGTGCGAGCGCGCCCACGGCCGCGAGGCGTTCGGCGGCCCGCTGGCCGAAAAGCAGTTCGTGCAGGACTTCATCGCCAACTCGCGCATGGAGATCGACCAGGCGCGCCTGATGGTGCTCCACGCCGCCTGGAAGATGGACACCGAGGGCAAGCGGGCGGCGCGACAGGACATCTCGATGATCAAGGTGATCGCCGCTCAGATGCACCAGCGCGTGCTCGACCGCGCCATGCAGGTGCACGGCGCGCTCGGCATGTCGGACGACACGCCGCTGGCGGCGATGTGGCGCCAGGGGCGCTGGCTGCGCATCGCCGACGGCCCGGACGAGGTGCACAAGATGGTGATCGCGGTGCGCGAGCTGAACCGCTTCAAGCCGCGGGAGCCCGCCGCGATTTGACTCTGAACGAAGAGCAGCAGGCCTTCGTCGAGGCGATCCGCGACTTCGCCGCGCGCGAGCGCTTCGACCGCGCGGACGGCGCCGACCCCCACGACGACGCCGTGGCCGCCCGCATGGGCGAGCTCGGCTGGTACGGCCTCCAGATCCCCGAGGAGTACGGCGGCGCCGGCGGCTCGTTCCTCGACGCCACGCTGTTCCTCGAGGAGTTCACCCGCGGTGGGATCCCCGTGGCCGGCTACGGGGTCACGCTGATCGTGGTCGGGGCGCTCAACCGCTTCGGCAGCGAGGAGCAGAAGCGCGAGCACTTCGCGCACGTGGTGGGAGGGGGCACGCTGGCGATCGCGATGTCCGAGCCGGACGCGGGCTCCGACGTGGCCGCGCTCAAGACGCGCGCGCGGCGCGACAACGGCGAGTGGGTGCTCGACGGAGCCAAGATGTGGTGCTCGTACGCCCACAAGGCGAGCCACATCCTGATCGTCTGCCGCACCGGGCCCGGCGATCGGCACGAGGACATGTCGATGATCCTCGTGCCGCGCGACGCCGAGGGCATGACGCTCACGCCGATCGACACGCTCGGCGGGTCGGAGACCAACGAGATCCACCTCGACGGCGTGCGCGTGCCCGAGGACGCCCTGCTCGGCGAGGAGGGTGGCGGCTGGACCCAGCTGATGGCCGGGCTCAACTACGAGCGCACGATCCTCGCCGCCACGGCGCTCGGGCTCGCCCAGCGCGCCTTCGACGACGCGCTCGCGTACGCGAAGGAGCGCAAGCAGTTCGGGCGCCCGGTGGGGTCGTTCCAGGCGCTCTCGCACACGTTCGCCGAGCTGGCCACGGAGCTCGCCCAGGTCCGGCTCCTGGTACGGCACGTGGCCGCGCTTACCGACGAGGACCCCGGCAGGATGCTGCCCCAGGAGGCATCGATGGCGAAGCTCGCGGCCACGGAGCTCGCCAAGCGCTGTGCGCTCGCCGGCATGCAGATCATGGGCGGCTACGGCTACGCGACCGAGTACCCCATGGAGAGGCACCTGAGGACCGCGGTGGTGACCACGGTCTACGGCGGCACCTCGGAGATCCAGAAGAACATCATCGCCAAGACGCTCGGTCTGTAGCTTTCTCGCGGGATAACGCGGCGGAACCTCTCAAGTCCGCTCGTCATTCGGCCGATACAGGGGTAGATGGCCGTGCGTGCCCCCCGCTGGCCCGACGGCAAGAGCCGTCGTGACGAGCCCCACTTCGGTGGAGCCGGCGAGGCGATGCGCGCCGTGTCCCGCCTGCTCGGCACCGCGAGCGAGGCCGAGGCTCCGGCGTCCGTCGCGCGGACGCTGGTGAGCGAGGCGCGCGCCTTCTTCCGCGTCGACCACGCGATCCTTCTCACCGTCTCCGAGCGAGAGGGCCAGGTCGAGGTCACGGCCGCCGATCCGCCGGGCGCGCCGCGCGAGCTGGTGCCGCTGGCCGCGCTGCCGCCGCTGGCCGCGCTGCTGGCGCGCCGCCAGGAGCTCGCGATGGTGTCCGGCGAGGACGCCTAGGCCCTGGTCGTCGCCACCGGCGCTGACGAGCTTGAGCTTGCGGACGCCGCGCTCCTCCTCCCCCTGCGCGTGGGCCAGGCGGTTCCGCACGTGCTGGTGCTGGCCGAGTCGAGCGAGGAGGTCGAGGCCGGCGGGCTGCTGGCGCTCGAGGCGCATGAGCTCGAGGTTGCCCAGGCCTTCGCCGCGGCGGCGGCAGCCGGCATCGCGCAGCTCGAGCTGGCGGCCGAGACCGCCGCTCGCGGCAGGCGCCAGGCCGCGCTCGCCCGGGCGGCGCGGGCGCTCAGCGAGAGCCTCGACCTGAACCGCGTGCTGGTCCGGATCTGCGAGGAGGCCGCCAGCATCCTCGGCTCCGACTACGCCAACGTCTTCCTCGGCAACGCCGACACGGGCCTGCGCTTCGAGGCCACCTGGGGCCTTTCCGCCGACCTGATCGGCGAGCGCGTTCAGGTCGGCCAGGGGCTCGTCGGCAAGAGCGTCGAGCGCGACGAGTCGATGCTCACCAACGACTACCAGTCGCTGTCCAAGCCGGTGACCCTGTCGCCCTTCGAGCGCGTGAAGAGCTCGCTCGCGGTGCCGATGCACTGGGACGGCGAGCTGCGTGGCGCCGTCGCCGTGGGGTACTTCCGCCAGCGCCTCGTGACGAACGAGGACCTCTACCTGCTCGAGGCGTTCGCGGACCTGGCCGCCGCGGCCTGCCGCAACGCGAGCGCCCACGCCGGTCTTGCGCTCGCCGCCCGTACGGACGGACTCACCGGCTGTCTCAACCACTCCGCGATGCACGACACCCTGCGCCGCGAGCTCGAGCGCTGCCGGCGCGGGGGCCAGAGCCTGTCGCTCGCGATCGTCGACCTCGACGACTTCAAGCAGGTGAACGAGCGCCACGGACATCTGGCCGGGGACGAGGTGCTGCGCCGCGTCGGCCAGGCGCTCCGCCAGAGCGTCCGTCCGTACGACCTGGTGGCTCGCTACGGCGGCGACGAGTTCGCGATCGTGGCGATCGACGCCGACGAACGAGCGGCGAGCGAGGTGGCCGCGCGCGCCGTCGAGGGGGTGCGCCGCGCGGTCGACGAGCTCGACTACCCGGACGGCGCCGGCGCCGCGACCGCGGGGGTGGCGGAGTGGCGGCCGGAGGAGAGCGCGACGTCGCTGATCGCGCGCTCGGACCGCGCGCTCTTGTACGGAAAGCAGCGCGGCGCGCGCGGGGTCGCCGTGCGCGAGTCCGAGCTGCCCGAGGATTTCGAGCCGGAGGGGCGCGGCCGCTCGGGGCCGCTGACCGGCGACGCCGATGCCGGCCCCGCCGGCGAGCTCGCCCGGGAGCAGGCCGAGCTGCTGCGCCGCCGTTCCCGCCAGCTGGCGCTGGCCGGGCGAGTCGCCGCTCGCGTGGCGGAGCTCGACGACCCCCGCCAGATCGCCGAGGCCGCTGCCGCCGAGATCGACGGTGCCTTCGAGTACTTCCTCACGGCCATCCTGCGGATTCGCGACGACGGCCGCCTGGAGAGCGTGGCCGCGCGCGGACTCGCCCTCGCCCGGCTCGACGGCGACCGTTGGGTGCAGCCGCTCGGGGCCGGCCTCGTCGGCCGCGCTCTGCGCGACGGCCTCCCTGTGCTCTCCGGCGACGTGCGCGCGGAGGCCGACTACCGGCTTGTGCCGGGCCTCGTGGACGTGAGCTCCGAGCTCGTCGTGCCGATTCGGACGGCCGGGCGGCTGTGGGGCGCGATCGACCTCGAGGAGGTCCGCGCCGACGCGTTCGACGAGGACGACGTGAGGCTGATCCAGACGGTGGCCGACCAGGTCGGGCTGGCGCTCCGGGCAGCCTCGGCCTAGGAAGGCGCTTCGTCGCTTTCCGTTCGAATGACGTCCGAAAAACCCGGGCATCGCTACCCGCCGATGCGGGTGCCGCTGGCCGAACGCCGTTGTGCAGGCGAAGGCTTGGGAGGCCTCAGTCATGTGCCGCGAATGCGGTCGTGGCGGGTGTAAGGTCGGCCCCATGGCCCCTCGCGCTGCGCGGATCGCCGCGGCGATCCTTGGAGCACCTACCGCGCAGCGTTCGGTCAGACGGCCGTCCGGCCAAGGAGGACCTGGCGAGCTACACGGACACCCTGCGCAGGCTGGCGCTCAGCGACGAGCGCTTCATGGATGCCGAGCATCGGGGCGATGCCACCAGAGTGGCGGGGGGAAACGATGGACGTAGACCTCGGGGCGCCGAGCGGGCGCCCGCCGTCACTCGATCCAGTCCGAAGGGAGTCGGCGATGCGGAGGACCACCCGGCGGCCCCGCGTGGCTGTGGCGCCGTTGCTAGCCGCCGTGGTCTTCGTTGCTGTGGCCGCGGCGCCGTCTCAGGCGGCTGCCAAGGTGAACTACGGCCCGATCTCCCACAACGGGCTGAAGAAGGTCGGGGCGACCTCCACCGGTCTCAAGCTGGGTCTCCAGGTCGGCCTCGTCGCTAACAACTCCGGAATACAGAAGGCGGCCAAGTCGGCGAGCAACCCGTCGTCGTCCTCATACGGCAAGTACCTCTCGCTGTCGAATCTTCAGAGCAGGTACGGCGCGACATCGTCGGTGCGCAAGGGCGTCGTGAATGCCTTCAAGTCCCAAAACGTCAGCGCCACGGTCGACGTTACGCACCTGCGGGTGAGCGCGACGGTGACAGTCGGGAAGGCGCAGAAGATGTTCGGGACGAAATGGGCCAACTACAAGACCTCCTCGGGAGAGATCGTCGCGCTTCCGGTCAACACCCCGAAGCTCCCAAAGGGCATGAAGGGGAACGTCGACACCGTGGCTGGCATGCGGCTGACCGTAAGTCAGCACTCGTCGTCCGTCCCGTCCCCGCTCGGGGCCCGGTCGCACGATCGTCCGCCGGTCCGGTCTACGACGGCGGCACTCCCACTCGGACCGGCACCGTGGGACCGAACTGCCTGGACACGACCGATCCCGCTGTCCTGGGGCTGTCCTCCGGCCTGTACCCGAACCAGATCCTGGAGGCGTACGGAATAGCGCCGCTGCAGTCCGCAGGCCTGCTCGGACAGGGCACGCGGGTGGCGATCGTCGGCGAGGCGCCCACGCCATCCTCGGACGTCAACCAGTTCCGCAACTGCTTCGGCGCACAGGGCACGGCGCTGAAGATCCACAACGGCTCCGGAATCCAGCCGATCCTCGAGAGCTCGCTCGACGCCATGGTGGTCTCGATGGTGGCTCCGCAGCTGGACCGGTTCGACCTTTGGGTCCACCCGATCGACGAGGACGCCGACGATGGCGACGTGCTCGGCTTCCTCAAGATGTTGGCGTCGCCGGTCCAGGCGACCAAGAACGGCGTACCGCTTCCCGACGTTGTGTCCGTGTCCTACGGAGTATGCGAGTCCACGGTGTCCGCGTACTCGGCGTCTCGCACGCTGGTCACCCGCCTGCTCGCGGCCGAGGCGGCGCTGGGGATCACGGTGGTGGTCGCCGCCGGCGATTCCGGCTCGTCCGCGTGCGCGCGCGACGTGCCCGCCAGCCAGCTCACCTCGAGCGAGAAGAAGCCGCAGGTGTCCTGGCCCGCCAGCTCGGCGTGGGTGCTGGCGGTGGGCGGGACAAACCTGACGCTGAACTCGAACAACACGATCGCGTCCACCGGCGTCTGGAACGACACCGTCTACCCGGCGCCGTTCACGGCGACGACGGGCGGCGGGGGCGGCCAGAGCACCTTCCAGGACCGGCCCTCGTGGCAGCCCGCCCAGTCGTTTGCGAACTCGACCTACAGGATGGTCCCGGACATCGCGGCGTTCGCCGACGAGAGTCCCGGCTATCCGATCGTCTGCTCGAGCGGCGTCCAGGGCTGCCCCCAGTCCGGGGGCCAGAGCATCAGCTTCGTCGGCGGCACGAGCGCCGCCACGCCGCTGGTGGCGGGCATGATCGCCCTTTGGAACCAGGCGGCGAAGCAACAGGGGCTGCCTCGCCCGGGCTTCGTGCCGCCACTGCTCTACGCCACCGCCAAGGACAACCCGGACGCGTTCGTCGACATCACCCTGGGCGACAACGCGCTCTTCGGCGGCTCGTGCTGCCCCGCCCGGCCCGGCTATGACCTCGCCAGCGGGCTCGGGTCTCCGTATGCGAACGTGGTCGCCGCGGAGCTCGCGTCCCGCGACTGACATGGCGGCATCTTCGGCCTTGG
>CAWEVH010000034.1:0-85996 GCA_963812415.1 uncultured Thermoleophilaceae bacterium | reverse complement strand
GCGCCGCCGCCGTTCTGCAGCACTTTCGTGCCGCAGGGGTGCCCGCTCACGGGCGCATGGTCGACCTACTGGTACAACGGGTTCCTATACGAGAGTCATATCGGCGAGGGCTTGAACGTCTTCAAGCTCAGCAGCAACAAGCTCGCCGGCTCGATCAAGCTCCCGCACATGAACCCACAGACGCAGGAGTTCTCGCTGGACTAGCGAGCTCCACAGGACAGGACACGGGGCGGCATTGGGCCGCCCCGTGTCGCTCCCCGAAGGCGTGCCTTCCGAGGAAGTTGGGTACGTTCCCTACTTGGAGGGACTTTCGGTCCGATCCGCAGTCGTGGCCGCCACGCTTGAACTCGCACACACATGCTTGGAGGAGCGAACGAATGAAGGGACGCGTGGGCGTCATAGCGGCCGTTCTGGCGGGAGGGGCGCTGCTCCTCCCATCGACCGCCGCCGCCAACCACCGGCATGTGCTGACCGTGGGCAACGGCAGCTGCGTGATCCTCGCCGTGCATGGGCAAGAGCCCTTTGTGACGCTACCGGGGTCCTCGTTCAACAACACGACGGAGCCCACGACGACCACCAACCCGCACCCCCTGCACGTGCATGTGCATAGGGGCGAGCCCGGTCAGAATCTGGACATCCAGGTGTTTGAGAGCCCCGCCGACGACTGCACCGCGTACCTGAACGGTCCGTAGGCATGCGAGCGCGAGCGCAGCAGCACGGAAGGGCGGCTTGGATGGTCGCCCTGCCGGTCGCTGCCGCCTCCTGGCTCACCGCCCACTGCCTCGCCTACGTGCTCGTCCCGCCGGCCCACGGTGGGGCGATGCACGATCACATGGAGGAGAGCCACAACTGGTTCGCCTCGATGCCGGTGCTGGTCGCGGCCGGCGTCACACTCCTGGCCGCCGGCCTCGTGCTCTGCGTCGGCGAAGGGCTGCGCGGCGCTCCGGCGCGCACCCAGGCGCCGGCGCCGCTCTTCGCGCTCCTCCCGCCGATCGGTTTCGCGGTGCAGGAGCACCTCGAGGAGCTGCTCGCCTCCGGCTCGGCGCCCTACGCGGTCGTCCTCGAGCCGACCTTCTTGACGGGGCTCGCACTCCAGCTTCCGTTCGCGATCGGAGCGCTGCTTCTCGCGGGCGCGCTGTACGCCCTCGGCCACCGCTTCGGACGCCTGCTCGCGCGGGCGATCCCGGCGGCGCGGGCGGTGCTTCGCCGGCCGCTCCCGGTGGTCGGCCTCACCGACTTCACGCGCGTGACGGTGTCGTCCGTGCTCGCGCCGGCCCACGGGCCGCGCGCCCCTCCCTCCAGCGCCTGTCCGTAGGCCTCGGAGGGCGCGCCCGGCACGTTGTCGCGGCGCGCGGAAGGAAGGTTGATCCCGTTGTCTTGCCTCGCCAAGAGGTGCCTGTCGGCAGCCATCGTGCTGGTGGCGATGCTGGCGCTCGCCCCCGCCGCTGGGGCGCATTCGACATTGATTGCGACCGAGCCGGCCAGGGACCGGGTGGTCGAGGAGTCCCCGAAGCACGTGCTGCTGCGCTTCGACGAGCCGGTCGAGACTGCGCTCGGGTCGATCGCGGTGTACGACGGGGACGGCAATCGTGTCGACGCCGAGACGATCACGCGTCCCAAGCCGAGCGAGGTGCGCGTCGCCATCGACGGCGAGCTCGAGCGGGGCACCTACACGGTTGCCTGGCGCGTGATCTCGGCCGACTCGGATCCGATCAACGGCGCCTGGGTGTTCCACGTGAAGGAGCGTGGGGAGCAGCCCGCGGGCGTGGCGGCGCAGGTGCTCGAGGACACGCCGTTCACGACGTCGGTGTTCTACCTCGGCGGTCGCTTCCTGGACTTCGCGCTCCTGCTCGCGTGCGTGGGCGGAGTGGCCGCGCTGGTGTTTGCGCTCCGGGCCGCCGCGGCGCCGGTGCGGCGGAAGTTGCTGGCGATCCTTGCCGGCCTTGCCGCAACCCTCGCCGCGGTGTCGCTTGTGGAACTCGCGCTGCAGGGCGCGGCGGCGGCGGGCGAGGACCTCGCGTACGGCTTCCAGTGGGACGTGATCTCGTCGGTCTCCGGCACGCGCTTCGGCGATTTTGCTCTGGCGCGCGCCGGGTTGGCGGCGGCGCTCTGCGCGGTCGCGCTGATCGCGCGCCGTCGCGTGCGAGAGGACCGCCGCGAAGGCGGGAACGGCCGCCCGGACGACGTTCGGTTCCAGCCCCGTCGCGCCGAGCCGGTGGATCACCCGACGGGCTCCCCGATCGCACGCCGCCGGAGCCGGGAGCGCAGCCCGCGGCAGCAGCGCGGTGGCCGAGAGGTCCCGCCCGGGTACCGGTAGCGATCTCTCCCAAACCGTGGTCGCCCAGCACGCTCCCGAGACGGACGGTCGCTCAGGCCGCGTGCTGGCGACGGTGATGGTGCTGCTCGCGGCCGGGATGGCCTTCACCCCGGGACTGTCGGGTCATGCAAGCGTCTCGGGCGTGGGGTCGGTCATCGCGGATGCCGCGCACGTACAGGCTGCGGGCGTGTGGACCGGGGGCCTCGCGTTCCTGGTCGCTGGGCTGCTGCTTGCCCGGGCGGATCGCTGGCCGCTCGCGGCCACAGCGGTGCCGCGCTTCTCGACCACGGCAGTCATCTCGGTCGCCGTGCTGTTGGTGGCCGGCGCCATCAACGGCTACCTGCAGGTGCGCGCCTGGCGCGGACTCTGGGAGACCGAGTACGGCGTCCTGCTCCTGATCAAGATCGGGCTCGTCCTTCCGCTCCTCGCCCTCGGGGCCTACAACAATCGCTTTGCCGTCCCGCGCCTGCGCGAGCAGGTCGCGTCTGTCGTGGAACGGCGCCGTTTTCTCCGTCTAGCCGGCGTCGAGCTCGCGATCGTGCTCGTCGTCGTGGGCGTCACGGCAGGACTCGTGAACGCCCCGCCGGCGCGCACCGAGATCGAGATGCACGGCGAGATGATGGAAGAGCTGCGGCTCGGTCCGATGCGGGCCACCCTCGAGGTGGATCCCGGAACGGTCGGCCGCAACGAGATCCATCTCGAGTTCAGCAAGGGACGCCCGGATGAGGTCAAGGTCTCGGCCGTCCTCGAGGAGCGGGACATCGGCCCGCTCCAGTTCCGGGTGAAGCGCGGCATGGAGCCGGGCGCCTACGTCGTCAGGGACGCGAACCTCGCTCCCGCCGGCGAGTGGGAGCTTCGGGTCGAAGTACGTCGCGGCGAGTTCGACCTGTACACCGAGACGGTAATGATGATGATCGACAAAGGAGAGATGAATTGAAAGCCATAGGTCGTGTTATCGGAGTTTGCCTCGCGGCGGCGCTGCTGATCGCACCCGCCGCGGGCGCGCACGTAACCCTGCAGCCCGAGGAGCTGGTGGCGGGTGACTTCGCCCGCGTCGACGTCCGCGTTCCGACCGAGCGCGACAACGCCAGTACCACCAAGGTCGTAGTGGAGATGCCGCCCGGGTTCCTGTCGGTCTCGAGCGAGCCGGTGCCTGGTTGGAACATCGAGATCGCCAAGCGCAAGCTCGACAAGCCGGTCGAGCAGTTCGGCGAGCAGGTCACGGAGGAGGTCGACACGGTCACGTTCACGGCCGACGGCGAGGCAAACGCCATCGGTCCGGGACAGTTCCAGGACTTCGGGCTCTCCGTCGGCACTCCGGACAAGCCGGGCACGCTCACCTTCAAGGCGATTCAGACCTACAGCAACGGTGAGGTCGTGCGCTGGATCGGCCCGCCCGACTCGGAGTCGCCCGCGCCGCAGGTGCAGCTCGCGGCCGCGCCGGCGGAGGAGGGTGGCGCCGCGGCGCCCGCCGAGGAGGAGGAGCCGGCAGCCGCGGCTCCGGCGTCCGACGAGAGTGACGATGGCGGCTCCGACACGCTCGCCATCATCGCGCTCATCGTCGGTGCGGCGGCGCTCCTCGTGGGCCTGTTCGCGCTCTTCGGGCGCGGTCGCGGCAAGGACCGCACGCCGACGCAGCCGACGCCGCCGCGGGAGAAGCAGCTGGCCGGCTGAGCCGAAACCGAGCACGCGATCCGGGCGATCCCCCGCCGCCGAGCGGGGGATCGCCCCGCGTAGACTCGGAGGCAGTGACCGTCGCCACCGCCCAAGCCACCCGCTACCGCTGGGTGGTGCTCGGGGTGGGGGCGGGCGCCACCGCCGCGCTGTCCGCCGTGCAGGGCGGGCCTGCCGGCGCTTGGCCCCGCGATCCAGCAGACCTTCGGCCTCTCGCTCGTGCAGGTCACGGGCGTGTTCACGGCCTTCGCGCTCGGCACCGTCCTCACGCTGCTCGCCTGGGGCGCGCTGTCCGACCGGGTCGGCGAGCGCTACGTGATCGCCGGCGGCCTCGCCGCCGGTGCGGCCGCGCTGGCCGCCGTGGGGGCGGCCGCCGACACCTACCCGACGCTGCTCGCCGGCGTCGCGGTGGCCGGCATGCTCGGCTCGAGCGCCATCGCCGCCAGCGGCCGCGCCGTGTTCGGGTGGTTCCCGCGCGACGAGCGCGGCCTCGCGCTCGGGCTGCGCCAGACCGCCGTGCCGGCCGGCGCCGCGGTCGCCAGCTTCTCGCTGCCTCCGCTCGCCGCCGCGGCGGGCCTCGACGCGGCTCTGTACGCGCTCGCCGGGGCGATGCTGCTCGCGGCGCTCGCCTCGGCGCTCTGGCTGCGCGAGGGGCCGCGCAGGCAGTCCGCCGCGCCGCCGGCGCCCGACGCCATGCGCGATCCGCGCATCTGGCGGCTGAGCGCGGCGTCCTCGCTCATGATCATCGGCCAGATCGGCGTCACATCGCTGCTCGTGCTCTACCTCTACGGGGAGCGGGGCTGGTCGGCGTCCGAGGCGGCGCTCGCGCTCGGAGGCGTCCAGCTCGGAGCCGCGCTGGCGCGGGCGGCGGCGGGGCGCTGGTCTGACCTGCGCGACGAGCGCATCGACCCGTTCCGGCGGCTCGCCGCCACGGCGGGCGGGCTGCTGCTCGCGGCCGCCGCGTTGACGCCCGCGCCGGCCGCGATCGCGGTGCCCGTCCTGCTGGCCGGCGGCGTGGCGGCCATGAGCTGGAACGGGCTGTCGTTCACCGCCGCCGCGGAGATCTCGGGCCGGCGCCAGGCCGGCACCGCCATGGGCATCCAGAACACCGCCATGCGGGTGGTCGCGACGGGAGTGCCGGTCGGGCTCGGCCTCGTCGCCTCCGCCCTGTCCTGGCAGCTCGCGTTCGCGATCATGGGCGTAGCGCCGCTGGCAGCGCGGGCGCTGCTCGGGCCGCTCGTCGAGGACGAGCATCGGCGCCGCCGGGAACGCCGGGCGAGGGTCCTAGAATCCCGCGCCTGATGCGCGAGGGAGAGTTGCTCTGGGAGCCTCGCGGAGGCTCCAAGCTGGCCGAGTTCATGCGCGAGCGCGGGTTCGAGGACTACCACGAGCTCTGGCGCTGGTCGGTGGAGGACCTGGAGGGCTTCTGGGGCACGCTCTGGGACCGCTTCGAGGTCGGTGAGCGCGACGGCGTGCTCGCGAGCGAGGCCATGCCTGGGGCCGAGTGGTTCCCCGGCACGCGCCTGAACTACGCCGAGTACCTGCTCGGGCAGGCGCGGGCGGGGGAGACGGCGGTGGTGCACGCCACCGAGTCGCGGGCGCTGGCCGAGCTGTCCTGGGACGAGCTGCGCGAGCAGGTGGCGCGCTGTGCCGCCGGGCTGCGGCGGCTGGGCGTGGGCAAGGGCGACCGCGTGGCGGCCTACATGCCGAACACGCCCGAGACGCTGGTCGCGTTCCTCGCCTGCGCCAGCATCGGCGCCATCTGGTCGAGCTGCGCCCCCGAGTTCGGGACACCCACCGTGGTCGACCGCTTCCGCCAGATCGAGCCCAAGCTGCTGCTGGCGATCGAGGGCTACCGCTACGGCGGCAAGGACTTCGACAGGCGGCCGCGCGTCGCCGAGATCGAGGCGGGGATCCCGTCGCTCGAGCACACCGTGATGGTCCCGAGCGGCTGGGACGAGCTGCTCGCGGAGCCCGCGGAGCTCGAGTTCGAGCCGGTGGCCTTCGACCACCCGCTCTGGGTGCTCTACTCGTCCGGCACCACCGGCCTGCCGAAGGCGATCGTGCAGGGCCACGGGGGCATCCTGCTCGAGCACCTGAAGAAGGCGCATCTGCACACCGACCTGTCGCCGGGCGACCGCTTCTTCTGGTTCACCACCACCGGCTGGATGATGTGGAACTTCCTGGTCGGCGGGATGCTCTCGGGCGCCGCGATCGTGCTCTGGGACGGCGCGCCCGACGTGCGCGGGATGTGGGACTTCGTCCGCGAGGCCGAGGTCACGACCTTCGGCACCAGCGCCGGCTTCATCACGGCCTGCATGAAGGAGGGAGTCGAGCCCGGTCCGCTGCCGAGCGTTCGCGCGATCGGCTCCACGGGATCGCCGCTCCCGGTGGACGGCTTCGAGTGGATCTACCGGCACTATCCGGACGTCTGGCTCTTCTCGACGAGCGGCGGAACCGACCTCTGCACGGCGTTCGTGGGCGGGGTGCCCGTGCTGCCCGTCTACGCGGGCGAGATCCAGGCTCGCTGCCTGGGCGCGGCCGTGGAGTCCTGGAGCGCCGACGGGCGGCCGCTCGTCGGCGAGGTCGGCGAGCTCGTGATCACCCGGCCGATGCCCTCGATGCCGGTCGGGTTCTGGAACGACCCGGGCGACGAGCGCTACCGCTCGAGCTACTTCGAGACGTTCCCCGGCGTGTGGCGACACGGCGACTGGATCAAGATCACCGAGCGCGGCACGGCCGTGATCTACGGGCGCTCGGACTCGACCATCAACCGCGGCGGGGTGCGGATGGGCACGAGCGAGATCTACAGCGCCGTGGAGAGCGTCGACGAGGTGCTCGACTCGCTGGTGGTCGACGTGGATGACCGGATGCTGCTGTTCGTCGTCCTGCGCGACGGCGAGCGGCTCACGGACGAGCTGGTGGCCACGATCCGAAAGCGCCTGCGCGAGCACTGCTCGCCCCGGCACGTGCCGGACTCGGTCGAGCAGATCCCGGAGGTGCCGCGAACGCTCTCGAACAAGAAGCTCGAGGTGCCGATCAAGAAGATCCTCCTGGGCGCCGACCCCGCGAGCGCGGCGAGTCGCGACTCGCTCGGGAACCCGGCGGCGCTCGACTGGTTCAGTCGTCGCTGAGCGCGTCGATCCGCGCGAGCAGCTCGATGCAGAAGGCCTCGGCCGCGGCGAGGGTGTCCTCGTCGAGGCGGTCGCTGGGGTCGCTGCCGGTGATCGTGATCGCGGGCAGCCCGGCGGAGCGGGCGGCGTAGGCGTCGCTCGCGGCGCTGCTGCCGACGGGCGCGGCGGCGCCGGCGGGGTCCTCGGAGGTGTCCTCCGCCACCTCCCTGCAGAGCTCCACGAGCTGCGGGTGCGAGCGCAGCGGCAGCAGCGGCCCCTCGCGCCTGCTGAAGCGCACGGTGCCCGAGCCGACCGCCTCGAGGTTGACCACCACCGTGGCGTCGCGGGCGAGCTGTTCGCGATGGCGACGCAGGAAGGCGCGCATCCCCTGGGCGGTGGCCGTCTGCGAGCCGGTCAGGACGACGGCGAGGCCGTAGCGCTCGAGCGTCGCGCGCTCGGCCAGCCGCAGCGCGAGCGCCACGCCCGACGCGTTGTCGTTCTGTCCCGGCCCGGCGTCCGCAAGCGCGAGATCGATCAGCAGCGGCACCGCGACGATCAGCACCACCGTCGGGAGGAACTGGACCAGGGTGAGGCCGAAACCGTCGAGTCCCGCCACGCGCAGCAGGCAGCAGGCGAGCACGAGCAGGAGCGCGGCGAACAGGGGACGGGGGAGGTTGTGTGGCCGGACGAGCGCGCGCGGGGGACTGTCGAGGTGGGCCACGAGCAGCAGCGTGCCGGGCCTGCCGGGATCGGCCCACGAGACGACGTTCTGGGACGCTCGCCGTCCGAGCAGCCGCCGGGTGGTGGGCGCGACGCCCGACAGGTCGAAGAAGGTGAGCAAGGCGGCGGCGAGCACGAGCGCGGCGCCGAGCGGCGCCTCCGACACGCTCAGCACGCTTCCGACGATCCCCGCCCCGGCGTGGATGGCGGCCGCCGCCGCCCAGTGGGGCCAGACGGGGAACGGCTCGAGCTCGGCCTCGCGGCCGAGGCGGCGCAGCCGCTCCGCGCCGTGCTTCGCCGCGCCCCGCTCGGCGTCCGAGCCCGGTGGACGGGGCCCGAAGCCGTCGACGAGCGCCTCCGCCTCGGCGAACACGTCGATCGATGGTCCGGTCTCGCTCGCCATGGGTGCTCACCCCTCCGCCGCCACGGAGCGCCGCCAGTACCCGGGGTGGGATTCGAACCCACAAGCCCTCACGGGCAATCGATTTTGAGTCGATCGCGTATGCCGTTCCGCCACCCGGGCAGGTGCCTTCTCAATCGTAGGGCGCGGTCGGGCGGAGGCGGCGGGGCGTGTCCGGGGACGCTACGCCGGAGCCATCTCGCCGCCGGTCGGCCCACCGCCCATGGCGCGGTGCTCGGCCTCCTCGCGGGTGATCTCGACCTCGACGTTCCACTGCTGCGCGAAGCCGCGCATGGCGAACGCGATCAACAGCAGCTGCACGGGCACGAGGATGAGCGTCAGGAGACCGAGGATGGAGGGCTCGAGCGCGGGGTTCTCGAAGCCGGCCTTGTCGCGCTCGAACCAGGCCGGGGCCGCCACCGCGGCGATCACCGCGAACAGGACCGCCAGGGCGGCCGCCACGGGCAGCACGCCGCGGTTCCAGCGCGACACGTAGAAGGCCATGACGAGGTACACGATCACGTAGCCGAACGACACGACCTGCGCGCCCTGGAGCTTCGACCAGCCGCCCGAGCGTGATCACGAGGATCAGCCCGGCGCTCACGAGAAGCAGCAGCACGACGGCGGCCTTGGTGGCCTTCGACTCGACCTTCTCGCGATTGGGATGCACGAGGACCGTCCCGGCCATCGCGAACACCCTACCCTCTATGCCGCCGGCGGGCGCAGGTTCGACGCACGGCACGCGGGCGTGGCGAAACTGGCATACGCGCGAGCTTTAGGTGCTCGTGGCCGAGAGGCCGTGGGGGTTCGAGTCCCTCCGCCCGCATGGGGTTCGGCGGGCTGGGAGGCATGAGGGCGAAGGCGGGGCAGCCAGGACTCGAACCTGGAATCGCCGGTTTTGGAGACCGGAGCCTTATCCAATTTGGCCACTGCCCCAGGGCGATCCGATTGTAGATGCGCCGGCCGACCCGCGGTGTCGTCCGAAGCGCGTGAGGATCGACTCGCGCGCGGGCCGCCGAGAGCATCCCCGATACGCCTGAACCGTCTAGCTTTCCGGCCCGCACGGCAACCGGGGAGAGGACGCGCATGCCCACAGTCGAGACGGTCGCGGGACCCGTCGACGTCGAGGAGCTCGGCAGGACGCTGATCCACGAGCACTTCCGCACCACCGACGAGGGCGTGCGCCATCAGTTCCCTCACCTCTACGACGAGCGGGGCGAGTGGGAGGCAGCGATCGCCGACGCGAACGCCGTCAAGGGGCATGGGATCCGCACGGTCGTCGAGCCGAGCGCGCTCTTCCTCCATCGCGATGCGCGCTTCAGCAAGCGCGTGGCCGACGAGGCCGGCATCCAGGTCGTGCTCGCCACCGGCATATACACCTACGACCACCTTCCGCAGGCGCTCGCCAACCGCGACGAGGACGATCTCGCCGCGATCTTCGTCCACGAGATCGAGGAGGGCATCCAGGACACGGGCATCAAGCCCGCATTCATCAAGTGCGCCGCGGACGAGCCGGGCATGACGCCGAACGTCGAGAAGATCCACCGCGCTGCCGCCCGGGCGAGCCTCCAGACGGGCAAGCCGATCATGGCCCACTCGCGGCCCGCGAGCGGCACCGGCCCGGAGCAGATGCGGGTCTTCACGGAGGAGGGCGTCGATCCGGCCAAGGTCCAGGTGGCGCACACGGGCGACAGCGACGACCTCGACTACATCGAGAGGCTGCTCGAGACCGGTTGCTGGATCGGCATGGACCGCTACGGCCTCGACATCTTCCTGCCCACCGAGAACCGCAACCGGACCGTGCTCGCACTGCTCGAGCGAGGGCACGCCGACCGCATGTTCATCTCACAGGACTACTGCTCGACGATCGACTGGTTCCCGCTCGAGGTGCAGGACTACCTGAAGGCCAACGAGGTGCCCGACTGGTCGATGACGTTCCTCTTCGAGACGGTCATTCCAACGCTGAGGGAGGGCGGGATGACCGACGACCAGCTCGACCAGATGATGGTCGAGAACCCGAAGCGATGGCTGGGATCCTGACCGGCTGACCCACGCGCGGGCGTGCGCTAGATTCGGCTCCAAAGCAGGTTTGCGGGCGTGGTGTAATGGCTGCACAAGAGCCTTCCAAGCTCTTAGTACGGGTTCGATCCCCGTCGCCCGCTCTCACGATCAGGGCTTCAGGGACCAGTACCGCGCGTACTCCCTCCTACCGGTGGAGGGCCCGTGGGCCCGCTTGGGGCGAGACGCAGGAGTACCGGCCGACCGTTGAGGGACGACCGGGTCCGTCGCAAGCGCGCCCAGTACCGCGCTGTGCGCGGCGCCTTTGCCTTCTATGAGTGCGATTGGGTTCATGACCCAAGCCTGCATCTGGTGGGCTGTCAGAACCCTGTGCGAACCCTGTGAGAACCATGCCCCGCCTTCCGCAACTGCGCCGTGACCCTGAAGCGGCGCTGGATCGGGCGGCCGTCGATCACCGAGGTGGTGCTGCTGCGGCCTGGCGGTCGGCGCGCCGAAGGCATCCGTGCCAACAGGCGCGACATCGGCTGGTTCAGGTACTACGCCGGTCCGGTCCACATCTTTGCGCCGGGCCAGTGCGTGCGCTGGGCGGCTCGGACGCCCAGCTCCTGCGCCGGCCCGACACGTGGCTCTTCATCACCGACAGCTTCCTCAGCCGCTGGAGCCACTGCGGCTGAGCCCGCACGCAGCGGTCAGGGCGCCACGAACGTCTCCGGGTCGGGCCCGATCCGCTCGGCCCGGTCGAGGCCCTCGATCGCCTTGAGCTGGGACTCGTCTAGCTCGAAGTCGAACACGTCGAGGTTGGTCTCGATCCGCTCCGGGGTCACGGACTTCGGGATCACCACGTTCCCGATCTCCAGGTGCCAGCGGATGACCACCTGGGCGGGCGTCTTGCCGTGGGCCTCGGCGATCTCCGCGATCGTCGGGTCATCGAGCACCTCGCCCTGCGCCAGTGGGCTCCAGGCCTCGGTCACGATTCCGAGCTCCTCGTGCTTGGCTCGCAGCTCGGGCTGCTGGAGGCGCGGGTGGAGCTCGACTTGGTTGGCGCTGGGCGTCACCCCGGTCTCGTCGATCAGGCGGTCGAGGTGGTCGGCGTTGAAGTTCGAGACGCCGATCGCCCGCGCGAGGCCCTTCTCCTGGGCGTCGATGAACGCGCGCCACGTGTCGACGTAGCGATCGCGCGTCGGCACCGGCCAGTGGATCAGGTAGAGGTCGACCTGCTCCATCCCGAGCCGCTCGAGGCTGGACTCGAGCGCCCGGGTGGCCTCGTCGTAGCCGTGATCGTTGTTGAAGCACTTGGTGGTCACGAAGACCTCGTCGCGGGAGAGGTCCGACGCTGCGATCGCGTCGGCCACGCCCTCCTCGTTGCCGTACGCCGCGGCGGTGTCGATGTGGCGGTAGCCGGCGGCGAGCGCGCGGCCTGCCACGTCGGCGGTGTCCTCGGGCGGGACCTGGAAGACGCCGAAGCCGAGCTGCGGTATCTCGACCCCGCCGGCGAGCGGCAGGCGGGGGACGGTCTGTGTGGAGGAAGTCATCTCTAGACGGTGCCCGCGTCTCGAGTGGCGAAACGCCCGCCCGAATCGGGCAGGCTACGATTGGCCCCTCGGGGCGTGGCGCAGTCTGGTAGCGCATCCGGCTGGGGGCCGGAAGGTCGCTGGTTCAAATCCAGTCGCCCCGATTGCGGGACGCGGCCCCTCCGGGGGCCGTTTCTCTTGTCGTGGCGCGGGAACGTGCGTGGATAGCGCGGGGCGAGCCGACCACTTTGCGTGCAGGGGTTTTGGTAGCGCGGGGAGCCCGTTCGGTAGCAACTCGGTAGCAGCCCTTTGCGCGACTCGGTAGCCATGCACTGCTCCGTTTCGTCAAACTCGATAGCGGGGTCCGTCGGGACCGCCGCTATCGCTTCTGCCTCAAAGCGGTAGCGCCGTCACCGAGCCCCACTTCTCGCCCGGCGCTGCTCCTCCTCGAGCATTGCAATCCGATGCGGTTCGCCTGCGTAGCGCCGCATCGCGTGCTTGTCGTCCAAACGCGCGGCAAGAGATCTCAGTCGCTTCACGTATGCCAAGGATCTGCCGACACATTGAGCATGGGGCCCGACCCGGACAAGGTATTTGGAACCCGCGAGGAGGCTGAGGCGCTGCGGGATCGCCTCAACGAGGAGCCGCCGGAGTATGGGTATTCGCCTTGGTATCTCGGTGGCCAGCGGACGAACCGCCAGACGAGTGGTGGGTCATCCGATCGAGAGGCGTGATCGCGGAGGATCTGGATGTGTCCGCGAGGGAGTACGAGGAAGCTCTTCGAGAGAGCGTCGAGAAGAGTGCGAGCAACCGAGACCGCTGGCGCGATGGAGAGGGCATCGAGATCCAGGAAGTGTTCCTCGACGGTCACTACCCCGACACCCGGCTCGCCGTCGTGTTCCGAGCGGTCACCTCAAGGACGCGTAAGTTCGGCCAGCCGATGCACAATTGCCGGTTCGGCTATCGCGTTCGGATCTGGCCCGCCGAATACAAGGACGCCTCCCAAGAGGCCCTTTACTGGACGGTCTACTTCGAGGAGTTTCTCGGCACGGTCCCCGCTGGCTATGGACCCCTGCGCGGCGTAACTCCTTGTGATCCGACTCGAATTAACTGGCTCCGGGGTTAGACGGTCCGAGTCCCGCTTTCATGCGACGCGACCCTCGTTGAGCGCGTCGAGGTCGGCTGCGGCGCGTTTGTGCTTCCGCCTGCTTGCACAAGTCGACGTCACAGCCGGGCAGACTGCTCCTATCCATGGTGGCTGTTGCACAAAGGCCGGGTCCGTCCGGGGTGGTTAAGACCCTTTCGGGATGGCGCAGAACTTCCTCGCGTGTGATCGCGATCAGGAGCTGTTGTTGCCGCCGAGCCTGCGGGAGTGGTTGCCCGATCGTCATCTCGCGTGGTTCGTGATCGACGCCGTCGCGGCGCTCGATCTGAGCGCGTTCTACGCGGTCTATCGCGATAACGGTCAGGGCCGCGCGGCGCACGATCCGGCGATGATGGTCGCGCTGTTGCTCTACAGCTACGCGCTCGGGGAGCGCTCGTCGCGCAGGATCGAGCGACGCTGCGTCGAGGATGTCGCCACCCGGGTGATCTGCGCCAACCAGCGCCCGGATCACACGACGATCGCGCGCTTCCGTCAGCGCCACGAGAGCCGTTGGCCGAGCTGTTCGGCGAGGTGCTTGCGCTCTGCGCCGAGGCCGGCTTGGTTCGCGTCGGGGTGATCGCCGTTGACGGCACGAAGTTGCACGCCAACGCGTCCGAGCGCGCGACGCGCAGTTACGAGGACATCGCGCGCGAGATCCTCGACGACGCGGCGGCCGTCGATGCCGAGGAGGACGAGCGCTTCGGCGATGCGCGTGGCGACGAGTTGCCGTCCGAGCTGGCCACCGGTCAGGGCCGCCAGCGGTGGCTGCGCGACGCCAAGCGTCGCCTCGACGAGCGCCGCGCCGCGGAGGCCAAGCCGATCCCGAAGTCACGGCCCGACCGGCTCAAGGAGGCCAAGCGTCGCTTGGAAGAAGAGCACCAGGTCGAGTGCCGCGCCAACGCGGCCTATGAGGACTACCGCCGCAACGGCCGCATGAGCAACGGCCGCCGGCTTGGCGCGCACAGTCCCCCGAAGCCCTTCAGCCGCCCGGGCAGCCGGAGGGCAAGATCAATCTCACCGACCCCGACTCGCGCAACGTCAAGACGCCGCGCGGCTGGGTGCAGGGCTACAACGCCCAGGCCGTCACCACCGAGGACCAGATCGTCATCGCCGCCGAAGTGCACGTCTCCTCGGCCGACTTCGGCCAGCTCGAGCCGATGGTCGCCGCGGCGCGCCGCGAGCTCGCGCGCGCCGGCGTCGAGGAGGCTCCCGACGTCGTGCTCGCCGACGCCGGCTACTGGCACCAGGTCCAGATGCAGCGCCTCGCCGGCGAGGGATTGACGGTGCTCGTTCCGCCCGACGCCAACAAGCGCGCCGGCGCCCGGCCCGGCTGGAACGGCGGGCTCTACACGTTCATGCGAAGAGTGCTGGCCACCGACGAGGGCGGCGCGCTCTACGCCAAGCGCCAGGGGATGATCGAGCCGGTCTTCGCCGACACCAAGTTCAACCGCGGCGTCGACCGCTTCTTACGCCGCGGCCGCGCCGCCGCACGCTCGGAATGGCGGCTCACCAACGCCGCCCACAACCTGCTCAAGCTCTGGCGACACACCGCGGCGCCGGCGGCGGCCTGAAGAGCCGCCGCTCGCTGACTTCGCCGCCCACCGTCGCCCGGCGTCGCTGCTTCCGCGGAGTCGCGGCGCCGTCGTCTTTACGCAACAGCCACCATGCGAAGCAGGGGTCCTAGCCGCGTGGGACTTCGGGCAGCGACGCGGCGTCGCCCAGCGTGGCGGCGACGTGGTCTACAACCCGCGCGCGAGGCCGTTGATCGTGTTAGCGACGGCGCCGAGGAACCTCATGGTGATGGCTCAAGGCAAGCGCGAGCCCACCCAGCAACCCGCACCGTCAGGAAGTCCCTGTGTCCGCGAGCGCAAGTTGGAGCGCCCGCTCCGGTGGGTGCCCGGCATCGCGGGCGGTGTCGTAACGCTCGCAGAGCAAGCTGAAGTCCTGATCGCGCAGGCTGCGCTCGCTCAGCCAGGCGGTCGTGTCGGGGCGGTGCGGGGGCATCGCGATCATGCGCTCGACCACGCTGCCGCCGCGCGCCGGGGTGCCGAGTTCGAGCCATGCGGGGATGGGCGGCGTGGCGCGCCGGCGCTGAGGGCGATGGCGGCGGGACGGCATCTACTGCGGGTCGTGCTCGCCGTGGTCGAGCCCGAGTTCCCTCAGGCTCCTCAGGAAGGCGATCCGCGCGTCGCGCTCGACGGCGACGGCCGGGTGTGCGATCGGCTGCCCGCGAGCGCCGCGTGAGACGATGCCCTCGGCCTCTAACAGCTCGCGCGCCTCCTGCGCCCGGTCCCAGCTCTCGCACGCCGTCTGCAACACGCGCGTGTGGTGCGGCTCGAAGTCGTACTCGGCCACGGTGGCCCGCCACCATTCCTGCGAGCTGGCCGACAGGTGTTCCGGTGGATCCGCCGATATCGGCGGATCAGGGTGGCGCGCTGCGGGGAGTCGTGGGAGAATGGAGGTGCGGTCCGAGTCCGCCCGGTCGTCCGCCCGACCCGGCCCGCTCGACTCGACCGCACCGACCTGCTCCGCCCGATCAGGTTGGCGCCGTTAGGTCATTGTCGATCCATTTCCGCCGTTTTCGCTTCCGATGGGCGAAGCGTCCAGATCGAATCCTCGGGAGCGCGATCGTTACCCCTGGGTGCCCGGCGGCCGGGGGATCGAGATCACCGTGGTCGTTGTGGTCGTGCCGGCGGTCGTCGGCGTGGTGATGGTGGCGCCAGGCCAGCCGAACCGTCCCTACCCCGGTGCCTCGGGCGCCGCTGGCGGCGTCGACGCGCGGCGGTGGCGGATCCAGACGATCAGTCCGAGCACGAGCAGTGCGATCAGCCCGCCTCCGAGGGCGCCGATCCAGCCGTTCGAGCCGTCACTGGCGGCCTCCGGTGTAGCGGTGCTCGGGGGCTCGACGACCTCATCGACGCGGGCGACCGGCAAGCCGTCCACGCCCACGCCCGGAAGCGTCCTCGCCGGGCGGGGCGTTAGCCCGGCTGTGAGCTTCGCGTAGGCCTCTTCGGCCTCGCTGGGCAGGGTCACCCAGGGTAAAATGTCCTCAAACTGCATCAGCCCGGCGGAGGGCACCACGATGACGGAGACCGGGCCGGTGAACACCTCGTCGCCGCCGTCCTCGGCGCGGATCGTGAGCGTGCCCTTGTACCAGGGCAGCCCGCGATTGGGGGCGATCGTACCGCGGGGGCGGGGGCCGACCGCGAGCGCCGTCGCCGCCTCCGGATCGGAGAGCTCCCTGCACTCGCCCGCCCCACAGACCTTCGCGGAGCTGATCTCCGTGGCCTCCAAAACCGAACCCGGCGGGTAGGACACCGCACTCGGCGGCACGAGCAGGGGGAGCACGGCGACCGCCGCGAGCAGCCAGCTGGTCCTTGGCATCCCAGCCTCCAATCGTCGCTTGACGACTATACATGCGCCGCGGCGCCAGACGTCCAGCAGGGGCCAGGACACTCGGCATTCGACCGGTTCCCCACAGGGGCCGACTACACCCGCGAGGCATCGGGGAAGGTGACGAGCGGCTGCGGTTCGAGGCAGCGCGGGGTGATCGCGGGCGCCTCGGGGTGCTGGCGCACGACGGCTCGAAGGTCGGCGAGCTGAGACTCCCACGGGTGGGTTGGCGGAGCGCCGTCCATCCTCGGGCTTCTGCCGGGAATCTTGGCGAGAACCTCGTCTTGCCGCCGGCGGGCGTCGATCAGCTCTCGGTCGAGAGCGAGTGTCCGCCGCACGGCCTCGGCGAGCGCTTCCGCAGTCTGCTGCCCGCGCTCGACCTCGGCCTCTAGCAGCTCGGTGCCGCGTCGCTCGTGGAGTTCGAGGACGGCCGCTTCGGCACGGCGTGCGCGCTCGTCGGCGCCCGCCAGCTTGGCGGCGGCGGTCTCCGCCTTCACGATCACAGCCGCGATGGTCTCGCCGAGCCTGTCGCCCTCGACCTCATCGCCGCACGCGAAGGCGTCGATGCGCTCGGCCTTCAGCCGATCACGCTCGGCATGCAGTCGCTCGGCTTCGGCGTGGACCTGCTGCCGCGCCTCGCGGCACTCGGCGAGCTGGGCTTCGAGGCGCTCCAGCTCGCCGACGGCGCTAGGCCGCTTGGCCATCGTCGCCGTTCCCCGGCGTGAGCCATCCGAACGGGCCGATGCGGCGCTCCCGCAGGTGGTCGAGCTGGGCCTCGCCGGCCCGCCGCGCCTGATCGTCGGCGCTGGCCGTGCGCAGCTCGGCCTCGCCGAGCCGCCGTTCGAGTGCCTCGACCTTCCCGCCCAGGGTGCCCTCCGATTCCTGGCCGGCTTGACGCTCGACGGACTCGGCCGCCTCGCCGAAGCCGGCGGCCCGCAAGACGCTCACGAGGAGTTGCGGATCAGGCCCGGGCATCGGGCTCCTCGGGGAACAGCGCCGTGATGTCCTGCACGGCCAGCTCGGTCGCGATCGCGTTGCGCGTCCGGGGGAGAGCGGGCCAGTCGCCCCCCTCAAGCCTCTGCACGGATTTCCGGCACACGCCGGCGTTCTCGGCCAGCTCCTGGGCCGAGCTGTACCCGGCCAGCTCGCGGTAAGCGCGCAACACGGATGGGGGTTTCGGCATAGTCCCAAGGGTAGACCCCGTTGGGGACAGATAGATCCCCGCCTGCGGGATAGTGCGGACCCATGCGGGGGACAACGTTTCCGTCCGATGGGGTGCGCAAGCTGGGACTCCCACAAACGAGAGCGCCCCGGCCGTCGAGAGCCGGGGCGCAGGAGGTCATCCAAGTTGTCCGAGAACCAGCATACCCCCGCCATCCACGTGCCGGCCACCGCCGAACAGTGGTACGAGGGGATCGAGCGCCGCCTCAACGCGCTGCGCCCCTCCCGCTACAACGAGGACGACCACTCGTGGCTGAGGCCGGTCATCGACTGGGCCGAGGCCAACGCGCCGCCGAGCGTGCGCGCGCAGGCAATCGAGGCGTACGACGACGAGGAAGGCGACCAGTGAGCGGCCTCGGACTCACCCCCGACCAGCTCGACCAGCTCGCGGAGAGGGGCTGGGTGGCGTTCGCAGGGGATGACGACGACGGCGGCGGCACGCCCACCACGAGCGACCCGCCCACCGTCCCGGGGGCGGTCGCGCAGATCACGCGTGCGGCGAACCGCATCGGGGGGGGGTGACCGCCGCGGCGGTCCGCAACCTCGCCGACCCGTGGCCGGCGCCCCCGCCGCGCCCCTGCACGATCCGGCGCAAGCTTCCCCGCGCTCGCCGCATCCGTCCCGGCTTGCGCCGGCGTCATCGAGGCACCACGCCCGCCCGTGGCGAGCCCGGCGACGAACCGCCCCTACACCCCGACCTGCAGGCCCTGCTCGATGCACCGCAGGAGCGCTGGGACGAATTCTGGCGGCTCGTCGCCGAGCGCGAGCGGCTGCGGCGGGAGGCGGATGGCGATGCGTGAGCCCGCCCGCCGCCGCTGGCCGCATTGCCGTCGCTGCGGCCGGCCGCTGTCGACTCACTGGGCGCGCAAGCACGCAACCAGGGTCTGCAACCGCTGCCGGGCGCCCGAGTTCAAGGGCGGTAGCGGAGCCGGCTGGGCCGACCCTCTGCTTCGCGAGAGAGACCGGGCCATGACCGCCACGGAGCGGCTACTCGCCGCGCTGGAGGCACGCTCCGCGCACGCGCCGCGCAAGACCGGTGCCGGTAGGTGGCAAGCGCGCTGTCCGGCCCATGACGACCGCAACCCGAGCCTGTCGATCACGGCGAAGGGCAACGGCGACGTGCTGATCCACTGCCACGCCGGATGCGATGTGGAGGACGTCGTGGCGGCGGTCGGGCTCACGCTCGCCGATCTGTTCGAGGAGCGGAGCGACGGCCGCCAGGTCGTCGCCACATACCGCTACGTAGACGAGTCCGGCGTGCCGCTCTTCGAGGTCGTCGAGATACCGGCCGAAAGACTTCCGCCAACGCCGGCCGGACGGCATCGGCGGCTGGATCTGGAAGCTCGATGGCACTCGCCGCGTGCTCTATCGGCTGCCGCGAGTGCTCGAAGCCATCGCGCGCGATGAGGCCGTCTACCTCGCCGAGGGCGAGAAGGACGTGCACGCGCTGGAGCGTGCCGGTGTGGTGGCGACCTGCAACCCGATGGGCGCCGGCAAGTGGCGTGACGAGTACAGCGAGGCGCTCACGGGCGCGGAGGTGGTGATCGTCTCCGACCGCGACGAGGAGGGACGCGCGCACGCCCGCCAGGTCGCCGCCTCGCTCTCGGGAAGCGCCGCCGCTGTGCGGGTGGTGGAGCCGGCAGCCGGGAAGGACGCGTCCGACCATCTCGGCCGCCGGTCGCGCGCTCGACGAGTTCCTGCCGCGAGCGGAGGGCGGCGGCATGACCGACACGCCGAAGGACGCCCCGATGGCCGATACCGCTGAGCTACTCGACGAGCTGCGCGCGTTCGTCGAGCGGTTCGCGGTGTTGCCCTCGGACGCCGTGGCCGATCTGATCGCGCTCTGGATCGCGCACACCCACGCGATCGAGGCCTTTTTCGCCACGCCCTACGTGCGGATCGTCTCGGCGGCGCCCGACAGCGGGAAGAGCCTGCTGTTGGAGGTCCTCGCCGCCGTCTGCCGGCGCGGCTGGTACGCGGTGAATCCGAGCGTGGCGGTGCTGTACCGCAAGGTGGATCGGGACTGCCCCACCTTGCTACTCGACGAGATCGACCTGTATCCGATGGACGAGCGGCGGGACGCGCTGTCGGTACTCAATTCGGGCTACAAGCGCGGCGCGCGGGTGGACCGCTGCACGGAGCGGGGTGAGCTGCGTCTCGTTCAGCGCGTTCTGCCCGAAGGCGTACGCCGGCCTCGATCGGCGCGCGCTCGCGGCGACCCTGCTCTCGCGGTCGATCACGGTTCGGATGGTGCCCAGGACCGCCGCCGAGACGGTGGACGCGTGGATCGCTCCGCTGGTCGAGCCGGAAGCGGCGGCGCTGCGCGAGCGCTGCGCGGCGTGGGCCGAACAGCACGTCGAGGCGCTCCGGGCGGCGCGGCCCGACCTACTCGGGTTGCTCAACCGGCGGGCGGAGACGTGGTGGGCGCTGTTGGCGATCGCCGAACACGCCGGGGAGGATTGGGCGGCTCGTGCACGTGCCGCCGCGCGAGAGCTCGTCGCCGGTGGCGACGCCGCTGATCAGGTTCCCGACCAGGTGCAGCTCCTGCTCGACGTGCGGGATGCGTTCGGCGACGAGGCGACGATCTCCACCGCCGACCTCCTCGCCCACCTGAACTCCCTCGACGAGAGTCCGTGGGGGGCGCGGCGGCGCAGCGAGGGCCTCGACGCGCGCGGGCTCGCCCGGATGCTGCGCCCGTTCAAGATCCGGCCGCGCACGATCGGCTCGGGCACCGACTCCGCGAAGGGGTATCGCTGGGACCAGTTCGCCGACGCCTTCACCCGGCACCTTCCACAGCCGTCGCAAGCGTCGCAAGCGTCGCATCGCAGTCCTGGTGCGGAACGGGGTGCGACGGATGCGACGGATGCGACGGATAAATCCCCCCACCCTCGACCGGCGCGTGATCGGAACGGCCGTGCAGTCGACCCCGGCTCGCACGAGCTACCGCCGTCCACCTTCCCCTGTGAGCCGCCCGCCCGTATCGAAGGGCAGCTCTCGTTCGCTGACCAGGGAGAGACCCGGTGACGAGTCATCGGTGGCCCGGAGGGCTCCTCGGTGGCCGGGCTTGGCTGGCGAGCGTAGGATGGACCGATAGCGAAGCGGCCCCCGGCGGCGCGGGAACGCCGGCCGAGGGCCTGACCACAGGAGGCACAGCTCCCATGGCTGGTAGCAAGCTACCCGGTGACAGCAACACCCTCGCCGCCGGCGTGATGATCATCGAGAGGGCCGAGCGATGATCCTGAAACGGGGCGGGCGGTACGGCGTGCGCGTGTATCGCGACGGCCGGCAAGAGTGGATCGGCACCTATTCCACCCGCCGCGAGGCGAAGGCCGCTGAGCGCCGCGCGCTCGACGCCGATAGCGCGTCGATGATGACGGTGGCCGAGTTTGTCCCCGACTACCTGGCGCGCTATGAGCGCACGCGCAAGGGGTCGAGCGCCGACACCGCCCGGTCGTCCCTGCGACGCTTCGAGGCCGATTTCGGGGGGCGCCGGCTCACGGAGATCACCCGCGTCGAGGCGATCAAGTGGGCGGACCGTGTGCCGCCCTCGAAGCTCCCGCCCGTGATCACCGCCATAAACGCGGCCGTTGACGCCGAGCTGATCGAGCGCAACCCGTTTCGCGGGCTCTCGCGCCGCTCTCGGGGCGCTCCGACGAGCACCCGCCGACCGAGCGGGAGCTGGCCCGGATTCTCGACGCCTGCGACGTGCTCGGCGACTACGCGCCGCAGATGCAGGCGCTGATCGGCTTCGCCGCCTACACCGGCATGAGGCCGGGGAGTGCTTCGCGCTCGGATGGGCCGACATCGACTTCGATGCGATGCGGATCCGGGTGCGCCGGCGGCTCTATCGCGGCGAACTAGATCTGCCGAAGTCGAACCGGATCCGCACCATCGCGCTCACGCCGCCGGCCCGTGATGCCCTACTCGGCCACCCGCGTGACGGCGCACTCGTGTTCAGGGCCAAGCGGGGAGGGCGGCTGTCGCAGCCGACGCTCTCCGGCTACTGGGGCCAGGTCAGAGCCGCAGCCGGGATCAACAAGGAGTTCTACCTCTGCACGAAGCACTACTCCGTGAGCTACATGCACAACACGCTCGGGCTGCCGCCCCGGGTGATCGCCGAGCAGATGGGCTGGACGCTCGGGGGCGTGCTGAAGCTGCTCGCGGTGTACGGTCACGGCGACGTGGGCGCCCTGGAAGAGATCGACGCCGCGTTCTCCAGGGTCACGCCGCTGCGGGCAGTCGGATCGTGAAGCTGACCCTCTACCGCGGCGATGGGGTTGCGTCACCGTGCCTGGGGCGGGGAAGCATGTGGACAACAAGCCTGAAGAACGCCCGAGCGTACGCATACCCCGAACGCGACCACGGCGTCTATCAAGTGCTCGGGACGTACCGCCCCGAGCCTGGACCACGCTGCCTGTATCGAGCGGAAGTCGAGGTCGACGACTCAGCGGTGCTCGACAAGCGCGACCGACTCCTAACGCTCAGCCCTGACCGTTACGCGGAAGCGGCGGAACGGCTCGCCATGCAGGGTTACGAGTGGGTGCTAATCACTGAGGGGCCGGTCGTCGAGCCGGGCAACCAGATGCGATCGTGGACGGTGGCCGTCTACGTGGGTAAAGACCCGGTGCCCGCCGTTCGGGTCGCAGACGGGTAGCAAGCGGGCCGCGATCCCGCTCCTAGAGCGGACCTGAACCAGTCGCCCCGACCTAACACCCGCATTGCAACGCCATGCAACCCCGCGCAAGCGCCGGGGTTGCCGCGCATAGGGACGCACCTTCGCGCACCCCGACGTGGACACGACGTGGACACCGGAGCGCCGGGAACGTGGACACGGGAGGGGGTCAAGCCACGGCGCTCGATCACGGCCCTCGTCGCCTTACCGCCCAATAGGCGATCAGGACAATGGCGAGTACGACGTACTCCTAGGTTCGGAGCCGGGATCAGGATCGCTATCGCCAGTGGCGTTCCTTGGGGGGAAGAACTTCTGGGCCAGGTGCGTTCTCCCGGCAGCGGCTCACTCTTTCCGTGGCGGGCGCGAGCGGGGCGGCTCCGGCCGTACCGTGGTCGCGGGTGCGCTGCGCTTCGACACGCCGGAGCAGAGCCAAGCAGCAGCGGCCGGCGCACGGCCTCCGGCGCTGCGCGCTCGCTGCTTTGATCCTTTCGACCCCGAGATCGCTTCGTACGCTCCGGTTCGAGCCCCCATGCCACACGAGGCTAGGCGCGAAGGCGTCGGGACCGGCGACGGTCGATGGTCCGCCGTGCCGCGAGGTTGCGGAGGAGGACCAGGGCGAGCTGGTCATTCACCGCTCGGCGAGTGATGACCAATCAGCGCGGCAAATACCGCAACTGTGGGAGTGCGCTAGATGCTCGCCACGCCTACGGTCGCCAGGGGCCGGATTCCCGAACGCCCCTGCGACGCCGTCTCCCTGGGCCGGGCGACGCACGCGTGTTCCCTGGGTTTCCCGCCCCGCCTGCCGACGGCACCGAGGGTCGAGCGGTGACAATTGTCGGCACGTCGAGACGTTCTTGGACTGCCAACGTTGGCACTCGGCCGGAGTCCGAGAGTGCCAGCGTTGGCACTCGAAATGCGCACCGGGACGATGCGCACGCGGGGGCGCCGCCCGAGATCGGGAGAAGCCACGGCACTGCCAGACCCAAAGATCAACGGACGACGCTGTTCGCACGCTACACCTTCCGGCAGGCACGTTCCAACCGTGATACCGCAACCGTGCGATGGCGCTCGACGCTCACCGCTCCTAGCGTTCGAGGTGCCAACGTTGGCACCCGACCGGAGCTCGGTGGCCGGCGTTGGCGCTCGAAAGATCAGCGCGGCAAATACCGCAACTGTGGGAGTGCGCGAGATGCTCACCACGCCTAGCTTCGAAGGCGCGGGGCCGGATTCCCGAACACCCTTGCGACGTAGTGGGGTTTCAGACACAAGTGTGTTCCTTAGGTTTCCGGCCCCGCGCTGTCCCCCCGGGCGCCGCTGGGAGCATGACCCGGGGGTGGGGGGATGACCCGCGCTTGGCGATCGGGTGGTCGCGATCGGACGGATCCGCGCACCGGGCGCGGAGAGCGGTGCCGAAATCGAATCGCCCGTCGGCTGGGTGGTCGAGTTTCAAGAACGGCAAAGTGATCCACGCGAAGGCATACCTCGACCCCAGAGAGGCGCTCGAAGCCGCCGGGCTGAGCGAGTAACACTCGCCGAGTCAGCCCAGCAGGCGTGCTACCGCGAAGTCATCGCCGCCGGTCCTCTGGCCAGCCGCGACGATCCGGTCGTTCGACTGAAGCGTGACCGCGTTGCCGAACGCGGCGACGCCGAAGTTGACGGTCGCCTTGCCGTCGCCGCCGAAGGTCGCGTCCGGCGATCCGTTGGGATTGAGGCGCGCGACCGCGAACTCGCCCGTGGCCTGCGTGCTGCCGGCCACGACGATCTTGCCGTCCGGCTGCAGCACCGCGTCGCCCAGAAGGTCGGCGAGTGATCCGAAGTTGATCGTTGCCGTGCCGTCGCCGTCGAACGTCGTGTCGGGCGCGCCGTTCGGCATCAGGCGCGTGACGGTCATCAGCTCGCTTCCCATCGCGTTGCCCGCCACGATGATCTTGCGATCGGGCTGCACCAGCACGGCGCTCAGGCTGCCGCCGCCCGGCAGCGTGACTCGGCCGTCGGCGTCGAAGTCCGGGTCGGGCGCGCCGTTGGTACGCAGGCGAGCGACCACGGCCCCGCTCGCCGTCGAGCGGCCGGCAAGGAGGATCCGCCCGTTGGCCTGACGCGCCATCGCGACCGCGAAGTCGTCACCGCCGAAATCGACCGTTGCCCTGCCGCCGGTGCCGAACGTCGTGTCCAGTGCGCCGTTCGCGTTCAGGCGCGCGGCTTGCATGTTCCCGCCCTCGGGCCCGGAGAAGCCCCCGAGCAGGAGCTTGCCGTTCCCCAGCACCAGTACGGCAGTGGCGCGGCTCAGCGCACCCCAGCCGAAGATCCGCTTGCCATCGCCGGAGAAGCTCTTGTCGAGCGAGCCGTTGGGGTTCAGGCGCGCGACGGCGACCCGGAAGCTCGAGTCTCCAGCGAGCACGATCTTGCCATCCGGCTGCAGCGCCGCGGCGAAGGCCGACTCGTTCTCACCGCCGAAAGCGATCCTGCGCCTCCCCGTCGAGCCGAACGTGGTGTCGAGCGTGCCGTTGGCGCGCAGGCGCGCGACGCAGAAGGAGCCGGCTGCCCCGCCGCCGCCGGCGACCACGATTCTCCCGTTGGGCTGCACAAGCACCGCGCGCGCCTCGTCGGTGCCGCCGAAGTTGATCGCCCGCCTTCCATCGCCGGAAAAGCTGCTGTCGAGATCACCCAAAGGCATGCGCCGACCGTACCGGGACTTGCTGACGATTGGCGTCAGCGGACACAATCGCAGCGAATGCCGCGTTGACGAGGAACGTATGAGCACCATCGCCGAGTCGAACTTGTCGAATGAGGACCTCGCGCCGACCGGGCCCGAGCGGCGCACGTGGGGGACCTACAACCTCGCCGCGCTGTGGATCGGGCTCTCGATCGTGATCACCACGTACACGCTCGCCTCCGGCCTGATAGCCGCCGGCATGGAGTGGTGGCAGGGGCTGCTCACCGTGGCGCTGGGCAACCTCATCGTGCTGATCCCGATCCTGCTCAACTCGCACCCGGGCACCAAGTACGGGATCCCCTTCCCGGTGCTGGTGCGGTCGAGCTTCGGGATCCGCGGCGCCAACGTGGCGGCTATGGCGCGCGCGCTGGTGGCGTGCGGCTGGTTCGGCATCCAGACCTGGATCGGCGCGCTCGCGCTCGACACGCTGATGACCACGCTGACCTCTGACTGGGCTGAGGTGACCGGGCATAAGGCGATCGCGTTCGGCGTGTTCTGGGTCGTCCAGATTGCGATCGTCATGCGCGGCATCGAGGGCATCAAGTTCCTCGAGAGCTACGCGGCGCCGTTGCTGCTGGCCGGCAGCGTCGACCTACGTCGTGCTCATGCGCGCGGAGATCCCGGCGCGGTCGCCGGCGGGCGCGGCGGTGGAGTGACGGCTTCGGCGAGCGGAGGAGCAGCGTGGCTGAGCGGATGATCGAAGCCAATGGCGTCGAGCTGTGCGCGGAGGCGTTCGGTGATCCGGCCGATCCACCGATCCTGCTCATCACGGGCATCGGGGCCTCGATGCTCTGGTGGGAGGACGGCTTCTGCGGGATGCTCGCCGATGCCGGGCGGTTCGTGATCCGCTACGACCACCGCGACACGGGCCGCTCGGTCAGCTACGACCCGGGCCGCCCTGAGTACACGGGGGACGATCTGATCGCGGACGCTGCGGGAGTGCTCGACGGCTTCGGGGTCCCCGCCGCGCACCTGGTCGGCGTCTCAGCAGGCGCGGCGTTTGCGCAGCTGCTCGCGCTCGACTTCCCCGAGCGCGTCGTTTCACTCGTCCTCATCAGCAGCTCGCCGGCCGTCCCGGTTGATCGCGAGCTGCCCGCGCCGACCGAGGCGTTCGGGCGATTCGTGTCGAGCGCCGAGGTCGACTGGTCGGACGCGGACTCCGTGATCGCCTACCTGGTCGACTACTCGCGCGTGCTAGCCGGTGGCCAGCGGCAGTTCGATGAGGCGGCGGCTCGAGAGCTCGTGCGCCGCGACGTCGCGCGCGCGCGCAACTTCGCCGCCCTCCAGAACCATGACGTCATCCCGGACGAGGGCGGGCAACGCAATCCACTGTCTTCGATCCGCGCGCCCGCCCTGGTCATCCACGGCACCGCGGATCCGATGTTCCCGGTCGCGCACGGGGAGGCACTGGCGTTGGAGATCCCCGACGCCAGGCTGCAGCGGCTCGATGGTGCCGGTCACGGGGTCGATCGAGCCGACTGGGAACGCATCTCCCGTGCGATCGTCGAACACACTGCCGAAGGGCCCCCGCGTCAATGAGCGCTGCCGACCGAGGAAGGTTCG
This sequence comes from uncultured Thermoleophilaceae bacterium, assembly GCA_963812415.1. Classification (GTDB taxonomy): domain Bacteria; phylum Actinomycetota; class Thermoleophilia; order Solirubrobacterales; family Thermoleophilaceae; genus JACVRW01. The sequence continues at coordinate 59,536 of CAWEVH010000034.1, read as the reverse complement.
CCTGACCCGAAGCCCGTTGCGTCCAGGGTGCCACCCGCGTTAGGTTCGATCTCGCAACCGCATCGCGCCGTACGTGCGGGTTTGGCAACGGCTCCAGGACGTTCTCCTGGTCCCCCGAGGCGGTCGCCGAGATGGCCGAACGTTGGCGAGGAGCCGCCGGCCGGTCCCTCCGGCCATCGCACGGCTCGTCGCGAGTCATGGAGCGTTCGTCGAGCTGCTCGCGAACGCAAAGCTCGAGCAGCCGCGGAGCATCGTCCATGACGTCCGGACCGGCGAACTGACGGCGTGCTGGGGCGACGAGCGCGCGCTGGTGGTGATCGGCCCCGAATAGCCGGGTTCGCGGCGCGAGTCGCCCTGAGACCCGCTCCCAACCCTCCCTGCTAACGTTAACCAAGTGGTTAATGATCCGTTCAAGGCGCTGTCGCATCCGATTCGCCGCGGCATCGTCGAGCGTCTCGCCGTCGGGCCGGCGACCGTGAGCGACGCCACCGCCGGCTTCGGCGTATCCAAGCCGGCGATCTCCAAGCATCTGAAGGTGCTGGAGCAGACCGGCGTCGTGAACCGCGTGATCGACGGCCGGACGCACGTGCTCTCGCTCGACACTCGGGCGATGGACGAAGCGGGCGATTGGATGGATCGCCAGCGCGCCCTGTGGGGGCGCCTGTTCGACGTGGTCGACGAGTACCTGAAGGAGGACAAGTCGTGATGGACACACCCCCGGTCGTCTCGCCGCAGGAGTGGGAGGCCGCGCGCGAGGAGCTTCTCGTCAAGGAGAAGGAGGTGACCCGCGCGAAGGACGCGCTCGCCGCCGAGCGCCGGCGCATGCCGAGGATGAAGGTCGAGAAGGACTACGCCTTCGAGGGCCCGGACGGCCCAGCGAGCCTGGTCGATCTCTTCGACGGGCGCCGTCAGCTGATCGTCTACCGCTTCTTCTTCGAGCCCGGCGTGGCGGGCTGGCCCGAGCGCGGCTGCGGCGGCTGCTCGTTCCTCGCCGACCAGGTGGCCCACCTCGCTCACCTGAACGCCCGCGACACGACCCTTGCGTTCGTCTCGCGCGCGCCGCAGGAGAACATCCGGCGCCTGAAGGCGCGACATGGGCTGGCCGATGCCGTGGTACACGATCACCGACGACTTCGACGTCGACTTCGGGGTGGACGAGTGGCACGGCACCAACGCCTTCATCCGCGAGGGCGACGAGGTCTTCCGCACGTACTTCATCGACAGCCGTGGCGACGAGGCGATGGGCAGCACCTGGGCCTACCTCGACATCACCGCCCTCGGCCGCCAGGAGGAGTGGGAGGACTCGCCCAAGGGCTACCCGCAGGGGCCGCCCTACCAGTGGTGGAACTACCACGACGCCTACAACGGCGACTCCGCGTGAGATGACGAGCGGCTCGACGCTGCGCATGCAGCGCGCGTTCCGGGCGCCCGCCCAAGCGGTGTTCGACGCCTGGACGAGCGAGGAGGTGATCCGGCGCTGGTGGCACGCCGAGCACGACTGGGAGACGACGGTGGCCGAGATCGACCTGCGGGTGGGCGGCGTCGTCCGGGTGGTCATGCGCAACCCGCACGACGGCAGCGAGTACGGCGGGGGCGGCCATTACACGGAGATCGAGCCGCCGCACCGCCTGGCGTTCACGTGGCTCTGGGACGGCAACGACACGCGGCAGCTGATCGAGGTCGACCTCGAGGAGGAGGACGGCGTCACGACGGTCTCGTTCACCCACAGCGGCCTCTGGGACGAGGAGTCCGTCCGTTCCCACGAGGACGGCTGGGGCAAGGCGTTCGACAATCTGGAGCGAGCGCTGGACAATTCGTAGGCGATGGTTCCCTACCGCCTGATGTACGCGCTGGGGCTCGCCCCCTGGGAGCGGCGGGACTTCGAGGAGCAGTGGCGACCGCTGTTCGAGGGGCCGCTGGCGCTCGAGCCCGGGCGCGCCCTCGACATCGGCTGCGGCTCCGGGCGCGACGCCGTCCACCTGGCGCGGAACGGCTGGCGGGTCACGGCCGTCGACTTCGTCGACAAGGCGCTCGCGCGGGCCAGGCAGCGCGGGCTCGACGAGGGCGTCGAGGTGCAGTGGGTCCAGGGCGACGTGGCGGACCTGGGACGGCTCGGGCTGGAGCCGGGCTACACGCTCGTCTACGACTTCGGCTGCATGCACGGCCTGCCCGATCCAGCGCGCCGCGGCGCGGCGGCCGGCCTGACCGAGCTCGCCGCGCCGGGGGCCAGGTTGTTGCTGCTCGCGTTCAAGGCGGCACGCAGGATGCTGCTGCCGCGCGGGATGGACCGCGAGCACGTCGTCGCGCTGCTGGGGGAGGGCTGGGAGCTCGAGGACGTCCGGTCGGTCGTGACCGAGGACATGCCCCCTCCGGTGCGGCGGGCACAGCCCAGCATCTACCGGCTAGCCAGGCGGTCGTAGCGCCTCGCGCGCCTCGGCGGCGAGGCGCCGGACGAGCTCGCCCGCGGGGATTGGCTCGGCCAGCGCGTGCGCCTGTCCGGCCCAGAGGTGGAAGCCGTCCGCGTCGCCCTGCTCGCGAGCGGCCGCGCGGACCTGCGCCGTGAGGTGGTGCACGTCGGGGTAGGCGCTGGGCGCGCGGTCGGCGTGCTCGCGCATCCAGCGATTGACCACGCCGCGCGCCGTGCGGCCGGTGAAGGCGCGCGTGAGTGCTGTCTCGCCGCTGCCCTCGACCGCGGCGCGATGGGCGGGGACCGTGGCGGCCTCCGGGCAGAGCATGAAGGCGGTGCCGAGCTGGGCCGCCGCGGCGCCAGCGGCCAGCACGGCGGCCACCCCGCGCCCGGTGGCGATGCCGCCGGTGGCGACGAGCGGCAGTTCGAGCTCCGCGCTCACCAGCTGGAGCAGCGCGAGCAAGCCCAGCTCGCCGGGCGCCGAATCGTCGAAGCTCCCGCGGTGGCCGCCCGCCTCGACGCCCTGGACGACCAGGACGTCGGCGCCGCCCTCCGCCGCGGCCTGTGCCTCGGCAGGCGTGGTGACCGTGATCCAGGCCTCGCAGCCCGCGTCGTGCAGCCGCGCCACCACCTCAGGTGCCGGACACCCGAACGTGAAGGAGACCACCGCCACCTCGAGCTCGCAGACCAGCGCGAGCTTGGCGTCCAAGCCGTCGTCGTCATGGCGCGGCTCGCCGAGGGGCGCGCCGTAGCGCTCCGTCTCGCCGCGCAGCGAGGCGGCGAAGCGCTCGACCTCGCCCGCGAGGGCCGCCTGTCCCGGCGGGGCGAACAGATTGACACCGAACGGCCGCGGCGTGTGCCGGCGCACGTTCTCGATGTCGGCACGCACCGCCTCGGCCGCCTGGTAGCCGGCGGCGAGGAAGCCGAGCCCGCCGGCCTCCGCCACCGCGGCGGCGAGCTCGGGCGTCGAGGGCCCGCCGCCCATCGGCGCTTGCACGATCGGATGCTCCAGCGAGCGAAGGACCGCGCTCACTCGACGAGCGCCCGGACGAGCGCCTCGTACCCCGCCGCCACCTGTTCGAGCGACATCTCGCGGTCGCGGCGCAGGTAGGCCACGAACTCGGCGCCGAGCGTCGCGAGCACGGCATCGGCGGTGTACTCGGGGTCGACGGCAGGCGCCGCCTCCTCGAGCAGCGTGCGCACGTAGAAGCGGTAGGACGCGTACGGCCCCGCGCGGTAGCGGCCGCACAGCGATCCCGTCTCGGCCGCGAGCAGCAGGTCGCGGTGGGCGTCCACGAGGCCGAGCATGCCGCGGCCGAAGGCGACGAGCCGCTCGGCCGCCGGCGCCCCCGGTCCCAGCGGGGGCGCGCCGCGGATGAGGGCCTCCTGAAAGGCGGCCTCGTGGCTCGAGAGCACCGAGCGCGCCAGGTTCGCCCGGTCGCCGAAGCGGCGGAACAGCGTGCCCTTGCCGACTCCCGCCGCCCGGGCGATGTCGTCCATGGACACGTTGTCCGGCCCGAACTCGGCGAACAGGCGCTCCGCGGCGTCCAGGATCCGCCGCCGGTTGCGGGCGGCGTCGGACCGCTCGCGCGGCTCGAGATCTCCGTTCAGGGAGAGGATCGTCGTGGTCATCGGGAGGTCGGGTAGCGGGCATGTGCAGGTCCATTGTGACATCCGGACCGGAGTCCGCTATGCTTCCGCACCGAATCTAACCGGACCACAGTCCGAAAGGAGCGCACACATGCCGGTACAGACGCAGCCATTCACCGGGACCTTCATCGCCGACCCCAACCACTCGTCGTTCATGTTCGCCGTCAAGCACATGAAGGTCTCGACCTTCCGGGCGGGCTTCGGCGACGTCGAGGCGCGCCTCGTGGGCGACGACGCGGGGCTGTCGCTCGAGGGTCGCGCGCGCGCCGAGTCCATCTCGATCAGCAACCCGCCGGAGTTCCGCGAGCACGTGGTGAACGGCGAGGACTTCTTCGACGCGGGCAACCATCCGGAGATCGTGTTCCGCTCCACCTCCGTCGAGCTCGACGAGGACGGCCGGGCGCGCGTCGACGGCGAGCTCGAGATCAAGGGCATCTCGCGGCCGCTGACGGCCACGGGCAGCTACGAGCCGCCGGTCGAGGACCCCTACGGCCTCACACGCACCGCGCTCGACCTGAGGGCGACCGTCGACCGCCGCGATTGGGGCATGGGCTGGCAGATGCCCCTCCCGAACGGCGGCGACGTGCTCGGCTACGAGGTCGAGCTGACCGTCCAGCTCGAGCTCATCAGCGAGGGCTAGGGCCGTGCGGGTCCTCGGCATCTCGGGCAGCCTGCGGCGGGAGTCTCACAACCGCAGGCTGCTCGCCGCGGCCGCACGCGGACTCCCCGCGGGGGTCGAGTTCGAGGAGTGGTCGGGCCTCGAGCTGGTTCCGCCGTTCAACGAGGACCTCGACGGCGACGCCGCTCCGGCCGCAGTGGAGGACCTGCGCGCGGCGCTCCAGCGGGCGGACGCGGTCCTGATCGCCACGCCCGAGTACAACCACTCGATCCCGGGACAGCTCAAGAACGCCCTCGACTGGGCCTCGCGGCCGTTCCCGGACAACGCGCTGCGCGCCAAGCCGGCCGCCGTGATCGGCGCCAGCACCAGCCTCTTCGGCGGCGTGTGGGCGCAGGCGGAGGTGCGAAGGGTCCTGACGGCGGCCGGTGCGCGCCCGATCGACGAGGAGCTGCCGGTGCCGAGCGCGCACCTCGCCTTCGAGGCGGACGGCCGGCTCCGCGACCGAGAGCTGCAGGCGGCGCTCAGCGCCGTGACGGAGCGTCTGCTCGAGGAGACCGGCGTGGCCGTCGGGCAGGTGGCCTGAGCGAATTGCTTGCCGGGAGGGGACTGGGCGGCGATACTCGCCAGTGATGCCCCCTGGCCCGGGCGACGCGGACCGGCTCCGCAGCCTCTACGGAATCGATTGGACCGCCGTCGGCCCGCGCGCCGAGGGCCTGGCCGCGGCGGCGGAGGTGATGGCCCCCGACGTCCAGGCACGCATCTCCCCGGAGATCGGCGACCGCGTGCTCCACGGCGTGCGGGACTTCGCGGTCTTCGTCGAGGGCCTCGAGGAGGACTTCTCGGAGTTTCGCTACGAGGCCGAGCGGATCGAGGAGACCGAACCCGGGGTGTTCCTCGTGAGCGGCGTGATCCGCGCCCGCGGACGGCGGAGCAAGATGCCGCTCGGGGGCCCGTTCAGCCATTCGTGGACCTTCAGCGACGGCCGGGCCGTGAGCGTCGAGGCGCGGCTGGCCGCAGGCTAGAAAGGAGACAGGTGCGGCGATTCCGGGTAGCGTGAAGCTGCCGTGGGACAAGAAGTCGCCGCGAAGGTCTTCAGCCGGGATGACCGGCAGCGCTACCGGACCAAGGTGCGCAGCTGCCTCGACGTGTTCGCCCGCATGCTGCACGAGTCGCGTTTCGACGACGAGCGGCGCTCGTTCGGCCTCGAGATCGAGCTGAATCTGACCGACGACGCCGGCGATCCAGCGATGATCAACCACGCGGTGCTGGAGGCGATCGCGAACGCGGCCTTCCAGACCGAGCTCGGACAGTTCAACGTCGAGATCAACATCCCCCCGGGCCTGCTCGAGGGCGGAGTCTTCAGCGAGCTCGAGGCGGGGATCCGGCAGAGCCTGAACGAGGGGGAGGATCGCGCGCGGCCGGTGGGTGGCCACATGATGCTCATCGGGATCCTGCCGACGATCCACGCAGCAGCACCTGACGGCCGAGAGCTTCTCCGAAAGCGGCCGCTACCGGCTCCTCAACGAGCAGATCTTCGCCGCCCGCGGCGAGGACCTCGAGATCTCGATCAACGGGCCGGAGCGGCTCCAGACCTTCGCCGACACGATCGCCCCCGAGGCCGCCTGCACGAGCGTGCAGCTGCACCAGCAGGTCGACCCCGAGGCGTTCGCGTCCTACTGGAACGCGTCCCAGGCGATCGCGGGCGTGCAGGTGGCCGTGGCCGCCAACTCGCCCTTCTTCTTCGGCAAGGAGCTCTGGCGGGAGACCCGCATCGCGCTCTTCGAGCAGGCCACCGACACGCGCCCGGAGGAGCTCAAGGCCCAGGGCGTGCGACCGCGGGTCTGGTTCGGCGAGCGCTGGATCACGTCGATCTTCGACCTGTTCGAGGAGAACGTCCGCTACTTCCCGGCGCTCCTGCCGGAGTGCGACGACGAGGACCCGGTCGAGACCCTGGAGCGCGGAGACGTCCCCGGGCTCGGCGAGCTGCGCCTCCACAACGGCACGATCTACCGCTGGAACCGCCCGATCTACGACGTCGTGCGCGGGCGGCCGCACGTGCGCGTGGAGAACCGTCTCCTGCCGGCCGGCCCGACCGTGGTCGACATCCTCGCCAACGCCGCCTTCTACTACGGCCTGGTGCGCGCCCTGACCGAGGACGAGCGGCCGGTGTGGTCGCAGATGTCGTTCGCGGCGGCGGAGGACAACCTGCACGCGGGGGCTCGCGACGGCATCGAGGCGCGCGTCTACTGGCCGGGCGTGGGCGAGGTGCCCGCCGCCGAGCTGGTGCTGCGCAAGCTGTTGCCGATGGCGCACGCCGGTCTCGAACGCGCCGGCGTGGCCGGCGCGGACCGCGACCGCCTGCTCGGGATCGTCGAGCGTCGCTGCGTCGGGCTCACGAACGGCGCCGCCTGGCAGGCCGCCTCGTTCCAGCGCCTCTACGGCGAGCGCGGGCTCGAGCGCCAGGCCGCGCTGCGCGAGCTCACCGTGCGCTACCGGGACCACATGCACTCCAACGAGCCGGTCCACACGTGGCCGGCGCTGTGAGCGAGCGCACAAGTTCTGTCCTCGGTTCCGCCGCTATTCCAGCGCGAGGTCGTCCGCCCGCATTCCGGGAGGTCGTAGTCCGGGGGAATTGGCGGCGGGTTGCGCAGATTCTGCATCTCCGGCATAGAATGGGACCGTCAGTCCGGGAACGCGTCGGTGATGGCCCACACCGCGGGTTCCGTTCATGGATGGAGGCCGGTCCGGCATGTCCAGTGCCAAGACCGCCGAAAGCTCAACGAGGACTCCGGAACAACACGGGCCGAGGCGCCCGGACAGCGATTCCCTCGCCCCGCGGGCGCTCATCGCCGACCCCGACGCCCTGGCCCGGAACGCGCTACGCGGGGCGCTCGCGCAGGCCGGAGTGGTCGTCGTCGGCCAGGCCGCCGACGCCCCTCAGGCCATCAACCTCGTTCAGCGCTGCCGGCCCGACGTGGTCGTGATGGACGCGGGGCTGCCCCCGGACGGCGCCATGGCTGCGCTCGAGGCAGTGGTTCGGGCCTCGCCAGGAGTTCAAGTGGTCGTGCTGGCGGCGTCAGGCGAGGACGAGGCCGGCCTGCTGGCGCTGGAGAAGGGGGCCGCCGGCTATCTCTCGAGGGATACCGAGCTCGCCTCGCTGGCGCAAGCGGTTGTGCGCGTGGCGGCGGGCGAAGCCGCGATCTCGCGCGTAATGACCAGTCGCGTGGTCGAGCGCCTGAGGTCGTGCTCCACCTCCATGTTGGGAATGCGCCCGATCAAGAGCCCCTTGACGACGCGCGAGTGGGAGGTCCTTGATCTGATGAAAGCGGGGGCATCGACCGGGGAGATCGCGCGAGCTCTCGTTCTCTCGCCGGACACCGTCCACAGCCACGTGACCCACATCCTGCGAAAGCTGAATGCGCACTCACGGGCGGAGGCGGTCGGGATCGCGCAGCACGCGCGCCAGCGGCTCGTAGAAGCGGTTCAGTAGCCCGAGCTGGGGATCTCGCCTGACCCGAGTGGGGAGGGGGAGATCTCTTTGGGTTGGGGAGAAATGTCACCTTCCGCCCGCCTCCATGCGCAACTAGCGTCGATTTCACACGGCCTGTCGCGGGCTGGTCTACCGCGCGGGCGACCGGCCAAAGGGAGCAATGGCTCCCGTCACGGAGGAGTAGTCGATGAGTGACCGGATTCTCGGACGAGGTAAACGGCGGCGACGCCGACTCTCGGTTGCAGTTGTGGCAGCGGTCGCCGTGCTGGGGGTCTTTGCGATCACCAACGCGCTGGCCGTCCACGATCTTGATGTTCCAGCTCGACGGCGACGTCGACACGCAGCCACCACCACCACCGTCGGCGGGACCACGCAGGAGCATCGACTGGGACAGACTTCTTCGACGCCAGCGGGCAGCGAGACTGGCGCTGCCCGCGGACTTCGACCGCGTCGGGCTTCGATCGTGACTTCGTCACGAACGCGAACGGCTCGTTCAACACGTCCGACAACACGACGTTCGCGACGGGCAGCAAGGACACGCTGACCGATCACGCCTGGGCTGGCAGTGCAACCGTCGACAACAACGTGCTACAGCAAGAACGACATCATGAACGCGTACGCGGCGTCGTACGACGGACCCGGCAGCGGCGACGAGATCCTGTACTTCGCGCCTCGAGCGGAACGCGAACAACGGAACCGCCAACGTCGGGCTTCTGGTTCCTCCAGGACGAGAACGTGAGCTGCGACGTCGCCGGGCGGCAGCCACGACCTTCACCGGCGACCACGTCGACGGCGACCTGCTGGTCGTCTCCGAGTTCACCGCGCGGCGGCAGCGTCAGCACGATCCAGGTCTACCGCTGGGATGGCGGCGCCGGCGGGATCCCTGATACCCGGACTCCAGTCGCCGCAGGGCGTCGACTGCACCACGACCAGGCCAGCGACGACACGGTCTGCGCGCAGGGTCAACACCGGCACGATCACGACGCCGTGGCAGACATCCAACAAGCAGGACGGCGTCGGCACACAGCCTGCGCGTCTCGGAGTTCTTCGAGGGCGGCCTCAACCTCACGGACAGCGAATCTCGGCGGCAAGTGCTTCAACATGTTCCTGGCCAACACCCGCTCGTCGACGTCGCTGACCGCGACGCTCTTCGACTTCTCGCGCGGCACAGCTCGGTGCACCTCCGATTCGTACGACCACCGTGACCACGCCGCAGCCCCGGCCCATCGGCACGCGGGCTGATCATCCGGGCGATCCGGCCGACGCGGCGTTCGCGGTCAGGGACAGCGCGGTCATCGACGTCACCGGAGCCGATGCGTTCGACGGCGACGCTCACGTTCTTCCTCTGCGGGCCGAGCGACGCTGAACTCCGCACGGCGTCTGTGCGACAGCGGCGGTGTCGCTGATCGGATCCGCGATGCACATCACCGGCCGACGGCACGTTCACGTCAGCCGACCGCGACGGTCCTCACGTCGGCGGGCCGTTACTGCTGGCGTGCCACCTTCTCGGGCGACGAGGATGCCGGAGTGCCGCGGGACTCGAGGACAGCAGCGCCAGGCGAGTGCTTCCTGGTCAATCCGATGCAGCCGACGCTGGTGACGACGGCGACGCGGCCGGCGCCGGTCGACTTCGGGCAGCCCATCACCGACACGGTCGCGCTGAGCGGCACGGCCCACCAGGCGGGCACCAACGGGACCGGCCCGCGACGGCGTCGATCAACCCGGCCACGCTGGCGCCGGAGCGCGGCGGCACGATCACGGTCACCGCTCTTCGGTCCGGACAGCTGCTCGACGGTCGCCCACGGGCCGATCACGCTCACCGTGAGCGGCGACGACGCAACCTACGGCGGCGCCGGCGCTACGAGCCGGTCAGTTCACGCCGGATGCGCCGGGCCCGTACACGTGCGTCGCGTCGCTACAGCGGCGACCCCCCGAACACCCTCGGCATCGCGGCAACGGCGTGCGCGGACCCGACCGGACGCCGAGATGGTGACCGTCCAGCAGATCCCGACGGCCATCATCGACGAAGCAGAGCTGTGTACCCGAACGACACGGCGACGTCGTCGTCCGCGACGTCAGGGAACCTCGCCGGCGGGCGGCAACGTGCTGTTCGAGCTGTTCACGAACGCCACCTGCACTGGCACCGCCGCTGTACTCGGAGACGGTCGCCGGTGCGCGGGCGGCGGCCCGTCGGCGGAGGTGAGCACGAACAACACGCACGCTGACGGCGATGCCACGATCATGACGGCTCTACGACCGATCGCCGCGTTCACGAGCACGGCGGAGTGCACTCGTGGAGGGTGACGTACGCGCCCGCTGCGGCCGACACGGCCCACAGGGGCTCCGGAGCACACTGCGACTCCGAGAACTTCACCATCAACTACACGAACGACAACGGGCCGGGTATCGACTTCCCGTAAGGTCGGTACTCACGACCCGGTAAAGCGGAGAGGCCCCCGCCCTGTCGGGGGCCTCTCTCTTTCTGCTTTTCTACGGCGTCGACGTGGAAGCTCGTCGACGCGAGCTGCCGCCAGCGGCCGTTCACGTACTCTGTCAAGCCAGGCGGTGCAGTCGGCGGCTCCGCCGGTCCAGCTCGGCGAGTAGAGCCCGAAGAGCCGGTCACCGAGTGCGCCGTCGAAGAAGCCATCCCAGCCTTCCGCGACCAGCGCGCCGTCCTGGTAGCACTTGAGATTCACGAACGGACGCTCGGTCTCGAGCGTATAGACGTCGAATGTCACCTAGTCGCCGTAGCGTGGCACTGACGGCGGCGGACGTCGCGCGAGGTTTCCGCTCCCACCACCTTGAGGCTGATCGACGACGAACTGCTCGATCCACCACCCTTGTTGGAGTTGCCCGCGAGGGCAGGAGCGCTAAAGGCGAGTACGCCGATAAGCGATGCGATGAACGCGGTTGCTCTCAGGGTCACAACCTCTCCCATCTGTTCGACCTGCATGGACAGTGCAGGTTGGAATCGGCAGCGGCCGACTGTCCCTGGAGAAGCGCACCAGCCCGGTCCAATGGACGTCCATCGGGCGGTCGGAGCCGTCGAGACGCGAGAGGGCGGCCACCGGCCGCCCTCCAGGCAATCCCGGTATCGAGGCCCCTGCTAGGGGTAGACGTGGAAGCTCGTGGAGGCGAGCTGCGCCCGTTGGGGGGTCGTGAGGTACGCCGTGCAGTCGGCGGCTCCGCCGGTCCACATGCGGCGAGTACAAGCCCGAAGTTCCTGCCGTCGTCGATGGAGCGGTCGAAGTAGCCCGTTGCAGCCCTCGGCCACCAGCGACCCCGCTCTGATAGCACCTCAGGTTGACCCAGGGCTCGCTCGTCTGCGTGGTCGAGACGTTGAACGTGACCAAACCGCCCGTAGTGGGCCAAGCCGTCGCTCGAGTTCAACACACACGAGGCTGATGCTGCTGGACCCGGCCGGCGGCTTGCGGCCCTTGCCGGCCAGCGCCGCAGGCGCGAATGCGAGGCAGAGGGCGGCGACGGCGGCCATGAGGACGAGGCGGGTAAGCGGCTTCGTCACGGGCATTTTCGGCGGGACCTCCTTGGCGGGTGTCGGCAGGTGCAACCTGCCCAGCGGCCTGTCGCTCCAAACGCGATCGCAGGAGCTCGTGGGGCCCAATCGGCGGACGCCCACAATTGCTTGAGTTCCGGGAGGGTGCGTGGACGCCTGCACGGATGCGATGCTGCGCCGATGGAGATCGTCCTCGTCCGCCACGGCGAGACCGAATGGAGCAGGGACCTGCGGCACACCGGGCGGACCGACATCCCGCTCACGGAGGCGGGCCGCGAACAGGCGGCCATCCTGCGCGGCGCGCTCGGCGACTGGAGCTTCGATCGGGTGCTCTCGAGCCCGCTCGGGCGGGCGCTGGAGACCTGCCGCCTCGCCGGCCTCGGCGACCGCGCCGAGACCGACGAGGAGCTGCTCGAGTGGGACTACGGCGACTACGAGGGGATCACGACCGCCGAGATCCGCAAGGGCCGTCCCGACTGGTTCCTGTGGCGGGACGGCTGCCCGGGCGGCGAGTCGGCCGCGGACGTGGGCGCCCGGGTCGACCCGCTCGTCGAGCGGCTGAAGGCGGGGGAGGGGACCGTGGCGCTGTTCGCGCACGGCCACCTGCTGCGGGTGCTCAGCGCCCGCTGGCTCGGGCTGCCCCCGCAGGACGGGGCGCTGTTCGCGCTCTCGACCGCCACGCTCTCCGTGCTCGGCTTCGAGCGCGAGACGGCGGTGATCACGCGCTGGAATGCGCCCGTCGCCGCCGTTCCCAGCGCGATCCCTCGCTAGCCGGGAAGCAGCGCGCCCGACCAGCGCGACCAGCGGCACGAACAGGCCGACGATCGCCACGAGCGTGCGCCCCTTCATGTACGTCACCGCCGCGAGCGGGACCGCGGCGACATGGAGCAGCGTCGGGAGCCAGATCGCGTCGCGGTCGATTCCGGCGAGCTCGAGCAGCGCGCGCCAAACGTCGACCCAGAACGGCAGCCCCACCAGGGTGACCACGAGCAGCGCGGCCGCGATCACCACCGCGTCGATCGACTCCCTGCCCTGCTCCTGCCAGTAGACGTCCTCGAGGTTGAGCCAGAGCGCGAACTCGTCGAGCGTGAGCCCCAAGCCGATGCCGAACGCGATCGCCACGAACTCGAGCCAGGGGTCGCCGAGGTCGAAGGCGAGCCCGGTATAGCCCATCGTGATCAGCAGCAGGATCCCCCAGACCAGATGGTGGATGTGCATCCCGCTCTTGGTCTCGACGTTGCCCGGCCACCACGACACCTGCGCGCGGATCATGTGGGCGCTGCCGCGGATGAAGCCGAAGGAGCACAGGAACGCGAGCAGGATCAGGAAGTGGATCTCCTTGCCCGGAACCTGGATGCGCTCGTCGTAGGCCCGCGTGATGTCGTCCCAGAGCTGGCCCACGCGACCAGCCTAGTAATCCAGACTCCCGGCGTCTCCGGCCTCGACTTCACGGACCTCGCCATCGCCCTCGCCGCGGCCACCGCCGCGCCGCTGATCGTCGACCTGCTGCCGCTCCCGAGCATCCCGCCGGTCGTGACGGAGATCTGCGCGGGCGTGCTGATCGGCCCGCAGGTGCTCGACATCGTGGAGATCACCGCGCCGCTCGAGGTCTTCGCCCAGCTCGGGCTCGTGTTCCTGTTCTTCCTGGCCGGGCTCGAGATCGCCTTCCGGGCCGAGCAGGAGCGCCACCTGTCGCTGCTCCTGTGGGCGTTCGCGCTCTCGCTCGCGCTCGCGTCTCGGCGCGGGGCTCGGCCTCGAAGCGGCCGGGCTCGTGGGATCACCCGTGCTCGTGGCCATCATCCTCGCGGCCACCTCGTTCGGAATCGTGGTGGCCGTGCTGAAGGACGCGGGCGCTTCTCGCAGCTCGTTGGGGCAGCTCGTGATCGCGTGCGCGTCGATCGCCGACTTCGGCACGGTGATCCTGCTCTCGATCTTCTTCTCCCACCAGAGCTCGAGCCCGGAGTCGACGATCGTGCTGCTGCTGCTGTTCGGCGGCGTGGTGGCGGCGGTCGGGATGCTGCTGGCCGGCGCGCGAATGTCGGGGCCGCTCGTGGCCGCGGTCAAGCGCATGCAGCGCACCAGCGCGCAGATCGGCGTGCGGATCGCGTTCCTGCTCGTGGCCAGTCTCGTGCTGATGGCACAGGAGTTCGGGCTCGAGGTCGTGCTCGGCGCCTTCCTCGCAGGTGCAATGCTGAGCTTTCTCGACCGTGAGGAGGCCGTGCGCGAGAGCGGACTACAGGAGAAGCTCGAGGGGATCGGCTTCGGCGTGTTCATCCCCATCTTCTTCGTGGTGAGCGGCGTGCAGCTCGAGCTGGGTGAGCTGTTCTCCACCTTCGACGCGGCCGTGCTCGTGCCGCTCACGGTGCTGGCGCTCCTGGTTGTGCGGGGCGCGCCCGCGCTGCTGTACTCCCGCTTCGTGACGCGGCGCGAGGCGGTGGCCACCGGCCTGCTTCAGGCCACGTCGCTGTCGTTCATCGTGGCGGCCAGCCAGATCGGCGTCGAGCTCGGCAAGCTCGAAGAGGTCGAGGCGGCCGGCCTGGTGGCCGGCGGTGTGGTGTCGGTCCTCGTGTTCCCCGCGATTGCCGTGCGAATGCTGAGGCCGGCGTGATCGACGGCGTGCTCGGTGGGGGTGCGGAGCAGCAGTACCTGCTCGAGGCGCGCCAGATGCAGGCGCTCTCGTTCATGTTCCACATCCCGCTCGTCTGCTTCGGGATCGCGTTCCCCGCGATGGTCATCTTCCTCGAAGGGCTCTGGCTGCGCACGGGCGACCCGCTCTACAAGGCGCTCGCCAAGCGCTGGTCGAAGGCGATGGTGATCCTGTTCGCGATCGGGGTCGTGACCGGCACGATCCTGTCGTTCGAGCTCGGCCTCCTGTGGCCGGAGTTCATGGCCACCTTCGGCGACGTGTTCGGCGTGGCCTTCGCCCTCGAGGGGTTCTCGTTCTTCCTCGAGGCGATCTTCATCGCGATCTACGTGTACGGCTGGGAGCGCCTGCCGCCGAAGGTGCACATCGCATGCGGGATCCCGATCGTGATCACCGGTATCACTGGCTCGCTCACGGTGATCTCCGTGAACGGCTGGATGAACAAGCCGGAGGGCTTTCGGATCGAGAACGGCGAGGTGGTCGACGTCCAGCCGTTCACCGCTCTCTTCAACGACAACTTCTGGCACGAGCTCGTCCACATGTACCTGGCGGGGACGATCGTGGCGGGCTTCCTCGTCGCCTCCGTCTATGCCGCCGGCTGGCTGCGCGGCAACCGCGAGCGCCGCCATCGGATCGGTCTCGTGGTGGCGCTCACCTTCGCCTCGCTCACCGCGCCGGCGCAGCTGCTGGTGGGGGACTGGGCGGCGCGCACGGTCGCCGTGAACCAGCCGACCAAGCTCGCCGTGTTCGAGGGGCTGCCGAAGACGGAGAGCGGGGCGCCGCTCCACATCCTCGGCATCTACGAGGACGGCGAGGTGAAGTACGGCATCAAGTTCCCCAAGCTGCTTTCGCTGCTCGCCTTCCACGAGCCGAACGCCACCGTGCAGGGGCTCGACGCCGCGGGGCCGAACGGCATCCCCACCGACACGGGCATCAACATCGTGCGGCTGGCGTTCCAGGCGATGGTCTTCATCGGCACGTTCATGGCG
The DNA here is from genome assembly GCA_963812415.1 of uncultured Thermoleophilaceae bacterium. Lineage (GTDB taxonomy): Bacteria > Actinomycetota > Thermoleophilia > Solirubrobacterales > Thermoleophilaceae > JACVRW01. Next base: position 44,223 of record CAWEVH010000034.1, on the reverse strand, counting down.
GCGGTCGGCGCCTTCTTCCTGTGGAACTGGTGGCGCAAGCGCCGGCTGCCGGAGTCGGTCTGGTTCATGCGAGCGCTCGTGGTGGTCGGCCCGCTGTCGGTCGTGGCACTCATCTCCGGCTGGATCACGACCGAGGTGGGACGCCAGCCCTGGGTCGTCTACGAGGTGATGCGCACCGAGGACGCCGTGACCGGCGCGGGCGGGATACCGATCGGCTACGCCACGCTCGTGATCGTCTACCTCAGCCTGGCGGCGATCGCCGGCGTGATGCTGCGGCGGCTGGCGCGCAAGCCGATGGAGGCCTGATGCTCGCCGACCTCAGTGCCGCCCTGCTCGCGCTCGGGCTGAGTGCCTACGTGGTGCTGGGCGGCGCGGACTTCGGGGCGGGCGTCTGGGATCTGACGGCGCGGGACGAGGGTCTGCGCGACCGGATCAAGCGCTCGATGAGCCCGGTCTGGGAGGCCAACCACGTGTGGCTCATCTTCGTGTTGGTGGTGTTGTGGACCGCCTTCCCTGAGGCATTCGGCTCGATCATGTCGACGCTCGCGATCCCGCTCTTCCTCGCGGCCGTCGGGATCATCATGCGGGGCGCCGCGTTCGCCCTGCGCGGCGAGGCGGCGAACATGGCCGAGCGCCGCAGCCTCGGGGCGGTGTTCGCTCTGTCATCGCTGCTGGTGCCGTTCTTCCTCGGCACCGTCGTCGGCGGGATCGCCTCGGGTCGGGTGCCGGTCGGCAACGCCGCCGGCGACGAGCTTACGAGCTGGACGGGCGAGACCAGCATCCTCGTCGGACTGATCGCGATCGCGTCGGGCGCCCACGCGGCGGCGGTCTTCCTCGGGGCCGACGCGCGGCGCGCCGGCGAGGAGGAGTTGGTGCGCGCGTTCCGGGCCCGCGCGCTCGGCTCGGGAATCGTGGCCGGCGCGCTGGCGCTCGCCGGGCTCGCGGTGGTGAGCTCCGACGCGCCGGACCTGTGGGACGGGCTCACCTCGGGCGCCGCCCTCGCGTGCGTGATCGGCTCGGGCGTGTTCGGGCTGCTGACGCTGTGGCTCGAGTGGCGCTCGCGCTTCGAGCCCGCGCGCTACACGGTCGCCGCCGCGGTGGGCGCGATCGTGGCCGCCTGGGCGCTCGCCCAGGAGCCGTACATCCTGCCGCCGGAGCTGACCGTGGCCGAGGCGGCCGCGCCCGACGCCACGCTGGCGGCCCTGCTGGGCTGCACAGCGGCCGGCATGCTGATCCTGGTGCCCGCCCTCGTCTGGCTGTTCAGGCTCACCCTGCGCGGGCAGCTCGACAAGGGGTCGAACGCGTGACCCGCACGCTCATCCTGTTCGGCGTGGGCAGCGTCACGCTCTTCTTCTTCGATCACACGCTCACGATCATCGCCGGCGTGGCGCTGCTGCTCGCCGCGATCGTCTCCGGGCTGTTCGCCCTGCTCACACCCGAGCGGCTGGGGCCGGACGCGTGAGCTCGTCCGCGGTCTGAGCCCCGCCGGCGGGCACGATCATCTGGAGCTTCCCGCCCGGCGAGCGCTTCCGGACGTCAGTCCTCCCGCAGCTCCTCGAGGCGCTCCTCGCGCTGCTCGAGACGCTCCTCCTGGAGCTCGAGCCGGTTCTCCTGGAGCTCGCGCTCGGCGGCGCTCGTCGAGCCGAACTGCGAGGTGACGATCACGATCGCCACGACCACGATCGCCGCCGCCACCAGCAGCGAGCCGAGCATCTGCACGGCGTGCGAGCGTCCCTTCATCCCGCGAGGAAGTCCCCGGCCGAGGTGATCCAGGTGAGCGCGAGGAGCAGCCACACCGAGATGCCGAGGCCCGGGAGCAGCCGCCCCATCGAGTGCCACCAGCGCACCACGACGATCTTGATCGCGAGGATCGCGAGCAGGCTCACGCCCGCGATCACGTGCAGGGTGGCGTCGTCCTCGAAGCCGAAGTAGCTCACGCACATGAACGCCGTGACCACGAGCAGCACGGCGATCGTGTCGCCGACCGCCCGGTGAGCCGACGCCGCCGGCCGTGCCTCGAGGAAGGGCGGACGGAGCTTGCCGTAGCCGACGGCGATCAGCACCAGCTGGTAGACGGCGAGCGCGAGGGCGACGGAGGCCAGCAGCACCTTGACCTCCGTCGGGTTGCCCCGCGTGACGCTGTCAACGAAGTCCTCCAGCTGGCTAGGGGCCCGTCCTCCGCACGATCCAGAGCCCGGAGTTCATGTCGCTCGCGTAGACGAGGTCGCTGGAGTCGTCGTGAGCGACGCCCCAGACCTGGGTCGCGTTCGTGAGCGTGCCCCGCTGCGAGGGCTGCACCGGGTTCTTGGCCGAGGGCGGCACGAAGTACGCGACCTCCCTCAGGTTCCTCGGATCGACGGCGTCCACCACGCGGATGCCGTCCGTGTACCAGGAGATGTACAGGTCGGTGCCCACGATCAGGGGGTTGTGGATCGTGTAGTCGCCGGCGCCCACGTCCTTGCTGCCGGACGAGTTCGGCGTGCGGTACTCGCCTATCTGCACCGGGTCCGCGAAGTCCGAGTAGTCCCACGCGCGCAGGTAGCCGAAGCCCTTCTCGGTGTCGGGGCCGGAGGTCTTGCAGAAGTCCTCGTCGGCGCCGAGAAGAGCAGCTCGCGGCCCTCGTCCCATTGCGAGGAGTGAGCGTCGCCGTCCTCGTCCGCCCCGTAGTCGGTGTCACCCAGGTAGGTCGGGTTCTCCGGATCGCTCAGGTCGAGCGCGACGAAGCCGCTGTCCCAGTAGGCGACGAACGCCAGCTTGCCGTCGGCCGAGGGCTCGACGCTGTGCCCGTAGATCGGGTCGGGGTCGCAGCCGAGCGCCGGGTCTCGAGCGGGCCGCCGTCGTTCTTCACGACGCCCCAGTCGGAGATCTCCGCCGGGTTCTGCCGGATCGGTCACCTCGAGCAGGCGGAAGTCGCCGCGGCTCTGCCTGGTCGCGCACGCCGGAGGGCGAGAGCGCGTCCGGGTACTCGCTGGCCGGAACGCTCGCGTACACGAACGTGCGCCCAAGGTCGGCCCGGTGCTGCACCTCGAGCTCGTGCAGGCCGCGCGTGCAGCAGCCGGTGTCGAGGAAGCCGAGCTCGTCCGGGTTGGCCGGGTCGGTCACGTCGAAGAGCTGCAGGCCGCGCTGGAAGTCCTCGTGTCGTAGCGGCTGCCGCCGCAGACCTGGATGCCGACCGCCGCGATGTCGCGACCGGCCATCGGCCCGTACCGCGCGGTGAACGCCACCACGTCCTCGGCCGACGTGCCGTCGGGCGACCGAGCGTGGAGACCTCGGTCGGGTCGGTCGGATCGCTCGAGTCGATCACCGCCACGCCGTCGTTCGGGCAGAAGCGCTGCTCGCCGCCGTCGTTCCAGTCCGAGAAGCCCCAGCTCCCGACGTAGGCGTGGTCCTTGTGGACCCAGACGTCCGCGTTGTAGCCGCGGCCGCCGATGTCGGTGTGGCCCACCACCTCCATGTTCAGGGCGGCGCCGTCCTGCTGGACCGGGCCCTTGACCGCGGTTTCGAGCGGCCTGTGGCCTGCCTGGGCGGCGGCGCCGGCAGGGCAAGGATGACGACGACGGCTAGGACAGCGAGCCTGAGATGGCGCATGAGTCTCCCCGAGCGTGACGATTCACGGACGCCGGATATGTACCCGTCAGCGGCCTCCGTCAACCGCTCCCCGAGTCGTTGACCCGGGCGAACAGCCTATGAAGGAGTAGCCTGCGCTGCATGAGAGTCATCGACTGCGACTGCGGCAAGACGGTGCAGGCGGGCACCGACGAGGATCTGTTGAAGGCCGTTCGCGCGCACGCCGACGAGGACCACCCGGGCCAGCTCTCGGACGACCAGGTGAAGGCGCTGGTCGACCAGCGGGCCTACGAGGCCTCGGACGCCTAGTGCCGGCCTAGTCGCCCCGCGCGAGCGCGTGGCCCAGGTGGCCCCAGCGGGGCACGCCTCCGTCGACCACGTGGATCACCTCGCGCACGCCGTGAGCCTGGAGCAGGCTGGCGGCGGTGGCGCTGCGCTGCCCGGAGGCGCAGATCGCGGCCACCGGGCGGGCGGGGTCGATCGCGTCCGGTAGCGACTGGAGGTCGTGGTAGGGCACGTGCAGCGAGCCGGGGATGTGGCCCTCGACCCACTCGCTGTGCTCGCGGTTGTCCACGATCTGCACGCCGTCGGCCCGCTCGGCCAGCTCCTCGACGGTCCAGCGGGCGATGCTCTCCACCTCGCGGTGCTCGGCGCGCCAGCTCGTCATGCCGCCCGCGAGGAAGCCGCCGAGCTTGCGGATGCCGACAGCCGTGGCAAGCCTCGCCGCCGCGTGCGCGTCGTGATCGTCGCGCCCCACGAGCACGATCTCCTGCTCGCGGTCGGCCACCCAGGCGAGCTTGGTTCCGAAGCCCTGACGGAGCATCGTGATGCAGACCGCGCCCGGGATGTGCGCCTCGTCGAACTGCAGGTCGGTGCGCACGTCCACGATCAGGGCGCCCTCGGCGCGGCGACCCTCGACCTGGCGCGGCGTGAGCGGCATCACCTCCACGCCGGCGCTCAGGAGCGGCCCGCGGTTCAGGGCCACGATCGCCTGGAAGTTCGGCGGCTGCGGGCCGAGCGCGGCGAGCGCGTGCTCCACGAACAGGTCCTCGTCCTCTGAGAGCAGCGCGTTGTGGCGCCGCTCGAAGCCGATCGTGGAGGACACCTTCATGTCCATGCCGGGGCCGCCGCAGAGCGAGCCACCGAGGTGGCCGGGCCAGACCTCGGTCTCGGCGGGCAGGGAGAGCAGGGCCCCGTGGAGGCTCCTGAAGATGTCGCGCGCTCCCTCCTCCTTCTCGATGGCCAGGTCGGGCCGGGCGACGTCGCCCACGAACAGGCTGTCGCCCGTGAGCACCGCCCAGGGCTCGTCCCCTCGCGCGGTGTCGACCAGCGCATAGGCCGTGTGCTCGGGCCGGTGGCCGGGCGTGTGGACGGCCCGGACGGTGAGCGCCCCGAGCTGGAGCTCATCGCCGTCCTCGAGTGGTTCGTGCGCGTACTCGGCGTCCGCCAGGCGGTGGATGTGGATCGTGGCGCCGGTGGCCTCGGCGAGCCTGCCGTGGCCGGACACGTGGTCGGCGTGGTTGTGGGTCTCGAGCACGTGATCGATCTGGACGCCGAGGTAGCGGGCGTAGCCGAGGTACTCGTCGATCTCGAAGCGCGGGTCGACGACGGCGGCAACGCCGGCGTCCAGGTCGCCGACGAAATAGGAGGCACAGCCGAGGTCGTCATGCACGAACTGACGGAAGATCACGCGCTGATCATGTCAGCGGCATGAAATGCCCCGTGAGCGGGTACATCTAGTGCGCCGTGATTGGGGGACATCGCCGATCGGGGAGCAAGGGAACCTTGCAGAGAGATTCAGTCAGCTGGCAAGTGCGGGACAAGGCGCTGGCGCCGATGGAGTGCGACGTCCCCGATAGGTGGTCGCTCGCGGATTACCGAGCGGTGCTCGAGCTGAGGGAGGAGCTCGACGTGCCATGGTGGCGGCGACTGCGACGGGCACCTCCCAGGTCGCCCGCTGCAGCCGCCGCTCGCTCGGCCGGCCGCTAGCGCCGCTCGCCGCTCGCCGTAACCGTTCGCCGCTCCCGTGCGCCGCTCCGGCTCGGGCACCCGCTCGCCGTCCTCCGAGCTCGGCGAGAATGATTCTCACTATCATCCGACCGCGTGCGCGCCCTCGGCGTCCTCGTCTCGCTGCTGCTCGTGCCGGCCATCGCGGCGGCGGGCTGCGCTGACGACTCCTCCGGTGGCAGCGAGCTCCGCGCCGTCGCGACGACCAGCCACGTGGCCGAGCTGGTGCGCCAGGTCGGCGGCGCCCGGGTCGAGGTGACCGGGCTGCTCGAGTCGGGCGCCGACCCCCACGGCTACGAGCCGCGACCGAGCGACGTGGCCGCGATCGGCAAGGCCGACGTCGTCTTCCGGTCGGGCGGAGAGGTCGACGAGTGGCTGGACGAGCTGCTCGAGGGCGCCGGCGCGGACGCGGACGAGGTGGTGAGCCTCGTGGACGCGGTGACGCCGATCCGCGCCGGCGACGGCGAGGTCGACCCGCACTGGTGGCAGGACCCGCGCAACGCGGTCCTCGCGGCCGGCGCCATCGGCCGCGCGCTGGCGGATGCGGATCCCGAGCGGCGCTCCGCCTACGAGCGGTCGGCCGCGGCCTACGCCCGCGAGCTGCGCGCGCTCGATCGCGAGCTCGCGGCCTGCTTCGCGCGCGTTCCCGAGGCTCGGCGCAGCCTCGTGACCACGCACGACTCGCTCGCCTACCTCGCGCGCCGCTACGGGCTCGACGTGGTCGGCTCCGTGATTCCGTCGCTGTCGAGCCAGGCGCAGCCCTCGGCCGCCGACGTGGAGGCGCTGGTCGAGCAGATCGAGGAGCACCGGGTGAGCGCCGTCTTTCCCGAGTCGGGCATCTCTCAGAAGCTCGAGCAGGCGATCTCACGCGAGTCGGGGGCCGCGGTGGGCGGGCGGCTCTGGACGGACAGCCTCGGCCCCGAGGGCTCCGGGGCGGAGACCTACACGGGTGCGATGCGTGCGAATGCGGACGCGCTCGTGCAGCGGGATGAGCGGCGGGAGCGAGCGCTGCCGGTGAGGTAGCCGCACGGGGCTCAGCGTGCGCTGCGACAGGCGGGGCATTCGCCCCGGAGCGTCACGTCATGCGCGGCCACCGAATACTCCACCCGCCCGGACAGGCTCTCGATCGCCCGCTCGAGCTCGCGGTCCTCGAAGGCCGAGACCTCGCCGCAGCTCACGCAGACGAGGTGGTGGTGATGATCGCCGCTCGGGTCGATCGGCTCGTAGCGGGCCACGCCCTCCGCGACGTCCACCCGGCGCGCCAGCTCGAGGCGGTCGAGCAGCTCGAGCGTGCGGTAGATGCTGGCCACGCCCACGTCCTCGCCGCGCTCGTGCAGGTGGTCCGCGATCTCCTTGGCGGTGACGCTGCAGCGCAGGTCGGCCAGCGTGGCCACCACAGCGGCGCGCGGGGCGCTCAGCCGGTAGCCGCCGCGCTCGAGGGTGGTCTCGGCGTGTCCGATCCAGTCGCTCATCTACGTGGTCAAGGATAGGCACGGGCGGTGCGCGCTCGCGCGGGCGCGCGAGCGACGCCGCCCCAGCCATCCGGCCTGGGTCGCCCGTCGGGCGCGAGGGCGCGGGCTCGGCCCGCGCCGGAGCGTTGGTGTCCCTACGAGCTGGCCGCGCTGTAGCGCTCGGCCACCTTCGCCCAGTCGACCGTGTTCCACCACGCGTCGATGTAGTCCGGGCGCTTGTTCTGGTACTTCAGGTAGTAGGCGTGCTCCCAGACGTCCACGCCGAGCAGCGGCGTCTTGCCGTCCGTCAGCGGGTTGTCCTGGTTCGCGCTCGGGACCACGGCCAGGCCGGAGCCGTCGTGGACGAGCCACGCCCAGCCGGAGCCGAACTGGCCCACGCCGGCGTCCTTCACCTGCGTCTTGAACTCGTCGAAGGAGCCGAACGCGTCATCGATCGCGCTCGCGAGCTCACCGTCGGGAGCGCCGCCGCCGTCGGGCGACATCGACTCCCAGAACAGCGTGTGGTTGAGGTGGCCGCCGCCGTTGTTGCGGACGGGGCCGCGCTTGTCCTCGGGCACCTGCGAGAGGTTCGCGATGACCTCCTCGATGGGCTTGTCGGCCCAGTCGGTGCCTTCGAGCGCCGCGTTCACCTTGTCGACGTAGGCCTGGTGGTGCTTGTCGTGATGCACCCGCATGGTGGCCTCGTCGATATGGGGCTCGAGCGCCGCGTAGTCATAGGGAAGGGCTGGAACGTCGTATGCCATGTCTCTCCTGTTCCCGGTTTCTCTCTGTTGAAAGGACTCTATGCGGTGCCGTCTGGACATCCTGCGAACATGTGTTCGTATGAGCACGGACCCGGCAAGAAGCACGAGCGCCCGATCGTGCTCGAGGACTGGCAGCGCCGCTGCGTCGAGCAGGCCCCGATGAACTTCATCCGTGGCTGCATCGAGTCGGACGGTTGCTACTTCGTCAATCGGACGGGGCGCTACAGCTATCCCTCGTATCAGTTCGCAAACCGTTCCGACGACATCGCTGACCTGTTCGCCGAAGCATGCGAGCGAGTCGGGATTCAGTACCGGCGCTACCGCTATCGCCTGAACGACATCCGCATCAACCGACGCGACAGCGTGGCCCCACTCCTACGCGCGATCGGCCCGAAGGAGTGAGCCCCAGGCGCTACCCTAGGCCGTCCACGCGGCTGTGGTGAAACTGGTATACACGCGAGCTTCAGGAGCTCGTGGGGGAAACCCCGTGGAGGTTCGAATCCTCTCAGCCGCACTTGGTGCTTCCGCTCAGAAGTTCCGTCGTGGGACTGGCCGCTCCGGTTCGCTCACCATCGTGAGGGCGTCTCGTCTGGCGTCGAGGGCGCGGAACCCGAGGCGCTGGTAGAGCGCGACGGCGGGGTTGTCTCGTTCCACGCTGAGGCTGAGCCGGTTGATGCCTCTCCGGCGGGCCTCGCGATCGAGGGCTTCGAGCAACGCCGTGCCAATCCCCCGTCCCCGGTGGCCGGGCAGGACGGCAGCGGTGAGCTCGGGGATCGCTTCGTCGACGAAGCCGTAGCCCGGCGCGCCCGCTTGGAAGTGGCGCCACCAGGCGGCCCCCAGCGGTTCGGCGGCCTCCTCGGCGATGAGGCCGAAGTCGCCCGAGCGACCGAAGCCCTCCACATAGCGCGCGAGCTCCGGGTTGGCGAGCGCCTGGCCGGCTGGTGGGCGCGCGACGTTGGGTCGCCAGAAAGCCGCCTCCAGGAGCAGCGCACGTAGGAGTTGGACGTCATCGCGTTGAGCGGTGCGCAAGCGCAGCATCCAGTACGAGAGTATGGAGGCCTAGCTATATAGCTATTCGGCTATACTCGCCCGCCCATGGCCACCACGTTCGCCGTCCTCGCCGAGCCCAGCCGGCGCACGATCCTCGACCTCCTGCGCGAGCGGCCTCGGCCGGTCGGCGAGCTCGTCGAGGCGCTCGGCATCAGTCAGCCCGGCGTGTCGAAGCACCTGCGAGTGCTCCGCGAGGCCGGCCTCGTGAAGGTCAGGGCGGAGGCGCAGCGGCGCTGGTACGAACTCGATCCGGCGCCGCTCGCCGACGTGGATGCCTGGCTCGAGCCCTACCGGCGACTCTGGTCGGGCCACCTCGACGCACTCGAACGTCACCTCGACGAGAAGGGATGACCATGCACGCGGATAGGACCGGCGCAGAGCAGCAGCAGCTGGGGAGCGTGGAGGAGCGCGACGGACGGCGCGTCCTTCGCTACGAGCGCCCGCTCGCCCACCCACCCGAGCGGGTCTGGCGGGCGCTCACGGATCCCTCCGAGCTCCGCGGCTGGCTCGCGGCGGCGGACGAGTTCGATCGGCGCGAGGGCGGCCGTGTGGTGCTCCGCTGGCTGAACACCGACGACGAGGGCAACACCGCGATCGCCAGAGGCACGGTCTCGGTCTTCGAGCCGCCGCGCGTGCTCGAGCTCGACACCGACATCCACGGCAGGATTCGCTGGGAGCTCGAGGACGCGCCCGACGGCTGCGTGCTCACGCTCACCGTCGTCGCGGAGCTGCCCGATGACTTCGTAACCGAGGTGGCGGCCGGCTGGCACGTGCATATCGACTTCCTCGAGGACGCGCTCGCGGGCAGCCCGATCAGCGACTGGGACAACTGGCCGCGTGACCGCTGGGAGCGGTTGCACGAGGCGTACGTGGAACGGGACGGCGGCTAGCCGGTGGGGCGCCCGCGGCGCTTCTGCGGCGTGCCGAACACGTAGTCCCAGAACGGGGCGCTGACGCCGAAGCCCCTCGTGTCGTCCTGGAAGTGGTGGCGCATGTGGAGCTCGCGCATCAGCTTGCCGAGCCGTGTGCGCGGCCGGTGGTGATGCACGTGGTAGTGCGTCATGTCGTAGATCAGGTAGCCGGCGAGGAAGCCCGACGCGAACACGTTCGCCCACGGCGTGCCGAGCACGAGCACGAACAGCCCGTAGAAGGCGAGCGCGAGGGGCACGCTCACGGACGGCGGCATCACGAGCCGGAGCGGGTCGTTCGGGTGGTCGTGGTGCACGCCATGGATGATCCAGTGGACGCGCGCGCCGATGCCCTCCTCGGGCTCGAAGTGGAACACGAGGCGGTGCATCCAGTACTCGGTGAGCGTCCAGAACATGTAGCCCGCCAGCACGAGCCCGACCACCTGAACCGTCGTGGGCTCGCCGCGAGCGCCAGTGGTGAAGAGGACCACGATCGCGGGCACGAAGATCACCAGCGGGACCATCGGGTGAACGCGCGAGAGCCTGTCGAGGAGGTCCGACTCGAACAGCCGTGGGGAGGCCTTCAGGGCGTCTGTACGCCGTGCATCCACGTCACGAATGTACCGCACGGCTCGGGCGGGCGGAAGGTCGACTTCGGGTTCCCTAACTCGTGGCCCAGCGCTCGTGCCACGAAGCGATCACGAACTCGAGTCCGAGGGCGGCGGTCGCCCCGTACACGACCATCTCAATAGTCGCCGCCTCGGCGGTGAAGATGCGGCCAAGCAGGTAGCAGGTGACCGCGGCCATGAAGATCAACCTCGCGGCGAACTCCATGGGAATGAGTGTCGGCCGCAGGTGCGCTGGGACTGTAATCGGGCCGTGAATGGCCGGTGAAGGTTCGGTTACCGGACGGCGGACCGAGAAGCCCGTCCGGTTACGGCCGGGGTAGACGGGGCGAGGTACCGGTATTCGGTGTGTGAGTCGACCTGTTTTCCGGCTAGGAGCCGAATGATGGAGATGCCTGCGTAGCACGGGGTGCGGTCCGTTGAGGTGGTCCTCGCTCGAGTGACTGGCGCCTCAGTCGTCGCGTGCCAGCGAGTTGCGACTCGGTCGTCCTCTGCGATCTGGTCGTCGATCTTGATGTACAGATCTGGGTGGGCGCGGCGGCCGCATGACACCAGCTGGTGCACACCCTCTGGGCCGTGCACGCCTATCTCGATGCCTTGGACGCAGCCGATGTAGTCGGCGGCCACCAGCTCGTCGATCAGGTCCAGGCGTCCTTCGTTCCAGACCGCCTCGACGAACAGCCTGACCTTTCGCTTGTTGAGCTCGTTCGCGCTGTCCACCGAGTCACCACGATGTCGGCGGCGGGTCGCGTTCACAAGGGAGGAACCCCGAGTGTTTCCCCCCGGGTTTCATCTCTGTGCGCGCCCGGCCGCGGTGTATCTTCCTGCCGTGTCGTTCGCTTCGGCCGGGTCTCTGCGCGAGCGCGAGCGGGAGCTTGGGGCGCTGCGCGAAGGCCTGGAGCAGGCCCGCATCGGAGTAGGGACGCTGCTCCTGGTCGAGGGGCCGGCCGGGGTTGGCAAGACCGAGCTCGTCCGCGAGGCGCGAGCGGCGGCCGTGCAGGCCGGCGTCACGCCCCTCGAGGCGAGGGGATCGGAGCTCGAGCAGCCGTTCGCGTTCGGCATCGTGCGCCAGCTGCTGGAGCCGATGATCGGCGTGGCTCCCGGGCGCGACGAGCTGTTCGCCGGCGCGGCCGGTCCCGCAGCGCGCTTGTTCGAGCCGGACGAGCGCCAAGCGACGAGTGCCGAGGTCGGGTTCGAGGCCCTGCACAGCCTTTACTGGCTGGTCGTGAACCTCGCCGACCGCGCTCCGCTGCTCGTGTCGGTCGACGATTGCCAGTGGGTCGATCGCGACTCGCTGCGCTTCCTGGCGTATCTGGCGCAGCGCATCGAAGGGCTGCGGGTCGCGATGCTCCTCGCCGGGCGACGACCAGATTCGGCTGCGGTCGACGGAGGGTCGCTGTGGGCGCAGGTGGCGTCGCGTCCCGAGGCGGGCGTGATGCAACCGCGACCGCTGAGCGAGTCCGCTTCGGTGGACCTGGCGCGGGAGCGCCTGGGCGCGGAGGCGGCCGACGAGTTCTGCCGCGCGTGTCATCGAGCGACCGGCGGCAACCCCCTGTTCCTGCGGGAGCTGCTTGGCGCGCTCGAGGCGGCGGGGGTCGCGCCGTCGGTGGACGCGGCGAGCGAGGTGCGGGCAGTCGGTCCGGCGGCTGTGAGCCGTTTCGTCCTGCATCGACTCGCCGCGCTCGGCCCTGATGCGAGCGAGCTGGCGAGGGCGGTCGCCGTGCTGGGAGACGACAGCGAGCTGGAGCTCGCCTGCGAAGTGTCAGGTCTGAGCGAGGACGCCGCCCGAACGGCGGCCGACGACCTCGTCCGGGCTGACATCTTCGCCTCCGTCGAGCGCCTGGGGTTTGTCCATCCGATCGTTCGCGCGGCCCTGTATGAGGATCTCGCGCCCGGCGAGCGCCAGGCGCGGCACGCCGCGGCAGCCGACGCGCTCGCAGGGGAGGGCGCGTCGCCCGAACGCGTGACCGCGCACCTGCTGTTGACCGCCGCGACCGGAGATCCAGGCAGGGTCGAGCTGCTCAGATCAGCCGCCCGCCTCGCGGCTCGACGCGGCGCTCCGGGCGCGGCGGCGACGCGCCTGCGCCGGGCGCTTGCGGAATCCCCGGAGGAGCACGAACGCGCGGAGATGTTGACCGAGCTTGGAACGTGCGAGGTGGCCTCGATGCAGTTCGAGGCAGCCGAAGATCATCTGCGCTCGGCCCTGAGCTCGGGCGCCGAGCCGATGATCGAGCCGACGCGGCGTCCATGCTGGGGCGCTGCGCGATCGCGTCGGGCGGTCGTTCGGCGGAGGCCGCCGTCGACGCGCTGGCTGCGCTTGCCGACCAGCTGCGCCAGCTCGACCCCGAGCGCTCGCTCGAGCTGGGCTCTGAGCTGTTGATGGTCGCGACAGCCGTGCCGCGCCTGCGTGCCGGGCTCGCCGCACACCTGAAGCGCTTCAGCGAGCAGGCGGGCGGTCATCCCGGCTTCGAGGCCGTGGCGAGAATCCACGCGGCGCAGGAGCAGCTCGTTCAGGGCGGCTCGGCCGCGGCGGCCGTGGAGGAGGCGCAGGCGGCGCTCGCGGCCGGGCTCCCGGCCGGCGCTGCGACGAACGCCACGTTTCTCGCGCTCGTGACGCTCGAGCTCGGGGAGCAGTACGACCAGGCCCTGCGGTGGCTCGACCTCGCACTCGAAGGCGCCCGCCATGAGGGCCACGCGACGAGACAGGGCCTCATCCACGGCCGGCGCGCCGCGATCGCGCTCGCCCAGGGTTCGCTGCACGACGCACAGGTCGAGGCCGAGACCGGACTGCTGCTCGTGGAGAACCAGCATTTCGCTCTGCTGCAGCTCCTCGCTGTGGCGATGGTCGTGCAGATTGAGCGTGGAGAGCTCGCCGCCGCGGCCGAGCTGGCGCAGACGGGCGAGGAGCTCGGGATCGCCGAGGATCGCCTGTACGTCGACCAGTTCCTGATCGCGCGCGGGCGGCTGCGTCTAGCCGAGGGCCACCTGCGCGAGGGCGTCGCCGATCTGATGTGGTGTGGCGAGCGGCTCGAGGCGTACGACGTGCCGTGGCCGGGGGGCGACTGGAAGGCGTTCGCGGCGCCGGCGCTCGCCTCGCTAGGAGAGTCGCAGACGGCCGTCGGGCTCGCCCGGGAGCACCTCGCTATGGCACGGCGCGTCGGCGCACCTGGGGCGTTGGGACGCTCACTGCGCTGCGCCGGGCTCGCGATCGGTGGACGCGAGGGGCTTGAACTGCTCGAGGAAGCCATCTCGCTACTGGACAGCAGTTCTGCGCGCCTGGAGCTGGCTCACGCGCTCGCGGGGCTCGGCGCAGAGCTCGGCCGCGCGGGACGGCGGCGTGAAGGGCGAGAGGTCCAGCGGAGGGCGATCGAGGTTGCAGACGAGTGTGGAGCGGTCGCGCTGGCCGAGCGCGCACGGGCCGAGCTGCACTCCGGACCAGGGCGTCGTCCGAGGGAAGAGCTGACGGGGCCGGGCGCGCTGACTGCGGCGGAGTGGCGCGTATGCCGCCAGGTGGCTGAGGGGCACACCAACCGGGAAGTCGCGCAGGCGCTGTTCGTGACCGAGAAAACCGTCGAGCGCCATCTCTCGAGCGCCTACCAGAAGCTCGGGATCCGGTCTCGCTTCCAGCTGCCGGCGGCCATCGGCTAGCGGCTAGCGGCTTCGGACGGCGCGCGCCCGCGAAACGGTAGGGATAACACGGGGGGTCCCCCTCTTGTTTTCGCTCGGTGAGACGCGGACGATTGCGCTCATGACAGCTGTGGTGCAGGTCTCGCAAAGCCTTGCGCGCCTCGTTTGCACGGCATACGGTTGTGGCACTCGCTCGCCTCGCCTCAGCGGCGCTAGGAGGTTTGCATGACTCGCCTGCTCTACCGACTCGGCCACGCCTGCGCACGCTGGCACTTCGTGGTGCTCGGGCTGTGGGCCGTTCTGGTCGTGGCGCTTGTTGTCGTCGCCGGACAGGCCGGTTCGCTGACCACCAACAACGTGACCCTGCCCGGCACTGGGAGCCAGAGCGCGACCGACCTTCTGAGCAACCGCTTCCCGAGCCAGGCGTACGGAACGAACCCGCTGGTCGTCGCCACCGACAGCGGCAAGCTGACGGACTCGAAGTACTCGAAGGCCATCAATTCGTCGGTGAGCGCGCTCAAGAAGACGCCGCACGTGACGGCCGCCGTCAGCCCCTTGAGCGACGCCGGGTCGGGTGCGCTCAGCAAGAACAAGCAGATCGGCTACATCTCGGTAGCGCTCGACGTGGGTCAGGGCTCGATCACCGTGGACGAGTCCCAAGCCGTGCTCGACGCCGCAAACCCGGCGAAGAAGGCGGGGCTCCAGGTTGCGATCGGCGGCTACGTCGGCCAGGAGCTATCCAAGCCGGACACGGGGGCCAGCGACAAGATCGGGATCCTGGCCGCGATGCTGATCCTGCTGCTCGTCTTCGGCTCGGCGGTGGCGATGGGGCTGCCGATACTCACCGCCGTGCTCGGCCTGCTGTGCGGCCTGAGCGTCGTGACGCTGCTCAGCCACATCGCCGACATCCCCACGACCGCACCCACGCTGGCGACGATGATCGGGCTCGCCGTCGGGATCGACTACTCGCTGTTCATCGTGACGAAGCACCGCACGCAAGTCAGTGAGGGCATGGAGGTGCGCGAGTCGATAGCGCGCGCGAGTGCGACCGCCGGTGGCGCGGTCCTGTTCGCGGGTGGCACCGTCGCGATCTCCCTCCTGGCGCTGGTGGTCGCCGGCATCCCGCTGGTCACGACCCTGGGCTACACGTCGGCGATCGCAGTGGCCTTCGCCATTCTTGCCGCGCTCACCCTTCTGCCCGCCATGTTCGGGCTGGTCGGATCGCACGTCTCGGCGCTCACGCTGCCGTTCCGCAAGGTCCGTGCAGCCGAGAAGCAATCCCCGCTCTGGACGCGGTTGGCCACGGGGATCAGCAATCACCGCTGGCCGGTGATGATCGCGGTGCTGGTGATCCTGGTGGCGCTTTCGATCCCCACGCTGTCGCTGCGTCTGGGGCAGGAGGACGTCGGCGCGGAGCCGACCGACACGACCGCACGCCAGGCCTACGACCTGATCACCGAGGGCTTCGGGGCGGGGACGAACGGGCCGTTCCTGATCTCCGCCCAGCTCAGCCAGCCCGCGAAGCCGAATCAGAAGAACCTCAACAAGATCAACTCGAACGAGAAGCAGTTGCAGCAGCAGCAGCAGCAGATCGAGCAGGAAGCACTGGCCGAGGGCGCGACGCAGCAGCAGGCGCAGGACGAGGCGAAGCAGCAGACGCAGAAGCAGTCCAACGAGCTCGCCAACAAGAAGAAGCAGGCCGAGCAGCCGGCAACCGACCCGCGCCTCCAGACCCTGCGAACAGACCTCCAGAAGACCAAGGGCGTCAAGTCGGTGACGCAGCCGCTGGTCAACAAGCAAGGGACCGCGGCGGTCTACACGCTGATTCCCACGACGTCGCCCTCCGACCTCGATACCGAGAACCTGGTCTCGGACCTGCGGGATACGACGATCCCGAAAGCGACCAAGGGCCAGGGCATGACGGCCTTCGTCGGCGGCACCACAGCCGCCTATGTCGACCTCGCCGACAAGATCACCAGCAAGCTGCCGCTTGTCATCCTGGTCGTGGCGGCGCTCAGCTTCCTGGTGCTGCTGATCGGGTTCCGCTCGATCCTCATCCCCACGCAGGCAGCCGTGATGAACCTGATCTCGGTCGGCGCGGCCTACGGCGTGCTCACGCTCGTCTTCCAGGAGGGCTTTGCCATCAGCCTGATCGGACTCGACGGGGCAATACCCGTCGTCAGCTTCGTGCCGTTGATCATGTTCGCGATCCTGTTCGGGCTCTCGACCGACTACCAGGTCTTCCTGCTCACCCAGATCCAGGAGCACTTCAAGGAGGGCAAGGGCGCCCGCGCGACCGTAATCGAGGGACTCGGCTACTCCGGGCGGATCATCGGGGCGGCCGCGGCGGTCATGTTCTGCGTGTTCGCCAGCTTCGTCCTGAACGGCGACCCGACGATCAAGCAGTTCGGACTCGGCCTGGCCACGGCGGTCGCGATCGACGCGCTCGTGGTGTGCCTCTTCGTGCCCGCCTTGATCACGCTCGCCGGCAGGAAGACGCTCTGGTTGCCCCGCTGGCTCGACCGGATTCTGCCGCACATCAGCATCGAGGGGTCGGCGTACTTCGACGACAAGCCGCCGCCAACCACCCCTCCGAAAGCCGAGCCGGAACCGGTCGCAGGAGCCTGATGTGGGCGCTGCGGTCGGCAGGGCGCACACGTCCTGGGTTTGGTCGCTCCTGGCGTACAAAGTCAGGACGCTAGGCCGGGAGGGCCCGGTCGTCCTGGGTTGACCTGCCATACGCAGGTGAACTCAGCACGTCCTGGGCGCCGGGGGAGGCGTGGAGCCGAGCCCCGAGGGCATCGCTCAGGCACTGCCTCGCCTCAAAGAGAGCCTCCACGTCGTGTGGGCGTACGAGGCGCGAATAATGGCCAGACTAGGCTCCGAGCACGAGGTCGCCCGGGCGTACCGGCTGGCTCACAACGCGGTTGGCGCCCACTACACCCACTGGGCGAAATGGAGTCGCACGCGGGAGACGGAGCACGGCACGACGAACCTCGGAGAGGCCAGCCAGCAGGCAATGTCCCGGTTCTTCGACGCGAGCGCCGCCGTCATCGGGCCTGAGCGGGGCTAGCCGTTCCTGCGCAGCGCAGCGCCGGTGAAGCTGCTCGGCTGGCTCTAGTCGGCCTCGCCCGTGAGCTGTCCCACGCGCTGCCCGAGCACAAGCACCGCCGCCTCCAGGTTGAGGATGCGCCGCATCATCAGGTTGATCTGGTTGGTCGTCAGGGCGTTGTTCCGCATCTGGAGCACGTTCGCCTGGAACCGAAGCCGCTCCACAGGGTCCTGGATCTGCTCAGCGCGCTGCTCCCACGTGTCTTCGTCAAACGGGGTGGCTTCGTCCTGCTCAGCGATCTTCAGCAGGTCGTCGTGTGCGCGCTGGAGGTTCGCGAGCATCGCGTTGATGTCCATCTCGTTGTCTGCCATGCCGCGGATCGTACGACCGGCACCTGACGTGGTAGCGGAAAATATGCCCATTTGCAGGACTTCTATGCGCAACGCAGAGGGGCCGCATGCTCGCTCGCACCGTCAGAAATCGGAGCCGATCTGGGTGAAGGTGGACGCGGCCCTGCGAGCTGGAGGAAGCCGCCGACCTGGCCGTTGGTGGACGTGACGGGGCAGAGGTACTCGCCCGCCAGTCCGCGGCGGAGGACGCCCCCGAAGGTCCGCGACTCGCAGATGATCAGTGGTGGCGGCTCGCCCGCCCAGCAGTCGATGCGTGCCGCCCAGACCGAGGACCTGACGTACTCGGCCACGTTCGCGCGGTACGCCCACTGGGTCAGGCTGCGCGTCTCGTCCACGATCCAGTCCCACGGCACGACGCCCTCGTCGCGCAGCCACTTCGAGGCGTCGGAGAGGTCCTGGTCGGCGCCGCGGCCGGTCTGGCGCGTTTTGGTCTTGTCGAGCACGCCGAGCTGCACCAGCTCGTAGAACAGGAAGCGGTTCGAGGTCGGCAACTCGTCGCGCTCCTCGTGCTCCAGCAGCAGCTTGTGCGCGGCCTGGCGCCCGCCGCGGCCTTCGATCCCGGTTGGCCATAGGCGCGGTCAGACGGGGCCATCTCAGGCACTCCCGTTTTTCGCGCGCACCTGGCCGCGCCAGGGAATCGTTCCCGAGGACGATTTGGGCGGCGGAGCGGCTCGGTTTGTCCCGCCCACTGTCCCGCGGGCGCCCTGAGAAGCAGCAAACCCGCTCAGAGAGCGGGCGCGCGCAGTACCGCCACGGGGATTCGAACCCCGGTTTCCGCCGTGAGAGGGCGGCGTCCTAGTCCCCTAGACGATGGCGGCCCGTCGGCGGGCGATTGTAGCGGTGGCGGTCGCGTTTGCCCATGAGTGGCGGTAGGATGCGGCCCGTTCATACGGCCGGTGGTGCAGGGAAGTTCGGTGTGAAGCCGACGCGGTCCCGCCACTGTGAATGGGCGCCGATGCGTCGCATGGAGCCACTGGGGAGCCGACGGTTCTCCGGGAAGGCGCGGCGCAGAGCCCAAAGCCAGGAGACCTGACTCCGGCCGCAGCCCATACGACCCTCGAGGAAGGGGTGGCTCCATGTCCAACCGCTCGCGTCGCGTCATCAGAGGCGCGCTTGTCCTGCTCATCCTGGCCTGTCCGGCGGCTGCGTCCGCCGCGCCAGTGACCGTGAACCTGCGCGTCGAGGGAGCGACGTCCACGATCTTCGAAGGCCCGGTCGTGACCGACGTCCACCAGGTCACGACGCCGGCCGACGGCCAGCCGCGTACCTGCGACGGCTCGAGCGTCGGCGCCCCCTCCGGTCCCACCGCCATCGGCGCCCTCGACGACGGCGCCCGGGCGAACGGCTTCGTCTGGGACGCTCGCTGGGACTCGAGCTTCAGCGACTACTACCCGTTCCTGCGCATCGGTCCCGACTCGATCGACTCGAGCAGCCACTACCTCGCGCTCTTCGTGAACTGGGCCTTCGCGCAGGTCGGCGGCTGCGGCCAGCGCGTCGCCCAGGGCGACGACGTGGTGTTCGCCTACGAGGACTTCGCGAGCTCGCCGCTGCTCCGCCTCAGTGGGCCCGCCTCGGCCACCACCGGCGAGAGCGTCAGCTTCAAGGCGGTCGACGGCCAGGACGGCTCGCCGCAGGCGGGCGCGACCGTCGCGGGCGCGGTCACGGGCGCCGACGGCGTGGCCACGGTCTCGTTCGCCGACGAGGGCATCTATCGGCTGAAGGCCGAGCGGGCCGGCGCGATTCGCTCGAACGCGGTCGTGCTCTGCGTCGACCCGGCCGGCGCGCTTCCGTGCAGCTCGACCGACCGCGAGGGGCCGGTGGTGCGGACCCCGTTCGAGTCGAGCGAGCCCGACCTGCCGGGACGGGTGCTCGCGAGCAGCGCGAGCCGCTCGCGCACCCTGCTTGTCTCGTGGGCCGCCCAGGACGGCCTTGGCAGCGGCGTGGCCCACTCGTCCGTCGAGGTCAGCCAGGTCCATGCCGGCGCTGCCGCCTCGCAGGCCGAGTGGAGGCCGCTCGTCGACAAGGCGCCGGTCAGCGGGGTGCACTTCCGGGGCGATCGCGGGGCCGCCTACCGGTTCCGGATCAGTGCGACGGACCGGGCGCTCAACACCGCAACGATCGTGACCAACCCGGTGATGATGCCGATCGACGACCGCGACCGCCGGCTGCTCAGCTTCTCGCGCGCGTGGAAGCGGGTCAGGGCCCAGGAGGCGTGGGGCCGGACCGTGATGCGAGCGGCCCGCCCCGGCGCCACCGCCCGCCTGCGCTTCGACGGCACCCAGGTCGCGCTGATCGGCCGCAGGCTGCCGCGCGGCGGCCGCCTGCGGGTCACGGTCGACGGCGAGAGCAGCGTCGTACGCGCGCGCGGACGCTCGGGCCACCGGAGCGTGCTCTGGGTGTCGAGGACGCTCGAGGCCGGTAGCCACTCCCTCCGCCTGCGCTCGCTCGGCAAGGGGCCGGTGGAGATCGACGCGGTGGCGCCCTCGCCGTGAGGGTGCGCGCGCTCCTCGCCGCCGGGCTCGCGCTGACGGCGCTCGCGCTGCCCTCCGCCGCCGCGGAGGCGAGGGCCCCCGTGATCGAGCAGCTGGTGGTGTTCCGGAGCGGGGAGACGCTGACGAAGCGCGTGTCGACGGCCGGCGTGCTGGTGCGCGCCGGCCGGCGCCGCTGCGCGGCCGGGGACGGCACGGCGCTGGCGGCGCTGGTCCGCAGCAAGCCGGGCCGCCTGCGGATCCGCGACTTCGGCGCCTGCACGCGGCGTCCGCGGGACGGCGCGGGGCTGTTCGTCGAGGCGATCCGGTCCGATCGAAACCGGGGCCAGAACGGCTGGGTCTACAAGGTCGGCCGGCGCGGCGCCACCACGGGCGCCGCCGACCCCTCCGGGCCGTTCGGGCGCGGGCGGCTGCGCGCCGGGCAGCGGGTCACCTGGTTCTTCTGCCGGCTTCTCGGCGGCGGCTGCCAGCGCACGCTCGAGCTGCGCCTCGACCCGGAGCCGGGCGGGTTCGTGGCCACGGTGCGCGGCTATGACGATGAGGGTCGCGGGGTCGCCATCGAGGGCGCGACCGTGCGGGCCGGCAGCGCGACCGCAGTCACGGCCGCGGACGGGCGCGTGCGGCTTGCGGCCTCGCCGGGCGCGCATCGGGTGACCGCCACCAAGGACGGCCTCGTCCGGTCCTTCGCCGAGCGGGTCGAGGTGCCGTGAGGCGCATCCTCGCCCTGCTCTGCGTGGCCGCCGCAACCGGCGCTGCCGGCTGCGGCCTCGGCGCGGGCGAGGAACAGGAGGGCGACGGCGTCCGGCTGCGCGTCACGCGCGACTTCGGCCGCTCGGAGCTCGGCGCCGCCAGGCTCGCGAGCGTGCGCGAGGACGAGACGGTGATGCGCGTGCTGCGTTCCCGCTTCGAGGTCGAGACGCGCTTCGGCGGACGCTTCGTGCAATCGATCGACGGGCTCGAGGGCGCCGGTGCCGGGGGAGAGGTCGACTGGTTCTACTTCGTGAACGGCGTCGAGGCGGAGGTGGGGGCGGCCGAGTTCGAGCTCTCGCCCGGCGACCGCGTGCAGTGGGACCGCCGCGACTGGGGAGCGACCATGCGCGTGCCCGCGATCGTCGGAGCCTTCCCCGAGCCGTTCCTGCACGGGCTGGAGGGCAAGCGCCTGCCCGTGCGGGTCGAGTGCGAGGACTCGCGGTCGAGCGCCTGCGAGGCGGCGCGCGACCGGCTCGGCGCCGTGGGGGTGTCGACCTCGGGAGCCTCGCTCGGCGCGCCGGGGACGGAGAGCGTGGTTCGCCTCGTGGTCGCGCGCTGGCCGGCCGCGCGGATCGTGCGCGGCGCGGCCGATCTCGAGCAGGGGCCGGCGGAGAGCGGGGTGTTCGCCCGCTTTACGCGCGACGGCAGCCGGCTCGACCTGCTGGACGCCCGCGGCGAGCCGGCCCGCATCGTGCGGCCGGGGGAGGGGGTGGGCCTCGTGCTCGCGCTCGCGCCGCGGCAGGACGAGCTGCTCTGGCTCGTGACCGGGCTCGACGAGCGCGGCGTCAGCGCCGGGGTTCGAGCGCTGCGGGAGGGACGGCTGCGTGACGCTTTTGCCGTGGCAGTCGAGGACGGGGCGATCGAGAAGCTCCCGCTCGAGGAGGCGCCATGAGCCTGGTCCCCGTCTACCGCAGCCGGTCGAGCGCCCTGCACGCGGCGCGCGCCGGCGTGGGTCTGGCCTTCTGCTGCTCGCTCGCGCTGGTGGGGGCGCTCTACCGCCATCCGCTGGTGCTCGCCGCCGCGCTCGGCGGCACGGTGCTCGCCGGGGTGGCGGCCGGGGTCGGGCGCGAGATCGGCCGCTCGCTCGTGTTCGCCCTGCCCCTGGCGCTGCTGGTGGCGATCGTGAACCCGCTCGTGTATGCCGGCGGCGACACGCTGCTGGTGCGCGGTGGCGAGCTGCTCGGCCGCCGGATCGACGTCACCCTGGAGGCGACCGTCGCGGGCGCGCTCGGCGGCCTGCGCGTGGTGGTGTGCGTGGTGGCACTCGGCCTGCTGTCGGCGGCCGTCGACCCCGACGAGCTGTTGCGGCTGTTCCGACGCATCTCGTTCCGGTCGGCGCTCACCGCCTCGCTCGCCACCCGGCTGGTGCCGGTGCTGGCGCGCGACGCCACCCGGATGGGCGACGCGGCGCGCTGCCGGCCGCACCCGCCCGCGCGGCTCACGGTCGCGCGCGCGGCGCTCGGAGGCGCGCTCGACCGCGCCGTCGACGTGGCCGCCGCGCTCGAGGTGCGCGGCTACGCGCTCGGCGGCCGGCCGCCGCGCAGGCGGCGCCCGTGGTCGAGGCATGACCTGCGGGTGGGCGGCGCGGCGCTCGCGATCGCGGTGGTGGCGCTCGGGGGAAAGCTCGCGGGTCTCGCGCAGGTCGAGACCTATCCGACGATCGCGATCGAGCTCGGCCTTCCGGAGCTCGTGCTGAGCTTCGCGCTGCTGACCTTCGCGGTGCTGCCGTTCGCCGGTCGCGCGGCCAGGATCGGGGTGGCTCATGCCTGAGCCGCTGGCCAGAGCCGAGCGCTTCGGCTACCGCTATCCGGACGTCTCCGGGCTGGCGCTCTGCGACGTCTCGCTCGACCTCGAGCCGGGCACCTTCACGCTGCTGGCGGGGGTGTCCGGCTCGGGCAAGTCGACGCTCCTGCGGGCGCTCTGCGGCCTCGTGCCGCACTTCCACGGGGGAGAGGCGAGCGGGGCCCTCGAGGTCGCCGGCCTCGACGTGCGCGAGCACGGGCCCGGCGAGCTGGCGGCGGTCTGCGGCACCGTCCTCCAGGAGCCCGAGACGCAGGTGGTGATGGGCGGCGTGCGCGCCGAGCTCGAGCTGCCACTCGAGCACCGCCGCGAGTCGGCCGCCGCGATGGCGCGCGCGGTGGAGGAGACGGCGCTCTCGCTCGGCGTCGGGCACCTGCTCGAGCGCCGCACCGACACGCTCTCGGGCGGGGAGCTCCAGCGCGTGGCGATCGCCGCCGCGATGGTCCACGCACCGCGCCTGCTGCTGCTCGACGAGCCCACCTCGCAGCTCGACCCGGTCGCGGGCGACGAGCTCGTCTGGCTGCTCCGCCGCCTCAACGAGGACTGGGGCACCGCGGTCGTGGTGGCCGAGCACCGGATCGAGCGCTGCCTGCCGGCCGCCGACCGCGTGATCGCCATGATCGACGGCCGGGTGGCGTGCGACGCGCCGCCGGCCGGCTTCCTCGAGTGGGCGGCCGAGCGCGCGCCGGCGCTCGTGACGCCGGGCGGACGGATGTTCTCGCTCGCGGGGCTCGCGCCGCTGCCCGCGTCCGTCAAGCAGGCGCGCGCCGGGCTGAGGGCCGCGGGGCTGGGAGCCCTGCCGGCGCGCGAGCCGCGCCCGCGGTCGCCGGACGGGGGCGGCGACGGCCTCCTGCGCCGATTGCTCGGCCGCAGGGAGACCACCCCGCCGGCGCTCGCCTTCAGGGACGTCTGGCACGAGCTCGAGGACGGCCCCGTCGTACTGCGCGGCATATCGCTCACGCTCGCGCCGGGCGAGCGGGTGGCGCTGATGGGTCGCAACGGCGCGGGCAAGAGCACGCTGCTGCGCCTTGCCAAGGGCCTCGCGGAGCCCACCCGGGGGCGCGTGGACCGGAGCGGCGAGGTGGCGCTGCTCCTCCAGAACCCGGGCGACTACCTGATCCACGAGCACGCGGTGGACGACGCGGGAGCCGAGGGCGTGGCGAACGCCGGGCTTGCCGGACGCGAGCGGACCAATCCGCGCGACCTCTCCGGCGGGGAGCGCCAGCGGCTCGCGCTCGAGGTGGTTCTCGCCGGTGGGCGCTGCGCGGCCGTGCTGCTCGACGAGCCCACCCGCGGGATGGACCGCATCCATCGCGACGAGCTGACGGCGCGCATCCAGGAGCTGTCGCGCGCCGGCGCCGCGGTGATGGTCGCGACGCACGACAGCGAGTTCGCCTCGGCGTTCGCCGACCGCGTGGTGCTGCTCGGTCCGGGCGTGACGATCGCCGACGGGCCGCCGGACGAGGTGCTCGCGGGCGGCCGTCACTTCTCGACCGAGGTGGCGCGGATCACCGACGGCGCCGCCCTCAGCCCCGAGGCCGGTGCCGCTGCGGTCACGAGAGCGCTCTCGATCGACGAGGTCGAGGCATGACCTGGCAGGCGACGTCGTTCACGCTGCTCGCGCTCGCCGTGGCCGCCGGTTTCGCCTGGTACGAGCGCGACAGGCCGCCGTCGCGAGTGCTGGCGCTGGTGGCGGCGCTGGCCGCGCTCGCGGTGGTGGGGCGGCTCGTGTTCGCCGCCGTGCCGAACGTCAAGCCGACCACCGACATCGTCCTGTTCGCGGGCTACGCGCTCGGCGCCCTGCCGGGGTTCGCCGTCGGCGCCGTTACGGCGATCGTGTCGAACATCTTCCTCTCGCAGGGGCCCTGGACCGTGTGGCAGATGGTGGGCTGGGGAGCCGTCGGGGTGGGCGGCGCGCTGCTCGCGCGCATCCTGCGCGGACGCGAGCCGAGCAGGCTCGTCCTGGCGGCGGCGTGCGGGTTCGCGGGGCTCGCCTTCGGGGCCTGGATGGACGTCTACCAGTGGACGCTGGGCGCGCGCCAGGACCTCGACTCCTACCTGGTCGTCGCCGTGAGCTCGCTGCCGTACAACCTCGCCCACGCGATCGGCAACGTGGTGTTCTGCCTGCTGATCGGACCGGCGTTCGTACGGGCGCTCGAGCGCTACCGGCGCCGCCTCGAGGTGAGCTGGCCGGCGCCGGCGGGCGCCGCCGCGGGCTGCCTGCTGCTGGGGGCGACGATCATCGGTCTCGCCCTGCCGCAGCCCGCGCTGGCGGCCTCGACGGCCGACAGGGCAGAGCGCTACCTGATGGGGGCGCAGAACGCCGACGGCGGCTTCGGCGCCGCGCCGGGCCAGAGCTCGTCGCCTCTCTACACGGGCTGGACCGGCCTCGGTCTCGCTGCGGCCGGCCGCAACCCGCTCGACGTCCAGCGGCGCGGTGGGAGCTCGATCGTGGGCTTCGTCAGGCGGGCGCGCGGGCTCGCGGACATCGGCGAGGTCGAGCGCACCGTGCTGCTCCTGCGCAGCGCCGGGCTCGACCCGCGGCGCTTCGGCGGCCGGAACCTGCTCGCGGCAATCGAGCGGCGCCGCCGCGCGGACGGCTCGATCGCCGGGTTCGTGAGCTATACGGCCTTCGGCATCCTCGCGCTACGAGCGTCCGGGGAGCCCGCCGGCCGCGCGACCGTCGCCTGGCTCGTGCGCAACCAGAACCCGGATGGCGGCTTCGGGGTGGCCGCCTCCTCGGGCAGCGACGCCGACATGACCGGCGCCGCGCTCCAGGCGCTCGCGGCCGTCGGCCGCGGCCGCGGCGACGCGGCGCGCCGGGCCGTGGGCTGGCTCGGCTCGAGTCAGAACGGCGACGGCGGCTTCGGGCAGATGAGGGGACGCAGCTCGAACGCGCAGTCGACCGCCTACGCGGCGCAGGGACTGATCGCGGTCGGAGCACGCCCGCGGGCGGTCCGCCGGGCGCTCGCCTACCTCCGCGGGCTCGCGCGACGGGACGGGAGCATCGCCTACTCGCGCACGAGCTCGCAGACGCCGGTCTGGGTCACCGCGCAGGCGCTCATGGCGCTGCGCCGCACCGCGCTGCCGATCGGAGCGGTGGCGCGGGCGCCGCGTCCGCGGCGAGCGGCGGAGCCCGCGGCTGCGGCGGCGAGAACGGATCCTCAAGAGGGTCGCTCGAGCGATGGCGGGCGCCGCCGGGGAGAGCCGGAGACCGCGAAGCGAGCGCCGAAGGAGGACGAGGTCGAGCCCGGCGCGGACGCCGCCACGAGCCCGGCGACCGCCGCGCCCGAGGTGGCGTCCGCGAGCGACCCCGTCGCAGCGACCCGGCGTGCCGCGGCGGCGGCTCCCGCGCGCCAGGAGGGCGGGCCATCCCCGCTCCTGCTCGCGGCACTCCTCGGCGCGCTGCTCGCGCTGGCGCTCGTCGTCTGGCGGCGCCGGCGGCTCAGCCGATAGCGCGCCCGATCAGCCGGTCCATCACCCGCGCGCACGGCCCCGACGGCGTCGAAGCCGAGCTCCGCGAGGTGAAGCGCGGTGACGTGGCCGATGCCGGTCGAGGCGCCGGTGACCAGCACGGTTCCCGAGGCCATGTTGCGAGACTACCCGCCCGATGGAGCTGGTCGACGCAATCAGGAGCCGGCGCACGCACAAGGCCTACGGCTCCGAGCCGGTGGAGCGGGAGACGCTCGACGAGCTGTTCGAGCTCGCGCGCTGGGCGCCCAACCACCACGTCACGAACCCGTGGCGCTTTCGCGTGCTCGGCCCTGACTCGCTCGCCCGGCTGAAGGAGGCCGCCGGGGCCGAGGCGGCCGCCAAGCTCGACCGCGCGCCGACGCTCGTGGTCGCCTCGGCGGCTCAGAGCGGCGACCCGGTGCAGGACCAGGAGGATCTCTGCGCGGCAGCGGTGGCCAGCTACATCGTGCTGGTGGCCGCCCACGACCGTGGGCTGGCGGGCTACTGGCGCACGCCCGAGGTCCTGCGGCGGCCCGAGGGACGCGCGGCCGCCGGCGTCGGCGAGGACGAGCGCGTGATCGGCCTGCTGCATCTGGGCCGGGCGCGCCAGGAGAAGGCGCCGCCCGAGCGGCTGGCTCCGGCCGACTTCGTAACGTACCTTCCGTGATCCCTCGCGCCGACGCGCTCGCCTCGCTCGAACGCGACTCGTTCGACGTCGTGGTGGTGGGCGGAGGCATCACCGGCGCCGGCGTGGCGCTGGACGCGGCCTCGCGCGGCTACAGCGTGGCGCTGGTCGAGCGCGGCGACTACGCGGCCGGCACCTCGAGCCGCTCGTCGAAGCTGGTGCACGGCGGGCTGCGCTACCTGCAGAACTTCGACCTCGGCCTTGTGCGCGAAGCGCTGCTCGAGCGCTCGCTGCTCGTGAAGCTGGCGCCGCATCTCGTGAAGCCGCTGCCGCTGCTCGTGCCGAGCTTCGACGGCAGGCGCCCCGACCGGCGCATGGGCGTGGGCCTGAACATGTACGACGCCATGTCCTGGCGCCGCGGACGCGACGGCGAGGAGGAGTGGAGCCCCGCGCGCCACCGCACGATCGGCGCCGACGAGACCGTGGAGCTCGTGCCCTCGCTCGCCGCACGCGAGCCGACCGCCGCCTATCTCTTCTACGACTGCCAGACCGATGACTCGCGGCTCGTGCTGACCGTGCTCGCGGAGGCCGAGCGCTTCGGGGCCGTGTGCGCGAACCGCTGCGAGGTGACCGGCCTCGTGGAGCGCGGCGGCAGGGCTGCCGGGGTGCTCGTGCTCGACGCGGTGGGCGGCGGCGAGTTCGAGCTCACCGCCGCGAACGTGATCAACGCCACCGGCGTCTGGGCCGACCGCCTGCGCCCGGACGAGCTCTACGCCGAGGAGGAGGTGCCGCGCATCCGCCCGAGCCGGGGCACCCACCTCACGCTGTCGCGGGACGACCTGGCGGTCGACGCCGGGGTGATCGTGCCCGCGGCCGGGGGCCGCACGGTGTTCGTGCTCCCCTGGCTCGGTCGCACCCTCGTCGGCACCACCGACAACGACTACGAGGGCGGGCTCGACCACATCCCGCCCTCGGACGAGGACGTCGGCTACCTGCTGCATGCGCTGAACGGGTTCTTCGGGCTCTCGCTCGGACCGTCGGATCTCACCGGGGCGTACGCCGGCGTGCGCCCGCTGATCTCGAGCGGCGATCCCAAGAAGTCCGTGGACATCTCGCGAAGGGCCGAGCTGTACGAGACGAGCTCGGGCCTCGTGACGATCACCGGCGGCAAGCTCACCACCTGGCGGCGCATGGCCAAGCTGGCGGTCGACCGGATCGTGGAGCGAGAGGATCGCCAGGCGCCCTGCCGCACCCAGGAGATCCCATTGGGCGAGCCGGTCGAGCCCGGCAGCCTGCCCGTGGTGTCGGCCGTCGACGACGAGAGCCGTGCCCATCTCGCCCGGCGCTACGGCCACGCCGCACAGTTCGTGCTGCGTCTGGCAGGGGCGGCGCCGTCGCTGGCGGGGCGGATCAGCCCCGACCTACCCGACATCGCGGCCGAGGCGGCCTACGCCGCCGGCCACGAGCAGGCCGGCTCGGTCGGCGACGTGCTGCTGCGCCGCACCCGGCTCGGCCTGCTGGACGCGCGCCGGCTGACCGCCCCCGACGCGACCGGCCCGCGGGCGGTCGCCACGGCGATGGCGACGGAGCTCGGCTGGGACGATCGGCGGATCGAGACGGAGCTCGATGCCTGGCGCGAGCTCGCGCGGGCGGAGGGCCTCGTCCCGGGGCAGAGGAGGCAGCGTGATCCTGCGGCTGCGTGACCGCCGGCTCGACCTGAGCGAGCCGGTGCTGATGGGGATCGTGAACGCGACCCCCGACTCGTTCTCGGATCGCCAGGGGCCGAAGGACCTTGACGAGCTCACGCGTCTCGCCGAGGCGCAGTCGGCCGACGGCGCCGTGATCGTGGACGTGGGGGGCGAGTCCGGGCGGACCGACACCGAGGTCGTCTCCGTCGAGGAGGAGATCGCGCGCGTGCGGCCGCTGGTGGAGCGGCTGGCGGCGGGCGGCATGACCGTGTCGGTGGACACCTGGCGGGCGCCGGTGGCACGCGCCGTGCTCGACGCCGGCGCGGCGATGATCAACGACGTGAGCGGACTCTCCGACGAGCGGCTCGCCGTCGAGTGCGCCGAGGCCGGCGCCGCGCTCGTGATCACCCACACGCGCGCGCGCCCGAAGGAGAAGGTGTTCCCCCACTACGAGGACGTGGTTGCCGACGTCGTCGAGTTCCTCCAGGAGCGCGAGCGGGTGGCGCGCTCGCACGGCGTGGCCGGGGAGTCGATCGTGCTCGACCCCGGGATCGACCTGGCCAAGACGCCCGCCGAGTCGGTGGAGCTGCTGCGCCGGCTCGACCGCCTGGCGGCGCTCGGCCGCCCGCTACTGGTCGCGGTCTCGCGCAAGGACTTCATCGGCGTCCTCACGGAGCGGCCGCCGGCCGCGCGCGACGCGGGCACGCTCGCCGCCGTGGGCGCGGCGCTCCGCCGCGGCGCGCGGATCCTGCGGGTACACGACGTGGCAGCCGCGCGCGACTACCTGCGCGTGCACGCCGCGCTCGAGGGCGAGCGGGCGATGGAGGCGGGAGCGCGTCTCGAGGGCGAGCTGATGCGGGAGCACGCGTGAGCGCGCTAACGATCGCGCAGCTCTCCGATCTCCACTGCGGCTCGCCGCACTTCGTGCCCACGCTGCTCGACCGGGCGATCGTCGAGGTGAACGAGCTCCGTCCCGACGTGGTGATCGTCTCGGGCGATCTCACGGGCGACGGACTGCGTGGCGAGTTCCAGCAGGCGGCCGACTATCTCGCCCGGCTCGAGTGCGAGCGCCTGATCGTGATCCCCGGCAACCACGACTCGCGCAACGTCGGCTACGTGCACTTCGAGGAGCTGGTTGGCGAGCGCAGCTCGACGCTCCACCACGGCGGCATCTCGATCGTCGCGGTCGACTCGACCGAGCCCGACCTCGACCACGGCGTGATCGGCCGCGGGCGCTATCCCTGGATCGTCGAGCGCTTCGAGGAGCAACCGGAGGCCTTCCTGCGCATCTTCGTGCTCCACCACCACCTGCTGCCGGTGCCCGGGACGGGGCGCGAGCGCAACGTGGTGCACGACGCCGGCGACACGCTCGAGACGCTCCAGCGCGCCGACGTCCACCTCGTGCTGTCCGGGCACAAGCACGTGCCGTACGCGTGGCGGCTCGAGAACCTGTTCGTGGTCAACGCGGGGACCGTGTCCACGACCCGCCTGCGGGGCAAGACGAAGCCCTGTTACAACCTGATCGAAGCATCACCCGAACGGGTGACGGTGTTCCGCAAGTATCCCTTCCACGAGCAGGACGCGATCCTCTCGTTCGACCCCCGGACCTACGACTACGAGAAGGACCAGGGGCTCCTCGGCGAGACCGCCACCGGCTGACCCACCCGGCAATTCGTCGGCCCCTGCCGTAATTCGGTCCTGCCGTCCTCGTTCGGGTCGATATGGCCACGAACCTCAAGGAGGGGACTCCCCCAATGTTGGCTCGCACACTCGCCGTGACCGCACTGGCCCTCGGTGCGCTCTTCGCCGCCGGCCCCGCCCAGGCGGCACCCCCGATCGTCGTGGGCGGAGCGACGTTCGACGGAGCGCCGGACATCGCGGTCGATCCCGCCGGCACCGCCCACATCGCATGGGCCGACAGCTCGCCCGCGATCGAGGAGGTGCGCTACTGCCGGCTGGCCCGCGGCGCGGGCGCCTGCGCCGACCCCGAGACCTTCGTCGGCAGCCAGCCGGGCGATCAGGACGGGGTCTCCGGACGCCCCCACGTCTTCTTCTCGGCGCCCAACGTCGTGACCGTCTTTCACCAGCGGGGGCTGACCGGGAGCGGTCACATGATGGCCAACCGCTCCGACGGACGGTGGCCTGAACTTCGGTGCACGCAACCGCACCGGAGTGGCGTTCTCGAACAGCGCCGCGCCCGACGAGGCGGTGTACGGCCCCGGCAACACGATCACGGCGCTCACCGAGGTCACGACCGCCGGCGTCTTCGTCCAGAACGGAAGCCCGCTCGACGACACGCCCTCCCTGGGCGAGGCCGACCTGCTCACCCCCGGCAGTGGAGAGGACGCGTCGATCGGCATCGACCCGGCCGACAACAAGCCGGTCGCCGTCTACGAGATCCAGAGCGACCCCGCTCAGCTGGCCTGGCGCAAGCTGGCCGGATCGCCCACCGAGACGAACATCAACACCCTCGGCCAGTGGGGCCCGCAGAACATCATCTCCGCGGACAGCATCAGCGCCGCTGACGGCTCCGCCCTTGCCGGCGGGCCGAACGGGCTCTTCCTGTTCTTCCAGCAGCGCGGGCCCGATCGAGGCTGGGTCTCGAAGTTCACCGGAAGCGGCTGGACCGCGCCGGTGCTGATCAGCGACGGGCGTCCGTTCAACGACTACGACCTGCATCAGGATGCGAGTGGGCGCCTGCACGCCGTGTGGAGCGCGTACACCGACGAGCGGCTGCGCTACACGTGGTCCGACGACGGCGTGAACTGGGCGCCGACGGTCGACATCGCCCGGGGCGAGAGCTACCCCGACGTCCGCGTCGCCGCGGCGACCGATCACCAGGGCTTCGCCGTGTGGAACCGCAACGGCCCGGACGTGATGGCCGTGCCGCTCGAGGCCCTGCCCGAGCCGCCCGTGGCACCTGTCATCCCGCCGCCCGACACCACCGCTCCCGACGCCTCGGGCTTCGGCATCAGCGATACCACGCTGATGCCCGGCCAAGGCGCGCGGTTCGTGTTCAACGCGACTGAGGCGGGCACGGCGGTGCTCACGATCCAGAAGCAGTTCAAGGGCCTCAAGGTGCTGCGGCGCGGGCGGGTCCGCTGCGTGCCGCGCACGCGCAAGCTGCTGCGCCGGCTGCGCCGCTCGGTCGACTCGCGCGCGGCCTACCGGCGGCTGCTGCGCAAGCGACGCTGCAAGGCCTACAAGCGGATCGGCCGCATCCGGCAGGCGGTCGGCCCCGGCCGGAACACGATCGTGTTCAACGGCCGCATCGCGGGCCGCAGGCTCGCACCGGGCCGCTACCGGGCGCTGCTGAAGCTCACCGACCTCGCGGGCAACGTCTCGCGCACCGAGGTCGTGCGCTTCCGGGTGCTGCGGCGCCGGCGCTGAGCGTACGGCGGGCGCGGCGGCGACAATGCCGCCGTGCCCGCCATCGCGCTCATCGACGGAGAGCACCATCCGGCCGCGGTTCGCGACGCCCTCGCCGGCCTCGAGCTGGCGGGGGTGATCTTCTGCGGCGGCGAGGAGAAGCTGCCGCCTGGGCCGCTCGAGGAGCACTACGGCCGGCCGGTCGAGACGGATCCCGAGCCCGCCCTGCGGCGGCTCGCCCCTCACGCCGACGCCGTGCTCGACCTCGCGGACGAGCCCGTGCTGCCGGCGTCGGCCAAGCTGCGGCTCGCGGCACTCGCTCTCTCGCTCGGGCTGCGCTACGAGGCGCCCGGCGCGCTGCTCGAGCCGCCGCGCTACGAGCCGGTGGCCTTCGAGGGCCCGAAGCTCGCGGTGATCGGCACCGGCAAGCGCACCGGCAAGACGGCCGTGGCCGGCCACTGGGCGGGGCTGCTCGACGAGCTGGGCGCCGATCCGGTCGTCGTCTGCATGGGTCGCGGCGGGCCCGCCGAGCCGCAGCTCGCCGCGGCGGACACCGATCTCGAGCAGCTGATGGCGATCGCGGACGCGGGCGGGCACGCGGCGTCCGACTTCCTCGAGGACGCGGTGATCGCGGGGGTGCGGACGGTGGGCTGCCGGCGCGTGGGCGGGGGGTTTGCCGGCGCCCCGGCGCAGTCGAACGTGCCCGCCGGCGCCGCGCTCGCCGCCTCCCTCGAGCCGGGCGCGATCGTGTTCGAGGGGTCCGGGGCCTGCGTCCCGCCCGTGGAGGTCGACCGCACCGTGTGCGTGCTCGGTGCGGGCGAGGCCGAGCCGTTCGCCGAGTACCGCCTGGCGCGCGCCGAGCTCGTGCTGGCGGCGCCCGGGGCGCAGGCGCCCCCGACCGGCGCGCTCCCCTTCGAGCTGCGCCCCGAGCCGCTCGAGCCGATCCCCGACGGCGCTCGGGTGGCGCTCTTCACCACCGGCGCGCCGTCGGTCGCGGGCGTGGAGCCGCGCGTCTCGTCGACCAACCTCGCCCGCCGCAGCGCGCTGGCGGCGGACCTCGAGCGGGCCGCCGAGGAGGGCTGCGACGTCTACCTCACCGAGCTCAAGGCGGCGGCGATCGACACGGTGGCCAGGCACGCCCGCCGAGCCGGCGCGCGCGTCGTGTTCGTGCGCAACCGCCCGGCCGGCGACGGGCTCGACGACGCGCTCGTCAACCTGTACCGAGATGCCGGCTGAGACGATCGTCTTCCACAAGGGCCACGGGCTGCCCTACTCGAAGGGCCTCATGGCGCAGTCGCTGTCGGCCACCGGGATCAGCCTCGAGCGGGCGTTCGAGCTCGCCCGCCTGATCGAGGCGCGGCTCGCCACCCGGGGCGACGGCGAGATCGACACCGCTGCCCTACAGGGCCTGGCCGAGGAGGTGCTGATGGCGGAGGAGGGTCCGCCCGCGCTGCGCCGGTACCGCGGCTGGCGTCGGCTCGACCGGCTCGACCGCCCGCTCGTCGTTCTGATCGGCGGCACCACCGGCGTCGGCAAGTCGACGCTCGCGAGCATGCTCGCCGCCCGGCTGGGAGTGAACCGGGTGATCGCCACGGACGTGATCCGGCAGGTGCTGAGGGCGTTCTTCACCAGCGAGGCCATGCCGACCGTGCACCACTCGGCGTTCGAGGCGGGCGGCATCAGCGGCTACCGCGACCAGGCCGAGCGGGTGGGCACGGGCATCGCGGCCATCGTCGAGCGGGCCGCGAACGAGGCCAAGCCGGTGGTGGTGGAGGGCGTGCACGTGGTGCCCGGCGGCGTGCACCCGCGCGTGCGCGAGCGCTGCGTGCTCGTGGAGGCCCTC
This sequence comes from uncultured Thermoleophilaceae bacterium, assembly GCA_963812415.1. Classification (GTDB taxonomy): domain Bacteria; phylum Actinomycetota; class Thermoleophilia; order Solirubrobacterales; family Thermoleophilaceae; genus JACVRW01. Next base: position 10,744 of record CAWEVH010000034.1, on the reverse strand, counting down.
GTCGTGGTGGAGGACGCCGAGCTGCACATGGGCCACTTCTCGCATCGGCCGGGCACCCGCCCGGCGGAGCGCTACCTGGCTCGCTTCGAGGACATTCGACGCCTGCAGGACCACCTCTGGGACCGGGCGCGCTCGGAGGGCGTGGCGGTGATCGACAACGACAACGTCGACGGCACGCTCGGCCGGCTCATGGAGCTGGTGCTGGACGCCGTCGAGGAGGACCGCTAGTAGGGTTCGGCGCCGCTCATGTCAGTGCTGAAGAGAGAAGAGCTCGAGGGCAGCCCGCTCGCCGACCTCCACGCGATCGCGTCGGAGCTCGGCCTGGAGGGCTTTCGCGCCAAGCGCAAGGGGGACCTGATCGCCGCGATCCTCGACGCCACCGGGGAGGACGCCGATGGCGACGAGGCGACCGAGGACACCTCGGAGGACACGTCGGAGGGCACCTCGGAAGACACCTCCGAGGGCACGTCAGAAGACACTTCCGAAGGCACGTCGGAGGGACACCTCCGAGGGCACGTCCGAGGACGAGGAGTCCGAGGAGCCCCAGGAGAAGGAGCCCGAGCGCGAGGAGGAGCTCGCGAGCGGCGTGCTCGACATCCTCGCCAACGGCAGCGGCTTCGTGCGCGTGGACCCGGCCGGCCAGTCGCGCGACGACGTGTACGTCTCGCCCGCCCAGATCCGCCGCTGCGAGCTGCGCGCAGGCGACGAGGTGAGCGGCCCCGTGCGCCCGCCGCGCCGAAACGAGCGCCATCCGTCGCTGGTGCGCGTCGCGACCGTGAACGGCGCGGACGCCGAGCCGCCCGAGGAGCGCCCCTGGTTCGGGGAGCTCAGCCCGGTCTTCCCGTCGGCCCGGCTGCCCGCGCCCGCCGCGCTCGCCGACGTGCCGTTCGGACGCGGCTCACGCGTGGCGATCTCCGGCCCGCCCGGGGCGGGCGCCAGCACGCTGCTGCGTGAGCTGGCCGCCGAGCTCGGGCGCGATGCCGAGCTGGGCGCGCTGGCGGTGCTGGCGGGTGTGAGGCCCGAGGAGCTCGCCGACTGGCGGGCGATCGAGGGCGTGGACGCGGTCGGCGGCAGCTTCGACCGCTCGGCCGACGCCCAGGCGCAGGCCGCCGAGCTCGCGATCGAGCGCGCCAAGCGCCGCGTCGAGCGCGGCGGTCACGCGGTGGTGCTCGTGGACTCCCTCGGCGCGCTCCCGGCCGGCGCCCGCCGCCGGGTGTTCGGCGCCGCGCGCGCCACCGAGGAGGGCGGGACGCTCACCGTGGTCGCGGCCACCGGCGACGCCCCGGAGGCGCTCCGCTGGGCGACCACCCGGATCGTGCTCGAGCCGGGTGGCCGGGTGGGCGCCGAGAGCGGCGCCCTGCGCGCCGACGCGCTTACTTGACCTCGAGCGTCTGAGCCATCGTGGTCGGATGGACCAGACAAACGAGCTTGTAGGTGCCCTTGACCTTCGGCGTAACCGTGTAGCTGCCCCTCGTCCGGCCCAAATACACCGATGAGAACCCGCGCGGTCCGTTGGCGACCGTCACGCTGTGCGGCCGGGCGCCGGAGAAGCTCCAGGTCACCGGCTCGCCGACCCTGGCCGTGACCTTCCCGGGCCGGAAGAAGTCGTCACCGATCGTGAGCGCGTTCCCGTCGAACGCCGTGAACGCTCCCTGCGGCGTTGCCAGCTGCGGCACCTCGAGGTCGTGGTTCGGCGTGCGGTCGAAGCGCTTCGGCCGGTTGACGTCGACGATGTCGGTCGGCATCGGGCCGCAGCGCTTGACCGACTCGTCGCGCACGATGAAGCCGAACCAGAAGCCCATCGACGCCACGTGCAGGTTGTGGTTGTCGTGCACGGCCGTGCGCCGCAGCACCTCGCCGCCGGTGATCGGGACGCCCTGTGCCGTGGCGAAGGTGCCGTTGCCGATCGGGCCGGGCTCGTGGAGGATCGGCCGGATCGTGTTGTAGGGATGGTCGGGCATGCCGTGGTAGGCGCGCGCCTTGTAGATCGGGCGCTTGCAGGTGCGGCTCGCGAGCGTCTGGTACTTGGCGCCGCCGTGGTGATGGGAGGCGCCGAGCAGGAGCCGTCCCTTGAAGCCCTCGGGCACCGTCCAGTCGCTCGAGGAGACGAAGTTCGAGCCCTTCCGCCCGCCGCCGGGGACGTCATACGCCATGGCGTTGGCGCCGTGGCCGCAGTCGGCGATGACCGTCGGCATCGCCGGCGTGCGCTTCTCCGTCGTGTACCAGACCTTCGTGCGCACGTAGAAGCTCTTCGGGCGCTTGAAGTGGTTCATCACCATCGCTGTGAGGCGCCAGTCGGGCGCGGCGCCGGTCGCGGTCCGGTTCGTGATCCCGTACTTGTTGCGCATGCCGGCGGGCAGCTCGGTTGCGAAGCGGCCGAGCGGGTGTTCCTCCCCTCGCCCGCCGATGAAGCCGAGCCCGCCCCAGCAGCTGCCCGGGCCCTCGTTCATCGTGCCGGGAGCGAAGTACAGGAAGTGGTGCACCATCATCTTCGCGATCGGCAGCGGCTTGGCGTCCGGGTCCTTGGAGTCGACCAGTGCCATCTCCTTCCAGCCCGTGATGTAGCCGGGCTTGGCCGGCGCCTCGCGCCCGTCCGCGCGCAGAGCGACATTGTGCGTGTCGTGCACGTACGGCAGCGACTGGATCTTGGGGGAGTAGAGCGTGAGCACACGCTCCTTCGCGCCGGCCACCGGCGCGGTCACTCCCAACACCACGATCGCCGCGGCCATCCCGGCCACAACCTTGCGCTTCACTCCGACCTCCCGGTTCTTGCAGCGAGCCTGCGAGAAACAGCTTAGCGGCGGTAGGCGACCCGACGCCAGCTCGGCTCGGGCGAAAGCTCGATGAGCTCGAAGTTGCGGTCCGGCTGGGCGTATCCGAACTCGCTCGTGTCCTCGTCGAACACGATCTCGAGCTCGCCCTCCATCACGCGCTGGTCGAGCCAGGCACCGCGGAACACGAGCCGGCGGATCCAGTGCACGAGCGAGCGGTCAGAGGGGCCGTTCAGGTCGACCCAGCAGTCGTTGATGTGCTCGCCGAGCTCGGAGTGCGGCTCGGGCACCTCGCCGTTCACGGCGAGGTTCACGAGATCCTCGCGCTCGTCGTCGCCGAGCGGCCCCTCGACGAAGCTGAGCTTCATGGCCGCCTGCTCGACGCGCTCGGTGAAGTCGCGCTCGTTGAACGTGAAGCGCAGCTCGCCGTACTCGAGCACATAGTCCGAGCCGGACTCGTAGTTTCCGCGTCGCGCAGTATCCATACCCAGGGTCCGGCGGGCGTGCCGGGCCGTCGGGATACTACGGTCGATTCCTTCGCGCGGCGAGAGTGCTGCAACGAGGGTTGCACCCGCGGCCGGCAATTTCGCTTGACAGCGTCGGCAAGCGCGAGAAAGATCCCGCGCGCACGGACACCGTGAGCGATCGGAGGGGATGTGCTTTCGCCAGAACGACGGGCGCGGCTTGGGAAGCTTCGAACCTTGCTGGTGGTGCCAGTGCTGCTGGCGATCGGTCTCGCCGCGGCGCCGGTGAGCGCGGCGGCGCCGCCCCGGCTGCCGGTCGTCGAGGACTGGGCGATCACGTCCAACCTGACGGCGCTGGGCTTCTCCGAGCGCAACAGCGGGACAACAGGACCGGCGTCGAACTTCATCAACTCGGACCTCGCCTTCTGGGGCGACACGGTGGTCCAGGGTCACTACAACGGCTTCCGCCTCGTCGACGTCTCGCAGCTGAAGAAGCCGCGCGAGATCATCGACTACGAGGAGTGTGCGCCCAAGAACCCGACCGGGGCGGTGCCCGGAAACCAGGGCGACATCGCCATCTACGGCGACATCCTGAGCCGTTCGTGGAACTCGAACACCCCCGCGAGCGGCGCGTCGTGCGACGGCCAGTTCGTGCCTCCCGGCTTCGAGGGCCTCCACATCTTCGACATCTCGGACCAGCAGGACCCCGCCCTGATCGCATCGGTGGATCTCGCGTGCGGCTCTCACACGCAGACGATGGTCCCCGATCTCGCCAACGACCGGTTGCTCGTCTACGTCGGGAGCTCGAGCGCGACCTGCACGAACTTCGACATCGTCGAGATCCCGCTCGGGAACCCTGCGGGCGCGCGGCTCCTCCGCCAGATTCCGACCGAGGAGCACCCGTGCCACGACATCGGCGTCATCCTCGGAAGCGCGATGAAGCTCGCCTGCGCGGGCGGCAACAGCCTGACTCTCTACAGCCTGGGCGGGGAGGACGGCGGCTCGCTCGAGTTCCCGCTGGAGATGCACCACATCCTCCCCGGCATCCCCTCCTCCGGGCACTCGGCCTCGTTCTCGTATGACGGCAAGGTCGTCGTGTTCGGCTGGGAGCCGGGAGGGGGTGTTCGCCCCGCCTGCCAGGCGACGGGCGCGCCGCTCGTCCCGCCGATCGCCGGCTTCTCGACGCAGACGGACGACATGAAGTCCTACTTCTTCTTCTCCGTCGAGACCGGCGAGCTGCTCGGCAAGTTCGTGTTGCCGCGCGACCAGGGGGCCGACGAGGCGTGCACGATCCACAACTACAACGTCATCCCGCTCAGGAAGCGGGGCGGCGAGCAGCGCTACGTGCTCGTGGCCGGCAACTACATGTCCGGCATCAGCGTCGTCGACTTCACCGACCCGGCGAACGCGAAGGAGATCGCGTTCGCCGATCCGCCTGCGTTCGCGGACGGGTTCGAGGGCGGTGACTGGTCGACCTACTGGTACAACGGCCACATCTTCGAGTCGGACCTCGTCCGGGGCCTCCTCACGTGGCGGATCAACGACCCGCGCGTCACGGCCTACTACCGGACGCCGTACTCGAACCCGCAGACCCAGGAGTTCACGATCGACTAGCGCCGTCAGAGCAGCGCGAGGAGGTGCTACTGCGGGATTCGAGCGACCGCAAAGCGCTGTGAGTCCCGGACGTCCACGGGCTGGCGCTTGCGATCGGCCAGGGTGACGCGCAGGTAATAGGAGCCCTTGCGTGGCGGATAGGGAACCCAGACGGGCCACGTTCGCGCGTGCGTTCGCCCGCGCGGGACGAACGTGACCGCAAGCTGGTTGTAGGCAGGTCCCGGGAGACGTGCGCCGGTGCGCGAGGAATGGAGCGACCACAGGAGCGGGAACTGTTCGCCCACGCTTCCCGTGAGACGCACCCGGACCGCGAACAGAAGACCAGGCTCGCGGCGCTCGCGCGCTGACAACCCGGCGAGCGATTCGCCGGTGGAAAGCAAGTAGCTCTCGAGCGGCTCGCGCATGCTGGTGAGGCGGGCTCCATGGATCCGCGCGTCGATCTCCGGGGGCGGGGGTGGCTTTGGGTCGTCGAACCTCTCCTCGATCCAATCGGTCAGATTCGTGACGGCGACCAGAAACGCGACTACCGCTGCCGCGGCGCCAAACGCCCCCGCCAGGCGCTTGCGGGTCAGCAGCCCGCGCCAACCCGATTCGCCTCGGCGACGGTGGCGCGACCTCTGACCCGGAGCCGAGCTCAAAGCCTTCGCAACCGCTCTACGCGGCTCGCGACATCACCGGTTCGGTCCACGCTCGCCGCGTCGTGCCCACCGCCTCCCCGAACGACGTCCGGTTGCCGGTCACGCGCCGCGATGCGATCGCCGCCGGGGCCGCCGAGGAGCTGATCCCGTCCCGGGCCACCGATCAGCACGTCGCTCCCGGCTCCCCCGTCTACGAGATCGGGGCCGGGGCCGCCGTCGAGGCGATCGGCATTGGCTCCTCCGAAGAGACGGTCGCGTCCCGCCCCGCCCCACGCGCGATCCCTCCCCGGGCCGCCACGCAGGACATCGTTCCCTCCGACTCCGATCATCCGGTCGTTACCACCACCTCCACACAGGACGTCCCGGCCGCGAGTTCCGCGTAGCACGTCCGGCCCGCCGGTGCCCGTCCGCGTGCACTTCGTCGGAGGCGGTATCTGACAGGGCGGAGGCGTGCCCGAGGGGCACTGGACTGCCGGACACGGAGGGGGCGCACCGGACGGGCACGACTCGATCACCGGACATGGAGGAGGGCCGCCCGAGGGACACTCGAGTGAGGCGGAGCGCAGGACTCGCCTGCAGCGGGGGCGATCGCTGAAGCGTCCGCAGGGCCGCCTCGTGATGACGTCAGCCCCGAGGAAGGTCGGCTCCCATGAAGGGTTCCGATCGCCCGTGCTGTTCCCCACGTCGATGGGGAGCTGCATCTCGAACTCGCCGTCCTGGCTGAGCAGATGCAGCCTCGGGGCGCCGGCGACCGGCCTCTCAAACACGATCTGGCTGCCGATGGGCGACCACGAAGGCGCCACGTCGTCTCCCGCGTTCTCCGTCAGGAGCCACTCCGTGATTCGGGCGGGGTCTGCGAAGGGCCGCTCTGGATCGAGCTCCTCGTAGGACGCGAAGAGGATCTCCCGATTCCCCTGGAAGAGCCCTGAGAAGGCGATTCGCTCGGCCGGCGCAAATCTGCAGTCGGCGGGACTGAGATCGGGGCATGGCGAGGGATCAGGCAGGGAGCCGGTCGGAAGCTCGTCGTCCGGAGACGGAGGCGGCAGGTCCGATGGAAGGTGATGAAAGGTGAACCAGCTCGGGGCGAGACTCGACGGCTGACCGGCCGTGACGGGGCGGAAGTCGCTTGACTCGTATCTGCCGGGGGCTGCACCGCCGGGTGTCTCGACGTAGGAGATTCGCATCACCCAGATCTCGTGCACTCCGGTGTGAGCCGCCTCGAACGCGATGTGCTGGCCGTTCGGCGACCAGTCGGGATCACTGAGCGTCGCGGCCTCCACCGCGGTAGCGCCGGCCGTGACGTTGCTTTCCACGAGCCCGTCGTAGCTCGCGACGAGGATGTCGCCGCCCTGCACGAAGGCGATCGGCGGCCGGTCGTCGGGCGAGGGCTCGGGCTCGTCACCAGATGGCCATTTGGGGGCCCAGGCGGGATCGGTGTCGGGCTCGGTGTTGCTCGTCAACTGGCGGGGTTGCGGCTGAACTCCCGGATCGTCCGGAAACGGATCGAGCTCGAGCGTGAAGATCTCGAGGTCTCCGTCAAGGGTGCTCTCGAACGCCAGCGCGCTCCGGCCGTCCTGCTGTTGGGCCCACGTCGGATTGGTCTCGTCCGACGATGCGAGTGCGCCCATGCCGGTCAGGTTGGTGGGCGTGAGGACTCCGGACGTCGACCCGGGCCTCGGCACCGTGTGGATGTCGGCGGTGTCCCCGACGTGGCGTTCGAATGCAATTCGCCCAGGGTTCCCTGCCGGGACTGCGTGCGCGAGGGAACTCTCGACCAACCCGATGGCGGCGGCGGCGATCAGCCCCGTCACCCAAGCCGCCGCCTGGGTAGTGCGAGGTACCGTGCTCCGCTTGCGAGTTCCGGGCGTCCCTCCTCCTTTCGCGACAGAAGGGGCCCAAAGGCGAACATAGATCAGCTCCCCCGTCCAGGGGAGCTCGCACAACTTTGGAGTACCTAACCGCCCACATTCTTGGGCAATCTCGAAACCTGCGGTGGAAAGCAATCACTGCCTGCCATGGGGCGCTGTCCAAATCGCGCCGGGTGGTGCGACGTATTGGGGAGGGCCGCGTAGGGTGCGGCCAAGGCCACGAACGTCCGGAGGGCGCGATGTCTCAATACATGTTGCTCGTGTATCAAGAGGAGGTCGATCCCACCGAGCAGGCCGAGCGCGAGGCGGAGCTGCCGATGTTTGTCGAGTTCTTCCGCAGCCTGCGTGAGGCGGGGCTGCTGGTGGGGGTCAAGCGCCTGCGCTCGGTCGAGAGCGCGACGACGGTCCGCGTGCGCGGTGGGGAGACGGAGATCACCGACGGCCCGTTCGCAGTCACCAAGGAGGTCCTGGCCGGCTACTACGTCCTGGACTGCGCCGACCTCGACGAGGCGCTCAAGCACGCCGAGCGCTTCCCCGGCGCGCGTTACGGGACGGTGGAGGTGCGCCCGGTGATGCCCGCCGACGAGTGGGTGAAGGTGGCCCGCGAGGCCGGCGCCGACGTGCCCGACCAGGCGGTCGAAGACCTCGCGTGAGCGGCGGCATCCACACAGCCGATCCGGTCTCGGCCGCGGTCGCGCGCGCGTTTCGCGACGAGCGCGCGATCGTCCTGGCCACCCTGATCCGGCAAGCCGGCGACTTCCAGTTGGCCGAGGACGCGGTGCAGGACGCGTTCGAGGCGGCGGTCACGGCGTGGCGGCGCGACGGTGTGCCGGCCAGTCCGGGGGCGTGGATCACGACCGCGGCGCGACGGCGTGCGATCGATCGCCTGCGCCGGGACCGGTCGATGGCCGATCGGGCCGAGCGGCTGGCCGAGCTGACGCGGGTCGAGGAGCAGCACGGGGAGGAGCCATCCGTGGATGACGAGAGCTCGATCGTCGACGATCGGCTGCGGCTGATCTTCACCTGCTGCCATCCGGCGCTGGAGATGCCGGCTCGCGTGGCGCTCACGCTGCGGACGCTCGGCGGGATGACGACCGGCGAGATCGCGCGCGCCTTCCTGGTCGCGGAGCCCACCATGGGCAAGCGGATCGTGCGCGCGAAGCGCAAGATCGCCGAGGCGCACATCCCCTATCGGGTGCCGGCCGATGAGGAGCTGCCCGAGCGGTTGCGCGGCGTGCTGCGGGTCATCTACCTGATCTTCAACGAGGGATACGCCGCCACCGAGGGCGATCGCCTCGTCCGCGGGGAGCTGTGCGACGAGGCGATCCGCCTCGGCGAGCTGCTGTCCCGGCTGATGCAAGACGACGCTGAGGTCTGGGGGCTGTCGGCCTTGATGCTGCTGCACGACGCCCGCCGGGCCGCCCGCGTGGATTCGAGCGGACGGTACGTCGCGCTCGACGAGCAGGATCGGTCGCTCTGGGATCGGGGCCGGATCGCGGATGGCCTCGCGAGGCTGGAACGCGCCGTGCGCCTGCGGCGTCCGGGCGAGTACCAGCTGCAGGCCGCGATCACCGCCCTGCAGATCCAGGCGCCGGATGCCGACGCGACGGACTGGGCGCAGATTGGCGAGCTGTTCGGCGCTTTGGCCAGGCTCAACCCGTCGCCGGTGGTCGAGCTCAACCGCGCGGTCGCGGTCGGCCTGGCCAGCGGGCCCGCCGCGGGCCTGGCGCTGCTCGAGCCGCTGCTCGGAGATTCGACGCTCGAGCGCTACCAGCCGCTGTACGCGGCGCAGGCCGAGCTGCTCAGCCGCGCGGGCGATACCGCGGGCGCCGCGCGAGCGTACGAGCGAGCGATCGCGCTTACCGCCAACGCCGTCGAGCGCGCGGAGCTCGAACGGCGGCTGGACACGCTGCGCTGATCGAGTTTTCCGGGGGCTGTCCAAATCGCCCTCCCTGCTGCGACGTCTTGTTGAGGCCGCCGATTCGGGCGGCGACGTCGACCAGGAGGACATCAGTGTCCAACCCACAACCCACAGACTCCCCGGCTCAGCCCGATCCCCGCCGCTGGAAGGCGCTCGCGCTCCTCTGCGGGGCGTTCTTCATGGTGATCCTCGACGCGAACATCGTGATCGTCGGGCTGCCGTCGATCGACGCCGAGCTCGGCTTCTCGGACCAGGGACTGCAGTGGGTCATCAGCGCCTACGCGCTCACCTTCGCCGGCCTGCTCCTGCTGGGCGGCCGCGCCGCCGATCTGCTCGGGCGCCGCCGCGTGTTCATGGTCGGGCTTCTGTTCTTCACCCTTGCGTCGCTGCTCTGCGGGCTGGCTTGGTCGCCGGCGGCCCTGATCGCGGCGCGCGCGGTCCAGGGCATCGGCGCGGCGATCATGACGCCGACCGCCCTGTCGATCGTCTCGACGACGTTCCCTGAGGGTGCAGAGCGCAACAAGGCGCTCGCGATCTGGGGCATGAACGGCGCCTTCGGCGCCACCGCGGGCTACCTGATCGGGGGCCTGCTGGTCGACGGCCCGGGCTGGGAGTGGATCTTCTTCATCAACGTCCCCGTCGGCCTGGCCGCGCTCGCGCTGTCTCCCCTGCTCCTGCGCGAGAGCCGCGCGCGCGCTGACGCGGCGGAGCTACGACCCCGCCGGAGCACTCACCATCACCGGGGCACTCGTCCTGCTCGTCTACGCACTCGTCGAAGCCCCCGACGCCGGCTGGCGCAGCCCGCAGACGATCCTCCTGTTCGCCGGGGCGGCGGCCCTGGTCGCGGCCTTCGCTGTGATCGAGTCGCGCCACCGCGCGCCGCTCCTGCCGCTGCGCATCCTTCGATCGCGCACGCTCGTCGGCGCAAACGCCGTGATGCTCCTCTTCGGCACGGTCGGCTTCGGCATGCCGTTCATCCTTACGCTCTACGCGCAGCAGGTGCTGGGCTACTCGCCACTCGAGTTCGGTGTCAGCTTCGTGGTGACCCCGATCGCGGCAGCGGTCGGCATGATCGTGGCTCAGGCCGCGGTCGCCAAGGTCGGGTTCAGGCCGGTCGCCGCGACCGGCATGGCGCTCCTCGGCGCGGGGTCCCTCCTGCTCACGCAGGTGTCCGCCGACGGCAGCTACCTCGGCGACATCTTCATCGGCCTGCTGGTCTTCGGCGCCGGCATCGGTCCCGCCTTCGCCACCGCCACGATCGCCGCCCTCGCGGGCGTCGCCGAGCGCGAGTCCGGGGTCGCCTCGGGCATCAGCAACACCGCGTTCCAGCTCGGCGGCGCGCTCGGCGTCGCGATCGTCTCGACGGTTGCCGTCTCGCGTTCCGAGGACTACATGGCCGCGAACGAAGGCGCGAATCCACTCGTCGTGTTAACCGAGGGCTTCCAGTCCGCCTTCGTGGCCTGCGGCG